>NZ_JASZYN010000016.1:0-157972 GCF_030316965.1 Variovorax sp. J31P207
GGGGGCCCCGGGGGTGGGGGGGGGTTGTCTCTCTTCGCCCGCAACAACCCCCCCCGGCCCCCGACAGTCCATGTCGTCCGCCATCCGTTCGAACATGGCAGTGTTGGTGGCCAGCTTGATGGACGGGACAGGCTTGGAACCGAAGACGCTGCCACGGCCCGTCGTGAAAGCGACGAGGTTGCAGCCGCCAGCGATCTGCCCTGTGACTTGGACCGGGTCGTAGCCCGGCGCATCCATGAAGACGAAGCCTTTTTCGGTGACAGGCTCCGCGTACTCCACCACCTGGCGCAGATTGGTGTTGCCCGCCTTTGCCATGGCGCCCAAGGACTTTTCCAGGATGGTGGTCAGGCCTCCCGCCTTGTTCCCGGGCGAAGGATTGGCATTGAGTGAGACGTTCTCGCGCTTCGCGTACGCATCCCACCACTGCATGCGTTGGACAAGCTTCTCGCCGATGTCTCGCCGTTCTGCGCGACGTGTCAGCAAGTGCTCCGCACCATAGGTTTCGGGCGTCTCGGAGAGCACGATCGTGCCGCCGTTCTGCACGATCAGGTCGCTGGCGGCGCCAAGGGCGGGGTTGGCTGAAATGCCCGAGTACCCGTCCGACCCTCCGCAGATCAGCGCGACCTTGAGCTCAGAAGCTGGCATCGGCTCACGCTGCACGCCATTGGCCTCTGAAAGCGCCGCCTTCACTTCCTCGAGCAGCCGCTGCGCAGCCTTGTGGCTGCCGCCGAGCTGCTGGATCGTGAAGCCTTGCACGCGACCGGAGAGGCCTGCGGTGTTCAAGAAGCCGTCAACCTGATTCACCTCGCAGCCCAGGCCGATAACGAACACCTTCGAAAAATTGGGGTGGCGGGCGTAGCCCTCCAGCGTGCGGCGCAAGATCGTCAGCGGCTCTCCGGAACTCATGCCGCAACCCGTCTTGTGAGTCAAATGCCAGGACGCCATCGACATTGGGGTATTCGGCGAGCGGGTCATGGTCGGTCAGCGGGTTGCGCTCGAAGGCTCGTGCGACGAGATTCGCAACGTGTGCGCTGCAGTTGACAGTGGTCAGGATCCCGATGAAGTTTCGAGTGCCCACCCCTCTGTCGGCTCGGCGGATGCCCATGAAGGTTGCCGGCTGATCCACGTACTTCGTGATCACCGTCTCCTCGCTGAAGGCGTAGTCCTTCGCGAAGTCGCCCACGGTGATGTTGTGCTCGTGCACGTGCTCGCCAGCGACGATGGCCCTGGAGGAGAAACCGATGATCTGGCCGTAGCGCCGCACTTCGGCGCCCAGGGCGTGATCACGTGTGGCGACCTTGTGCCCGGCGGCGATCGGCTGCCGCGTGGTGACGCCTGCCACCACCGCCGCGCCTTCCGGGAGCGCCACGCGTGCAATGGCGACGCTGTCATCCGGGTGCAAGAAGATGAGGGGCGCAGGGCTGCTGCTTTGATGGCTCATGGTGGGGTCCTGTCAACGTGGCGGCCGGACTGGAGCCCGGCTCGATGGAACGGACTGTACGAAGCCCTCTGATTCAAGTCCAATCCATCTTAGGTATCCAGTAATTCAATACTTGTTAGATCAAATCCCATGCTCCAGATCTCTCAACTCCGATGCTTCGTAGCGGTGGCTTCGGAGCTTCACTTCGCGCGCGCGGCGGCCTCGCTTCACATGACTCAGCCTCCGCTCACCCGCCAGATCCAGCTGTTGGAGCACGAGATCGGTGTTTCGCTTCTCGACCGCAATCGCCGACATGTACGCCTGACGCCTGCGGGAAAGACGTTCTTCAAGGAAGCGCAGGACATCCTTCGACGAGTGCAATCGGCCACCCTGTCCGCGCGCCGAACGGTCGAAGGAACGGTCGGTCAGGTGCGCGCGGGGTTCATTCCCGCTGCCAGCTACAGCCTGCTGCCGCGCCTGGTCGGTGCCGCCGGACGGGCCTTGCCCGGGGTCGATCTTTCGGTGATGGAGATGCAGACCTTCGATCAGTTGGAAGCCCTGAGCGCGGGGCGGCTCGATCTTGGAATCGTCCGCCCGCTGTACCACCGACCGGACCTACAAGTCGCTTGTGTTCTTCGCGAGCCATTCGTGCTGGCAGTGCCACAGGCACATCCCCTTGCAAGGGCGCGGAAGTTCAGCGTGAAGGATCTCAACGGACAGGCGACCATCATGTATTCGCCCGCCGACGGTCAATACATGTACCAGGTGCTGACCGGTTGGCTGCGAGGCAATTCGGTTCAGCCCGACTTCGTTCACTCCATCGGCCATACCCACTCGATGCTGTCGCTTGTCGACGCGGGCCTTGGCATTGCGCTGGTTCCCCACTCTGCGCAGCGGATGCGCTTTGCGAAGATTCGCTTTCGTGAGCTACCGCCAGACACGGCACCCTTCGCGGAGTTGCACTTGGCATGGCGGAGCGAGACGGCGAATCCTGCAGCTGACCAGTTGCGTGAGCTGCTGCTGAAGGGATCCTGAAAAGATGAGTCGGACCCCCGACAATTGCACACCCGGGGCTACCTATGCCCAGCTGGCTCCCTGATCGAGGGCGAGGTTCTCGTACGGCGTGATGGCATTTTGGACCGAGTCGAATGGAGCGCGGTCAACTACTCGGTCGCGGAGGTTTTGGAACCTAACAAGGCGTGAAACGCACTCTCGATTCGTGTCTCTTCCACGCAGGCGTATCCGAGGAGTAGGCCCGGTCGACTGTCGCCGAAGCGGTAATAGCGCGACAGCGGCCTCGAGAGAACGCCTCGCGCCTCGGCGGCGCGCGCGATCGCAACATCGTTGCTGCCTTCGGGTAACCGCATGACCAGATGCAGACCGGCGTTGCTAGCTGATGAATGCAGGTAGTCAGGGCCGAGATGTTCTTGGATGAGTCCGGCCAGAGCCGCGCGCCGGCGCCCATACAGCATCCGCATACGACGGATGTGCGCGGCATAGTGGCCTTGCGCGATCAGCTCTGCCAGTGCCACCTGCGTAATCGCGTGGCCTTCGCGGTACAGGTCTGCATGCGCGGTCCGGAAGTGCTTGGCCAGCGAGCGCGGCAGGACCATGTAGCCCACACGCAAGCCCGGGAACAGGGTCTTGCTGAAGGTACCGATGTAGATCACCGGGCTGTCGTCTTCCAACCCTTGCATCGATGGAATGGGGCGGCCGGCGAAACGGAATTCGCTATCGTAGTCGTCCTCGACGATCCAGCACCCGCTTTCGCGCGCCAGTCCTATCAGCTCGCGCCTGCGCGCCAGGCTCATCACCGAGCCCAGCGGGTATTGGTGCGAGGGCGTAACGAAGATTAACCGTGGGGCGGCGCTGCCGCGCGGCCAGCCCGCCCGCGGGCCGTCACTGTCGACGTCTACGCGCAGAGGCCGGACGCGCCAGGCGCCCATGTTCAGCACCTTGTGGAAACCCCAGTAGCCCGGCTCCTCCACCCAAACCGTGTCACGCGGATCGGCCAGCATGCGTAGCGTGAGGTCGATGGCCTGGTGCACGCCCTCGGTGATCAGCACTTGGTCGGCATCGCAGCGCACCGCGCGTGCCACGCGCAGGTGGTCCGCGATCGCCGTGCGCAGGTCAGCATGGCCACCACCGTGCGAATAGGTCAGCAATTCGGGCGTTGGTTCGCGCCACAGACGCCCGAGGATTCGGCCGAACAGCCGGTGCGGGAACTGGGTCACGTCCGGCACCCCCGGCATGAACGCGCCCCACTGGCGTGGCGCGGCCGATGCGTCGTCAACCAGCGCCCTCGCGCGCCGGGCCAGGTGGACTGCCTCGTGCGGCTTTGGAGGCGCACTGGTGTTGCGGGCCTGGCCCACGGCCAAGTGGGCTTCAGGCGCGGTTTCGGCGACGAAAGTGCCGCTGCCCACTTGCGAGTGCACATAACCCTCGGCACGCAACTGCTCGTAAGCATGCAGCACGGTGTTGCGCGACAGTGAGATCTCGCGCGCCAAGTCGCGCGACGATGGCAGCGCGCTCGAGGGCGTCAGGCTGCCGTCGAGGATGGCGTTGCGCAGGCATTCGTAGAGCTGGCGGTTCAGCGCTGCGCCGGCGTCGGGCGCGAGCCGCTGCAGAACCAAGTCGGCACAGATGGATTTCATAGTAAATCTTTGAATGGCTCCATCGAAATTGAAGGAACTGGATCTTGTGAATGGAGCCAATGCCGCATTGAATCAGAACTTCCGATCCACTTCCAGTGCGCAGCCCGCGCCCTTCTTCGTGCTATGACTACCAATTCCGAACTCCAGATCCGCCGCGTTGCGGCCACTCCGCGCGGCGTGAGCGTGATGTGTAGCTTCTATGCCCAGCGAGCCGAGAACGCGAGCCTCTGGGACGTTGAGAGGCGCGAGTACATCGACTTTGCCGCCGGCATCGCCGTGCTCAACACCGGCCATCGGCACCCGAAGGTGATGGCGGCAATCGAGGCGCAGGCCAAGCTGTTCACGCACACCGCGTACCAGATCATTCCATACGAAAGCGCGGTGACGCTGGCCGAGCGCCTCAATGCGCTGGTGCCGATCTCGGGCCCGGTCAAGACGGCCTTCTTCACCACCGGTGCCGAGGCGCTGGAGAACGCGGTGAAGATCGCGCGCGTCCACACCGGCCGCGCGGGCGTGATCGCCTTCGGCGGCGCCTTCCACGGCCGCACACTGTTGGCGCTGGCGATGACCGGCAAGGTCGCGCCCTACAAGAGCGGCTTCGGCCCGTTCCCGGCCGATGTGTTCCATGCCCCATTCCCTAGCGAGACGCAGGGCGTGAGCGTCGCCGATTCGCTGGCCGGAATCGAGAAGTTGTTCAAGACCGACATCGATCCGAAGCGCGTGGCCGCGATCGTGATTGAGCCGGTGCAGGGAGAAGGCGGCTTCAACGCGACGCCGACCGAGCTGTTGCGCGGCCTGCGCCGCATCTGCGACGAGCATGCCATCGTGCTCATAGCAGATGAAGTGCAGACCGGCTTCGCGCGCACCGGCCGGATGTTTGCGATGGAGCACCACGACGTCGAGCCGGACCTGATCACCATGGCCAAGAGCCTGGCCGGCGGCATGCCGCTATCGGCCGTATCCGGCCGGGCCGCCATCATGGATGCGCCGGCGCCGGGCGGCCTGGGCGGCACCTATGCTGCCAACCCGCTGGCCGTAGCCGCTTCGCATGCGGTGCTGGACGCGATCGCCGACGAGCAGCTGTGTCAGCGTGCCGCCGCACTTGGTGAGAGGCTGGTGCAGCGCCTGCGCAAGGCACAGGTGACGAACAAGGCGCTAGCCGATGTGCGGGGACTTGGCTCAATGGTCGCGGTCGAACTGCGCGACCCGGCCACCGGCGCGCCCGACGCGCAGGCGGTTCAGCGCATTCAGGCCAAGGCGCTGGAGCAAGGTCTGCTGCTGTTGAGCTGCGGGTTGTACGGCAACGTGATCCGTTTCCTGTATCCGCTGACCATCCCCGACGCGCTGTTCGACCGCGCGCTGGGCATCCTTGACGAGGTGCTGGCAGCATGAGCCCCGCACGGCCGTCCGAAGGTGCTCGCACAGCGTCTGAAGGCAAAGATATTTCGAAGAACGACAGCGCCCTGGGCCTGCGGCGCCCCGACCTCCTGCAGTCTGCCTGCCTGATCGACGGTGCCTGGGTGGCAGCCGACGATGGCGCCACCTTCGCCGTCGACGACCCGGCCAGCGGCCGCTGCCTGGCCATGGTGCCGCGTGTGGGCCGCGCCGAGACCGAGCGCGCGATAACTGGTGCCGCGGCTGCGCTGCCAGCTTGGCGTGCGCGGAGCGCACCCGAGCGCGCCAGGATCCTGCGACGCTGGGCCGAGTTGATGCTGGCCCACCAGGAGGACCTTGCCCGTCTGATGACGCTGGAGCAGGGCAAGCCGCTGGCCGAGGCGCGCGGTGAGATCGCCTACGCGGCCTCGTTCCTGGAATGGTTTGCGGAGGAGGCCAAGCGCATCGACGGCGAGGTGCTTCAGCCGCAACGCGCTGGCCAGCGCATCCTGGTGATCAAGCAGGCCATCGGTGTGTGCGCCGCAATCACGCCCTGGAACTTCCCGGCGGCGATGATCACGCGCAAGGTGGGGCCGGCCTTGGCCGCTGGTTGCACCATCGTGGTCAAGCCGGCTGAGCTGACCCCGCTGAGCGCCTTCGCGCTGGGCGTGCTGGCTCTCGAGGCAGGTGTTCCATCCGGCGTGCTGCAGATCCTGACCGGCGACGCACCGGCGATCGGCTCCACGCTGTGCGAGAGCCCAGTGGTGCGGAAGCTCAGCTTCACCGGCTCCACTGGCGTCGGTCGGCTGCTGGCGCAGCAATGCGCGCCGACCATCAAGAAGCTGTCGCTCGAGCTCGGCGGCAATGCGCCGCTGATCGTGTTCGACGATGCCGACCCGGCGCGCGCGGTCGAGGGCATCATCGCCTCCAAGTTCCGCAACTCCGGACAGACCTGCGTATGCGCCAACCGCATCTACGTGCAGGCCGGCATCTACGACACGATTGCGGCGCGGCTGACGGAGGCGGTGTCCGCGATGCGCGTGGGAAATGGCCTGGAGACCGGCGTCGCGCAGGGGCCGCTGATCGACGCGCGTGCGGTCGCCAAAGTGCGCCAGCACATCGACGACGCGCTCTCGCAGGGCGCGCAGGTGCGTGCCGGCGGCCGGGAGCATGCGCTTGGCGGCACCTTCTTCGAGCCCACCGTGCTGACCGGCGTCACCCATTCAATGCGGGTCGCGCGCGAGGAGACCTTCGGTCCGTTGGCGCCCTTATTTCGATTCGAGACCGAGGATGAAGCGATCGCTATGGCCAACGATTCGGAGTTCGGCCTCGCCGCCTATCTGTTCACCGAGGACCGACGCCGCGTGTGGCGCGTCGGCGAGCAGCTCGAGGCCGGTATGGTCGGCATCAACACTGGACTGATCTCCAACGAGGTGGCGCCCTTCGGTGGCGTCAAGCAGTCGGGTTTGGGGCGCGAGGGCTCACGCCACGGCATCGAAGAGTACCTGGAACTCAAATACCTCTGCCTGCAGGATTGAGCGAGACGCAAGGGCTGTGGTCCTTGCGCATTGCCGAAGCGTGCTTGTTGCGGCCTAGGTCGAAGATGGCTGTTAAAAAAGCGCGCCGTGAAGCACGCTTCGTGAACGTAGCGCAGACTCAATGCACCGCTCGTTTGGCTGCATTGGACGGCGAGGGCCTATTGCCGAGTGGCATTTCTGCGGGTTAACCCGCGCCAAAACGGCCCCCGACGGCCAGGGTGTTAACACAGGGTCAAGACCAACGAAAACATCCTGACTGGACCACCTGTCACACCGTCGGAATAATTCCTTCACCCCAACGGCGCTCCGTTTCGGAGCCACGACGCAGGTGAAGTCAATCATGATTTGGCGAGGCAATTTGGATTTTGAAGCGGCTGCTTCCCAGGCTGCTGACTTCGCTGCCTGTGCTGGTTGGCTTGGTGCTAGGGGACTTCATCCTGATTCAGATCGCGTCGGGCGATCCAGCCTACGGTTGTCGGAGGCGCCAGCGCCACCCCGGTGGATTGCCACTCATCCGCCAGCAGGTGCGTCTTGACAAGCCCCTTCTGTATGGCTCGCTCTGGCCAGTCTCAATCGACATCCCAACAAATTCCCTCGGCTCTTTTCAAACTCGAATCAGCTATGCCAATAGAAACCAATGAACTAACGCGGCGCGATTTGCTCACGATGATTGGCAAAGCAGCCGGCGGTGCGGCCATGTACCAAGCCATGAGTTCCCTGGGCCACGCGGCCGAGTCCAGCTATCACGGACCGGTGCAGCTAGCCAAGGCCAAGCCTGGTTCCTCAGTCATCATCTTGGGCGCGGGTTTGGCAGGCATGGTGGCCGCCGTCGAACTGCGCAATGCCGGCTACAAGGTCGAGGTGCTGGAGTTTCAGTCCCGCGCTGGAGGCCGCTGCTGGACGCTGCGCGGCGGCGACCGGTTTACTGAATTGGACGGCACCGCGCAGACCGTCGGCTTCGCCAAAGGCAACTACTTCAATCCCGGTCCATGGCGCGTGCCCTATCACCACCATGCGATGCTGGACTACTACCGGCGCTATGGCATCAAGCTGGAAGCGTTCAACCAGGTCAACTACAACGCGTACGTTCATCACAGCAAGGCCTTCGGCGGCAAGCCGCAACGCTTTCGCCATGTGCAGGCCGACGTGCGCGGAAATGTGGCGGAATTGCTCGCAAAGGCGGCCAATCAGGGTGCCCTGGACACCGCCGTCACGAAGGAGGACAAGGAGAAACTTCTCGCCAGCCTGAAGTCGTGGGGTGTGCTGGATAAGGACTACCGCTACGTGGCGAGCACCGCCGTCAGCGACTACCGCGGATACGAGAATGACCCCGCAGGGGGACTGATGGCGCTGGCCAAGCCCTCGCAGCCCATCGGCCTGCATGAGCTGCTGCAGTCGAATCTGTGGGGCCAGATCGGCGCCGGAAACGTCTACGAGTTTCACAGCACCATCTTCCAGCCTGAAGGCGGCATGGATATGCTGGCGCAGGCCATGGCGCGCGATCTTGGGCAGGCCATCCGCTACAACGCCAAGGTGACCAAGATCGAGCAGGGCGACCGGTCGGTCACGGTGCACTACAACGATGCTCAGAAGCCTGGCGCCACCCGCCGTGCCAGCGCGGACTGGTGCGTGTGCACAATCCCGGCCTCGATCCTCGCCCAACTCGACATTCAGGTGGGCGACTCGATGCGCGCTGCCATCGATAGCTTGCCTTACGGCAGCTCGATGAAGGTGGGCCTGGAGTTCAAGCGACGTTTCTGGGAAGAGGACGAGCGCATCTATGGCGGCATCAGCTACACCGATTTGCCGATCCAGCAGATTTCCTACCCGTCCACTGGCTACATGGGCAAGGGGCCGGCCGTGCTTCTTGGCGCCTACAACTTCGAGAATACCAATTCATACCGCTTCTCGTCGCTCACGCCCAACGAGCGCATCCGCCTGGTGCTCGAGTATGGCAGCCAGCTGCATCCCCAATTCAAGGCCGAGTTCCTGAATGGCGTCTCCGTAGCTTGGCACCGAATGGGGTGGATTCTTGGCTGCTACGGCAAGTGGACAGACGAGCTGCGCGGTCAGCACTACAAGAATTTGGCCCAGGTCGATGGCCGCATCGTGCTGGCGGGCGAGCACGTCTCATATATCCCAGCTTGGCAGGAGGGTGCCGTGCTCTCCTCGCTCGACGCAATACAGCGTCTCAGCGCAAAGGCCATGAGCCTCTAATCCCGATCCCAGACCGCATCTTATGTACTCCACGACTATCAAACGATCGCTGGCCGTCGGCCTGCTAGCTGCCGCAATGGCGGGTCTGCCTGTACTCGCCGCGCCGCCGGCCACTGGCACCGCTGCCGACGTGATGGCTCTGAGTGAAGCCACGGTGTCGGGGCTCAAGGCCAACTTCTCCGACAGTCGCCTGATCCTGACTCAACGGGACGGTGCGAACATTTATCAAGCGGTGTGCCAAGGCTGCCACATGCCTCAGGCCCATGGCGCCAAGGGCGTGGGCTTCTACCCGGCGTTGGCCAGCAACCCGAAGCTTGCCGCGGGCGCCTATCCAATCGGCGTAGTTATGAACGGCCTGCACGGCATGCCCGGATTCGCAAGCCGGCTGAGCAATGAGCAGGTGGCCGAAGTTGTCAACTATGTGCGCGAGCATTTCGGGAACCAATTCACCGACAAGATCCGGCCGGAAGACGTGCAGATCTTCCGCAAGTGACCGTACCGCGGCCAGCCCTTGGGACCGCGCTGAGCCCTGAAGGCTTGACCACCCCATCCTTTTTGATCCCGACTTTACGAAGGCATCCATGTTCCAGCGTTTCCCCTTTTTAGTTTGCGGCCTGCTGGCCGCCCTGGCGCTGGGCGCCTGTACTGCTACCGGCACCACAAGCGGGCCGTTGATCCGCTACAAGCTGCCCAACTCCACCTTTCCAATCGCCAACGCCGTGGAGATCCCCCCTGGCGCCAGCACGATCTACCTGTCCGGTAAGGTGCCACCCGTCGTCGACAGCACCAAGCCCGCAACGGACCGCGAGGCCTATGGCGGCGACACCGAAGGTCAGACTGTCGCCGTGCTGAAATCCGTCGAGGTGCAGCTGAAGTCCATGAACCTCGCCATGTCCGATGTGGTCAAGATGCAAGTGTTCCTGGTCAAAGACCCGGCAAAGGGCGGCAAGATGGATTTCGCAGGCTTCATGAAGGGTTACACCCGATTCTTTGGGACGGCCGACCAGCCCAACCTGCCGGCGCGCTCCGCCTTTGAGATCGCCGCCCTGGCCAACCCTGCCTACCTCGTGGAGATCGAGGTGATCGCCGTGCGCGGCGCGAAGTCTGTTACCCAGTAGAACCCTCTATGAAGACCCCTTCTCGCGTCTTTTTCGCCCTGGTAGCGACCGCTGCGGGTTTGTTCGCTGCACCGGACGCGATGGCGGCCGACTGCACGGCTGTCGTCGAAAGCAATGACGCTATGCAGTTCAACGTGAGGGCACTTGCGGTGCCCAAAGCTTGCCAAGTCTTCGCGGTCACTCTCAAGCACGTAGGCAAACTTCCCAAAGCTGCCATGGGGCACAACTTGGTGATTACCAAGGCGGTTGACATGGGCGCCACGGCCACGGACGGCATCGTTGCCGGGGTCACCAACGACTACGTCAAGCCACAGGATGCCCGCGTCATCGCGCACTCCAAGCTGATCGGCGGCGGTGAGACGACCACAGTAGAGATTGCCGTCGCCAAGCTTGCGGCCGGGACCGACTACGTCTTTTTCTGTTCGTTCCCGGGGCACTCCGCAATCATGAAAGGGACCTTGGCGCTGAAAGGCAGTTGATCGAAGTCCGTCGAAGCCGGCGGGTGCCACCTTGCGCACGTGCGCGTCGTCCAGCCAGGCGTCGACCGCTTGGGCGTTCGGTCGTTGCGAGGCCGTCCACGCCGTCCCAGATTTGCCCACGGCAAGGTTGAGTCAAGCAGTTGATCAGTTGAAAGACCTTCGCCAAGCCATCGCTCACCCGGGCTCGAGGAGCTATGGGGCGATGCGTTCGTGTCGGTCGTCGTCGAGAAGACGAAGGCTCGGACGAAAGACGCTCAGCACTTGCTTGGCCAGCGCGTCGATGGAGTCGGTCAGCACGACGCCATCGAACTCGGCGCGGCGCTCGTGGGGAACTGCCAGAGGCAGTTCGGTGCAGCCCAGGACGATAGCGCGTGCGCCGGCAGCGAGAAGTTTGCGGATGCTGCGCGAGACCGCGGTGAATGCGGCAGGCATCTCATTAGCCTTGACGAGCGCGATGGCGTCCACGCAGTCTTGGAAGTCGTCGTCCTCGAGAACAAGTACGGGATGGCCGGCCTTCTTCAACGCGTTCTGGTACAGGCCGCACGCAAGCGTGGCCGGCGTCCCCAGGACGCCGACGGACAGCCCTCGCATGCCCTGTCGCTGCAGATCTTGGACGACCGCATCGACGATGTGGAACAGTGGGACCTTGCTAGCTTCACGTAGCTGCTTGAACCACAGGTGTGCAGTGTTGCAGGGGATCGCGATGCAGTCGGCGCCTGCGACTTGCAAGGCTGCAATTCCTTCCAGCATCGCAGGCAGCGGGTCCGCGCCGCCGGCCATCAGCGCTGCCGAGCGGTCCGGAATCCGCGGGTCGTTGCGCAACGCCAGCGGGATATGTTCTTGGTCGCACCCAGCGGGCGTGAGCTGAACGAGGCGCAACGCGAACTGCGCGCCTGCCATCGGTCCCATGCCGCCCAGAACGCCCAGACACCGCGGTGTGTCGGGTATTTGGCGGATGGTTGCAGGGCGGGTCTGAAGCATGATCCTCTTGCTTGTGGCTGTTGACTTCGGCCGCGGCGAAATCGCTTGTGGCAGGTGCGGGATGGTGCAACAGGTTCGGGCAGGAATCGATTGATATAACGTGCGCAGCTCTTAACCTGCTCACCGGCACCAAATGGGCGCACTGCGTCTTATACGGGTTGGTCTCCAGGGGCACGCGCCATGCTGGAGGCTAGGATGCCAAGCCGGTCGGGTAAGCCTTCGCCAAGCCACCGGCCCCGACGATCTCGAATTGAATGAACCTACGTCAGATTGAAGTTTTTAAGGCCGTGATGAGCACGGGTTCAGTGAGCGACGCATCGCGTCTGCTTCACGTTTCCGTGCCGGCGGTCAGCCGTGTGTTGTCCCATACGGAAACCCAGTTGGGCTTTCCGCTTTTTGAGCGCATCAAGGGGAGACTGCACCCGACGCCTGAGGCGCGTCTGCTGTTCGCTGAAGTGGAACTGGTCTACAGAGGTGTGCAACGCGTTGAACGTCTGACCCAGGAGATCGCCGAGCGCCGCCGAGGCCTGCTGAGCGTCGTCGCCAGTCCAAGCATCGGGCAGATGATCGTGCCTCAGGCGCTCAGCCATTTCCGGGTGAATCATCCCACCGTGCGGGTCAAATTTGAATGCCTCAGCTATGAACTCCTGAAAGACAGCCTGTTGCACAAGCAGGTCGATGTGGGCATCGCCATCCTGCCGGTGGACCATCCAAACCTGCGTACGATTCCGGTCGCCATCAGCCAAGTTGTCTGCGTCTGCTTGCCTGGTCATCCGCTGGCCGAGCTTGCGATGGTGGGACCGCGCGACCTGCTGGACCAGCGCCTCATCCACTACCCGTCGCACACGCCCTTCGGCATCAAGATCGCTCAGTGGTTCGAGAAGGCCGGTATCTCGCCTGACGTGTTGATGCAGGTAGGCTCACCGCAGAATGCCTGTCCCTCCGTGTTGGCCGGAAACGGCGTGGCGCTTGTCGACGAATTCTCGCTGTCGGGCACACCGAAGGGTGCGCTGGTCAGTATCCCGGTGCGAGACATCGAGCCAATCGTGGCCGACTTGGTCTATCTTCGGACAACACCGCTTACGCCGCTTGCGGAGGGCTTCATCCGCAGCTTGCGAAGCGTGCTGTTGCAGCGCAATCTGGCCGTCAAAAACGCTCCCTGACCGCCACGCTTTGGCCGCAGTGTAAATCCGATGCTGCACCGCACAATTGAATGCATGTTGTGCCAACGGTGCATTTACTTGGTGCACGTCCCCGGGTTAACCCGCACTAAATCGAATCCTGTCCGAGGGGTTGTTAACACAGGGTCAAGACCAACGAAAACATCCTGACTGGACCGGCTGTCACACCGCCGGAACAATCGCTTCACCCCCCAAGACGCTCCCACTTCGGAGCAAGAACGCAGGTGAAGACATGGTGAGTTTGACAAGGATGTTCGGATGTTGAAGCAGCTGCTATTGCGGCTGCTTACGTCGTTTCCCGTGGTGGTCGCGGTGGTGCTCGTGGGCTTCATCTTGATCCAGATCGCGCCCGCTGATCCGGCCGCTGTGGTCGGCGGCGCCAGTGCCACGCCCGAAGACCTGGCCGCGATCCGTGAGCAGATGGGCTTGGACAAACCCGTGCTTTACCAGCTTGGCCTGTACGTCTGGCGGCTGCTGCACCTGGATCTGGGCCGCTCGATGATCTCCGGGCAGCTCGTCTCGGACGAAATTGTCGGCGTGATCGGTGCCACGGTCGAACTCATGATTGCCAGTGTCATCTGGGCCGTTCCGCTGGCGATCTTCCTCGGCACGGTGGCAGCTTACCGCCGCGGCAAGCTCATCGATCGTTTGGTGATGGTGCTGTCGGTTATGGGAGTATCGCTGCCGGTCTTCTGGGTCGGCATGCTGTTGATCCAGTACATCGGCGGCGCCGGTATCCTGCCGTATCTCGGACGCTCGGGGCCGCTGTGGACGCTGGACGGATTCCTGTCCGTCTTGCTCCCCGCCATCACGCTGGGCTCCGTGCTGATCGGCCCGGTCGCGCGCATCACGCGCACGGCCGTGATCGAAACGCTGGGCTCCGACTACGTGCGCACTGCGCGTGCGAAGGGCGCACCCGAATCCGTCATCCTGCTGCGTCACGCTTTACGTAATGCGCTGCTACCCATCGTCACTCTAGTTGGCCTGCAGGTGGGCAACCTGCTGGGCGGCGCGGTCGTCACAGAGCAAATCTTTTCCTGGCCGGGCCTAGGTCGCATGGCAGTTGGCGCCATCTTCTCAAGCGACTATCCACTGGCCCAAGGCGCGATCCTCGTGACCGCGCTGGGCTTCATCGTGATCAATCTGCTGGTGGACACCCTGTATGCCTACCTGGACCCGCGAGGCGGCAAATGAGCAGCGCAGTGCAACCCTCCGATGTCCCCAGGGTCCCCGTGGTGGCACCGGCTGCCAATCCGTCGAACAACGGCTTTCTCGCGCGCGTGCGCCGTGACAAGTTGCTCATGCTCTGGCTCCTGGTCGCCACGCTGATCTTTCTGGCGGCGGCGCTGGCGCCTTGGCTGGCGCCGCACGATCCTTACGCCACACGAATGATCAACGCGCGCAAGCCGCCGGGGTGGATGTCACCCGATGGGGTGACCTTTTGGCTGGGCACCGATGTGCAGGGGCGCGACCTCCTGTCGCGCGTGCTGTACGGGCTGCGCGCCACGCTGGTAATCGGCTTCGTCAGCGTCTTTGTGGGCTCAGGAATAGGGGCGTTGCTGGGCATCCTGGCCGCCTACTACACACGTGCGACGTCGTTCATCATGCGACTTGCTGACGTGCTGCTTTCCTTCCCGGCGATCCTTTTCGGGCTAAGTCTGTCGGCCCTGATGGGGCCGGGTCTGGGTAGCCTCCTAATCGCGCTGAGCTTGGCCGCCGTGCCTGGCATGGTCCGCGTCGCGCGTTCGGCCGCGATGGTCGTGATCAAACAGGACTACATGGAAGCGGGCCGTTCGATCGGGTTCTCCGACCGCTACCTGATCACGCGCTACGTACTTCCTAACTGCGCCTCAATGCTGCTGATCTACGCCACCTTGCAGTTGGGCCACACCATCTTGCTGGCGGCTTTGCTTTCCTTCCTGGGCCTAGGACCGCTGCCGCCGTTCGCCGAACTCGGAAGCATGGCGGCCGATGGACGCAAGTATCTGGAGATATTTCCCCACATATCCACTGTGCCGACCCTCGTCATCTTCGGCGTCGTGCTCATCGTCAACCTGCTAGGTGACAGCCTCCGCGACGCATTCGACCTGCGCATTCAGGGCTGATGCCCTGCCACCTCTATCTTCCCCGAAGGATCGTCATGCTGAGCTTACGAACATTGCTTCCTTGCCTGCTGGTGGGTATCGCCGGCGCCACGGCGTCGGTCCACGCGCAGCAACCCAAGACTGTGACTATCCTGCGCGAGCTGGAGACCGACCGCTACGACCCGCACCGTACGACGGCCCGCGGCGCAGCAGAGGTCCTCTTCATGGCCGGCGACACGCTCATGGCATTGGACTACGACCTCAAGACACCGGTGCCGAGTCTTGCCAAGAGCTACGCAGTTTCCGCGGACGGTCTGACCTACACCTTCAAGCTGCGCGAGGGCGTATCGTTTTGCAGCGGCAAGAAGCTGACGGCCCAGGACGTGGTTAGCAGCTACAAGCGCTGGATGGATCCCCAGACGAAGGCGCTGGACCGCTGGCGGGCCGGCCAAGTGGACTCCATCACTGCGCCTGATCCGCTCACCGTGGTCTACAAGCTCAAGCGACCCTATGGCGACTTGCTGCGGCAAATGGCAACGCACGGGCACACCATCATCAACACCGAACAAGCTACGGCGATGGGCGCCGACTACGGCGTCAAGGGCTTTGATGGCACTGGGCCATACTGCTTCCAAAGCTGGACGCCGCGAAACGAAGTGGTGCTGACGCGTCACGAGGGCTACAACTGGGGCCCTTCAATTTACGCCGACCCGAAGCCCAAGGTCGATCGCATCGTCTGGAAGATCGTGCCTGAGGAAACCACACGACTGACCGCATTGCAGACCGGGCAGGCTGAACTCACGCGCTATCTGCCGTACTACGCCCTTTCCGAGTTGCAAAAGAGCAAGAGTGTCTCGCTGAGCAAGGCCTCCGCGTACAACTGGACCTTCTTCATCGGCTTCAAAGTCGACAAGGACCTCGTCGCGGACGAGAAGGTGCGCCAAGCCATCAACCTGGCTGTGGACCGCAAGACGCTGACTGAAGTCATCACCTTCCGCTCAGCGAGGTCTGCGACCAGCATGCTCGCCACGGACACACCCACACCGGGCAAGACGCCGTTCCGCTTTGATCCCAAGCGCGCAGAACAGTTGCTGGACGAGGCCGGCTGGGTCAAGGGGTCCGATGGAATCCGCACCAAGAACGGCGTTCGTCTGTCGCCGCTGCTCTATGGCATCTCGGGCTATTGGAAGGACATCCTGGAAGCAGTGCAGGGTGACCTGCGTCGCGTCGGCATCGACCTGCGCGTTCAGTTGTTCGACTCTACCGTGGCCTGGGGGAAGCTGGCCACGCAGGAGTTCGACATGTTCAGCATGGGCTACGGTTACGCCTCGACCGGCGAAGGCCTATCCCTCTACTTCATTTCCACCAACGTGCCGACACCGAACCGCATGAACTGGAAGGACCCAGAAACCGACCAATGGCTGGCTGCCGGCGATGCGGAGTTGGATGCGAAGAAGGCGGACGCCGAGTACGGCCAGGCGCTTGGCAAGCTCTCCAATGCAGCAGTATGGCTGCCGCTTTTCCACGATTCCATGTTCCTCGCGGCGAGCAGCAAGCTCAAGCCCGTGCGTGCCCATGGTCTGGAGGGAACCGCGGTCTACAAGGGACTGGACATCGAATGGCGCTGAGTCGCAAGCCTGTTGAGACAACGATGAGCGCGCACATCCTTCACATCAAGGGCCTCGACGTGATCGTGGGCTTCGACGCGGCCTCCCGCGAGCATGTATATCGCCATGGCCAGGACTTGGTCGTCCAAGGGGACCGTTTGCTTCAGGTCGGGGGCGCGTACGAGGGTCACGCTGACGAGATCGTCAGCGGTGCGGGCCTGATGGCAATGCCGGGCTTGATCAACATGCACGCGCACCCCTCGTCCGAGCCTGGTAACCGAGGGCTGTTGGAAGAGCTGGGCAGCCGCAAGCTGGGCCAGAGTTCGCTCTACGAGTACATGCCGATCTTCCGCGTCGGCATCGAGTTTGCGCCCTACACGACGCAGGTGGCTGTTAGCGAGATGCTAAAGAGCGGCGTGACCACCTACGTCGACATGTCGCTGCCACGTGAGGGCTGGATCGAGAACGTTGCAGCCACCGGCATCCGCGCTGTGCTGGGCCCCATGTACCGTTCAGCCGTTTGGCAGACTCGCAATGGCCACTCAGTCGAGTACACCTGGAACGAAGAAGCCGGTCGCAAGTCCTTCGAGGCTGCACTGGACATCGCTCGACGTGCCAAATCCCACGACAGCGGCCGACTCAGCGCGATGCTGTGTCCCTCGCAGATCGACACTTGCTCCGAAGAACTGCTGAAAGACAGCCGGCAAGCCGCCCTTGAGCAAGGAATGCGCCTTCAGATTCATGCGGCACAGAGCGCGGTGGAGTTCGCTGAGATGACGCGCCGGCACGGGCGAACACCGATCGAGTGGCTTAGCGACATCGGCTTGCTCGATGAGCACCTAGTCATCGGCCACGGCATCTTCTTGAACGACCATCCCTCGATCTTCTGGCCGCAGGCCGATGACTTCGGCCTGCTGGCGCGCTCCGGCGCGTCCGTAGCGCACTGTCCGACGGTGTTCGCGCGCCGTGGAATCGCATTCAACTACTATGGGCGCTACCGCGCAGCAGGCATCCGTATCGGCATCGGCACCGACACCTTCCCGCACAACTTGCTCGATGAGATGCGCACCGCGATGTACGCTTCGCGTATCGTCGCCCGCGACTACACCGCGGCGCCGACTGCGGACGTGTTTGATTCCGTCACGCTGACGGCGGCCAGTATGCTTGGCCGCGATGACATCGGCCGACTTCAGGCTGGCTGCCGGGCCGACTTCTCGCTCGTGGATTTGCGTCACCCCTACATGCGGCCCGCGCGCGAGCCGCTGCGCAGCTTGCTCTATTCGGCGAGTGACCGAGCCATCCGCGACGTATACGTCGGTGGCAAGCAGGTGGTCCGCCAAGGCGAGGTCCTGACCATCGATGTCGAGAAGGCCTGCGGCGAAGTCGAACGCGGGCAGTTGGTGACGCTCGCCAATGCACCCGGCAACGATTACGCGGGGCGAACGATCGAGCAACTTTCGCCTATGGTGTTGCGGACGGTTGCAACCGGCGGAGACGGACGGTGAGCACCGTGGGGACTCCACTGCAGCCCGTGCTGGACGTGCGCGATCTCCAGGTCACCTTCGGTAAGCGGCAGAGCCCGACGCTAGCCGTCAAGGGCGTTGGCTTCGCCATCGGCCGCGGAGAGACCGTGGCCCTCGTCGGTGAATCGGGCTCGGGCAAGTCTGTCACGGCATTCTCTATCCTGGGCCTGATCGCGCACGCGGGCGGAAAAATCTGTTCGGGTCAGATCCTGTTCTCCAGCGATGGCGGAGGAGCCAACGATCTGCGGCATATGGACGAAGCCGCGTTGCGGCGCATCCGTGGCCAGCAGATTTCCATGATCTTTCAGGAACCCATGACCTCGCTGAACCCGGTCATGACAGTCGGCGACCAAATCGCTGAGGTCTACCTGCTGCACGAGAAGATCGGCCGCGCTGAGGCTCTGATCCGCGCCCAGCACATGCTCGACGCCGTCCGCATGCCCGAGTCCGCCCGACGGATGCGCCAATACCCCGGCGAGTTGTCCGGCGGCATGCGCCAACGCGTGGTAATCGCTATGGCCATGGCCTGCAAACCGGCTCTGCTGATCGCCGACGAGCCCACCACCGCGCTGGACGTGACGGTGCAGGCGGAGATCCTTAGCCTTATCAAGGACATGCAAAAAGAGACTGGCATGTCGGTTCTGTTTATCACGCACGACATGGGCGTGGTCGCTGAAATTGCCGACAGGGTCGTCGTCATGCGTCACGGACTCGTCGTCGAGGAGGCGCCGTGCCAAACGCTCTTTGCAGCACCACAGCAGGACTACACGCGCGCCCTGCTCAAAGCGGTTCCGCGCTTAGGCGATGGTTCGCCGGAACCGCTGGCGCAGCGAGGCGCGCCCGTCATGGAAGTCCGCGGAATCAGCAAGCTGTTTCCCGTTAAGTCCGGCTTCTGGGGAAGGGCCAAGGCCAACGTGCACGCCGTCGAGGGCGTTTCCTTCGACCTCATGCCGGGTGAGACGCTAGCGCTGGTGGGCGAATCGGGATCAGGCAAGTCGACCACGGGCCGCCTGATCAGCAAGCTGTTGGATGTCAGCGAAGGCTCCATCCGCGTGCAGGGCACAGAGTTGACGAAGCTGCCAGCCGACGTCATGCGCCCACACCGCCGTGACATTCAAATGATCTTCCAGGACCCGTACGCGTCGCTCAACCCGCGCCTGCAAGCCTGGGACCTGGTCAGCGAACCGCTCAAGATCCACGGAGGACTGCCCGAAGCCGAACGGCGCGCGCGTGCGGCGGACTTGTTGGAGAAAGTTGGCTTGGACAGGACCTTTCTGGAGCGCTATGCCCATCAGTTCTCGGGTGGCCAGCGCCAGCGCCTGTGCATTGCCCGAGCACTGAGCGTCAAACCAAAGATCATCGTGGCCGATGAGCCCGTCTCCGCGCTGGACGTGTCGGTGCAGGACAAGGTGGTACGCCTGCTTCAAGACCTCCAGCGGGCCGAAGGCCTAGCCTACCTCTTCATCTCGCATGACATGGCTGTCGTCGAGCGTATCAGTCATCGCGTGGCCGTGATGTACCTGGGCGAGATTGTTGAGATCGGCCCCTGCGCCCAGGTGTTGCACCGCCCCCACCACCCGTACACGCGCAAGCTGCTGTCGGCCGTGCCGGTGCCGGACCCAACCCGCCGCAAGGAACGCGCGGTTCGCACGGCTGCTGACATTCCTAGCGCAATCTTCAAGAGTGGTGGGCGGCCTACCTCTCGGCCGCTCGTGGAAGTCGGCGAAGGACACTTCGCTCGGGTCGAGACGACTTGAGGACGATGCCGAGTGACATACCCCCGGGCTTCATCCGACAACGAGTGAGAACACGATGACTTCATACAAGACTGTTGGCGAGAACGACGTCGCCACCCATCTGCGCTCCTACCAACCTTGCTGCGCTTCAGCAGACGATGGACAGTTTCGATTGGAGTTGAACCCGTGAGCCCTCCCACCATCGTTCCTCGTGACGTCTCGCCCGGCTACATCGACCCAGAATCCGCGGCATCAAGGAGCATCTTGTGAGCTCAGGTTTGCATCGCGACCATCCCGAAGTGGTGGACACCGACATCCCGGCACTATCGCCGCATGGGCGCTACAAGCTCATGGCCGCGCTGATCGTGCCGAGACCCATCGCACTTGTTACCACCCTCGGTGCCGAGGGTGTCGTCAACGCCGCGCCTTTCAGCCTGTTCAACATGGTCGGTGAAGAGCCGCCGCTCGTGATGTTCAGCATCAACAAGCAGGCGGACGGTGTGCTCAAGGACACCGTGCGCAACATCCAGCGCTCGCACGAGTTCGTCGTGCATATCGCCGACCAGGCGATGGCCCAGGCCTTGCACGACTGCGGTCATCCGTTCGGTCCTGAGACGAGCGAGTTGGACCAAACCGGCCTCAGCACACGGCCCTCGGCAAAGGTGCGTGTGCCATCCATTGCCGAAGCGCCGGTCGCCTTCGAATGCGTGTTGCACGACACGTTGGAGTCGGCCAGCCGCTACGTATTCTTCGGCCGTGTCATTTGGCTGCGGACGCGGCCTGGGCTGGTGGACCCGAGCAACCTGCGCGTCGACCTGGCACAGCACAGTCCGCCAGGCCGCATGGGCGCTGGCCTCTACGTGAAGACCGAAGATGTCTTCCCCCTCCATTCAACCTTCGCCGGCGAGTCCGGCGTCATCGAACGCAACGACAGGAGAACCTCAACATGAACAACCATCGATCGATCGGATTGGCGGTCGCGCAACTCGGCGCCGTCCACCTCGCGGACAGCCGCGCCAGCGTCGTGCGACGCCTGGTGGAGATGATGCGCGAAGCAAAGTCGCGCGGGGCTGACTTCGTGGTCTTTCCCGAGTTGGCGTTGACCACCTTCTTCCCGCGCTACTGGATTACCGAGGAAGAGGCGCATGAGCGCTACTTCGAAGCCACAATGCCCAGCGAAGAGACACGCCCCTTGTTCGATGCGGCACGCGAACTCGGCCTGGGTTTCTACCTCGGCTATGCGGAGCTCACCGAGGACAAGCGCGGCTTCAACACCTCGATCATCGTCAGCCCGCAGGGCGAGATCGTTGGCAAGTACCGGAAGATCCACCTGCCCGGCCACTCGGACCACAAAGTCGATGCACCGTTCCAACACCTAGAGAAGAAGTTCTTCGAGGTGGGCGACCTGGGCTTTCGCGTGTTCGACACCCAGTCGGTTCGCTTTGGCATGTGCCTGTGCAATGACCGCAGATGGCCCGAGACCTATCGCGTCATGGCGTTGCAGGGCGCCGAAGTTGTGGTGCTGGGCTACAACACGCCATCGGTAAACATCCACTGGAATGAGCCGGTACACCTGCGCACGTCAACTCATTTGATCTCGTTGCAAGCCAATGCCTACCAGAATGGCGTGTGGGTCGCCGCGTCGGCCAAGTGCGGCTCGGAAGACGGGCACCACATGATCGGTAGCTCCGCCATCGTCGCGCCCACGGGCGAGATCGTGGCGCGCACGGTCACCGAGGAGGACGAAGTGATAAGCACGCGCGCCGATCTCGATCTCGGTGCAATGTTCCGCGAACATGTCTTCAACTTTGCCAAGCACCGCCGCCCGGAACACTACAAGCTCATCACCGAACGCACCGGTGTGGGCGCACCCATCGCGTGACCGTTGGAGGAACACGAGAATGTCTGAAGAGCGTTTCGATCTGACCGTTCGCAACGGCCGTGTGGTTAGCGAGGGGCAGGTGTTGCTGGCGGACGTCGGAGTGCGCCAGGGAGTCATCGCCGCGATCGGCGAGGGATTGGTGCCGGGTGTGCGCGATGTCGATGCGCGTGGGCGTTGGGTTCTTCCTGGAGGTGTGGACAGCCACTGCCATATCGAACAGTTCTCGGGCATGGGCGTGATGGGCGCCGACGACTTCTATTCCGCCACGGTGTCGGCCGCGTTCGGGGGCACCACCACGGTGATCCCGTTCGCGGCGCAGCACCGGGGAATGAAGATTCCGGCGGTGCTGGAGGACTACGCGCGTCGCGCCCGGGAGAAAGCGGTCATCGACTACGGCTTCCACCTGATCCTGACCAATCCAGACGAGGACACGCTGTCCCGGGATCTGCCGCAAGCGATACATGACGGGATCACGTCGATCAAGGTCTACATGACCTACGACCGGATGAAGCTCGATGACCACCAGCTTCTGGATGTGCTCGCAATGGCCCAGCGAGAGGGTGCTCTGGTGATGGTGCATGCCGAGAACCACGACATGATCAAGTGGCTCGCGCAAAAACTCGTCGACAGTGGCCACACCAGGCCTAAATATCACGCGATCGCGCACGATCCGCTCGCAGAGACGGAAGCCACCAACCGTGCCATCGCTCTGGGGCGCTTGATCGACACGCCGATTCTGATCGTCCACGTGGCCGGCGGCGAGACCGTCGACCTGATTCGCCATGCGCGCACGCTGGGCGCCAAAGTGTTCGCGGAAAGCTGCCCGCAGTACCTGTTCCTCACAGCCGAGGACCTAGACCGGACCGGGCTGGAAGGAGCCAAGTTCTGTTGCTCTCCCCCGCCCCGGGATGGCGCCTCGCAAGAGGCGATCTGGCGCGGCTTCCAGGACGGCACGCTGGTGACCTATTCGTCGGACCACGCTCCCTATCGCTTCGACGAAACAGGGAAGCTGCCCAAGGGCGAAAAGACTACCTTCAAGGACATGGCCAATGGCGTGCCAGGCCTGGAACTGCGCGTTCCGCTGCTGTTCAGCGAAGGTTTCCTGAAGGGGCGGCTTGACATCCACCAGTTCGTCGAGTTGACCGCCACCAATCATGCGCGTATGTATGGCATCTTCCCGCGCAAGGGCGTGATCCGTGTTGGCTCGGACGCCGATCTGGCCATCTGGGATGAAGATCGAGAGACGGTTGTGCGGCACGAGATGCTGCACGACCAAGTAGGCTACACGCCTTACGAAGGCCGCTTGGTGCGCGGTTGGCCGACGGTGGTCGTGAGCCGGGGTCGGATCGTGGTCGAGGACGGCATGCTGCACGCCGCGCGCGGCACGGGCAAGTATCTCGCGCGTGGTACGCCGGATGTCAGCAGGAACGCACCGGCGCCTAGCGAGCGAATGCATGAGCGGCCGCAGGCCGGTTTCATTCAGTCGCTGCTTCGGCGCGACGCGAAGGCTGCTTGATGCTGCCGGTTCACGTCATCAATCCCAACAGCCTGGTACACGTGACGGCAAGCATTCAAGCGGCCGTTCTGGGAACGCGCGCGCTCGACCGCGATTGCGCCTTCGCCACGCTGCACGCCGGGCCAGCCGGTATTACCACCCAGGCACATGCCGACCTGGCAGCAACGCTGGTGGCGCAGTATGTCGCCGAGCATGCAGAGCAAGCCGCGGCGTTCGTGGTGGCCTGTTTCAGCGACCCTGGGGTGTTCGCGGCGCGTGAGGTCACACGTCGGCCCGTCATCGGCATTGGCCACGCCGGCCTGATGCATGCGTTGTCGCTGGGCCGCCGCGTCGGCGTCATCGCCATTGCGTCGTCGGCCGTGCCGCGGCATTGGCGCTACTGGCGGGCACTCCAGCTGGACACCCACGTTGTGCAAGAGCGCGCACTAGACCTGTCAGTAGGTCAGTCCGGAGACCCGGCCATCGCCCTGGAGAAGATGGTCCAAGTCGGACGGCAATTGGTGGTCGACGACGAGGCCGACGTGCTTGTGCTCGGTTGCGCCGGCATGGCCGCGCTGCGCAAGCCTCTGCAGGATGCGGTGGGTGTCCCGGTCGTCGATCCCTGTCAGGCCGCGGCCTTCGCCACGGCGGCACAACTCGGTGCTCTCTGAGTTGCCGTCGGCACCAAATAGGACAGGCATGCGGCACTACACGCAAGAACAGACGCGCCGGGCGCTCGATTTCGCCGTGCTCATCGACCGGCTCGACACGTGGTTCCGAGAAGACGTGAACGTGCCGCTTCGCCACACCCATCGCATCGCGTGCGGCACTGCGCATGGAACTTCACTGATCATGCCCGCATGGAGCGAGCGCGGTTACTACGGGCTCAAGGTCATCAACATCTTTGATGGCAACGCCGCCGTCGGTCGACCCGGGCTCCATGCGGTCTACACGCTGTTCGATGCACGGACGGGGGTGCCGCTCGCGACGCTCGACGGCGACGTCCTGACAGCCTGGCGCACCGCTGCCGCTTCGGCCTTGGGAGCCAGGTTCCTGGCCCCTGCCGATGCCAGCACATTGCTGGTCGTCGGCGCAGGCCGTATCGCACAATTGCTGCCGTCGGCCATAAAAGCGGTGCGGCCAATCGAGCGGGTCCTGGTCTGGGCGCGCGACGCGAGCAAGGCCAAGGCTCTGGCTGCACAGCTGCGCGATGGGGGCCATGGGGCCGAGGTCTGCCAAGACCTTGAAGCGGGGGTGCGACGCGCCGACATCGTGAGCGCCGCTACCCTTTCGTGCGAGCCCTTGATTCAGGGCGCCTGGCTCCAGCCGGGCTCGCACCTGGACCTGATCGGCTCCTTCAATCCACAGATGACCGAGGCCGATCCCAGTTGCTTCAATGATGCCGACGTTTATGTCGACACGACCGAGGCACCCACGAAGTCAGGTGACCTGCTCAATGCCCTTGCTGGTGGTGCGCTCCTGCAGGAAGACATCCTGGGTACTCTGGCCGCGCTGTGCCGGGCCGAATGCCCCGTTCCGCCGACCGATCCGCAGTCCCGCGTTCGGCGGACCGTCTTCAAGGCGGTTGGCTCCGCACTCGAAGACTTGGCAGCGGCCACGCTGGTGCACGAGTGCAGCCAGGCCTAGACACGTCCCAACACCTTTCTTTCTCAAAACGGAGTTTCAAGAGACCATGGTCATCCTACGCAGCCAAACCGGTCCGCGCATGTCGCAGGCGGTCACCTACAACGGCACGGTCTACTTGGCCGGACAGGTCGCTGAAGACATATCCCTGGATGCCGCCGGTCAGACACGTCAGGCACTGGCAAGCATCGACAGCCTTCTCAAGGCTGCCGGCAGTGATCGAACGAGACTCCTGAGCTCCCAGATCTTCCTGCGATCCATGGTGGACTTCGACGCAATGAACAAAGTCTGGGACGCTTGGATAGGAGAGGTGTCCGGGGATGCCCCGGCGCGCGCAACCGTTCAGGCGCAGTTGGCGGCCCCGGAGTACCTCGTCGAGATTGTCGTGGTAGCCGCACTGGCCTGATGCCTAGCAAACCCAAGTCAATCAAGGAGAGCATGCAATGACATTTTCAATTGGTGGGCTGTGCCGCGAGAGCGGGCAGTTCGGATTCGCACTGGTCACGTCCAGCATGGCGGTCGGAGGACGCGCTGGCTTGGCGGCGCCGGGTGCAGGCGTGGTGTTCTCACAGGCCCGATCGGACCCGCGGCTAGGCACGGTCGGCATCCAGTCGCTGGTGCGCGGCCGCTCTGCGCAGGAGGCGCTGACCGACATGGTCGAGGCGACACCACATGCCGCTTGGCGGCAGCTGGCCGTGATCGACACAGCCGGCAACGTGGCCTCGTTCACGGGTGAAAAGTGTGTGTCGGGCAAAGGAGCCGAACACGGTGAAGCCGCCGTCGCGGTCGGCAATGGACTGGTCAACGACGCCGTGCCAACTGCGATGATGCGTGGCTACGAGGCCGCGCGCGGTGAACTACTGGCCGAGCGACTGGTTCGTGGCCTTGAGGCGGGCGTAGCAGCTGGAGGAGAGTCCTTTCCGCTGCGTTCTGCCTACCTTCGCGTTGTGTACCCGAGCGTTCCATTTGCGCCTGTGGATCTACGCGTAGACCTGGCGGAAGACCCGATCGTCGAACTGCGCAAGCTTTGGGAAATGTGGCAGCCCATGGCCGATGCCTATGTGCAGCGAGCACTGGATCCTGACAATTCCCCATCCTCTTCAGCAATCGAAAATCACGCGGCTAGGTGACGCCGCCGCCCCCTTCCACGTCGGACAGGGGCGGGGGGCATCTCAATTCCGCCAAGGACTTTCGTGAACCTGCGCCAAATCGAAGTGTTTCGTTCGATCATGTCCTCCGGCTCTGTGAGTTCGGCGGCGCAGCTTATGCATGTGTCGGTGCCCGCCGTAAGCAAGGCGCTGTCGCACGCGGAGTCACAACTAGGCTTTCCGCTGTTCGAGCGCAGCAAAGGTCGACTCGTGCCGACTACTGAGGCACGCAAGCTGTACCGAGAAGTGGAGTCTGTTCACCGCGGCGTGCAGCGCATCAAGGAACTGAGTCACCAGCTGTCCAAGCTTCGACACGGATTGGTATCGGTGGTGACCAGCCCCAGCATTGGCCAGATGTTGATTCCTCAGGCCATCGCGCACTTCAAGAGCGGCAACCCGGATGTGCATGTGCACTTCCACTGCCTCTCACATGCACTGCTCGAAGAGCGCCTGGTCAATCGGCTTTGCGATTTAGGCGTGTCTATGCTGCCGATGCAGCATCCAGACCTGTTGTCGGTGCCGATCGCGCGCAGTCGGATAGTCTGCATTTGCCCGCGAGGCCACGCGTTTGCCGGCCGCCTCAGCATCAGCATCGAAGAGCTGGTGACGATGCCGATGATTACCTACCCCCCCGACTCGCCGTTCGGCGAAAGAGTGGAGAGAATGCTCGCGGCGCGCAACGCATTCCCAAAATCCCAGATCGAGGTTGGCTCTCCGCAGAACGCCTGCGCGATTGTGCACGCTGGCGCGGGCATGGCTTTGGTCGACGAGTTCTCGCTGCAATCATGGCTGGACGCCCGCTTCAGCGTCGTGCCGCTGGACCAGGTCGACCCCATCGTTGCGAGCTTGGTGTATCCGCGATCCGAGCCGCTTTCGGAGGCTGCGCAGTCCCTAGTGCGCTCATTCAAGAGCGTCCTTCTCCAGGCCGGGCTGCCGGTCCTGGATAAGGTCTGACAGGCAAGCCTCACTTCAACTACTCTGCCCGGATCTTGTAGCGACGCACCATGTCGCCCCAGATCTTTTGCTCAGCAAGCACGAACTCCCGGAACTTTGGAATGCTTCCGCCGACGGGAGTCGAGCCGTTTGCCTTCATCCATTCCGTGACGGCAGGCGCCTTAAGAGCCTCGTTAAAGGCAGCGTTGAGCTTCTCGGAAATTGCCGTAGGCAGGCCGGGCGGCCCGAACATGCCCTGCCAGGAATTCAGTGCATGCGGTGAGGCGTTGACTTCCATCATGGTCGGTGTGTCGGGCAGCAGCGCGCTGCGCTTGGAGCCGCTCACCAGCAACGGCTTGAACTTTCCCGCGGTGATGTTGGCCATGGCATCGACGATGTTGAACGACGCAATCTTGATATTCCCCGCCAGCAGGTCCATGGTGATGGCAGCTGCTCCCTTGTACGGCACATGCGTGAGGCCAAGGCCGAAGGCGCTCGAGAGCTGCTCGCCCGAGACATGGTTGGTGGTGCCTACGCCAACCGTGCCATAGCCTTCGCCCGGGTTCTTCTTGCACCAGGCGATGAAATCCTGCAACGAGTGGGTAGGCACGCTGGGGTGGACCACGAAGATGTTCGGCTGGTCGGAGAGCAACACGATGGGCGTGAGGTCCTTGACGGGGTCGAACGGCATCTTGCTGCCTTCCATGGCCGGGAAGATCGAGGTTGGTCCCGCTGCCGTCATGACCAACGAGTATCCGTCCGGGGGCGACTTGACGACGTTGTCGACGCCGATCAGGCCGCCGGCGCCGGGGCGATTGTCGACCCACATGTTTTGGCCGAGGATGCCGGAAATCGGATCGGCCAGAAGTCGGGCGAAGACGCTGGTGGAGCCCCCCGCTGCAAACGTGACGACGTAGCGGATCGGCTTGGAAGGCCAACTCGTCTGCGCACGGGATACCGTTGTGTGCGCCAGCCACGGTGCGGCGATGAGGGAGGCGACGGCGCGGCGGCGCGTCAGACGGAAGTGGGCAGTCATGATGGGGCTGAGCGTTGGTAGTGGGGAGGGGATTAATAGGCGGAGAGTTGCACGCCGTCTTTCGTGGGCTTGTCCGCGTAGTTCTGGGCGCGGTACCAGGCCAAGTACTCAGGGTAGGCAATGGGCGGATAGCTGGGCTTGCCGTCGGCGGGGAGGCAGGTGGGAATGCAAGCCATCGACCAGTCGTAGTTGCAGTCAAGGAAGAAGGGGGCGGCATAGCGCTCCTGCCCCGATCTGTTGATGACCCTGTGGGGCGTGGCTAGGAAGCGATCGTTGGTCCAGCGGCGCATGAGATCACCACCATTGACCAGAAAGGAGCCCGGCATCGCGGGAGCGTTGACCCAAACGCCATTCGGCAGCCGTACCGACAGGCCTTGCACCTTGTTCTGGGGCAATAGCGTCATGAAACTCGTGTCCGTGTGTGGTGCCAGGCCGAAGGTGTCGTCAGAGGCCGGTGGCTGTTGCGGATAGTGCGACAGCCGCAGCGTGAACATCGGCTCGGAGAACGCTGGGGCGAACCAGTCGCGGGGCAGGTCTAGGGCGCCGGCGTACAACGGCAGGAGCGAGACCCCCAGGCGCTCGGCAGCCGCTGCGTAGGCCATGGCCAGGGTGCGTACTTCGGGGTGCGCCTGCGGCCACAGGTTTTGGCCGCGGAAGCGCTTGCCGGCCACTACGTCGGGATGATCTGCGTTCAGATCGCGCTTGACGAAAAACGACTCGACGAGATTGGGCTTGTTGTTCGTGTTGAGCGCAGAATGCCGTGTCGTCGAACCCTTCAGAGGAACATAGCCTACGTTGTGCTCATTGAAGGCCAAGCCCATCTTCTGCTCCAGCGGAAGCGCGTGGAAGATTCTCGCGGATTCGAATACGCCATCGATCAAGTTCTGGGAGATGCCGTGGTTGACGACGAAGTAGAACCCGATGTTCTCGAGCGCGTAGCGCATCTCCTTGACAAGCTGTTCGTAGGCATCGGGAACGCCGGCCAAGTAGGGTCCGATGTCCAGCACCGGGATCTCTTCCTTTGCGTTCGGTCGAATGGCCGCCAAGCTCGGCGCGTAAATGGTCTGGCTCACGGTAGAGATCTCCTTTTATGGTTGCTGTGCGCGGCTGCATCGGCTAGGCACGGACACCCATTGTTCGGGGATCAGCGCTGCTTGTCGTTTGGCAAATGCATCGCCGGGTTTAACTGAAAGTTAAGCCTTCGCACGCTTGCAGCGCGTGAACCGCGACGGTGCAGCGCGAGCGTACGAACTTTGTGCAGCCTCGGATGTACCATGCAGGCTGGTCGACCTGGGCGGCCGCTTCGGAGGATCATGAGGGCGGCGAATAGAACCGCGAGGGCGTGCGCAGAGCGATGAAGCAACAGCCCGATGATTGCGCGCTGGCTGTTGCTTCCGGGAGCCAGCCCGTCCTGTCCTACAGCCCTGGCGAAAGGAGGCGACCTGACATTCAGCACGTCCTCGATGACGGCGTCGGTCCGGGTCTGCCGCTCGTCCGGCAGGAAGTGGCGGCGTCTTCGCTACCGCCGGATCGCGTCCTGCTGTCCTTCGAGAAGTGTCAGTGCCGCGTTCCAAGTGAGTTGGACGATCGCTTGGGATTCCGGTGTCCTGTATTGCTCAGCGGTGTGGCGCCGAATATCGACGGAAGGAGTAAGGACTTCTCGCCCGCCTCCCAGCGCGGCAATTTGGATTTGACAAGCCCGCTCCAAGAACCAGATCTCATGGAAAGCATCGCCTGCGGTCGAACCCACGACGAGCAACCCATGATTGCGAAGAATCATCGCATTGCACGATCCCAGGTCGCGCACGAGCCTATCCCGTTCCCCAAGATCGAGTGCGATCCCTTCGTAGTCGTGGTATGCCAGGCAGTCGTTGAACTTGAGGGCGTGCTGGCTGATGGGAAGAAGGCCACAGCTCTGCGCGGACACCGCAGAGCCCGCCGCCGTGTGGGTGTGGATCACCCAATGGGCATCCGGCCTCGTAGCATGAATCGCGGAGTGGATGGTAAAGCCGGCGCGGTTCACCAAAAGATCCGCGGCCCCGCGCTCGTCAATGACGTTGCCTTGCAGGTCAATCTTCACGAGGTCGGATGCGGTCATATGATCGAACAGCACACCGTATCGGTTGATCAAGAACTCCCCGCTCGTCCCAGGTACGCGCGCTGTCAGGTGCGTGTCGATCAGGTCCGTCATGCGGAAATGGGCGAGCAGGCGGTAAAGCGCCGCGAGCTCGCAGCGTGCGGCCCACTCTTCCTCAGACACGGCCCCTGGGTCAACGGACGGCCTCATGGCTGGGGCGCACCGTTCAGCCCAACTTGCTTGACCGCGCTGGTCTGCAGGTTCCACTTCACGATGATGTCTTGATAGGTACCGTTGGCGACCAGCTTCCTCATTGCGGCCAGGATGGCGTCGCGAAGTTGTGGATCATTCTTCGCGATCGCGATGCCGTGCTGTGCACCTCCGAACGGTAGTCCAAGTGTCTTGTACGTGTTGGGTTCGAGCGAGGAGGTGATATAGGAAACGGTCTCGCTACCTTGGGCCACGGCGTCATAGCGTCCCTGCTTCAATCCGGCGCGAGCTGCATTGTTGTCCTGGGTGCCCTCGACATTGATCGCAGCCTTGCCTGCAGCAACACAGTTCTTGTCGCTCCACTCCTTGATCTCGGCGGGAAAGGAGGTGCTGCGACTCGTTGCGATCGTCTTGCCACACAGGTCCGTCGCATCCTTCAGCTCTGCACGCGAAAGCTGAGTGAAGAACTGCACCCCTGAGTTGAGGTAGTTGACGAAGTCCGCTTGCTCACGCCGAGCTGGTCGGTCATACAGACCGCTGAGGATGATGTCCGCGCGGCCGGTCGTGAGGGCCGGCATCATCTGCTCGAACGCTGAATCTTGGTACTCCAGCTTCACGCCGAGCTCCTTGGCGAGGGCCGCACCCAAGTCAATATCGAAGCCGACGAGGTTTCCGCTCGCGGGATCCTTTGACTCCATCGGTGGGTAGATCGGGTTGACCGCAACCTTGATGGTCTTCGTCTTGGCAACTCGCTCGGGCAGCGTCTGCGCGCCGGCAGTCGCGGAAATGGCGAAAGCAGTGAGGACAAGGGACAAGCGTTTCATTTTCATATTCCGTTTGTGTATGAAAGAGTGGACTAGGCAATCAGTGCGTGTTCATCTGCGTGGCCCGGCATCAGTTCCAGCAAGTCCCGCAGGTCACGAACCTCCTCGAGCTTGAGCACGATCTGGGCCAGCGCGGAAGCGCGGTCAAGTGGCTGCGACACCTTTGCCAGATCATGAAACTTGGCGAGAAGCTGCTCGCTCGAGAGAGGATTCGTAGGCGCACCCAAGGCCACGGCTACACGGTGGGTAAGAGAAGGACGCCCTTCGCTATGAACAGTCACCTCCGGTTCGTCGAGGTCTGCCATGGCATCGTCAGGGTGGAGGCGAACGAGGGACATCGCCGCAACAAGCCGCCCGTCATTGCGTGTCGGGGTCAGGTACCGCTCCAGGTTCGCGTCTCCGAACACCCAAGCGGAGGCCATTCCATACGCCATGCTCATTTGGGCGCTCGTGAGGGTTGCCAGATCGCGACCGCCGCACATGCTCATTACGAACTTGCTCAAGCGGACATCGACGCTCCCGATGCGCTGCGCCAATCCTTCGTGCTGCGCACGCAGATGCAAGAGAGCGTCGATGGCGCCATGGTTGCTCCGGCAGGAGGCGTGCGGCTTGATCGAACAGCGCAAGAGCTTCCACGTCTGGCCGAGATCAGCCGTCAGCGCCTCGGGCTGCTGACCCTTGGGAACGAATGTATTAAAGAAGCCGCCCCATACATCCTCGAATACCTTGGAAGCCCCGGTGACGCCGTTGCGTGCAAGCAGGGCCGCCATCAGGCCACCTTCCGCTGCCTTGCCTGTGTGAAGGCGCTTCGTCTGCGAGCCATCATGGACGAAGGCCCAGAGGCCCGAACTGTAGCTCGCCGCATGGCCCAAGGCCCACAGGGTCTGTTCCGGCGAAAGCCGAAGGATCCGTGCGGCAGCCGCGGCGGACCCGAACGCACCGCAAGTGCCGGTCGAGTGCCAGCCTGTCCCGTTGTGAGTTGCGTAGCCGCCACAAGCTTCGAGCACCCGCCGTCCCACGTCATAGCCGGCCACGACCGCCGCTACCAGGTCCGATCCCGTGACGGGTTGCTCGGCGAGGCCGCAGGCCGCCAAGGCCGCGGGAAGGACAACCGCACCGGAGTGGTCACAACCTCCGGTGTCATCGAGTTCGAGCGCATGCGCCGATACGCCATTTACCAACGCAGCGTCCCGCGCAGTCAGCCGCGCGTGCTCGCCCCATATGGCGCAGTTGCCGCCAGCGCCTTGGTCGCGCAATGTCTTGAGTACCGCGCGCGTCTCTGCAGATGCACTGCCGGCGAAAGCCGCACCCAGCGTGTCGAGGATGTGTCGCTTGGTCCTCTCGATGACTTCACCGGGAAGGTCTGCGGTGGAAATGCCGGCAATGAAGCCGGCCAAAGTCTGCATGGAGTTCATGGAAGCGATCTGGGCTGGAGTGCCGCGAATACATCGACAGGATGACCTTCCGCGTTACACGCGCGGTTCGATCGCCACCATTCGGAGACTTCGCTGCCGGTAGCGATCCAGTTCTCCGATACTGAAGTCAGGTGCTGGAGAAGCTCGGAGAGCATTCCGATGCGGCCCACTGTGCCAATGATCTCGGGATGCAACCGCAGCGTGTAGCAGAGGCCGAATCGACGGAAGCCCGCGAAGTCCTGCTTCCAGCCTTCCAAGACCTGACCATAGGACGCGATGCGGGACTGCCCCGAAGGAACCGGGGGATAGAGATTGAACGCGAAGAAGGGCGCGTCTTCCAGTTCGTAGTGGAGTGGTATCTCGACGAGGCGCGCGCCACTATGGTGGTGAAAATAGGGCAAGTCGTCCCCGCGCCAGGAGGACGACCAAGTCAGCCCGCAATCTGCGATCGTGCATTCCAACGCGCGAGGCCAGTTCTCGAACGGCGCGCGGAACCCGCAAGGCATTGATCCAGTCAGTTCCGCGAGCGCTTCCTGCGCTGCCAAGATCGAAGCTCGTGCCTCTTCATCGCTCAGTTTCATGAGGTCGTCGCAAGCATCCGTCGCGTTGGCCACCTCGTGGCCGGCGGCGGCGATCTCCTTGACAAGCCCGGGATGGCGACGAGCGACCACGCCAGGGATGAACCACGAGGCTTTGATTCCCGCGTCGTCGAATGCCCGCAACATGCGCTCGACGCCCCGCGTCGCGCCGTACTGCCACACCGACAGGCTCTTCTCGCGGCCGGCCATGGCGGGGATCTGGCGCAGGATCTGCGTGTCGTCGAAAAAGTCGACGGTCACGACGGTCGACATTGATCGACCCACTGGCCAACGCTTCGTCATGTCATCGCTCACTGTGCGCTCCTCCGCTCTGCCGTTCCTGCGATTTCGCGCCACCAATGGGCGACTTGTGCGCAAGTTGCGAACCAGACGTCCTGCTGTTCCTGCATGTGCATGAACCATTTCTCAAGCAGTAAGAGGCGTCCCGGCCGGGCGCTTACCTTGGGATGGAAGATGCTCGTCAGGCACAGGCCTTCTCGGTGCGACCCATCGAATTCGCGGCACCAGTTGTCGAGTGTCGTTTGGTAGGAGGCGCTGCGGTCGCCGCCGATCGGATAGTCAGGGTTACGCTGGTAGGCCAGCATCGCGTAGTCGTCCAAATCCCACCGACTTGGAATCTCAACGATGCTGCGGCTGCCTTCAGAGCCCGAAATGAAGTATGGACGGTCGTCGCCGCGCATTGAGCTCGAATAGGTGACGCCAGCGTCAAGCAGTATGTCCACGGTTTCTGCAGTCCAATCCCCCGAGGGCGTGCGGAAGCCGATAGGAGAAACGCCGAGGTGGTTGCGATACAGATCGCGGGAACGCTGCATCACCTCGCGTTGTTCGCCGGGGTTCAAACGCCAGAAGGCTTCGTGCTGCCACCCGTGGTACGCGATCTCGTGTCCGTGCTCGACAATGGCACTGCACTGTTTCGGCCAAACGGAGAGCAACCAGGACGGCACGAAAAAGGTTGCGGGCAATCCGCGCTCGCGCAGCAGACCGAGCAGATACGGAAGGGCGCGCCAAGGGTCATAGCTGCCCAGTGTGAAGAAGCTCGGATTGCTCCAGATGCTTCCGTCCATCAACGCGACACCCGTCGGCCCGTCAAGGTCGAATGCCAGGGCGACGGCGGAGCGGTGCCCCTCAGGCCAGCGCGGCAAGGACTTGTCTGGCTTCATTCGGCGCTGTCGATCAGTACAGAGGACACGGCATAGCTCGAGAGTCCCCATTTGGAAGCGATTGCGGCATACGTCCCGTCCTTCAACATCTTGTCGAGGCCCGTGGCAATTGCCTTGGCTAGGCCTTCATTGGAACGGCCGACGGCGATGCCCATGTAGACGTACGTGATAGGTGTGCCAATGGCCACGAAGGCGTTCGGCTCGATCTTCTGAAGGTACGGGAGCGTCTCGGCGCCCTGCACAGCGGCGTCTAGGCGCCCTTGGCGAAGCTGGGTTCTGGCATCGGCCGATCCGTCGGTGCCCAGAACGATCACGGCAGGCAACCCCTTCTTGACGCATTCAGCCTCACTCCAAGCCGCGATGTCGCTAGGGAAGGCGGTGCGACGGCTCGCGCCTACCTTTTTTCCGCACAGATCCGACATCTTCTTGATGTCGTTCGAACGAGAACTCAGAGTAAAAAACTGGGGCCCCGCCTTCAGATAGTCGACGAAGCGAAGGCGGTCGCGACGAGATGGAAGGTCGTTCATCCCCGAGATGACCACGTCGACGCGGCCTGTGGCAACGGCGCTCATCATTTGGTCAAAACTCGTCTCCTCGAAGCGAATCTTCAAGCCCAGTTTGGCCGCGATAGCCTCGGCCAGTTCCACGTCGAAGCCGGTCAGCTTGCCAGTCCCCGGGTCCTTGAACTCCATTGGCGCGTAGTTCGCCACCACGGCGACTGTGAACTCCCCCTTGTTGACGACCGTCTGTGCGGAGGTCGCAATGGCCGAGACGGCGAGACCTGCGCCAACGAGCGCGGCAAAGATTTGCTTCATGATGGAACGGTTTGGCAGCTTCAGGTTTAGGATTCAGCCCAGAACGGCAGAGATGAACTCTCGCGTACGGGGGTGGCTGGGGGAACTGAGGAGTTCGTGAGGCGCTCCCGTTTCGACGATTTGGCCGTTGTCCATGAAGACGATGCGATCGGAAACTTCACGCGCGAAGCCGAGTTCATGCGTTACGACCACCATCGTCATTCCGGTCTTGGCAACGTCCTTCATCACTGCGAGCACCTCTCCGACCAACTCGGGGTCGAGCGCCGAGGTCGGCTCGTCGAACAGCATGATCTCGGGCTTCATCGCCAGTGCCCGTGCGATCGCAACTCGCTGCTGCTGTCCACCAGAAAGTTCGATCGGATAGGCATCTGCCTTTTGAGCCAGGCCCACGCGGGCCAGCAGTTCGTTCGCCTCGACGATCGCATCCTTCCGGCGGCGCTTGAGCACCTGAACGGGCCCTTCGATGACGTTTTCCAGTGCTGTCATGTGCGGAAACAGGTTGAACCGCTGGAACACCATGCCGGTCTTGAGCCGCTGACGGGCCACTTGCGTCTCGCTGAGTGGGTGCAAGGAGTTGCCCGACACGCGATAGCCGAGCAGTTCCCCGTCGACCGCTAGCGCGCCTTCAGAAATGGTCTCGAGTTGGTTCAGGCAACGCAGAAGCGTGCTCTTTCCAGAACCGGAAGGTCCGATGATGCACAGCACTTCCCCGGATGCCACTTCGAGGTTGATCCCCTTGAGTGCCTGGAATTCTCCGAAGTTCTTGCGAACCTCGATAGCCTTGACGATGGGTTTCATGCTGCTTCCTTACTGACGGGCGGCGGCGCGGCCTGCGCCCTTGGAATAGTGCCGCTCGACGCGGGCCTGCAGGAACGAAAGCACAGTGACCGCCACGAGGTACCAGATGGCCGCGACAATCAGTAGCTCGATGACACGTGCATTTGCGTAGTAGATGCTTTGCGCGCTGTGCAGGATCTCGGCGAACTGGATGACGCTTGCCAGCGAGGTCAGTTTGATCATGCCGACGAACTCGTTACCAATCGGTGGGACGATGACGCGCATCGCTTGCGGAAGGATGATTCGTCGTAGTGCCAGCCCGCGTGGCATTCCCACAGCCTTCGCCGCCTCATACTGCCCCACGTCAACGGAGAGAAGACCAGCTCGCACGACCTCCGACGTGTAGGCGCCCTGGTTGATACCGAGACCAAGCAGCGCAGCGAGGAACGGCGTCATGACGTCCACTGTCTTGTACTCGAACAAACCGGGGATGCCGAGCGTAGGGAAGATCAGCGCCAGGTTGAACCAGAGCAAAAGCTGCAGGATGATGGGTGAACCGCGGAACAACCAGACGTAGCCACGCGCCACGGAGTTAAGGACCGGATTCGTGGACAGGCGCATGACGGCGGTCACGATTCCGAGCGCGACGCCAAGAGCCATGGCCAGCACACTCATGAGGATCGTGTTGCCCAGGCCTATCAGGATCGTTTTCGCCATAACGAACTGGGCGACCACCTTCCAGTCGATCTGTCCGCGAGCGAAGGAGACCGCAAGGAAGATGAGGAAGCAGGCGATCAGCGTGGCCGACAGGTAACGGCCCCAGTAGCGACGCGGGACGTGCACGTAGTGCGAAATCCTCGCGAGATCGATTTCTTCCCGCTTTTGCGGGGGGCGTCCATATTCGGCGCCGAGAGTCATCTTCAGCATTGTGGTCCCCTGTATTCGGAAGCCCAGTTGGTGTGGGCGGCAATGCGCGCGTCAAATCGCTCGAGCTGTTCGGCAACGCGCTCCGGCGCGGTACCGCCATAGCCGGTACGCGCAGCGATGGCCGCCTCGAGCGAGAGTCGCTCCAGGATTGCGGGTTTGAGCCGGGTGTCCACGTCAGCCAAGTGCTGCGCGGTGACATCTTCCAAGCCGATGTCGTGGGCTTCGCAGAATTTCACGAGTGCCCCGGTGATCTCGTGCGCTTCGCTGAAGGGAATTCCGTTGAGCGCGAGCCAGTCCGCTACTTCGGTGGCGAGCGTGAAGCCGCTGGTGGCGTCTCGACGCACGCGCTCCACATTCACCTTCATCGTTGCAATCATCCCTGCCATCGCAGGAAGGACGAGCGCCAGAGTGTCGATCGTGTCGAACGATGCGGCCTTGTCTTCGGCGAGATCGCGGTTGTATGAAAGCGGCAGCGACTTGATGGCCGAAAGCATCGTGACAAGGTTGCCGATGAGGCGCCCGGCCTTGCCACGGGTCAGTTCAGCAATGTCGGGGTTTTTCTTCTGGGGCATGATCGAGCTGCCCGTGCAATAGCCGTCGTCGAGCTCTACCCACCGGAACTGCGCCGAGGACCACAGCACCGTTTCCTCGGCGAGCCGCGAGAGTTCTACGGCCAGCATGCACGTGGCGAACAGAAATTCGGCAACATGGTCGCGGGCGGCCACCGCGTCGATGGAGTTTTCGCAGGCCGCGTCGTAGCCGAGTTCGGCGGCGGAAAGCTCCGGATTGCGACAGATGGCCGAACCTGCGAGCGCCGCTGCGCCAAGCGGGGAGCGGGCCGCCCGACGATCCCAGTCAGCAAGGCGCCCGAGATTGCGGTCGATGGCCTGTGCGTGCGCCATCAGTTGCTGCGCAAAGAGTACTGGTTGCGCGGGCTGCAAGTGAGTGAAGCCGGATGCGATGGTCCCCAGATGCTCGCGGGCTTGGGCAACCAGCGCCTTCTGCAGTTCCAAGGCTTGCCCTGTGATCACTCGAGCCCGGTCGCGAAGGTACAGGCGAAGGTCGTTTGCAGCCTGATCGTTGCGCGAGCGCCCCGCGCGGAGTTTTCCTCCCAGCGCGCCGAGCCGCTCAGTCAGTATGCGTTCGAGGAAGGTGTGGACATCTTCGTCCGCAGCCACGGGCTGGATCGCTCCGGACTTGAACCCGGACTCCACCGCATCGATCTCGCGCAGCAAGGCCTGCAATTCGTCGGCATCGAGGATGCCGGCGCGCTTGAGTTCACCCGCGTGGGCGCGCGAGCCGGCGAGGTCGTAGGGAACGAGCCGGAAGAAGCTCGGCTCGCTGCGAGAAAGTGCCTTCAAGGCATCGGAGGGCAGTGCCTTGAAGCGGGCGCCCCAGAGCCGCTCGGTAGCGGCGGGTTTGTCTCGGTTTTCCATCTTAAAGCCCATGTTGTTGCAGGTGATTGAACAGCATGGTAGGCGCGTGACGTATTAATGAAAAGAGAGATTAAAATCATCAAGGAATGCAATTTTTCTCAGCATCTCGGAAGGCCCCATGAGCCGAACGCGCCTGCCCCCGTTGAATGCCCTGCGAGCGTTCGATGCCGTCGCGCGGCACGAAACGGTGGTCCGAGCGGCCGATGAGCTGAACGTCACGCCGAGCGCCGTGAGCCATCAGTTGCGTATCCTCGAAGAGTCATTGGGCGTGCAGCTTTTCGCAAGACACAAGGCCCGGTTGAAGCTGACGGCGCATGGGAATTCCCTGCTGCCTGCGGTTCGGACAGCGTTCCAGCAGATCGCGAACGCCGCGGCGCGAATAGGGGACGCGGTCATGGTCGGCGACCTGGTCGTGTCAACCCCAGTTGGCCTGACCTCGCGTTGGCTTGCCCGCCATATCCGCGACTTTGTGCAGACGTACCCGGACATCAACCTTCGACTCATTGCATCGAACGATGGCAAGGAGGTGTATTCGCCGAAAGTTGATGTTTGCATCCGGTATGGCACAGGCGTCTGGCCGGACCGTTCCGTCTCCTTGTTGAGCCATGTCGAGATCTTTCCGGTTTGCAGCCCCGCGATGATCAGTGGCGCCAATGTGAAGTCAGTGGCCGACTTGCAGTCGCATCCGCTCTTGTGCGAGGACGATGGCTCGGAGTGGACAAGATGGCTGCTCGCCAGCCGCAGCACCAGGGACGGATTCCGAATGGTGGAGATGGGGAATGCGCACGTCGCCATCGAGGCTGCCGTTCACGGCCAAGGTCTGGCTCTCGCAGACAGTCTCCTGGTGCAAGATGATTTGGCGAAAGGCCGACTGGTGCGTTTGATGCAAAAGAGCATCCCCGCACAGCATTCTTACCATGTGGTATGCCGCAGCGAGGTGCGCGACATGCCCTTGGCGGCGGCGTTCATCGCGTGGGTCGAACACGGAATTCGCACCGACGACGAAGCCGTTCAGGTGCGATAGTTGACCCCGGGGAGCACGCAAAGCATCTCGAAAGCAAGGTTTGCTCCCACAAGCGCCGTGGTTCCCTGCGCGTCGTACGGCGGAGAAACCTCCACGAGGTCGGCGCCAACGACGTCGAGCCCGCGCATGCCGCGGATGATCTCGAGGCCCTGCATGACGGTGAGTCCCCCGATTTCCGGGGTGCCAGTGCCGGGGGCGTACGACGGGTCGAGGCCGTCGATGTCGAACGTCAGATAGACGGGTCCGGCCCCCACCTTCTCTCGAACCTCTCTCATCAGAGGCTCCAGGCTGCGGTTCCAGCACTCTTCGGCCTGTACGACTCGGAAGCCCTGCTCGCGACACCAGTCGAAGTCATCCGCGTGATAGCCCGTTCCCCGCAGTCCGATTTGGACAACGCGATCGCAGTCGAGCAGACCTTCTTCCACTGCACGGCGGAACGGCGTGCCGTGCGCAATCTTTTCCCCGAACATGGTGTCGTTGACGTCGGCGTGGGCGTCGACATGCACCAGGCCGACCGGGCCCCATCGTTTTGCGATGGCTCTGAGAATTGGAAGGGTGATTGTGTGGTCGCCGCCCAGGGTGATCGGCTTGCAGCCGTGCTGGAGGATATTGTCGTAGGCGCCGGTGATGATGTCGACGCTCGCCAGCAGGCTGTACGGGTTGATGGCGACATCACCGATGTCTGCGACGCGGATGGAGTCGAAGGGGGCGGCCCGAGTTGCCATGTTGTAGGGCCGCATGAGGACGGACTCGGTGCGGATTTGGCGTGGACCGAAGCGGGCGCCTGTCCGATTCGACGTCCCCAGATCGAACGGCACGCCAACGAAGCAGGCGTCGAGGCCCTTCGCGTCTTGCGCATGCGGCAGACGCATCATGGTTGCGATTCCGCCGAAGCGGGGCATTTCGTTGCCGCCGAGCGGCTGGAAGAAGTTGTCCGTGGATGTCATGTTGTGTGGCCTTTCGGAAATACTAAGCACGGGCGGAGACCGGGCATTTCATAAATTTCAGCTTCCGCAGTGAGTTTTTTTCCGCGCGCCTGCCTCCATCCACTTAGCATTTCGCGGATGAGCACTGCCCGTCCCTTCGTCTTTTTCTCCAGCTCGCTCGATTCACCCGAAGCATGGCGTCGGGCCTTAGACCAGGAACTCGGTGAGTTCGACTTCGTGGTCGGGCCGGAATGCGCGGATCCTGCGAAGGTGGACGTTGCGCTCGTTTACAGCGTGCCACGCGGCGGGCTTCGTCGCTTCGAAAACCTGAAGGCGGTGGTGTCGCTGTCGGCAGGCGTGAACCAATTCAGGAGGCAGGATCTCCCGCCCTTTGCACGTTTGTGCCGTTCGGTAGACCGATCGCTTACGCAGCATATGGTCGTGTATGCGCGGGCAGCAGTTCTTCGCTACCTGAGACGCTTCGACCACTTCGAGCGGTCCTCGCGTGAAGCACTCTGGCGTTTTGAGGCGCCTCAAAGGCCGCAAGACATGTCGGTGGGTGTGCTGGGCTTGGGTGAACTGGGCTCCGCGATTGCGCTCGCTCTCGGACAGGATGGATTCCAGGTTCACGGCTGGAGCCGCAGCACGCGCACTCTTAATGGTGTGATAGGGCACACTGGGGAAGCGGGACTTCGTGCATTGGCCGGCGCCGTGGAAATCGTATTGAACGTATTGCCCCTCAATACGCAAACGCGCGGCATCCTGAATCGGGATCTGTTCAGCGCCATGCGAGACGGAAGCTATCTGATCAACATGGGCCGTGGTGCACACTTAGTTGAATACGATCTGCTGGACGCGCTCGGAACTGGGAAAATCGCTGGCGCAACACTCGACGTCGCCTCCGTCGAACCGTTGCCGAGCGAGCATGCGCTGTGGCGCCAGCCAAGCGTGCTTATCACGCCCCACGTCGCGGGCTTAACCGAAACGAGAACTGCGGCCACTGCCGTCGCGCAGAATATCCGGCGCGCCATGAGCGGTGCCCCCTTGCACAACGAAGTCGAAGTGTCATCGCTAGAACCTTGAGCGAAAGCCTTGTTTCGTCAGGGTTCAGCGGACGTCCTGACGGGTCTGCACCAACTTCGACAGGGCTTGTCGCCGGTCGACGAACCAATTTGGCGCGATCGAGGGTGAACCCCGTCGATGGAGACATCGTCGAGGGGGGTGACGAGTATGCGAATTTGCCGCCGCAGTGGCAACCCTGTCTCATCGGGTCATCGGGATCCGCTCCGCGTCTGCGACGCCATTGATGCACGATGCACGGAGGATGCCTCCGGTCGACCGCACTGCGGTCGCAAGCAGTCGTCAATCTGACTTCCCAGCACGCTTACGGTGAAGTCCCTCGTTTAGAACTTGATCAGGCCGTGCGTCTTCAGATAGTTGTCGGTCGCGACGTAGTTCGCAGGCAGCGGAACCTGGCCCTTGCTCAGGATGGACCGGATGTGATCGTTACGCTTGGCGCGACTCGCGCCCGGAACGCGACCGATGGCCGTGCTGGCGGCGGTCAGCTTGCCCAGCATGTACGTCTCGCAGGCCGGCGAATGGCACAGCAGCGCGTCGAACGCGTTCGCGAGACGGCTGACCACGGCCAGGCCGAGCAGCGCGTTCCTCATGCCCATCGTGGCCGCCTGGCCCTTTACCGGAGCGTGCGAGAGCGCTATGTCACGGCTCAAGCCGCACGTCTTCAGGTTGGTGACCTTGGCCGCGTTGTACGCCTTCACTGAGGCCTCGGTGTGAAGACCGCCGGCATGCACCCGGGTGTTCCTGCATTCCTTGAAAAATCGGTACCACTTCAGCAGTGGTTCGATCTTCAGGATCACTGGGCCGTAGCGAGCCAGCAACCCGGGCTGGAATTCGTTGGCGATCAGGGCCGACGGGTGCGCATCGATGGCGCTCTTCCACGCCTTCCATGTCTTGATGGCCAGGTGCTTACGCGGCTTCGATGCCGGGAACTGCAGCAGGTCGGCGGCTCCGTCGAAATGGGGGTCGACTAGCTCGCAGACACTGGTCGCCCACTCCTCGTAGAGCACGGACTGTTGGCGCCGGTCGGCATCTGCAAGGTCACGATCCGCGGCAGCGAGAGGAAGGGCGTTCCTCCCTACATCGAACTTGATCATGCCAAGTACACGAGCGACATGCTCCATTGTGCTTGGCACCTGATCGGAACCCCGATGATCGCCCTGCTTCAGAGGGATCATCGCCTCATTCAGATCAGGTACCCCAATGGCTCAAGCTTCGGCCCCGTCAATGTCACAGGACACTGGTCGCACAGCTTTCACGATCGGGCGACGCGACAGGAAATCGTTCGCCTTCACAAGCAACGGGCCATTCAGTACGCGGGCTCGGACGATCCAATCGAGGTCTTCAAGGCGCACAAGGTGGAGCAGATACGTGCCCATGCCAACAGAAACCCAGGCAAGGTCGTTCGGGGCTCCAACAAGGTCCTTGCCACCCTGAGCGGCGGCGCCCCGATCGGGCCGATTTCGAGCGCGCCCGCGGCACCCTTCGCATCCGCACACGCCCCGGACACGACCGATCTTTGGACCAGCACCCGGCTGGCAGCGCAGGAGAGCCTGAAATGATCGAGGAACTTGCCTACCGTCAGGCCCACCAGGCCAAACACCCGATCGCCAGACGGAACGGGTATCTGCTCTCAACGACGATGCTCGAGGTCGCCCGGAAGCTCATCTTCACCTGGGTCGAACTCGGCAAAAGCGGCCTCGCTTTCGCTGGCTCGTCGCGGGCAGGGAAGTCGACAGCGCTGCGTGCCATCTCGGCTGCACTGCGCCAAGCATTCCCGGACCTTCTGTTCGTGGACTTCAGTTCCGAAACGCAGACCCCTACGGACCGCTATGAGCGCCTGTTCACCCAGTTCATGGAACAGCTTGCCAGGGGCAGTTCTCTGCGGCGTCGCACCCAGGACTGCCACGCGTTGGCCAACTGCCTGATGTCGATGTGTCGCGATAGTGGCGCGGCCCACTGCGTCGTCCCGCTGGACGAGGCCCAAAGACTCGGCGTGCACCAATGGGAGGCACTCTCCATTCTGTGGAACCGCCTCGAGATGAACTCCTTCGGGATGTGCGTCTTCTCATTCGGCAGCGAGGAGCTGCGCCACAAGTCCAAGCTCATCCAGGACGGGGCTGGCTCGCAGGGGGTAGCGGGACGCATCTTCGTGAAGGTGTTCGACTTTGATGGCTTGCGTACGCGCGACGAACTCAAGTTGCTCTTGGCGCAGTTTGACGAAAAGCTCCAGTTTCCGGATGCGCAGTGGCCGTTCACGCGATATTTCGCTCAGGCGGCCTACGACGGCGGTTGGCGCCTTGCCACCGAAGCGGACTCGTACTGGCAGGCACTCTGCACCCACTCGTGCATCGACAACCTTGGAAACGGACGCGGAATCTGCATGGAGTGGGTGGTCGATCCGATCCACTATGTCCTGAAGGACTGCCTGAACAACCCGCAGTGCATACCCGGAACCACCCCACTGGATTGGGCCAAGGGCCTGGAGTTGCTGTGCCCCAAGAAGATCTATTGAAGCATTCGATCTGGATCTGGCCAAGTTCGTACTGGCGGCCGTCGGAGAGCGCCTGGCTGACAGCGCACAAGTTCGGGTTCGTGAACGGGATCCACGGGAGAGTCCTCGGTCGTGTGTTGGTGAGCGTCGACCCGAGCGGGGAGCAACTACCAAGGAGTGCCCCGGTACGGCTGTTCAACCGCATCGCCGAAGAACGACGACACGGCAACAGGCCCGGTGGGCGGTTCGATGTGCTACGGGCTCATACGCTGGATGAGCTCTTCGGACCACATCGGCGCGGGATCTGCGCACCCTACCTGCGATTTTGTCCTGCATGCATCAAAAGGTGGTTTCATTCGAGCATCCATCAGATCGAAGGACTGCGATCGTGCCCGCTTCACGGGGTCGACCTCGTTGCTTCCTGTCCGCGCTGCGGAGCGAAGATCTTTCTGGACGATCCACCCGACTGCCTTCGGTATCCTCTCTGCTGCCATAGGTGCGGGCGACCTTTCGCAGGTCGCGAGCCACGTTTTTATGAGCTTTTTGCTGAGAGGGAGGAGGGGGCTTCGAGAGCGGCAACTCGCATCCAGAACAAGATCGCGATGATCCGTCGATCGAGGTCAGTGTTCGGCGTGGCTTCGAACGGAGTCTTGCCAATGGTCGACGCGGTTTACCTTGAAGCCCTATTGGATGGGACGCCTGTTCGGCAGCGCCTCGAACTGACGCGATCGCTACAGGTCCAGGTACACAAGCCGCCCTCGCTGAGCCTTCAATTCGCGGCCTTGGAGTCGGAGCTCCCTGCAACCATCGCTTGGCTTCGCTCTATGGGGCGGCGGCGCGAAGGCGATCGACCTGCGTGAGCGGACGTTGGATAGATTGCTGGCCCCGCCAAGCCAGCGCGGGCTACAGTCGGCCAAGTGCCGACGTTCAGCGCAGATTGTGAAAAAGTGCCGTGCCGGCGACGGACCGTGGCGCTACGCTCGCGGCATGAAAAAAACTGGCGTGGTTCAAGTCGGGGTTCCACTTCCGTGATCGGCGCCGCGGGGCCGGAAGGCGCTGGGCGAGCGTGAACGAATGCGCGGGAGGCCGACGCCGGTTGGCGATACTGGCGGGCTTTGCAACCTGTTCGCGTCCGGCGAGTTCCCCATGACCCCATTCCGTGCCCTCGCTCTGTGCGCCGCCTCCCGCAAACGACTGGGCATCACGGCCCTGTCGGGAGCTGAACCCGTGGCGCACCTGGCCCGCCGGCACGGCACGAGTCGCAAGTTCGTGCGGGCGCAACGAGAGCGGGCGCGCGAGGCGATCGATGTGGCGTTTTCTGAGCCATCTGCAGCGCCGCTTGTCGAGACATTCCCGCGCGTGAGTGAGGCCTGGGTGCGGCGCTTCGCGCTGGCCGTCATCCTGATCGTGCACGGCTCGTATCGCCAGGTGGTGGAACTGCTGCGCGACCTGTTCGGTCTGTCGCTCAGCATCGGGACGATTCACTCCTGGGTCGAGCAGGCCGCGCAGCGCGCCGAGATGATCAACCGCGCGCAGGATCTGTCGGGGTTCGCATGGGCCTGCACGACGAAATCTTCCAAGGCAACCAGCCGGTGCTCGCCGGCATCGATGCCGCCTCGACCTACTGCTATCTGCTGCAGGGCGTTGAGCAGCGCGACGCCGACACCTGGGGCGTGCACCTGCTGGACGCTGCCCAGCAAGGGCTCGATCCCGACTACACGGTGGCCGACGCGGGCACCGGGCTGCGTGCGGGCCAGGTCGCTGCCTGGGGCGACAAGCCCTGCCACGGCGACGTGTTCCACGTTCGCCAGCAGTGCGAGGCGGTGACCAATGTGCTCACACGCCTGGCCAAGGGCAGCGCGTCTCGACGCGAGGCCCTCGAGCTCGAGATGAGCGCTGCCAAGGACGGCGGCGACGGCGGCCAGCTGTCCGCGCGCCTGGGCCGGGCCCGGCAAGCCGAAGTGCAGACGCGCCACCTGGATGCCGACGTCGCGACCTTGACCCGCTGGCTGGGTCACGACGTGCTGTCGCTGGCCGGCCCGCATGTCGAGGAACGTCGCGAACTGTTCGACTTCATCGTCGCGCAGCTGCGGCTGCGGGAGGCGCTCGCTCCCCACCGGATTCGTCCGCTGCGCGTGGCCCTGCAGCGCCAGCGCGACGACGTGCTAGGCTTCGCGAGAGTGCTCGACGGCAAGCTCGCGTCCATCGCGCAGCGGCGCAACATGCCGCTCTACTGGGTGCGGCAGGTGTGCCGCTTGCACCGCCAGAAGCCGACGTCGACGGCCTACTGGCAGCGCTGGAACGAACTGCATGCCCGGCTGGGCGCGGGGTTCGTGGCCGTCGTCGCCGACGTGCGATCGGCCCTGGACGACACGCCGCGATCGAGCTCGATGGTGGAGAACCTGAACTCGCGGCTGCGCCGCTACTTCTTCCTGCGCCGCCATCTGGGCGACGCCTACCTGAGCTTGCTGCAGTTTTTCCTGAACCACCGCGCGTTCATGCGCAGTCGCCGCGTCGAGCGCGTCGGAAAGACGCCCAAGCAACTCCTGACGGGTCAGGTCCATGCGCACTGGCTCGAGCTGCTGGGCTTCGAGCGCCTCGGGCCGGCCTGACCTGCGTCGCCGAAGGACGGCACTGCGCGTCCTTCGGCACTCGTCCTACGACATCCCCTGACCGCCGACTCCGACGGTCGGCTCGCGCTCGCCCCTGTTACCCACAAAGGGCAGAAACTGAACCACGCCCGAACTTCGGCATTGCCGCTTCGAAAATTCGCGATCGCCTCCGGGATGATCATCTGGCCGATGCTGGGGCTCGACGCCAGGTTCAGGATGGTCTGGCGGCGGTCCGCCAGTTCATGCGTCAACTCGTCGACGCGTTGTACGCCGCGATACACCAACTCCACTTCATGGAACAGCGTGCGTGCTTCGGCCGTCGGGTGGAGGCGACCTTTGACGCGCTCGAACAATGGAAACTGAAGCCGGCTCTCCGTCAGGGAAAGCACGCGGCTGACCGCGGGCACGGATACATGCAGCAATCGGGCCGCGTCGCTGACGGAGCCCGTGGTCATGACTGCCCTGAAAACCTCGATCTGGACGATGTTCATCGACTGATTCTCAGATGAATGAGTCGCGTCCGATAAGGCTGGTGGCGCAAATTCATTTGGTGCACCGAACAGCTGCCTTCGAATCGCCAGCGCATGGGTCAGCATGTCGAGCTCAAGGGCGAGGATGCAGGCCGTCGGACCTGCAACCGGGAAGCTTCGACACATTCGGACTCGTGGCGCCGAGAAGCGAGATGAATGCCCGCGATCATGCAGCGCACCGAACCGCCGGCCATTTCGATCGTCGGGACTGCGAGCGGCACGAGGCGCGCCGACCGATGGATCGCGGCCTTCTGCGCCTTGTCCAGGCTGTCATAGGCGCGTTTCGACAGTGCCAGGATTCGGCCGTCCCTGCCCGAGAGCTCGATCGCATTGCCCGCAAACTCCGCAACCTGCGCCATACTGAGCGCGATCACCTCGCGCCCTGATTCCTCCAGTCTCGCCCTCACCTGCGACGCACGCTGCGCATCCGGAATCAAATCGAACCCGACCATCGCGAATTCGGTCGCCACGCACATCAGCACGTTGGTGTGATAGACCTGCCGGCCGGCCGCGTCGGCGGTATCGAACACGATCGGCTCGAAGTTGAAGTGCGTGCTGAAACGCTCCAGTGCCACTGGATCGGCCCGGTTCGACCGCGCCGTATAGGCCACGCGGGCGACGTGGTCTAGCACCATCGCGCCTGTGCCCTCGAGGAACAGGCCATCCTGCTCCAGGCCGGAATAGTCGATCACGTCCTGCACGCGGTACTCGGCCTTCAGCATCTCGATCACCTCGGCGCGGCGTTCACGCCGGCGGCTCGGCGAGTACATCGGATAAACCGCCACATGGCCGCCGGGATGAGTGGAGAACCAGTTGTTCGGGAATACGGAGTCCGGCGTATCGCGCTGACCGTCGTCCTCGAACAGGTGGACGCGTACGCCCTCCATTTCGAGGCGCTGCGCGGCGCCCGTCACCTCGTCATAGGCCGCCTGTGCGATGGCTTCAGCCGCCGCTTCCTGCGCGGAAGTCTGATAAGTGTTGTCCGCGGCGGTCTCGGGGTTCGGCGTGAAGGCATGCGGACGGATCATCACGACCGCGCGAGGTGCCTGGATGGAGCGAATGCTGGGCATGGCTGTCTTCCCGGGTGCAGAGTCAAGCCACGCGACGCATTGCCGCGCGCGTGCCGCCGGACCGGGTGTGCCTGAACAGGTCCTTCGGATCGTCGGCCTCGGGCACCAGTTCCACGTCCACGCCGAGCTTGTGCCGGGTTGCCTGCTCGAGAACGTAGCGGAGCGTCGAATAGTCTTCCAGCGCGAAGCCGACCGAGTCGAACACCGTCACCTGCTCATCGTTCTGCCGACCCGCCGCGGTGCCGGCCAGCACGCGCCACAGGTCGACCACCGGGAAGTCCGCCGGCAATTGCTGGATGTCGCCCTCGACGCGCGTCTGCGGTTCGTACTCGACGAACACGCGCGCGCCGCGCAGCACGCCGGCATGCAGTTCGGTCTTGCCCGGGCAGTCGCCGCCGACCGCATTGATGTGCATGCCAGGTTCGATCATCTCGGGCGTGAGGATGGTGGCGTAGGCCTTGTCGGCCGTCACCGTGGTCACGATGTCGGCGCCGCGCACGGCATCGGCGGTGGATGAGGCGCGCACGATCTTCAGCGCCGGCCAAGCGGCGAGGTTGCGCATCAGCTTGTCGGTGGCGCGTGGGTCGACGTCGTACACCGCGATCTCTTCGATGCCCAGGTGGTGGTGGAAAGCCAGCGCCTGGAATTCGCTCTGCGCGCCATTGCCGATCAGCGCCATGCGACGGGCGCCGGGGCGCGCCAACGCGCGCGCGGCCATCAGCGAGGTCGCGCAGGTGCGCAGCGCTGTCGCGAGCGTCAACTCCGAGAGCAGCACCGGATAGCCGGTCTCGACGTCCGCCAGGACGCCGAAGGCCATCACGGTGTACAGGCCCTGTGACGTGTTGCTCGGGTGGCCGTTGACGTACTTGAAGGCGTAGTTCTTGGCGTTCGATACTGGCATGAGTTCGATCACGCCGATCTCGGAATGGCTGGCTACTCGCGCCGACTTGTCGAAGTCGGCCCAGCGCACGAAGTCGTCGCGTATGGCGTCGGCGAGCTCGCCGATGAAGGGGGCCACGCCGATGGACTGGACGAGGCGGGACATGGTCGGGACATCGACAAAGCGGGTCATGAGGTTCTCCTTGGGATGTTCAATTGTTCCGCGTGCTGCTGTCAGATTGAAGTGTTCAAGCTGGCATATCTGCTGCAGAACCTTGCATTTCGCCAAGCTGATGGATCACAATGTGCAAATCATGGACGACGTCGACCGCCAACTGCTCTCGCTGCTTCGCGACAACTCGCGCCTATCGGTGGTCGCGCTCGCACAGAAGCTGCGCGTGGCGCGCGCCACTGTGCAGAACCGGATCGCCCGGCTGGAGCACGAAGGCACCATCGTCGGCTACACGGTTCGCCTCAAGCCCGAGGTCGAAGGCCACCGGATCCGCGCGATCACCAGCATCGAGATCGAGGGACACCATGGCGAGGCGGTGCGCCGCGCGTTGCGGGGGCAGCCAAGCGTGGTTGCGCTGCACACCACGAACGGCCGCTGGGACTTGATGGCCGAACTGCGCGCCGACACGCTGGAGGCCTTCGACCAGTTGCTCAACGCGATCCGCTCGATCCCCGGGATCTCGAACACCGAGACCAACATCCTGCTGTCCACGCACAAGCTGTAGCTGCACGCCGGCTGCAAGGTCAGCCGTGGGACGGATCCAGAAAGCTGTCAAGGCCGAGCAGCCACTCGATCGCGAAGACCACGCCGACGCTCATCAGGATCAGCAGCGTCGCCATCGCGGCGACCGTCGGGTCGTCGATGTCGCGGATGTAGCTGTAGGCCTCGACCGGCAGCGTCGTCGTGTTGATGTTCGTCAGGAAGACCGTGATGGAGAAGTTGTCCATGGCCTCGACGAAGGCGAAGGTGCCGCCGGCGACGAGGCCGGGGGCGAGCTGAGGCGCCGTCACCTTCCAGAAGGCCGCCATGGGACTGGCGCCGAGATTGCGCGCCGCCTTCTCCAGGTCAGGGCTCAGGCCGGAGAGATTGGCGACCAGGGGACGCAGCACCAGCGGCAGGGTGAAGCAGATCATCGCGACCGTGATCGGCCAGAAGCCCGGGCCGATGCCGGTTCGCGCCACGAAGCTCAGCGCGGCGGTTCCGCTGATCACGCCGGGCACGAGGATGGGGGCCGAGATCAGCGCCATCAGCAGGTCGCGCCCGGGAAAGCGGTGCCTGACCGCGACGATCGCCGTCGGTACCGCGATGGCGAGGGCGACGATGGTGGTGATGGCGGAAATCATCAACGAATTGCGCAGCGCCGCCATGAAGCGGTCATTGGCGAAGAAGTTCCTGAACCACTCGAGCGTCAGCCCATCCGAGGACAGCAGCGCATAGCTGTTCTTGCTCAGCGAATAGACAACGATGAACGGCAGCGGCAGCAGCACGAAGGCGAGCGTGGCCAGCCCCAGTGCCGTCACGGCCGGGGAAACCGGCCGGGTGTGGTCGACGGTGAGCGGCTTCATGTCGGCTCTCCCGCGAATCGCGCCGGGGCGAGGCGGCGCAGCCCGGCGGCGATGCCCAGCATGAGCAAGACCAGTGCGAAGAAGAACACCGCCAGTGCCGAGGCAGCCGGGATGTCGTAGCTGGCCTGGATTCGCTCGTAGATCGCGGTCGCCAGCACCTGGACGCGGCCGCCGCCGAGAACCTGCGGGAACAGAAACGCGCCGAGGGACAGCGCGAAGCACAGCGATGTCGCCGCCGCGAGACCCGAGAAGGACAAGGGCAGCGTCACGGCGATGAAGCTGCGCAGGCGCGAGGCGCCGAGATTGCGAGCCGCGTGCTCGAGCGATTCGGGTATCGTGCGCAGGGCGCCGAAGAGCGTGAGAACGAAGAAGGGCAGCACGAAGTTCAGCATTGCGATGAAGACCGCGAACTCGTTGTTCATCAATGACAGGCGCGGCAGCTGGAGCGCGCCGAGCAGTTGGTTGATCAGGCCCTGGTTGCCCAGGATGATCAGCCAGGCATAGGCGCGCGTGACGCCGCCGGAGAGAAAGGTCGCGACCAGGCAGAACAGGATGATCCGGCGCAGCTTCTGGGAGTGCGAGCGCGCCAGCACGCGCGCGAGGGGATAGCCCAGCAGCACGCAGGCGAAGGTGACCTGCGCCGACAGGCGCAAGGTGGTGAGCACCGCGCGCCATGCGCCCTCCGACGCCAGCAGCTTTGTGTAGTTCGCCAGCGTCGGCGGCCCATGGAAGACCGCGCTGCCGGGAGACACGACCTGCAGGCTCACGCTGGCGAAGGAGACCAGCACGAGGGCGAAGAGCGCCAGCACGAGCAGCGCCGGCAGCGAGAGCAGGAAAGCGGCGCGGCTCATGGGATGGTTGCCGGGCGATGGCTCGCTAAGAGGATGGCGGACATTCCGGTCGGGCCGCTCAGTTGGCGATTGCCTTGTTGAACTCTTCGGTCCACTCGCCGAGGTGCTGGTTGATCTTCGCCTCGTCGAAGGTCACGGCATCCCCGGGTTTGGGCAGGACGTTCACCAGCGCGTCGGCCGGCTTCACATCCTTGTTGACCGGTCCGAGGTTGTAGACGTCGGTCATGTGCTTTTGCCAGTCGGCGGCGAGCGCGCGGTTGATGAACGTGGCTGCAGCTTCGGCGTTGCCGTTGTTGACCATCATCATGCCCTCGAAGATGAGTGGTGTCGGCTTCGGGCTGACCATAGCGACCGGGATCTTCTGGTCGGCCAACTCCTTGACGGCCGAAGGCGAGCCGATCATGGCCATGATCTCGCCTCGCGCGAGCGCGCGTCTCGCGTTGGTATCGGAGGAGTGGAACATCGCGACCTGATCGCGCATCTTCCCGAGGAACTCGATGCCGGGCTTCACGTTGTCGATCGAGCCGCCGTTGAGCAGCGAGGCGATGAGGATGGTGCGGCCGGGGTACACGGTCGGTGCCGGCAGGGCGATGGCCTTCTTGAAGGCCGGCTGGAAGATGTCGTTCCAGGAAGTCACCTTGCCTCCGGGCACCAGGTCCGGGCGATACACGATGCCAGTCGGGAAGTACCAGAAGGCAACGAACATGTCGCTGTGGGCGCCGGGGATCAGCTTGCCCAGGTTGGGAATCTTGTCGACCGGCAGAGGCAGGAACAGGCCCGTGTCGGTTGCCGCGCGCATGGCGATGGCCTCGCCGGTGAACCAGACGTCGACCCCGGGGCTGCTGCGCGAAGCCTGGAGCTTGGACAGGCCTTCGGCTGAACTGTTCTCGATGACCGGCACGATCTCGATGCCCGTCTCCTGCTTGAAGGCGGGCGCCAGCGGCTTGAGCACGCGTTCCCAGGTCGAGCCGAAGGTCATGACCTTCACCTGCTTTTGTTGCGCGCCGGCGCCTGAGCAGGCGACCAGGGCAGCGGTGGCAATCGCGAGTCCGCGCAGAAAGAATTTCAAGTTCGACTTCATGATGAGCTCCTTAGGATTCGTGACGGGTCAGTTGCGTGAGAGAGAGGTGGCCTTGTCGAAGACGATGCGTCCCCGGCTCATGGTCCAGGCGATCTGGTCGTCGTCACCGACGAGCACCAGGTCGGCATCCATCCCGGGCGCGATGGCGCCCTTGTGCCGACTCAAGCCGAGTGCGCGCGCGACGTTGCAGGTGAAGAAGGGCAGGGCCTGCGACCAGCCGAGCCCGCCCTGGATGCACAGGCGCGACAAGTCGCGAAATAGGATTGAGGGCGGCACCGCGCGAGCCCCGCCTTGTCCGTCCGGCACGGCCACACCGGCATCGGAGGACAGCGTAATGTTGCCCGCCGGCGCGCCCGCATCGAGCGCGCGCAGCACGGCCTCCATCGGATCGATTCCCGAGGGCAGGCCGTCGAGCGGTCCGAGGCAGCAGGAGAAATCGATGAAGCCGCCGTCCTTCGCGAAGCGGATGCCCTGCTCGAAGACGGGCGAGATGCCCGGCGCGCGGTTGATGTGGCTGGGCACGGCCTGCGACGGCGGAAAACCGATGCGGTCGATGAGTTCGAACAGCGGCTCCAGGCCGGTGCGCAGCCGGCCCACGTGAAGGTGCAGGACGGCGGCCTTGCCACTCGTTCCTTTGGCCTGCACCAGTGATCCTGCCAGCGCCGCGAAGGCCGCGAAGTCGAGGTTGGGAAACGAACGCTCGGAGATGGCGCTCTTGGCGCCGATGACTTTGTCGATCTGAATGATGTCCGACGCCGGACTTTGCGTCATATGGGGCGCGGGCAAGGGCATCCCGCCCGTGTAGATGTGAGCTGACATGCCGGCGCGGTCGAGCTCGTGCGCCTTGCGCAGCAGCAGGCCGAGCGTCTTCGCCTCCACATCGCTGCCGAGCAGTCCCGCGGCAGTCGTGATGCCGGCCGATGCGAAGTCCTCGAAGCGCAATTCCGGCATGCGCGCGCCGTCGCCTTCCCCGCCACCGATGAAATGCACGTGCTGATCGATCAGCCCGGGAATGAGCTTGCCGGGCGGCATCGTGACGACTTCGACGAGGCCGGCAAGCGCATCCGCGGTGCCGAGCGCGCGGCCGACGGCCAGGATCTTGCCGCCGCCGACCAGGATCTCCTGGGCGCCCATCGAGGCAGGCGCATATACGTCCGCGGCGCGCAGCAGCCGCAGGGGGATGGGTTGTGGCGACGTCGGCGTCATGCGGCCTCCGCCGGCACGAGCGCGCAGTGCGAAGGCGAGAAGCGCAGCCCGACGCGCGCGCCCACCTCGAACATGCGGCCTTCGCGCCGATGCGCGGAGATCGTCAGCGCGCGGCCGCTGTCGCCCGTCACTTCGTACACGATGCTGGAACCCAGAGCACGCGCGAAGCTCACCGTGCCTTGCACGCCGGCACCCGCGGGCGCGAGCTCGAGCGATTCCGCGCGCACTGCCAGCTCCGCCTGCGCGCCGACCGGCATGGCGGCCGCGGCCGGCATCGGCACGCCTTGCAGCGCAACACCTTCGAAGCTCACGTCGGCCGTGCCGCCGGCGCACGCGAGCACTCGCACAGGCAAGAGGTTCTCGACGCCGGTGAAACGGGCCACGAAGCCGGTGCGCGGCCGGTCGTAGATGTCGAGCGGCGAACCGATCTGCTCGATGCGGCCGCGGTTCATGACGGCGATGAAATCGGAGAGCGCGATGGCTTCCTTCTGGTCGTGGGTCACGATCAGGCTCGTGATGCCGACGCTCTGCTGCAGCTTGCGAAGCTCCACCTGCATGGCCTCCCGCAGGTTCTGATCCAGCGCGCCGAGCGGCTCGTCGAGCAGCAGGACTTTCGGGCGGGTGACCAGGGCGCGGGCCAGGGCCACGCGCTGCTTTTGGCCGCCCGAGAGTTGTCCGGGATAGCGGTTGGCGAATTCGCCGATGCGCACCAGCTCCATCACCTCCCGTACCGCCTTGCCGATTTCGTCGCGCGACCAGCGCTGCATCTTCGGTCCGAACCCGATGTTGTCGCCGACGGTCATGTGCGGAAAGAGAGCGTATTGCTGGAAGAGCATCGCGGTCTCGCGTTTCTCGGGTGGCTTCGACAGGACCGAGACCCCGTTGATGCGCACGTCGCCCTGGTCCGGCATCACGAAGCCTGCGATCGACTGGAGAATCGTGGTCTTGCCGCAACCCGACGGCCCGAGCAGTGAAAGCAGCTTGCCGGGCGGGACGCAGAGATCGACGCCGTCGACGGCCGTGACGCCGTTGTAGCGCTTGACCAATTGCGTGATCTGGAGATCGCAGCCGGCCGGGGCCGGACCGGCCACCGCGATGCGCTCGCTGGCCGCCGATAAAGAAGAGTATTTGGTGAGCCTATTCATGTTTGCTCTCGCAGTTCGGGGCACGGTACAGGGCGGCATCGGGCGAGCGTCGGAATGCGCTGCAAAGTGGTTTCTCGATATTCAACTTCGGTACCTGGGTGTCAGCAAAATCCATGCCGCTGGTGAACATTAGTTTTCTATTAGTACACAAACGATCTTCCTGTGTACCTGTAGGAAACCCTGCTTCATTCGGGTGCCGTGTGCACCCTCTGCGATCGTGGTGCACCACCAGCGGGCGGCAAGCGCTCAGGCCTTCAGGCCGAAACGTTCGCGCGTTCGCACGTAAAGCGTCGAACCGAAACGGCCCACGGGAAAGTAATCGGCGTGCAGGACGTGGTACCGCTCGATGTCGAGGAGTCCGTCACGGGCATGCAGGTAGAGCACCCGCCCGATGAACACGTGGCGGCTGCCCGTTTCCATCACTTCTGCGAGCACGCATTCGAAGGCCGCCGGCGCCTCGACGATGCGCGGTGGCGCGATGGCGGTGGACGGGGCTGTCCGGAGCGCGTTGGCCTCCACCTCGCTGACGTGCGGCGGGAGTTCCGCGCAGCAGTCGTGCATGGCCTGCGCTATCGCCTCGTCTGCGATATGCACGACGAATTCCTTGCGCGCCAGAATGTTCGCGGCCGTGTCCTTGAGTGCGCCGCCCGGGCCTCTGTTGATGCTGATCATCACTAGCGGTGGATCCTCGCCAATCATGTTGAAGAGGCTGAACGGCGCTGCATTCACAGTGCCGTCGCCGCCGAGCGTGGTGACCAGGGCGATGGGCCGCGGCACGATCAAGCTCGCCATCAGTTTGTAGCGCTCGTAGGCATCGAGCGTCTCGAAGTTGACTTCCATACGGTATGGGGTGGCCTTGGCCGAGGTTAAGGAATGGGCATGAAAGCTGCTCAGGCAGCCGGCGATGCGCTAAAGTTTCGCATTACGAATCTTCAACGGGAAGTGCCCAGGTGGCTTGCTTGGCCGCGAACCCTTCCAGTCCGCCCATGCACCTTGACGATCTGCACAAATGAACGACACAGACATCGGCCTCCTGGCGCTCTTGCGCGCCAACGCCCGCGAGCCGGCGGCCGTGTTGGCCAAGAAGCTTCGCGTATCGCGCGGCACGGTACTGAACCGCTTGACCAAGCTCGAGGCGACCGGGGTGATCGTGGGCTACACGGTGCGCCTCAAGCCGGCCGCCGGGGCTCAGCGCATTCGCGCCATCGCGAGCATGGCGGTCGACGGCAACGCCACTTCCGCGGTGCTTCAGTCGCTGCGGGGCGACCCCAATGTCGAGGCACTGCACACGACGAATGGGCGATGGGATCTGGTGGTGGAGTTGCAGGCTGACGACCTGGCTGCATTCGACAAGGTGCTCAACCGCCTGCGGCTGATTCCGGGCATTGCCACGTCGGAGACCAGCATTCTGTTGTCTACGCAGAAACTTTGATGCCTCGAGGGGGTGGCCATGGGCTCTCGCATCAAAAGGCCAGAAAAGTTGCCTATTAGGAAACTTGTCGCTTGCGAAGAAGGTTGTTCATAAATACACTAATGTTTCTGAGTAAGAAACCTGCATCCGGAGCTCATGTGTCCACAACGCCTCCCGTTGCCGCATTCGGCATCCCGCCTGCACATGCCGTGGTGCCCCGGCGACCCGCGGCGCGGCCGGGTCGATGGGTTGCCGCCATCCTTTGCCTGGCCGTTCTGGCCTTTCTGGTGCGGGCCTTCGCGTTCGGCCGCATCGACTGGCCCTACGTCGCCACTTTCTTCGCTGCGCCGGTGATCCTGAGCGGACTCGCGAACACGTTGATCCTCACCGCCGCGGCGATGGCGTTGGGCATCGTGCTCGGCCTGATCGCGGCCTTGATGCGGCTGTCGCAGAACCCGGTGTCCCAGGCATTGGCCGCAGGGTACATCTGGCTCTTTCGCGGCACACCGGTCTATCTGCAGCTGCTCATCTGGTTCAACCTCGCGCTGGTCTTTCCGATGATCGGCGTGCCCGGCCTGTGGGAGGTCAGGACCGTGAGCGTCATGACGCCGTTCCTGGCCGCCTGGCTCGGCCTGGGCATCTGCCAGGGCGCCTACACGGCCGAGGTCATCCGCGGCGGCATCCTGTCGATCGACAGCGGTCAGTTCGAGGCTGCGCAGGCAATAGGCATGACCCGATGGCAACTCATGCGCCATGTGGTGTTGCCACAGACGCTGCGCGTGATCACGCCGCCCGTGGGCAACGAGGTGATCGGCATGCTCAAGACCACCTCGCTGGCGGCGGTGGTGAACTACGGGGAGCTGATCCATTCGGCGTCGCTCATCTACTACGTGAATAGCCGCGTGATCGAACTGTTGATCGTCTGTGCGATCTACTACCTCATCGCGGTCACGCTGCTGAGCCGGCTGCAGCGCATGCTGGAGGCGCGACTGTCCCGCTCCACGCATCGCTCGATGGCCCAGGGCCGCACCGAGGCGGAGGTGGCGCCATGATGCAGGTGGTGATCGCCCGCAATGTCTGCAAGCGCTACGGCGCCACCGAGGTGCTGAAGGACGTTTCGCTCGAGGTCGCGCAAGGCGAGGTCCTCGGCATCATCGGCCCTTCGGGCGCGGGCAAGAGCACCCTGTTGCGCTGTCTCAACCAGCTCGAAGGCATCGACAGCGGCGACCTGTATGTCAACGGCGAGTTCGCGGGCTACCGGGTCGGCTCGGATGCGTTCCACCAGTTGCCCGATGCAGAGGTCGCCCGGCAACGCGCCGCGACGGGCATGGTGTTCCAGCGCTTCAACCTGTTCGCGCACAAGACGGTCTTGGACAACGTGACGCTGGGGCCGATCGTGGTCCGAAAGGCCACGCGGCGTGCGGCCGAAGCACATGCCGTCGAGCTGCTCGCGCAGGTCGGGCTCGGAGGCTTCGAAGCTCGCTATCCCTCGCAGCTTTCGGGCGGGCAACAGCAGCGCGTGGCCATTGCCCGCGCGCTGGCGATGCAACCGACGGTCCTGCTCTTCGACGAGCCGACTTCCGCACTCGACTCGGAACTGGTGGGCGAGGTGCTGGATGTCATGCGGGACCTCGCGGCCTCGGGGCAGACCATGCTGGTCGTCACGCACGAGCTTGCGTTCGCGCGCGCCGTGTGCAGCCGCATCGCCTTCATGGAAGCTGGCCGCATTGTCGAGGTCGGCACGCCGCAGCAGATCTTCAACCAGCCGCTCATGCAGCGCACGCGCGAGTTCGTGCAGCGTGCCACCTCACCCGTATCCGTCCATTGAATCCCTCTCCATGAAACATCCGCTTCTGCCCCGTCTTCCCGTGTTGCTGGTCACACTGGCGTGCGCGGCGCTTTCGATCCATGCCGCGGCGCAAGGCAGCGTCAATCCCGCGTCGCTGGTCCCTGACGCCGTGCGCAAGAGTGGTGTGCTGCGCGTGGGTACGAGTCCGACCTACCCGCCGTTGGAGTTCAAGGACCCGATGACGCAGAAGCTGCAGGGCCTGGACATCGACCTCGCGACCGAAATCGCGAAGCGCCTCGGTCTGCAGATCGAATGGGCCGAGCAGTCCTTTGACCAACTGATCAACTCGCTGGACACGGGGCGCATCGACATGGGCGCCTCCGGCATGACGGATATTCCGGTGCGGCGCGAAAAGATCGACTTCGTGGACTATTTCTCCACGGGCACGCAACTCTTCACGATGGCGGACCAGGCCAAGGGCCTGAGCAAGGCCGAGGACGTCTGCGGCAAGGATGTGGCGGTCAACCGCAACGGCATCTTCTTCGTGCGGCTGCAGGACTTCAACAAGAACGTCTGCGTGGCGCGCAAGCTGCCCGAGATCAAGTACTCGCTGACAGACAAGACCGCCGACGCGCGGCTACAGATCCTGCAGGGGCGCGTGGTCGCTGCGGCGCAGGGCGTCGATGCGATCCGCTACCTCAATGAATCGCCCAAGTCGCCGGACAAAGGCGCCTTCGTGCTGATCGGGCAGCCGATCGCTGTGGACTTGGCGGGTTTCGGCTTCTCGAAGAGCAACGCCGCGCTGCGCGATGCGGTGGCGCACGCACTGACGCTCATGATCGCGGATGGCAGCTACGCCAGGATCTTCGACGCCTGGGCGCTGCCCTACGCCAAGGTGCAGGCGGTCACCATCAATGCGCAGGCCCTGCCCGCGGCGACTAGCAAAGGCACGGTCGCCCGATGAGCGGTCCATCGCTATCCCGGGTACTGGCCGAGTTCACCTCGCAAGTGAGCCTGGCCTCGCTTCCCCCAGAGACCGTCGGCGCCTTGCGACGCCATACGCTGGACACGCTCGGAGCCGCGCTGGCCGGCGCGCTGCAGCCTGAACCGACCGCGGCGTGGACCGCCGCGCGGACGGTATTCGGCGATGCCGGCAGGGCAGCGCTCTGGGGGCGCCTCGAGTCCGCGCCGCCGGGTGTCAGTGCGTTGGTCAACGGCACCGCCGCGCATGCGCTCGAGCTCGATGACGCGAGCGGCTGCGACCATTCCGGCGCGGTGGTTCTTCCCGCGGTCCTGGCTGCGCTGGCGCTGCCATGCCGCGACCAGACTTCGGTGGGCGAAGACGACCTGCTCTGCGCCATCCTCGTCGGTTATGAAGTCGGCCGGCGTGTGATGGAGGCCAGCGGCGGGTACGATGGGCACAACGGCGCGGGCTGGCATTCCACGGGCACCTGCGGCGTCTTCGGCGCGGCGGCAGCGGTCGCACGGCTGCTGAGATGCGACGCCGCGACGACCGCGCAGGCCCTCGGCATCGCAGGTTCGTTTGCTTCCGGCACCTGGGCCTTCCTGGGCGATGGCGCGATGACCAAGCGCATGCATCCGGGCCATGCTGCCAGCTCGGGCCTGCTGGCGGTCGAGATGGCGCGGGCCGGCCTGGTTGCACCCGCTCAGATTTTCGAGGCCGACTGGGGCGGGTTCCTGCGTACCTATGCTGGCGATGCGGCCGAACCCGGACTGCTAACCCAGGCGTTGGGGAAGGAGTGGCGGATCCATCGATCGTCGATCAAGCCCTATGCGTCATGTCGCGGCACGCACGCCGCGGTGGAGGCCGTCATCGGTCTGCGCGGGCGGTTCGCGACGAGCGAGGTTTCCAGCATCACGGTGACGGTCACGCCCACCGTCAGTCGCATGTGCGGCAACAAGGCGATCGGCAGCTTCGTCGACGCGCAGATGAGTCTTCCCTATGCCGTGGCGATCGCCGCCCTGCATGGTGCCGCGGACTTGGGCCGTTTCGACGAGGCGCATCGCCGTGACCCCGCTGTCAACGCGTTGATGCAGAAGGTCGAGGTGATCGGGGGGACGACGTTGCCGAGCAACGTGGCGGCCCGGCTTGCGGTTCATACCGATTCAGGCCTTGTCCACGAACGCGCGATCGATGTGCCATTGGGCTCCCCGGGCAATCCACTGTCCGATGGAAGCCTCCTCGCCAAGTACCACTCGCTCGCCGACCCGATGCTCGGACGCCAGCGCGCCGATGCGCTGGCGGACCGGGTCCTTCACCTCGGCGCCGGCCCCGGGATCCACGGTTTCTCGCTCATGACTCAGCCGAGTTCCGTCTGAAGACCACATCCAACACATCACCAGGAAGATTCCATGACCAAGAAACCACTACGCGGCGCCGACCTGCTCGGCGTGCCCTACGACGGACAGTCGACGCTCGGCTACCCGGGCTCGCGTTATGCGCCGGAGCGCGTGCGCATGTGTGCCGGCTGGATCAACATGCGCATCCAGGACGGCAAAATCTTTTCGCTCGGCGCCAACGAGGACCTCGAGGTCGGCGACAACCTGCTGGTCGACCGTGGCGACGTCGAAATCGCACCCCACGATGTGGCGGCCACCTTCGCGGCCACCCGGGAAGCGGTGCGAGCATCGATCGAGTCGGGCCGCGCCCCGATCGTGATCGGCGGCGACGACTGCCTCCTGTTCCCCGTGGCGCACGGGATGCACCAGGCCCTGCCGGGGCGTATCGGCATCATCCATTTCGATGCGCACCTGGACCTGATGGACAACAGCCCGCAGCAAGGGCGCTACAGCCAGTCCAGCGGAATGCGCCGGGCGCTGGAGCTCGAGCGCATCTCGCCGAGGGACAGCATCCAGGTCTGCGAGCGGCATTTCAACTTTCCGGCCTCAGGCCAGTTCAAGCGCGAGAACGACCTGATCCACCTCTCGGCCCGAGAGGTGCTGCGACTGGGGCCGCAGGAGACGGTCAAGCGGATCCTCGACCGGACCCGCAACGCCGACCACCTGTTCCTTTCCTTCGACATCGATGCGATCGATCCGGCATTCGCGCCGGGTGCGGGCGCGCACGAACCGGGCGGCATCAGTTCGGCCGAGGCGCTGGAAATGGTCGAACTGCTGGCCCCGCATTGCGAGGCGATGGCGATCACGGAGGTGAACCCGACCACCGACGTGAAGGACATGACCTCGATGCTGGCGGCCTACCTGGCCTTTACCTTCGCGGTCTACGGCCGTTATCCCACATCGAGCAAGGAGGCGCGCCATGAGCACTGAACACGCAGGCTACCGCGGCTTTCGCGGCGCTGGCGCACGGCTGACGGAAGAGCCGCTCGCACACCTGAACATGCACAAGTCCAGCCTGCTGGGCGAATCCGTGCACGCCATCCACGCCTTCGACAAGGCGCATGCCCTGATGCTGTCCGAGGAGGGCATCAACACCCGCGAGATCGGCCGGAAGATCCTGCAGGCATTCAGGGAGATCGAGCAAGGCGGTGTCGAGGAAGTGCGTGCCAAGGCCGATGGCGGCATGCACTCGGGCGAGCACTACCTGATCCAGACCCAGGGTGAGGCGGTGGGCGGGCGCCTGCACCTGGGGCGCAGTTCGGGCGACCTGATCGAAGTGGCGCGCCGCATGACATTTCGCAACCACGTCCATGCATTGCTGGACGCGCTGTGCGACGTGCGTGAGGCATTGCTCGATCTGGCAGGGCAGCATCTCGGCACGGTGATGCCGGGCTACACCCATGGCCAGCATGCGCAGCCCACGACCTTCGCCCATTGGGCCACGATGTTCGCCGAGGTCTTCGCACGCGACACGGCGCGCCTGCTGTCTTTCCATGTGCGGTTGAACCGTTCGCCGGCCGGGGCGGCGATCCTCACTGGTAGCGACTTCCCGTTGAATCGCCAGCGTGTCTCCGACCTGCTGGGCTTCGACGAGCCGCTGCCGCACACCATGGACGCGATCCTGAGTCACGACCTCGAGATGGAGTATGCGAGCGTCCTGGCCGTGGTGGCGCAGGGGTTGGGCCGGATCGCCGACGACCTGATCCTGTGGTCGACCACCGAATTCGCGATGGTCGAACTGCCGGACCGGTATTGCGGCACCAGCAGCATCATGCCGCAGAAGAAGAATCCGGACGGCCTCGAAGACATGAAATCGGTGGCCGCGCGTTCGATGGGCGTGGTCGTCACGGTCATGGCGGCCGAGAAGGGCCCCACGGGCTTCCCGATCATGGAGCGCCGCAACAGCCAGGCAATGCTGTGGGACCTGGGCCGTGACCTGGGTGTCCGGTTCGAGAGCATGGGGCCCTTGCTGCGGGACATGACCGTGAACGTGCAGCGCATGCACGCCCTGGCGGGCGCCAACTGGGCACAGGTGACGGACCTGGCCGGGGCGCTGGTGCGCGAGGCCGGCTTCGACTGGCGGACCTCGCACCAGATCGTCGCCGTGCTGGTGCGGCGATGCGCGGCGGCTGGCATCCGGCCCGATGAGGCGACATCTGCACACCTTGACGAAGCCGCAACGGAAGTCGGTGCCAACGCCCCGCACCTGTCGGCGGCCGCGTTCGCCGATGCGATGGACCCGCGTGCCTTCGTGCAACGGCGCGTGCTGTATGGCGGCCCGGCGTCCGGCTCGGTGGCGCGCGAAACGAAAGCGGCAAGAAAGCTGCTGGATGCCGACCGGAGCACGGTCGTGGCACTTCGCGCCCAGGCGGACGCTGCAGCGCAAGAGCTGGATGCCGCCATCGCGGCCTTCATCGAGCAACCTTGAGACCTCGGGCGAACCATGGCTGACGACTACACCACCAGGATTCCGGCTGCGGCCAACCGGGCGCCGCCGGCGCCTGAGTTTCCATGGCCCGAGGGCCACCGCTGCGCGCTGATGCCCGCCTTCGATGTCGATGGCGAATCGGTATGGCTCGCCTTCGACGCCTTGAGCGAACGCCGCCTGGTGAGCCGCTCGTACGGCGGCTACGAAGCGCGGGTGGGAATTCCGAAGATCCTCGAGGCGCTGGCACAGCGGCAGATCAAGGCCACCTTCTTCGTGACGGGGTGGGCGCTCGATGCGCATCCGGCGCTGTGCGAGTCCATCGTCAAGAGCGGCCACGAAGTCGCGCATCACGGGTACTGGCACCAACGACCGGAGCCGGGCCAGGTGGAGCTGATGCGCGAGGAACTCGAGAAGGGGCTGGACGCCATGAAAAGGGTGCTCGGCGTGACGCCGGTCGGCTACCGGGCGCCCTACGGCGAGAACGTGGCCGAGTTGCTGGCCATGCTCGCCGAGCGGAGCTTCCTGTATTCGAGTTCCTGGCGCGACGACATTCGTCCCTACCGGCATCTGCTGGACAACGGCGAGGCCGGGCCGATCGAGATCCCCGTCAACTTCAGCTTCGACGACTGGGGCTATGGCCTGACCCATCGGCATTCTCCCCGCACCCTGATGCCGCGCGGTCATGTGATGTCGATCTGGAAGGACGAGATGGACCAGACGCGCGAATGGGGCGGCGTGGTGTCGATGGTGATGCACCCGCAGGTGTCCGGAAGACCCAAGGGCTACATGATCATGACCGAGTTCCTCGACTATGCGCTCAGTCAGAAGGACATCTGGATCGCTACGGGCGAGCAGATCGCCAGGCATCATGCGGCCTGCGAGCAGATGGCGCGGTCGACCTGATTAAACTCGTTCCATGGCGCGCACCACCCCTCGACCAATTCCCAAGCCCACGAAGATCGTGCCCAATGCGGCGGAACTGGAGGTCGTGCCGCTGCCGCGCCGGCGGGGTGCAGCCAGGGTCGCGAAGAAGGCCGCGGTGCCATTGCAGGTGATCCGCCCGCCTCAAGACGACATCCACCTGGGCGAGCGTCTGCGGGCTGCCCGCAAGGCGCGCAGCCTGTCGATCGAGCAGGTCGCCAATGTCGCTGGCATCACCAAGTCCTTCCTGAGTCGCCTCGAGCGTGATGCCGTGGCCGCGTCGGTGGCAACGCTGCTTCGGGTCTGCAATGCGATCGGCATCCGGCCCGGCTCGCTGTTCGACCCGCCCGCGACGAATCTGGTGCGTGCGTCTGAAGGCACGCCGATCAGCCTCGGCGGGCAGGGCATGTCGGAGTTCCTGATCTCGGGTTCCAGCAATGAGCACATGATGGCGCTGCTGTCGGTCATCGAGCCCAACGGCGGCTCGGGTTCCGAGCCCTATACGCTGAATGCGGCCTCGGATCTCGTGCACATCAAGCAGGGCGAGCTCATCATCGTGGTCGACAACGTGTCGCACCATCTCCATGCGGGCGACACCTTCACCTTTCCGCCTTCGCTCTCGCACATGTGGTTGAACCCTTCGGCGAAGGAAAAGACCGTCGCCATCTGGATCATCGTGCCGCCGCCCTGAGAAAGAGGCTGCTTCACCGCTGAGCGCGGCCTGGCGACTCGGGACGGGTCCCCTGCAAGGGACGGTCCGGCGCGCATCTGCATCCTCCGCTCGACGTCGCCCAGCGCTCGGTAGCCGGTTTCGGTGATGGCCACCGTTTCGCTCACGCCCACGGTGAATTCGCCGTAGATTCGCAGCGCGGGCGGGATGTGGAAGGCCATGCCGGGCTGCAGTTCAGTCGTCACGCCGGCACGCAGGCTGAGGATCGCGCCTTCGCCCCAGTCAGGCGCGAAGGTGATGCCCACCGAGTAGCCGGCGCGCTTCTTGAAGGCATCGGTGTAGCCGGCGCGGTCGATCACGGCCTGGCAGGCGAGATGTGCGGCTTCGCAGGGCTCGCCGGGCTTGAGCGCATCAGCGCGGCGTGGTAGCGGTCATGGCTGGCTGCCATCTCGAGGAGACCGGCTCGCCCTGCGCGATCTTGCGGCGGCGCCAGGTGCCGTGCGGGATGCCGCTGCGCGGGTCGCAGGACACCAGCGGTTCCATGCCCATGTACTCCGACCCGGCCGCGATGGAAGCTTGCAGCATGGCGGCGACGAAATCGTTCGTAAGCACGCGGCAAACACATCTTGACGCTGGCCGCAGCACGCGACGGTGTTCTCGAGTGGGTGGTCAGCTGTGCTGCCAGCGATGTGGCAGCAGTTCGTCGATGCGGCTGTGCGGCTGAGTCGGCAGGCGCAAGAACACGTCCTTTAGATAAGCGCGCGGATCGTGCCCATTGAGCTTCGCTGACTATGCCGACCACCGAACTATGCCGAGCGGGCTCGCTGCTGGGCCGGATCTGGTTCTCCACCCAGTTGTTGTCCGCGGGCAAGTTGCCGTCGTCTAGGTAGCGCGTCAGCGCGGCCCAGCGTTTCAGGCTGTAGTTCAACGCTTTCGCGGTGCCTGATCCCTCCGGGACCTTGAGCCGCTGCGCGATCAACCAGGCATGCAGGGCTTCGGCGATCGGCCGACCCCGCGCTTGACGGATACGACGCCGCTCATCAGCGTCCAGGTCCTTCACCTCGCGCTCGACTCATAGAGCCGGGCGAAGTACTGGATGCCTGCCTCTGCGAGGTGACTCTTGTTGGCCGTGTGCAGTTCGACGAACTTGCGCCGGGCATGCGCCTTATGCGGAGCTCCGCATAAGGCGCACGCGCGTCGCCCGTTCATCAAGGCCGAGGAGGCCATACCGAAGGCAGCCCGCTCGCCCGATCAGATCGCGACCCGGTTCGTGCGGCTCATTGGCAAGCTGTACCGTGCGGAGTCCTTGGCCAAGGACTGGACACCCGCGCGTCGGCTGCGGCTGCGCTCGCGCTACAGCGCTGCAGTCGTGCGCGACATCGAGCGGTTGTTGCTCACGCACCTGCACGCCGTCGCGCCATCGAGCTTGCTGGGCGAAGCACTGCACTACCTGCACGGGCAGTGGCCCAAGCTCGTGCGGTTCCTGGAGAACGGCACTTGGCCACTAGACTCCAACCCGGTAGAGAACGCGATCCGTCCATTCGTCGTCGGAAGACGCAGCTGGTTGTTCGCTGACACCGTCGGCGGCGCCAACGCGAGTGCCAACCTGGGGTTGTTGTACTTTTCGTGCAAATCGGTGCGTTTTGCCCCAAAAATCCTTTGCCGACAGGCACTTACGAATCCGACATTTCGCCGAACTTTGCGCTTTTCGTGCAGAACGGTGCGCGCTTGGCCCGCGGAGATGGGGGAGGGCGCTTGCGCCGTCAGCGTGACGATGGTGCATGCCTCGTATTGGGTCGCCGCTGAACAAGCGTGTCGGCGTACTTCTCGACGTTGAACTTCATCGTGCCGCGAAAGTTGATGTGCGAGAAGTGCGCTGGTCCAATGCGGCGCAACCAGTCGTCCTCGATTCGGGTTCCCTGACGCTTCAGCCTCTCAACGACCTCGTGCATTCGGCTCGTGTTCCAGGCCAGCACGATGTTCGTCAGCAGTGCATGCGAGCCCGAAATCGCCAGCATCTCGTCGCGCCGCCGGCCGCGCTCCGGCGCAACCTTGCCGCTGTACACCGCGCGCTGGAGCTGATGCACCGATTCGCCCCGGTTCAGTAGCGTGTGAATCTCGCGCCGGAAGTCCTCGATGGCGATGTAGTCGCAGAGGAAGACGGTGCGCAGCAGCCGTCCCAGATGTTCAGCTACTCGATGCAGGGGGTCTCCTTGCGCAGCCGATCCGAAGCGCTGCAGGGCCAGCGTGGCTGACACGCGCCCGGATCGAATGGACGCCGCCAGGCGAAGGAGCTCGTCCCAGCCGCGCTCGATGGCGCCGAGCGAGACGCTCCTCACGGTGACTGCTTCGAGTCCTTCCGGGATTCTGAAGACGCGAGGCAGGTGCAGCTTTCGCTCCGCCAAATCACGCAGCCGCGGACACAGGTCAAAGCCCAGCAGCTTGGCGATGGCCATCGCCGGATTCGTATACCCATGGGTAGCTTCGCGAAACAGTTGCTGGCTACGTCGACTCGATTGAAGCAGTGCCACGTCGGTCAGTTCGAGAAGCGTGATCCGCAGAAAGCACACCAACTCGATCATCTGCCGGGATGGTTTGATCTCGCGTGTCCTTGCCGGGCATCGTGCCTGCACCTGCCTGGCGTACGCCTGCTGCTTGGCCAGCGTCACGCCACTCAGGTCCCAGGTGTCGGCTCCGAGCGCCTTGAGAAAGCGCACCTTCCCCAGCGTTTCGGCCAGGCTTGCCGGTCCATGTCGCCGCGGGGGCGTCTTCAGCCACTCCAGGTGGGTGGAATCCGTCTCGGACCGAATGCAGTAGGCGAGGGCGCTCAGTTCGCGCGCCCTCGCGACCGGAACAGCGGCGCTGACATGGGCGAGAACGCTTGCCTCGATGACGGCCAACGCGTCACGGGCCCAGTCCTTGAGGCGGCGCGGCCCGGGAATCACGATCCGGCGGGTGTACAGCCACTGGCAGGCCGACCGTACCAGTTCGTCGGGGTGAGTAGCCTCCTGGGCGTGAACGCGAAGCGCATCGGCCAGTTGGATCATCAGCCCGCTCAAGATCTCGAAGACCGAGGTATCCCTTGGCCCAAAGCTGGTGCTTGAAAAGTGTCTGGCTACGTCCGTAGATGGAGCGCAGGGTCGCAATGGATGGCGAGGAGATCCCCAACAACTCGGCAGTGCGCCGCAGCAGATTGCGCGGCAAGACGTTGAAGCCGTCGAGCGGTCTACCGGTAGCGCGCATGAACAGCACCATCAAGGCAGCGGGCAGGCGATGGCTGACTCGAAATTGCTGCGTGATCGCTTCGATGTCTGCCGACCCCAACTCGAAGAACTGCTCACGGTTAAAGTCGCTCAGCCGAGATGGTAGGGCCTCCTGGCCGACGAAACGCAGGGCAAAGGAAGGCATGGCTGGCTCCAGAACGCAGGGCCGCCAATGTACCGGCTCGGTTCCGGTCAGGGCGGGGCGCGTCTAGCACCTGCGCGATCCAATGGAGACCTGCATGCCCGCGTGGGTGCCGGGCTCGCAAAAAGCGCACCGATCTGCACGAAAAGTACGACAACCCCAGCACTGAGACGGCGTCAGCGCAACAACGAGATTGTTCGTTAATTGAGCGAAAGCTCGGCACGAAGCGCTTGAAAAGCTGCCGAACTGTATCCGCGTCGGTGCACGAGCAGAGTGTCGATCGAGGCAAGTGGCTGACTTCGCACCCCCTTCGGTGCGCGTTGCAGCTCCAACACCGACTGCGGCGCCACGCCAATGCTCGTGCCAGCTGCTACGCAGGCGAAGATGGCGTGGTACGACCCGAGCTCAAGGACCTTGAGCCCTGGTTTGTTGCTCAGCCACTGCCGCGCAAATCGCCGGTACGTGCACCCCGGCTCAAGCGCAGCCAAGCTGTCGACTTGAAGTTGACTTGGATCTTCGACATCCGGATGGCTTGTGGGCAGTAGCAGCATGAGTTCTTCTTGGTAGACAGGCTGTGCCTCCAGCTGCGTGTCCATGACTTCGCCGATCGACCCCATGTCTGCGAGAAAGGCGCAATCCAACTGATGCGCCAGAAGCTGTTCGACCAAAGTCGCCGAAGGCGCCATCCGAAGCTCGATCGCGACCTCCGGCCATCGCTTGTGATATCGCGAGAGCGGTCCCGGGAGACGGCTCGCCGCGGTACTTTCCATCGTCCCGATCCGAAGCTTTCCTTTGGGACTGCCAGGGCGAAGCGCGTCTTGAGCCTCCGACGCGAGCAACAGCAGGCGGTGAGCGTAGTCCTGAAAAACAATGCCCTCAGGCGTCAGCGACATGCGCTTTCCCTCGCGCAGAAAGAGCGCAACGCCCAACTGCTCTTCCAACTGACGCAGACGAGTGGTCACGTTTGACTGAACGCGTTGCAGCCTCTCGGCCGCACGCGTCACGCTCAACTCCGTTGCCACCGTGACAAAGATTTCAAGCGACGAAAGATCCATCTGTTATCTCCAACAGAGATTGATTGTATCATCATCAATCTCTCCTATAAAATTTGGCTGACTATGAAGCCCCGGTCGTCCATACCCAGCCACGCCCCAACTCCGACCGCGGAGCCCCATGTTGAATCTGGCTCCCTTGCTTGGAGTACTCAAGCTATGAACACGTGGCGCGATCACCGCATCCTTGATCTGTTCGGCATCGAGGTGCCGATCTTGCAGGCGCCAATGGCAGGTGCTTCCTCGCACGAAATGGCAATCGCAGTCGCCAAGGCCGGAGGCCTTGGTTCATTGCCATGCGCCCTCTTGAACGAGGCACAGGTGCGAAGCGAGCTCGCGGAGATCCGAGCGCAAGTACCAGCGGCGCCCTTGAGCATCAACTTCTTCTGCCACCGCCCACCAGAGCCTGACCTGGTGCAAGAGCTGCAATGGCGGGAGCGTCTGCGCTCCTACTATTTGGAACTCGGCTTGGACCCGACAGGGCCGCACCCGAGCTCAAGCCGCAACCCGTTCGACGCGGCCATGTGCGCTCTGGTCGAGGAGTTTCGGCCGGCGGTTGTCAGCTTCCATTTTGGGCTGCCTGCACTGGACTTGCTCTCACGCGTCAAGGCAACGGGGGCCAAGGTGATCTCATCTGCAACGACAGTGGCAGAAGCGCGCTGGCTCGAAGGGCATGGCGTCGATGCGATCGTTGCGCAAGGCTCCGAGGCCGGCGGTCACCGGGGCATCTTTCTCCAGGAAGAAATCACCACTCAGTTGGGGACCTTCGCACTGGTGCCCCAGGTTGTCGATGCGGTCAGCGTACCCGTCATCGCGAGTGGCGGGATCACCGACGCGCGAGGCATCGTCGCCGCGATCGTGCTCGGCGCTTGCGCAGTACAGATCGGCACTGCCTATCTCTACACGCCAGAGGCCAAGCTTCCCAAGCTTCCCAAGCTTCATCGTGCCGCGCTGAGAAGTCCTCTGGCAGAAACGACGGCGCTGACCAATCTCTTCACAGGTCGGCCCGCTCGCGGAATGGTCAATCGACTGATGCGCGAAGTCGGACCGATCTCCACCCTGGCACCGAGCTTCCCCCTGGCTGGCGGAGTGCTTGCACCGCTCAGGGCGGCTGCCGAGGCAGCCGGATCCGACGACTTCATGTCGTTGTGGGCCGGCCAGGCCGCCCCTCTCGCGAAAGAGATGAGCGCCGGCCCTTTGACGCGCTTGCTGGCAGAGCAAGCGCTGGAACAGTTTCGAAGCCTTGGTGAATGCATCGGTTCAGTCAGTCGGCCAAGCGCGCAGTGCGCCGTCGGCGATGCACCCCAAAGCGGCTCTCGGCACGTTCATCGCGGCGCATCCTAGCTCTTGAGAGAACATCGAATGCTTGTGGAAGCCGGGCCGACGCGCCCCATCCGAAGGGTTGTCTTCGTCGCCGTAGCGCCCATCGTCGAGATCGATCTCGTCGGCCCCCTTCATGTCTTTCAGGCGGCCAACGAAACCTCGCAGGAGAATGGCGAAGGTCCGACATATGACATCTGTGTGGTGTCCACGGAGGCCAAGGGGCGGATTCATGGCGCCTGCGGACTCGAGATTGTCGTTGGCGGGGGGCACTACGGATCGTTGCGCGCGTCGATCGACACGCTGGTCATCGTTACCGGCAAGAGCGTGTTCGACTTCAGCGATCCTGAGCTGTGCGAATGGCTGAATCAAGCAGCGCGTCGCACGCGGCGCATCGCATCGATCGGGCTCGGGTCTTTTGTTTTGGCCGCAGCGGGCTTGCTCGACCAGCAGAAGGTGGCAGCGCACTGGACCGTTGCCAGGCAACTGAGCGAGCGCTATCCGGCGATCGACGTGGATGCCGAGAGGGTGTGGGCGAAGAGCGGTTCGATCTACACCTCCGCTGGCGTGACGGCGGGCATCGACTTGGCCATGGCACTGGTCGAAGAAGATGTGGGAAGCCGCGTCGCGCTGCACATCGCACGAATGATGGTCGTCTTCCTGAAGCGACCCGGCGGCCAATTGCAGTTCAGTATCGCCCTGAAGGCCCAGATGCCCAGCACACGATCGTTCGCCGATCTGGCCGCATGGGTCGCGGAGAACTTGGACAAGCCGCTCTCCGTCGAAACGCTGGCCGAGCAGATGGCGATGAGCTCGCGCAATTTTTCGCGTGTCTTCCGGGAAGAGACCGGCGTCACGCCTGCGCGCTACGTGCGCCAAGCCCGGCTCGACGCAGCCCGCGTGATGCTGGAGCAGACACGGCGTGGCCTGGAGCAGGTGGCCTCGCTCTGCGGCTTTGGCAGTGACGAGGTGATGCGCCGCGCCTTCGTCGAGGACCTGGGCGTTTCTCCAGCCCAATACCGCGCGACGTTTGCAACGGGTCCTCTGGAACAGCGCTGAATGGCAGAGATCGTGGGGCGTTCGTCATTTCGATTTTTGCCTCCGCTCTCTAAGCTTCGTTTTGTCGAATGAGAGTTCGACGAACCACCCCCATTACTTGCTCCAGGAGAAACCGAATGAACCCGTCCAAGCAGAGGATCGCCCTCGTTACCGGCGCCTCGCGTGGCATTGGCGCTGCCATTGCACGCCGTCTCGCAAACGACGGCTTTGCCGTTGTCATCAACTATGCCAGCCGTTCCAGGGAAGCCGATGAACTGGTGCTGACGCTGGAAGCCAAGCAGCAGACATCCGTCGCCGTGAAGGCCGACGTAGCCAACGCTGCGGACGTCAGGGCAATGTTCGTCGAAGTCGAAAAGACGCTTGGCAAGGTCGATGTGCTGGTCAACAACGCTGGCATCCTGAAGACGATCCCGCTCGCGCAGACCAGCGACGACGAATACGACCGCCATTTCAACGTGAATGCCAAGGGCACTTTCAACACGATGCGAGAAGCGGCCGCGCGTCTGAACGAAGGTGGCCGAATCATCAACTTCTCGAGCACGACGCTCGCACTCAATATGCCGGGGTACGCCGTCTACAACGGCACAAAGGCAGCTGTGGAGGCCTTCACCCATGTCTTCGCCAAGGAACTGCGTGGCCGCAACATTACCGTCAACGCGGTCGCGCCCGGCCCCATCGCCACGGACCTCTTCCTCACCGGCAAGAGCGACGAGCTCATCGCGCAGTTCGCCAAGATGCCCCCGCTCGAGCGCCTGGGCCAACCGGACGACATCGCCAACGTGATCTCCTTCCTTGCAGGTCCGGATGCGGGCTGGGTCAACGGCCAGGTCCTCCGCGCGAACGGCGGCGTGGCCTGAGAGCCGCAACCGAACCGCTCCCTTCGCACAGGCACCCATCACACCTCGAGGAATCCATCATGAACAAGCAAGTCATCGTCATCACCGGCGCCTCCAGCGGCTTCGGGGCTCTCACGGCGCGGGCACTGGCCAAGGCCGGCCATATCGTCTATGCGGGCATGCGCGCCACTGAAAGCCGCAACGCGCCGGCGGTTGCAGCTGCGGCCGCGTTCGCCCAAGAGAACGATGTCGATCTGCGCTCCGTCGAGCTCGACGTTGCATCCGATGCCTCCGTCAATGCAGGCATCGCGAAGGTGATCGCGGACGCTGGTCGCCTCGACATCGTCATGCACAACGCGGGCCACATGTCATTCGGTCCCGCGGAGGCCTTCACGCCCGAACAGTTCGCGCAACTCTTCGACGTCAATGTGTTGAGCACGCAGCGCGTCAACCGTGCCGCATTGCCGCAACTGCGCAAGCAGGGCAAGGGGCTGATCGTCTGGGTCTCGTCATCGAGCACCCGTGGCGGCACGCCTCCCTACTTGTCGCCCTACTTCGCCGCCAAGGCGGCAATGGATTCGCTGGCCGTGTCGTACGCGGCAGAACTGACGCGCTGGGGCATTGAGACATCGATCGTCGTGCCGGGCGCGTTCACCAAGGGAACGAATCACTTCGCGCACTCCGGTTCGCCGGCCGATGCGGCACGCGCAGCGGAATACAACGACGGGCCGTACGCGGGCGTTCCCGAGAAAGCGCTGCAAGGCCTGGCGGCACTCGAGCCCGCAGATGCCGATGCAGCCTCGGTGGCCGACGCGATCGTGGATGTCGTGGGCCTGCCGTTCGGCAGGCGCCCTTTCCGGGTGCACGTCGATCCGTCGCAGGACGGCGCGGAGATCGTGAATGGCGTCGCCGATCGCGTGCGCGCCGAGATGTTCCGCAACATCGGACTTCAAGACCTGCTGAAGCCTGCCTTCATCGCGGCCTGACGCTATCGCAAGCATGTCGTTGCTGCCCCGAGTGCGGGCGGTAGTGACCTCCTGCCCCCTTCACTTGACGAAAGATTCGACCATGTCCAACTCGACCGCGGGCGCTATCGCGCCACTGTCCATCAAGTTCAACGCCCTCACTCTGGTTGCCGCAACGACCGCAGCGATCGCGGCCTCGACATCGGCCAGTCTCGGCTGGTCCGTCTGGGCCATGTTCGTGGGCTGGGTGGCGTTCTTCACCCGCGGACACTCCGCGAGGGATGCGCTCTTCAGCTATCTCTGCCTGGCTATCGGCATCGCGTTCGGCACTGTGGCAGCTCTCGCCGTTGGCGCGCTGCTCCCGTTGATGGGACCGCTGGCATTCGCGCCCGTCGTCTTCGTCGTGGCCATGGTCGTGGTATCGCTCCGCGCCGCCGCGCCCTTGAACAATATTCCCGCCTACTTCCTGGGGCTCATCACGTTCTTTGCGGCACACCTGCCGCCCAGCCTTCTTGCGTTCGGCGAACTTGCGGCTGTCAGTGCCCTCGGCACCCTGGCTGCCTGGCTCGCGCACCGCTGGCAGACGCGCATCCTGCAAAAGTAGGACGCCCGAACCATCGATCCACCCCACGTTGCCCAGGAGGAAATCATGCGAACCACCATTCTTCTTGCTGCCGCCGCCCTGCTGCTCGCATCTCTACACGGTGTGGTTCGACTACTCCATCTCTCGAGCGCTCTGGCCAGTGTTGTCTTTCTCTTCCTCTGGCTTGCTGCCTCCACGTTCAACATGTGGTTCGGCATGGTGGAGGCGGGCTACACGCTCGCGCAAGAGTGGCCCGTCTTCATGGTGCTCTTCGGACTGCCGGCAATCTGCGCACTTCTTCTTCAATGGCGCCTGGCGAGTTCCACCTGACGGACACCTACAGGCCCAGCGAGCTTGCAGGCGACGCAGCTTCGAGGAATCACATGCTCACCCACACGCGCCCGATCCCCGGCAATCTCGCGAGCTGCGGCATTCGGACTTTGGCGGTTCACGCCGGCCAGCATCCTGACCCCGGTTCCGGCGCGATCGCGACGCCGGTGGTCAGCACGTCTTCGTTCGCCTTCGACGACTTCGACGCGGGTGCGGCGCGCTTCGCAGGCGCGGAGCCGGGATACCTCTACAGCCGATTCGCGAATCCGACCGTGGCGGTTTTCGAGCGGAAGATGGCCGCGCTGGAAGGAGGCGACCAAGCCATCGCCTTCTCCAGCGGCATGGCGGCGATCTGCGCCACATTGCTCGCCGTTCTGAAGGCTGGCGATGAAGTCGTCTATGTCGGAACGCTCTATGGCGGGACCGACGGCGTCATGCGGCAGATGCTGCCGCGGCTCGGGATCCGTGCGGTGCATGCATCCGCCGTCGAGGACATCCCTGGCTGCGTGAACGAGCGCACGCGGGCTGTGTATGTCGAGACGCCGTCAAATCCGACCCTCGGCATCTGCGATCTCGCGAAAGTGGCAGCGTTGACAAAGCCAAGGGGCCTCATCAGCATCGCCGACAACACCTTCGCCACGCCAGTTCTCACCCGCCCCATCGGACTGGGCATCGATGTCGTGGTCCATTCAGCCACGAAGTACATCGGCGGCCACGGTGACGCGACAGGCGGCGTGGCGGTCGCCGGCCTGTCGCATGCCAACGCGATCCGCAAAACCGGAATGAAGGAGCTCGGCGGCTGCATGAGCCCTCACGATGCGGCGCTGTTCATCCGCGGGCTCAAGACCCTTCCACTGCGGATGGCCGCCAGTTGCGACAACGCGCAAATGATCGCGGAGGCTTTGCGCCGCCATCCGGCGGTGGCGAAAGTGCACTACCCCGGACTGCCCGAGCACCCGGGTCACGACATCGCGGTGCGGCAGATGCGTCGCTTTGGCGGCATTCTGTCCCTCGAGCTGGCTGGCGGCCAGCCGGCTGCCCGAGTTTTCCTGGACAAGTTGAAGCTCGTCACCCAGGCCGTTTCCGTAGGAGACACGGATTCGCTGGCCTGCCACCCTGCGTCCACGACCCACAGTGCTGTCGACCCTGCAGCGCGCCTTGCCGGCGGGGTCACACCCGGACTGGTGCGCATGAGCCTCGGGATCGAGGATGGCGACGACTTGCAGCGTGACGTGATCGCTGCTCTCGAAGATGCGTCTTAGTCGGCCCGAGCGGGCTGGCACTGGAGGCTGACATTTCGGACTCCGTATCATCCCAACGCGCCTACCAGCGAAATAGCCACAATACGGAGGAGGGCAGACGACAATTATGTTTATCGACCTGTCGAGCCCTCCTCAGAGGCCGCGGGGAAAGGGCGGCAGAGCGGGGAGGGTAGTAGGGGTTTTGATGCAGCCCCCAGGGGGGATTTGAGGTTTTACGCGCTCTTCATGGCCCGGAAAAAGCCCGCATGGCATGGGAAGAAGAGGGCGCCGCGGGGCGGCATGGGACTGCGACAAACTGTCGCGGTCTTGGCGGGGTCGGCATCGCCGGGTCTCGAACATGTGGAACCTTTTGCAGGAGCCCTGACATGCCCTTCCTTGCACCCTCGTTCGCCCGCCTGCCGCCCCTGGCCTACCTGCTCGCCGACCAGGTCGAGCCGCGCAAGAAAATTGCTCGGCATCTGGGGGTGAGCTTTCGGACGCCGCAGCGCTACCAGGCCAGCGGCAACGCGCCCCGCGCGGTGTATTTAACTCTCTGGTTCGAGAGCCGCTGGGGCATGGCCGCCCTCCACACGCAGGCCTACAACGAAGCCCAACACGCCCGCGCCTGGGTCGCCGCCCTGGAGCGTGAATGCGAGCGACTGCGCGGCGTCATCCGCGCGTACGAGAACGCGCAGGCCCACCCGGCGGCCAACGCGCCGGCCTATCACTTGGTTTGAAGCACGGTGGGTGCAATGACGGGACGTAGAGCCCTGGGTGCTTCGCACCCGCCCCTTATCACGCAGGCCACAGGGCACGTTCAGCCGGCTGAGCTTGACCGCAATCAAGGGATGAATATCGAGGGCAACGCGCCATCGAACTGACGCGATTTCCGTGATTTTGTTGTGCTCGACTCGCCCGAGGTGGCCGTTACACTAGGTTTCAACAAGCGACAACGAGATCTTGCGTTGCCTGAACTTGGCGCGTGCGGTGGAGGCGTGACCACCCTTGTGGAGGAGTTTGGGTGTCCGCCGGGGTCGCCATTCGCCCTGTGCACCAGCGTCAGGCAGCGCGATGCACGCCCGGCGCGACTGCCAGGAGTTCTACCTCGTCAGCGGGCGACTGCAGCGCCGGGCCGTGAACACCCGGCACGATGCCAGCGTGAACCCAAGCGCTCAATACGAATGCGGCGACGGCAACAAGTGTCTTCTTCATGATTATTCCTTTGGGAAATCCGAGAAATTGATGCGCCCGACGGCGCCGGTGCGGTCGCGCTGCGTGAGCGCTTCGAGCTTCTTGTAGATCTCGCGTTGGCGAATCTCATGCAGCGCACGGTCTTCCACCTCGTGGAGCAGATGCAGAACGTGGTTGGCCGGCTGCCCATTGAACTTGCCCACGAGCCGACGCAAGGCGGTGTCCAGTTCCTTCTCCATGGCTCGCTGGCCAAGCGAGACCAGCATCGCCGTGTACTCCGTCGCATCGCGGAACGCATTGATCCATGCGGGCACCTTGTCCGCCCCGTCCAGACAAGCGAGGCGGCCAGCCTCGCAGATATCTAGTAGTTCGACGCCTTTAGCCTTCTTGGCCATGACCAACTTCTGCCACCTGAACGCTTCGTGGTTTGCGCGAGCTACGACTGCCAATTGCGGCCGAATCGCCTCGCATGCATCGACTTCTCTCAGGAGCGCTTTGCTCGTCTCGATGAGATGCCAGCATTTCACGCTCCCGTCCTTCAACCGACGGAACTGCGCGACGCTCTTGCAGTAGAGCAGCCCAGCCCGGCGAGCGTGGTCGTCTTCTCGACACGCTTTGAGCAGGGCCTCAATGTGTGCCAGCGGTGCGTCAAGTCCCGTGGCATCTAGGCCGATGACAGCGGAGCGGATCATGGGTAGCTCGGTGTCGCCGGGCGCGAAGAACTTGTCATCGGGAAACGTTCCGAAGTAGGCCTCGTGCTTGAGCCTGAGCTCCACCTCCAAGGGAAGCGGCTTGCCAGCTTTGATCAATCCCCACAGGTACTTGGGATCGTAGAGATCGGCGAACCGCTCAAGTACTTTTTGAACCGATTCGCCTTCTTTCCTCAATACCTGCAGGAACGCCAACAAGGCGCTCTGCCCAGGTTCGCCAAGTGTGAGGGAATTACTCAAGGCAAACTCCTTGGAGTGGAAGTGAAGATTCGATTCTGAATTGATCGATCGGTTCCAAGGGTTGAGGATTTCACCCTTCCGAACCACCTCAGCCTCCGTCGCGGCGGCGCCACAGCTAGCCGGCGAGGGTGACGGTTTCACGGTTGATCTGCGACGGTGACTGGCGCGCTTCCTGGCTGGCCATCGCCTTCGTAAGGTGACGCCATGTCCAACAGCGTCGTGAAAGGTCGCCATGAAAAAGCCCACCGGCTACTACGAGCTCATCGAAAAGCTGATCGCCATGATTGCTACGCTGCCGCCGCGCGAGCGGGCCGTTGTCCTGATCGTCATGACCGCTGGGGTGCTAAGCCTCACTTCACCGTGGAGCGATGTGATCCTGGGCTTGGTGCAGCGCTAAAGGCGCGGGCGCCCGCGCCCTAAGGGGAGCGGCTGATCCTGCCGTGTACGGACCCAATATATCGAGCCTTCGTCGCCGCTTTCATGCGAGGTGCTTACCGAAATCCCAGCGTTCGCATCGCTCCGGTGAGTGCCCCTGCAGACTTGTTGTACCCGCTCCACGCGACATTCCCCTTGTCCAGACGCGCATAAATGTTCCGCACGTTCCAATGAGCCCCGCTGGTGACCTTCGCCAGCTCGCTCCATGCGATTGGTACCGACACGCCCAGCCCAGGCCGCGCACGTGCCGACCAGGCGCAGGCCGTCGTCGCGCCGAAGCCGTTGCGCAGGTAGTCGATGAAGATCCGGCCCACCCGGATTCTCGGGCCGCTCCTGGCCACGAACAGTTGCGGAAGCGTGCGCGCGAGGTGCACAACGATCGCCTGTGAGAAGTCCTTGACGGTGTCCCAGTCGTAGAGCCGTTTGACCGGCACTACCACGTGTAGCCCCTTACCGCCGCTGGTCTTCACGAAAGAAGCGAGGCCGAGCTGCTCGAGGAAGACGCGCACCAACTCGGCGGCCTGCTGGATCTGCGCTCATTTCACCCCTTCGCCCGGGGTCGAACGTCATGCGGTCTGGCTTGCCGATCGCGGTCTTGACGGCATTCCAGGTGTGGAACTCGACCCCGTTGAGCTGCGCGGCCGAGAGCAGCCCCTAGCCGGTCGCCACCTCGAGTAGCTGGGCGTGGCCAGGGTGGAGCGCCGGGTCGAGCTGCCGCACCCCGGGGATCTCGCCCTTGTCCAAATGCTTCTGGAAGAAAAGCTCGCCGGTGATGCCCTCCGGCGCCCGTACAAGCGACACAGGGCGGTTTTTCAGGTGTTCGAGGATCAGTGGACCCACCAGGCCGTAGAACCGCACCAGCTCGACCTTGGTGACGCCTGTGGACGGGTCGATCACGCGGTCTGGGTTGGAAACCCGGAACTTGGCCGGCAGGGTGTGCTGGACCTCGGCGCCGGCGGCCGGCCGAAGGTGAAGCGGCACCTCCCGAACGACCGCCTTGGCGGGCTTGTCCTCGCGCAGCCCATTGAAGACTGGGTGTCGGACGTGGCCGCTCTTCGTCCACTCCGCGAAGCTCACCTCGACCACGAGCTCCGACTTCACCCACTGTGCGCCACGGGCGGCAGCGTCCGTCGCACCCTTGAATGGACTGGCGGGCGCGGCCAGCGGCGCGAGCTTTTGCTGGAGCGGGCCCACCAGCTTGCCGCTCAGGCCGGACCCGACGCTGCCGGCGTAGACCAGGTCGCCGGCGTCGTCGTGCACACCCAGAAGCAGGGCACCGATCCCGGCCTTGGTGCCGCGCTGGTAGGTCCACCCACCCACCATGAACTCTTGGCGCTGACGGCACTTGAGCTTGATCCAGTCGGGGGAACGGCTCGAGGTGTACGGGCTGTCCTTTCGCTTCCCGATGATCCCCTCCAGCCCAAACTTGCAGGCCGAGGCAACGACGTCTCGCGGCGCGCCGACAAACGCCTCGCTGAAACGCAGCGAGTCTAGGGCGTCTTCGAGGAGTTGCTTCAGCCGCGCGCGCCGCTCGACCAACGCTACCTGGCGCAGATCCAGGCCGTCGTGGTGCATCAAGTCGAACAGGTGGAAGGTGATGTCCTTGGTCGCTGCCTTCTCGAATCCGGCCTGCAGGGCCCCGAAGCCGGGGAGCCCCTGCTCGTTGAGGATGACGATCTCACCGTCGAGCCAGCACGGTGCCAGCTTCATCGCGGCCAGGTCGCGCACCAAATGAGGCAGCTTTTGCGACCAGTCGTGGCCGTTCCGGGTGAAGAGCCGCGCGCCAAGGTCGTCCACCCGCGCAAGCATCCGGTACCCGTCGAATTTGATCTCCAGCACCCAGTCGTCCCCCGTGCTGGGCGGCCCGTCGACCAGAGTGGCGAGCTCGGGCGCAATCTTGGCGGGGAGGGCGCCCTTCTTCGCTCTGACCAGATCGTCAGTCGACTGGGTGGGCGCGGTCGCGCCAGTTGGCGGCGGCAGGCCGGCAACGCTGTCCGGCATCTCGTCGACCACGCTGAAGTCGCTCGCCGGGCGCACAAATTAGTCTCGCTCCTTGATTAGCAGCCACGCGTCCTGCTTTTCCTCCCGACTCTTGATCTTCACGAGAACCCATTCGGCCCCGGAGTTTGTGGCCGTAGAGATCGAATTTCAGGTCGCCCTTCTCTAGACCCTTGCGCGGGTCGCCGACCGGCACCCAGATGCCCTTGTCCCAAATCATCACCTTGCCGGCCCCGTACTGCTTCGGGGGAATCGTGGCCTCGAACGCGTTGTAGCTGATCGGGTGGTCCTCGACGTGCACCGCCATGCGTTTGTCGGCCGTTTCGTAGCTGGGGCCCTTCGGCACGGCCCAGCTGAGCATCACGCCGTCGAGTTCGAGGCGAAAGTCGTAGTGCAGCCGGCTAGCCCAGTGCTTCTGGATCACGAACTGCAGGCCGGCAGCCGCGGACTCGCCGCCCTCCGCCGGCTCGGGCGTGACCGCGAAGTTGCGCTTCGCCTTGTACTTTGCGAGGGGAGGGGGAATCGCCATCCGTGAACTGTACGATCGAAGGACCATCGCCTTGGCATCAACTTCCGGTCAACAATGTGTCTGTAGCTAGGAATGGACATGAATGATCTGGCATCGAACTCGCGAGAGGATGACGGGGCTTTGCAGCCCTGCCCCATGTGTCAAGAGCCCATCAGCCCGGCTGCAAAGCTCTGCAGGCATTGCAAGTCAGACTTCACATGGAAGAGATTCCTTCCCCTGGGAAGCACAACGATGGCGATGGCGACGGCGCTTATCGCCGTGGTTGCTGCCGTTGGCCCGCAGATCATCCGGATGTTCGAGGTCCCTAACTCGCACCTCTCTGGGAGCCTGATCTTCAACGGCCGGAGCGGTTCTTCGAAGGCAACCGCTTTGATCACCAATTCCGGGTCTCGATTGGGGGCTGTCACAGGCGGTCGGCTATCCATGCCTCTGAAGAAGGCATCAGGAAGTGGCTGGATTGGCGTTCAACTTCACGTTTCCGGCGATGACGAAGATCACATCGTTTTCGTGCCTCCCAATAGCACCATGAAGGTCGACTTTCGATTGGGTCGAGTCGGATTGGTCGATGGGCTCGTCGATTCCACGGGAATCCTAGTGCTCCGGGACCATCCTGCTCACTCCGAAGCCACCCAGGAAGAAATCGCAGCAGTCGAAAATGCGCCAAAGGGCACTAGATGTCGCCTGCGCTTGTTCGTTGCCAACGCTGACAGCACCTTCGAAAGCGAAGTCTCAACATTTGAATGTTCCGCCGGACACCCTTTCCAACAGATGATGCTCAACCTCGCCAAATTTCCTAGATAAGCGGCGCAGCGCAGCTCCGCTGGCAACCTGGCTAAGATGCCCACGCCTTATCGTTCGTGGCCTGCATTTTCTGAAGGCGATTGATCAGGGTCAGGAGCTTGGCCGGCACGTCATGGCGGCGTCCATTGGCGCGAAGTGGCTTCCTGAACTCGGTGTGGACGTAGAACAGTTCCCCCGTCCGCCTCACCGGGATGATCTCACCGCCCAAGAGGAGCCAAAGGCGGTCAGCCTTTCGCTGATCGCTCGTGTGGACGGGAGGCGGGTTCATCGAACACCCCGTTTCATGTCGCGCTTGAGCGGCTTCTCCTTCGTCGGGTTGCCGAGGATCTCGTCCCACAGCTTCTGTGCTCCCTTGTTGGCCTTTGTCCCTCTCACGTCCTGGTCCTCGAGGTAGCACGCGGCCCACGCGAAGGTGGAGGGGAGCTGTACTCTATAGAGGCCGCAGTCCCAGTTGTCCTGCACGTGAGCTCGCAGATAGTAAAAGGGATCGTCGCGTACGGCCTCGATGGCCATCAATGGACTGGTGGGCATATCCTCCAAGCCCAAGCTGCGGCCGGTTGCAGATCCCAGGTATGGCGCGACGCGTGTGGGTACGCCTAGGTGCTTCAGCAGTGAATCGGTCGAGCGCAAGAAGATCACCACTCGACAAAGGAAGGCATCGCGAACGAGGTTGTGGGCCTCGACTGCCTCGTCCAGCGCGCTGACGGTCGACGGCCTAACCCGAATGTTGACATTGGGCGCTGGCCCCGCAGTGTCTCTGCCGGTGAGCTTCTTCAGTTGGCCGGAGATGTATCGCCTCGCCTGTGCGGAGAGCACTGAGGTGCCCAGGTCAACGCGCAGTTGCGGAAGCTCTCGCGCGATGACGTAGTCGAGCAGAGGGCCTGCGTTGAGGAATAGGGAGTCGGTCTGCGACTTGAAGTTTTGCCAGAGTGGCTGTGGGACGCGAAAGCTGATCTTTTGAGTGGCCTTGTCCATGGGAAATGCTCTAATGTAGTGCGCTCGAAATAGCGGAACTTAATCGATACGGCACACTCCGACCTCGACGGAGGTCGTCATGCGCATTGCCCCAAGGATCGAACTGGATGCTGCTGTTCAACGAGAGTTGACGGCATTGGCGCGGCGAGGCCGCGTCGAGGCCCGTGTGCAGCAACGCGCCAAGATTGTGTTGCTCGCCGCTGAGGGCTGGCAGAACAAGGACATCGCAGTGGAGGTCGATCTCGATCGGCGCCAGGTGGCCTTGTGGCGCCAGCGCTTCCTGGAAGGCGGGGTGGAGGCCCTGAAGCACGATGCTCCGCGCCCCGGGCGCACCCCCAGCGTGACCACCCCCGAATTTGAGTCGAGCATCGTGGACAAGACGCTTCACGAAAAGCCCATCGCGGCCACTCACTGGAGCACGCGCACGCTGGCCGCGCAGCTTGGTGTAGGTGCGACAACCATCCGCCGGGTGTGGAAGCGCAACGGCCTGAAGCCGCATCGCCAGAGCAGCTTCAAGCTCTCGCGGGATCCGCGCTTCGAGGACAAGCTGCTGGACGTCGTCGGGCTGTACTTGAATCCACCCGAGCGCGCCCTGGTTCTGAGCTGCGACGAGAAGAGCCAGATCCAGGCGCTCAACCGCACCCAGCCGGGCTTGCCGATGAAGAAAGGCCGCGCCGGCACCGTCACGCATGACTACAAGCGCCACGGCACGACCACACTGTTTGCCGCCTTGAACACCCTGGACGGCACCGTGATCTCGATGTGCCAACAGCAACACCGGCACGCGGAGTGGTTGCAGTTCCTGCGCCTGATCCAGCGCAAGACGCCCAAGCACCTGCAGCTGCACCTGATCGTGGACAACTACGGCACCCACACCCACCCCGACGTGCAGGCCTGGCTCGCCAAGCACCCGCGCTTCGTCATGCACTTCACGCCCACGAGCGCGTCGTGGTTGAACATGGTCGAGCGCTTCTTCCGCGACATCTCGGAAAACCGCATCCGACGAGACAGCTTCACCAGCGTGCCTGAGCTGGAATTGGCCATCGATCTGTACGTGGCCCACCACAACGCCAACCCCAAACCGTTCATCTGGACCAAGAGCGCGACCGACATCCTCGCCAAGGTTACGCGAGCTAAGGCGGCGCTGGCGCTGAATAGATAAGTACATATTTAGGTGGCGCACTGCACTAAATAGTGGTTTGGTAGGCATATGCTCGCGGAGCAAACGCTCTGTGGCAATGGGCCTTTCACAGAGCATCAAGGAATAAGTTTGAGCTCGGTGACGCGTCGTGGGGCACGCAGCCGAATTGCCGCCGCCTGCGATGGAGGCTGTGCGTCACGGCAGGCCGGAACCGTGCTCCCCCGAGTTTCATGGATTGACGGAACAATCCGCCCTTCTGCGAGCCGCGCTGACAACTGGGGCTAAGATCACTGCGCTTTGTGGGACACCCCGAGGCCCGCATCGGTCCGCTCGATCAGGATTGGAAAGACTCGCTCTAACTCCCCACGGCGTACCCCAACACATGGAGCAATTCAGTATGGCAACCAATGCGACGATGCAACTAGCCGATGGCGAAGGTTTGATGTCGGTGGTGATTTTCTCGGGTCTATCGCACTCGATGATCATGCATCCAGCGATACACGGCGAACCTGCGCTCACGGCTCAAGCCTTCTACTACTTAGAGGAACTCGATGCAGTAGCTCAATTGCGCTTTGAAGCTGAGGAAGAGCATCTGTCAGATGAGGCGATCGAGTACCTCGTCGACAACTACCTCTTCGAGTACAGCAAGCGTCACCCGAACGCCAAGATCAGTTTCAAAGTAACGCGAGGAAAGTTCGTCGAGGACGATGCGAGTGAGCACTACATCGGCGTGGACCTCGGGCACACACTTGCCTTGGCCATAGATTCGCAGAATGATCAATACGTTGGGTACGTCAAGGCGGTTGATGCAAGCGACCGGATCGACCTAACAGATTGGAATATCGGGATGAACTACGTCATGGATCGTGTCGCTCCCTACGTCCACGATATGGGTGCAGTACTGGGCAAGCGAATCCAAACATTGATTGCCCCCGGCCCTGACCGCGACGGCTACGTCGGCAAGATGCGTGTCCTCAAGACGGATCACGGGTTGATCGACTATTGGCAAGCCGTCGGGTTGTCCAATATCAGATTGCACTCGATCTCCACAACTGCAACGACGGTTCCTTTGGCGCACTCCGCCTGCGCGGAGACGCTCGACGCGCTCCCGATCGAACGCATCGACGCGCATCACCAATACACGCCTGTCCTGCTATCTCACTACTTCTCTGGGCTGAAGGAGTTCCACCCGCTGAAGGCTTTTGTCGGCTTCTATAACGTCTTGGAGTACTACTTCGAGGAAGCTCCGTTGCTGCTTGGCCGTGTTGCGACCAGCGAGCTCAATCAGTTGCACTGCATCATTGAACTGTTGGTAAGCGATGCAGATGTGACAACCTACTTTGCCACTCTGCGGCCGAATGCGCGCTTGATCGTGACGGCTGACTTGCCCACGGCATTCGGTGTAAGGATTCGCGCCTTCGATCCCACTGCGTCAAGTCCACGGACGGAGTTGGCGCGTTGGTTGTACGAGATTCGCTGCGCTGTCGTTCACTCTAAGAAAACCCGTCGCGGACATCCCAGTGCAACCTTCGAGCCGTATTCCGCGCCGTCAGATCGGTTGCAGCACGTAGTACCCTTGCTGCGATGGCTAGCGATTGCGTGCATCGAGAAGGACGCTGCATTGCGCGCAGCACATCCTTAACTGACGGGCGGTCTAGCTTCGCGGAGGGTGATTTACCTCCACCTGCGCGTTTCGCCGAAGGCTCGTCCGATAGAATCAGTAGTCCTTCGCAAGCGTCCCACTAAAAATGCTGGCCGCGTCCTTCGCTGAAGCAATGTAACGCACGGTGAAGTCATATTGATGCCTTGAGTGTCCGCGCCGATCCGAATCTGAGTGGCTCAGTTTTCGGTCGGCGCCAATAAGGCACGTTGCCATTCGACTTCGGACTGTTTCAGCCCGCCACCACTCAACTCTTGGCCGGCCCGTTCGAAGAGATCCTGGTTGTGCTCCATGACATCCCGTACCGTCATCCGATAGAGGACGTCCGGCACGATGCCTACATCTTCCAGCACGCGACCCTCATTCGCCCGAACACGCAGCGCGCGGCGCATCGTCAGACTCAGGTGGACGCCGTTCGGCAAGTCGTCGAGACCGGAAGAGCCGCGGCCAAGATAGACGTTGAGATCGGAGCTCATCCACGGCTGGTCGCGCACAACATGGGACAGAGATCCATCATGGATGGTCCATGCAGTATCTCCATCATCCACCCGCCCGGGCAACAGCGTCGCCGTTGCCGACAAGGATACGCCGGCGGTATTGAAGGCATCGATGATTTCCACTGACAGGCTGCCGGCAACGAAGTCGACCTTCAGTTTTCCGTCAAGGCGGAAATCTGGATTGAAGATGCGCACGACATCCCATGTCCAGTTGTTTCCGCCGGCTGCGGCCATGTTTCCATCGGTGCAGATGACCTTGCCGATCTCGTTGTCGATGAAGCCGGCAGCGAACATGTCCGCAGTGCTGAACGCCAGCGCGTCGCTGATGAGAATGACGGGTCCGCTGTACTTGCGGCCGACCTTGTTGTAGTCAGCATCTTCGCCTTCGATCGGGATACCGCGCGTGTAGGCCTCGCCGGTCCTGTATGCCTCGACAAACGAAGGGCGCCACTTGATGAACCTATCACTCGCATCCACCATTGCGCGAGTCAAATCGGTCACGCGAAACTGAAACCGCGTTGGCACGACTGGCTGTGCGCTGAGCAGTTGGAGCACGCGTTCGCCCGCGGCGATGTAGCCTCCGGTGTTGCCTCGGATATCGAAGACTAGGCCGTTCTGCGGCAGTGTTGCAAGCACAGGGGCCAGGGCATTGACCAGGTCATCAACGTCGTTCGCACGGAAGGACCAGAAGCGCACATAGGCAAAAGTGCCGTGGCTCGTCGTGACGGAGCCGTAGTCGATCACGCCGCGCGCGATGCTGCCGAGAATGACAGGGACGCCGAGCGAGGGCGGCACAGGTGCTTTTGGGGGTGCCGCATCGAAGGAGTGTGGTGCGGTCAGCACCCGTCGCGCATTCTGCAGATCCATCAGCAGAAGGTCGCCACCGAAGCCGGTGAGATTGCGCCCCACACCGGGATAGCTCGGCGCGGCGGCGGCGTCGAAGCCGATCCACATGAAGCGCTCTTGCAACTCAACGCCATCGAACGAGAAGCGGAGGTCGACCCAATCTTCCAGTGGCGGTCCAAACTGCGTGAGCGGGCGTTTCGTGAGGAAGGCCAGACTCCGGGCAAGCGCCGCGGCCTCGTTTCCGCCGTCGAAGACATTGGCGGTGAGGCGGACATAACGATCAATCGGTATGCCGTTCCAGTGACTGACGCGCGCCCCCGGCCGGAGGGACTTGAACACTGTGTCCGCATCGGTCTTGGTCACGAGGTAGATCTCGCCTTCGCCATCCCAGCACGTTTCAATTGTGAAGGGAAGAACGGCCGCGATCCCATAGGTCGCCCGCCCGAAGAACATGACATGCCGATCCCTGACTCGCGCAAGGATCTGGACCAGGTTCTCGTGGAACTCGGCATCCGAAAGAGCCGGGGTCTGTAAGCGCAGAAGGCCCAATGCCCGGACAGGATCGAAACCATAGATCGCCTTTTTGCGCTCGAGATGCACATAGAAGCTGTCGAGGGCAACTGAGAGTTGATCAATAAGACGCAGCCGATCGGCGAGGGGATAGACGGGAGCTACCGCGACTCCTGGAGTTGGCAATGCAAACGTCTTTGCGAGAAGCTTGCCGCCTGGTGAGTGGATCAAGCCTCCACCAGCGCCTTCAGCCGCTCTTGTTCCCACTCCACGCAGGCGCTTCTTCGAAGCTTCCTTCTTCGCAGGGGCTTTTGCAGTATTTCCCGTAGCGCGGGCGAAGTCCGCTATACCGATGTCTGCAGGCGTTCGAAGCAGCGTCATGGATCCTCCTCCGGCCGCCCCTCTCGTCGACACCCCATTCATCTATGCGGCTCGTGTGCTAAATGCTAGCACTGGTGTCGTTGGCGCCCGTCTCCAGCGAACGTGTTGTGATCCTCTGAATGGAGGATGCGCAAGATCGCTGCTGGCTATATGGGGGAGCGCGGCGATTGCTCAGTGGATGGCCCGGGTCGATCGGTTTGATCGCCGCAATCCACAGCGGCCGTCGCTGTTAAATCCGGCGCCACGCGCGAGCAGTTCGCGCGACGATGCGGATATGCCCTCGAACACCAGATGTCGCGGAAGAAGCGCTCGACCATGTTCAGCCGCGACGCGCTGGTGCCTTGCACGAGGCGGGTGCGCTGGCGGCGGCCACTGCTGGCGCGGCCCATGAGTCCGCCTTGCGTCAGGCTTTCTTGCGTGCGGTTGAACACGCTCCACGGGTCGGGCCGGTCATCGTCGAAGCGGCGCGGGGCCAGCACCTGCGTTTCCGTGACGGGCGGGGACGTACTTGAGGGCCAGCGCGGCGCGCGCGAACACCTGGGCCTCGCCGCTGTCTAGCGTGATGGCCTGCATCGCATCGCGGGAAGATTGCGCGCGCTCGAAGCCGTGCAGCACTTCGTAGGAGCCTTCGATGACGTGGCCCGCCACGTCGCCCTTATGGGGCACACGCACATCTGCCACAGTCTCGCCGCAGACAAGCCCGTTCTTGCAAACGAAGCGGAACATGCCCTCCAGCATCTGGTAGCTGCTGCTGCCATCGTGCGAGTTCAGCAGGATGATTTCGTTGGCCTCCCGACCGTTGATCTGGCTGGCGTGGCGCAGTCGGATCAGGTGCTTGGTGTGCTCGCGCTTGCCCTCGTCGCGCACGCGGGTCTGGCAGACCATGAAGGGCGGAAACCCTTCCTTGCGCAGTTCGGTCAGCACGGCGGCGGTGGGGATATAGCTTTAGCGTCCGGAGCGGCTGGCGGGCTTGTCCTCTGCGAAGATGGACGGGGCCACGGCCCGGATTTGGTCGTCCGACAGTGGATGTTCGGCGCAGCACGGGGGAGTGGGATGCGAAGCGAGATGCGAGTTGCATGGGTCTTTCTCCAAATGAAGTTGGCTGTTGAAGAACCCCCCGGATTCATAGATTCGGAGCCCTCTTCAGGTCTTCCGGTGGGGTCGGCGCGAAGACCTGGGCCGGCCTCGTTGACACCGTCTTTCCTGAGTTCATCGCCCGCGACGAAAGGGAGACCGGGGCCGTGTGCCGTCAAGGAGACAAGCGCCGGGGGTGGGGCGGCCCGCAGGCGACAGCCGAGGACACGGCCCGGCGCGCCTTGACGGCTCACGGCCGCGGGCTACAGTCGCGGACAAGGTGATGAGCGAAGCGAAGACGGCGGATGCGGCAACGGCCGCTGTTGGCGCCGACACCACACAAGCGAAGCGAGCAGGCCTGGACGGGTGTCCCGTCCGAAGGCGTCAGCCGACCGGAGGGAAGGGAACGATGGAAGCCCGCATGGGGCGAGACCAGGGTCCGCCGGACCCGCCAGGCTCGATGCGCAGCACGAAAGCGCGGCCGGCCGTATCCCTTGGCCGGAGACGCTAGTACCACTAGAACGCCCCAGCGAGGGCTCTACGATATCGGCGTGCAAGAGAAGCACGACGCCCATTCCGACGGCCCGTTTGAACAAATGCTCCATCGGTCTGACGCGCTGCACGAGCGACTGAATGAGTTGCTTGCAGACGCCGAATTTGACGGCTCACCCCGTGGCGAAGCTGCGCTGGGCATGTGCATGGTGGCCATGGAGCACGCTGCGGCCTTGCGCGCCTTGATGGCCCTGGCCCTGCCGACCTCCGCCGCGGTTGCAGTTCGAGGTGCTGACGCGCGCCATGTGGCTGGTCTATGGCGCCACCGACGCGGCCATTGCCAAGCTGTCAGTACCGTTGTCGCTGGAGGCCGAGCAGGGCGCCAAGAATTTGCCTAACGCCAGCGAGATGATCGAGCAGATCGGCAAACGGGTCGGCCAGGGCGTGCCTGCAGCGGCCCATCAGATGCTGGCCCACTTCAAGCACGGGTGCTGGACCGCCATGAACTCCTTCGTCCATGGCGGCATTCACCCGCTGCGACGAAACGGGGATGGCTTTCCCGTCGACCTGGCGCTGCAGGTTCTGCGCAACTCGAACGGCCTGAGCACCATGACCGGCATGACCTTGGCTGTCCTGGCTGGCGACGAAGCCGTCACCAGGCCGATGAGCAAGATTCAGCCGGAGTTCGCCGACTGCCTGCCGGACCTGCTGCAGCCCTGATACAGCGCGGCGGGAGACGCGATGATCAGCCTATCCTTGGAGGCAAGCGCGGCGCGCAGGCCCTGAAGGGTGCGTGGATCGGCTTTCTCTCAAGATGGTGGAACGGGATATGTGTGAATCAGGTTCGGCGGATTTAGGATCCTTAGCCGAGTTGGCCATGGCGTTCGAGCATTTGCACCAAGACGCTGTTCGCTTGCATGAAATTTTCCCGCTGGTCCCGAAGCTCGTAGGCCCACTTGGCACCGTGAAAGAGGTTGTTGCGCAGCCGCCAGTCGATCATCAGCAGGCCCAGCATCCTGTCGCGCGGATCGTTATTCGTGCCTTCAACGACAGCCTGAACGAGCTCGAGGTGGTCCGAAGGGCGAAGGTTGAGATGGGGGAAATGATAGGTCAACGCGCCATCGGCGAAGTAACGGCTCCGAAAGTAGGCGAGCTCTGCGTCGTAGAGACCAGCCTCAAGCGTACCGTCCGCTGCCCAGCGATCGACACGTTGCCGAATGCGGTCGGCGCGGGCGAAGTTACCCATGATCTGCGCTTCGAAGAGACTCCAAGAAGGGCGAAGTCGAAGATGACGCGGCGATCCGGGTCGGGAAGCTCCCGAAAACCAGGCACACGTGCCTCGAGCCATTGCTCGCTTGCACTCTGTTCGTTGTCATTCATGTTCGGTTGTCTGTTCTTCTTCTTGACGGGGGTCGAGTTCGGAGAAGTCGGTCAACGTGTCGCATTGGAGGCAGTGGTACATCTGCGATGCTTCCTGGAAGTGCATGCCGCACATGCACCCGCAGAAGGGGCAGCATTCGTTGATCTCAAGGGCGCCGCATTCCCACACGCCGAGATACTCGGGGACTGCATCGCGGTCATAGCCGACGACCTGGAATGCATCAGCATTCTTGGCGACAAACCCATCGCGGCCGGCGCGCATGAGAATGGGCAGGATGTCCGCCGGCTCGATTGCGAACCATTCCCCTCGCACGTTGGTCGCTTCAAAGTGCTGGTGGAGGCGCCGCTCAAGCTGGAACGAATCGATTGTGTCGATCCAACCGAGCAACCGCAAGGCCAGGGGATTGCCGGTCTGCAGGTTGCGCTTGCGCGCCTTTATATCCCTGGCGACCCCGATCTTGATGGGGGAGCAGCCGGTGTCATCCTCGCCAATGAAGTAGACGGGCACGTCGCGCTCCTTGAGATGCTAACGGAGTCGGTCAAGCAGCATCTCGACCATTTCCCGGTTCGAGTTCGCGACGATGTCGAGTGGGCGGTTCTCCTGTCGCATGAGTGCAATTAGGAGGCAGGCCGTGACAAGCCAAAAGGGCGAGCCTTCGGGCAGACCGTACCCGCTGATCATGGCGACTAGCCGCTCCGCGATGGGCGGATACTGTCGGTTGCCCCAATGCGCGTGCGTCGGCGTCATCGCATGGATGATCACTGCGGCGAATACGATGCCCATCGCGCGCTTTTGTTGAACTTGAGCGTGGTTGTGCCCATGCTCTGTGGCGTACGCCGCGAGGCCGCTCGTCATGAAGTCGCGAGCCCAGGTATCGCACGCGATTTCCTCTTCAGGTAGCGCCGAGGGCGCGCATTTGTCAACGGCATACATGACGTGCCGGAATTCGTGCAGGAGCGCGAAGGCAAGGGCGAATGCGACCAGGTCGAAGGCGGCCTGGTGGTGTTCGTCACCAAGGCTGTCCCGGTCAGCCGTTGGCCCGGGGATGTCAGCCGGCCATTGAATGTCGGCCGTCCGCTCGGCTCTGATAAGCGATCGTGCGCTGGCGATGCGCTGGTTGTAGTCGAATTCGTACTGCCCGCGCTCATCGTCGATGTTGAGCGCCTGCTCGAGCGGAATTCCGGTCATGGTCGCGAAGAGCAGGGCAGGCGAATAGACCTCGATGGAGCGCCATGCGCTGAAGCCGAGCAGCCAGAAGAAGTCGATCGTCTTAGTGTCGAACTGGATGCGTGAGGCATCGGCGTTCATGGTAATGCCTGGGGCACTCGGCGCGACTTCGACTAGATGGCCATACTGGCGCCACAGACCGCTGATTTCGTCGGCGCGCTCGGGCACGGCTGCGCGTAGAAGATAAAGAATGATTGTGCGGTCTGATGGTTCTTCATCATCGTCGGAACTCCTGCTGTGATCGGCGGCGGTTTAAGTGGTGCGGCTTGCGCGCTGGTCGTGGCTTCTCGGTCTTGCCTGGCGCGCCGCTCGTCCCTCATTGAGCCTGTGCCTCGTCCGCTTGGGCGAGGATGTCGTTGGCTTCCCAGTCTTCGCCGCGCCGGGTGATCACGAACTCGCGATCCCAAACGCCCCAGCTCCGGGGAAGCCCAGACTGTGCCAAAGGATTGTGGACATAGGTGACGGGCCGGGCTTGGCGCGACAAGTTGCCGATGCCGATGCGCGACCAGATTACACCCGAGATGTGTGCGAAGCGCGCGTCGAGAAATGCTGTTCGCGGGATCGGATCGCGCTCACGCTGGATTGAGGGCGCGGCGTGAAAGCCCTCGTCGAGGACGATGCCGGTCTCCCGGTCGATGATGAGGTATGCGTCCCCGATCGGAAACAGCGTCGTCATGATGAGGGGCAATGGCTGCTCGGCAATGTAGACACCGAAGCGGCTGGCGCTGATCGCAATGATGCGGGTGTCTTGCGGCGCGATCACGCCTTGTTCGATGTAGCGGCCGATCTTCTGTGCCTTGGTCCAGAATGCACTGGAGGTTCGAAGTTGAGCCTGTCGGACAGGAGCAGCAGTAATCCCACCGCCCTCGTTGATCGGAACGGGCCGCACGACCTGGTCTGGGCCGGGTGTGCCTGCGTCTGGGGTGATGGCCTCGATCCAGATGCGGCGTCCGTCTTCGAGGACGCACAAGTCGGGCTGGCCGCCATCGCGTTGGCGATCGACCACGGGAAGCAAGGTGCGGCCTGCATCGAGCAGCGTGCAGCCCAGGTACATCTCCCAGAAGCGGCCATCGATGTCGCGCGCAAAGCCTTGACGGAAATCTGAATCGGCATAGGGCTCGTAGCGCGTCCACATCGCTTGCAGCAAGGCGCGAAGCTGCTGCTCGACGGGAGACTCGGCGGCCTTCAGGTTCGCGAACCCGAGATCAAGATTGGTGCCGTCAACGTCGAAAAGGTCGCTCATCGTTTGCTCGTCTGGTGCCCCGCGTCGCATCGGCGCCACGTCTCTGGGCAGCGGGGTTTGATGTCCACAGTCGTTTGAGTTGCCCGTGCTCGAGAACGATCTGGCGGGGCGACCAATGGGGTGATGCTTAAGGGCACAAGCGGTACGCACAACAGCAGCGGTTTGCCCCAAAGCCAAGGGCGCCGTGAGCCTCACTTCGACCGGTCTGACCACAGCCTAATATATACGCAAGCCGAGGGACCGAGGGTAGCCCGGCGTCTCGTGCCCCAAACAGGATCTCAGCCACTTCCAGGCGCGACTCGCGGCCTGTTCAGCATGGGCTGACCACACGTTCTGAGCACCACAAAGGGGGAGGCCGAACGATTTTGTCGATCGGGCCAGATGCCATACACTGCACCTGGTCGCGTCAACATATTTGGCCGGACCCCGGCATGCTGCAAAAAGTAAAAGAAGACCCTCTGCTCGAGAGCTTGAGGGGCACCCAACAAAAATATGGCGAAGACTATTGGTCCTTCAAGAACGCGTCGAAGCGCCGAGGCGCGCACGCGCTGATTCACTATCCGGCCATGATGGTGCCCAACCTGCAGGGCAGCATCCTTGCTGCGATTAAGGAGGTATCCCCCAATTCTCAGAAGGTGCTGGACCCTTTCGTTGGCTCAGGCACCGTCTTGGTTGAGAGCATGAACCTGGGGCTGGACTTTACTGGCGTCGACATCAATCCGCTGGCAGTGCTCTCGTGCTTGACAAAGTCCGGTCCGTACTTCATCGACGCGTTCACCGACAGGGCAGCTGAGTTGGTCTCGAAGATCCGGGCCGATAGGATCACCCGTCACGAAGCCACCTTCCTCGGCCGAGACAAATGGTTCGAGGCGGACGTGGCGATCGGCATCTCTAAGGTCGCGCGGAACATCAAGAACGTCGATGCGCTCTGGGCTAGAAGGCTGTTTTGGCTGGCACTTGCCCGCGTCATTCGGACCTGCTGCAACTCCCGCAACTCGACCTACAAGCTGCATATCAAGAAGGCGGCGGATATCAATGCCGTGGCCGATCCGGTCAAATCCTTCGTCGAAACGATCGAGACCTACAAGAAGCACCTGCAGGAGCAGGCTACCGACTGGTCCGAAAGAGGTCTTCTGAAGCAGGGGCGGTATCAGAAAAGCGTGAGCATCACAGCGGGCGATAGCACAAGTACCCTGCAAGAAGCCGGGCTGCTATTCGATGTCGTCATGACATCTCCGCCTTATGGGGATAACAAGACCACGATCCCGTACGGCCAATATGCATTCCTGCCTCTGCAGTGGATCCCGACCGTGGACATCAGCCCTTCGATCGAAGCAGGCGTACTCGCGAACACTCATGCGCTGGATACGGCCAGCCTTGGCGGCAGCGCTAGGAATGCAGCGGACCGGGCCGAAGTGCTTCGGAACGAGTTCGACTCGGTAAGGAAGTATTTGACCAAGCTCTCTTCCAAGGGCAGCGGCGTCAAGCGTTTCGGCGCCTTCTTCGGCGACCTCGACCCCTGCATCGAACAGATCTGCAAGTCGACCAACCCCGGCGGATACCACGCTTGGACAATTGGCAGTCGGCACATTGAAGGCATCCGAGTACCGATGGAAGAGATCCTTGAGGAAATGCTCGACAAGCGCGGCATGGATACCTTTGGCCGCATACACCGGTCTATCCATGCCAAAAAAATGGCGGCACGCAACAATCTTTCCAGCACGATGAACACAGAGATCATCGTGCTTGCGAAGATGAGCGCAAAGAAGAAGTAACGGGCGGGGAGAGCGCAGGATTGGACGAACAAAACAATCAACCAGACGAGATCAAGGTCTCTGCCCGGGTGCTCGTCCAGCTGGGCGAGGAGTTGGTGACGGATGCGGAGCAAGCCATCCTCGAATGCGTCAAGAACGCCTATGACGCTGATTCTCCCGGCTGCAAGGTAGTGATTCGCACCAAGGCGTCTGGGTTTATCGACCAGGATGAACGAGCAGGCCGGCTGCTCGACTTCGGGGAAGAGGCCGAGAACGTCCGTGTGACCTTCACGAAGGGAGAGGAGGAACTGGACGTCTCCGACGATTGGCGGGAGAAGAAGTTAGTCGAAGCCACCCACTTCGTGCGGCGGCGGCTCGACTGGACTGGTCATATCACCATCGAGGACACGGGCGACGGTATCCCTGCGGAAAACTTGCGCAAGTCCTGGCTTACGATTAGCGGATCATACAAGCGGTCCGCCGAAGGGAAGCAGAAAGCAAAGACCCGCCTGGGCCGCACTCCGCTCGGCGACAAAGGTGTTGGCCGGCTGGGCTCAATGAAGCTCGGCGACATTTTGAAAGTGGAGACGAGCACAGGCGAGGATCAACCATTGGCATCCGCAGTGTTCCGATGGGCAGACTGCGAGAAAGCCGAAACCATTGACCAGATTCCGGTCTTCGTCGAGACGGGCCTTCCCAATCCAGATCGATTCAAAGGGACGCGCGTTTCCGTCTATGGTCTGAAGAACGTCGGCCAGTGGGCGAACGGTGCCGCGGCCCTCAAGCTCAGCTTGGCCACCTTGGTATCTCCGTTCGAGGCCAAGGTGCAGTTTCCGGTCACGGTGGATGTTGATCGCGACAAGACCAGCCTTGTGACCGTCACCGAGACTCTGCTTGCGCGCGCGGTCGCCGATTTCCAGTTCAAGTGGCACACCGGCCCGGCCGGTGTACCCGAACTGCAGTGTGTTGCCCGGTTCCGAGAGAGATTGTTTCGGGCCGCCATCGGCAGCAGCAAGACTCAAAAGCAGAAATCCAACGACGTTTTTGGGAGCGACGAAGGCGCTGGACTTCTCAAATGGCTGAGTGATCCCGCGCGAATGAAGCGATACAAGGTCGTTCCCCGGCCTAGCCCGGAATGGTTCGTTGAAGTCACCCAGACGATTCCCTGGCTGAACATCAAGACCAGTGGTCAAGACGTCAAGGCAGAAGATCCCGGCCCTTTTAGCGGAGCGTTCTACTATTTCAATTTGCGGGACATTTCGACCGACGAGACTGCCGATTCCGCCCCGACAGACTCTGAAGCCGATACAGAAGCGGCAGCAGGCCTGGGCATCGATCGGGCAACGATCAAGAGGATGGCTGGGATATCCATCCTGCGCGATGGATTCCGAGTCCGCTCTCAAGGCGATTGGCTCAGACTCGCCGAGGCCATGACAACAGGAAGCACATATCAACTGCGTGTGCACAACACACTCGGGTACTTTGCGCTGACGGGCGAGCACAACTACAAGCTGGTCGAGAAGTCCGACCGTGAAAGCTTCGTCGAGAACGATGCCTATCGAGGTTTCAACGCCATTGCCTTGGAATGCAGGACGTTCGCGAATGAATCGCTTGAAGCCGTCCGTCGTGCGATGGACAAGTATGCTACTCAAGTCGTACCAGGGGCCATCAATCGCCCACCAACCGCGGATCGCTCCTTCGACGTGGTTGAAACCACAGTGGAAGGCGCAGCCACTGCCAAACAGGACGCTCAGTCGATTGTTGCAGCGCTGCAGCAGGGCCTGGGACTTGTTGAGCGGCAGGACGGCGTGGGCGCCACGGACGTGCTGAAAACGGCCCTACAGAAGGCGCAAACCGTTCAGCGCAAACTGGATCTAGGGGCGCACGCAAGCAGCGCGGTGCGTATGCTGAGGCAGGAGTTCACCGACAGCAAAGAGCGCATGCTGTCCCTTTACGAGAGCGCCGCCGTCGGCCTGAGCGCCCGTGGCCTGGCGCATGAGTTGCGCACCCATATTGTGGAAATTCGGCGGCGCATAGTGGCGATCGAGGAGTTGGTGAAAGAGGGCCGAGCAGACGCGAAGAGCGTTGCGCGCCACACCCGGCCCATCCGCGCCGCCTGCGCAAGCATCAGCAGCGCTGCAGCCATCATTGATCCGCTGCTTCCACGGACTCGGACGGTCAAGGAAACGATCGACCTCTTCGACTTCATCACCCAATACAAGGAAAATCGCTCCGGCGGCTTGGATCGGGAAGGTATCGACTTCGAGATCCTAGGCGAACCTGGACAGGCGATTGCCAGGATCAATCGAGGCCGATTGCTTGCCGTCTTGGACAACCTGACTAGGAACAGCGTCTATTGGCTTCGCCGTGGCACCGACGTGCTGGCGATCAAGCGGCCGAAGCGGATTCGCGTCGAGATCACTTCGTCGGGGTTTTCAGTGGCTGATAGCGGCCCAGGCGTCGATCCGGCATATGAGGACAGCATCTTCGACATGTTCATCTCGGCCAAGCCCGCGTCGGAGCGCGGCCAAGGCCTAGGCCTATTCATCTCATCGCAATTGCTCGCCGCGGACGGCTGCAACATTAGCTTGAGTACCGATAAGAACCAAGACGGTCGTAGGTACAGATTTATCGTGAATCTCGGGGCAGTGATGCACGGAGGGAATAAATGAAGCCTATCGAGGCGCTAAAGCTACTCGGTTCAACTCGAGTGATCTGGATTGACGACCGCTTCGCCACCGCGTCGGCCGCGGAACTGATTGACCTTCTCACCGAACACGCCGATGTTGTGGTAGACGTATCTCCTGAGCCGATGAAAGGCGCGCTGCACAAGATTGCCGACAGCGACGACACCGGAAATCAAGAGCTGGAGCAAGCGGTCGCAAACTTGACGGGGCAGGAACGCATCAACCTGCTGCGGCAGGTTCAGCTCAAGCTAGAAGACAACGGAACCGCGGACCTGTCCGACGAGCAGATCGAAAGTGTCTGCGCTCACCTTGCAATCTCGAACGAAGATCGCTGGCCCTTCGACAAGGCAGAAGATGCGATGCTTCAGCTCGCCAAGGATGCGGGCGATACGGCGATAAGCTACATCATCGACTTGAATGACGCTCAAGGTGCTGCCGACAACACAAGGGGCTTGGATCTCCTGAAAGCACTTCACGGCGCAGGTTCCAAGGCGACTGCCTTGTTACTGACCCACTACGCAACAAAGAGCAATGAGGCCGAGAAGGAGCTCGAGCTGCGCAGCATCCTTTCGCCGGAGGGGCCGCTGGACGGCTCCCCCGTTTGCGTCATTGCCAAGGAGCGCCTTTACGCGGTCGATGAAGCGGGCTCAACCGTCGAAGGTCGCGACGGCGTTGTTGCCCAAGCGCTGCGTATAGCCATTAAGAGGGCCGGACTCCGCCGCAACGTGCACGAGGTCCTGGTACGCGTTCAAAGCCATATTGACAAGGCGTTCAAGACCGCGAGCAATAACCTGCTTGAGGTCCCGCCCGAACAGTTGGATGAGTACGCCATTAGCCGAGCCTACGCGGAGGGGGTCTCTGAGCTCCACGTCGTTGAACGAGCGCTCACCGCGTCCATGTCGGAATCGTTCCGCCACCTGTTCTCGGTCGATGCGGCCACCCGCGAGAACGAGCGTAGGCTACGCTCGCTCCGCAGCGTACCGCTCGATATCGACGCCACGATCCACCATCAAATGCTAGAGACCTTCAGGAAGCTGGAAGTCTGGGAGTCCGACCACCTGGTCAACAAGGGCTGCTCGCCGCTGGCCTGCGGCGATGTCTTTGACATGGATTCCCAAGGCGGTGCCCCAGCTCAGCGCTTCATCTTGCTGGCACAACCTTGCGATGTAACGTTGCGCCCTAGTGGTGACCGCGATGCCGAAGCCGGCTTCCTGGTTCTCCTGAAGCCTCTCGCCACAATCGATACGCCCGCGAATCAGAAGCAAATTCGGCTTCCCTTCTTACTCGATGGCAAGCAATGGGTATGTGAACTGAGAAAGACCACATCCATTCGGCTCGACCTCTTGGACCTTGTGTCCTACCGGCCCGACGGCTGCCTTCTGTACGACTACGGGCAGGCAGTACCGGACTGGCTGCTCCCCGGGCAGCAGGCCAGTGGCAAATATGTCTTCAAAGCCCTCAAGGACGCGTTCGACGCGCGTTCCGCCGTCAAGGGCACGCCAGCCAAGGACATAAAGGACTCTAGGTGTCAGCTGACCCTCTCCGCCAAAGGGCCGTTTCAGCACATCGCGTACGGCTCGTTTGTTGAAGCCAAGGCAGCGAAGGAGGACGCACCTGGTGCGACAGGCGGCTTCAACTGGAACTTGCGGCGAGTGGGCCGAGTGCGGATGCCCTACGCATCAGCATTGCTGGGCAGTTACCTCGCTATCGTAGATAGGGATGCCTTTGATCTGGACTACTTGAAGCCGAAGACAGCCCGAGCCGCGGATGCGGCGAGCTGCGGTGCCTGCTCCTGACTTCGTCATTCTTGGAGAGCATCCAGAAGTTGGGGGTGTGCGGTGCAGCATAGAACCACTCACGGTCGGGGGGCTGCGAAGTGGCAGGGCAAGTCGTCCTACCCTGGACATTTGTTGCACCGCACACCCCCAGGAAATGGATGCTCTCCATGACAAGAGCGCGGTCCAGGTGTCCGTTGACGGGGAGGTCGTGGGCTACCTCTTCCGCGACGACGCCCGCAGCTTTCGCCGGCGGCTGGGCAGCAAGGGATTGACCGGTCAAAGCACCCTCTGCGACGCGAAGGTCGTCGGCGGCCGCACCAAGCGGGGCGGCGAGAAGCTTTCCTACGGAATCCAGTTGGACCTCAAGCCCTTCGAGAACTGAGGCCCCGCGGCTCAGGCCTGTCGCGCTTCACGACGAGCTCGAGCGTCCAGCAAGCTCGCCACCCAGGGGCTGAACATCGCGCCCTCGGCAGACAGGCGGTAGAGCTGGTCCCGCGCGGCGCCGGCGTTGAAGTCAGGCCGCTTGAAGAGCTCGTAGAAGGTCGCCATCTTCAAGAGCAGCTCGGCGCCGGGCTTGGGCGGGTTCAGTTGCTTCCAGAGGATGGCCTTTCGCAACCAGCGCGCCACCGTGATGCCCGTCGTGACGATCCAGGCCGATTGGGGCTCACCTTGCGTCAGGGCAAAGGCGAGGAAGAAGGTGGCAACGAGCTTCAACCCCTCAACGAATAGCTCCCCGAGTCCCTTCAACCATTGGCGCATCGCGCCAGGTGCGGCCTGCGCGCCCTCCAGCGGCGTCGCCAGGGGCATCCCGAGCATCGTCTTGTTGGAATGGACGATCTGGGCCAGACCCAGGCACTCGGCATGGACCAGGGCATCGATGAGCGCCCATTCGAGGGTGGGCGAGCTCACCTCAGGTCGGCTGAGCAACCGATGCGCGGCATCGACTGGCGCATGCCATTGCGCACCCACGAACCGCAGCTGGCAGCGTGATTCGGTCGCCTTGTTCGTGGGCTGACTACTGTATGAGGTTGCCTCCGGTGTAGCACCGATATTCGGCATCGCGGGGGCCCGGCACAGTGGAGACCGTGCCCACGCCAACAAACGCACCCGACACGCCCCACACCGTTGACTCGCTGCTGCGAGTGGTCGAGGAGCGCGATGCCGAAGTGGCGCTCCTCAAGCTGATGGTCGACAAGCTCAAGCTGCAGTTGCTGCGCACCGCGCGCGCCCGCTTCGGATCGTCCAGCGAACAGCTCGATGACCCTCAGATCGCCCTGATCGAGGGTGAACCACTGTATGAGTTCGCGGCGCCCAAGGCGCCTGCGGCGGCTGAGGCTGCAAACAGCGCAGGTATCGACCGGCACCTGCCTGAGCACCTCCCGCGCGAGAACCATGTACACCGCCCGGAGACCTCCAACTCGTTCATCGATGCCAAGGGCCAGCCCTGCGGTTGCAGCGCCTGCGGCGGCCGACTGCGCCAGATCGGCCAGGACGTCTCCGAGCAACTGGAGTACGTGCCTTCGCGCTTCAAGGTGATCCGTCATGTACGCCCCAAGCTGGCGTGCATGGCCTGCGAGACGATCTTCCAGGCGCCAGCACCAAGCCGACCCATTGCACGCGGCATCGCCGGTCCCGGGCTGCTTGCCAACGTGCTGGTGTCCAAGTATTGCGACCATATCCCCTTGCACCGCCTGAGCCGCATCTATGGCCGCGACGGCGTCGCCGTCGACCGCTCTACCATGGCCGGCTGGGTCGGCCAGAGCGAGAAGCTGCTCGACCCGCTGGTCGCAGCGCTTGGACGCTACACGCTGGCCAGCGCCAAGGTGCATGCTGATGACACGCCGGTGGCCGTGCTCGATCCTGGCCGCGGCCGGACCAAGACCGGACGGCTCTGGGTCTACGTGCGCGACGACCGACCGGCCGCAAGCGCAGAACCGCCAGCGGCCTGGTATCGGTACTCGCCCAGCCGCAGGGGCGAGCACCCGCAGGCGCACCTGAAGAACTACAGCGGCATCCTGCAGGCTGATGCCTACGGTGGCTACACCCGGATCTACGCGGGTGGTCAGGTCATCGAAGCTGCATGCTGGGCACACGCGCGCAGACCGTTCTGGGACCTGCACGAGAGCCAGGGCTTCGTTGCCGGTTCGATTGCTCACCAGGCGCTGCAGCGGATCGCGGCGCTGTACGCGATCGAGGCCCAGATCCGGGGCCAGCCTCCCGAAGTGCGGTGCCGTGTGCGGCAGGCCCGCGCCGGCCCCTTGCTGGACGAGCTGCGCTCCTGGCTCACGAGCGTGTTGGGAAAGGTATCGAAGAAGTCGGAGTTGGCCAAGGCGATCGGCTACTCGCTCGTGCGCTGGAGTTCGCTCACGCGCTACCGCGATGACGGGCGCATCGAGATCGACAACAGCGCTGCCGAACGCGCGCTGCGTGGCGTAGACCTTGGCAGGACCAACTATCTGTTCATGGGCTCGGACGCCGGCGGAGAGCGTGCGGCGGCGATCTACAGTCTGGTGGAAACGGCCAAGCTGAACGGGCTCGATCCGCAGGCGTACCTGCGCGAAGTCCTGGTCCGTATCGCCGACCATCCGATCAACCGCATCGACGAGTTGCTGCCGTGGAACATCGGCGGGCCGCACGTCGAGCAACGACTGGCAGCCTGAGGGCCACGCGCCCGGGCGCCTGCAACGCGAAGAGGACGACGAAGTGAACCCGCAAGGCACCGACCCGAAGCTGATCGATGCGCTCAATCGAGCGAGCAGCCTGGAGCTGTTCCAGCTGAGCGCCATCATCGAGCGCATGTTGGCTGATCCGCGACGGATCATCGCCGTGCGGACCAACATGAACCTGGGACAGACCGTGCGCTTCCTCGACTGGCGCGACGGCCAGTTGCGCAACGGCAAGGTGGTCGCCATGAAGGACACGCAGGTCACCTTGCACGAGGAAGGCACCCGGCGCGAGTGGAAACTGCCCTATACAGCCGTCGAACCGCCAGGTCCTTCGAGCGCTACCGCCACGGCGCCTGCGCGCCCCGCGCCGCCGAAGAATATGCCTGCGCGCGGAGACTTCCGATGCGGCGAGAAGGTCTCGTTCGACGACAAGTACCTCCAGCCCCAGGTTGGCATCGTCGTTCGCATCAACCAGCGAACCGCCACCGTCGATACCGGCAACGGGCACTCATGGCGCGTTCCGTTCCACATGCTGCGTCAGGTCGTGGACATCTGATCGCAGCACTTCGGTCAAGAGGGTGTCGAGCCCACGCTTACAGCCATTTCCACTCGCCGGCTCGAGGTTCAACGGCTCCTTGGGGCAATCTCGGTTTTCGTGCATTTTGTGGCGCTTGACTCGAAATTGGCCAATGAAATCAATGCGTTGCAACAGTCGCCGTTTTGAGAGCGTCGCAGTTTTACGCGCACTTTGTGGCGGTACGGTTTGGTCGGTCGAGAGCGGCGACGTGGACAGTCCGGCACGCCGTCACCCACGCGCCTGTTGAGGCACAGCAGGCGCCTGTCCGATCAATGCCTGCGCGTACCTTTGAACCCCGAAGCTGAACGTTCCGCGGAAGTTGATGTGCTCGAAATGCACTGGACCGAGCCGGCGCAGCCAGGCGTCTTCGACCACCATGCCCTGAGTTCGCCAGCGGTCCACCACCGTCTGCATGTGAGCGGTGTTCCAGGCGATGACGATGTTCGTCAGCAGGGCGTGCGAGCCCGAAATTGCGACGAGTTCGTCACGCCGGCGGCCCCGCTCGGGCGCGAGCCGACCGTAGTAGATCGCTCGCTGCAGCTGATGAACCGACTCGCCTCGGTTGAGCAGGGTGTGCAATTCCCGCCGGAAGTCCGGGTTGGTGAAGTAGTCACACAGAAACAGCGTCCTGAGCAGTCGCCCCAGTTCCTCGGCGGCGCGGCGAGTTGGATCACTGCTGGCTGCGCTACCCCACAGGCGCAGTCCCACATTGGCACTTATCCGGCCAGTGCGTACCGAGGCGGCGAAACGCAGCATGCCGTCCCATCCGGCTCGGATGGCCTTGAGCACCACGCTCGCACTGACCACCGCCTCGATTGGCTTCGCGAAGTCGCGGCCGCTGTGCCAGCCCGAAGGAACATACAGCTTGCGCTCGGCCAGCGCGCGCAGGCGAGGGCGAGGGCACAGGTCGAACCCCAAGAGCTTTGCTCCGGCCATCCCGGCATGCGTATATGGAAGCGTGCGGGAGCGCCCACTACTGGGCTCGAACAATCAGGTCTTTGGGTCATCAAGTCAAACTCCTGCCGGCACAGCACGTCAAGGCCTTCTTGTTGCGTGACAAGACCGACGCGATGGATGCCCAAGCTATCTGGGTGGCAGCCCAACAACCGCACATCTTGCCCGTGCCGGTCAAAAGCGAGCGACAGCAAACCTGCATGGCGTTGCACGGAATGCGCCGCCAACTGATGAAGATGCGCATCATGCAAACCAATGCGCTGCGCGGGATCATGTCCGAGTTCGGCATCGCACTTCCGTTGGGGCACAGCCAGCTTCTCAAGGCAATCCAGGCTGAGATGGCCAAAGCGCAGTTGGAAGATCGACTGCCGGCCGATCTGGTGGTCAGCGTACAAGAGCAGCTCAAACGTGTGGATGCGCTTGACGAGGACATCGAGCACATTGGCCATCGGCTGCATGCGACGATCCGGGACGACCGGCAAATGCAGGCCGTTCAACGAATCCCGGGCGTTGGGGATCTGACAGCCTCAGCGCTGGTTGCCTCCGTCGGAGACTTCTCCACATTCAAATCCGGGCGCCAGTTTGCGTCGTGGGTGGGACTAACACCGCGGCAAGTGGGCACGGGCGGCAAGACGCAGCAACTCGGCATCTCTAAACGTGGCGACACATACTTGCGCACGCTGCTGATTGCAGGAGGGGCCAGGGCAGTGATCGCCAAGTCGGAGAAGTCTGCTTGGATCACCCGACTTCTGGAGCGTCGACACTACAACGTCGCGGTGGTGGCGCTGGCCAACAAAATGGCTCGCACGGCCTGGGCGGTCCTGGCCAAAGGCGTCGCTTTTGATCTGGTCAGATGGAATCCCGTTGAGTTGGTGAAAGCCTGAAGACGACCTACCGCCGGGGCGCTCGCAAGAGAAAACCGTTTTGAAGGAGAGCCTGCAAAAAGCGCGATGATGGACGAAGGTCAAACCGGGCCGGGGGCATTCCGACAAACTCCCAGTACCTTGAGTACAAGGTGGAGGTAGGAACCTTGGCCGCGAATAGCCATGATGGCCAGCAGCAAAACTGCATCAACAGGCCGGATGTAAGGCTGCAACCCTTCAAACGTCAAGACGCCGAAACTTGCTCTTCTTGGGCGGACCATGTAGGGAGTTTGGGTAGCCACCGGGGCCCACCCGAGCGAGAACGCGATCGATTACACCGATACCACTGGTCATGTTGCCCAGAGTTGAGGTCGATCGAGGACGCAATCAAGCCCCTCCGACTTGGGCGTCACACAAAGTGCGGAAGAGCCGGATTTGCTCTCTTCTACGTCCACCGACAACGTTAGGGCGGGCGCAGGAATGGGTCAGAACGCAAAGGCTCAGCCTTGCGCCCTCCGTCAATGGGAGGATGCCGGCCCCGGCGGCATCGTGTACTTTTTGCGTTGTGCATCTACCGCGTGACGGGTTTCTTGGACACGAACAGCACTCCAAGTGCCGATACCACGAGACCCTGCAAGGGCCCCAGCCAGAGATTGGACGTGCGCATCAGTTCGATGGCCTTTTCGCTGTCCGCTGCGACGACAGGCTGGATGAGAATGGTCAGGAGGATCAGCACGAAATAGAGGATGGAGAGGCAGTACGCAATGCGGAAGAACGTGCGGCGCACCACCGATTTCAGACTGCTCGGGTCGAGCGCCGTATACCCAAGGACCGTCAGCATCATGCCCAGTGTCGGCATCAGGTTGGGGAGGATCCAGCTCCATGCGTCCTGCACGTGGGTGCCGTATCTTCCCAGCAGCGACTGCAGCACGAGCAGCAACATGATGATCGCGCTCGCGACCAGCCACTGGATCGCCAGTGCCGAGCGCACGCGATCGAGCCCAATAGTGGGCTCCACGGATTCCTGGCCCTGTCCGTTTGCCATTGCCTGCCCTTCCTCTTCACGTCACGGGATTGTGCTATGAAACAGTTCGGCATTGCACGCAAGCTCGCCATCCTCGTCACACTGGGCTGGTCCTGCGCCATGGGCGGCGAAACCGCGCAGTGGCTGGATCGCCTGAGGTCGGCCGACCCGCGCGTGCGCCTGGCGGCCGCCTACGACAGCCAGTTCCTGGACGTCAGTGCGCCGGACGATGTGATGCGAGCGCTCCTTGCGGGCGCGGCAGACCCTTCGGAGTACGTTCGCTTCCAGAGCTTCCTCGTAATGGGGGAGCTGGCACTGCAGCCGCAGGCGACGGCAACACGCCTTGTGCAGGCCTTGTATGCGGAAGGTGAAGGCGGAGCTGCAGGCGCGGCCGCAGTTGCCTTGGGAAAGCTGGGCCCGGCAGGGATCGAAGCACTGCTGGCCGTGTTGCGGGACGGGCCGGCGGGCATTCCCGCTTCCGTGGGGGAGCCGGCGAAATTGAGCTATGCCAATTGCGGCGGCGCGATGTTCGTTCCGAGCTTCGCCGCGGCGCTGGCGCTCGGCCGCATCGGCGCCCCGGCGGCGCTTCCGGTGTTGCGCTTGCTACGCGAGCCCGATCAGCAGAAGGCGCGGCATCCGTCCCTGCGAATCCCGAGGGGCACGACCTACTCGCTCCTGCCCTATGTCGTACTGGCCCTGTCGCAGATGGGTCCGGGCGCGCTGCCTGTCATCGTCGGCGAGATCGAGCATGCGACCGGGGAGTACCGCGCGCGGCTGGTCGGAGTGCTGAGGCGCGAGTTCAGGGAACCCGCGCGCGCGCACATCGGTGAGTACGAACGCCTGCTCGAACCCGCGGATACGAGGTTGTACGCAATCAGGCAGATCGCGGCGCTCGGCGATGAACAGGCGCTTCGCATGATCCGGCGCTTTCGCGCGCTGAACGATGACCTGGCCGTTGCCACCGCCATTGCGGCGGCACCCGCTCCCCATTCCCGGGCGATCGAAGCGGAAGCCTTGCAGTTCCTTGCGAAGCCGTCCGTGGGCTCGGCTGCCCGCAACAGTGTGATCGGCGCTCTCGGGGATGGCCATGAGAAGCTTTCGCAGTACTCCGACAGTGCGCTCAGGCTGTTGCTGGCCGCCGCCGTCGACCGGGACGCCGAAGCGCGGCGCCTGGCGAGGAACTCCCTCGTCAACGCCGGTCCGCTTCCGAGGCACCTCGTCCCGGACGCAGCACGCATCCTCGAGCCCGCGCCGGATGCAAGCCCCAAGGTGCGAGAGAGCGCCCTGGACTTGATGGACTCACTGGATACCGTGACGCCGGAAAACTCCCGTCGCATTGCGCAGCAGCTTGCAGCGCAAATTCGCACGCGATCGTCGGCCAACGCATCGCCGCGCTACACGGGCGAAGCCTTGCGTTCGCTGGTCCATCTCGTCGCCCGGCCGACGGCAGATGCGGCCTCGATCGCATTGCTGCACTCCCTGCTGAAAACACCTCCCGATTGGATCAGCAAGAAGGAGGTCGCGAATGCGATCGGCCGCATCGGCCCGCGTGCATCGGGCCTGGCGCCGGATCTCGCAGCCGGACTGGACAACCCCGATCGTTACGACGCGCGCGAGTTCGCGGTGGCACTGGCAGGGCTCGGCGACAGCGGTGTCACGGTCTTGAAGCGCAGTTGCCAAAGCGCCGGAAATCGCGCGGCCTGCCTGGAGCTCGCGAGCGTGGGCGATTCCGAGTCCATCGCGATCATGCTGCGCGACTTCGCTGCCAGGCAGAAGGACCAGGAAGCGGCGGAGATAGCGGATGCTCTGGTCGTTGCCGTCCTGGCACCGCGCGCATCGGAAGCAGAGCGTGCGAACCCGAAGCGGCGGGCACGGGACTGGAATGCTCTTCGGCCGGCCGTCGAGGCCGCCATGCCGCGGCTGCAGGCCTTGCTGGGCAGCCAGGAGGACTACGTGCGAAGAACGGCGGCATTGCTAGCAGCAGCCTTGGGAGAGCCGACCCTGGCGCCCGTCGTGGCGTCCAAGCTGGCACACGGTGAGTTAGGCCGCGCGGACGAGGCCGACATGCTTGGCGCGGTCCGGCTGTTCGGCGACGCTGCGGTCGCCGAATTGTTGCGGTTGGCCCAAGGCGGTGCCAGCAGCCGGCTGTCCCTGAAGATCCTGGCACTCTCGAATGTCCCGTCGGCGCGCCTGGCCGGCGCGCTGCAACCTGCCTTCGCGGCGAAGGATCCCGCCGTCCGGAAAGCCGCGCTCGAAGCGATGCTGGCCACCGAGCTTGCTCCCGACTTCCGTCGCGACGCGCTGCGCGGCCTGGCAGAGGATGCGGATGCGCAAGTCCGCCTGCTGGCGGCCGAATACGGTGTCGGTGTTGCCGATGTATCCGAACTCGCAAGCCGCGTGCTGGCCGATTTCCTGGTTTCGACGGACGCGGAGGCCAGGCATCGAGCTGCCGTCCGCCTGATGGCTGCCGATGCATCTCCTGCCCCGGACACGCAAGCCATTCTTACGGCCGTCGCCGTCGACGACTTCATCGCCCTCTGGTGGCACTCAACGTTCCGCCGCTTCTACGATGATTGGTTCAAAGAGTGCATGTCCGGGTCGATCTATGCGTTGCCCGACTTCCCCTGGCCGCCGCCCCGGTTCTCGGATCGCGACGTGATCCCGCGGCAACTGGTGGGGCAGGACAGCGCCTCGTTGCTGGACATCGACGCGCGATTGGCCGGCGCGCTGGAGGCAGCCGGGTTCCATCCCGGTGGCGTGTTCCGCATCCCAGGCGGGTTCGTCCGCGTGACGAAGCTGGAGCAGACCCAACCCGACGGTGTACCCCTGAAGGGAGACGACCGCTGGAGCTACGACACCGTTCCGGCGCGCGACCTCGTGGATTATCTCGGCAAGCTGTTCCTCATGAACCGCGGGCATTTCCGCTTCTTCGTCTTCGCCGTCACCGACCAGTTCGCGCCGCCGTCCACGCGCGAGTTGTCGATCGAGGATGCCCGCGTGTTCTTTTCGCGCGGATTCGTGAAGCTGCCCGAGGAGTACCGCGGCGTCCAGTTTAGGGGACGGGAGTGCTACGTCCTCATCTACAACTTTGAACGCGGCGATCGCATGGTCAAGCAGCAGGTTCCCAGCACGATCGACGCCAAGACCCAGCTACAGCGCAGCGGGCTGTGGCAGGTGCTGCAAGCTCCGGCGCGGCCGTGAGCGCGCGAATCGCACGGTCGACCCGGCGCTCGATGCAGCCTGATACCGGCGTCCTTCACGCGCATTACGCTCGGCCTAGTGCGCGAGCCGAGTTAGGCGAAGCTCGCGACACGGACGGCTGCCCATAGCCGACAACGAGAGCACCCTGCGCCTGCCGACCCAAACCATCATGATGCTTCGGGATCGCTGGGCATTGCTGGAGCCCCTGGGGTACGCCGTGTGTCCGAGCTGCTGGGCCATTCGTCCATCGCGATGACTGCCCGGTATGCCCACCTGCGGATGATGCGCTACATGCTGAAGCCCTGGACGTGCTGGAGCGGATCCAGGGGTAATCGTCCTTTCGGCTCGCTTTGATACGGTGGGGCAAGAAAATCCTCGTTGAATCAACAAGTTGTAGTTGAAGGTTCTCGCGCAGAAGCGATCAGCCCTAAGTCGTTGTCGCGCAAAGTTATTCCCGACATAACCGGACAATCCGCACCGAAAGGACGATTGCCCCGGGCATGGAATCCGGGGCGTCTTCCGGGCGGGCGGTCTTGCAGCTACGCGCAGTGCTGCGAAGCATCAGCCCGCTGATCTGGCGGCGCCTCCTGGTGCGAGGCGATACGAGCGTCGCGCGGCTTCACCAGATCCTGCAGATCGCCTTCGGCTGGCAGGACAAGCACCTGCACCGTTTCGAGATTAGTGGCCTAGAGTACGGCGTCAATCAGGACAGCGGCGTGTTCTTCGAAACCGACGCACACGAAGCCCTGATCGGCCAACTGAAGCTGCGGCTCTTCGAACGAGTCACCTACGAGTAGGAGTGCATCCATTTCTTGGGGGTGTGCGGCGCAGCATTGTTGGAGACGAGATCATCCTGAAAAACAAAAGCTCAGGCACTCCCCCAATTCCATTCTAACCAATCAAAATCGTTTAGCTTTTCCGGCTCAAACTGCTGATATATGACAAACCACGGCAGAACATAGGCGACGACCGCAGCAGCACCCATGCCAAATAATGGAATGCCGTGATATGCATATATAACGGGGCCAGTGCCATTTCTCTGCCTGATTTTGTCGACGATTGAAATTGGCACTTGCGCTTTGAAATACGCATTTTCTCCGGAAATCCTAAAGACATCTATTATATCGAATTCCTCGGAAACTACCGTGGGTCGTTTTGCTAGCGTCCTAATGCAAGTTGTGATTGCGCGTGCCGCATTAAAATTGGTGCTGTCCCCAAAATTTTGCCGGAAATATTTGATGCAGCTGGCTATATTTGTTTCGAGCCGAGCCTGATTTTTTGGAAATACGTCCGCCATCGCTTCTGCGACATCCTCCTTTCGAAGAGGGGCGGGTGGATCGTCTATCCGAAGCGCGGAATTTAGTACATTAAGCTCAATGCGCGTATCGAGGTTTTGCGCTAGTCGGCTAATAAGGATATCTAGTCCGTCGCAATCATTCACGATATAGTCTATTCGACCCCCAATCGGAAACATCAGGGAATCGATCTCACAGTCAATTATGGCCGACACCTCTGTAGAGGCCATCTTCCCAATTTCATTAAACGTCGACGCAGTCACTCGACAATCAATTTGCAGACGTCCGTTGACAGCCGATTTATAAATAGCGCCGTCATCATGCCAAAATCCTCCGGTACTCCAAGCTCGAAAGCGTATATCCACTTCGATAATTTTACCGTGGTCATCGAGGGAGAGGTCGATACACTGGAATGCATTTCTGTACTTGCTCTTGTCATCGCCCTCGAAAAGACAACCCGCCGCTAATTCAAGAAGCCTCCTATCCGGATTTTGTCTGATGGTCGCCAATGGAGAATGTTGGTGTCCATGTAAATAAATATCAAAATAATCAGAAACGAGTCTGTGAGAAACCTCGGCATCTTTGAGGATTGCCAGCGGATGGTGGCCAAGCGCAATTCTCAACCCGCTCAATGGCTTGCCGTTAATAGTGCCCAGTATTCCAATCTGGCTGTCGCTCAACCAGATTTTTCCCGCATCATGGTCATCTCCGGACAGCCACTGTGTTTCAAGCCCAATCAAATTTATTTGAAATGGAAACTTTTCGATCGTGATCTGCGCCTGATATCCGAGCACGCCATGAGGAGAATTCGAAGGAAGAAGTTCGGGCCTGCCAAAATCGCATTCAACCCACTTCCAAAAATTCTGAAATCGTTCTTTTATTGCTGTCTTCCATTCATCCTTTACGCCATACGGCGCGGCGCCTCCGGCAAGCCATTCAGATGTCTCTCGCTGTAGCGACGATGAGATCACACGTAATTGCCGAAAATCGTCTTCGCGCACTCCTCGGCAAACGTCATGATTTCCCGGAATAACAAAAACTCTTTTGCGCTCGATGCCAGTTAATCTTTCCAATTCCGAAAAAAACTCTGTTGCTCGCGTATATTCTTGGGGAAGTCCCCAATCAGCCAAATCGCCAGTAAAGACAATGATGTCTGGCCTATCGCCGCTATCGATCAGATTTTTAATATTGGATTGCCAAGAAACTCCAAGAACACGCTCGCGCTCCCACGCCTCCCGATTGACTTGATCAATTCGCTGGGCCGTCTTCGCTGCGTCTGCCAAGACTACATTGGCAGACCGAAAATGAGCGTCAGAAATGTGCAGAATTTTCAATTTGTGCGTCATTAGTTCCCTCATTACTAAATTAGCACGGCGAATGCAGCCGTTACATGCTTTGCACGTTATTGTGCCAACAATTCCTTGGGATGCACTGCCGCTGCCGGAGCTATTGTGAGGTGCTTTGCGTCAGATGATGGAGGAATCTCTGGGTCTTCCACAGCTTGTGTTTCACTTTCTTTACGATCGAAGGGTCGACGTTGGCGAGATAGATGCGCGTTTTGGGTATCGCGGTCGACGTCTCAATCAGGCCGGCGAACGAATTGGGCACACGCTGCCCCGGCAGTCTCACTGTTGGACAGCACGAGCTCGGATATCTCGAAGTCCATTCAATCTCTGGTGGCCTCCCCCGAATCCATCATCCGAGCCACCCCGCTCACTTGCGCCGCGCCTGCCCTGAAATACCCCACGACCGTATCGGTGCTCCGATGCCCCGTCATCGCCATCGTCTCTTGCAACGGCATGTTTTGTCTGCCCGCCTCTGTGACGAACCCCGAGCGCAGCGAATGCGCCGAAAAATCCTCTCCCACCCCCGCCAGCGCGCACCGCGCCTTCACGATGTCCCGCACCGCGGTCCCCGACAGCCCGTCGGTGCCCAATTTGCCGTTCTTGAGGATGCGCCGGAAGAGGGGCCCCGAGCTGATGCCGCTGGACTGGAGCCACGCGTCCAGCGCCACCGCCGCCGACCCGACCACCGGCTTCACGTCCTCCGAGCGGATCTTCCCGTTGTGGTTTGTCTTCGAACTGGCCAAGGTGTACAGATAGGCGCCTTCATCCCCGCGGTGCAGGTTCTCGAACACAGCCTCTGAGACTTCCGAGCGCCGGCGCCCGCCCGAGGCCCAGGCAAAAAGGAGGAGGGCGCGGTCGCGTTTCCCTTTCAGCGAGTCATCGCAGGTCTCCAGCACCGCCTCGAGCGGCTCCTTGGTCAGCGCACGTTGCTTGTGGGGCAGGGCGTTGCGCTTCGCATAGGCCTTTCTGGTCTTGCTCAGCAGCGCCTTCACCGCGGGATCCACACACGGATTGGGCGCTGCTTGGAGACGTGGTGCGCCATCGAGAGCACCGAGATCCGGTGCATCAGGGTGTTCAACGCCGGCGCGCCGAGCTTTCCCTTGAAACCGGCTTCCACCAGCGCCTGGTCGATCTCGGCCGGCAACTGGTGGTCGAGGCCTGCCTTGGTCGAGCGCTGCGCGTGGTCGACGATGAACTGCACGACCACGGGGACGGCCACCGGCAGCGCCATCTGCTGGCCATAGCGCGCGCCGAACCAGGCGGCCCAGTAGCGCATGGCGGCGCGGTACGCCAGGCGCGTGTTGTCCGACTCGCCCTCGGCCATCAGGTCGTGCGCGGCTTCCTCCGCCATCCCGGAGAGCTGGCCGGGATCGAGCAGCGCGTGGTCGCTTTTCAGAGGCACCAGGGCCTTGGAGACCTTGGGCACCTTGGACGGCGGCACTTTTTCAGCAGATTTCATGGGCGAGCTCCAGCAGCATGGGTTCACGGGACGACGGCGCGCGCAGTCAGTCCGCAGTCGTCTTCTTGTTATTTAACACACATACTACGTATGATGTCTTACGTATAATGTACATCACTTCCGATAATCTCTTATTATCGCAAGTAAAAGATCGCGAGGAAAGCCGACATGGATCCGAAAAGTTCGATCAACAACATCCATCCCATTCGCAGCGGCCGCGGGATCCAGGAGGCCCAGGTCTGGGAGGCCGCCGACGCGCTGCTGCAGGAAGGCCTGCGCCCGACGATTGAGCGTGTCCGGCAGAAGATCGGCAGCGGCTCGCCCAACACCGTCAGCCCGATGCTGGAGCGCTGGTTCGCCACGCTCGGCAAGCGCCTGGACGGTCATGGCGTAAGCCCGGCCGACGGCCTGGCGAACCAGCTTCCCCTGGCCGTCGTCCAGTCGGCGAAGCTGTTCTGGGAATCCGCCCGCAGTGAGGCCGACCAGGTGCAGGTTCAGAAGACCGAGGCGGCCCGGCGCGAGATCGAGCTGCAGCGCGAGGCGCTCGCGCAGAAGGAATCGGAACTGACCCAGCGCGAGGCATCCTTCGAGCAAGCCCGCGTGGCGCTCGACGAGGCCCTCGCGTCCTCGCGCCAGGCGGTCACGGCCATGGAGGCGCAGATGCACACGCAGCAACAGGAATCGGCTCGCCTGCTGAGCGACGCTGAAGCCGAAGTGCGACGCTTGCGCAAGGCCCTAGACGAGGCGGTGGCCAGCAAGGAGGCGCTGCGCGAAAAGTCAGCCATGGAACTGCGCGACAAGCAGCGCGCAACCGAGGAAGCCCAGGAGCGACACCTCGCTCAGGAACGCCGCCTCCTCTCTGAGGTCGATCGCGAGCGGATGGCGACGCGCCAGGTCACCGCCGAACTCGCGAAGGTGCAAAAGGCCCACGCTGCCGATGCCGAGACCGCTCGCGCGGCTCTCGTCGGTGCGCAGCAGGCGCTACAGCACGAGAAGAACGCGCACAGCGACGCGGCAGCGGCTTGGTCGTTACAGCACCAAGCGGCTCAGGTCGAATTGGCGACGCTGCGCGAGCGCGCCGCTGGAGCAGATCTGCGGGCAACCGACCTCGCCACACAGCTTCAGCGCCTCCAAGTGCAGTCAGAACGCGAGATCACAAAGCTACGAGAGAGCCATGCCTCGGCGACGGCCGCGTTGCGCAAACCAGAGGGACCCGTGGGGAGAGGCGCAGCGGCAACACCGCGCCGCCTGCCTAGGAAATCTCCCAAATAAGGATGCGCGGCGCGCCCCTCGTCGAGCACGGGTCGAAGCGCAGCAATCGAGGGGCAACACATGGGCGATCGGTCCGCACTCGCTCGATTTATCATCCTGATGCCAAACTGCTGAGCAGCCTGACCGATCCGCAGCATCCGGTCGGCAGGACCAGGTCAGCCCTTGGGCTTCGCCACGCTTGTGCGCGCCTTCGTAGCCGGCATCGCCGAAGGCCGCCCTGCTCTTCCCCATACAGCAGTGCACCGGCGACGCTGATGTCGCTCACGTGGGCTGCGCTGCCCACCACCGTGTGCACGAGGCCAACCTTCGCGAGCCGAAAAGCCTCGACCGACGTTTCCGGCAAGAAGTCTCCCGCCGCTGCTTCCGAGCGGCAGCCACTCTCAGCCCGACGGTAGAGGGCCCCAGGTACTCACGCGGCCCAGCCTTGCCGCGCGATGCGGGCTTCAATGAACATCTGAAAGGCCCTGACCTTCGGACTGACATGTTCACGGTGCGCATGAATCAGATACACCGGTTCGCGAAGCTTGAGGCGGAACGCCTGCAGCAGTGGAACCAGCGCGCCGGTCGCAATATCTGCGCCAATGTGAAAGTCTGCCAGGCGCACGACGCCCTCGCCGGCGAGGGCCAGATCCCGAAGCAGGTCGCCCTGGGTGAACGAAGCCCTGCATTGCACAGGCACCGTGACTATCTCGTCGGCCCGCCGAAACGACCAGCTGTTCCAGGGACTGGCGAAGCTGAAGTTGAAGCACCTGTGCTGCAACAGGTCTTCAGGCGTCTTTGGTTCGCCGTACTTGAGCAGGTAAGCCGGCGAGGCGCAAACGAGCCATTCCGACTCGCCGATCCGGCGCGCGACTCGCGAGGAGTCCGGCAAGATCCCGCTGTGAATGGCAACGTCTACACCTTGATCGAAGCGATCCACGAACTGCGCGCCGACCTCGATCTCGACGGCCAGATCGGGGTTCGCAACGAGGAACTCGGGTAGCCAAGGCAGGATTTGATGCTTGGCAAACGTCGTCATGGTGTGAATGCGAAGCACACCGGAAACTCGCTGCGGAAGCGCCTCGGCCAGTGAATCCGCAGCGGCCATCGCTTCGGTGACTGCACGGGCGCTGCCCTCGAAGGCGACGCCTTCTTCGGTCAGCGTCAATGTTTGGGCACCACGTACAAACAGGCGAACAGCCAAACGCCTTTCGAGGGCGGTGATGAGCTTGCTGATTGTCGAAGGGCTCAAGTCATGCGCGCGCGCGGCAGCCGAGAAGTTGCCGCTTTCGATCACCCAGACGAAGGCCAACAGTTGTGTGTAGGAGTCCATCGACGTCTCAAGCTTTTCGCTGCAGCGCCGTAATGAACAAGGCGCCTCGCGGATGCTTCGGCAACACCTTGCCCCACCAGTTCAGCGGATGAACTGCTTGATATAGTCGTCCGGCAGACCGAGTTCCTTGTAGTGCTTCTGGGCGGCTTCAAGCTTCGTGAACACGTCTTCGTAGCCGACCGCCACACCCTGTGGGTCGACGTATATGTAGCCCCCAATGACATGGAACCACGTGATCATCTCATCCACGCCTTCGGGGACGACCAGCGTGTGTGTCTCGCCAGCAGGCTCGTGCGCATAAGAGCCTTCCTCGGCGACCCAGTCGTGCTCCAGGTACAACCATCGGCCTTTCAGGACGATCGCGTGCACCGCGCCAGTGTGACGATGACGCGAGAGCACGCCGGCCTTGCGCACGCGCAGCAGGTTAACGTAGTAACCTCCGCTGGTGCAAAGCAGCAGCGGCTTGAACGAAACGGTCTTGGTGACCGGCACCCACAGGTTGTCGTCCTCCAGCCATTTGTCCATCACATTGAGATGGACCAAGTCCGGCGACATGAAGGGCACTTGAGGCAGCGCGTAGGGGATAGCGAGTTCGTCCGGCTTTGCAACGGTCGTGATGGTGGTCATCGTGTAGTCCTGGTTTGAAGAGAGTGGAGTGGCAACTGGCTTGCTTCGATCAACTCAAGCCGTCTATGAATCGTAGGTATCAGTGAACTGCGCGCAAAGGTGCGCTCGGTCAAAGGGGGTGTGACCATTTGGCATGTACCCCAAGTAGGCTTTGCGCACGTGCGGGCCTGCGATTAACTCCGCGCCGGTTCCCGACAATGCAAACTGCCCGTTCTCGAGCCGTAGCCGCGGTCGGCCAGCTTCCTTGATGCAGTTCGAGCGAGACGTCGTCAGTCGCCTTGAGGCCGCCGAAGTTCTTCTTCAGATGCTCGGCCTTCAGGATCACCTGGCCAGCCGAGAACCGGGACGCATCCCGCTGGGGAACGGCCGGAACAGCATCGTCGGAAGGCGTGCCTGGCAAGCGATCCAGCAAGTTCTTGATTGAACCGCCGAACTTGTCGACCAGCCCATGCGGCATGGTGAACACCACGACCAGCAGGATGACGCCGTAGATCAGGCCGTGCATCCCACTGCGCCATGGAACTCAGCCAGCCGACGGGTTCGCTTTGCGCAGACACTGTTCCAAAAACAATGAGGCGCTCTCCATGGCCTGTTGTGCCTCGGGCTGCAAAGTCGCAACGAAGTGCCACGCGTGGAACATATGGGGCCAGACTTCGAGAGTCATCCTGACACGATTCTCGGCAAGGTGCGACGCGAGACGCATGCCGTCCGTGAGCATCAGTTCTGCTTCGCCAATCTGGACCATGATGGGCGGCAGACCTGTTACGTCGGCGAAGACCGGCGATGCCATCGGATGAATTGCCAAAGCGCCTTGCAGGAACACCCTCGCCAGGAAGACAAGACCGGCTTTGCTGTTCAAAGGGTCGATCGTTTCCCGATTGGTCATCGAGACGCCCGTGTGCTCCAGGTTGGCCCAGGGCGAAATGGCCACCCCTCCAGCCGGCAGTGGTAGGCCGGCGTTGCGGGCAGCCACCATCGCGGTCACGGTCATTGCGCCACCAGCAGACTCGCCGGCAAAGACGATACTGCGGGCTGGGCGCCCTGCATCGAGCAAGCCTTTGTAGAACCGCGGGGTATCGTCGACGGCAGCCGGAAAACGGGTGCCCGGGCGCGAGCCGATAGTTCGGCAGGAACACCTTGGCGCCCAACATCTTCGCAAGATTGCCACTGATGCCGTGGTAGCCGTCCGGCCCGCCCACGATGTACGCGCCCCCGTGGATATAGACAACGATGGCGTCGGTCTTGAGAACGTCGGGGATCGCCACCTGACCCGGTATCCCGCCATTGACGACATGCTCGAACGTGATGCCCGCCGGTGCAGGGTTCTGCGCCAGCATCCTGTTGTAGACCGCCCGGATTTCGTCCAGAGATGCCGTCTTGTTCTCGCCCGTCAGGACAGGCCCCAAGTCCAGCAAGCTCTCGCTCCATTGCTTCACGAAAGCCCGCGCTTCATTTGTCAGCATCGATATTCTCCAGTTGGTAGCAAAGCAGGGCTCGACGCCCTTCCATCCCAGGCCTCGCCCGCCAGAGCCAGCGCAGCCTCAGACGCTTGGATCGGAGAAGAAACCGATGATCTCGGGAAGCACAAGTTCCGGTGCCTCCAAGGTGGGACTGTGACCGATTTTCTTCAACCGAATGAGCTTCGAATTGGGCAGCTCCGCCTTCATCTGGTCGGACCAAGCGGGCGGACGGGGCATGTCTTCTTCGCCGTTGATGATCAGCACCGGGATCTTGATTGAGGGCAGCAATTCGACCGAGCTCTCGCGATGCATGACGCCCTTCATCGCAGGACGCAGCGACTTCGGCAGGGCGGCGATCCGGTCACGCCAGTACGCCACCATCTCCTTCTTGGCGGGGTTCTGGCGGGTGGTTTCGCCGAACATCACCCGCATCGTCATCTCCAGGATCTCGCCTGTGAAGCCTTGGTTGCCGGCATCGACCACCCACTGCGCGAAGAGAGCACCCTGTTCGGGCGGTTCGCCGCAGGCCGATGAGCCGGCGACGACCAGCGAACGGAACAACTCTTGGCGTCGCGCGATCAGACGGAATGCAACGTCCCCGCCCATCGACTGGGCCATCACGTTGATCGACCTGATGCCCATCGCATCTATGAGCGCCTCCATGTCGTCCGCGCATTGGTCCATGCTGATGATGTCGACGTCCTCGATCGCGCTCTTGCCTTGTCCGCGGAAATCGGGACGGATCACCCTGAACTTGCCTTTGGCGGCCTTGACCAGGCCGTCGAACATGGTGCCGTCCAGGAAGCAGGAGTGCAGGCAGAGGACGACGGGAAGATCGCTCTCTCCTGTGTCCTCGACCCATAAAGTCGTGCCGTTGATCTCTTTATGCGTACCTTGTGCCATGGAATCTCTCCGTTTCAGTTCAAACTAATTGCCCTCGCGCGTCGAGACCGCGCCGAGAGCACACCTGCCGAAAATGGTTCGGCGCCCTGTTTCAGCGTCGGGCATTGCCGAGGCTGGATCTCTCGAGGAAGGCCCTTACCGTCTCGCAGAATTCGAGCGGGTTCTCGGTCATCGGGTAATGCCCGGTGCCAGCCAGCACAGCGATTTCGCTGCCAGGGATGCGAGATGCGGTCTCCTCAACCTTGCTTTGATAAACGAGCCAATCGGCGTCACCACGCAGCAGCAGGACGGGCGCCTTGATCTTTCCCACCTCGTCTCGCTTGTCGAAATTGCCGTAACCGGTCAGGTCGCCGCGCATCACTTCCGGCGTGGTGCGGGAGATCTGCCACACCACATCGCGTGCCCGGTCAGGCGGCGTGCGATAGCCGGTCATGGACCGAGACCAGGCGCCGATGATGTCGGTGCCGTTCATCAGCAGCATGTCGAGGAAGAACTCGGAAACCGTCGGTGTGTAGTCCGCACCCTCGGCCGATACGATCGCGCTGTATGCATCGGGTCGGCGCGCGCCCAGCTCGAGCACAAGATTTCCGCCCATGGAGCAACCGATGATGGCGGGCTTGACAAGCCCGAGTTTGTCCATCAGCCTTTCGTTGAATTCAGCATGACGCGTCAGGCTTTGAAATGGGCCATCCGCCGGCAGTTCCGACTTCGAGTGACCCGGCGCATCGACGGCGATGACGCGATAGTTGTCGGACAGGCCTTCGAGCACATGCCGGTACATCAGGGTGTCCTGCGCTGCCGCATGGAAACAGATGATCGGATTGCCTTCGCCCGCCTCTTCGTAATAGACACGGATCCCGTCGACGACGACGTAGTGGCCGTTGATCTCCTTGCCGGACGACTTCCCTGCTGGCGAATACGAGGCCGCTTCACGCGACTCGGGCTTGCCGACTCGCTTCATCGCGTCAAACGCCCGAGCCATGACGTCGACGTAGCGCCAGGCGGCCACCGTGTTGCCTGACAGCGCAAGGCGACCCAGACCGGGCGAAAGCGCCTCGAACCAATCGATCTTGCCGTCGAGCACGCGTTGCCATTCCTCGTCGGGCCCGCCGACCTCGATCTCCGCACCCAGCGGAATTCCATCGGGAAATGCCGCGACCGCGCGGCCGGCCACGACGGCCAACGTCGAATGGCCCTTGTCGTGATTGAACTGGATCTGCCCGCTGAAATATTTGGCGGCCTTGGTCCAATGGGTGTCGGCGTTGAGCTCCGCGATATAGCGCTCCCACCAACCGTTGTCTGAAAGTTTGAACATGATCTGTCTCCGAGTATTGGGATCGTCAGTCGAATGTGGAGCAGCGGGTGATCCAGATCCCGCGCGCCTGCATCGTCGGCAACCACTTGGCTGGCTGCCTGGATGCGCCTTGATTCTTCAATGTGAAATGTTGCTGTTGGGCGGGACCGCTGGCGAACGCGCAGCTTCGTGGCCGATGCTTCCATCGAAACCGCAGCCATTGGAGCCGCGCAATATCCACTTCTGAGCCACACTCTCTGCCATCGTTGGCGCATGGGGCGCATGGGGCGCCTGCGCTGCCTTCGTGCCCCATGTCGCCTTCGCCGGGGTAAACGTGATGGTTCGCTCCATGATCAGACTCCTCCTGGGAACAGCGCCGGCCGGTCAGTGGGACGACCGTTCGCGCAGCATCACCACCGCGCACAGGATGACCACGCCGTAGATCACGTCCCGGATCGAGGGCGGGATCATCGTGCCGGCGAGCAAGGTCTGCAGGGCGGTCAGCAGTAGCACGCCGCCGATCATCCCGACGTACTTTCCGCGTCCCCCGGTGATGAGAGTGCCGCCTATAACGACCACCGCGATCGATGGCAGCAGGTAGGAGTCTCCCATCCCGAGGCTGGCCTGCCCGCCGAAGCCCGTGAGCATCACTCCGACGAGCGCCGAGCACAGCCCACTTAAGGCATAGACACTCATGGTCACGCGCCCGACGTTGACACCAGAAAGATGGGCCACCCGCTGGCTGTTGCCGACTGCATAGACCTGCCGCCCGAACACGGTGCGCGACAGCAGGACGATCCCAAGAAAGGCAAACAGGATCACGGCAAACACCACCGGTGTGAACGGTCCGATCCGCGCATTCATGAGCCACTTGAGAGCGGGCGGCGCGAATCCATCGGGCGTGCCGTTGCTGTAGAGCAGCGCGATGCCCTGCAGAAGCCCGTTCATCGCCAGGGTTGCCACGATCGGCGGAAGTTTGAACAGTACGATGGCCAGCCCATTGACCAGGCCGATCAGGACCCCGATTCCGAGCACCAATGGCACCGCCCACAGCGCGGCTTCGTTGCTGCCGCGGGCCAACCCTCCGAGCAAGATGCCACAAAGCCCGATGGTCCAGGGCAGCGACAGGTCCAGCCCCCCGGTCAGAATGACGGTGCCCTGGCCCAGGGCCAGCACCACCAGGAAGGAACCCAGCAGGATCAAGGTGTTCAGGTAGCCCATGTCAATCGGACGTCCGAGCAGGACCGTGACGAGCATGATCAGCAGCAGACATACGTAGGCCGGCAAGACATAGCGAAGCGCGGTGCCGTGTGTCTTGAGCCAATTCGCGCCGACAGGCAGTTGCCGCGCCGGCTCCACCAGCCGCACCACGGGTCTGGAGCGCGCAGAGTCGGCAAGGCGCCGTTTGACGGTCTGGCGCCACCAATGCGCAAGCTCCGCGCGCGACACGCCGGTCGTGCCGAGCGCTGCCGCGATCAGGACCAGGCCTTCCACGATGGTGCCGTAGTAGGCCGGCACGTTCAGCACCAGCAGAATGTTGACGATCAGCATCAGGCTGTAAGCGCCGACGACGGAGCCCACGCAGCCGCCTCTACCGCCACCCAATACCGTGCCCCCCAGGACCACGGCGGTGAACGTCTGCAGCAGCAGGGGCACGCCCACCAACGGATCTCCGGTCGCCGTCTGCGCCGTCACCAGCACGCCCGCGGCGCCATAGGCCAGCCCGGCGAGCGTATAGGCGCCAAGCTTCGTCATCACGACGTTGATGCCCGAGTACGTGGCTGCCTCGTGATCGCTGCCGACGGCATAGAGCGCGGTGCCGAAGCGCGTTTTCTTGATGGCCAGCCACGCAAGGACGACGAACCCCAGCACCAGCACGGGCGAGGGCAAGACGCCTTCGATCGCGCTGCCCGTGAAGAACCGGGTGAAAGACTCGGGCACCATGCCGCCTGGCTTGTCCATCACCACCAGCGTGATGCCGGTGAGGATGAACATCGTGGACAGCGTGACCACGATCGACTGCAGGCGCAGGACAGCCACGAAGAACCCATTGAACGCCCCCACCAACGCGCCCACGCCCAGGCCGATGAGCACGGCGGTGCCTTGCGAGGCCGGGTGATCGTTGATATAGACGGCCACCAGCACATTCACCAGCGAGATGACCGCACCTGCACTCAGGTCGAAGCCGCCCGTGAGGATGACGATGGTTGCTCCGAGCGCCGCGACCGCCAGTGTCAACCCCCCGGCGGAGAGATAGAGCAGGTCGGCATACGCCAGCGGCGTGGCCGAGAGAAGGTTGACCAACGCAAAGAGCACCGCCAGGACCGCGATCGCGATCAAGAGCCCCTTGGCGCGGCTTGGCACCCACCGAGCCAGCGGCGAATCCGGTGGCTGGACGTACGAAACGACTGCGGTATTGGTCATGATTGAACTGCCTCCCGGGTCGCCGATTCGGACCCGTGTGTGTGTGCGCTTCCCAAGGCCGCACGCATGATTTCCGATTCCGAAATGGCCTCGACTGCACCGTCGATTTCACGAACGATGCTGCCGCCGTAGAACACGACGACGCGATGGCTGAGATGCACCACCTCCTCGATCTCGGTCGAATACAGGATGACTGAACCGCCTGCCCGCACGTACTCGTTGATGAGCAGATAGATTTCGTGCTTGGTGCCCACGTCGACGCCGCGCGTCGGGTCGAACAGCAGCAGCACTCTCCCGCCGGCCAGCAACCACTTCGCCATGACGATCTTCTGCTGGTTGCCGCCGCTGAACGAGTTGGCCGGCATGTACAACGCCCGTTCGGCAACCTGCACCTTGGCAAGGGCGCCGGCAACGGCAAGGCCCTCGGCCGCACTGTCGATGAGCCCGAAGCGCGTGTAGCGGTCGAGCACCGGCAGCGCGGTGTTCTGCCGCCCGTCCAGGCGCAGAAACAGTGCCTCTGTCTTGCGCTCTTCCGGCACGAGCGTGATGCCCAGCTTGGCGTCGATGGCATCGCACGGCGATTCGATCTTCACCTCGCGCCCGTCCACCGTGATGGTGCCGGAGCTTGCCGGCATGTCACCGAAGAGCGACAGGAAGAGCTCGAGCTGCCCCATCCCCGCAAGGCCGGCCACTCCCAACACCTCGCCAGGCTGCAGCGACAACGATGCGTTGCGCAGCCGCCCGGCGGACATGTCGCGCACCGTCAGCACTGGCGCCACGTTCCGGTCCACCGGGGGCTTGGGCGGGAAGGTCTTCTCCAGCGAGCGGCCGATGATCTGCTCGATCACCTCTTCGTCCGAGATCTCGTCGATGCCGAACGTGCCCACACTGCAGCCATTGCGCAGGATGGTCAGGCTGTCGCAGAACATGCGCACCTCGGGCATGCGGTGGGTGATGAAGATGATCGTCGCACCGCGTGCCCTTTGCTGGGCAATGATCTGTCCCAGCCACGTGATGTCTTCACCCGACAGCGCCGAGGTCGGTTCGTCGAGCAGCAGCACCTTGGGCTCGCGCAGCACCGCCTTGGCGATTTCGATCTTCTGGCGCAGCGGCAGATCCAGCGAGCGCACCTCGGCCCGCGGAGAGATCATGTGCAAGCCCATCTTCTCCAGGCTGGCTGCAACACGCTCCTCCGCCACCTTCTTGTTGAGCAAACCGGCAAAGCCGGTCGGCTGGTAAGGCAGCAGCAGGTTTTCCGCCACGCTCAGATCCGGAATCAGGGTGAGTTCCTGGAAGGCTGTCTGCACGCCCAACCTGTGCGCATCGCGCGGGCTGCTCATGCGCACCTCTTCGCCGAACAGGCGGATCACGCCGCTGTCCGGGCGAACCAGGCCGCTGAGGATCTTGACGGAGGTGGACTTTCCCGCCCCGTTTTCCCCCAGAAGCGCATGCACCTTCCCGGCAGCGATGCTGTACGTCACGCTTTCGAGCGCCACGGTCGGCCCGAAGGCCTTGCGTACCTGCTCGACGCTGATAGCTTGAGTTGACTTGGACATGCCGAGCAATTCCTGGTCAGGCGATGGGTGCCGAATCAGTTCTCGGACTTGCCCGTCAGCGCGGCATTGAGCGCGACTTCTGGCGTTTCCGGATTGAAGACGTCCGCAAACCAGCCCGGATTGGTGACGACGGAGGGCTGGAACACATTGCAGCCCTCCTTCATCTCCTTCCACGTCCCTTCCTTGCAGAGCTTCACGGTGTCATTGGTAACCTGCGGCAGCGGCACGATGATGTCGTGGGGAAACTTCTTGCCCTCCAGGGCCTGGATCGCCTGCTTGAGCGCGTAGGCACCGGACACCGGCGGAGATGAATAGGAGAAGCTCGGCGCGCCCATCGGCCGATAGGTCCCGTTCGCACCTAGGACTTCCTTGTTGGAGACCGGCAACATCTGGATGCGGTGACCATTGGCGCCCTCGCCCGCACACGGCTTCTTCTTGGTGTCCGGAATACCGGCCTCGTCCTGCATCGAGAAAACGGTGTAGCAGCCCACCTGAACAAGCAGGCCGTCGACCTTGTCCCAGGGATGCGAAGCCAGGATCTTGGTCATCTCGGTGCGAGCCACGGCCTGGCTCCACATGCCGACCCCCTGTGCAACCACCTTGACTTCCGGGTACTTGGCGAACACTTCCATCGACCCCTTCGTACGCTGGGTGTCGGTCGAGGTGCCGGGAACACCGGTGAGATACACCACGTTACCCTTCCCACCCATGGCCTTGACCAACCATTCGGCGGCGACCTTGCCGGCAAGGAGCTGATCGATGTGCACGTTGTGAGCACAAGGTTCAGTGATTTCGGCGTCATAGGCGAAGACATGCACCCCCTTGTCACACGCTGCCTTGACAGCCTGGTTCAGCGCGGTCGGCGAGATCGGGTAAATCACGATCGCCTTTGCGCCCGCTTGCACCATGGCATTGATCTGCTGAATCTGTTTCTGCGCATTGGGCCCTGCGACCTGGACTTCGAAATCGATCTTGTCCTTGTTGCTGGGGTGCGATGCCAGGGCGCGCTGCATCGACGCCGCTTCGCCCTGCCAGTCGTTGCCGATGTAACTCATGCTGAGAAAGACCTTGTCCTTCGCAGCCGCCGCACCTGAAAAAGCAATAGCGGCGCTCAATGCGAGCACGGCACGGGCGGCGATGGTATAGCTCTTGGTCATCGTAGTCTCCAGTTGTCGAAGTGAATGCCCAATGGGCGATTGGAAAAAATGGATCGGCCGACCTGATCGGCAGATGTCCTGCGGAAAAAACTATTTAATGACGATCGGGTTCACCGGCGCACCCGAGCCGCCAACGATCTTCAATGGGGCGGCTGCGTAGAGAAATGTCCACTGGCCGTCTTTGGCGCAGTCCTCTGCCAGAGGATCAAGTTGCGCAATTTCCGTCAATGCGACGCCAAGATTTCTCATCAGCGCGTTGTGCAATGGGAGTTCGACACCCGAGACAGGATCGACGGTCACCTCGTTGGCCATCGTGTCGGTGACCAGGTTGGGAATCTCCATATCCTGGAACCACCGGACCAGTTCCCGGCTGTAGGTAAGGCCAGGTTCCTTGAAGTCCTTGTAGAACTCGGCGTGCTCGCGCTTGTAGAAGGATCCGATCCAACCGGTGCGGACCATCAGGATGTCCCGCTTCTCGATCACCACCCCTTGCCTTTCCGCAGCCTCGAGCAAATCGACATGCGAAAAGGTTTCTCCGGGACCGAGGACTTCTTTACCACGGTGGCGCGCCATGTCGATCAGAACGCCGCGGCCTACGACTCCTCTTTCGCCAATGGGCAGCACACTCGCCTTGGCCAGGCCGCCAATGGTGGTGTCCGCGTCGTAGCCATTCCATATCTGGTCGTCGTACCAGACATGCCCCAATGCGTCGTACTGGGTGGAGCCTTGCAAGTACATGAACATCACGTCGTCGGCATACTCGTATTGCCCTGGAAAACGTGGCCCCTTGCCGCACAGGTAATGACCTCGGTCCATGACATTCATCCGCTTGGCGGATTGTCGACCGGGCCATACCGGGTCGCCCCCAGGGTCGCCCATTCGAACCTGCAGCGTGAAAGTCTTTCCTTGCTTCACGGTTGCTATGCCACGCAGGATCTCCGCTGATGTCAGGTAATTGAGCGAGCCGACTTCGTCGTCCTTGCCCCATTTGCCCCAGTTTTTTGGAGAGGATTCCAACAGCTCCCGCACATGAGGCACGTTCTTCGCTTCCATATGACTCCTTGGTCAGGTTCTCGTTAAAGGACGCAGCTTCCGCACACCGGCACCGACGGCAGGGACTCGGATGAACGCCATCTCCGCCCCTTGGGACCGATGCCCACCACCTCGAAAGTGAAGCGCTTCATTTTTTGAAAGCATTTGTTCTTGGTACAAGGTGCAGGCGCAACGGTAGTAGATTGGAAGCGCTTCATTTTGCAGGAGAAGACGAGACGCGCATCATGGTGTTTTCCCGAATACGCGACCAGCGGGATCGCCCAGGTGACGGGGCCGGTCAGCGCTCGCCCAGGAAGCCTCTATTTCCCGTATCATGAAGCGCTTCATCTAAGCCCCGTTCACGATCGCACGGCCGGTACCTACGACTTCGCCTTTCAAGACTTTCATCCATGCCTCAATCGCCCACTGGCAGACCGACTCTGGAGGACGTCGCACGACTCGCGGACGTTTCGCTGGGGAGTGCATCTCGCGCTTTGTCGGACCCCAGCCTTGTCAAGCCGAAGACCCTCCAGCGTGTCATGCAGGCGGTGGAGCAGCTCGGCTATGTGCGCAACGGTGCGGCTCGCGCACTCGCCTCGCGCCGAACATTTTCGGTAGGCGCGGTTTATCCGACTTTGCACAATCCGGCGTTCGCCGACTCGATTCACGCCCTTCAGCAGACGCTATGGGGCTTTGGCTACCAGCTGGTCGTCGCAAGCCACGAATACGTCGAGGAGCGCGAATACGAGGTGGTGCGCTCCATCGTTGAGCGGGGCGTGGATGGCCTCATTCTGGTGGGTGTTGAGCATGATCAACAGGTGTTCGACCTGGTGCGTCATCGGAAGCTTCCATTGGTCTTGTCGTGGTCGCTTGACCAGCCGCCCTACGGCCACTCTGTCGGCTTCTCGAACCACAAGGCTGCGTACGACCTCACACGCGCCGTGCTCGCCAGGGGACACAAGGACATTGCAGTCGTTTGTGGTTCCCGGGCGCACAACGAACGCGCTCGCCAGCGAGTGAGCGGAACCGCCGACGCCATGGCCGAGCACGGCCTCAAGCTGCGCGAAGACTGGATCGTCGAGCAGCCTTTGTCCGTGGAGGGTGGCAAGCTCGCCATGCATCGAATTCTTGCGATGGAGCAACGTCCGACAGCGATCATGTGCAACACCGATACCTTGGCCATCGGTGCGCTGCACGAGTGCCGGATGCATGGAATCGTGGTACCTGACCAAATGTCCATCACGGGCTATGACGACATCGTGCTCGCCAGTCTTACCGTTCCGCCTCTCACTACCGTGCATATTCCGACGGCGCAGATGGGGACGCTTTGTGCACGACGCCTGGTCGGTCTGATTGAAAACCGCGACCTCGGCGAAGTCCCCGCGCTAGGCCATGAAGTCATCATCCGTGAAAGTCTGGGTCAGGCACCTTCCATGACCACGCCGGCATCGATTGCGACCGGTGCCATCAAGAACCGGTTGATGCCAGCGAGAATCGACTCCGACAGGGTCTGACCTCGTCGATCGGAAACATTGACAAGGGTCATCGAAGCCATGCGGCCGCTGGCGTCCGTGGCGGCCACCATGGCGGCAGGGTCGATGAATTCATCGAGGTGCACACACTGTTCGAAACAGGACGGCGCGCTCGTTCGCACTACCGGCGGGAAGCATCCTCCAGGATCAGGTCGGCGGCCTTCTCCGCCACCATCATGACGGCCGCCTGGATGTTGCCCGACACCATGCGGGGCATCACGGAGGCGTCGACGATGCGCAGACCGCTCATGCCCCGTACTCTCAAGCGAAGATCGACCACAGCCGCATCGTCCTCTCCCATGCGGCAGGTGCCGATCGGATGATAGATCGTCTGGCCGTTCTGACGTGCGAAGGCGAGCCAGTCCGCGTCGGAGCGAACCTCGATTCCCGGACTCATTTCCTCGACCACGTGGCGCTGCAGCGCCGGCCGTTCGACGATGCGCCGCGCGATCTGCATGCTGCGCACCATGCACTCCCGATCGACGGGGCTCGACAGAAAATTCGGCCGGATCGACGGCCCCGCGGAGGGGTCCGGCGATTTGATGTGAATGGTGCCGACCGATTCGGGTCGCAACTGCGTCACGCCGATCGTCATGCCGGGCAACTTGTCGAGCACGCGCTCGGCGGCATTCGCATAGCTTGCGTGCATGAAGAAATACTGCGCGTCGGCGGTCGGCATTTCGGGCTTGGTCTTCACGAACGCGTTCACCAGGCCGGTGCCCAGCGTGAGAATGCCGGTCCGCCGCGCGTAATACTCCGACACGGCCAGACCAAGGCGCCAGTTCCGCGACATCTCGTTCAGCGTGACGGCGTCTTTCACGCGCCAGTTCATGCGGGTGCAGAAGTGATCGATGTAGTTCTCCCCGACCCCGCGAAGGTCGTGGCGCACCGCAATGCCATGTGACTGGAGCAGTTCGGCCCGGCCGACGCCCGAGAGTTCGAGCAGTTGGGGAGACTGGATCGCACCGGCGGCAAGAACGACCTCCGCAAGGGCATTGACCGTGCTCTCCACGCCGTTGCGGCGGTAGGTGACGCCGGTGCAGCGCTGGCCGCTGATCTCAAGGCGCACCACATGCGCATGGGTCACGATGGCGAGGTTCTTGCGCCTGAGCGCGGGCCGCAAATAGCCGTCATACACGCTCCAGCGCCGCCCGCCGCTTTGCGTCACCTGGTAGTAGCCGACGCCTTCCTGGCGCCCGGCGTTGTAGTCTTCGTTGAAGGATAGGCCGTCCTCCCGGGCCGCCCGAATGAAGGCGTCCGAGATCGGAAAACGTTCGCGCACCTGCGCGAGCTTCATCGGCCCTTCGTGTCCGCGCGTGGGTCCGCCCTTGTCGTAGTTCTCGAGCTTGCGGAAGTAGGGCTCGACATCTTTCCATGCCCAGCCGCACGCACCGGCGTCGCGCCAGGCGTCGTAGTCCCCGGACTGCCCGCGCACGTACACCATGCCATTGATGAGCGTCGAGCCGCCCAGGCCCTTGCCGCGCGGTACCGCGATCACCCGCTGGTTGGTGTTCTCTTCCGCCTCGGTCTGGAAGCGCCAGTTGTACTGCGTGTTGGTCAGCAGCTTGCTGAAGCCTGCCGGAATGTTGATCCACATGCTCGCGGGTTCGCCCCCGGCCTCGAGCATCAGAACCCGGTGCTGTCCGGAGGCGGTCAACCGGTTCGCCAGGATGCAGCCGGCGGTGCCACCGCCGACGATGATGTAGTCGTAGGGTTCCATGTTCACTGTGTCTCCGTCCAAGAAATGACCTTGCCGGGGTTCATCGTCCCGGCCGGGTCGAGCGCCGCCTTGACGCGGCGCGCCAGCCTCAGTTCCGAAACCGAGCGGCACCGCTCGAGTTCGCTCACGCGGTACTGCCCGATGCCGTGTTCGGCGGAGATGCTGCCCTGGTGTTTCACGACCAAGTCGTGGACGAGCGCATTCAACGCCGGGCCGTCACAAGATGGCGGCACGACGACGTTGTAGTGGATGTTGCCGTCGCCGGCATGCCCGAACGCATTGACGCGCGACCCGGGAAAAGCGAGCGCGACCGCTGCATCGGCCTCGCGCAGGAATGCGGGAATGCCGGAAATGGGCACGGACACGTCGTGCTTGAGCGAGCGCCCTTCGCGCGACTCGGCCTCGGTGATGGATTCGCGCAGCAGCCAGAGCTCGCCTTCCTGCCGCTGCGATTCGGCGATGACGCCGTCCGTCGCATCGCCGTCTTCGAGAACCATTGAAAGAAGCGCTTCCACCGCATCGCGCAGGCCGGGAAGGCACGAGCTCGCTTCCAGCAGCACGAACCATTCAGAGGGCGCCAGCGGCGTCTTGAGGCTTTGATGGCGCTCGACCAGTTCCAGCGCGGCGCCGGACATCAGCTCGAACGCGTTCAGCGTCTCGCCGATCTGCTGCCGCGCCGCGCGAAGCACTTTCAGTGCGGCGTCGACGCCGGGCACGGCCAGCAGCGCCGTGACGCGGTGGCCCGATAGCGGCGCAAGCTGCAGCACCGCCGCGGTGATGATGCCGAGCGTGCCTTCGGTGCCGATGAACCACTGCTTCCAGTCGTAGCCGGCGTTGTCCTTGCGCAGGCGGCGCAGCCCGTTCACGACTTCGCCATTGGCGGTCACGACCTCCAGGCCGAGCACGCGTGCCCGAGACATGCCATGGCGCAGCACGTTCGTCCCGCCGGCGTTGGTCGAGAGCACGCCACCGATCTGCGCGGAGCCTTCCGCGGCCAGGCTGATAGGCAGCATCAGGCCGGCGGCCTTCGCGGCTTCCTGCGCGGTCTGGAGGATGCAGCCCGCTTCGACCTCCATCGTTTCGCCGAGGACGTCGACGTCTCGGATTGCACGCATGCGCGCGAGCGACAGCACCACCTGCCGGCCACTGCCGTCGGGCGTCGCGCCGCCGGAGAGGCCGGTGTTGCCGCCGTGAGGCACGACCGCGATGCCCTGGCTCGCGCAAAGGCGCACCACGGCCGCAACCTCGTCGGTGGTTCGCGGCAGGACGGCGCAGCGCGCCTGGCCCTTGAATACATGGCGCCAGTCCACGTTGTAGTTCTCGAGATCGGTGGGGTCCGCCATCACACCGCGTTCGCCGACGATGGCGCGGAGCGCCTCCAGGAATTGCACGTCGGTCATTTTCCGGTCGCCTCTTGCGCGGGCACGCCCAGGAACGCTGCCATCAGCGCAATCTGGCTCGCAAGCATCGGTGCCCCGAAGTGCACGCGGCAGCCTTTCGCGCGCGCCGCCCGCAGCAGCGGCGTCTCGGCGGGTTGCATGATGATCTCGACCACGATCTGATCGGCCGAGAGCCGGCTGGTGTTCAGCGGCAGCGCATCACCCTCTCGAAGGCCAAGCGAAGTACCGTTGACCACCAGGTCGTGATGCGACGGGTCCTCGGTTCCCAGTTCCACCGCCAAGCCGGGAAAATCCTCCTTGAGGCGGGCGATGAGGTCCTCGGCCTTGGCTGGCGTACGGTTTGCAACCGTGAGGCGCGAGACGCCGGCTTGCGCGAGCGCATAGGCAATCGCGCTCGCGGCACCGCCCGCGCCGGCAAGATAGGCGGCAAGGCCCGCAGGCTCGAGGCCCTCGCTGCGCACCCCCGCGACAAAGCCTTCGCCGTCGAGCATGCCGCCGACCAAGCGGCCGTCGGCGGTTCGGCGCACAACGTTGACCGCGCCGATCCGCTGCGCGGCAGGCGTCAGTTCGTCGCACAGCGCGGGCATGGCGGTCTTGTGCGGCACGGTTACGACGAAGCCGCCCAGGTTGTTCATCCGGCGCAACCCGTCGACCATGGCGCCAAGGCCCTCGGCGCCGACGTGGATCGGCACCATGACGCCGTCGAACCTGCGCGCCTCGAGCAGGCGGTTGATGCCCTGAGGCGTCTTCACGTGATGAATTGGATCGGCCAGGATGCCGAAGATCTGCGTGTGTCCAGTGATTTCGATCATTTTTCAAGCCTGCGTATAGGTGGTCTTGACGGTGGTGTAGAACTCGCGCGCATAGGCGCCCTGCTCCCGCGATCCGTAGCTCGAGCCCTTGCGGCCACCGAAAGGCGCGTGGTAGTCCACGCCGGCTGTCGGCACGTTCACCATCACCATGCCGGCGGTCGAGTTGCGCTTGAAGTCGCTGGCATGCTTAAGGGAGGTCGTGCAGATGCCCGACGAAAGGCCAAACTCGGTGTCGTTGGCGACCACCAGTGCCTCTTCGTAGCTTGCGACCCGGATCACGCTGGCAATCGGACCGAACACCTCTTCGCGGTTCACGCGCATCGCGTTGTGGGTGTCGACGATCAGCGCGGGAGACAGGTAGAAGCCGGGGTGCTCACGCTCGAGGAGTTCGCCACCTGCTGCCAGGCGGCCGCCCTCTTCCTTCGCATTAGCTATGTAGAAGCAGTCCTGGTCGAGCTGGGCCTGCGAGGCCACCGGGCCGATGTCGGTGCCGCTCTTCAGTGCATGGTCGGTGCGTAACTCGGCCATGCGCTCGATCATGGCGGCGACGAAGCGGTCATGGATGCCGTCCTGCACGATGAGCCGGCTGGAGCCGGTGCAGCGCTGGCCGGTGGAGAAGAACGAGCCATTCACCGCCACCGAGACCGCCTGCGCCAGGTCCGCATCGTCGAGGATCACGAGCGGGTTCTTGCCCCCCATTTCCAACTGGACCTTGGCGCCACGCTCCATGCACCGGAGGCCGATCTGCCGCCCCGTGGACGTCGAACCCGTGAAGGTCATCGCGCGCACCTTGGGCGAATTCACCATCGCATTGCCAACCTTGGAGCCGGCGCCCATCACCAGGTTGAAGACGCCGGCCGGCAGCGCACCCGCACGCACGATGATCTCCGACAGCGCCCAGGCACTGCCCGGCACCAGGTCCGCGGGCTTGAAGACGACCGTGTTGCCATAGGCCAGCGCGGGCGCGATCTTCCATGCGGGAATCGCAATCGGGAAGTTCCAGGGGGTGATGATGCCGATGACGCCTTCGGGTTCTCGCACCACGTCCACCTCCACGCCGGCGCGGATCGACGCGAGTTTTTCGCCGCCCAGGCGCAAGGCCTCGCCGGCAAAGAACTTGAACACGCGGCCCGCTCGCGTGGCTTCGCCGATGCCCTCGGCCAGCGTCTTGCCCTCCTCGCGCGAGAGCAACCGGCCCAGCTCATCGCGGCGCGCGAGGATCTCGGTTCCGATGCGGTCGAGTGCGTCGGAGCGTTCTTCCGCCGTCTTCCGTTGCCACGGGAGCCGGGCCTCGAACGCCGCATCGATCGCCTGAAGCACCTGCGCCTCGTCGGCGCGCGTGTACTCGCCGACGAGGTCGCTGGTGTCCGACGGATTGATGTTGCGGTTCACGTCCGCACCGGAGAGCCATTCGCCGGCAATGTAGTTCGACTTGAGTTCTGCAGTCATCGTGGTTCCAATGTGATTCATGTGTCAGGTCATCAGCCAGCCGCCAGCGACATCGATCACCTGGCCGGTGATGAAGTCCGACCTCGGCGAGCTCAGGAACAGGCAGGCGTCCGCCACTTCGGTGGGCTTGCCGAGCCGCCGCAGCGGCGTGACGCCAACCACGGCTTCGTTGGCCTCGCGCGGCGCACCGGCCACCATCGGCGTATCGATACGGCCGGGGGCCAGCGCATTGACCGTGATCCCGTATGGTCCCAGTTCGCCCGCGAGATGGCGGGTCATGCCGATCACCGCCGCCTTGGTGGTGCTGTAGTGCGCAGCCACGATGTCCAGGTAGGCCTTGCCCGCCACTGAAGACATCGACAGGATGCGCCCGAATCTGCGATCGACCATGCCGGGTGCAAGCCGCCGCACGTAGTTGAAGACGCTGTGCAGGTTGACGTCGATCACGCGGTGCCATTCGGCCGGTTCCATCCGCCAGATGGGCACTGGCTTGCCCGCGTGCTTCGGCGAAATGCCGGCGTTGTTGACCAGCGTGTCGACGGGGCCGAGCATTTTTTCGATGACGCTGCAAGCGGCATCGCATTCAACGAAGCTCGCCACGTCGGCTTTTACGAAGCAGACGTGGTGGCCTGCAGCCCCAAGCCTTTTCGCCAACGCCTGACCCGCCGTCGAATCGAAGTCCACGAGCCCGACCGCCGCGCCGTCGGCGGCATAGCGCTCGGCAATGGCCGCGCCGATGCCGCCCGCGGCGCCGGTGACGAGCACGACGCGACCGCGGTGTTCAAGCTCTTGCAGTGCATCCATGTCAATGCTCCAGGTAGGCGCGCCGCAGATAGAAGCCGAAGCGCGAGTGGCGGATCAGCCAGCTGATCCAAAGGGTCACGGCGAGGAAGCCGAATGCGATGGCCAGGGCATCCGATGTCTCCGTAGGTGCAATCACTTGAAGCGCTTCATTTCTAACCGGAGAAACATATGTCGGCTATGGAAAATAGGCCTAAATGCTAACTTGAAGCGCTTCATAAAACAAGCGGCGCCGGCGTTTGTGCCTAGGGGTCTTCCCCAGGACAAAGGAGCGCCGCCCGCACCATCTCGCAATGCGAAGCGCGCATGGCAAAGCCGGCGCTCAGCCGCCAAACGATGCCGGAAAGGTCCAGTCGAGTTGCTTCTCGCCGCGCGCGTGTTCACGAACGCGCGACCCGCCTGCGCTTCTGGGTTCGTAGTCCGGCTTGGGGTGCGACGGGGGCGCGGTGTCCGGTGCGGTGTCCGGTGCGATGTCGCGACGCGCCGCCTGGCGGCCAGAACCGAAGTTCCTGCCGCCGCTGCGTTGAGGGCCGCTTCAGATCCTGATGAATTCCTGTGCGGCCAGCGAGCCGAACGGCAGCGATGCAAGCGGTCCACCGACATCGATCGGTCCGAGATCGACCGGTGCGAAACCAATGTCCTCGAGGATCTTGCGGACTTCAGCCTTCGCGGCAGCGTCATCGCCCGAATAGAAGAGCACGCGCTTGCCACCCGCCACTTCCGGCTCCGAAAGGACCTTGACATCGAGGTGGTTGAACGCCTTGACGACACGTGCGCCCGGGACGAACTCTTTGAACACCTCGCTCGAATGCTTCCCACCCAGGTCGACGGCCTTGATGCCGTAGGCTGCAAGCGGATTGCTCGGGTCTTTGGCGTCCGGCGAATTCGGATCGAGGAACTCGACCGGGTTGGTGCCATCGATGACGATGCGCCCCTTCCACGCCGGCAAGCCGCTCAGGACTTTCTCGGCATCGACCCAACGCAGCGCGACAACCACGACATCGGCACTCGCCGCCTCGGAAGTCGTGCCCGCCTTGATCGAAGGGCCAAGCTCCTGAACCAGCGCTGCCAGCGAATCCGGTCCGCGGCTGTTCGAAAGCGTGGCCGCGATCCCCTTCTTCGCGAGCGCGCGCGCCACGTTGGCGCCGAGGGCGCCAGAACCAATAATGCCGATGCTCATGATGTATTCCTGTTGAGTCCAGTAATGCCAAGGGGCTTGAAGGATCGAACTGCCAGCGCCCCGAAGGCTGACAGTTCCGCATGTCGACTCTCACAAGTCGAAGCTGTAGTTGGCGCACGGAAGCTGCCAGACGAGCAGGCATGACTGCGCTTGTTAGTCGGCCAAGCGGCCTGGATGGGGCCTCAGGCTTTTTCGCGAGCGCCTTGCAGCCCGGCAGTGCCTCTTAGACGGGCGCCGATGCGCCGAATTTCGGCTTCCCCTTGCGCGAGGGTTGCCTTGCTCGTGTGCACCGAGTGGTGACCCATGACCAGATCGTGCGGATGCTTCACCGCCGAGCCCAGCACGAAGGACGTGTCGCCGTAGGCCACGACATCGATGGCCTGGCCCGACTCCTCGAAGACGACGAGTTCGCCGGCCGTGGCAGGGCCGCCCGCATCGAGCCGGCCCGTGTCCACTGCCAACCAGGCCACCGTGTGGCCGGCGGGCGTCGCATAGTTCCAACGCTCGCCGTCTTTCAGGCGGACTGCGAGGTAGTTCATGTCCGCAGGCGCTGGAATCGGGCTTCTCGCCGCGCCATAGTGTCCGAGCAACACGCGCGCCGGGCCTTCCTCGGAGATCTCGGATGGCGCCAGGTAGAGGCTTTCCGCAGGCGCGTTTTCCTCCGAAGCCGGCAGGGCCACCCAGAGCTGGAAGCCCAGCATCGGCGAGCCCTCGACCGGTGCGCCGGTGTGCCATACGCCGTTGCCTGCGCGCATCCACTCCACACCGCCCGCGGGCAGCACGCCTTTCTTGCCGGTCGTGTCTTCATAGTTCACGTCCCCTTCACGCAGAAAGGTCAGCGTCGCGATGCCCGAGTGCGGGTGCATGCCGAATTTCTGTCCCGTCGACGCCGTGGAGCGCACAAGGTCCAGAAACACGAATGGCTTCAGGAACATGCCGAGGTCGCCGGGGCTCATCAGCCGCGTGATGGGCCCGTGCGCGCTGCCGCGGGTACGGTGGACGATGGCGCGCGCTTCGGTGCGGGTTGCGAGAGTCATTGCAGTTGCTCCTGATGGCCTCAACGGCCCACGGATGATGGGGAAGCCGGGCGCAGTCGCCAGGCCACGAAGGCGGAGAGCAGGCCCAGCACCATGGCCGGGAAGGGATTGCCGCCAATCAGCAGCAGATGCGTCGCCACACCTCCGACCATCGTGGCGGCCAGCAGCAGGCCGCCGAGGAAGCCTGTGGCGGGCACGAGAACAAGGAGAGCGCCCATGATCTCGACGGCACCCGTCAGATAGCGGAACCCTTGCCCGAAGCCGACGGCATCAAAGAGCTGCACCATCTGGGGCACGCCCGCCAGCTTGCTTGCGCCGGCCGCACCGAAGGCCAGGGCGAGAAGAATGCGAAAGCCCCAGACCATTCGGTGTTGGGTCAGGGAACGTGGCGTTGAAGTGGTCATGAAGCGATGTCTTTTTGCTGAGAAGCGGATGGCCTCCGTGGCCGATGGGTGAAGCGTAGGACCGACGTCATTGCCTGACTAGCCGATGCAATTGAGTTGAACTCGTCCATTTTTCAAAGTAATCTTCGAACCATGGTGGATTTGAACGACATCGCGCTGTTTGTGCAGGTCGCACGGAGCGGCAGCTTTGCGGCGACTGCGCGACGTCTCGGCATACCGTCCAACACGGTCAGCCGGCGCATCCAGGCGCTGGAAGGGCAACTCGGCACGCGTCTGCTGCAGCGTTCGACCCGCAAACTCACGCTCACCAGTGCTGGCGCTGCATTCCACGAGCGCTGCGCGAGTGCGGTGGACGGCTTGATCGACGCAGGCCAGGAAATGACGACCGGCAGCGACGAGCCCACTGGCCTGGTGCGCGTCGCCGCACCCGCCGACTTCTTCGATTTCTTCCCGATGGAATGGGTGACGGGTTTCCTGGCCGCACATCCGCGCGTTCGGCTGGACTTCGTGCTCAGCGATGCGAAGGCCGACTTGATCGCCGAGCGGATCGACGTGGCATTCCGCGGCGGGCAGCTTCGCGACTCAGGCTACGTAGGCCGGCAGGTGCTGCGCGCCGGCAACGACATGCTGGTGGCCAGCCCCGCATACGTTGCCGCCCGCGGCTTGCCCGGGAAGTTGCAGGACCTTGTCGAGCACGACTGCGTGAGCTTCGCCCATCCCAGCGGGCACGCAACATGGCGACTGACCGGGCCGGACGGGGTCGAAGAGGAAATACAGGTCGCCACCCGCTTCAGCGCCAACACCGCGCAGGCGCTGCGCAAGGCGACGGTGGCCGGGCTCGGGATCGCACTGCTGCCGCATACGATTGCCGGGTTCGACCTTCAGGCGGGTCGCCTCGTGCCTGTGCTTGCGCAGTACCGATGCAGGGGTTATGGCCTCAACGTGCTCTACCCGAGCCGACGGCATCTTCCCCTGGCCGTGTCGGCATTCATCGATCTGGTGGTCGAAAAGCTCAATGCATCGGATGCAGCGCCGCACGGCGCGTGACGCAAGGCCCCATCTGCGACCCATCGCGCTGCGCCCACAGGCAACACGCCCTGCATCTCAAAGGTCTACATGGATGCGTTCAGATGCTGGTCGACGCGGTTGCTCGAGAGGCCGATTGAAGTTCTCCCATCTGCGAACGCTATTTCGTGGTCGTCAACGCCTGCTGCACCATAGCGCTGTCGACATACTGCTCCATGCTGACGATCTTGCCGTCCTTGAGCCGATAGAGATGGGCGAAGGTAGCGCGCATGGATTTACCGGTTGTCGCATAGGTGCCGGAGTACACCCCGTAGGCCGCGACGCGGTCGCCGTCGGCCAGGTAGGTGTGCACCACCGCCTTGTACCCTAGCCACTCGGTTGCCAGTCTCCGAAACACCTTGGCGAAGATTTCTTCGGGGCCGGTGTAGGTGCCGGCATAAGGGAAGCCGGCCGCCTCGGTCCAGGTGGCGTCGGCCGCCAGAGCGGCGAGCAAATGCTTCCCGTTCTCCTCGGACGTGCCTTCGTAGGTCGCGCGAATGACGTCGAGATTGGAGGTCATGAACTCAACCCCACTTCATCTCGCCCTTGGCGACCTTGGTGCCGATCTGCAACGCAATCGCCATGCCGGCATTCGGATAGCGCTTGGTCATGGCTGCGATAAGGGTGGCGCTGTCGCTGGCCCTGGCAAGCTCTTCTTCGAAGGCCACGAGGTAGTCGCGCGTGTATTGGATGGCCGATGCATCGGTCGCCGCGGTGGGCGTCATGTGGCCGGGGACCACGACGGCTGGCTTGCGCGCCGCCATGGCGTCGAGGTTCTTGATCCACGCGGCGCGAGCCTCGGCGCCTTGTGTGTCCGCAGTCCAGACGTGAACACCCGAGAACAACAGCACGCCGCCGAAGATGGCGCTGAGCGAAGGCACCCAGACATAGCGGCGATTGGCAAGGCCCTCGGCTTCGACGATCTCGATAGCTTGGCCTTCCAGGGTGAGGCTTCGGTGGTCAAAAACTTCGGGCATCACGATGTCCGCCAGGGTCTGCGGGCCGTTTTCCTTGAGTTGCGGACCCCAGGTCGCGAGCTTTTTGTCCACGTTGCCCTTGATGGCCGCGATCGTGGCCGACGCGGCGATCACCTTCACCGCGGGAAGCGCTGCCTTGATGGGCGCCAGGCTGAAGTAGTAGTCAGGGTCGCTCTGGCTGATGTAGATGGTGGTCAGGTTCATGCCACTGCTCTTGATGGCCTCGGCGAGCGCCTTGCCGTCCGAGAGGGTAAAGCCCCCATCGATCAGCACGGCATCGTGTGCGCCGGAAATCAGCACCGGGGCACGGAAGAATCCGTTCTCGCCAGCGGGAAAATGCTTCCAGGTCAATACAGTATTTGCAGCCATAGCGCTCTTCACTCCTAGGATGGCCGTCGCGACACCCGCGGCGGCTACGGTTTGAATCAGGTCTCTGCGTGTTGTCACGGGTTGTGCCTTCTGAATGGTTACAAGAGGGTTTGCGGGGAAACAGGGCTCAGGTCACTTCCAGCTGACTGATCAGTGCGGCTCGGGAGGAGCCAGCAGCACCAGGATCCAGCAACCATCGCTTGGTGCCGACTTCGGCGACCAGGGTGGGCACACCACGAGCGCTGAATTCCCGCATCAACGCCTTCGCTTGATCGATACGGGCTGCGTTGGCGGCGAGCAGATCTGCATCGGGTTGCGCGACCCTCGCAGCGGCCTGTGCGAGACCGAGCCCCTTCAGAAGACTGGCCAGCGCTGCCAACGCCGTCACGTCGCTGCCATCTACGTAGCGTGCATGCTGGATGGCCTTGAGGCTTTCCAGTTCTCGGGCCGGGTCGGTCAAAGACACGGCCGTCAGCGCCACCGTGGCAGGACCGCTGTCGAAGAGCTGCTGGCGATCACCGAGAACGCGATGCCGATAGCGCTCGGAGAAGCGTTGCCCCGTCAGGCGTTCGATGCGCTGGTCGTTGGACCAGGCAAAGTTCGCGAAGGCATCGTCCATCGCTCGGGCGCCCTCGCCCGAAAACACGCCGGTCGGCGACAGATTGACAACTATGCCCGGCGTCGCGAGCAGCTCCGAAACAGCTGGTGTCGCCCCGTAGCACCAGCCGCACAGCGGGTCGAACAGGTAATGAAGAGTTTTGATCATGGAGGTTGTTGGGGTTGCTTGCGCGAATGGTAGGCACGATCCATTGACTCTCAAATACACACGTGATAAACACAATGTATGTCTACAGCAAACAATAAAGACAACGAGTCCTTGGGAGGGATGGGGAACTTGAGGCGCCTGACCTATTTCGTGGCTGTGGTGGAGACGGGCTCCTTCACTGCAGCCGCGGAGCGCCTGGGAATCACCAAGGCGGTCGTCAGCCAGCAAGTTGCCCGGTTGGAGCGCGAGTTCCGGACCTCCCTGCTGGTTCGCACCACGCGCAAGGTCCAGCCCACCGAAGCGGGACAGGCGTTCTACCTGCGCTGCGCCCTGATCCTGCGCGAGGCCGAACATGCGTTCGAAGAACTGGCCGAGACATCCGCAGAACCGTCCGGCATGCTGCGGCTCACGGCGCCCTTCGACTACGGTGTCGGTGTGGTGGTGCCAGCCATTGCCGCCTTCACCAAGCGCTATCCCGTGTGCAAGGTCGATGCGATCCTGAGCGACCAGACGCTGGACATCATGTCCGGCAATATAGAACTGGCGATCCGCGTCGGCTGGCTGGCCGAAACCAGTCAGCAAGCTCGAAGGATCGGCACATTCAGGCAATTGCTCGTCGCGTCTCCGAACATGGGGGTTCAGGTGGCGCGGCTTACTGGTCCGAAAGACATTGCCGATCTGCCGTTCGTCGCCAATACCGCCTTGCGCGACCATCTCAAGTGGAACTTCTCGCGAAACGAGATCGAGCGCCAGGTCGTGAATGTGCAGGCCTCCATCTTTCTCGATGCGACGCTCGCCGTTCGCGAAGCCGTGTGCCAGGGCGCGGGGCTGTCGGTGCTCCCGGACTATGCGATTGAAGACGAACTCGCCGCGGGGCGCCTGATCCAGGTCCTGCCTCAATGGGGCCTGCCGTCCGGTGGAATCCACGCGGTCTTTCCGGCCGCTCGCTTTCGTCCAGCGAAGGTCCGCGCATTTGTCGACTTGTTAGCGGACAGGGAGCAGCAACGGCAGAAATCCACGTCAACGGCGCAGTCGCCTCGGTGATCCAAGACCTCGACTCCGACTCGACCTTCGGATCTGAGACCCGATAATCACTGCCTCATTCAGCACGAATGTTGTTTCGCTTGGCCACGTCGCCCCAAAGTTTGTAGTTGTCTCGCGTGAGCGTGGCGAGGCGCTCCGATGTGCCGCCGCCTACCATATCCCCATTCTTCACAATCTGAGAGGTGACTGCGGGATCGCCAAGTGCGGCATTCATTGCCGCATTGGCTTTGGTGACGACATCGGCGGGCAACTTTGGCGGACCGTAAAGCCCTACGAACACGGTGACCACAAAGTCCTTGATGCCAAGTTCCGCCGCTGTGGGAACGTCGGGAAGCGCCGGAAGCCGCGTGCTACCGGTAACGAGAATTGGCCGCAGCTTGCCGCTGGAAATGAATGGGATCAAGAGGGACGCCGCATCCATCAAGCAGGGCACCTGATTTCCCACGACGTCTTGGATGGCTGGAGCGCTGCCGCGGTAGGGCACTTGGCTCATCTTCGGCAGGCCAGCTCTCTCCCGGAAGTATTCCATCGCCAAATGCGTGTTGCCGCCATTTCCCGACGAGGCGTAGCTAAACCCCTTTTCGCTTTCTGCCTTGACCCAGGCAACGAAGCCAGCAAGGTTCTTCGCCGGCGATGCAGGATTCACGACCAGTACCAATTGAGATTCCAAGATCAGCCCAATGGGAGTGAACTCGGTCGGAACAGGCGAAGGCGTGGAGTAGGTATGGGGGTTGATGGTGAAACTCGTATTGGCCACCAGAAACTTGTAGGGGTCGTTCGCGCGCTGCACCTCGGCTGCAGCGATATTGCCGCCCGCGCCCGGCTTGTTGTCAATCACGACAGGCTGTGCAAGAGCCGTTGCCATTCCCCGGCTGAGGAATCGCGCGCCGGCATCCGTCAGACCGCCCGGGGGATAACCCACGAGGACGGAAATTGGCTTCATGGGCCATTGCGTCGCCTGCGCGATCGCAGCGAGAGGACGGAAAGCGGACGTCGCCGCGCCGACGGCTGCCAACTTCAACACGCGGCGTCTAGACAGGATGTTCATTGCAGTCTCCTTAGGATCAAATATTGAGTCTCGTGATCTTATATGTGTGATCACACATAGCCCATAAGGGCTTACCCCTGATTGAGCGGCCGAGGCCCGTTGCTCGAATCGACGTTCAGACTGGTGGCGCGCCGACATCGATCCGTTCTTCTGCGCCAGCGCGATCAGTGGCGCGCTCCGAAGACGTCAGCTGCCCAATAACCTATGTCGTGGGCAGGGCCGCAGCAGCCACCAACAAGAATGCGTGCACTTCCATCAAATGCGCATCTCGTGGACGTCATCCGGCACGATCAGATGCGCGCCCGTCGCACCGACTACCTGGTCGACCGTCACGCCCGGCGCCGTCTCGCGCAACATCAGCCCAGCCTGCCCCGGTTCGATGACGGCGAGCTCCGTGACGATCAAATCGACACGCCGGGTCGAGGTGATCGGATAGGCGCACCGCTCGACGAGCTTCGGCGAGCCTCTGGCCGTATGCGTCATTGCCACAATGACCCGCCTGGCGCCCGTGACGAGGTCCATGGCGCCGCCCATACCGGGCACCATGACCTCTGGAATGAGCCAGTTCGCCAAATGCCCCGCCTCGTCCACCTGAAGGCCGCCGAGAACGGTCACGTCGAGGTGCCCACCACGAATGAGGCCGAAGGACATGGCCGAATCGATTGCACAGGCCCCAGGCCCGGCGCCGACTGGGCGGCCGCCTGCGTCAGTAAGATCAGCCCACGCAAAGCCCTCTTCGGGTAGCGGCAGCATGCCGATCAGACCGTTCTCGGACTGAAAAAACACATTCACGCCCTTGGGCAAGTGGTGCGCTACCTGCGTCGGGAGTCCGATCCCCAGGTTGACAAGCTGACCATCGCGAAGCTCTTTCGCGATCCGGCGGGCGATCAATTCCTTGTCACCCATTCGCGCTCTCCTTGCAGACCAGGTACTGGATCAACACGTGGGGCGTCATGACCGCATCGGGCGGGATGACACCCACAGGAACCATGTCTTCCGCTTCTGCGATGACTGTTCCAGCAGCCATCGCCATGATTGGATTGAAGTTCCGAGAGGTCAATGCGTACTCCAGGTTGCCGAGGTAGTCGGCACGCCTCGCATTGATCAGGGCGAAGTCAGCCTTGAGAGGCAGCTCCAGCAGAAACGTCTTGCCATCGACTTCGACCACTTGCTTGCCTTGCGCTGCGAGGGTGCCCAGCCCTGTCTGCGTCAAGACGCCGCCGAGTCCGAATCCCCCGGCCCGGATGCGTTCCACAAGAGTCCCTTGTGGCACCAGGTCGACGCGAACCTCTCCGGCGATCATCTGCCGCTGCGTCTCGGGATTGGTGCCGATATGGCTCGTCACGATTCGACTTACGAGCTTGGCGTCGATGAGCTTGCCGATGCCTACGCCCGGCCGTGCAGTGTCATTGGCGATCACTGTCAGGTCTCGTCTTCCCAGCTTGACGAGCGCGTCGATGAGACGCGGTGGCGTTCCTGCCCCCATGAAACCGCCGATCAGCAGGGTCGCGCCGTCAGATATTAAGTTCGCGGCGTTCGAAGGTTGAATGGTTTTCATGGTTGGCGGATGGATCAAGGTTCGTCCGCTGCGTCAACTCACATCTGAGCGCCGATCATCCACGGCACCGTCTCTTCGTTTCCGAGGCCGAGTTCCTCGCTCTTGGACATCTCGCCTGATGCGATCCTGAGCATGAGCTCGAAGATCTCTCGCCCTTTCGATTCAAGGGTTGCGCCGCCATCCATCACGTCGCCGCAGTTGATGTCCATGTCGTCCTTCATTCGCAAGAACATCTTCGTGTTGGTGGCCAACTTGATCGACGGAGATGGCTTTGCCCCGAAGCACGAGCCACGACCCGTCGTGAAAGCGACCAGGTTGGCTCCGCTGGCAATCTGTCCGGTCGCCCCCATCGGGTCGTAGCCGGGCGCATCCATGAAGACCAGGCCGTGCGTCGTGATCGGTTCGGCGTAGCGGTAGACGCCCATCAGGGCTGAAGAGCCGCTTTTGGCCACCGCGCCCAAAGACTTCTCGAGAATCGTGGTCAACCCACCGGACTTGTTGCCCGGTGTCGGGTTGTTGTCGATGCTGCCTTTCTCCCGGTCCGCGTAATCCTCCCACCACTTGATCAGATCGACGATGCCCTGCCCTACCTCTCGGTTCACGGCGCGTCGCGTCAACAGATGTTCGGCTCCGTAGATCTCGGGGGTTTCGCTCAGGATGGCAGTTCCCCCATGCGCAACCAGGAGGTCGACCGCTATGCCAAGCGCAGGATTCGCGGTGATTCCCGAGTAGCCGTCAGAGCCCCCGCATTGCAGTGCCACGGTCAGGTGAGCGGCAGACACGTCTTCGCGACGGCACTGGTTCGCCACCGGCAGCATCGCCTCCACGGCGGCGATAGCGGCTGCTACCGTCTTGCGCGTGCCGCCCTTTTCTTGAATCACGAGCGGTGCGATCAGCTTGCCGGTCTCGATGCCCTCGGACATGAACATCGCGCCCATCTGGTTGGCCTCGCAACCCAAACCGATGACAACTACACCGGCGAAGTTGGCATGCTTCACGAAGCCGCCCAGCGTCCTGCGCAACTGCTGCACCCCAGTTCCGTTGTGCTCGATGCAGCATCCGAAGCTGTGGGTAATGGGAACGACCCCGTCGACGAACGGATAGTCCTTCAGCGCATCACTCTTGGAAAAGTGCTCGACCACCAGCTTCGTCACCGTGGCGGAGCAGTTCACGGTGCTGACAACTCCAATGTAGTTGCGCGTCGCCACACGGCCATCAGCACGCACGAAGCCCTTGAACGTCGCGGGCCTGGCCGCCGCAGCCGGCACTCTCGCGTCTTGACCGAATGCGTAGTCGCGCTCGAATGATCCCATGGCCAGGTTGTGGGTGTGGACGTGCTCACCGGGCTCGATGGGCTGAGTGGTGAAGCCGATGATCTGGCCGTAGCGCAGGACCGGTTCGCCCAGGGCGACCGGTGCCAGTGCCACCTTGTGCGCTGCAGGCACGTCTGCCGTCACGACCAGGTTGGCGAATTCGGCAAGGACAGTTCCTTTGGCAATGGCATTTCGCGCGATCGCGACGTTGTCGTCCGGATGAAGCTTGAAGGCGAGGGAATCGTGGCTCATATGATTTGTTCCTAGGTCAAATTCGGCTTCTGAGCGAAGCAACCGGGTGGGCAGCGCGACACGTTCGAAGGATCGCCGCGCACACTGCCTCGGGTGAATGTCAGCGCTGAAGTCAGGTCCGTTCCTGTCCTTGTCTCATCCTCGTGCTGGCGAGCGCAGCAACGCTCAGGAGCACCGAGATGATGATCAGGCCGTTGGTGGTGCGGCCAGTCGATTGTTCGATCAGTCCCATGATGGAAGGGCCCACAAAACCACCGGAGATTCCGAAGGTGTTCAGCAATGCCAACCCGCCAGCCAGAGCCACGCCTGCGAGGCGGGACGAGGTGAACAGGAAGATCACCGGTTGCACGACGAAAAACATCGCCGCGGTGAGACTGAAACCTAGAAGTGAGATCACGGGGCCGGCGAACGCTGCGGTCAGTAGCCCGGCGGCCATGACGAGCAACCCGCTGAACAAGAGCTTGCGCCCGCGCTGCGGGGTGTCCGCGTAGCGTGGCAATGTCGCGGCGCCGATCGCAGCTGCGATCCATGGCAGCGAGTTCAACAGGCCGACCTGTACGGGCGAGAGCTTCGCGTAAGTGCCGATGATGCCCGGCAAAAAAAAGATGACCGTATAGACGCTGATTTGGTGGCAGAAGTAGACAAAAATGGCAAGCCAGATTTGAGGATCGACAAACGCGCCTTTGAACGAATGGCCCACGTGGCCAGCCTCCTCTTGCTCGGCGCGCTCGGCGGCGAGGCGTCGCTCGACGTCCAGCGCCTGGGAGCGAGACAGCCACTTTGCACTCGAAGGGCCATTGGGCAGCTTCTTCCAGATCACGATCGCGAAGAACACTGCAGGCAGGCCCTCCAGCATGAACATCCACTGCCATCCGTGCCACCCAAAGAAACCGTTCATCTGCAGCAGAAAGCCGCCCAGCGGGCCGCTCACGATATTCGCCAGGCACACGCCGAGCAGGAAATAACCTGTGGCGCGAGCTCTCTCCTTGCGTCCGAACCAGTAGGTCAGATAGAGCATCACGCCTGGATACAGCCCAGCTTCTGCGGCACCCAACAACATGCGCATGACGTAGAAGGACGTTTCGCCGGTGACGAAGGCCATGCCGGCCGACAGCAGTCCCCACGTCACCATGATCCGCGTGATCCACAGCCTGGCGCCGACGCGGTGCATGATCAGATTGCTCGGAATTTCCATCAGGGCATAGGTCAAGAAGAAGAGCCCAGCTCCCAACCCGTAAGCCGCAGCAGAGATTCCCAGATCGACGGCCAGATAGTTCTTGGCAAGCGCGATGTTGGTCCGATCAAGGAAGCTGATCACATAGGCCGCCACGACGAGCGGCATCAACTTTCGAAACATCAACGAATTCAGCGACTCCGCGGTGTCCGGGGCCGCTGGCCGCCAAGCGTCGGCGGGGGTTGTGGTGAGCATTTGCCTTGGTCTCCAAAGGTGGGGATGACTGCGAGGGCGTCCGTTGGCGAGCGGATGACCACAGAGTGCGGGCCTAACAACAAAGCAGATCGCCAACCCGATGTTGTGATGATATATGTGTGATCACAGATGAAAATGCGGGATTACCCGGAGAGGCCCGGGCACGCGCCGGAACTGCTTTCGAGCGAATTCGCGGGTTGCGTACGCGAGGTCAGCCCACCAGCTGCGCGAGCGGATGATTCGAAGCTGCCCAGGGGCTCTCGAAGTATTCCTGGACGGCTTCGCCAGTAACGTCCTCCAGGCGTCGGGGGCTCCACCGGGGGTTGCGATCCTTGTCCACGACCAGGGCCCGTATGCCTTCCACGGGTTCAGCGGCTGCGCCGGGACGCCTATGGAAACTGTTGTGAATCAGTACGCGCTCGGTGCGAAGTTCGTCGGAGAACGTCAACGATCGGGCTCGACGCACTTGCTCCAGCGCCACACTCATCATCAAGGGGGAGTTTTGACGGATGGCCGCCAGCGCTTCGCGCGCAAAGGAGCGACAGTCTCGTGAAAGCGAAGCCACGATGTCGAGCATGTTGCCATGGGCGAAGTGCTCATCGATCTCCGCTTGGAGGGCGCCCAGTTTGGATGGTCCGGCCTCGATCGCATCGGCTCGCGCCGCATGGTCGATCGCTGGGGAATTGTCCAGCCGGGTGAACGCCGAAATCAGTTCAACCAGCTTGCTGGAAGGCACCTGGATGTCCGCCAGACCGCACATGATCGCGTCCGCGGCATTGACGGACTGGCCGGTGATGGCCAGATACTCGCCGATCCGCCCCGGGCAGCGCGACAAGAACCATCCCCCACCGACATCGGGGAACAGCCCGATCTTGGTCTCCGGCATGGCGAGCATAGAGTTCTCCGTCACGATCCGCAGAGACGCGCGTTGACTCAGGCCCATCCCGCCCCCCATGACGATGCCATCCATCAGCGCGATGTACGGCTTGGGGTAGCAGTGGATGAGGTGATTGAGCCGGTATTCCTCATCGAAGAAAGTGCCGAGAACCGGATCATTCGCCAGCGCTGCATTGCGCTGAAAGCGGATGTCTCCCCCGGCGCAAAACGCCGGGGCCTTGCCGGTCCGCCCTGCCCCCTTGACGACAACCGCGACCACGGAACTGTCCTTTGCCCAGGCCTGGAGCGCCTCCGAGAAGAGCCGCACCATATCCAGATCCAACGCGTTGAGGCTGGCCGGCCGATTCAGGGTCAAAACACCGACGCGACCCACCTTTTCCTTCTGCACAGGTGCGTCTGTCTTGATAGCGTCCATTCGAAAACTCCATTCATGAACTGCAGGCGACAGCGGCCGCACCGCCCCGAAGCGGGTTCGAAGCGCGCGCCGCCTTCAACGCGGCTAGAAATTGACGTTGTCGCCGCCCTTGAGTTGAAGGATTTCCCGGGCATCGTCGGGGGTGGCCACCTCCAGCGAGAGACCCTCGAGAATGCGGCGCATGCGCAGCACCTGGTCGGCGTTGGTCTTGGCCAACTGGCCCGGGCCATCCCACAGGGAATCCTCCAGGCCGACCCGGACATGTCCGCCCATGGCGGCAGACTGCGCGCCGATCGGCATCTGATTTCGCCCTGCCGGAAGCACCGACCACTGGTAGGCATCGCCGAACAAGCGGTCGGCCGTGCGACGCATGTGAAGCACATCCTCAGGGTGTGAACCAATGCCCCCGAGGATGCCGAAGACCGACTGAATGAGAAAAGGTGGCTTGATTAAGCCGCGTTCGATGAAGTGCGCGGCCGTGTAGAGGTGACCAATGTCGTAGCACTCGATCTCGAAGCGCGTGCCGTTGTCGCTGCACGACTGGAGGATGTGCGCGATGTCCGTGAAGGTGTTCTTGAAGATGCGGTCATGGCTGCCGGACAGGTAGGGCTCCTCCCACGCATGCTTGAACTCCTTGAAGCGAGCAAGCATGGGATACAGGCCCATGTTCATCGACCCCATGTTCAGGGATGCGACCTCCGGCTTGAACTCGTGCGCGGGGCGCAGCCGGTCTTCCAGCTTCATCGTTGGCGCGCCGCCAGTCGTCAGATTGATGACCACGTCGCTCGCGGCCTTGATCTGCGGCAAGAACTGCCTGAAGAGTGCCGGATCCTGCGAAGGGCTTCCATCGACCGGATCGCGTGCATGAAGGTGCACGATGGCGGCGCCGGCTTCGGCCGCGCCGATGGCCGACTTGGTGATCTCTTCAGGGGTGACCGGCAGATAGGGCGACATCGACGGCGTGTGGATGGCGCCGGTGACGGCACAGGTGATGATGACTTTGCGGGGCATGCGGTTCTCCAGGGGGTTGAATGTGATTAGTGGGTCGGTGCCTGGCGCTTGTGCGCGGCCAGCGCCATCAGCCGGCGGTCTCGCCAGGCCGAACGGGTGCCGATGTCGGCGATGTCCAGTTGCTTGCGGCGTTCTGCATCGACCCGCGCGAGCGTATCGTCGCCCCAACCAAAGGGCTGGACGTCGACCACTGTCTCGCGGTTCTGCTGGCCGTAGCGCTTCGCGTAGTCCGTGACGCCCGCCGGAGCGTTGAGATCAATCGTCTCGAAAGGACCCATAAAGGACCAGCGCAAAGCGAGGCCGTCCTTGAGCACCTTGTCGATGTCATCGGAGCTTGCGAGGCCCTGCTCGAAAAGGCTGAAGCACTCGTTCAGCACGGCGGCTTGAACCCGGTTGAGGAGAAAGCCATGGATTTCGCGCGTAAGCGTCACAGGCGTTTGGCCGGCTGCCTCGTAAAGCGCATGCGCGCGCTCCATCGCTTTGGGATCTGTCCACGGCGCCGGGCAGAGCTCGACCAACGGGACGAGGTACGGCGGATTCGTTGGATGACCCACCAGGCAACGCCCGCGGCCAGCCAAGTCGGCAGTGAAGGTGGATGCCGGCAGCCATGACGTGGAGCTTGCCAATATCGCCTCTGGCGGGGTCAGCGCATCCAGCTGCGCGAAGATGGCCTTCTTGGCCTCGACCGTTTCGCGAATGTTCTCCTGCACCATCACCACGTCGCGCACCGCGTCGGCCAGATTCGGCTCGCAGCGGATTCGCGCCAGCACGACCTCTGCCGGGTCGTTGAGCAGCCCGTATGCCTCCAGTTCCTTGAGGCGCTCGCCGATGTAGGCCAGGCTCCCGGACATCGTGGCTGCATCAGCGTCGTGCAGACGCACCGGATGACCGCCGCGCGCGAACACGATGGCCCAGGCCCGACCGATCAAGCCTGCACCGACTACAGCGACCGGCTGGGAGGATTGATGAGAGGTGGCTTGTGCGTTCACTTCGATCCCTCCAGCCCGGAATCGACCGAGCGCAGGCATGGAGGGGCCGGGGGCGCGTTGAAAGCGCCACTACCGGCACCATCGAGAAGGGTTGTCAGGGTCATGCTGTGCTCCAGGTGAGTAAAGGTTTAAGGTGAAAAAGGCCCGTTCGGGCATCTCGGTAAGTTCAAGACATCGACTCGACGTTGCCGCCAACACTCAATCTCTCTCCGCTGACGTATCGCCCGGCTGGTCCGGCCAGATAGAGTGCGGCTTGCGCGATGTCCTGCGCTTGGACCATCGTTCGCATCGACACGCGCTCGACGGCACGCTCCTGCTGTTCTTCGAGGCTTATGCCGTTGGCCTTCGCCTTGATGGCGAGCACTCGGTCCTGCCGCTCCCCGGCAACCACGCCGGGGAGAATGGCGTTCACGCGGATCTGGTCCACGCCGAGTTCCATCGCCAAGGTCTCCGTCAGGCCAATGACGCCGAACTTGCTCGCCGAGTACGCCGTGCGCAGTGGAAAACCCAGTTTGCCGGCGGCCGACGAGATGTTGATGATGGCGCCACCTCCTGCCGCTCTCAACAGCGGCACCGCGCGACGCGTGACCAGGAAGACGCCACTCAGATTGATTGCAATCGTCCGATCCCATTCGTCAGGTTCAACCGTCTCGATTCCACCGGTGGGCCCGGCAACGCCAGCGTTGTTGACCAGAATGTCCAACCGATCGCCATGACGCTCGGCCATCGCCGCGAAAAGGTCATCCACCTGATCGCGCTCGGAGACGTCGCAGTTCACGACGGCCCAGTCCGGGTGCGCCTGGCGTGCTCGGGCCATCGCCGCCTCGTCGACATCGCAGATCACGACCTGCGCGCCGGCCTGGTGGAAAGCGATCGCAATCGCGAGTCCGATGCCGCTGGCGCCTGCCGTGATCAAAGCGCGTCGGCCTGAAAGCAGTGCAGTCACGGGGTGTCCTTCGTCTGGAGCCATCGCTCAGCCACCGAAGCGTGGCTCGGGCAACCCCTGGATGCCAAGGTCGTGAATCGCGAACAGGCTGCCGCGTTGAACACCGTCGCCAGGGAATCGGGGCAGCGGCGGGCGGGCCATCGAAGTCACGAAGAGGATGTCGAGATTCGGTCCGCCGAAGCTGACACTCGTGACCTTCTTAACTGGCATCTCGATCACCCGGTCGAGCGAGCCATCAGGTGCATAGCGACAGAGCTTTCCAACGTAGCATTGCGCGTTCCAGACAAAGCCTTCGGCGTCCACCGTCGAACCATCCGTCGCGCAGCCGGGAGACATTCCGAGCTTGGTGAACGTGCGGCGGTTCGCCACGTTGCCCGTCTCCAGGTCGTAGTCGTAGGCCCAGATCTCATCCGACCAGGTGTCGGAAAAATAGAAGGTCTTTCCGTCCGGGCTCCAGCAGGGGCCATTGGAGACGATGATGCCGTCATCGAGCCGATGCAATGAAAGATCAGGATCGAGGCGATAGAGCGAACCGTTCGGACCCGCTTCCTGAGTGTCCATGCTCCCAGCGATGAAGCGTCCGCGCTGATCAACCTTTCCGTCATTCAGCCGATTGTTCGGCTTGTCTGGCTCGGGGTTCACGATCAGCGTGGTATCGCCGGTCTCGAAGTCGAGGAAGTGGAATCCGGTTGCCAGCGACACCACCGCGCCGCAGCCCCGTCGAAGAGCCATCGAGCCGATCTTCTCGGGCACGTCCCAGGCGCGAATCTCGCGCCCGTCGGCGGTGCAGCGGAAGACCCGACAGCCGAAACTATCGATCCAATACAGGCGCTGGTCCTGCACGTCCCAAACGGGACCCTCGCCCAGCGTCGTCTTCACATCAACCAGGACTTCAATGCGCATGAGTGTCTCCTTTTACTTGTGGATGCAATCGGTGGGCCGCCCACTTCAACGACGGCGCTCGCGCAGCCCGACGACGGCCGCCAGCACGACGAGGCCGAGCAGGATCGAGCGCGACGCGAGTCGGTCGCATGATGTGTCCCAGTTTCATTCATCGTGATCGTAATCGCTGTGATCACAGATATGTAATAGGGTAAGCCCTAAGTCGACCCGCCGCGTCCTCCAGATTCACGCGTCTGTGCTAAGAGATCACAGTGAATACGTTTCGTCCTATACTTTGCGCATGGACCTTTCGAGCCTCGTCACCCCCGTCACCCGCCAGACCTTGAGCGGAGATGTCTACAAGCAGCTGAGTGAACTGCTGATGGGCGGGCGCGTGATGCCTGGCGAACAGTTGTCGCTGCGAACGATTGCGCAGAGCCTCGGCGTGAGCGTGATGCCTGTCCGCGAGGCGGTTAACCGCTTGTTGTCGGAGAAAGCGCTCGAGCTGATGCCCAATCGGGTCCTTCGCGTACCGACCATGACGGTCAGCCAGTTCCGCGAGATCACCGACATCCGCGTCAACCTCGAGGGCCTGGCAACTGCCCGCGCCGCCGAGCTGGTCGATGAGAATGGGCTTCGCGAGATCGAGGCAGCGCACGACCGTTTCTTGCGAGAAAGCTTGCTGAAGAAGCCGAATGAAGCGAATTTGATCGCTCTCAACAAGGAACTTCATTTCGCCATTTATCGGCAGGCGCGCATGCCGATGCTGCTCGAAATGATCGAGGCGCTTTGGCTGCGTATCGGCCCCATCCTCAACTACGACTTGCGTTCGGGGTCCGCCCGCGTGACCGAGCACGTTTCGGCCGATCATCACGATCGGATCTTCTCCGCCTTGAGGAACAAGGATGCAGCCGGGGCCAGCAAGGCATTGGCAGGGGATCTCCGAGGAGCAGCTGACTTCATCGTTACAGCGGGCGTGCTGGTTGCCGATGCCGATTCCCCGTCAGCTGTGCCGACGGCCCGCCCCATCCCCGCACCTCAGCCCGCCAAACCCGCAAGGCGGGCCCATGGACTTCCCGTCCGCTAGGTTCTTTCGCGTCACGGTTGGACAAGGCCAGGCTAGGAAAATCACGCCCGCAGCGATTCCAGCAACGCGATCCGTCGGCGCAAAGCCGCTCACCCGATTCAACCAGGCCGCAAAACTGGGTCGACCGTCGGGCCAGGTCGGCATAGCTGATCTCCACAGAGCCCATGGCATACGCACGCGGTTGGCAAAGCAGCTGCAGGCTTCTTTCCCCATGGCGTCGATGGAGCTGTGCGCGGGCTTGGACAAAGTGCGATCCCAGGATAGGCGTCGGCTCATACGCTTTGGATGGGTTTTGACTTCCGCCCCATGGAGAACCGCGCCGCCTGCGGACTCGATGAACGGCACCATCGATTCCGAGAATGCGCTGCCGCCCCCCACAAGATAGTGAGCACCGTTCATGTAATGCTTTGCGAGCATGCAATGCATAGCGAAGGAATTCTTGCTCGGCCCAAGGGTGTAGTCGCCCCAGTTTGCGCAGAGCACGGCAATCAGCTCTTCAATCGAGGTCAAAGACGGCAGTACATCGATGGTGGTCTGGCGCGAATAGCCATGGAACTCCGCGCAGATCTTCTCGTAGAACTTCTCGGCGACCTCTTCAGGCATCGCCTTCTCTGCAAAGAACGGTCCTGACGGCTTCGAGACTTTGCCGATGAGAGAACGATACTCGTCGATGGCATGAGATTCTTTCGGGAACCGGGTCTTGAGAAGCTCCCCATACGCATCGGCGCCCGCCGGAATGTCGTACGCGTTCTCGCCAACCAACATGCGATTGAAGATCGATGGTAGTGCAGACCATTGAATCGCTTGTCGCCCATGGCGGCGATCATCTTCAAGCGGCCAGACTTGACGTACGGCGTCATCGCCAAGAACGCGTCGACGACCAGATCGATCCGGCCACCCATCAGTTCGGTGAAGGTCGCAAACTGCCCATGAAAGGCGCATGCAGCATGTCGAATCCGCCCTCGCGCTTGAGCAACTCGGCGCCCAGGTTCATGCCGCTGCCCGCTCCTGCCGTGCCATAGGTGAACTTTCCAGGGCTCCGTTTGGCATGCGCGATGAGCCCGGCCAGCGAATTGAACGGCGCGTCGGGCCGCGCGACGATCGCGAGTTCCACGCTCGCGATCTGCGTGATGCCCGCCAGCTCCTTGACAGTGTCCTAGGGTAAAGGAATGCGCTTTCCTGGGGTCCGCGAACGCTTCAACTTGCGTTACCACACAGCATTCAAGAGACCCAAGTCTGGGAAGCCGCCGACGCGCTCCTGCAGGACGGGCTGCGTCCCACCATCGAGCGCGTACGCCAAAAGATCGGCAGCGGATCGCCCAACACGGTCAGCCCCATGCTCGAGCGCTGGTTCGCCACGCTCGGCCAGCGCCTGAGCGGCGGCCGCGGCGCCAGCTTGGCCGATCCGAACAACCCGAGCAATGCAAGCGCTGCGACCCGCGGCGAAGCGCAACAGCTTCCCTTGACCATCCTTCAGGCCGCCGAGCAGTTCTGGGACGTCGCTCGGCGCGAAGGCGACCAGGTGCAGATCCAGAAGTTCGAGCAGGCCCGCGTCGCGCTCGATGAAGCCCTCGCCTCCTCGCGCCAGGCGGTATCGGCCATGGAGGCCCAGATGCATGCGCAACAGCAGGAATCCGCGCGCCTGCTCAGCACATCGGAAGCCGAGGTGCGGCGCCTTCGCAAGGCCCTCGACGAAGCCTTCGCGGGCAAAGAGTCGCTTCGCGAGAAGGCGGCGATGAATCTGGCGGCAACGCAACGCAACGCGACGCGAGGGAGGCCGAGGAGCGCTACTTCGCGCACGAGCGTCGCCTGCTGTCCGACGTCGATCGCGAGCGCATGGCGGCGCGGCGGGCCCATGCTGAGCTTGCCAGGGAGCAAAAAGCGCACCCAGCCCATGCCGAGGCGTCACGCACGGCCTTGAGTGCCGTGCAGAAGGCACTTCTGGACGAGAAGACCGTCTCCAGCGTGCCGATTCTGTCCACGGTCGTCCGCACCGTGTCGCCCGGCTGCAGGAAGAACGGTTCCGGGTCGGGCTTGCGCGAGATCGCGACGCCCTCCGGACTGCCGGTGGTGACCAGGTCGCCGCGCGCGAGCCCCGTGCACGACCAGTGCGCGATCATCGCGGGGAAAGTGAAGATCAGATCGGCGCAGCTCGCGTGCTGTCGCACCTCGCCGTTGACGCTCAGCTCGACCTCCATCACCGATGGGTCCGGGATTTCGTCGGCAGTCACGATCCACGGACCCAGTGGCCCCAGGCCCGGGAAATTCTTCCCCAGCAAGATGCTTTGGTTCTGCATCTCCTTGCGCTGCAGCTCGCGCGCGGAGAGGTCGTTGAGAATCGTGTAGCCGAACACGGTCGACAACGCGTCTTTTTCGCTCACGCGCTCGACCGGCCAGCCGATCACGGCCACCGCCTCGATGTCGTAGTCGAACCAGCGCGTCTCCGGTGGCCGCTGCACGATGCTGCGGGTGGGAACCATGCTGTTGGCCAGCTTGACGAAGCCCATCGGGATCTCGGTGTGCGCCTGCACCCCGCGCTCTTTCCAATAGGCGAGCGACTCCTCCAGGTGTGAGCCGAAATTGCGTCCGCCGGCGATGCAGGTCCGAACCTCCAGCGGCACGCGCCAGTCGACTTCGGACTCGGCCCGGAACCAGGCTGCTTCGCCCTCTCGCTGCGCCCACTCGATGGCGACATACGCATGTTGCAGGCCGGACGCACCGGCGTCCATCAACGCGTTCATGGAGACCAGCGCCTGGCTTGGGTCGCGCGCCTCAGCCGCCGCGCGCAGGTCCAGCACCCGCAGGGCCGGTCCATCGGCCAGCACCACGCCCAATCTTTCGCCGTTCATGCGCTTCTCCACGGACGCAAGCAGCGTTCGGTGCTGCCCGGCCACCGCCAAGGAGGCGGGCGTGGTGCCCAGCGACGCGATCGACCCTCCTTGCTTCTGTTGCCTGGCCACGCCGTGGCCACACGATCCCTGGGCGTGTACGAGCAGATCGCGCGTCAGTTGGGAGCTGCGCGATGAACGGCACCACGACCGATCGCATCCGCCGCCATCTGGTGGGCCTGAAGATGCCGCGTGCGCTCGACGCCTTGCAGACCACGCTGTCGCGCATCGAGCAGGGAGAGGTCACCGAGCTGGAAGCCATCGAGGCGCTGCTGGGCGAGGAGTAGACCACGCGCGAGAGCCGGCGCATCAAGATGGCGCTGCAGGCGGCGCGGCTGACCACGGTCAAAAGCTTGTCGGGCTATGACTTCACCTTCCAGCCTGGCTTGGATCGTCACCGCGTCATGGCACTGGCGGGGTTCGAGTTCATCGAGCGGCGTCAGTGCGTGCACTTCCTGGGGCCGCCGGACACGGAGAAGTCGCATCTCGCAATCGCCTTGGGCTTCGAAGCCGTCAAGGCCGGCAAGAGCGTGTTCTTCGCCACGCTGGCCGAGTTGGTCCCCGCGATCACGTCCTTGTTGATCGCGTTGCGCTTCTCGGCGCGGTTGATCGTGATCCAGAAGGCTGGGCCACGCCTATCGTGAAGAACGGCGGGGGTGAGTTGCCCGGGAAGCGGATCCAAGCGTCATCGCGCAGTCGCCGCACGCCTACATGCCGATGTTGCAGACGGCGGAATTCGTGACGCGAAAGTATGCGCTCTCGCGTGAGGAGCAGGATCTGTACGCGTTTGAATCCCAGCGGCGCACGGCGGCCGCCCAGGCCGAAGGCCGATTCGATGCCGAGATTGTCTCCATCACCACATCCATGGCGCTGACGGACAAGACAACCGAGCAAGTGACCTACAAGGAAGTGACGCTAGAGCGCGATGAGGGCAACCGCCCCGAGACCACCCTGGAGGGCCTCGCCAGCCTGAAGCCAGTGATCGAGGGGGGCGTGGTCACCGCCCGCAACTCAAGTCAACTGTCCGATGGTGCATCGGCATGTGTCCTCATGGAGCGCTCGTTGGCCGAGAAGCGCGGACTACAGCCTCTGGGAATTTATCGAGGCATGGCAGTTGCCGGTTGTGCGTATGCGTCCGGCAAAGTCATCTTGATCCCTTCTCGGCGACGTAGGAGCCTCTAGTCCACTTAACTTTCTTGGCGGACACGTGAACACTATCGAGGCGACGGTGAAGGGAGATCGGCGGCGCAGGCGCCGTCACACCGATGACTTCAAGGCGAATCTGGTCGCCGCCTGCTCTCGGCCCGGCGTGTCGATTGCCTCGGTGGCATTGGCCAATGGCATCGATGCGAACCTGTTGCGCCGCTGGATCGAGCAAGGCGGTCAACGGTTGCCCAGCGCCGACTCCGTCGATACGACTGTCGACATGCCGCGGGATCAAGCCAAGGCGGCGTTCGTGCCCGTGCAGATCGGCGCCACGCGCCCGCCAACAGCATCGGACATCCGCATCGAACTCAAGCGCGGCGCGACCACGGTGCGCCTCTCGGACCCATGCGGTTAACGTTCCACGACCCGAATAGCCCAATGCTTTGATCGTTGCAGCAATGCAGCGATCATGAGTGAGGTAGTGCTCGACAGCCGCCTCCTTCTGCGCCTGCGAGTACTTGGGAGCCCGGCCCGCATAGCCCACAGGCAAATCGGAAGGTTGCTCGAATTCTCGGTACCAGCCTTTCAGGGCATTTTTGGTTGGATAACCCAGCTGACGAATGGTTGCCCTGACGCGTTTTCCGAGCTTGATGTACAGCTCGACGGCTCGAATCCTGTCTTCGAACGAATACATGAACTACCTCCTGGTGGTCCAAGTTTTTGTCCGCATCCCCTGATAGGCGCCTATGGCCGGTAGAATGAACTTTTCCGAGACAGATGTCTCAATCTTTTTTCCAGCTTTCACGATGATCGAAACCCCGCCTGCCGAGGGCTCCGCCGACGATTCTTTGGTGCAGGAGGCACCCCAGAGCGCGCTAGCGCGCGGCATCCGCATACTGCAATGCTTCACCACCGCGGAATATGACCTGAGCGGCAAGGATTTGGTCGAACGCTCTGGCCTGCCGAAGGCCACCGCCTTTCGCCTGATCGGCACGCTTCGCGCGCTTGGGCTGGTGCACTATTCGGAGCGACGCGGCAAATACATGCTGGCGCCCGGCGTGCTCAGTCTTGCCTCGCCGCTGTTGGCCAGCATGACGATCCGATCGATCGCACGGCCGCTGATGCAGGAGTTTGCCGACCATGCACAGGGCCAGGTCACGCTTGCATCGAGCACGGACGATGAGCGGCTGGTTTTCATCGAGGCGATCCAGGGGCGAGGGAATTCGGTGTCGCGGCCGGAACTGGGCACATCGGTATCGCTGTCGAAGTCGTCCACCGGCCGAGCCTTCCTAACCCTCTTGCCGCAGGCGCGCCTGGCAGAGGCGGTGCGGGAGATCTTGCGCCAGCACCCCGAGCGAGCAGAGTGGTTGGAGCAAAAGCTCGCGTCGACTCGAGAAGAACTGGCCACGCTAGGCTATTGCCGAAACCAGGGTGAATTGCACCGCAACACCATTGGGGTCGCTGTGCCTGTGCAGCGCCTGATCGATGACCGCCGCTTCGTTTTCGGCTGCACTGTGCCGGCCTACAGACTCTTGGACGAACCCACGCTGCTATCCGACCTGGGCATGCGGTTGGCCACGCTTGTCGACGCGGTGCAGACCGCATTGGGCAATCCCCGCAGGTAGCCATCTTTACGCCCCACGCTCACCTGGCCTTCGCGGCCCGTCAGCGCCATGCCGGGCCAGCGAAGCGCCCGCAGAGCCTGAGCGCCAGGGGCGTGCGTACGGCGTGGAGACGGCGGACGGCACCACGCTCGAGGCGCCTGTCGTGATCAGCGCCATCGGCATCGGCCAGACACTTGTAACGGGCTCGCCATCCCATCTTGAACACAAGCCCAACATGGGCAACGATCCTGTCCACGAAGGAATAGACGGACAACGTCAACGAAGTGACGCAAGCCGGCGCCCTGCTGCAAGGCGAAGAGACCGTGGCCTTTGGAGATGCGGGCTACCGGGGCGTCGACAAACGCGAGGAAGCGCAGGGCCCGAAGTGGAATGTCGCGATGCAGCCTGGCAAGCGTCGGCAACTGGACCCGACGCGCGAGTGGGCACGCATGCTGGAGAAGGCCGAGCAGCTGAAGGCAAGCATCCGCGCCAAAGTCGAGCACCCGTTCCACGTGATCAAGAACCTGTTCCGACCATCCTCATCGAATGCACGGCGGGCAGCCCGAACGGCGCGATCCACATCCTGCACGCTGGCGACGGGCACCTGCCCCCACGGACGATCCTCGCAAGGATCGTTGCAGGCGAACGTCTCGCCGCTACTGCCCGATACCCACTCGCCGTCGATGAGCATTTTGTAGGCGCGGTCGGCATCGGCTGAAAATCGCGTCGGCGCTGTCGCGGGGTCGGTATTGGAAATATGTTGATTCATAAGAAATTTGCTTTTCTCAAAGCCATTGCTTTAGCGGGATGGACAGGTCTTCGAGCGCTGCGTGCGGCACGCGGGC
>NZ_JASZYN010000017.1:0-141110 GCF_030316965.1 Variovorax sp. J31P207
AATTCGGCCCAGCAGCAGCAGGCGGCGGTCACGCAGCAAAAGCAGGCTTCGTTTGCCAAGGCTCGCGCCGCATGCCTAGAGGGTCGTGGCTACACTGTCAAGTAAGGCGGGGCCCAGTTGAGGCATTCGACCGGCCATGGTGGCTTTGACGCGGAGCGCAAACGTTGGGGGTCGTCCGCACGCCTCGCGGCGCCGACTAGCTCAAGCGGCACCGCGGCGCTCATCTCTCCAACACCTGAAAGGCTGAAGCTCGCAGGCCCAGCATATCTGCAACGAGGCATTCGCATTCCGAACACGCGCCTCCATTGCTCGAGACGGATCGCTCGAAAGCAGTCCTTGACGTATGTCGGCTCGTGGCCGACTGTAGCCTGTCGGCTTGTCTGTGATCTGCGCATAGACTGTCTGGAATCCAGTCGCCAGTTGAGGCGCCGGCATGCGGGTGCGACGAACGGTGACCCAACCATTCTTTTCGTAGCCTTCGGCCCTCGCGGCCTCGGCTGTTCCGCAAGTTCGGTCAGCCTTTGCGAACGAGCAATCCGTCGAAGCAACCGCATAGCAAACTCCTCAAGTCTTACTGATGGAGAGTTGCGTGGGGAAGATCATTGAAGTTTGCCGAAATAGGACATGGCTGACGCAGGCTCGTTGCGAGCAGCGCAGTGGGTGAGTGAGAGCGAAGCCCTGCTGGTGTGAGTGTCGCCAATCGCACTGCGAGCGTCGACGCTACCAGAGCCTCCACCATGGCCGACGCTGCCTCATGTGCAGTGGGCGGAGGTCGAGGCGATCGATGATGCTGGCTGCTGCGCCGAAGCGGTTGGCAGGCTCGGCATGCTCAGCCGATGACAGGCGACCGGGTCTGGTCGCGTCATGCATCGAACGCGTGCTTTGCCGATTCAGCGAATCGGAGACTGTGTCCGGAGGGGGCATGGCGGCAATTCTGGCAGGAGCTTTCCGGATGGGGTGTGACGAACTGCGCGCGATCCCAGTCTATCGTGGGCCTGTCGCGCCCCTCCCACTCAACCGACTGGTTGGGATGGCTGATTGACGACCATGGCCCACTTTTGCGTCACGCCTGCGTGCATTTTGCGACTCAGCCGCGTCGGCGTCGCTGCTACGATCGCGCCCATTGTGCTGCGTCCGCCCAGCCTTGCAGCTGACGACGAAGACGGACGCCGCTCTCGATTTCAATCTTACCGGTTGGGCGTTCATCGTTCACGGCAATGCGTTGCTCCCTGCCGAGCCCTGAGACCCGTGACCATCTCCGCCCGCATCGATTTTTCTTCCCACGGCGACACCAGGGCGGCGCGCCTGCGACGTGTGTTCGGCCAACCCGTCGAAGCGCTGGTGGCGCACACACACGACCAGGTGCGCCCCCTGCTCCAAGCGGTACGCGAGCGGGCAACGCAAGGCCAGTGGTGTGTGGGCTACCTGCGATACGAGGCGGCACCAGCGTTCGACCCGGCGCTCCAGGTGCATGAAGCCGATGGTCCGCTCGCCTGGATCGGAATCCACGATTCCGCTCACCCTTGGCCTGAAGCGAGCGTGGAGGACGTCGATCCGGATCCGGCCTCAGCTGCATCGCGCTATCGCGGCAGGCGAGGTCTACCAAGTGAATTACACGGCGAGGCTGCAAGGCACTCTGGGCGAAGCGGCCGGTGAAGTCTGCGCCCAGGCCTTGTTTGCGGCCCTCCAGCGGGCCCAGCCCGGCGGCTACGCGGCGTACATCGACGCCGGTGGCGAGCACGTGTTGTCGGTGTCGCCGGAATTGTTCTTCGACTGGCGAGATGGACGCCTGCTGACCCGCCCCAAGGAGGGCACGGCCGCACGCGGGCTCGATGCGACCGACGATGCCGCCGCAGCAGAGAGGCTTCGCAACTCTGCCAAGGAGCGGGCCGAAAACGTCATGGTCGTCGACCTGCTGCGCAACGACATGTCCCGCATCGCCGAGCCGTTCTCGGTGCGGGTGCCGCTGCGCTACGCGGTCGGCAAGACCGATGTGCAGAGTCGATGGCTGCAGGACCTGATCGCGCGACGCGGCTACAACCGCGCGGCCGTGGCGCTGGCCAACAAGAATACGCGGGTGATTCAGGCACTGCTCAGCAGCGACACGCCGTACCGCCCGAGCGCGACAGCGCGCTGAGGTCGATCGTCGGCAACACCACATCTTGTTCTCGGAGGGAATCACACCCAGCACTGGTTTGCGGCTTTCGGAGGTGATGACAGAACTGGTCGGACCAACGCCCACAAGCCTGCTTTTCGTGTCGGCTGCGCCTTCAAGCTCAAGCCGTCAATTTACTGAGGACAGGGCGTGCGGATCTCATCGAGCCTGCGGGCATGTTTCGACGCGCCCACCGGCAAGCCGTATACATGCATGCAGACCGTTTGACCTCACGGAAAAGAGCTTGCAAAAGGCGCAGGGTCCATACATGCACGAAAAGTACGACAACCCCGTGCTGCTCACCTTTGCTCGCCGGCCAGCACCTCCTACCTCGGCGACACCGGCATTCGGCCGAAGACGGTGGCGCCTCTCGCGGAGAGTCTCAGGCAATGGGGCGCCTGCACCGCGATGTTCGGCAAGAGCCACGAGACGCCGCCGGAGACCAGCGTCGCGGGCCCCTTCGATCGTTGGCCCGCGCGCCAAGATTCGAGAAGTTCTACGGCTTCATTGGCGGCGAGAAGTCCCGCTTAGCGTGCAGGCGGGACTACGACTACCGTGCTGCCGCTGCCCGAACCGCTTGAGCCAGTATTGCCACGCGCGCCTGTGTTGCCCGTGTTGCCTTGACCGCCTGTCGCACCCATGGCGCCGGTGTTTCCCGTATTTCCTTGATTACCCGTCTCTCCCTGCGCGCCGGTGTACCCGGTGTTGCCCTGGTTCCCCGTTGCGCCCTGGGCACCCGTGTAGCCAGGACTTCCCTGATTACCCTGCGGGCCCATCGGGCCGGTGCACGCGCCCAGTCCGAGCATTGCAAGAAGGAGTAGGGAGGGCATCGCATATTTCGTCATGACGGTTCCTTTTTTTGGGGGCCAGTCCGCAGCCAGGTTGGCTGCAACACAAGTCACTCTGCCGCGATACCTGCGCCTCGTCTGTTCGGTGCCGCGCATAGAAGGGATGGGCTCGAAACGGACAGGACGTGACGCGGACGCTGGCTTGCGCGGCGCTTTCGCAACGCCGCCGTGCTTTGCCGGCAGCGCTCGTTGGGTCTCTGCCGTGGCGCCGATCAACTGGAACCACTTGCCGGTCTTGAAGCGCAGTGCCCACTGGGCCAACGACTGGCCCAGGCTCGGCCGCTCTCTCCCGTCCGCGCTTGAAGCAAGGTGCCAATCGACCAACTTGCTATCGTCGGCAGAAATCTCGTAGGTGGCGCCGCGATCAAGCAGGACGCCGGCAGGGTTGAAATAGACCCGACTGTTTACCGGCGGCCGGCGGATTCATCGACGATGAGGTGCTTGGCCATGTGAGGTGTTGCTGGCCGGCTCGATCGAAAACCGGCCGAGCGTCGACTCGGCTACGCGCCTATGGGATCTTGGCCAGGATCGCGTCCATCTCGCTGCTCGAATACGCGCGAAGCGACTGAAAACGCACGTTGCCTTGCATGGCCGTGGCGAGGCTGAACGCCGCCAACGCCTGCTCGTCCTCTGCCTCAATTATGGAAACAAGGTCGTACTCGCCCATGGTCCACACAAGTTCCCGCATGGTGACGCCGGCATTCTTCGCGGCCTCTTTGGCGGCGGCGGCGCGTTTGGTCGTGTCCTTGATCGATTGCAGGCCCTTATCGGTGAAGTTCATCAAGCCAACGTAGGTGATCATGTCATCTCCTTCAGGCGACACAGGCGTCCGATGCCATCAGCATTGAACGACGCGGCCGCCTGCCGTCGTTCGATGCCGGCGTGATGCTACGCCCTTCCGAGGCAATGGCAAGATGGTGGATCGCGCTCGTGACAGCGATGCCACGTGCTCGCTGGGGCTACGGCTTCGGGGAACTTCGATTACGAGGGGCTACGATTTCGGACGCATGTCGAGCCTCCATGCGGTTACGCTGTGGCGCTCACCATCACAGGAGACATGGCATGACGCTCGATGAATACACTGAAGCTGCAAAGGCTATCTATACAGAGCAGCAGAGTCTCGCCCAGTCGATCTCGCAGCTCGCGCTCTCGGCCAAAGCATCGCCGACCAACCCGGAGTTCTTAGCTCTGATGACGAGGCAGGCGGGGCTGGTGCAGCAAGTGGCCAAGCTCAACACGGAGCTGATGCTCGGCATCATGACGCCGAAATAATAGGATGCAGGCTGATTCCGACGGAGATGGGTGGAAGCGTAGCCTTCAATCGAGTCCCGATTCCTCGCAAGCGCGAGCCGATGCAAGGTGATCTCGGGCGGGCAATTCAACCTGAGATCGACAATCGACGAGCCATGTTGTCGGTGATCTAAACCCGCGTCTATTCGGCGGCGAGGGCGCGTTTCGGGGACGTCGGTGCGGGCGAAGCGACATCGCATCCTCTCGCGTGGGTTTGCTGTGGGCGCGCCCGGCCAACTCGCGCAGCGTTTTCCAGGTCTCGCTACAGGATGGCGTCGATGGTGGGCGCCGCGGGCGCCACAGCGACCAGGTTCTCGGCCGGCGCGAAGGCGGTGAGTGTCTTGCCGTCGTAGTACTCCGAGGCCGGGCCGTCGCCGAGGGTGATCACGCGCAACTTGGCGGGTGGAGACAGCTGGGCATCGGCGTCCGCAGTCGTCGACAGGCCCAGCGCGAGCAGCAGTGCGCCCGGCGAAGCGTTGAATTCGGAGCATCCCGGATCTCCTTGCGTACTTACTGCCTTCACCACCGGCTGTCGCGACCAGGTCTTGTTGAGGACCAACTTGGGGCGATTCACGCCGGGCCTTCAGCAGCCGGCCATCGACACTGATTGCAGCGCTGCGACGCCTCGACGGAACTCGCCGTCGTGGGGCTCGAGAGCATCGTCGGCATCTCGCTGATATGAGCGCCGAGTCAAGGTGCAGCCCGTGCACTGGCGGGGGGGCGCCGGCCCTGGCTTTCGACTGAAAGCGAATGCGATGGAGGAGTAGTTCAACCGGGCCGCGCCAGTGCTGCACCTGCTGCCGCCCTACACCCCGGCGCTGATCCACATTGACGTTCGTGCGCTTGCGCACAGACGTGAATGAAATAGTCGGCGATATTAGCCATAGCGGCGCATTTCTGCGTGGACTCTCAACAAGGTGCCTGCGCGATTTCAGAACCAACGGATCCCGTTCTCAACCGCTTGCTCGAAGCGCTACCGCCAAAGGACAGAGCGGGCCTGCTCGGCATATGCGACAGAAAAGGGGAAACAAATGATCAAGATTGGAGTGGTGGACGACCACGCCATCGTGCGCTCCGGCTTACGCCAGTTCTTTTCGGAGCAGGTTGACCTGCGCGTGACGGGCGAAGCAGCCAGTGGTCGCGAAGCAATCGAGCTTGTGCGCACCACCGAACTGGATGTGCTCGTGATGGATCTCGCCATGCCTGGGCAAAGCGGTATCGACGCGCTGGCGATGATCCACGCCAAGGCGCCGGACGTCGGCGTCCTGATCCTGAGCGGCTACCCTGAGGAGCACTACGCGATGAACCTGATCCGCCAGGGCGCGAGCGGCTACCTCAACAAGGAATGCGATCCGATGGAAATCGTGAATGCGGTCCGCGTCATCTCACTGGGCCGCCACTACATCACGCCGGGCGTGGGCGAATTGTTGGCGCGCCAGCTCGACCGCAAGGACGATGTGGCGCCGCACGAGCGACTGTCGGAGCGCGAATTCCAAGTGTTCCTCAAGCTCGCCAAGGGCGAGACGGCGGGGGACATCGCCAAGGCCCTGTCCCTGTCCGTCAAGACGGTGAGCACCTACCGCACGCGGCTGACGGAGAAGATGGATCTCTCCTCCAACAGCGATCTCACGTACTACGCCTTGAAGAATAAGCTGATCGATTGAGCCTCGGCTCAGGTTCGCGTCCGACAGAAACGCCGGCCAAGTACCACTCATTGCGCTGGGCGGGGGGTGAGTCATCCTTCATTTCGACGATGGCGATGCCGCCCTGGCCTTTTACGGGTGCTGACAAAAGGCTCCGTCCCGTTCCCCGTCCGGCAACGGCTGTCCATCGGATCGGCACCGCAGAGGAACGGGCGCGCCCGATTGAAGCCACAGCGGTGGGCTGCGTTGACAGCGGCCCTTTGGAGATTTGGGACACCCCCGAGGCCCGCGTCCTGATGCTCTCCCCTTGCACTGGCCTTTCGGTCTGTGTGCGCTACCGAACAGGGAAAAATCAACATCGGCGCTAGCCGCTCGGAGCCACGCCATGCGCCCGTCTGAACTTGTTGCCGATTTGCAATTTTCCTACCTGAACGCACACACTCTGCCATGCGCCCCCTCCCCAGTGAGGCGCAAGTGAACACCAAGTCATCTGTCAAAGCACGCGACGGCCCCGTTCTGCCCGCGCCCGGATGGACGACGCAGGTGAACATAGGAGCCGTTTTCGAGGGTAGTCGCAGCTATCACGCACAAGTCTTTCGTGACAGGGAGAGCCTCTGCCACATTGTTCTGGCCGGTGTAGCCATCGACGCGGAAAGAGCCGTGATCTACGGCGCGGTGGGGGTCAGCGCAGCGTCGATCGTCCTCGGCTGGGGATCGTGGGACTCGCGGTCCCAGCAGCAGACCACCCCTGGTGTGCTGGCGTGGCCCGCCGGGCAGGCGATCGTCGTGGTCACGGGGCTGATCATCATTGGCGTTGGCGTGTCCGGGGTGGTCAAGGGCGTGAAGAAATCCTTCGGCAAGGAGATTGACACTTCGTCGATGTCCCCAGCAGCCCGGAAGAGCGTGGCGCGATTGGGCCAAGTCGGATACATCGCCAAGGGAGTGCTCTGGGCGTGGTGGGGGGCCTGCTCAGCTACGCGGCGCAGACCTTACACCGGCAGAAGGCGCAGGGGCTGGACGGCGCGCTGCAGGCGATCTTGGCGCAGCCGTTCGGGAAGTTTCTGCATACGGCGGTGGCGCCTGGAGTCGTGGCCTTCGGGCTGTTCGCAGAGTCACGATACCGCCGGATGTGATCTTCAGCACCAAGCGAACGAACGCCCCTGGTTCAACAGAGAAGCTGTCGTCGATCGGATGCACGGATGACGGTGGCACGTTGCGTCCTCGTGCCGCGAGCAGGCTCTTCGGCAACGCGCTAGATCTTTCCCATCAACAACAGAACGACCAGGACTAGCAGCACCAGCCCGATACCACCGCTGGGACCGTAGCCCCATCCCCGACTGTGGGGCCAGCTTGGAATCGCGCCGATGAGCAGCAGAACCACGACGATCAGCAGAATTGTTCCCAATGTCATTTCATCTCTCCTGTCAGTGAGTCGTAGCAGCGCAGCGTTCGAGAAAACTCGCGCAGCGCGCCGATGCCGCTCGCTTCGGCGCGCCGGCACCAGGCTTCCAACTGTTTCACCAACTGCTCCTTCGAGGCGGCGGATCGGCTCCACAGGGCAGTGAGATCCTGCCGCATCGAGTAGATGGTGCGCAGCACGGCGCTGGAGTCCAGCGCCTGTTCCAGGACTGCGCGCTGCGCTTCGGGCAATTCCCTCGCATCTCTTTGAAGCAGGTACTTGACCGGGTCCAGCGCCTTGAAGTCCGTCGAACCTGGAATCGCGCTGGCCCGCAGGCTGTGGATCTCTTCCACGGCAATCGGACGCAGCGATCGCGCGAACCTGGCCAGCACTTCGTAGCGGTGCGTGATGACGGCCTGCAGCGTGCTCACGTCGCAGCAGGTCTTGGATGTGTCGTAGCGGATCCTGGGCGTCACGTTGCGCACCTTTGCCAGGTGCAGCAATTCCAGGATGCGGATGTACATCCAGCCGACGTCGAACTCCCACCACTTGTTGGACAGCCGCGCGGAGGTGACGTAGGCGTGGTGGTTGTTGTGGAGCTCTTCGCCGCCGATCAGAATGCCCCACGGCACGACGTTGCTGGAGTTGTCGTCAGGCGAGAAATTGCGGTAGCCCCAATAGTGGCCGACGCCATTGATGACGCCCGCGGCGAAGAACGGAATCCACAGCATCTGGACCGCCCACATGCTGAGCCCGATCGGGCCGAAAAGGGCGACGTCGATCCCCAGCATGAGGCCAATGCCGAGCCGGGTGTACCTCGCGTACAGCTTTCGCTCGATCCAGTCATCGGGAGTGCCGCGGCCGTATTTTTCGAGTGTCACGGCGTTCCTGGCTTCAACGCGATAGAGCTCGGCACCTTCCAACAGCACCTTTCTGATGCCATGGATTTGCGGGCTGTGGGGGTCCTCGGCGGTTTCGCAGTTGGCGTGGTGCTTGCGATGAATCGCCGCCCATTCCTTGGTCACCATCCCGGTGGTGAGCCACAGCCAGAAGCGGAAAAAGTGACTGACAAGGGGATGCAGGTCGAGCGCGCGATGCGCCTGATGTCGATGCAGGAAAATCGTGACCGCGGCAATGGTGACGTGGGTCGAGCCCAGCGTGACCAGCACAAGACCCCACCAGGGCAGATCGAGCAGACTGAGTTGCATCACAAGGTCCGTTACGGGACGACGCGATGCTCGCCGTTGAACTCGGCGGTTGGCGCGATGCCCCGCCTGCAATGCTAGTCAAGCGATGGCGATCGTCTGTGCGCTGGCGAACATACAAGGCGGTATCGGCAGCCTATGCTCCTGGCAAGCGCTGTAGAAGAGCACCACCACGGTAGTCCTCGAAGCCAGACCCACCCTGGAGCTCCGTGATGGCCGTTTCGCCCGACCCCCGAAAGAACCACCAGCTCCGCATGCTGCCGGACGCCGAATGGCAGCGCTGGCTGCCGGAACTCGAGTGGGTGGAGATGCCGCTCGGGCAGGTGCTCTACGAATCGGGCAACACGCTCAGTCACGTGTACTTTCCGACCGCAGCCATGCTCTCCTTGCTGTATGTGATGGAGAACGGCGCCTCGGCCGAGATCGCCGTCGTCGGCAACGAGGGCATTGTCGGCATCTCGCTCTTCATGGGAGGCGAGTCCACGCCAGCCGGGCGGTGGTGCAAAGCGCAGGCCAGGGCTTTCGGCTGAAGGCACAGGGGATGAAGGACGAGTTCAACCGGGCCGGGCCGGTACTGCACCTGCTGCTGCGCTACACCCAGGCGCTAATCACTCAGATGACGCAAACGCCGGTGTGCAACCGGCACCATTCGCTGGATCAGCAACTGTGCCGCTGGCTGCTGCTGAGCCTGGACCGCCTGCAGGGCAGCGAACTCGTGAGGACGCAGGAGCTGATCGCCAACATGCTCGCGTGCGCCGCGAAGGCGTGACCGAGGGGGCGATCAACCCGCAGAAGGCCGGGCTGATCCGGTATGCGCGCGGGCGCATCTCGGTGCTGGACCGCCAAGGACTGGAACAACGCACTTGCGAGTGCTACGCGGTGGTCAAGAAGGAGCATGACAGTCTGCTTCCCGGAAAACTGGCGACATATACGTTCGGTGGCTGCCGCGGATGCGGTTGGTCTGTTTGACGCTGAAATTCGTCTGCTGCTCTGTGCGCTAGCAGACAGTCGGTGCGTGTCTCCTGGTGCAGACTGGTTGCACAGGTCGGACCCGCGTTCAACCGCACGGCGATCTTCCATCAGCTAGGGGTCGCAGCAACACATCGGAGAGCCAATTGGCCACCGTCGAGAACCGCCTTGTCGAACGGCTTCCACGCAACGATCGTCGGAGCCTGCTGGCCCTGTGCGAGCCGGTCCAACTGATGCTGACCGAGGTCCTGAGCGAGCTCGGCAAGCCGACTCAGCATGCCTACTTCCCGATCGACGGCTTCATCTCGCTGGTGGCGCGGACCGACGGCCATCCGGGGCTCGAAGTCGGCATGGTGGGCCGTGAAGGGATGCTGGGCGCGCAGTTGGCCCTGGGCGTGGCCACTGTGCCCTTGCACGCGCTGGTGCAAGGCCCCGGAGCAGCATGGCGCATAACCACCGCTGACTTCCGGCGCGAACTTGCGCGCAGCTCGGCGCTGCAACGCGGTCTGGACCGCTACATCTATGTCCTGATGTCTCAATTGGCCGCTTCGGCCGCATGTCAGCGCTTTCATCTGATCGGCCCGCGCCTGGCTCGCTGGCTGTTGATGAGCCGGGACCGTGCTCATTGCGACAGCTTCCGTGTGACGCACGAGTTTCTGGCGCTCATGCTCGGTGTGCGCCGGGTCGGCATCACGACGGCCGCCAGTGCCTTGCAGCGCAGAGCCCTGATCGAATACCACCGCGGCGACCTGACGGTGCTCGACCGCCGCGGACTCGAGGCGATGGCGTGCGGATGTTATGCCGAAGATCGGCAGGCCTATGCGGACCTGCTATCTTGAAAGCTCAATATGGATCGCCTCGACTCCCAACTGGTGGCCGGCGCTTCAGAGGCGGAGCCCGTTCATCTGCACACGCCAGTCGACGTGAGAAGTGCATCGTTGGCGGTGATCGCCCTGGTAGCCAGCGTCTACGCGCTGCACTGGGCCAGCGCTGTGTTCATTCTGCTGCTGGGGATCATGTTCAGCTATGTCCTGTCGCCGGCGGTGGACCGACTGCAGCGCTGGCACATTCCGCGTGCGCTCAGAGCCGCCGTGCTGCTGTTCGCAGTCCTGGGCGGCCTCGGTTTCACCGTCTATTCGCTCAGCGACGGCGCGACGGCACTTGCCGAATCGCTGCCCGACGCAGCGCAGAAGCTTCGCCAGTCGCTGCGCGCTCTGCCCGGCGCGCCGGAAAGCGCCATGGAGAAGGTTCAGAAGGCGGGAGCGAAACTCGAGCAGGTGGCCGAGGAGACCGGTTCGGTGGCGTCGCCGGCCGGTAAAGGCGTGACCCGAGTTCAAATAGAACGGCTGCGCTTCAACATCAAGGACTATCTGTGGAGCGGCACGGTCGGCGTGATCGGGTTCATCGGTCAATCGATGATGGTGTGTTTCATCACCTATTTTCTGATTACGTCTGGCGACAGCTTTCGCCGCAAGATGGCGAAGATCGCGGGACCCACCTTCCGGCAGAAGAAGATCACGGTTCAGGCGCTCGACGAGATCACCGAGCAGATTCAACGCTATTTGCTGGTGCAGATCCTCACGAGCGCGCTGGTCGGCGTGACCACCTGGGTCGCCTTGCTATGGATCGGGCTGGAACAAGCGGCCGTCTGGGGCGTCGCGGCGGCCGTGCTCAACCTCGTGCCCTACATCGGTCCGATTGTGGTCACCGGTGGTTTGGCGCTGGTGGGCTTCCTGCAGTTCGGCACGCCCGGAATGGCGCTGCTGATCGTTGGCGTGTCGCTGGCCATTCAATTCGTCTCCGGCTACCTTCTCACGCCTTGGCTGACCAGCCGCGCAAGCCGCATGAACCCGGTGGCAATCTTCGTCGGCGTGCTCGCCTGGGATTGGCTGTGGGGCGTCGCCGGCCTGCTGCTGGGCGTGCCGATGCTGGTGGCCGTCAAGACCGTGTGCGACCGCGTTGAAGACCTGAAGCCGATTGGAGAATTGCTAGGCGCCGAGCCTTAGCACGCAGCAGCCCGCAGGCCGGGTCCTGGAGCTCGTCGCCGCGCGGTGTCACGTTGAGTGAGTGAACGCTGCCCGCCGTGGAGTAGAGCGACGAGCACGAGCACATGGATCGCGTGAGGAAGGCGGTCAGGAACTTCGCGTTGATGTCTGTCAGCTGCACGCTGACCGGGTCTTTCCCAACTGCCTCTCCGTGAAGCGCAACAGCAGCACGAAGGTGTCGCGGTACGAAGCCACGGTGCGTGGGCTGAGCGCATGCTGCTGAACCATGTCGTCGGTGAAGAATTCCTGGCCCAGGGCCGCGAAGATGGGCGACGGTGGCCTACTCATCGGGCATCCCCTGAAGCGCGAAGCGTTCGAACCTCGCGCCGACGCCGAGGTCGTCGTGGCAGTGCACCCGACATTGCGGATGACGCACGCGCCCGGCGCGAAGGACCTTGCGCTTCGCGGCCTCGTCAGCGTGTGCCGGCTCACCGGTGGGCGGCCGTGGGATTTGTAGGCCGCGTTGCTGACATTCCTTGTGGAGGCTGGCCTACCTAAAACGGGCAGGGCCTGCGTATCCTGATGCTTGGTCAGCGACTAACGACGAAACGCTGACACGTGACAGCAGTTTCAGCGCGACGGGGTCACGCCAGGTGATCTGGATCTTTCCAGTCGAATTCGCCAGGAGTTACAAATGAACAAGGATCAAGTCAAGGGCGCAACCAAAGACGCAGTGGGCGTGGTGCAGGAAGCTGCGGGCAAGCTGGTGGGCAACAAAGAGCAGCAGGTCAAGGGCCTCGTCAAGCAGGTCAAGGGTGAAGCCCAGAAGGCCTACGGCGACGCCAAGGAAGCTCTGAAAGACGCGACACCAAGGAGGCGCTGAAAGACGCGGTTAAGTTTACGGGCGGCCCGTCTGTGCAGTGGCGGCTTGGCCCGCGCGATCCATCGGAGCGGGGCTTTCGCCACAGAAGTGCAACGTGTTGAAGGGGGTGCAAAATGAAAAAGCACATTGTGAATCCGATACTGGCTCTAGTCGGGCTCATGACCGTGGTCCCCGCGCTGGCTCAGCGCAACGATGGTGGTTTCGAAAGCGAGCGGAGGTTTTGTGCGAGTGGCCGTTCGGGAATAGACTTCAACTCTTGCATGTGGCAAATGCAGAACAGGCGGAACGGACAGTGGAACACCGATAACAATGGTTGGAATAACGATAACAATCGCTGGGGCAACAACAATGGCTGGAACAACGACCCCAATCGGTGGGGCAACAACACCGGCTGGAACCAACGTCAGAATGGTTGGCGTCCTCCACCATCTTCGCTTCCGAGATTGAGCGACATGCAGCGGCGCGCTTTGGACAACTGCATTTTCCTGCAGCGCCCCGAGCAGGCCCGATGTCGTGCCACGGTGCTGTCTACAGTCCGATAGCTTGACTGGGCGCGCAAAAGTCGTGACGGCTGCGCTGGCACCGGTTTGGCACTTTCGTCGACCTCGCGGGGCCTGGGAGAATGTCAGCTCGACGCTAAATTCTGGGAATGTGCAATCGCTACATTTGCTCCGGCGGCCAGTCTCGGCCTTCAGGCCGCTGTGTCGCAACGAGGTCGTGATGGTCGTGCAGTCGCAGAAGGCACTCGACTCGCTCTATACAAACAAAATCAAGCTGGGCGGCGACGCGAGCTTCGCTGTCTGGAAGCAAGGCATGGGCACCGCCGCCTCGCTGGGCGTGGACTTCCCTTGGTCCAATAGCCGAGGTGACCGAATCTGTGGGAACATTCGGACGGGTCGCTCGCAGGGAGACCGTGCCTCCGAGCCGGACTCCCTCGTGCCTATGAGGCGGATTTGCATGACCGTGAAAGGAGAACGCAATGAAACGTCGCAAGCTACTCGTCGTCGGTGCATCGCTGGCATCGTTGCTGGCCCGCGGTGCCTACGCGCAGGACAACGCGGCCAAGCAGGCCGAGGTCAGCGCAAAGGCCAAGCAGGCGCTCGAGGACTTCTACAAGGCCGATGCCGAGATCAAAAACGCGGTAGGCAAGGCGCCCGGTTACGCCGTGTTCACGACCTACGGTTTGAGCTTCGGCCTTGGCGGAGCGGGCGGGAAGGGCATAGCGCACGACAGCAAGTCCAAAAAGGACACGTACCTGGACATCGCTCAGGCGAGCGCAGGCCTGCAGATCGGAGCCTCCGACACGCGCTATCTCTTCGTGTTCAAGGATGCCAAGTCGCTGGCCGACTTCATCGACAACGGCTGGGATGCCTCGGCCGGCGCTGCCGCGGGCGCAGGCACCGGCAAGGACGAGGCCAACATCAAGGCGGGTGCTGTCGCGTTCTCGGGCGGCACCGCTTATGTGCTGACCAAGGCCGGCCTACAGGCGGGGGTGTCCCTCGGAGGCTCAAAGGTCTGGAAGGACAAGGACCTGAACTAGGGTTCGGACGTGAATCGCGCCGTGCGCTCGACCGCGCCGAAGGCCCGGGTGTAGAAGGAGATCGCATCTCATGAAGCCTCGATTCAGAGCATGCGCGAAGCACTGCTGCCAGCGCTTCGAGCGCCTCGTGCGACGGCGGTGCGCATCTCGGATAGGCGCGCGCGATCGGCGCGAGGACGGGTCGCCTTCGGCGCTACGAGCTCGCACCCTCGGGCTGGAGGCGCCGGATTGATGCCCGCACAGCCAGCCCCCGTTGCAGGCGCACCCAGCGCTGCGGGACTCACGACCGCGGCGCCACCAACCCCTATGCGACGATCCCGGCGAACAAGAACTTCCACCCGAAACGTGGTGGCTCCCCAAGCCGTACACGACCCGGGAGTTGGGAATCGCGCTGGCGCACTGCAAGCGATAAGCTCACCGCATGCGTTCTGAATGTCAGCCAGGAAAGCGCGACGCTCTTGATCGCCAGGCAATACGAAACCAGTCCTACGATTCGACTGCGTGAGCGACTACGCGTGGTTGCTGAGCTGATGCCTACCTTAGTTTCCGGAGCGCCATTGCTCCGATGACTTCAAGAGGCATTCATATGGCTAACCAATCAGGACAGAACAACCCCAATCAGCCCAGCAATCCGGGCCAACAACAGCAGGACCCGGGGAAGCAACAACCGGGGCAAGGCAGTCCGAGTAACCCGGGGCAGCAACAGCAAGACCCGGGCAAGCAGCAGACCGGCCAACAACCAGGTCAAGGTACGCAACAGCAGCCTGGCCAAAAGCGCTGAAGCCAGTTCCGCCCGGTTCGACACCGGGCGGCCGACCGTCAGGTCTAGCCGCGCGAGATCGCGGCCTGTTCAATGAGTTTGAGCAAGACATCGAAATCGACCGGCTTGGCCACGTGATGATCGAATCCTGCTGTGAGCGCCCGTTGCCGGTCTTCTGGACCTTCGTAGCCTGTGAGCGCGATCAACATCAGCGGCGGATCGCCCGCCGTGCGACTTTGCCGCAGCCGCCGGGCGACCTCATAGCCATTCATTCCGGGCAGACCGATGTCGCACACCACGATCTGGGACCGCTGGTGCTCGAAGGCAACGAGAGCGCTTGCCCCGTCCAGAGCGACTTTGACCTCATAGCCAGACATCTCCAACAGCATAGACAACAGGACGCCCGCGTCGACGTTGTCGTCGACGATCAAGATTCGAGCTGGAACGAAGGTGGGCTTGGGCGTCTGCTCCTTGGCCCCTTCAGCCGCCTTTCTCACGCGCGGCAGGATGACGGTAAACTCGCTACCCGCACCAATGCCGGCACTTTTTGCTGTGACCGTCCCGCCATGCCGATCAACCATGGCGCGCACCACAGTGAGCCCAATGCCCAAGCCACCCTGGCTGCGACTCAGAGAACGCTCTTCCTGAGCAAACAAGTCAAAGATATGAGGCAGCGTTTCCGCCGAGATGCCGCTCCCGGTATCCGTCACGCGGATCACCACCTTGTCCCGATCGGGTCTGGCGATCAAGGCGATGTCACCGCCCTCTGGCGTGTACTTGGCCGCGTTGTGAAGCAGATTGCCGATGATTTGCGCCAAACGCGTCAAGTCTCCGTCCACATACATGGGGCTGACCGGCATGTCGAGGGTGAGATGCTGGCGCTGCGTATCGATGAGCGCGCGGTACATCTCAACGGCCTGGTCGACGAACTCGCTCACCTTGACGGTTTGTCGCTGCAAAGTGACTTTGCCGCTCGTCACTCGCGACGCGTCGAGCAAATCGTCCAGCAGGCGCGCCATGTGTTCAACCTGACGACGCACTACTTCTCGGATGGTCGTCAGACGCGGATCGACAGTGTCAATGCGCTCCAGCAAGGCCACGGCGCTTCGAATCGGCGCCAAGGGATTGCGCAGTTCATGCGCCAGCATCGCCAAGAACTCGTCCTGTCGGTGCTTCGCGTTCTGTGCCGCTTCCTCCAGTTTTTCGGCCGCAAGCGTGGCCATGACCAGATGTTCGTTTGCCTCCCTCAGATTCTCGCTGAGGGTCTCGGCGGTCGCCCTTGTCAGCTCCCACGCGCGCATGTCCTCCTCGCGGCGGGCTAGCGCTCGCTCGCGAATCGCGAGGGACTGTCGTCGCGGGCTCAAACTTCCATCATCGCTCTCAAGTCGACCTGGAGAGTCTGCGGAGTCTGCGAGTTCGGCAGTCATGGTGGATGGAAGATAACCTTATGACGGGAGCGGATGACCGGTCAACAACCCAACCATGCCGGGGGTGGGCTGGCCGATCACGATGCCCCCATCGGTGATCTCGTAAGGTCGAAGTTCATGGCTGTGGTCGCTGTTCCGAATCTTGACCACGGCCATGACGCGCTTGAGCTGACCTTCGAGCTCGACGTAGCGCTGCACGATGATCGCGTCCGTGAGGAATGCCGCGCCGTAGGGGCTGAAGCGCAGGTCGGTATAGCGGTCTTCCAACTCGGAAATCATCAGGACGGCGGCCCCCATGCCTGTCAGCACCGCAATCATCCGATGCAGCGACTCCCGGAAATCTTCCCGGAAGCTTGGCGCCAACGCGAGCTCGAACCCCGAGATGGAATCGATGACGACCCGCGTTGCGCCGGTGCGCCCGATCAGTTCGGTCAACGCATGAAGGGTCTCGTCTATGGAAAGGTCGAGCGCGCGCGTATCAATGACGCCCACTTCGCCACTGGCGACGAGTTCATCCAGTCGCACCTGATGCGATCGCGCCGGGCTCTTCTCGAAAGCCGCGATGACGCCCTTCTCACCCGCTCTCGCTCCCTCCGCCAGGAAGGCTGCGGCAAGCTGCGACTTGCCCGAGCCGGAGGGACCTGCGACGAGCAACGAATAACCCACGGGTAGCCCGCCCCCCATCAAATCGTCCAGCAATGGCACGCCCATGGAGAGACGAGCAGGAGCGGTGTCGAGGCCGCCGGCCCTGCTTTCAGGCACCGTTGCTCTCACGGCGATGGTGCGCGGAAAGATCTGGACGCCGTCGTCGCTGATGCGAAAGGTGTGCAGCCCCGGAATGGTCGCGTGGCCGCGCATCTTCATGATCTGGAGCTTGCGAACGACCGAATTCCGCTCGATGGACTGGGCCATCCACACGATGCCGTCCGCGACGGTGAAGATGGGGTTGGCTTCGCTCTCGAGAGCGACGTACTCCCCGATCAGGAAGGTCGTGGCCTCCCACGTCGTCAACAGCATGCCGAGACGCTGCACAAAGTGCTGGAGATCCATCTCATCCTTGCCGGCGCTCCTTGCCGACTGGATGACCGATCGAAACGAGTCCACCATGACCAGGGACGGCCCGAAACGCTCGACCTCTTCCACGATCCGGTTCAGGACGCGGTCGTAGTCACCGGCCACGATTTCATCAGCCAGGTTGATGAACCGAATCGAGTCGTTGACCTTGGCAGCGTCGAAGAAGTTGTATTGCTGCTGGTAGCGCAGCATCTTCAATGGTGGCTCACCGAGGACGGTAAAGAAGATGGCGCGCCGGTCCGGGTTGGCCAGCGCGAACATGATCTGGTGCGCGAGGGTCGTCTTGCCCGATCCTGGCGCTCCAGCGATCAAGTTGAACGAAAATTCCGCCAGCCCGCCGCAGAGCAGCGCGTCCAAGCCAGGCACGCCGGTGGGCAGTCGTCGGATGACAACCTTGTTGGTCATTTAGAGGTTCTCCTGGGAGGACTGGTCAGCACCGTGCGTGCTCCAAGCCGAATTCAACATGCGAAGAGTCAGCGGCTCGCCGATCAAGGAAATGAGGTGATCGACAAGAGCAAAAATGAGGGTCTCCCCTGCAAACAGGCAATCAGCGGTCGGGCGCGCCGCCAGGTCGTCTTGCAACGCCTTGAGCAAAGTTTCGGGCGCGGCGGCGGGTGGCGCGGTCCAATCCAGCTTCGAGCGCGTGCGATTTACGGCGTGCACGACCAGTGCCGCCGACGCCTGAGCGCCCACAACCAATGCAAGCTCGGCGTGAAGCAGACGCAAAACGGTGATCGTGGCCTCAGCAATGGGGCCCGGTCCAGAGCCGTCGCCGTAGCGTTCAGAAAGCGCCTGCTTGATGATGTCTTCGCGCATGGCCCTCCGGTGGCTGTTAACAAGGCATTCTCCCGCAATTCGGGCCGGGGGCCAGCTTTTCAGCCGCGCGCCGCGCGCAGCCGGGTGGAGAACTCGCGCAGGCCGGGGATGCCGCTGGCCTCGGCGCGGTGGCACCAGGCAGCCAGGTCGGCCGCCAACTGCTCGCGCGACTGCGAGGTGTTGAGCCACAACTGGCGCAGCTCTTCGCGCATGGTCACCATCTTGTCGAGCACCGGGTGGGCGGCGCGGGCCTGGACCAGGTTCGAGCGCGCAGCAGCCGGCACCTTGTCGTCGTCGCGGTGCAGCCAGGTCTTGGCCGCCTTCAGCACCGACAGGTCAGCGCCCTTGGCCTTGAGCTGCGCCAGCTCTTCGCGGGTGGCCCGGCGCATTTCGCGCGCATAGCCGGCCATGACTTCGTAGCGGTTGGCGATCACGGCCTCGAGGGTCTTCTCGTTGGCCACCGGCACCACGTCGCCCATCTGCATCTTGGGCGGCAGCTTCTTGACCTTGGCCCAGCCGATCTTCTGCATCAGGCTGATGTAGACCCAGCCGATGTCGAACTCGTACTTCTTGACCGAGAACTTGGCCGAGGTCGGGTAGGTGTGGTGGTTGTTGTGGAGCTCTTCGCCGCCGATGATGATCCCCCAGGGGATCAGGTTGGTGCTGGCGTCGGTGGCTTCGAAATTGCGGTAGCCCCAGAAGTGGCCGATGCCGTTGACGACGCCGGCGGCCCAGAACGGAATCCAGAGCATCTGCACCGCCCACACGGTCAGGCCGAGCATGCCGAACAGGGCAACGTTGATGATCAGCATCAGGCCCACGCCCTGCCAGCTGTAGCGGGTGTACAGGTTGCGCTCGATCCAGTCGTTGGGCGTGCCGTGGCCGAAACGCTCCATCGTTTCCTTGTTCTTCGATTCCTTGCGGTACAGCTCGGCGCCGCGCCACATGACTTCGTCGATGCCCTTGACCTGCGGGCTGTGCGGGTCGTCCACGGTTTCGCACTTGGCGTGGTGCTTGCGGTGGATGGCGACCCATTCCTTGGTCACCATGCCGGTGCCCAGCCAGAGCCAGAAGCGGAAGAAATGCGAGGGAATCGGGCCCAGGTCCATGGCCCGGTGCGTTTGCGTCCGGTGCAGGAAGATCGTGACCCCCGCGATCGTGATGTGCGTGGTGACGAGCGTGTACAGCACGACTTGCCACCATGCGAGGTCCCACAAGCCGTGTCCGAGCCAGTCGATGGCCGCGCTCAGTACGGCCGGGAACGAATCAGTCATTCGTCAGTACTCCGGGCACAGGGAGCCTCACGCTCACCTCGAACCTGACCGCGGCGTCCCAGAATCTGGGTCCTTAAGGGCAGCAGTCATCCTTGTTTGGATGCCTTCGCTGGCGCGATGAATGCCGGCCGACCCAGGAAATCGCTGTAGGTCGAAACCGAGATCGATCGGATGAGCAGGCCGTCCCGTCGGAGCTGGCCGCCGATCAAGCCATCCCGGCGGCGAGAACGTGAGGCCGGCGCAGCAGGAATTCGATCGCTTCGGTCTGCGTCTCGAACAGATGGGCGCCCCCTCGCCGCGAGGACAGCGACGCGCCAAGTTTCAGGCGCATGAAGGCGCTCGTCGTGTAGCGCGCCGCGGTGCTGTAGTACTGCGCGTGCAGCTCTTCGACCATCGCGAAGTAAGAATCACTCATGGATTCGTCGATCTGGAAGCCGTCGTAGTTGGCAACCAGTGCCATCCTGCAGCCCGCTTTCCGGTGCAGCGCGGCGAGCACCCGGCGCACGCAGTCGACATCGTCCATGTCCTGGATCGAATACCCCTGGAAGTTGACGAACAGGATGTTCCGCTCGCTGTCATAGCTGATCCGCTCGGTCAACTGGAGGTCGAGCAGTGCGGCCGACAAACCCATCGGCCCGACCCGGTAGAGGCGGGCATCCATGCGTTCGACCTGACCGATCAAAGGCTGGAATCCCATATGCGCCAGGATGTCCCGGTCGATGTCGATGCCGGGCGCCACCTCGGTCAACTGCAGTCCGCCCGGCTGCAGCCTGAACACGCAGCGTTCGGTCACGTAGTGCACCGACTGCTGCTTGCTCACCGCCTGGGGGCCGCTGAACGTGATCTGCTCGACCGCTGCGACGAACTTCGAAGCGGCGCCTTCGGTCACGATGCGCAGCCTTCCGTCTTCGATGGCGACTTCGAGGCCGCCCGCCGTGAAGGTGCCGGCGAAGACCACGCGGCGCGCATTCTGGCTGATGTTGATGAACCCGCCGGCGCCGGCCAGCCGGCTGCCGAAGCGGCTGACGTTGACGCTCCCGGCGCGATCGACCTGTGCCATGCCGAGGCAGGCCAGGTCGAGGCCGCCGCCGTCGTAGAAGTCGAACTGCTGGTTCTGGTGGAGCAGCGCCTGCGTGTTGACGGCGGCGCCGAAATCGAGTCCGCCGCTGGGCATCCCGCCGATGACGCCAGGTTCTGCCGTCAGCGTCAGGTGATCGAGCACGCGCTCCTCGGCGGCCACGGCGCCGAGCACCTCCGGCACGCCGATGCCGAGGTTGATGACGCCTCCCAGCGGAAGTTCGAAGGCACAGCGCCGTGCAATGAGCTTGCGCTCGTCCAGCACCGCCACGGCGATCCTGTCGGCCGGCACCCGCATCTCGCCGGAGAAGGCGGCGTTGTAGGCGGTGCCGTAGGTCTGCTGATGCAACTCCGGCGACGCCACCACCACGCAGTCGACCAGGACCCCCGGCACGACCACGCTGCGCGGGTCGAGCGTGCCGGCGGCGGCGATGCGCTCGACCTGGGCAATGACCAGGCCGTTGGCATTGCGCGCCGCCATGGCGGCCGCTTGCGCGTCGAGCAGCAGTGCTTCGTGCTCCATCGTAATGTTGCCCAGCGGGTCGGCGGTGGTGCCCCGGATCAACGCCACATTGACAGTGAAGGCCTTGTAGAAGAGCCATTCCTCGCCGTCGATCTCCATGACCCGCACCAGTTCCTCCCGGGTGCGCTGATTGATGCGTCCGCCGCCTTGCCGCGGGTCGACGAAGGTGCCGAGCCCGACTTTGCTCAGCGTCCCGGCGCGGTGCGCAGCGGCGTCGCGGTACAGGTGCGAGATGGTGCCCAGCGGCAGGTTGTAGGCCTCGATGAGGTTGTCGGTGGCCAGTTTGGCGAGCTTGGGCACCAGCGCCCAGTGGCCGCCGATGGCGCGCCCGACCAGGCCCTCGTGGGCCAGCCTGTTGACACCGCGTGTCTTGCCGTCGCCGGGTGCGGCCGCGAAGACCAGCGTCAGCCCACGCGGGCCCTGCGTCGTCAGGAAGCGTCTCTCCAGGGCGACGATCAGTTCCTCCGGCGTGCCGATCCCCACGAAGCCGGAGCAACTCACACTGTCGCCGTCTCGGATCAGCGCGATGGCCTCGTCGGCGCTGACGATCTTGTTCCGGTTCATGACGTCCTTCAGTCGAACACGATGACCTGCCGGGTGGCCTTGCCTTCGCGCAGAAGGTCGAAGCCGTGGTTGATGTCCTCGAGCGCGATACGGCCGGTCAGGAGCTTGTCGACCGGCAGCCGCCCCTGACGGTACAGCGCGATGTAGCGCGGGACATCGCGCGAAGGGACACAGGTTCCGATGTAGCTGCCTTTAAGCGTGCGCTCTTCCGCCACGAGATTGACGGCCGCCAGGGGCAAGGTCGCCGTCGAGGGCGGCAGACCCGCCGTGACGGTGGTGCCGCCGCGCCGGGTGATCCGGTAGGCCAGGTCGAGCGCCGGGATGGACCCGGCGAACTCGAAGGCGTATTCGACGCCACCCGCGCTGAGCTCTCGAACCTGCGCAAGCGCATCGCCCTGCCCCGCGTTGACCGTGTGCGTGGCGCCCAGTGCGCGTGCCTGCACCAGCTTGTCGTCCGAAAGGTCGATGGCGACGATCTGCCGCGCGCCGGCGCACTTCGCGCCGATCAGCGCGGCGAGGCCGACCCCGCCCAGGCCGACGACCGCCACCGATGCGCCCAGGGGAACCTTCGCGGTGTTGACGACGGCGCCGACGCCCGTCAGGACGGCGCAGCCGAAGAGCGCCGCTTCATCGAGCGGAACCGCGCCATCGATCTTGACGAGCGAGTGACGAGAGACGGTCGCATATTCGGCAAACACGGAGCAGCCGAGATGATGGTGGAGGACCTGTCCAACCTGGGAGATGCGCCGTGCGCCGGACAGCAGCGTGCCCGCGCCGTTGGCGGCGGCACCTGGCTCGCACAAGGCCGGCCGGCCCTCTGCGCAAGGCGCGCAATGGCCGCAGCTCGGCACGAACACCACGACCACATGGTCGCCGGCCTTCAGATCGGTGACGCCGTCGCCGAGGCTTTGCACCACGCCGGCAGCCTCGTGGCCCAATGCCATCGGCATCGGCCGCGGACGATCGCCATTGATGACCGAGAGGTCCGAATGGCACAGGCCCGCGGCACTCACCTTGATGAGCACCTCGCCCGGCCCCGGGGGCGCCAGGTCGACCGTTTCGATCGAGAGAGGCCTGGACGTTGCATAGGGCGGCGCGGCGCCCATTTCTCGAAGTACGGCGGCCTTGATTTTCACGTGAGTGTTCCCGGTTGGGCGGCGATTGCCGCGACGCGATGGCGCAATTCGTCGACCAATACCCGGGTGTTCTCCGAGTAGTCGATCGGCACGGCGACGATCTGCACGCCGCCTTCGGAGAAGGCCGCTTCGAGCGCCGGCGCCAGTCCCCCTGCGGTCTCGACGCGGCGCCCCTTGGCCCCGTAGGCGTCGGCGTACTTCACGAAATCGGGATTGCCGAAGGTCATGCCCCAGTCGGTGAACTGGTCGACCGACTGCTTCCAGCGGATCATTCCGTACGCGTTGTCCTCGATGATCAGCACGACGAGATCGAGTTTGAGCCGGATGGCGGTCTCGATCTCCTGCGAATTCATCATGAAGCCGCCGTCACCGCACACCGCCAGAACCCGCCGCCTCGGATGAAGCAGCGCGGCCATCATGGCCGATGGCAGGCCGGCGCCCATGGTCGCCAGCGCATTGTCGAGCAGCAGTGCATTCGCGGTGCGCGTGGGATAGCAGCGTGCGAACCAGATCTTGTACATGCCGTTGTCGAGCGCGACGATGCCGTCGTCGGGCATGACCTGGCGCACGTCGTGGACGATGCGCTGCGGCGTCAGCGGATAGCGCGATTCGGTGGCGCGGCTCATCGTGCGCGCGAGGATCCCCTCGCGCTGCGACAGCAAGGCGCCGGCGTTCGGCAAGCGGCCTTCGACGCGATCGGCCAGCTGCGCGAGGCTGGGGCCGACGTCGCCCACCACTTCGGCATGCGGGAAGTACACCTGCTCGACGGCGGCCGGCATGTAACCGACATGAATCACCAGCGGGCCGACGGGTCCCATGATGAACGGCGGCTTCTCGATCGTGTCGTGGCCGATGGCGAGAATCAGGTCCGCCCGGTCGATCGCTTCGTGCACGTAGTCGCGCTCCGTCAGCGCGGCCGTACCCATCCAGAACCCGGTGCTGCCCTCGGCGATGCCGCCGCCAGCCACCGTGCCCTTGCCCATCTGGGTATTGAAGAAGGGAATGCCGACGCGGCGCACGAAATCGGCCAGCTGGCCTTGCAGCCGCGGGCGATTGCTTGCCGCGCCGAACATGACGAGCGGGCGCTTCGCCCGCATCAGCATGGCGGCAGCCCGTTCGATGGCCGCTTCATGCGCCACCGGCAGATCGATCGGGTGAACGGAGATGACGTTCACCTCGGCCGCCACCTGCTCGGCGGCCACGTCTTCCGGCAGCTCGAGATGCACCGGCCCGGGCCGCTCCTCGGCAGCGACCCTGAACGCATCGCGCACCACGGTGGGGATGCTTGCCGCACTGACGATCTGCCGCGATGCCTTCGTCAGCGGCTTCATCGTGGCGACGATGTCGACGATCTGGAATCGCGCCTGGCGCGCCGTCATGATCGCCTTCTGGCCCGTGATCAAGACCATCGGCATCGCGCCCAGGTGCGCATAGGCCGCGCCCGTGACCAGATTGAGCGCGCCCGGACCGAGCGTGGCCATGCACACACCAGGCTGCCCGGTCAGGCGGCCATGGGTCGCCGCCATGAAGGCGGCAGACTGCTCATGCCGCGTGAGCACGAGCTCGATGCTGGAGCGTCGCAAGGATTCGACGAGGTCGAGGTTTTCTTCACCGGGCACGGCGAAGATCCGTTTGACGCCCTCGTTCTCCAGCGCCTTGACGAAGAGGTCGGATGCTTTCATGGCGATCTCCGGACGCAGCGGAACTTCTTCAGCGCGCAAATGGTCGGCATTGCCGGTTTCGCCAGATCAAGCCTCGATCTGCGCCAATGCGGTGGACGAGGCCTGTGCGGCGGTTTCACTGGCTTTCGTGACATTGGCAGCCAGCGTTTCGGACAGCTGTTTGGTCGCCGCGTTCATGCGCTCGTACGCCTTGTTCGAGGTGTCCAGAGCAGACTGCGTGAGCGCAACGATCTTCTCGGAATTGGGCGTGTTCCCGAAGAAGCTGCTCACGGCGGCGAGCAGTTTCGCCTGTGCGCTGGTGACGCTCTCCTCGTATGCGGCCCGTCGCGCCGCGTCGAACGTGGCAAAGACCTCCTGCACCTGGCGCCCATACGCCAGCGCCTTGACCGGCGCGGCTTGCAACATGGCTGCCTGCAGCTTCATCAGTTCCAGCGGGCTGCCCGTGGAACCGGCGAGTCGGCTGCTCTCCTCGCTTTCAGCCATCAGCGTCTTGAGCGTCTGCAGGTTGAGCGAAGAGAGCGTCTCCGCTCCTTTGAAAGCCTCGCCGGCGAGGCTGAAGATCGTGTGCATGGAAGCGGTGGTATCGGCAGCAAGTGAGGACATGCGAGCTTTCTGGAGGTAAAGGAACGAGGGCGACAGATTGCTGCACTGCAGCATGACCAAGTGTGAGGGGCATGGGGTGGCGACACAAGCGAAACACCGGGCGTTACACGGCATTAGAGGAACGCACTCAAACCGATTCCCGCCTCGACACCGATAAGCGGTCACTGCCGTACGCCACGTCGTCGAAGCGGGGAGCCGATCACCTTGCCATTGCGTCGGAAGCGCGTAGCATCACGACCCCTTCTCCCAGTGAAGGTTCTTGCCGCCTCCGCGTCAGCCCGGCTTCCATCACGGAACCCGTCTTGCCGATGATTCGAAACTCGCATTGCTGTCAGGGAGCTTGAACGACGTCAGGCGGCCGCGTCGTTTTGAAGCAGATCGCATCGGCCGCTCATGGGAACCCGAAGGAGATGACATGTTCACCTACGTTTGTTTAATGAGCTTCACCGGTGAGGGAGCGCAGACGGTCAAGGTAACGACCAAACGCGCAGCTGCGCCCAAGGAAGAAGGCTGGGTTCAATCTTCGCGAGTTGCTGAGTGCAGGAGAGTACGGCGTCATGCCGACCGAGCGGAGGTGACATCATGACCGCCGAACTCGTTGGCAATGAGAGCGTTTGCCGCAGCGCGCTCCTGGCTGGTGTCCTCGCTTTCGGCGGCGGCAGCATCGCGTTCGCCCAAGGGACGCTCAACACTTGTCTATCAGGCTACGAGGTCTCGCGCGGCACCGACGTCGCCGGCGGTCTGCTGACCAAGGGTGTGACTTTCGCCGGTGTCGACGACCTTTCCAGTGACGGTGCTGTCGCGAACCCTGCCACCTGTCCCTGGACCACAAACGGTAACGGCGGTAGCTGGACCGCAAAGATCGACCGCATCGGCGTTGCCGGCATCGGCGGCAGCGGCGTCACAGTCGTCGGCGGGCGATGGTACTGGCTCGATCGCGACAATAACGTGCGTTTCGGCCGGGTTGAGGGGGGCTTTGTACGTTGGCCGGCCACTGCCGATCAAGACATCGGGTGTGGCGCAGGCGTGGCGCAGTTCGCGCTGTCGGTGCGAAACCAAACTTCTCCCGGCACCATCGCTGGCTGCCTCGACGACACTCACCTCGACCCGGCGAGACAACCGTTTGTCTTTCCCCCACACATTTCGGGTGCACTCCGCCTGAACTGAGCGACGGCGACCGCGAAGCGGTGGACATGGCCGCCCTTCGTTCGGCGGTGCAGGTCAGCCATGCGCAGTCATTCGCCAACGTCGGCCTCTCCGTCGTTCGGCGCAGCAGTTCGAGCGGCGGCAACCAGTCGAATTCGGGAGCTGATCGCGCCACTGCGGCTGGCCGGGCCGACGAGCGACAACCTGCCGGTCGCGAAGCAAAACTCAGACGTCAGCTCTCATGGGTTTCCGACTTCGCCAGTGAAATCCGACTAGAAGCAACACGCCTGAACCGTAATCCAGGTCAATAGGACGCCAAGCAAGCGTGAAATCACACCGCTCCATTCACCGCATCCTTCAAGGACTTGCCAGCAGTGAACTTCACGGTCTTACTCGCCTTGATGATCATCGATTCGCCGGTCGACGGATTGCGACCCGAACGTTCGGCGCGGTTCGAAACAGTGAAGTTGCCGAAGCCGACCAGCTGCACGCCCTCGCCTTTGGCCAAGGTGCCGGCCAGGTTCTCGAGCGCGGAATCAAAAGCTCGGGCAGCGTCGGCCTTGGTGAGGTTGGTATCCGCGGCGATAGCTGCGATGAGTTCAGTCTTATTCAAAACAGGGGTTCCTTCCAGTAGCACGGTGGAAACGAGGTCGGGCATGCGGCACCCTTGGCATTCGGTTGCCTGGACTTCTAGTCGAGAACGACCGGGGCGCCGCATGGCTCGTCCGAATCGTCCATTGTTGCCGAATCGTCGTTTTCGCTTCGCTGCTGGCCCGCCTGGCGGTGGGTTCGACCGGCGGAAGCGACGCCTTCGACGATGGCCGGGTGGCGATCTACGGCTGGGATCGAATGATGCGTATCGGCGCCAGATAGGGACGACGACCCGATCGGGTAAGAGTCCCACCAGGCTCGCTCGACAAAATGTACGCGTCGGCTCGGCCACATATCGTAACCTCGCTTCACGAAATTGCCATATCGGTTCAAAGTGGTGTTTCGAAACGACAGCAGAGGGGATGCGCATGGATTTCGAGTACATCGTGTTTGGCGCGCTGATGGCCTTCATCATCGCCTGCTGCCTTGCCGACTTGGGGCGGCGCACGCCGTCGATGGATCGCGCCATGAAGGACCAACTCCGGCGCTCGTCGGACACGATTCGTGGCGCACCCTTGAACTAGCCTCCTCGCCACCACAGGCGCTCAACGCACCCGTGGCGCGTCTACACGTACCACGGTTCCACGCTCAGCGGACCGTGCGGCAGCGCACAGACGGGGCCCACGAATCGCTTCATGCTCCAAAGCGACAGTCAATCCGGCGCTGGTAGAGGTTGCTTCGGCACCCACTCGCAAGCGTGGTACCTCGATGCCGGCGACTGTCCCAGATTCTCCAGACAAAGAGGTAACCTGAATTCGGAGCAAAGTCATGGACCCGGCCGCCGGAGCAATGTCTGAAGATCTACCGATCGCGCAAGCCATGGCTGCACGCCGGCTCGCTCACGACAGGATCGTTTTCGCCTTTCGGGAGCAGTTGTGCGGGAATGGGCCCGGTCCGACGGAGGGCGATCTGCAGGCTTTCGCCAGGCACGTCCTCGTGGAGCAAACGCTCGTGCGCCTGAGGCAAGGCGGCGACCGAGCTTTCCACCAGTCGGAGGCATCGCATGGCGAACGCGCAGTTTGAACATCACGGGCACCAGGTGGCGATCAACGTCTTGCATACCGGGGAGCGTTGGAGCTGGTCCTACCAGATCGACGACCGGATACCTGTCGCGAATGTCGAAACCGGTGCACGCACTGAGGGAACGGCGCTCCACGAGGCAAGGCACGAAGCCATCGCGGCGATCAAAGCGCTCGCCGACAACCCGTAGTCTTTGATCGGCGCCCCGTTCCACTCCCGCCCGGCCGAGAGGCCTTTGCGTTTTTGAGCACCCTGCGGTAGGTTTCGACATAGCTGGACGCCATCCGTGTGGAGGTATAGGACGAGGCATTGGCGAGTCCGACCTTGCGCATCTCGCCAAGCCGGGACGCCGACGCTTCGATCCTTGCGGCAATGGCCGCGGCGTCGTCGGGATCAATGTAGACCGCGCCCTCCCCACCGATCTCGTTCATGGGGAAGTCGACAACGAAGACTGGGTAGCTGCAGGCCAGTCCTCGATGGTTGGGCCAGCCGAAGCCTGAGCGGACTTCGAGATGCTCTCTCTGATATGGGGGTCATCTGGGCCGATCTGCCGGCGAGCGAACCTCCCCTATCTTTGCCCAGGTCTGGGGCGCCACGGCGCCGCCTGCGGGCGACGACGCATGGGAGGCATGGGTGGCTTCCGACGTCAAGGCGCAGGAAGGCGCGAGGCAATGTCTGCGAGCCGAAGTCGCGGAGAACGTCACCCTCTTCGATGCGCGCGTGGCGGACTGGTTGCTGGCGAGAGCTTTACCCTCCGTTCTTGTCCCTCGCATGTGTTAGGTATCGAACAGACGCTGATGACGTCCCTCGCTACGCTGTCGTCATATCCATCATCGGGCGACGCCATGTCACTTTCCCTGTTTGCCGCCGAGACTCTGGTCCTCGACTATCTGAATGGGCGCGTCATGCCCGGCCCCCTTCACCGCGCACTCGTTCTCGCGGTCGAGACCAGGCTGGTGAACGGTCTGGTGCCAGTGCTCGACGAGACCCTGTGCGCCGAGATCGATAAAGAGGCCACTGCGCCAGCCATTTGGTCGTCCGAATCCATCTTGAGAGCAGTCCTGGAGCACAGAGCGGATCTCCGCATGGCCCCACCGCGAATGAGGACAATCCAGTCGGCGTAGTCGGTTTGCCTTCATGCATCAGCTCGACGACATCGCAACGAAGCTCCTGGGTACGCCTTTCGATGCCCTCGACGAGCGGACCCGGCGCATCGCGCGACATGTCGCGGAGCGAACGCCCGTTTCGCGCAATGTCGTGCAGGACGCCGATGCCGGGCAGTCAAGGGGCCAGCGCGCGGCAGACGCAGTCGCGTCGTTCGGCGGCTCCTGGACCTTCGTCGGACTCTTCGGCGCCACCATGCTGCTGTGGGTCGCGCTCAACGCCCTGCTCCTGGCGATGCGCGGCACAACCTTCGACCCCTACCCGTTCATCCTCCTCAACCTTTTTCTCTCCATGCTAGCGGCAGTGCAGGCGCCGATCATCCTGATGTCGCAGAACCGGCAATCCGAGAAGGACCGGATCCATGCGGAACACGACTACGAGGTCAACCTCAAGGCCGAACTCGAGATCATGCTGCTGCATGACAAGATCGATCAATTGCGCGAGAGGCAATGGGAAGAACTGCTGGAGATCCAGAAGCAGCAACTTGCGCTGTTGACGGGGTTGATCGAGAAAAGAGCGCTGGTTCCATAGCGCCCCCGGTCTGCGCGATAGCGCACAGAAGGGCCCAGTATCCCTATACTTGCCTGGTGTCGAACGCGCTGCGGGAGTGCGCACCGAACGAATCCGATTTCCAAGGAGGTTCGTCATGAGTAGATCCTCCGACCCGTTGAGCAACCAGCTGCTAGCCGCCCTGCCCGAGGCGGAGCGGGCGCGTTGGCTTCCGCAACTCCAAGCGGTCGACATGCCCTTGGGCCAGGTGCTCTACGAATCCGGCAAGACGCTGAGCCACGTGTACTTTCCGACCACCGCCATCGTGTCCTTGCTGTACGTGATGGAGAACGGTGCCTCGGCCGAGATCGCGGTGGTCGGCAATGAGGGCATCGTCGGAATCTCGCTCTTCATGGGAGGCGAATCGACGCCCAGCCGCGCGGTCGTGCAGAGCGCCGGTCGGGGTTTCCGGTTGACGGCGCAGGTCATGAAGGACGAGTTCGACCGGGCCGGCCCGGTGCTGCACCTGCTGTTGCGCTACACGCAGGCGTTGATCACGCAGATGGCACAGACCGCCGTGTGCAACCGGCACCACTCGCTGGACCAGCAGTTGTGCCGATGGCTGCTGCTGAGCCTGGACCGCCTGGAGGGCAGCGAGCTCGTGATGACGCAGGAGCTGATCGCCAACATGCTCGGCGTCCGCCGCGAAGGGGTGACGGAGGGGGCGCTCAAGCTGCAGCATGCGGGCCTGATCCGCTACTCGCGTGGCCGTATCTCAGTGCTCGACCGTGAGGGACTGGAGGGCCGCACCTGCGAGTGCTATGCGGTGGTCAAGAATGAGTACGACCGGCTTCTTCCTTCAACGACCGCGATCTGATCTCCCCCCGGCACTGCAATTCATCCCGGGGTCTGCGCGCTGGCAGACAGTCGCACTGCGCGACTGCGCGCAGACTGAGCTACCCCCCTCCCGAATCGGAAGCGGTACGCTGTTCACGATGCCCTGTTCTTCGGGACGACTGGACTGTCTTGGCGCGAGTGACGTATTCGACCAGTGCTTTCAGCTTTGTCGGCTGGTCATGCCTGCTGGGGAAGTAGAGGTAGAACCCCGGGAACGTCGGCGAGAATTCCGTCAACACGCGCCTGAGCCGCTTGGCGCGGACGTGCGGTTCTGCGAGTTGCTCGAAGGTGTAGGCCAATCCGACGCCCTCGAGAGCCGCCTCCACGCCGAACAGCGAGTCGCTCGTGGTCAGGCTGCCCCGAACTTCGTATTCGACCGGGCGCCCGTCGACCTCAAACTCCCATTTGTAAACAGTGCCCGAGCCGGCGCCCCGAAAGCGCACGCAGTTGTGGAGCGCGAGATCGTTCGGGTGCCGCGGCGCGGGAAAGCGCTCGAAGTACGCAGGGGATCCGACGACCGCCATGGTGACCGGGCCACCGAGCGGCACGGCGACCATGTCTTGCTGGACGCTCTCGCTCATGCGGATGCCGGCGTCGAATCCCCTTTCCACTATGTCGATGAAACCTTCGTGGTGGGTCAGCTCGATCTGCACATGGGGATGCTCCCGAAAGAAGCCGGCGAACACCTGCTGCAGCACCATGGCGATGGACACCCGGGCCGCATTGAGGCGCAAGGTGCCGGCTGGCCGACCCTGCAGGACGTTGAGTTCCTCGCCGGCTTGAATCACCTGACCCAGCAGGACCCACCCTGGCGATGTAGGCCTCGCCCGCCTCGGTCAGGCTGACGCTGCGCGTCGAGCGATGCAGCAGCCGGACCCCCAGTCGCGCCTCCAGGTGCCGGATCGCCTGGCTCAGCGCCGAAGGTGACACCTCCAACTCGGCAGCTGCTGCGCTGAAGCCTTTGTGTTCGGCGACCTTCCAGAACGCGATCAACCCATCCAGTTGCTTGAGCTTCATCTTGAAGATTATCTTCAAAAGGCATGCGGCATTAGGCTTTTTTTTTTGGGCGTTGCAAACCTAAAGTCGCGCTTCCCCCGCCAACAGACTGAAAGCGCCCCACATGACTGACAAGCACATCTGGTTCATCACTGGCGCAGGCCGCGGGCTCGGGGTCGATCTCGCGAGAGCGGCCCTGGCCGCAGGTCACGCCGTCGTCGCGACCGGCCGCGATCCCTTGAAAGTCGCAGCTGCGATCGGCGGCCACGCCGACCTGTCGACCCTGAAACTCGACGTGACGAGGCCGCTGGACGCCGCGGCTGCCGTGGAGGGCGCTGTCGAGAGATTCGGGCGGATCAACGTCCTGGTCAACAACGCCGGCGATTTCCAGGCAGGCTTCTTCGAGGAACTGAGCACCGAACAGGTTCGAAGCCAGGTCGAGACCTTGCTCTTCGGTCCGATGAACGTCACCCGCGCCGTGCTGCCGACGATGCGCAGGCAGCGATCCGGGCTGCTGCTCAACATTTCGTCGACGGCCGGGATTGCAGGCGGCATGTTCTGCACCGCATATGCCGCGGCGAAGTTCGGCCTCGAAGGCTGGACCGAGTCGCTCGCACCCGAGGTGGCGCCCTTCGGCATTCGCACGATGCTGGTGGAGCCCGGCTTTTTCCGCACTGAGTTGCTCACCGCCGAATCAACTACCTTTGCCGAGCCCCGCATCGAGGACTGCGCGGACCGCAGCCAGGCGACCGTCGACGCCGGGCGCTTCATGAGTGGCAAGCAGAGCGGAGACCCAGTGAAGCGCGCCGAAGCCATCGTGCGGCTGGCCGCGCTCGAGGAGCCATCCGCCCGATTCGCTGCCGGCGCCGATGCCGTCCAGACTTTGGAGGCGAAGGCCCAGGCGCTGCTGGCTCAGGCTGAACTCCATCGCGACCTGTCCGTGTCCCTCGCCTACGGCACCGCCGGGCCATCGCGGGCCCACGTTGGGCCGCCTTCCCGGTCCTTGGCCTCGCGGTCTGTTTGAACGCTGTCGGGCCTGTCCCTGCAATGGCCCGCCAGGCGCTGGCGCAAAAGTGCCTGCGTCGCAGCCTGCCACCAACCGGTGATCAAGGTGGTCGGCCCGTCCTGAGAGAACGTCGGGGCGAGGTATTGCGCCGGCAAAAGCACTGCCGCGCAGCTGGCGGCCAGCATCAAGGCCGGAAGCTAAGGCAATGGGGCCCGACGCCGATGCATGCGCAGGCCCGGGTTCCCGAGGCCGATCTGCAGGCGCTCGTAGAGTGGCTGCTCGCCGGCACCCGGTAGCCAGATATGACACCGGCTGCCTCTTGCTTCCATCGATTTGTTCAAACTGCGGAGACCCGTCCATGTACGGACGTTTGCACCTCGAGCCTCCAGCCCGTCTACAACCGAGCTTCCGAGGCCCCGCCCTGCGACCGGCGCTTGGGTGACCGGGCGCGCGAGGACTTCTGGACGCATAGGATTCTGCGTATTCGGCACAACTAGCATGACCGGCTCACGTGTGAGTTGTAGCGGACGAGAGCCTTCTCGTCGGCCTTTGGGTACTCACCGGCGGGAGATCGGATCGTCGCGCCCGCAAAATTGCCTCTATCTGGCGCGCAGGTGCTTGACCGTGTCCGACGCCCTCTCCATCACAGTCGTCGTTGCCTTGCCCGATTCGGCGAGGAGATCCGACGCCGTCTGAGCCTGTTGCGCCATCAGGCTCTGCCCCTGGGTGGACCAGCCCATAAGGCTTGCCGAGTACTCGCGCGCGAACGTCGAGTAGTTCTCCGTGAGCTTGCGGATCAGGTCCGCATAGACGTCGGAGACGACCATGCGCCCGAAGGATTGCTGTGCCAACTCGAAGTACTTCTGGACGTTGGCGTTCGCCATTTCGAGCACCGCCGGCGACTGCGCAAAGTTCGTGACGAGCGCCGCGTTGGCCGAGGCCAGGTTGGTGAAGGGTTGGGAAATGTCGTTCATGGGTACCTTTTGCCGGCTACCGCCGGCCATCGAAGCTGCTGGGGAAAAGGTGCCCCACCAACAGCTTCGGTAGCGGCGCACCGAACCGGAACACAAGGCCTGCTGCTCTTGCATTCCAATTCGCTCGCAGAGGCCGCCAGCTGTCGCGCCCAACCTCTGCCGCTTTTATACGGGTTCGGCTTGTCTCGCGTCTGTGCGTTGGAGCACGTAGAACTCCACGTTCGAGGGGGACCCGGAAGGCCTTAGTAGTCGACCAAGGGCCAATGTCAGGCATTGGAACGCCACAGGATGCGGCGGCGCAGCATTTGTGCTCGATGAATGGTGGCCATCGTCCTACACGTGCTCAGTGAGCGGCCCTGCTCCGGCACGCGATGTCCTCCAGCGGCACGCTCCCCTCTCCCTTGCTAAAAGCAGGGCGCGTGAAGTGCCAGGGGTGCGCCGAAGCAACGGCCAGAACTGCCCGAGATTGCATTTCCACACCAAGCCGGAAGGCCATGGATGCTGGAAGGCTTCAGTCTCAAACTGGGCAGGAGGGGTTGATGTCCCAGGAAGTGGCGTAAGTCTTCTTTCACTCGCCGCACGGCAAGGCGCGTAGGGCGTAGCCCGAAGCGGCTTGCCGTGCAGCGGCCGCTCTCTTCGGGGGTGGTCATCGTGAAGTCCGGATAAGTTTGAGGTGCGACCCACCAAACTTGTCTTGAAAGAAATCACAATGACCAACGCCACTATGGCATTAGCGGAGCTCGCCGAAAAGGGAATCGACGTCGACGTCTTGCGCCAGATGGTGCAATTCATGGCCCAGCGCCTGATGGAGCTCGATGTCGAAGGTCGCTGCGGCGCAGCCTATGACGAGAAGAATCCCGAACGCCTCAACAGCCGCAACGGCTACCGCGAGCGCACTTGGGACACCCGTGCAGGCAGCGTCGAGCTGAAGATCCCCAAGCTGCGCCAGGGCAACTACTTCCCCGAGTTCCTGGAGCCCCGGCGCACCGCCGAGAAGGCGCTCACCGCCGTCATCCAGAAGGCCTACGTGCAAGGCATCTCCACCCGATCCGTGGACAACCTGGTCAAGTCGCTGGGCATGAGCGGCGTCTCCAAGAGCCAAGTCAGCCGGCTGTGCGGCGAGCTCGACGAGCGCGTCAACGCCTTCCTGGGTCGCCAGATCGAGGGCGACTGGCCCTACCTGTGGATCGATGCCACCTATGTGAAGACCCGCGAGGCCGGGCGTATCTTGAGCGTCGCGGTGATAGTGGCTGTCGGCGTAAACACCGCCAGCGCGAGGTGCTCGGCCTGAACGTCGGCGCTTCCGAAGCCGAGCCCTTCTGGACCGAGTTCCTGCGCAGCCTGAACCGTCGAGGGCTGCGCGGGGTGAAGCTCGCCATCAGCGACAGCCACGAGGGCATCAAGGCGGCCGTCTCGAAGGTTCTGAAGGCCACCTGGCAGCGTTGTAGGGTCCACTTCATGCGCAACGCCCTGGCGCACGCGGGCAAGACGCAGCGACGCATGGTCTCGGCCGCCATCGGCACGGCGTTTGTGCAGGACTCGGCCGATGCAGCGCGCACGCAATGGCGATCGGTGGCCGACCAACTTCGAGACAAGTTCCCCAAGCTCGGCCACCTGATGGACGACGCGGAGAACGAGGTGCTGGCCTTCATGACCTTCCCGCGAGCACACTGGACGCAGATCTACAGCACGAACCCTCTGGAGCGGTTGAATGCCGAGATCAAGCGACGCACGAACGTCGTGGGCATCTTCCCCAACGACGCCTCGATCACGCGCATTGTCGGAGCAATGATGCTCGAGCAGAACGACGAGTGGTCGCTTCACCGGCGCTATATGCAACTTGAAGGCTTGCAGACCCTGAGCGACACTGCGCCCACTCGGCTGTCGCAGTGGCTCGCTGAGTACCGTGTGTCTCAGCCCTGTCCGGGCTGAAGACTTACACCATCCCCTGGGACGTAACCCAGGAGGGTTCGCCTGTTCAATGGGTCGACATTCCGTCCGTGGCTTCGCTTGGAAGCCGATCCGGCGGTGCTGTGCCTCTGCGAACGCCTGTTTGCTTGGGTTTTGCGCCCGAGTCTGGAATTGCAGATTTCTGGGTCCGGCGTGACGACGGCGAACAATCTCTGATCGGGGTACTGTGGGTACGCAAAGGCCGCCTGATCCGTCTTAAGGTGGGCGGCGGCCGCATCCGCCGGAGTTGACCAATCGCCGAGGTGCTGCCCCGCATTTTGGCGCGAGTTCCGCTCGGATAAATCTAGCGCCCGCTGCAACCGCCGTGGTTCGGTCGGCGCGCAGTCCCACAACTCGTGGGACCCGGCTGGCGCATCTTCGACTAGCATGCAGCGGCCTACCGCATGGCACCTGCCATCACCTCTGCAGCAGGCGACCGGATATTGTGAACACAATCAGCGTGCAGCGCATCGCATTTTTCATTTTGCTGTCGGCGGTGTCCGTGGGATTCCTGTGGATCCTGCAACCATTCTTTGGTGCGGTGATGTGGGCAATTGCCCTGGCCATCCTTTTCAGTCCGCTGTACCGAAGGGTTTCGAAGGCCATGGGCAAACGCAAGTCGCTTGCTGCCTTCGCGACGCTGCTCCTTTGTCTGGTGGTTGTCGTGCTGCCCCTGGCCGCGGTGGGCGCATCGCTGGTCCAGGACATCTCGGTGCTGAGTGAGAAGATCAAATCGGGTCAGTTGAACTTCGCTGTCTATTTCGAGCAGATAGTCACCGCCTCCCCGCGCTGGTTGACGAGTCTGATGAACCGGTTCGGCCTGGGGGACATGACAGGCGTTCAGCAACGCATCGAAGGCGCGGCGGCCCAAGGCAGCCAGCTGATCGCAGCCCGGGCTCTCAGCGTCGGACAGAACACGTTCGAGTTCGTCGTCAGCTTCGGAGTGATGCTCTATCTGCTGTTCTTCCTGCTGCGCGACGGCGCGGAACTATCGAAGACTGTTCGCGATTCCTTCCCGCTGGCCAAGCCGCACACGCACTACCTGCTCAACAAGTTCACCACCGTGACGCGCGCGACCATCAAGGGCAATGTCGCAGTGGCCGTCGTTCAGGGTGGCCTGGGCGGCGTGGCCTTCTGGTTCCTGGGCGTCCAGGGCGCACTAGCGTGGGGCGTCCTGATGGCCTTCCTTTCGCTACTGCCGGCCGTCGGCGCGGCGCTCGTCTGGTTGCCTGTGGCCCTCTACCTGCTCGCGATCGGGTCGGTGCTCAAGGGCATCGGGCTCATAGCTTTCTGCGTCGTCGTGATCGGCCTGATCGACAACTTGCTACGCCCCCTCCTGGTCGGCAAGGAAACCCAGATGCCCGACTACGTCGTGCTGATGTCCACCATCGGGGGTATCGCAGTCTTTGGGATCAATGGCTTCGTCCTGGGCCCGGTCATCGCGGCGCTATTCATGACGTCCTGGTCGCTGTTCGCCGAAACACGGGAATCGGAGACCGAGACAGATGTCCTCCCCGAACGGGCTTTGGCCGTCGCGGCAACCGAGCCAAAGCCGGTTCCCGCGTCGGCAGCTCCAGCCGGAGAGAGGCTGCTGGTATCACAGCCCTTCGAGATGCATCGGGTCAGGCCCACCGGGCCGGTTCCGGCCGCGTAAGTGCACCTGCTTTTCAGCCACTTCGAGAGGTCAGAATGAAGCTAACCCAATGGGCCGGTGTCTTCAAGAAGGCGGCGGTGGCGTGGTCTGACGACTTCGCGCCGAGCATGGGCGCAGCCATCTCCTACTACACGATGTTCTCGCTTGCGCCCTTACTGGTGCTCGTCATTGCAGTGGCGGGCTTGGCGTTCGGTGCTGAGGCCGTCCAAGCGCAGATCGCGACCCAGCTGTCTGGCATGGTTGGCGAGAAATCCGCCGAAGCGTTGCAGGCGATGGTCAAGAGTGCCGCCATCAGCGGAGATGGCATTCTGGCCGCGGCGATCAGCATAGGCGTTCTGATCATCGGTGCGACGAGCGTATTCAGCGAACTTCAGAGTGCCCTGGACCGCATCTGGCATGTGCCTGAATTTCAGAAGCCCAGCGGCATCTGGCGCATCCTCAGAGCACGCGTGTTCTCGTTCGGGCTGATCCTCGGGCTGGCCTTCTTGCTGATGGTGTCGCTTTCGGTCAGCACGGCGCTGGCCGCATTCGGCAACATCGGTGGGCTGATGCCTGGGCAGGAGGTCGTACTGCAGGCCTTGAATATCGTGGTTTCAATTGGCGTGACCACGGTTCTGTTTGCGAACATTTTTAAGTTCATGCCGTCGATCAGGGTCGAATGGCGCGACGTTTGGATTGGCGCGATCGTCACCGCGGTGCTGTTTGAAATCGGCAAGGCCTTGCTTGGTCTGTACCTGGGCAAGAGCGGGATGGCGAACTCATTTGCCGGGGCCGGGTCTTTGGTGTTGCTGCTCGCGTGGGTGTACTACGCAGCGCAGATATTTCTCCTTGGCGCAGAGTTCACCAAGGTCTATGCGCTGGAACATGGATCCGCAAGCTCAGAAGTGACCGCGCCGGACTTGCAGTCGGAGGCGACGAAACTTGACTCGGCGCTGTCCGATGACGCGTACGTGACACGCTCGGCTGAACTTCATAAGGACCTGGAACTGCGCGTCTCCAAGGCCGTCTCATCTCTTGTCCCCAAGCTCGCTGCCCTCGGCGTCATGGCGGTGCTGGGCGTGCTCACAGACAAGCGAATGAAGTCTATACAAAAGCGGCGGCGACGGCCCTGAACCCGTGATAGCCGTCCGACCACGGCTTCAGTTACTGAAGCGCCATGGCCACGAATGCGCTCATGCAAGCGTCGTTCGCGTAGACGGCCAGTGCGGACATGGAGTTCAGGCCCGCCACGAGCAAATTCGGTCAGTCGCTCCGAAAGGCGGCTTTCGCCTGACTTATCCGATCCGCCAAGCGCTGCGTGCGCGTTGGTGGCTTGCGGTTCATTAGGACGTCGAGGATCCAAACGCCTGCGACAAGTAGCGCCAGAGCTGAGAGGACTAGGGATTCGGTGGGCATTCTCGTCCTTCCGATCTGGGCAGCTAAGTAGCGCCGGCGCGGTTGATGTTAAATAACACGAGCATCAAGGCTTTCTTGCAAGGGCCTTCCTTGCATCTTTAGCAGCTTCCTTCACGTCGCCAACTTTCTTTTGAATCGATCCAGCCGCCTTGTCAGCCATTCCTTCGGTTTCCATCTTGTCGCTGCCGACCACCTTGCCGATCGTCTCCTTGATGCTTCCCTTGACTTTCTCGGCGCTGCCCTTGACTTGGTCTTTATTCATACGAATCCTCGTTGAGTGGCGGATTTGCCACTTGGACAATATGCGCTTGCAGGACCACGCGCTTGTCGGACGCTTCCTCAGATTGCTGAGTGTCGGCGCCTACCGGTTGCGCACCGAAGCCATGCTCTCCCGAAACATCGGTGAGCGCGGCCCTACGTGCCAGCTGTTCGGTCACTCCAACGCCGACCAGCGGGCAGGTGTGTTGAATCAGATCCTCGGCTCGCTCGGGCCGGGGACCCTGTCTGGTATCGCGGGCGGCATTCTTGCCAGGTTGATGGCGCCTGGCCAAACGCAACTGACGCCGGACCAAGCGTCCCAATTGTCACCCCGCACAGTGAACGACGTCGCCTCGCACCCGGAGAAGGCACAGCCTGGCATCGTCGATGAGGTCGGGCGGTTCTGTGCGCGACACGCCGGGCCGATCAAGGGTTGCGCGGCGTTGGCTGTGACGCTTGCCAAGATGAAGGAAAACGCGACGCGCTGAGTGGAACGCAGCCCGTTTCCTGGGGTTGCCGGCCTGACTTTCAGCCTATGAAGTGACGTCGAGCTGGTTGCATCTCATGGGCGAGGCTATCTGGACTACTGCCGCCGCTATACATCGACCCCCGAATGAATCAGGACCTGTCGAGCGGGCGAAGGGTTGCTGCCGTAGCTACATGGATGTGCCGCGCGTGGTCTGGCAGTACTCGAAGAATTCCTCCAACTCGGTTGACTTGTCGAACAACCGGTCCGCGCCGGCTTTCTTGAACGTCATGCGTGCCGCCTGCGTGGCATGGTTTGTGAGGACGACGACACGTTGGCTAGTTGCGACCCTTGCACCACCGCACGACGCCGACTCCGGTACCTTCCTTCAGAAAGAAATCGACGACTGCCAGATCCCACAACCCCTTGTGATGCGCCAGCCATCCGATCGCCTCACCTTCGGATTCGGCCGTGCCGACGACGGTGGCGCAGCCCATGTCCTCCAGCGCGGGGATCAGATTCGCTCTGATTTGCGGGTTGTCTTCAACAAGAAAAACGGAGATGGTCATATGGATTCCCTGGACCACTTCAAACTAGTCGCGTTGACAAGGGGGCGGCCGCGAGACCTTGACCTCTCTCAATGCAGGCATTCACGGTGCAGGCACATCCGCGAGCGACCCACTGCCTCGGCTGTCAGCCATCTCCCTATGTTCGGTATCGCACGCAAACCTCTACTGCGTTGCCGGCGCCCATGAGGCACCGCATGGCCAGGGGAATTCAGATGGTTTTCACTGTTGTACCTGCTGGAGAACGGCGGGTCGGCAGAAATCGCTGTGGTCGGCCGTGAGGGGATCGTGGGGATCGCGCTGTCCATGGGCGGTGACTCGACCCTCAACCGGACCATCGTCCAGAGCGCCGGCAAAGGCCTTCGCCTCGGCGCCAAGACCGTCACCGAAGAGTTCAACCGCGCCGGTCCGGTGCTGCACCTCTTGCTGCGCTACACAAAGGCGCTCATCGCCCAGATGAGTAACCGCCACCACGAGTCGGACCAGCAGCTGTGCCGCTGGCGCCTGTCCTCTTTCCATCGACACCTTCGCGGGTTTCGCGAGTATGTTGAGGGTGTAGTCGCAGAGGCGACCCGCCTGTGATGGCTTGAAGCACTGTCGCTCCGTCAATCGCGACAACGCCAATTTCTGCGCCGGCTGTGGCGGCAAGCTCTTGGCGTTCCATGCGGCCACCTCGTGGAATCCCCTTCGCGGACGTCGTCGCCCTCGCTTAGCGACAAGCCTCAGCTTGAAGCTGTCGGGTTCACAATCTTCGAGGCTTCCGCCACCTGCTGAGTCATTTGGGCCTGTGCTTCGGCGGCCATCCCCATGAGGCTCTCGGCGTGTTCTCGCGCGAAGGTCGAGTAGTTGTCCGTGAGACTGCGGATCAGGTCCGCCTGGGCCTCGGAGGCGGGCATCCCTCCAAAGGCCTTCTGAGCCAGTTCAAGATACTTCTGGGCGCTCGTATTGACCAGGTCGGCCATGTCCTGCGACTGCGCGAAACGCGTGATGAGATCCGCATTGGCGGCGGAAAGTTTGACGAAGGGTTGTGTGAGATTTTGCATTGAAGCCTGCTTCCGACGTTTGCTGATCCAAGCATCGGTTATAAGACGCTATCGCCATCAGGTCTGTGCGCTGGCAGACAGTCGCAACGGACAATTGCGCGCAGAGTGGTTCGTCTCACTCCACGGAGCATTCCTTGGCCGCGCTCGAAAATCACCTCATCGAACTGCTCCCGCTCAACGACCGCAGGCGTCTGCTGGATGTCTGCGAACCGATCCATCTGGTCCTGGCCGAGGTGATCCACCAGCCGGGTGCAGCAACCCGGCACGTCTACTTCCCGGTTGACGGCTTCATTTCGCTGGTGGCGCAGATCGACGAGCATCCCGGGCTGGAGGTCGGCATGGTGGGTCGCGAAGGGATGCTGGGCTCGAATCTCGTCCTCGGTGTGGAAATCGCTCCCTTGCGCGCGCTGGTGCAGGGCGCCGGCGCGGCCTGGCGCATCACCGCTGCCGACTTCCGGCGCGAGCTTGCACGCAGCGCGCCCCTGCAGAGGGTGCTGGACCGCTACATACAGGTCTTGCTTTCGCAACTGGCCGCGTCGGCCGCCTGCCTGCGTTTTCACCAGATCGGCCCGCGCCTGGCGCGTTGGCTCCTGATGAGCCAGGACCGCGCCCATGCCGACAGCTTCCACGTGACTCAAGAATTTCTGGCCTACATGCTGGGTGTGCGCCGCGTCGGTATCACTCTGGCCGCCGGTTCGCTGCAGCGCAGCGGGTTGATCGAGTACAACCGCGGCACCCTCAGCGTGATCGATCGTCCGGGACTCGAAGCAACGGCCTGTGCCTGCTATGCCGCGGACAGGAACAGCTACGCCGGATTGCTTTGACCCGGTGCGCGGCACCCGACGGCCGATGCGCTGCTTCTGTGCGCTGCCGAACTGACGACCGGCCGTGCGCGGCGTACAAGGGAACATCGGGCTCAGCCCCTGTTCACGCGAGGCATCATGGAATACGACCGCGACTCAGTGCGCCTCTCCTATCACGGCTGGGAGATACGCAGCCACCTTGCCGGTGTTTCCTTCGACGGCACCGTGGCCGCCGGGGCGATGCTGTACTTCGAAGAGGCATGCCAGTGCCACATCATCTCCTGCAGGAAATTCGCCGACCGCGGGGATGCCATCCATGCCATCGAAACCAGGGCATTGCTCTGGATCGACGGCCGCGAAAGCAACCCCAGGACCTCCCATGTCGAACCCTCCCTACTTTCATGAGGCCTCGGGCTCCGTCCATTTCTGGGTGCCCATCGATGGCGCACTCGTCGGCGCGACCATTCGAAAGGAAACACTGCACTACTGCTATCGGTCGACCGCCATCGACGACCAGCCGCTGGAGACCTACCAGCTTCACGCCCAGGTCATCGATGCGGCCGTGCGCAGGCGCGTCTCGGGCGGCTCCGTCGAACCGGTGATGGTTCGCGACTACGACCTGCACGACGCGGTGGGCAAGGGCATCGAATAGGCCCGCAAGGCGCACGGGCCGAGAGGGCCGAACGACACTTCAGTGTCCGGACGCACCCTCCGCGCCGATGCCGGTCTCCGAGCGCACCTGCTGCGCCAGAAACCCGGCCCGGTCCTTGGCCGCGCGTGGGCTCTTGTCGAGAACGGAGAACAACCAGATCCCGACGAAACCGATGGTCATGGAGAACAGCGCGGGCGACTGGTACGGGAAGAGCGCGGAACCCTGCGGATTGCCCAGCGTCGCTTCCCACACTGCCGGCGACACGACGGTCAGCGCCACCGACGAGACGAGCCCGAGAAATCCACCGATGACCGCGCCGCGGGTGGTGCAGTCTTTCCACAGCACCGACATCAGCAGCACAGGGAAGTTGGCGGAGGCAGCAATCGCGAAGGCCAGGCTCACCATGAACGCGATGTTCTGCTTCTCGAAAACGATGCCCAGGACCACCGCGACGAAGCCCAGCGCCACGGTGGTGATGCGCGACACCTTCAGCTCGGCCACGCTGTCCGCCTTGCCCTTCTTGAAAACGGTCGCGTACAGGTCGTGCGACACCGCTGATGCACCGGACAAGGTCAGGCCCGCCACCACCGCCAGGATGGTTGCGAAGGCCACCGCCGAGATGAACCCGAGGAACACGTTGCCCCCCACCGCTTTCGCGAGGTGGACCGCCGCCATGTTGCCGCCGCCGAGCAGCCCGCCCTTGGCGTCGAGGAACTGCGGATCGGTCAGCACGAAGGTGATGGCGCCGAAACCGATGATGAAGGTCAGCACGTAGAAGTAGCCGATCCATGTGGTTGCCCACAGGACGGACTTGCGCGCCTCCTTGGCATTGGGCACCGTGAAGAAGCGCATCAGGATATGCGGCAAGCCGGCGGTGCCGAACATCAGCGCCATGCCGAAGCTGATCGCCGAGATCGGGTCCTTGATGAAGCCTCCCGGCCCCATGATCGAGAAACCTTCGGCTGCAGCCTCGGCGGGCGGCTTGCCCGCGGCGGTTGCAATGGCGGTCTTTACTTCGACCGCCTTCGCGAACATCGCCTCGGGGCTGAAGCCGAAGTTCCATAGCACCATGAAGGCCATGAAAGTGGCGCCCGCGAGCAGCAGGCAGGCCTTGATGATCTGCACCCAGGTCGTCGCCGTCATGCCGCCGAACAGCACATACACCATCATCAGCGCGCCGACGATGACCACCGCGATCCAGTACTCCAGGCCGAAGAGAAGCTTGATGAGCTGCCCCGCTCCGACCATCTGGGCGATCAGGTAGAAGGCCACGACAACCAGCGTACCGGATGCCGCGAACACGCGCATGGGCGTCTGCTCGAAGCGGAAGGCCGCAACATCGGCAAAGGTGAACTTCCCCAGGTTGCGCAGCCGTTCGGCCAGCAGGAAGGTCACCACCGGCCAGCCGACCAGAAAGCCGATCGAATAGATCAAGCCGTCGAAGCCGCCGATCATCACCGCCGCGGAAATGCCCAGGAACGAGGCGGCCGACATGTAGTCGCCCGCGATCGCCATGCCGTTCTGGAAGCCCGTGATGCCGCCGCCTGCGGTATAGAAGTCGGCCGCGCTCTTGGTCTTAGCCGCGGCCCACTTGGTAATGAAGAGCGTGGCGACGACAAAGGCGGCAAACATGCCGATGGCCGTCCAGTTGGTGGGCTGCTTTTCGAGCTGGCCGAGATCGGCGCCGGCGGCCTGGGCGGCTTGGGCTGCCGCCAGCAGAACCGCAAAGCCCAGCGCCTTCGCAAGGAGGGCGCCGCTCATTTCAGGACCGCCTTGGCGATGGCGTCGGTCAGCCTGTCGTATTCGCCATTGGCCCGGTTGACGTAGATGCCGGTAATGACGATGGTGAAAACGATGACCGCGAGCCCGATCGGCATGCCGATCGTCATGACGCCGCTGCCCAGCCGGGTTGCAAGGAACGGCTTGTCGAAGGCGACCAGCAGGATGAAGCCGTAGTACACGACCATCATTGCCGCCGCCAGCCACCAGCCGAAACGCGAACGCTTCGATTTGAGCGCCTGGTAGTTCGGGTCGCGCAGGATTCTCGACGTCAGATCGTTTTCCATGGTCAGTTCCTTTCCATGAGCTGATCGAGGACGGCCGGGTTCTCGAGCGTCGAGATGTCCTGCGTGATGGGCTCGTCCTTGGCGATCGACCGCAGCAGGCGTCGCATGATCTTTCCGCTGCGTGTCTTGGGCAGGTTGTCGCCGAAGCGGATGTCCTTCGGCTTGGCAATGGGGCCGATCGCCTTCGCCACCCAGTTGCGCAACTCGGTTGCAACCTTCCTGGCTTCATCGCCGGTCGGCCGCGGGCCTTTCAGCACGACGAAGGCGCAGATCGTCTCACCCGTCGTCTCGTCCGGACGCCCCACGACGGCCGCCTCGGCCACCAGCGCCGTGCAGGACACGAGCGCCGACTCGATCTCCATCGTGCCCATGCGGTGGCCCGACACGTTGAGCACGTCGTCAATGCGGCCGGTGATGGTGAAGTACCCTGACTCAGCGTCGCGGATGGCGCCGTCGCCCGCCAGGTAGTAGCCCTTGAGCTCCGGCGGAAAATAGCTGCTCTTGAAGCGCTCGGGATCGCCCCAGATGTTGCGGATCATCCCGGGCCAGGGCTTCTTCACCACGAGGAGCCCGCCTTGGCCGTTGGGTACGTCGTTGCCCGTTTCGTCGACGACAGCGGCTGCTATGCCGGGGAACGGCAGCGTGCAGGAGCCCGGCACCAGCGGCGTCGCGCCAGGCAGGGGCGTGATCATGTGGCCACCGGTCTCGGTCTGCCAGAAGGTGTCGACGATGGGGCAACGGCCGCCGCCGACGTGCTGGTGGTACCACTCCCAGGCGGCCGGATTGATCGGCTCGCCCACCGAACCCAGGATGCGCAGGCTGCTGAGGTCATAGCTCCTCGGATGCACCGCCTCGTTGGCCTCGGCCGCCTTGATCAGCGAGCGGATGGCGGTCGGCGCGGTGTAGAAAACGCTGACCTTGTGGTCCTGGATCATCTTCCAGAAGCGGCCCGCGTCCGGGTAGGTCGGCACGCCTTCGAAAACGATCTGAGTCGCTCCGATCGCGAGCGGACCATAAGTGATGTAGGTGTGGCCGGTGACCCATCCGATGTCGGCGGTGCACCAGAACACGTCTTCGTCCTTCAAGTCGAAGGTCCAGGTCGAGCTGACTGCTGCGTGCACCAGGTAGCCACCCGTCGAGTGCTGCACGCCCTTGGGATTGCCGGTCGACCCCGAGGTATAGAGGATGAACAGCGGGTGCTCCGCGCCGACCCACTCGGGCTCGCAGGTGTCGGCCTGCGCCTGCGTTTCCTCGTGCATCCAGCGGTCGCGCGAAGCCTCCCAGGCGATCTGGCGGCCCGTGCGCCGGTACACGATGACGTCCTTCACCGACTCGCAGCCGCCAAGCGCCATCGCTTCGTCGACGATGGCCTTGAGCGGAAGCTGCTTGCCGCCGCGCAACTGCTCATCGGCCGTGATCACCATCACTGCGCTCGCTCCCGTGATGCGGTCGCGAAGGCTTTGCGCCGAGAAGCCGCCGAACACCACCGAATGCGTTGCGCCGATGCGGGCGCAGGCCTGCATCGCCACGACACCTTCGACGCTCATCGACATATAGATCACGACGCGATCGCCCTTCTTGACGCCCCGCGCCTTCAGGGCGTTGGCCATGCGGCAGGTGCGCGCCAGCAGGTCGCTATAGGTGACGCGGTTGATGCGGCCGTCGTCGGCCTCGAAGAGGATGGCCACTTTTTCGCCCAGGCCGCGCTCGACATGGCGATCCAGGCAATTGAAGGAGGCGTTCAGCGTACCGTCTTCGAACCACTTGAAGAACGGCGCCTCTCGCTCATCGAGCGATTCCGTGAAGGGCGTCTTCCAGCTCACGAACTCTCGGGCCAGCCTTCCCCAGTAGGCGCCGTGATCGGCGTCGGCCTCGGCCACCAGCTTCCGATAGGCCGGCATGCCGGATACGTGTGCGCCCTTCATGGCAGCCTCTGGTACCGGATAATTGATCGCTTTTTCGCTCACTGCATCTCCTTGCGTGGCGAAGCCGGCTTCCCTCGGTCAAACGCTGAAGGTCCGCACGCCAACAGCCCTACCCTGCGCTCGTGCTGCGCTTGGGTCTGTGCGCTAGCACACCAACGGGGGATTCGGCGGCGCCACGGGGACCTTGAACGAGCTCTTCGACCCCTCCGGGGCAGACGGCTCGTCCCAATGTACGGTGACGCACGGACCGGGACTACCAAGGAGGCGCATCTTCTGGCTCATAAGCGCGCGCAAATTTCTCAGATCGGTTGACGCCGCGATTGAGCAACGTAAAGGATCGGCCATGCCTATGCAACTCCTCCAGCGCTTATGTTGCGCGCGACTTCCAATGAACATCGAAGCCGACGACGACATCGAGAAATGTGCCGTTCTTTTCACGGCCAAACTGATAGAAGCGGATATTCCTCCTGCCTCGAATCGACGGGGGGCGCGTACTTATTCGGGGCATGCCACGGTGATGCGCGTGACGGAATCCGGCAAGACCGCATCTGCAACACGGCCTGCGAGTGCTGGCCAGTACGACAATCCGGGCCCCCCTGTTGAAAACGGCCGTGGAGCGCCGCAGCAATCCTGAAGATCCGCGGGCTCGCGGCGCAGCGGCAAGTTGTCCGTTCATTGTCTCCATCAACTCATTGTGCGCCGCAACGATTCAACGACCCGGACTTAGAGGCTAGGAGGCGGCTGTGCAGATGCTATGAAGGGCTGGAGGAAAGCGTAAAACAGCGGCTCCAGTTCTCTTTCAAGGAGCATGGAGATGACTACCACCCGGACAGCACTACGGCGCGAGGAGACGGCCAAGCCCGATGACCTGTACATGAGCTTTGAACTCGGCGACAAGCAGTGGAAGCTGAGCGTCGGCGACGGTCGCAATACGGTGAGTCGATTCACGATCGCGGCGGGCGACCAGGTTGCCGTGACTGACTGCATCACGCGAGCAGGCAAGCGATTCAAAACGCCCGCGGCGAGTTGGGTGTTGACAATATCGTGGTTGACGCCGCGAGTATCGAGGTCAACCGGCGCGCCCGCCGCGCCAAGACCGATCGGCTCGATGCCGACAAGCTGCAGACGATGCTTGTGCGCCACCACCGCGGGGAGCGGGTATGGTCGGTGTTGCACGAGCCCAGCGAGGGCGATGAGGACGAACGCCGTGAGCATCGTGAACTCGAACGGCTGATCCACGAGCGCACCTCGCACACCAACCGAATCGGTTCGCTGCTGGTGCTGCACAACCTGCGCCCACGCGTGCACATCGGCGGCCGCGATTGGTCCACTTGGTGGGCACAGCACGGTGAACAGTTGGGCAGAAAGCTGTGCGCGGAAATCGAGCGTGAACTCGCGCGGCTGCAGCTCGTCAAGGAGCAAGTTCGCCAGATCGAGGCTACACGCCGCAACGCGCTTCAACAGGGAGAAAAGCCGATGGTCGCGCAGTTGATGCGCCTATGCGGGATCGGTGAGACGGGAGCCTGGGTGCTCGTGCACGAGATATTTGGCTGGCGTCGGTTCGCCAACCGGCGGGAACTCGCCGGCTGTCTGGGCCTGGCGCCCACACCGTATGCCAGTGGCGATAGCCAGATCGAACAGGGCATCAGCAAGGCTGGCAACCGAAGGGCCCGAACTCTGCTAGTGGAACTGGCGTGGGGCTGGTTGCGCTTGCAGCCAGGCAGTGCGATCGCCCGCTGGTTCAACAAGCGCTTCGCGGGCGAAGGTGCACGCATGCGTCGAGTAGGTATCGTGGCCCTGGCAAGGCGTCTGGCCATTGCCCTGTGGCACTTCCTCCAAGACGGCGAGATACCGGCCGGCGCGCAATTGAAGGTCGTCCAGGCCTGATGCCCAGGTGCGCATCACTTGAGAGCTTAAACGCGAACTTCATGATCGAAGGTCGAAGCGCCCGTGCAATTGCAGGGTCACGTCTCTGTCGTGGCCGGTTTCGCAGATGGGGTGCCTCGCCAAGCGGGAACCTGCCAGCGCGCCTGGCGCGCATGCAGCATGAGGTGCCGGGTCCACGGACCCGCACGGATAGAAGCTCGTCCGGGGACGGACTCGGACTTCCATCGGTTCCCGACCTTCGACCGCTCAGTCTTGACAATCGGCCGCCATGAAGGGCCTTGACATTTCAGCCCTCATAGAAGCGATTGCTGTCTTCCTCAAACCTGCGAACACGGAGTGTTGCCGGTTCCCGCCGTTCAAACTGCCAGTACAAATTGCGCTCGACGACCGGTTTCGAGGTGCTGCAGACGTAGCCTTGCTCGTTGAACGATCTGCTTCTTCAAGTACTTGACATCGACGATTTCGACCCTTCCCGACAACCGCATAAAGAGGTCGCGCGCAACGCGCGGTACTTAGCCCCCAGCTGCGCTAGGTCGAACCCGGCACGCTGGCGCACGCCTCAACCCAGATGCCTGCCTGAACCATCGTCGTTTCGGGCCCGAAGAGGGTCGCTCGAACCGGCGTGCGCGGCACCTCCGTGAATCCAGCTGCACCTTCAGATGCCGACTGAAGCGCCCGGAAGCGTTTCGCGTGCTGCAGGGCGCGCTTGAAGAATTGGGCGCAGGATTCCCGCGAATGGGCGCACATTCAGCACACTGCCCGGCAGGAAGTCCCGACGAGGAAACATGGGACGCGCAGCGGAAGGGAATCACACAATGGTCCGGATGAACTCATGGTCAAGAAGCTTCAGCTAAAAGACGAGCAGTGGACGAAGCTGGTCAACCTAGCCAACGATTCGGGGACCGAGGCCAAGGTCGAGCCCAGCCACGCTTCGGCTCGCCTGAGGTCGCACCGGTTAGTGTCCCAAGATGTCAATGGCCTCGAACGCGTGACCGAACAAGGAACGCGTCGCCTGAGTCAAGGGCGTTAGCATCGGTCTATCCGACGTGGCGGTCACAAGCACCACCTGCCAATGGCCGCTAAATGTCAAAGCGAAAGTTCGGGTCGTCTCTCGCGCGCGAGGGCGCAGAACTGGATCGCTCTGACGACCCTCAGACCATTGCGCCAGACAGTTCTGCCATCAACTCTTCCTTGCGCGTAGCCAACCGGTCCCGCATGCCGACCAAGTCCAGGCCGCGGGCCGCGCGCGCCTTGACGAAGAGTTCGTTGCGCTCTTCCTTCACGTGGTGATCGATGTATTCGCCCAGCACCTTGACCTTGGCATCGAACATGTCATCCACGTCCACGGCGGCTTCGAGCTGTGCAATCAGACCCTTGGCCGTGCCGTGCTCCACCTCGGCCTCGTCGAGCAGATCGGTGTCCTTGATGGCTCCACGCACGGCAGGGTAGAAGATCTCTTCCTCGATCCGCGCATGCACGGTCAGCTCTATGCAGATCTCATTGGCAAGATCGCGCTTCTTCTGGGCGGCGCTCGCGGCCTTGGATCTGGCGAGAGTCTCGTAGTCGCCGAACATCTTCTTGACCTTGCGGTGATCGGCATCGAGAAGGCTGCAGGCATCGGGTGCAGCGCGCTTGGTGGTGGGCATCGTGGAACTCCATGGTGGGTGCGGGGAGCGACGATGCTCGGACGCGCGTCCGGGTGGAAACGTAGGATGCCGACGCGTCCCGCAATGACCAAAGGCTGACGGCGCGCAATTCCGGCGGCCGATCCGGAATATTCGTCCCGCCGCCACACAGGACCCGTTGATGCGGCCAATTCCTACAGGCACGCAAGCAACCGGCGCCATAGGCTCGCGCTCCCATCGAACGAGACCGCCATGGCCAAAAAACTTCCCTCCCCTTCAGTCGAACTCGACGCGGCACACGCCGCGGCACGAAACACCGACGGCGGTCCCGCCACGCCCGCTGCGCCCGCGGCGGGCAAGGGCGATCTGCCAGCCCAGAGGGCGATCGACACCCAGGCGGTCGCCGGTGGCATGACGGCCAATCCGCACAAGCCCCTGGAATACGGTCAGGAAAACGCGCAGACGCCGCCCGTCGGTGCCACCGTGAGCCCGCCTTCGAGACTGCCCACCGGCAGCACGCTGTCCGAACGGAACTTCTCCGGCAAGACCGGCACTGTCGCGTTGGAAGGCGTCAACGCCACGATCGACACCCTCGACCGCGTTCGCGTGGACGCCGGTGGACAGCAACTGACCACCAACCAGGGGGTGCCGATCGCCGACAACCAGAACTCGCTCAAGGCAGGCGCGCGTGGACCGGCCTTGCTCGAGGACTTCATCCTGCGCGAGAAGATCACGCACTTCGACCACGAGCGAATTCCCGAGCGCATCGTTCATGCGCGGGGCTCCGGCGCACACGGCTTCTTCGAATGCTACGAACCGCTCACCACATACACCAAAGCTGCGCCCTTCAAGGAGGCGGGCAAGGTCACGCCGGTGTTCGTTCGATTCTCTACCGTGGCGGGCGAACGGGGCTCCAAGGACACGGCGCGCGATGTGCGCGGCTTCGCGGTCAAGTTCTACACCGACGAAGGCAACTGGGACCTGGTCGGCAACAACATGCCGGTCTTCTTCATCCAGGACGCGATCAAGTTTCCCGACCTGGTGCATGCGGTCAAGCCCGAGCCGCATCACCAGATGCCCCAGGCGGCCAGCGCCCACGACACGTTCTGGGATTTCGTCTCCCTGATGCCCGAGTCCACGCACATGCTGATGTGGCTGATGTCGGATCGCGCGATTCCGCGCAGCTACCGGATGATGCAAGGCTTCGGCGTCCACACCTTCAGGATGGTCAACGAGGGGGGGGAGTCCGTCTTGGTCAAGTTCCATTGGCAGCCCAAGCTCGGCACCCATTCCCAGGTCTGGGAAGAGGCGGTGAAGATCTCGGGCGCCGATCCGGACTTCCATCGGCGCGATCTGTGGGAGGCGATCGAGGCCGGCGAGTACCCGGAATGGGAACTCGGCCTGCAGATCTTCACCGAGGAGCAGGCCGAACAGTTCAGCTTCGACATTCTCGATGCGACCAAGCTCATTCCGGAGGAACTGGTGCCGGTGCAGGTGGTCGGACGCATGGTGCTGAACCGCAATCCGGACAACTTCTTTGCCGAGACCGAGCAGGTGGCGTTCTGCACGGCCCACATCGTGCCGGGACTCGATTTCACGAATGATCCTCTGCTCGCAGGACGCATCCACTCCTACGTCGACACGCAGATCAGCCGGCTCGGCGGTCCCAATTTCCACGAGTTGCCGATCAACGCACCGGTTGCCCAGGTTCACAACAACCAGCGAGACGGCATGCACCGGCAGGCGATCCATCGCGGCCGGGTCGCCTACGAGCCGAATTCGCTCGCCGGCGGCTGCCCGTTCCAGGCCGGTGCCGCCCAGGGCTTTACCAGCGTCGCTCGGCGCCTGGACGCCAAGGAGAGCGCCGACAAGGTCCGCATCAAGCCCGAGAAGTTCGCCGACCACTACACCCAGGCCCGCCTCTTCTTCGAAAGCCAGTCCGATGTCGAGAAGGCACACATCGGCAATGCCTTCCGCTTTGAGTTGTCGAAGGTCACCGTACCCGCGATTCGCGAGCGCGTGGTCGCCAGCCTGCTCAACGCGGCGCCCGACCTGGCGGCGCGGCTGGCGCAGGACCTCGGCATGGATCTGCCCGCCCCGATGCCGAAGGCGCTGGAGAATCCGGGGCCCCCGGAAGTCGAAAGCTCGCCGGCGTTGTCGCTCCTGGCCCGGCCCGGCGACGGCGGCATCCGGACGCGCAAGATCGCGGTGCTGGTTGCCAACGGCGTCGAAGGCGCATCGCTGGGCAAGCTGGTGACAGCGCTGGTGGCGGCGGGCGCCGTGCCCCGCTTGGTGGCAGCCCGTCTCGGCACCTGTGTGGGGATGGGCGGCGAGAAATTCGCCGCGGACGCGACCATGGAGAATTCGCCTGGCTTCCTGTTCGACGCCTTGGTGCTGCCGGACGGCGCAGATGCGGTCGCCGCGCTCGATGCGGACGCCCACACGCTTGAGTTCGTGCGCGCGCAATACTGGCACTGCAAGACCATCCTGGCTTTCGGCGCCTCGCAAGCACTGCTCGCCGAAGCGCAGATACCGATGACGATGCCGGATGGCTCGGCCGACCCGGGCCTGATCCTGGCCGACGCGACCGCCGCCGACGAAGCGATCGCCGATTTCATCGGTGCCATGGGCAAGCCTCGGCATTTCGGCCGCGAGAACGATCCGCCAGCGGGTTGATCCGGCGAAGCGGGCATCGGCAGCCGTCTGCAGGCGGCTTCACCCTTGCGAGACTTCGAAGCGGAGTCCGTCGCCATGCGAGTAGCCCTTGTGACAAGTCTTGCTCCTCGCTCGCAGCACCGTATCCGCGCGGTACGGTCTACGATGGCCTGTGCCCTTTCCCGGCAGCCTGCAAGGAAACCCTATGCGCTTGGCCGAATTCATCGACGGCAATGTGGAACCGATTCTGGCGGCCTCGGAGGCGTTCACCCAAACGCAGCTGCCGGCCGCCTCCTTCCTGGATCACGCGGCGCTGCGCGACCACATCCCGATGATCCTGGCGGCGGTCGCCAAGGACTTGCGTTCGCCCCAGACGGATCGAGAGCAGATTGCCAAATCGCTTGGACACCAGGCCGGTGTGGAGGGTGCGCCTGAAACGGCGGCACAGACGCATGCCTTGCTGCGCGCAAAGGCGGGATTCGATATTGCTCAACTGGTGGCGGAGTACAGGGCCCTGCGCGCCTGCACCCTTCGACTGTGGTTCGATTCAGGGCTGGCCAGCGGCCCGGACGTCGTCGACGACCTGATCAGATTCAACGAAGCGATCGACCAAGCCGTCGCCGAGTCGGTCGCACATTTCACCGCGGAAGTCGATCGGTGGCGACACGTGTTTCTTGGCGTGCTGGGACACGACCTGCGAGGCCCGCTCAATGCAATTCTTCTGACGGCCGAACTGCTTTCGCGAATGACCACTGAAGTGCCGGTTGGCAACCATACACTGCGGCTCATCCGAAGCGGCAAGCGCATGAAGGCGTTGCTCGACGATCTTCTAGATTTCAGCCGTGCCTCACTTGGACTGGGCATTGCAATCCATCGCGCGCCGGTTGATCTGGCGGCGGCCTGTGTCGAGGAGATCGACCTTCTGCGCGCAGCACTTCCCCAGGTGGAGATCGAGTACGACGCCGCCGGCGACACCTTCGGAAGTTTCGACGGCTCTCGCGTGCGGGAAGTTCTCGGAAATCTGGTGACCAACGCCGCCCGATACGGCGCACGCGATGCTGCCATCCAGGTCGGGCTTTGGGGCGATGCCAGCGGCGTTCACCTTTCCGTCGCCAATAGCGGCCCGCCGATTCCGAATGAAAGCATCAAAGGCCTGTTCGAGCCGCTACGGCGAGGCCATCATGACGAAAACGCCGACAGCGCCAATCTTGGACTGGGTCTTTTCATCGTTCGAGAGATCGCCAGGGCTCACGGCGGCGAGATCCAAGTTGACTCCACGATCGACCGCACGGTCTTTGCAATAGTGCTGCCGCGCACCGATGCACCAGCCTGCGAGCGGGCATGAGTCCTTGGCCGGATGCGATTTGGGCCAGAAGATGGCCAAAAGAAGCAAGCTTGGCTGCCGAGGCGCTCGGATCGGGATCAATGCCGGTTGTCTGAAACTCGATGCGGCGAACCAAGGCAACGCTGCTCCACCGCCGCACCAACAACCTGCGCGCCGTACAGTTGCTGCTTGGCCATGCCAAACTCGAGTCGACGGTGAGGTACCTCGGCATCGAGGTGGACGACGCCTTGGAGATCTCGGAGCAACTGAAATCTGATCCTGGCGGCAATCAATCTGGCATGCCGTCGATCGCAGAGGTCGGCGAGCGATTGGTCTGCCCGCCTTCCCAAGGGCCTCGCTGCGGCCCAGCCGAACGGCAGCTTCCAGGAACCAATCTGGAATGGCGGTGTCGGCCACTAGCCGACCTTCGCCAACGGCAGCTTCGGGGATGGTCGCGATCCTTAAGAACTGGGCAGCTAGGCATCCACGAGGCTGCGCACACCGCCGCCACCGACCTTGAGCACATGCGTGTGGATCATCGTGGTGGCCACCTCGGAATGCACCAGGAGTTCTGCCATGTCGTAAACGGCTTGCAGCAAGTGGATTGCAAATGAATGTCGCAGCGTATGCGGCGTGGCCGGTTTGTGAATGAGCACGACCGGAATCCGGCGCTTTACCTGCGGCCGATCTCCCCATCCATGGCAGTTGCACATCGAGTACCTTCCCGTACAAGAAGAGGAGAGTCGAGAATGCCTGGCGATGCGTGGAGGCTGCATCGCCTCGGTCGTCGGCGAGCCAGGACAAGAAGGCGCTTCGACGGCTGGGGTCAAGCGTGCTGGCATGCCGGAGATGATGGAAACGGATGAATGCCCGGCACCAGTAGGCATACGCCTCCTCGGTGCGCTAGCTGTAGTGCAGGAGTCGGATGCGCGCAACGGAACGGAGCGAAGCGGCGGCAACGCCGCCTGGGAGGCGCACTCCCACGATGTCGGGAGCCCCTCCGTGGGGTGATTGACATGCTTGGCATGCAAACCTCCAATCTCGACTGACCGCACGGCCAAGCATTTACCCCGAGCCCTGAAGCCATGCTGATTCGCCTTGTCACGTAGTACTGCTCCCGTCGGACCACCCGAGCGGCGCGCGATCGCAGGTCGGACGGCGAACGGATGGTCGGCACGCACGACTGCGATCAGCGCTTAGGGGAACAGTTCGACAACTTCGATCTCCGGATCGCACGAACTGAACGTGAGGTACATGCAGCGCGAGCCCAAAACGCAAGGCGGAGCCGAAGGACCGTTCATTGCGATCGAAAGCACCAGCGATTAGCGCGATGCTTGCCGCGTGAAGGACAGGCCTGTGTTGAACTGGGCCGGTACTTGGTCGCGGTAGAAAGAACGGCGGTCGAGACTGTCGCGGTTCTCGCGCGCCTTCGCGACGGCCTCGGCGCGGACTACCGCACGGCTCGCGATCGAATTGAACGACTCGGCGCCCGCGCCTATGCCGGCAGCCTCGCCGTACACGTTGCCGGCGTGGGCTGCGTTAACAGCTTCGCGCGCGACATCGGCGCGGTTGGCAGAGGACGTCAGAGGGTGCACGCCCTCATAGGTCTCGGCCTGAGCGCCTGCGATGGCGATAGAGGACAAGGCCAATGAAACGAGGATCTTTGAGATTTTCATGGTGCTTCCTTTCGAGGTAGTGTTGGGTGGAGTGCCACGAAAGTAGTGACTCATGTGGCATAAGGGAAAACCTTTGTTATTCGCGACCCCATGTTCGCGAAAGAAAACGATGGTCTACGCAGGCCGTTGCGGGAGTGGCGGCATCGCCCCGGTGGAGCGCACATGGATCAGCACCGAGGCGATCTGATCGTCGCTCAGTTCCGCCATAAATGAGGGAGGGCGCCGTATGCGGGTGTTCTTTGACCGTGAGGGATCCGCTGGAGTCTGCATGGATCGCGGTTCTATCGGCCTCCGTGCCGGCGCCGCCGGCGGCAAGCTTAGCGCCCACCAGTTCGGCTCGGTCGCGGCCATCGTCCCATTCGGAAAGGGTGTTCATGTGGGACCAGCCGACATAGAACACACCGAACGCCAGCAAGACGGCGATGAACCCGCGCTCCGTCCATGGGACGGGTACGCTGTCCTCGTGATCGGCCGGCTGCTCGCGTTGGGTCAGAGGAAGGAGGTCTGGTTCCTTCATGGCATTTCCAGTCTGCGCTTTGTCGTCGCCGGTGATGCAGGATGCCACCATCCCGGCGCGAACGACTGGGTCGGGGTGCAGTGTCAGGACGTTCGCGGGTGAGTACTCTTCAAGCCGCATAGACGGCCTCCCAAGCTGCACGTCAGTGCCCTCACCCGGCGCCGCGTTGGCGGCGATCTGGTCCGTCATGAATGTTTCGAACTGCTGTTGATTCATAGTGTCTCCAATTTCCGGCGTCGACGACGCCAATGCGGCACTCGGTGGGATCACGGCGTGGCCCCCGACCGGAGCGCCGATCGGAACGCGCCCGGCGTGCGGCCCTTCCAGCGTTTGAATGCATGGATGAAGCTCGCGGGCTCTGCATACCCGAGGCGGCCGGCGATGTGCTCGATAGGCATGCGGCTGCAACTGAGGAGTTGTTCTGCGGTGGACCTGCGAATCTCGTCGCACAAGGCTGCGAACGTCGTGCCTTCCTTCTGAAGATGACGTCGCAATGTCCGCTCGGACATGCACGAGGCTGCTGCGACCTCACCCATCTCGGGCACTCCTTCCGAATGCGCGCGAAGCAAAGTCTTTACTCGTCCGGCCACGCTGGCGCGGTCGCGTACGGCGTCCCGCAACTGCAGGCATTGCGCCTGCGCCACCCGCAAGGCATATTCATCCGCATGAGCCAGCGGCAGCGCCATGTCGTCCGCGTCCATCGAAAGGTGGGTATGCGTGGTGGCGAAGCCCACCTGAATTCCGGTCAGACGCGAGTAGGGTTCGTCCTCTGCCGGGCGCGCGAACGCAAATGACACGCCGCGCGGCGAAAGGTCGCGGCGCGCGATGTCGCGCCACGTTGTCAACAGCGCCGCGACCGCCCGCTCGGTAACGAAGCGGACGAGTTCGGGCGAAACCAATCGCGGTCGTACCGTCACGCCGTAGCGGGAAGCGTCCCCGTGCAGCTCGAGTGTGACGAACGGGTCGAAGAGCTCGCCATAGTCCACTACCAGACGAGTCGCATCCGCAAGGGTCGAGCCGCTGACCATGGCGAATCCCAAGGGACCGAGGGTCGTGAACCGGTAGCGGGCGCCGACTTCGAGCCCCAGGCCGGCGACATCACCGCACAGCACGCTGAGATTCTCGATCGCGTGATGCTCGGCGTGCTGGGGAATCACACAGCCGGGGTCGGAAAGATCGCCTTCGGCCAAGCCGGTGCGTGCAAGCAATTGCCGGGTCGAAACGCCCCGCCGCCTGGCAACGTCCAGCATGGCGGCCAGGCTGCCGGGCCCTCGGCCACCGGCGGGCGATGCGTGATCGGTGCGAGGGTGCGTCGGTTGGTGAATCGTGAGGTGACGGGCAGACATGGTGGGCACTCGTTGATGGCGCCATGGAGTGACGCCGCATGCCCTGACTTTGGCGCCTGGCCGAGTGCAACGCCAATCAATCGTCAGCAAGATTTCCAAATCACTGCTTCGCTGAATAAGGGGCTCTTGCGACTTCTAAAGGGCGCTAAAGCGCGATGCTCCTGTCGGGCCGGGAAGCGACTGCATGCTGCCTCGAGCAAGGTAGACGCCTGCTCGCACCGGGGCAGGCGGCCCAGACTGGTTGCCAGTGACGTCGTCGGTGAGGATGGTGCTGCGCGCGCCTCAATATATCAACGCGGGTAATACGCATCGAAGGGTTCTGGCCCGTCCTTCGCGTCGGTCCGTCTCCAAAGTGATCAAGGCCGGCGAAAGCCGCTGGTCGTGGCAGAGTTCGATCCATCCAGCTTGAGAGCCCTCGCACCGCATCAATCGCGCGCCATCCTGGAGGTGCCGGATCACCCTAGTGGCTACGCCCAGAGGCCAGGCGCGACGGATCCTTCCAAATCCAGCAACAAGCATTTGCGCAGACGACGCTGTTTCGGCGCAAGCACGCGTACTAGATTTCGTCATCGTGCCCACTTTGTTGGAAGGCCCTCGATGACCATGACGCCCGACGAGACAGCCGCCGACTTGGCCGATGAAGTTGTCCGGTTCGGACCCTTTGCGCTGCAGCCGGCACAACGCGTACTCATGGAGGGGGACACCCGCATCCACCTTGGAAGTCGTGCCTTCGACATTCTGGTGCTGCTGATCAGGCGGGCGGGGACCTTTGTTCCGAAGAGCGACATCCTCGACACGGTCTGGCCCGGCGCCGTCGTCGTCGAGGGCAACCTGCCTGTTCACGTCGGCGCCCTGCGCAAGGCACTGGGCGATGGTCGGGACGACCGCCGTTACATCGTCAACGCTCCCAATCGCGGCTACAGCTTCGTGGCGCCATTGAGCCGCATCCGCGGCGGCGCGTCGCGGACCTTGCCCTCTGACCCGGAACGAGCAACGCCCGGGCTGACGCGTCCTCTGCATCGCGTCGTGGGGCGAGACACGACCACCGCCCTGTTGACGCAGCAGGTTCGTCAGCACCGCCTCGTGACCATCGTCGGTGCCGGCGGCATAGGGAAGACGACTGTCGCGGTGTCGGTCGCTGGGGCCGTCGCCGCGCAACCGGGGCAATCGCCCGTTCACTTCATCGACCTCGCTCCCCTCTCAGTCGCAGGTCGTGTGCCCGATGCGCTCGCCACGGCTCTGGGCTTGAACGCCAGCGTGGACGACGCCATGCCCAACATCCTGGCCTTCCTCCAAGACAAGTCGCTGCTGCTGCTCCTGGACAACTGCGAGCATGTGCTCGACGCGGTTGCGGAACTGGCCGAAGCCGTGCTGAGATCGGCACCCGGTGTCCGCATCTTGGCCACGAGCCGCGAGCCCTTGCGGGCCGAAGGCGAACGAGTCCACCGACTGCAGCCGCTCGATCTACCCACCGAAGGCTCGAGCTTCACGGCAGCCGAGGCGATGCAGTTCGGTGGGATCGAGTTGTTCGTGGACCGGGCAACGGCGGCGCTGGACACCTTCGCATTCGAAGACGTCGACGCGCAGTCCGTGGCCGACATCTGCCGTCGGCTCGACGGCATCCCGCTCGCCATCGAGATCGCCGCGGCCTCCGTCTCCACGCTCGGCCTTCGCGGGGTCGAGGCGGCACTCGGCAACTACTTCTGCAGGCTCAGCACGGGCCCGCGCACAGCGGTGCCCAGACACCGGACGCTCGAGGCGGTGCTCAGCTGGAGCTACGCGCTCCTGTCAGGCCGCGAGCGTACCGTGCTTGCAAGGATCTCGGTGTTTCCCGGGAACTTCACATTGGAGTCTGCCGGCGTGATCGCTTCCTGCGACGCCTTGACGCCTGCGGAAGCCTCCGACACGGTCAGGGACCTTGCCGCGAAGTCGCTGGTGTCGGTAGACGCCAGCAGCGGCCGTGCGAACTTCAGGCTGCTGTTCGCTCCGACCCGCCGCAACTTGTCGGACCGCCTGGCAGAGGCGGGAGAAGTCCGCGCCGTGCGACGGCGCCATGCCGAGCATGTCCTGGATCTGATGCGCGAATCGGAACACGCCTGGCGCGACGCTGCAGCGTTCGATTGGCGACAGCGATACGGGCGGCATCTGGACGACGTGCGGTCGGCAGTGGCCTGGGCGATGTCGGCGGACGGCGATGTCGACCTCGGCATCGCGATCACGGTCAGATCCGCCTTGCTGCTGTTTCAGCTCTCCCGAATCGATGAAGGCTCGCGGTTCGCAAGCGCCGCGATGGACGCGCTCGCGCGCTCGCCGAAGGTGCCTGCGCAGCTCGAGTTCGAGCTGCAGCTGGTTCTCGGACTCATCCTGCCACACACGCATGGGCATCATGTGGCCGCACAGCGCTCGCTCGAGCGCTCGCTGGCGATGGCGCAGGAGCGCGGCGACACGCGGCAGCTCGCGCATGCATACACGACGAACTGGATCGGCGCCTACGTTCGCGGAGATCCGCGGGCGATGCTCGAGTTCTCGCAGCGGTTCGAGGCGCTCACGGCAGGAGCAACCGATCCGGCGACCACGCTGCTTTACGACTGGATGAAGGCCCCGACGCTGCATCTACTCGGGGACCAGCAAGGCGCGCGCACTTACGCCGAGCGCAGCCTGGCAGCGCCGACGACGGCCAGGGCGCCGTTTCTAAGCGGCGCGCTGATCGACCGCCGCGTGGCCATGGGAACGATCCTCGCTCGCGTGCTGTGGCTCCAGGGCCTCTCCGAACAGGCCGAGGCGGTCGCAATGCGAACCGTGGAGGATGCGCGTCGCGACGGCGAGAGCGTCGGACTCGCCTACGCGCTGGCCGCTGCCGCTTGTCCGGTGGCATTGTGGACCGGCCGGTTCGATGTGGCGCGCGAACGCATCTCGCTGCTGCTGCGTCACACCGCCGAGCATTCGCTCGCGTCGTGGCGCAACTATGGGCTCGCCTTCAAATCGCTGCTGGACTGGCAAGAGGGCGAGCGCCAGGGCGCCGCCCCGGTGCTGCCCGCCGCGGTCGATCTCAACCAGCGCATCACGCAATTCGCGGAGCTGCTGGCCACGCTGCACCCGGCGTGGGCGTCCGAGACGACCTTCCTGCGCGGCGACGCGGGCGACGCCGGGTGGTGCCAGGCCGAACTGCTGAGAGTGCGCGGTGAACGAGCACGCAGCCGCGACAGCAAGGCCGCCGAATCCTTGTTTCTCCGGTCGCTCGAACGGGCCCGCCAGGACGGCGCCTTGTCCTGGGAGCTGCGAACGGCGGCGAGCCTGGGGCGCCTGTGGATGGCGCAGGGTCGCAAGCACGAAGCCTTCGAGCTGCTACAGGCGGTACTGGACCAGGTGACCGAGGGGCACTCCACGCCCGAGGTCTTGGAAGCCGTGGTACTGAGCGACGCACTGGCGGGCGCCATCGCCATGCCGCCTCGTCCCGCGCTCATACCGGAAGGCCATCGAAGGTTCGAGGTCGCCAATGTAGGGGAAGCACTTCCCCTCACAAGAGCCTGAATGACCTCACAGCTGCGGCCCACGCGGTGCGCCGGTCCGGTAACTCGTATTCCAGCAGCGTATCGCTCTTGGGCTTGCCGAGGGAGCAGCGCCCGCCCACCATGACCCCGATGTAGTGTTTGCCGGTCTTGTCCGAGACGGATCTTGTCGGTGGCTTGGCCGCCGGCGGGCAGTGCACCCTCGAGCGTGGGGTATTCCTTCGAGAGGGAGAAGAGGCCCACGATGGCGCTGGCCGCCAGAGCTCCCACAGCAGCTTGCCGCCGTGCGACCCCGCCGCGCTCAGGTGGCAAAAGACGAACGGGGTCAGCAGCCACGCGGCGAGACCGAACCACACATCGATGCGCGGCAGCAACTGCGACCAATCGAACCGGACCTCCCACGCGGAGCACGCCACGGTGCCCAGCAGAAGAACCGGCGACACCGAAAGCGCGGCGGCACGGCCGCGCCAGACGAGCCAGGCGCAGAGGAGCAGTCCGACCCGAGCGAGCAGATAGTAGGCAGAGCCGTCGCGCCAGAGCAGCACGGCGCCGCCCACGCAGAAGGTGAGCGCCAGCATGTTGACCTGCCACATCAATTTTCTGTCCGCTTCCCTCGCCGGCATTTCGGCGGACCCAACGGAGACTGCATGCATCGCAATCCTCGGTGCTGTGCCCGCAAGGGCCGCCTCTCCGGCATTACCCATGCCGAACTCCGCTGAAAGGACGCATGACACATGACGAACGACAACCCCATCCGCAGCATTGCCGTCTTATGCAGGTGAACGGGCTTTCACTCTGAACCCCACCAAGTGAGATCAGTCATGCCCCCATCCATGAACGAGACCAGGATCGGACTGGTGCGCGCCCAATCGGGTGCACACCGCCTACGCGGGTACATTTCCCTCACCAAGCCGTGCGTGGTCACGCTCATCGTGTTCACCGCAGTGATCGGGATGTTCCTGGTGCCAGGGCGGCTCCCGTTGGTCCAGGCGGTGTTTGGCGCTTTGGGCATTGCCCTGGTGGCGGCTGCCGCTGCGGCTACCAACTGCCTGCTCGAGGCGAAACGGGATGCCCTGATGGCGCGCACGCGCGGGCGGCCGCTGGCATCGGGCCGGCTCAAGACCACCGAAGCGGCGACGTTAGCCGCCGGCTTGGGCTTTGCCGGGCTGTGCATGCTGCATGCACTGGTGAACCCACTGACGATGTGGCTCACGCTGGCGACGTTCGTGGGCTATACGATCGTCTACACGCTGCTGCTCAAGCCGCGTACTCCTCGGAACATCGTCATCGGAGGAGCCGCGGGCGCGATGCCGCCGGTGCTCGGGTGGGCCGCGGTGACCGGCGAGGTATCCGCGGACGCGCTGCTGCTGTTCCTGATCATCTTCGTGTGGACGCCACCGCACTTCTGGTCGCTCGCGCTCTACCGCCGGAATGACTACGCGAAGGCCCGCGTGCCGATGCTCCCGGTGACGCACGGGATGCGACACACGCGCAGACAGGTGCTGCTCTACACGCTCGGGCTCGTCGTCTCGAGCGTGCTGCCGTTCTTCACGGGCATGAGCGGTGCCGTGTACCTGGTGAATGCGCTGTCGCTCGGCGCGATCTTCATCGCGTACGCGACGGCGCTTTGGCGTCGCTACAGCGACAAGCTCGCACGCGCGACGTTCCGCTATTCGATTGCCTACCTCACGCTGCTCTTCGCAGCGCTGCTGGTCGATCACTACCTATGAGGACGAAATGAAAAGATTGTTCGCCGCCGCCGGCTGGATCGGCCTCGCAGCGTTGGCCGGCTGCAAGGAAGGCGTGCTCGACCCGAAGGGGCCGATCGCGTTCGCCGAGCTCCAGATCCTGTACAACTCGACGGGCATCATGCTGGCGATCGTCGCTCCCACGATCATCGCCACGCTGGGCGTCGCGTTCTGGTTCCGCTCGTCCAACCGACGGGCCCGCTACCGGCCGGACTTCGAGCATTCGGGCCGGATCGAACTACTCGTCTGGGCAATCCCGATCATGACGGTCCTCCTGGTCGGGAGCGTCGCGTGGGTCGGCTCGCACGACCTCGACCCGAAGAGGCGGATCGAATCGACAGCCCGGCCGGTGCGTGTTCAGGTGATCTCGCTCGACTGGAAGTGGCTGTTCATCTACCCGGACGAAGGCGTCGCCACGGTCAACCAGCTCACGATTCCGGTCGGCCGGCCCGTGACCTTCGAGCTGACCGGCTCCGGCGTGATGAACAGCTTCTTCGTGCCGCAGCTCGGCAGCCAGATGTACACGATGGCCGGCATGGTCACGAATCTGAACCTCCAGGCCGACCATGAGGGCATCTATCGCGGACTGTCCGCGGAGTTCAGCGGCGACGGCTTCGCGGGCATGCGGTTCACGGTCCACGCCATGAACGATGGCGACTACGCGAAATGGCTCGCCGACGCGCAGTCCGCGGGCCGGGCGCTCAACGCCGATACCTACACCGAACTCGCCAGGCCGAGTGCGGCCGTCGTTCCCATCACGTACGGCATGGTGGCATCCAACATCTTCGACAGCATCGTGAACGCCGCGATAGCGGAATGCAGAGGGCAGAGAAAATGAGTCTCCTTGGCAAACTGAGCTGGGCGGCGATCCCGTTCGACCAGCCGATCATCATGGGCGCCACGGCGTTCATGGGCCTGCTCGTCGCGTTCGTGCTCGGCTGGGCCACGTACAAGCGCGCGTGGCCCTATCTCTGGAACGAGTGGATCACTTCGGTGGACCACAAGCGCATCGGCGTCATGTACATGATTCTGGGGATGCTCATGCTGCTGCGCGGCTTCAGCGATGCGATCATGATGCGCGCGCAGCAGGCGGTCGCAGCCGGCGGCGCACAAGGCTTCCTGCCGCCCGAGCACTTCAACCAGATCTTCTCGGCGCACGGCACGATCATGATTTTCTTCGTGGCGATGGCGCTGGTCATCGGCCTGATGAACTACCTGCTGCCGCTGATGCTCGGCGTGCGCGACGTCGCGTTCCCGACGCTGAACTCCGTGAGCTTCTGGCTCACCGCCTCGGCCGTGCTGCTCACGAACGTCTCGCTCGTCGTCGGCGAGTACTCGAAGGCCGGCTGGATGGCCTACCCGCCGCTCGCCGGGCTGCAGTTTTCTCCCGGCGTGGGCGTGGACTACTACCTCTGGGCGCTGCAGCTTTCCGGCATCGGCACGCTGATGTCGGGCATCAACTTCGTCACCACGATCCTGAAGATGCGCGCGCCGGGCATGGGTCTCATGCGCATGCCGATCTTCTGCTGGACCGCCCTGGCGGCGAACCTTCTGATCGTCGCCGTGTTCCCGGTACTCACGGCGACCTTTGCCATGCTGCTGCTGGACCGCTACCTCGGCTTCCATTTCTTCACCCTCGATGCCGGCGGCAACCCGATGATGTACGTGAACCTGTTCTGGGTCTGGGGCCACCCCGAGGTCTATATCCTCGTCCTGCCCGCGTTCGGCATCTTTTCGGAGGTCAGCGCGACCTTCTCGGGCAAGCCGATGTTCGGTTACCGCTCGATGGTGGCCGCGACGATGGTGATCTGCGTGCTCTCGATGACGGTCTGGCTCCATCACTTCTTCACGATGGGCGCGAGCGCCAATATCAACGGCTTCTTCGGCATCATGAGCATGGTGATCGGCATCCCGACCGGCGTGAAGATCTTCAACTGGCTCTTCACGATGTACGGCGGGCGCGTGCGGTTCACGGTCCCGGTCCTGTGGACCATCGGGTTCATGGTGACCTTCGTCCTGGGCGGCCTGACCGGCGTGCTCCTGGCCGTTCCCCCCGTGGACTGGCAGGTTCACAACAGCCTGTTCCTGATCGCTCATTTCCATCACGTCATCATCCCGGGCGTGCTGTTCGGCATCTTCGCCGGGGTCGACTACTGGTTCCCCAAGGCCTTCGGCTTCAAGCTCGACGAGAAGTGGGGGCGGCGCGCGTTCTGGTGCTGGTTCATCGGCTTCCACCTCGCCTTCATGCCGCTCTATGTCGCGGGCCTCATGGGCATGACGCGCCGCATGCAGCACTACGACCACCTCCCATGGCAGCCATGGCTGGTCGCCGCGGCCATCGGCGCGGCGATTATCATGCTGGGCATCCTGTGCCAGGCGATCCAACTGGTCGTGTCGATCCGCGATCGCGAGCTCAACCGCGACCTGACCGGCGATCCGTGGAACGGCCGGACGCTCGAATGGGCCACCGCGTCGCCGCCGCCGGCATGGAACTTCGCAGTGCTGCCGCAAGTGGCCGACAAGGACGCGTTCTGGCTGGCCAAGCGCCGCCCGAAGGCGCCGCGCCGCGGCTATCACGCGATCGAGCTGCCCAAGAACACCTCATTCGGCTTCGTGACCGCGATCTTCGCCTCCATCGGCGGCTTCGCGCTGATCTGGAGCATCTGGTGGCTCGCACTGGCGAGCCTGCTGGGAGCCTTCCTTGCGACGCTTGCATTCGCATTCCGCAAGCATGACGAATTCGAAGTGCAAGCCGGCGAACTCGAGCAGTTCGATCGCAACCATCCCGTGGGAGTTGCCGCATGAACATGGCCGTCGATTTCAATTCGCTTCACATCGCAGCGGCGCCGAGCGCGAGCGAAGCGGGTCCCGCGTCGAAGCGCACCGTGGCCGGCTTCGGGTTCTGGGTCTACCTGCTCAGCGACATCGTGATGTTCTCGGCGCTGTTCGCGACCTACGCTGTGCTTGCCCACGCCACCGCCGGCGGGCCGGGCAGCAGCCATCTGTTCCGCCAGGGCGGCGTCGCCCTCGAAACGGCCTGCCTGCTTGCATCGAGCTACACCTGCGGTCTCATGTCGATGGCCGCCCACTCGCGGCGGCGCGGCGCGTTCTACCTGGGCGCGATCGTGACGCTCGCGCTCGGGGCCGTGTTCCTCGGCCTCGAACTGCGGGAGTTCGGCGACATGATCGCCCGGGGCGCCACGCCGCAAAGCAGCGCCTTCCTCTCGGCCTTCTTCACGCTCGTCGGCTGCCACGGCCTGCACGTCGCCGTGGGCCTCGTGTGGCTAGCCGTCATGCTGGCCCAGGTGGCGCTCCGTGGCTTCCACGGCGCTGTGGATCGCCGGTTGCTGTGCTTCTCCTTGTTCTGGCACGCGCTCGACATCGTCTGGGTCGCGGTGTTCACGTTTGTCTATCTGATGGGAGTTCGTGCATGAGCCAAGCGACATTCGACCAAGCGCCCGGAGACGTTCCGGCAGCGGAAGGGGGCGGGTCTTCGGGCCTGCTGGTGTACACGATCGGCTTGCTGCTGGCGCTCGCGCTCACGGCCCTGTCATTCTGGGTCGCGAACACGCAGCTGCTGTGGGCACCGGGCATCCCGCTCGGACTCGCGGTGCTCGCGATTGCGCAGATGGGCGTGCATCTCGTGTTCTTCCTGCACATCACGACCGGGCCGGACAACGCGAACAACTCACTCGCGCTGGCGTTCGGTGTCCTGGTGGTGACGCTCATCGTCGCCGGCTCGCTTGTCATCATGGACGACCTCCACATGAGGCCGGGCGGGACGATGGACATGCCGGCGCGTGGCACCTGACCCGGTCATCAGCATGAGAACCGCTTCGTCATCCGGATCTACGCCTTGGACACACGCCGTCCATCGGGACAGCTCCCGGACGAGGCGGCGGGACGACCGCACTGCCGAGTGCGTGGCGCAGCGCGAGCCCGCGGCATCACACGGCACCCGGACCTCCGCATGCGAGCCATCGACATCGGACGGTCACGCACTTCCAGCGTGATCTTGTCCACCACTGCTCCAGAACCACCCATGAAAGGAGTTGACCCCATGAACCGAGTGCCCGCGCCGACGCCTGCTTTCTATGAGATCACGCGCCGGCAGTTGCTTGTTGTCGGGGCAGGCGCTGCAGCAGCAGCGGCTTTGCCCTTCGCAGCTTCGGCTGCTTCCACCGCGCAGAACAGCGCAGAAACCCCGAAAGGAAATCAACCCATGAGCTATGTCACCACCAAAGACGGTGTCCAGATCTTCTACAAGGACTGGGGCCCCACCAATGCGACTCCCCTCGTCTTCTCGCACGGATGGCCCCTGAGCTCCGACGATTGGGATGCGCAGATGACGTTCTTCATCTCCAAGGGCTATCGCGTCGTTGCGCACGATCGTCGCGGGCATGGTCGCTCGACGCAAGTCTGGAGCGGACACGACATGGACCACTACGCCGACGACCTCGCCGCTGTCGTGAACCATCTCGACCTCAAGGGTGCGATCCACGTGGGCCATTCCACCGGTGGCGGTGAGGTCGTGCGCTATCTGGCGCGCCACGGCGAGAAGCGAGCCTCGAAAGCCTGCCTCATCGCAGCAGTGCCGCCGCTCATGGTCAAGACCGCGTCCAATCCAGGCGGTCTACCGAAGGACGTGTTCGATGGCCTGCAACTGCAGACGGCCACGAACCGAGCGCAGTTCTTCCGCGACCTCCCTGCGGGACCGTTCTACGGCTTCAACCGCCCGGGCGCGAAACCTCAGGAAGGCATCATCCAGAACTGGTGGCGTCAAGGGATGATGGGCAGCGCCAAGGCGCACTACGACGGCATCGTTGCGTTCTCGCAGACCGACTTCACCGACGATCTGAAGAAGATTGGCCTGCCTGTGCTGGTGATGCACGGCGACGATGACCAGATCGTCCCCTACGCCGACTCCGGGCCGCTGTCTGCCAAGCTGCTGAAGAACGGCACGCTGAAGACCTACAGGGGCTTCCCGCACGGCATGCCGACGACGCAGGCGGACGTCATCAACGCGGACTTGCTGGCTTTCATCAGGGCCTGATTGCGTTGGTTCTGACGATCATGAACAAGCCTCTCGCAGCCTACGCGATGCGCATGCATGTGCGCTCCAGCGTCGAGGCATTCTCGATTGCGACCTTTGCCCTGACTTTCGGCTGCGGCTGCGTCGCAACCGTCGTTCTGGTGGTACTGGGGGCGGCTGCTGACCCAACCGATTGCTGCCACGTTGACGAGATCGCAAACCAGGTTCTGGAGGCATTTCGCAGTCTGCGGCACTAGTGGCTCGAAGGCCTAGATGGTTTGAACGGCCTCGTGCAGATGCGCCACCAGGCGACTCAAACCGGTCGACCTCAGCGACCTTGTGGCGGGATTCGGCATGGTCCAGACCAGTCACCGCCTCATGCGCAACGTACCGGAATCTGCGTGGGATCCAGCGTGTTGTCCCACCTCTTGTACGGTGCACCTCAGCACTGGCTTGCAGGCCGAGTACCCTGAGCGTCGAGTTGTGTTGGGGGGCGGCTGGTTGAGGCAGCAAAGGGTTCGCTGAGCGATGCGTGCGCGACTTTGCTCGCGGTTGACGACAACCCGAACGTCTCCTAGTACCACGATTCGTGCGGTCCGGCCGCGCTCCATCGAGGTCTCGTCTTGCGCCGCGTCCTGCCACACCTGCGCAAGCCTTCGCCGCACCTTGCCTCCGCATAGCGTCCCCGGAGTCCGTGAGATTGGCCACGGACACGCCTATGAGTCGCCGGCTTCCGACCGCTCCAATGCAAGTTCCCAGGCTCGGTCTCGTCAATACGAACACGAACAGCAGGCGATCAGCGCCGGCGCGAGATAACTGTCGTGTTGAGCTCGCGCGAGGCTGAGGAGATCGCGGCCGTTAACGGTCAACAGCGCCCGTACGAGCAACGAGTCCGGCAGCAGAATCAGGAAAGAGTCAATGCATTGGCCGCGGCAAACCGGGACAACCAGCAGCGCAAGGGGTTCTCCCGTTGGGAGGGAGGGGGCACCTGATCAAGCACCTTTCTCATCCTTCTCATGCGCGGCTCGAGTGCGTCAAGGTGAAGCCCTCTACGTGCGCGAGCTGGGACAGCTCTTCCACGATCGTGCTCAACGCGTTGGTTCGCGCGCTCGAGTTCGTGAAGATCAGGCACTGAAGTTCGAAGTGGGTGCCGTCGAAGCTGACGGTAAGGCTCTCGGGCGGGATGCGAAGTCCGCGTTTGGCCAGGAAGCAGTGAATCTCCTCAGGTCTCGGCCTGTGTCCCTCGCGAAATCGAAGCGTTCCCGCCATCGCCGCATGGGCGGGCAGGCGCTGCTCGATCCGAGGCACGATGGCCGTGCAGACCACGAACAAGGCCATGAGTCCGATGGCCGGCAGGTAGAACCCCACCCCCACCAGAATGCCGATCGCCGAGGAACCCCAGATCGATGCCGCGGTCGTCAGGCCGCGCACGTTGAGGCCGGTCTTCACGATGATCCCGGCGCCCAGGAAGCCGATGCCCGTGAGAATGCTGCCGATGACCTTGGTCGGATCCGCGTCGGTGACGTTTTGCACCGTGCCCCAGTACCACATCGTGGGGTAGCCTGCCAGCAAGGTGACCGCGCAAGAGGTCGCGCAGACCAGGCAATAGACCTGGCTGCCGGCGGCGCGCCCGCTGAAGTAGCGCTCGTAGCCCACGAACCATCCAAGCAGCAGGGCCATGGCCATGTTCCCCACCATCCACACGGCCGCGCCGTGCCAGCCGTCGTTCAAGCCGAGTAGAAGCATCGGCGCCACTTATCGACATGAAGACGGTGATGCCGAGAGCGAGTGATAGAACTCTGACGCCGGCCAGGGTCGAGGTGAGAACGACGAGGCGCAGGCTGAGTGGTTCTCGTGAACACATTCGCGGTGGCGAGGCCGCCTCCGACGATCACGAGACGCGGCAGGCCCGTTAGGCACGCAACCTGAGGAGAGCGACGAGTTGATCGTTCTCTCCGTTCGTAAAGTTGCTCGATCGAGCGGGAGCCGGCCTCCCGCAGCATCGGCGATCTTGCTCTTGAGGTCTTGCGTGATCCTCGGATCGCCTAGCGTCTCGAACGCCGGGAGCAGGCCTTCGAATACGCCTTCCAGGAAGTCGACGCGCTCGATCGATCCATCGTTGTGGTCGAGCGAGCCTATGTTTGTCCAGTAGACGTGTCCGGCTTCGACTTCGACCGCGACGCCGTCCGGCAACCGGCCTCCCGTGGCGATGATCTTCTTGTCGGAACCGTCGGGACGGACCGAGAACACAAGGCGATCGGCAAGGTCGAGTAGGAAAAGACGACTGGATACGCTCATGGCAGGCTCGTTGTCAGTTGGGATGACTTCAGTCTGGCGCCGGCCCCCGGAAAGCCGCGGCGGGAAGCGGACAGAAAATTGACACGAGAGGTCAAACGCACCTGTGTCGCTGACTCGCGCGCTGCGGCCGGGCGGCGGCGCAAGATGCCAGCGTCGGGCGCGCGGGAAAGTATCATGAGCGACTCCTCCACTTCCGACGCGCTCGAGATCGTTTCCTTCGCGACGTTCCAGCTGTCGACATCAGGAGATACCTGCTTCGACGAGGGGGATGAGGTGGGGGGTGAACGGGTGTCCGACGACGATGCGCTCGAAGTGCTTGCACTGCGATTGCATGACGCTCGGCGTGATGCCCGAGGAGCTCGAAGCGATGAGCGAATCCGCTGGCGTCGCCGCGTCCATGTTCGAAGAGCTTCATCCTGAAATCGGGGCGCTCGCGCCCGTTTCCCTGTACTAGATGTCGAGTTCCAGCAGGTTGTTCATGGCCGGAATCCGGCTCATGGGCGGCTGATGGTCGAGGGCTGAGTGTGGCCGATGCCAGTTGTAGTGATGGATGAAGGGCTGTAGCGCGGCCTCGCGTTGAGCTGAGCTTTCGTAGGGTCTGGCGTAGGCCCATTCGCGCAGGCTGGTCTGAACGAAGCGTTCGGCCTTGCCATTCGTCTTAGGGGTGTAGGGCCGGGTGCGGATGTGGCGCAAGCCCAGTTCGCCGCAGGCGGCGTCGAAGATCTTCTTGTACCCAACGCCGTTGTCGGTCATCACACGGTCGATACGCACTCCCAGGCGGGCGTAGGCGGCGACTGCTTCGCGCAGGAATTGCGTGCAACTCGCAGCGGTTTCGTCAGGCTTGATTGCTGCAAATGACACTCGAGAGTGATCGTCAATGGCCAGGTGCACGGCATCCCAGCCGAGGCCCTTGCTGCGGTTGAGCGTGCGGTCTCCGGTAATGCGGTGGCCCACGCCCTGTATGCGCCCCAGGCGCTTGGTGTCAATGTGCAGCAGTTCGCCAGGCGCAGCCCTCTCATAGCGAACGACTGGCAAGACGGGCTCGAGCGACCTCAGCCTCGACAGTCCAACGCGCTTCATGCAGCGACTGAGAGTCGCCAGGCTGCGGCCGGCCTGCATGGCAATGCGCCATAGAGGCCATCTTTGTCGGCGCAACGCTTCGAATTGAGCCCGATCCACAGCGCTGGTGGCGTGCGGGCAATGAGCAGGCTTGGAACTGCGGTCATTCAACCCTGGCAAGCCTTCGGCCTTGAAGCGGGCGAGCCACTTGTACGCCGTCCTTACGCTCACGCCGCCAGCTTCGCTGGCGGCACCCACCTTCCAACCCTGCTGCAGCACCCGATTTACCAGCAGGGCTCGACCTTTGGGCGTCAATCTCGCATGCTTATGGCTGTTCATCCGTCTCTCCTGAGTTGAGTAGCCGTGTCTTGGTAACCACAGCTTCCCAAATCTGGGACGGATGAACAACCTACTGGAACTTCACAACTAGATCGGCCTGCGACAGCGCCTGCGCCATGTCGATCGCCGTAAGCGCTGCCCAGGCGTCATCGCAATCACTTGAAGGGCGAAAGCGTCTTCAATCCGTTCCTCTGCACGCTTATCGCGTGGCGGACCTGACGCGAGGCACGCCCTCAGGTCAAAAGATCTCACGCGCACTTGCCGTAATCGAGATGGACGAGATGCGGGAGGGCTCACCGCCGACGCCCCCCACGAGCTAGGCCCTCTGCCTGGCCGGCTTCGGCCCGGGGTCACGGCCGCCATGGTTCTCCAATTGCTCCCAGGTTCGGGACGGCGGTTCGGGGATCAGCCTGGAGCTGCGCTGGCCGGTTAGGTACGACCACAGCCACTGGATCTGCACGCGCAGGCGGTTCTGCAACTGCGGCAGGAAGGCGACGTGAAGGAGCGCCCAGAGCAGCCAGGTCAGGGTGCCGCTGGTGCGCCAGCGACCACGTTGCAGCACAGCGAGTTCCTGCCGACGACGGCCATGTTCCCGCGGTCGTTGTAGCGGAAGGGCGGTGGCTGCATGCGCGACTGGTTGATGCCGTTGGCAATGGCGCGGCCGGCATGCCGTCCCTGCTGGATCGCCGCCTGGGCCACTGCGGGCACACGCTGTCCGTCGGTCTCCACGCTGGCGGCGTCGCCGACGACGAAGACCCGGTCGTCCTCCGGAAGATGCAGGCCCGGCGCGACGCAGGCCCGGCCCGCGCGGTCCGTTTTCGTCCCGAGCATGGCGACCAGGGGCGATGCTTGCACCCCGGCGGTCCACAGCACCGTGGCGGCGTCAATGCGTTCCCCTCCCGCGAGCACGCCGTTGGCGTCGATCGTGTCCACCCGCGTACCTGTGCGGACCTGCACCCCAAGCTCCTCCAGCCGCGCAGCCGATTTACGTGCGAGCGACTCGTCGAACGACGCCAGCGCACGCGGACCCGCCTCGACGAGAAAAATGCGCGTTTCGGCGGGGTCGATGCGGCGGAAGTCGCGCCGCAGCGTCTCGCGAGCCATCTGGGCCATCGAGGCGGCAAGCTCCACGCCCGTCGGGCCGGCGCCGACCAGCACGAATGTCATGGCGCGCAGGCGCTCCGACATGTCGTCCGACTGCTCGGCGCGTTCGTACGCCGACAGAATGCGCGCCCGGATGGCTTCGGCGTCTGCCAGCGTCTTGAGGCTCGGTGCGTGGGGGGCGAATTCTTCGTGCCCGAAGTAGCTGGATTGCACGCCGGTGGCGACCACCAGGTAGTCGTAGGGGATCGTGCGCGGCGCGATGCCGGCGGGCGCAACGGTGAGCGTCCGCGCCTGCCGGTCTACCGCACTCACCTCGCCGAGCATGACCGACAGGTTGTCCTGCTGCTCGGCCAGTTGCCGCAGCGGTGCGGCGATGTCCGCCGGCGCCAGCACCGCGGTGGCGACCTGGTACAGCAGTGGCTGGAAGATGTGGTGGTTGCGGCGGTCGATCAGGAGGACGTCCGCGCCGCTGAACCGGAGCTCGCGCGCTGCGGCGACGCCGGCGAACCCGCCCCCCAAGATGACTGCACGCGGTCGTGCCAAAGGGCGTGGATCAGTCATGGGACCGAACCCTGAGCAGCCCCGGCAGGCCGTCTTCGGCGCCCGGGGCGACGTCCGTCACCGTGACGTCCAGGCCGTGCGCCAGGAACAGCGCCGCCCAACTGGCGCCGATCACGCCCGTTCTGATCACCCCGACGCGTTGGATGGTGTTTTTCATGTGAGGCTCCGAAGGAGGCACTGAAGTTAGTCGCGCATCGTGGGCGCTACGCCCGCGCCGCATCGCCGCGAAGTGTGGCGACACGGTGTTCAAAAAGACGACGCAGCGTTGTGCAAGGATCGCAGCTCGGCCACTGCGACCAAGCTCCTGCGCGCTCACATCGAGGCGACAAGGCGCGTTGCCCGATGTCACTGTTCGATCTCTTTGAGCTCCGCGCGAAGCGTGTTGCATTGGCCGTGTAGTCGCGAACATTGGCGAGGCGCTCATTTCATCAGGAGGCGGCACTGCTGCCGAACGGACAACCTGCGCGCTCCAGAGCAGCCAGCCGCCCCCTCCAGCCGCCCGTGCGGTTGGCAACCGAGACTTCGTACACGCCGCGGCGCGCTGCCAGGACCGGATCGTCCGACGGCTCGATACCGTCGGTCAACCGGGTGGGGTCGTGCATCATCACCGGATCGCCGATCTCTTCGACGCTGGTCGTTCGAACGATCTCGAGTTGCCCGATGCGTACGCGAGGGCGATCCTCGGGCCACGGTGCATTCGGGTCGTTCTTAGGATCATCCGCGCCGGCAAGTTGCAGGACAAGATTGAAGATCACCGGCCCCTTGCGTAGCCGCGCCTCGAGTTCCTCGAAGAGATAGGACGGCGGTTGCTTTTGCAGTTCGTCCAACGACTGGCCGGCAACGCCAGCCTCGGGCTCCCAGTGATAGCGCGCGTACTGCACCTCGTCGGCCGCGTTGACGAAGCGGAAGGCGTGAAGCATGTGAAACGCTGTCTGGGCGAGGCTGACGGACGCCGGCAGGCATTTGGCGAGCTTGACCGCATTCGCGACCCATGGACGAGCCGCCAGGAACGGTCCGATCCGGTTGGGATCAGGTGCGCCGGTTGCGGGATCAGGCTCGACAGCGTGCAAAAACTCGAGAGTTTCCTCGGGGGTTCGCGCAAAGAACAGCGGGATCGGCAGGGAGACCAGATCCGTCACCGTGCCATCCGGAAGATAGAACCTTGCCGCCATCGAGGCTGAGGCGGCCGGCCCCCAGGGATTCCCGGACTGGCTGTTCGAATGTCGCACCGTAACCGGCACGGGGTCACCCTGCAGGTGTACGGCCCGACTGAGTTTTCTCGCCTCGGGTGTGGCCCTGAACACACCTGCGTAGTAGCGACCCGAGGCATGCACATCCCGATAGCCGGGATGAAACCGCTGGAAATCCCGGTGGATCATCTCCACCAGCTTCGTGGCCAGGTGGTATTGGCCGTGATTGACGTGATTGTTCATGGTCGTGCCTTATCCGATCAGGACCGTTTCAACTCAACTGCTGATCTTGTCGAGAAACTCGTCCAGCGCCTCGCCGACGCGCTTGAGTCGGCGGATGTCCCGCACCGTGAGATCCGGATGCGCGACATACCAACCTGCTGCCGGTACCTGGTGCCTGGCGATCCAGTCCTTCACAGCCTGGCCGCTGTGAATCCCCGGCCAGCCTTCGAAAGCGGTGAAGAGGACGTCCATCTGGGCAGGGATCTTCGCCGCGAAGTCCTCGATGTAGGGATCCCAGTCGCCGTCGTACGCAGTGGCGAAGAGCAATTTCGTGTCGTCTTCCAGGAACACGAAGCGCATGTCGTGGACGGTGCCAACCCTGTCCGTGTCGCTGAAGTCGCCGTTGCGCAAGTCCAGGATCGCGCGCAGCCGCTGCGCGCCGCCGGGTGCGAATGGGGCGATGACGAGCAGCTCCGAAACCTTGCCCTGGCGGGTGCCGATCCGGCCGGCGGATGACATCCGCGTCAGCGGCTCGCGCGCTTCAGTCAGTTGCTGGATCTGGGCCTCCAGGGCACTTTTCCCCAACTCCGGGGCGGTTGCAAAGAGCTCGCGCAGCCGCTCGAACTTCTTCTCGAAACCCGGATCCTGTTGCGATTCGGTCAGTGCCTGTGATTGCGTTGTCATGGTTGCATTTCCTTTAGATCAGTGATGTTGCCAAGGTAAATGTTCGGTTCCCCGAACGTCGATGATGTTCGGGCGAACCGAACGTCAATTCTGTTTTAGTGCCGCTAAGACTCAGGCACTGGATGAGCCAAGATTCGCGAGCCAGCGCAGAGCACGCAGGCCGGGCATGAAGCAGTATTCGCCTCCGCGGACGGCAACGAACTGCGGCAGCCCTTGAAGGCGGCGACGGACGGGACGTTCAGGGATGGTGAACATTCCTGCACCTTCGCTATTGCCCACTACCGGGTCCTGCTCCGCTCCGTGACCGATGAAGTTGCCGTCAGTCATCCATTGCGATTGCACGAATTCGAATTGCCGCTTCAGGTGTGCGCCGATCAACAGGAAAACACCGCCGCGCTCGGCGCCGTCATCCTCCAGGACACCTTCCGGCAGAGGAGGGCCGTAGTTCGTCCCTCGTCGCAGAAAGTGGTGCAGATTTACAGCAACGAGTTCGTTCTTCAGAGCATCGCGGGGATTCACGCGCCGAATGTGCGCACTGAAAGGGCACTTCAAGCCTTGCATGTCATCTGCATAGCTGAAAACGTCATTGCGCTGCGCATCTGCGCCCAGCGTGGCATCGTCCCGCTCGGGAGCAAGAACCAGCGGCGCACCACTACGCCATCTGCCGACCATCTTCGCGGCGATCAACTCTTGTTCTTCGGCCGATGCGGCGTGCTCACTCAGATACTTTCGAAAATCGGTGACTCGGGTGTGGAACTTCCGAAAGGCAACGAATGTACCGTTACGTCGTAACTCCTCGGGCTGTGGACTTGTCGCTGTCTCACCCACTTCGTCCGGATAACCGAGGACGAACTCCCCGGCCTTGAGCGAAGGTCCATAGCCTGGATGCGCGCGAGCGCCACTGCCTTCGACGTGGGGGTTGTGGAGTCCATCCTTGAACCCGAACGGATTGCGTCCGCCGGGCAGCTCACTGAACTTCAAGCGATAAACAACCGAGACTCCAGGCAGGTCCAGATGGCTCTGTCTCGCCAACTCCAGCACCCTCTCGAGGCTTTGGTCGTCTTTCGAATAGATCGCCAGCGCAACGTGCGTGTCCGCCGTGCCGAACGGATATTCCCAGTTGGCTGGCGCGTTGCCCCCGACGTCATTCAGAACCGCTGCCCGTGCCGCCATCCCTTCACGGAATTCCTGAGGGAAGCTGTCCAGTGACGCCTGGGGGACCCCCAGCGCCCTGAGACCTTGATAGGTGAATGCGATGCCCAACCAACCGGCGAGCGTGGGTACCCACCAGTCATCCGCCGGCGCCACATGGGGAATGATGCGGCGGAGCATTTCACGACCCTGCGCCGCATCGTCGATGCGAAGGATCACGTACTCTCCTTTGTACGGGGAGGGGCGCGGGCGCAGGACCGTCGCCTGTATGTCGCTCACTTCGAGCGTGGGGGGATCTGTTGCCGACATGGTGGCTCCATTCATTCCGATGCGTTGACGGCCGACGTGATGCGCCATCCGCTTGTTGTTAGAGTCAAGAGGTAGATGACGCCAAACCGTGCCATCAGCGCTCCCGCGCCATCGCGGCGCAACCACAGCGCATCGACCAGAGCCGCCCGGGGGTTGAGTACGCAGATCTGACATTTATCGAGCGCGGATCCCGCGAAGCCCGCGCGACGTAGCCGATCGATCTCGCCACCCATGCCATCCGCGCCCGTGATCGCGGCGCTGTCATTCATGACCATGTGGAATGTCGAACCGATGAACCTGAGGGGTGCGCCATAGAACTCGAGCAGCACATTCACATCCGAGCGCTTCCCAATGGCCAGCTCCACAAAGGTCGCACCGTAACGCTGGAAGAATTCACGAATCTGCGAAGTGATCGCGACTTCGCCTGGTACCGAGATGGCGGACTGAGTCTTCATGACATTTGCCCCACCGCTTCGGGAATACAGACCGCTCTACCGCGCAGTTTTCCGTCCGCAAGATCGCGGTACGCGTCTGCAACGTGGCTCAGCGGATAACGATCCACGATCGTCTCGATTCTTCCGATCCGGGCCAGATCAATGATCTCTCGCAGGTTCAGCGTGCCCCCATTAAGGCTGGTAGTGAGTTGAGCACCCCACGGTACTTCATGCAGTCCAAAAGGAATGGTCTTCAGCGCCGCCCCGACGAGAGTCAAGCGACCAAGTCTCGCAAGTGCAGCAACTCCGGTCTTGAGCGTACTTTCTGCACCAACACAATCGAGTACGAAACTCGCACCGGCGCCGGACGTGATGTCCCGTATCTGTTCCGCGGTGCTTGTGTCACTGGAAAGCGCAATGTCTGCACCGTGTGCCTTGGCAAGTTCCAGATGCGCCTTGTCATTGTCCACCGCGATGACTCGCGCACCGCTGAGAGTCCTAAGGAATTGAACACCCAGCAATCCAAGGCCGCCGACGCCAATCACCACGGCGGTGGAACCGGGCACAAGCGCTGGCAGGGCCGGCTTGATCGCGGTATATGTGGTGAGGCCGGCATCGGTCAGTGGTGCGGCAAGGACGGGGTCGAAATCACCCATGGGAACCACGAAACGCGCTTCGACCAGGACGTACTCTGCGAGTCCACCATCGAATCCCACGCCGGCGCCGATCAAGCGCGAAATGTAGTAGCAGAAGTTTTCTTCACCGCGCCGGCATGCGGGACAGTGCCCACAACTCCCCCACACGGGAACGACCGCAACCGGCTCCCCTCTCTTGAATCCGACGACACCCTGGCCGGTCTGCGCGACCCAGCCGGCAATCTCATGACCTAGCGTTAGCGGAGGCGGGGTATCGAGCCACTCGGCCCTGGTGCGCTTCATCAAGCCCAAGTCGGTATGACAGAGTCCACAGCCCCCCACCTTCACAAGAAGTTGGCCCGGACCGGGCGATGGTCTTGGTACGTCTTCGAGCCGCGGGGGTTCTTGGGCCTGGACAAGGCGATAGGCAATCATCTATTCATCCTTAATGTTGGTTCTCTGATGCACACTTCCTGCGGACCTCTAACCCAGGCCGCCATACTGCTGCGGGAACTGGAGACCACGCCATCCAACGTCTCGGTACTGCGCGCAGGCTTCCTTCAAGCCGCGCGGCGTGAATACGCTGCCGTCTTCGTGGCGCACGTCGAACGGATTGATGGACATCTTGACTTTCGCGAGGACGACGCCGGAACCGTCGGCCTTCGCGCGACCGTTAACATTGGCGTCGACGGAACGTTTCACGGGAGCGAAATATTTCATGTGTGCATCCTCAGTGATGATGATGTTGCTCGCGACTTTCGATTCGTCGCGCGATGAAAGCGGGTGCGTTCCCGTCGGACCCGTCGGGACGGACGGAAAACGCACGGCGCTCGGCAAGGTCGAGGACGAAAGAATGACTGGCTGTTCATGGCAGGCTCACTGTCAGTTGCAATGACTGCAGTTTCTCGCCGGCCCCCGGAATTCCACAGCGGACGGCGGACAGAAAATTGACGCTAGAGGCCAACGCACCTGTGTCGTTAACTCGCGCAGCGGCCGGTCGGCACGAAACGCCGACTCATAGAGCGGGGCAAGGTCATGGGCGACGGCCTTGACGCGCCCACGCTCGACAGCGGCTTCACCGTACACATCGGGATCGGTGATCAGGCTCAACTGGTCCGCACGAACGGAATGAATCTGTGTAGCTGACCGAAGAAGGTCGGTTGAAGGTCGAAGCGTTGGCAGCAAAGTGCTTTGCGACGAAACCGAAGCCGTAGGCACCGGGCGTTGTCTGCTTCAAGGCGTCAAATTTGAAACCTGCTGCGCCCGCTATGGGCCCCAGAGCGCTGGTTCGCGACATTCGAAAGCAGCCGCTCATGCGCGACTTCGTCCTGGTCCTCCGTTGCCGGCCGATATCCGACGCTGGCGACACCGGCGACGGTCAAGGTCCAAAGTAGACCGGCCGTTCGTCAGGAAAAGTCCCAAGGGACGGTCTCGGCGACCGCTGCCAGTTCGGCAGCCAATTCCGAAGGCCAACACACAGTATGACCGGGAGTTCGTGTCATCCAGATTCGGCGCCGCGACGCGTCCACATGACCCAGCGCTGGGCCCAAGGTTCGGGCGGTCGAGTCGTGACGGCAGGCGCGATCTCCTCCGACCATTTCGGCGCGGGAGGATCCCATTCGCACAACTACGTCACAGGGCCGGTCGCCGCGAGCGCGCTGCGATTCAACATCGGTGCAAAGGCAGCCAGCCTGCTCGTAACCATGACCTTGCGGGTTTCGAACGGAGGTCAGAGCTCATGCCTCGAGCAGCCCGTCTAGGCATCGTGGCGGGAGTGCATCCAGCGCGCCGGTCGTAAGACGCAGCCCATACCTGACGCTCAATTGGTGGCACGACGATTCCGACACCAGCATGCATTCAATGCGTTCCAACTCTGCGACTACTATCTGAATGACCGCTACGAGGCGAAGCTCGGCGTCAACGCCGACCCCGGAAGAGGCTAGAACGCATGGGGCAACGTTGGCTACCTGGGAGGCGGCCAGAGCCACAACGCAACGACGGCTTCGACTCGGCGCAAAGTAGGACAGGCGCGGTCCGCGCGAGTGATCAGGTAGCTCCCTGAGCGCCTAAAACAAGCCAGTATCAATGCCCGCTCGTGACCTGACTCAGCTTTTCAAGTGCCTGGTCGAGCGTAAAACTGGCCGCCTTCTGTCGTGGCGGAAACTCCTTGAATGAATCGAGGAATGGCTGGACTACAGCCATTCCGAGGTTCAACTGCGGAACATGATCGATCAACCAGTCATAGTAGGTATTCGACGTGATGTCGGCCTTTTCGTACGGGTCGGTCCTCAGGTTGAACAGCTTCGGCAGGCGCAATGGAACGAAGGGCTCGGCCCACACCCGCAACGTGCCCGGGGCGCGCTGCTCCATGAAGACGATCTTCCAGTTGCCCGCGCGCAAGGCGACCAGGCTGCCGTCGTCGTCAAAATAGACAAGCCCCTTCCGCGGGCTCCTGACACCCTCCTTCGTCAGGAAGTCGAGCAGGTTGTAGCCGTCGATGTGGACCTTGAAAGTCTTGTCGCCGGCCTTATATCCCTTTTTGAGCTTCTCAACGATGTCGGGCTCGCCGGCCATCGCAAGGAAGGTCGGAAGCCAGTCGTGGTGCTGGACGATGTCGTTGACGACCACGCCCGCGGGAATTTGGCCGGGCCAGCGTGCGACAAGCGGAATGCGGAAGGCGCCTTCCCAGTTGGTGTCCTTCTCGCTCCGGAAGGGCGTCATCGCACCGTCCGGCCAGGAGTTCATGTGCGGGCCGTTGTCGGTCGAGTAGATCACCATCGTTTCCTCGGCGATGCCGAGTTCGTCGAGCAAGTCCAGCAGCGTGCCGACGTTCTTGTCGTGGTCGATCATCGTGTCGTGGTAGGGCGACTGGTCCTCTCCCGCCTGGCCGATGCTCTCCGGCTTGGTGTGGGTACGCAGGTGCATATGAGTGAAGCAGCTCCACACGAAGAAGGGCTTGCCGGCCTTGTGCTGGCGCCTGATGAAGTCGCACGCCGCGTCAGCGAACTCGTCGTCGCAGGTCTCCATGCGCTTCTTGGTCAGCGGCCCTGTGTCCTCGATCTTCTGCTTGCCGACGTTGCCCCATCGCGGCTGCTCGGTCGGGTCGTCCTTGTCGATGGCCCAGGAACGCAGCACGCCGCGCGGGCCGAAATTCTCGAAGAAGCGCGGATCCTTGGGATAGTGCGGCAGTTCCGGTTCTTCCTCGGCGTTGAGGTGGTAGAGGTTGCCGAAGAATTCGTCGAATCCGTGCACGGTCGGAATGAACTTGTTCAAATCGCCGAGATGGTTCTTGCCGAACTGCCCGGTGGCATAGCCCTGTGCCTTGAGCAGTTCCGCGATGGTCGCATCCTCGGCCTGCAGTCCGATCGGTGAGCCGGGAATTCCTACCTTGGAGAGCCCGGTGCGATAGACGCTCTGGCCGGTGATGAAGGAAGAGCGCCCAGCCGTACACGATTGCTCGCCGTAGGCGTCGGTGAACTTCATGCCCTCCTTCGCGATGCGGTCGATGTTCGGGGTGCGATAGCCCATGAGGCCATCGGTATAGCAACTCAGGTTCGAGATGCCGATGTCATCGCCCCAGATGACGAGGATATTGGGCTGCTTGCCTTTGGCGGGCTGCTTGTTCTTTGCCATCAAACTCTCCTTTGCGGTAGGGGCCTTCGGGCTGTAAGACCAACCGATCAGGCTACCCCTTGTTCTGGGGCGACGCAAGGCGCGCGTTCGGTCAAACAGACGCTTACGTCTACCCTGGCGTGGAGAGCATTCGATGACAGCGATCCCTGGCTTTGCAGGTATGAAACGGGACATCCCCTAAGTCTGCAACGGGCTCTCTTCGTCAGATCTCGACCTGCAGAAGCGGCACGCCGTCCAAGTGCTGGCGCACGCGCTCGATGGTCGGCTTGAGCCCTCGACCAAGCAACGCGTCGGCCGCCTCGACCACCTCCTCCAGCTGCACACCGCGCGGCCCTCACCGCCGAACCGGCATTCGACATTCGAACGCCGTGACGCCCATGGTGCCAAGATTCATCGACAGCCTCCGATTGGGGTCTACAAGGGCTTCCCTACAAATGGGGGCGAGTTTTCGTGCTGCGCCTAAGTGGCCGGCAAATGCTCCGCGTCGACGATGCCCTTCAGGAAGATCGCCTCGGGACTGAGCTTCGCGTCGCGATGTGCCGCCAGCGCGGCGCGGCAAACGTAGTTTGAAAAAACAAGGGGCGGACTGCGGGTCTACAAACGGTCATCGATGCAGCGCGTGTCTGGGCTGCGGACCCTGATGAAAGACGCGCGTGGGGGCCTCATTCGATAATCGAGGTCGGCCATTGCCGCCTCCACCCCAATCTCAGGCACACCCCACGCAGGTCCAACCTTGCTTCATCACTGTAAGCCGTCAAGCGGCGGTGGAATCGGTTCGGTCAGTTCATGCGCTTCTCGTTTCGAGCGGTTTGAGTTGGCTGCCCACAGGCTCATGCTGGCATCGCGAATTGTTCTCCTCGAGCCAACACGGCCCAGGCCATGCGCGCATTCTTGGCTGCGATGGCGACGATCGCTCGCCAATAGCCGCGCCGCGCCGCCAGCGCTACGGCCCATCGGCTGACTACATCGGTCTTGCTCAGGGCTGAGTTGAGAACCGCTCGCGCGCCCAAAACCAGCAGCGATCGGATGTACGGGTCGCCTGCCTTTGTGATGTGGCCCAGTCGGGACTTGCCGCCCGAGCTGTATTGACCGGGGACCAAGCCGAGCCAGGCTGCGAACTGACGACCACACTTGAACTCATGGCCGTTGCCGATCATCGCTACAAGTGCGGTGCCAGTGGTGGGGCCAACGCCGCTCAACTGCATGAGTTGCCGAACCCGAGTGTCTTCGCGCGCCATCTTCGCGATGTGCCGGTCGTAGAGCGCAATCCGCTCGTCCAGCCGCATCAACTCGCTGAGTAGATCGCCGATGGCGGTGTTGCTCCACCCGGGCAGATCCTCTAGGCAGGCTGCGGCTTGACGACGCACAGTCGACGCCTTCAGCGGCAGCACGACACCGAACTCACTGAGCAGGCCGCGGATCCGGTTGATGGTTGCCGTGCGCTGTTCGATGAACCCCTGGCGCACGCGATGCACACTCAGTTGCGATTGCTGCTCGAGGCTCTTGATCGGCACGAATCTCATGTTGGGCCGCTGCACCGCTTCGCAGATCGCCGCCGCGTCGGCGGCGTCATTCTTGCCACGCTTGCCAGACAGGCGATACGGACTGACGAACTTCGGTGCCATCAGGCGCACCGTGTGACCGTGGGCAATGAACTGGCGCGCCCAGTGGTGCGCGCCGGAGCACGCTTCCATTCCGATCACGCAGGGCGGCAGCGACACGATCAATTCGAGCAACCTGGCTCGCGCTACGTTCGGACGCACCAGCTCGGGCTTGCCGGCTGCATTCACTGCGTGCACGGCGAAAACGGCCTTGGCGAGATCGATGCCGACATACAAAATAGCCATGGACTTCCCCTTCCGAGTGAGTTGATGGAACTTCGCAATCCCATCGTGGCACTTTGTTGCCGGCAGCCGCAACACGCAGCGGCTTAATCGGGACGGGGAAGTCCCTTCCATTCGATAGCGCGGATTATGGTGCCCTACTGCAGCAAATGCGTTAGACATCCCATGTATTGCTCGCAAATCATACGAGTAAGCCGGGCCGGACGCACTTGGCGACCCGCGGCTTGGCAGACCTTGGCCGAAATGAGCACTGGCAGCGACGGCCCGGCGAGAGTTACGCGGCTTCGACATCGGAGACCGACGGCGCACTGGTGGGTGACGTCCCCCACGAAGCTCGTCGGCTCGTCGGCCACCAGCCCCTGCTATACAAACGGCCACCAAGTAGAGGCTGGAGGCCGCAACTTGGTTCGGCTTCGATCTGCTGCCACCCAAGCCCATGCGAACGATCTGATGCTGACAGCCAGCGAGGCGGTAGCCGTTGGCTAACTGTGCATAGGCCCGGCATCGCAGGTGTGCACAACGACGTCCCTTTCGGGCAACGCAGTTGCACTTCGCACTGATTGCGACCTTGCGCACGTACACAACAATCGACCCCTGGCAGAGCACGCTCCCTGCGCTCCAATCGGCAAGTCCTTGCGAAGCACCGTTGCCGTTTGCACTGGCCTCACTCACAGCGACCCATAGGACCACCGATGCTCTCGAACGAACGACTGATTCCACCGCTGATTGCTGCGCTCTGCATCGCCGGTTGCGCCTCCGCCCCCCTTCATCGATCAGATGCAGCCCGAAGCTATCTCCATGGCGAAGCGCCGTGCGCAGTTCGAATTGAACTGCCCGACGTCCACCGCCGAGGTTCTGTCGCGAGAGACAATTCAACCGCTGGTCCGAACCCTCCGCTTCCAGGGCACCGTTCGGGCCGAGTACACCATCGGGATCTCTGGTTGCGGACAACGTACGACCTTTGTCGTGATCTGCCCGGAGAACGGTTCAAGCTGTTTTCCGGCAGGTTCGCGCGTCGGCATCCTGCAGTAGCCGAAACCTTTTCAGAGGACGGCTGAGAACCCTCGGTAGTGCGCTATCGAATCCACCGGCTCGCGCACGGGGGTCCACCGGTTCTCGGGCGCATCGGGGTCGGCGTGGCCGAGCGCCATACCGCACACCACCATGAGATGCGGCGGAATTTCGAGCAACTCAGTGAGCAGCTTCGGCACCATCGCCCAGGCCATCTGGGGGCAAGTGTCGAGGCCGCGGGCACGGGCCGAGAGCATCACGTTCTGGAGAAACATGCCGTAGTCGACCCAGCTGCTCTGCGCAAGCCGCCTGTCGATGGTGAAAATCAGTCCTACAGGCGCATCGAAGAAGGCGAAATTGCGCGCATGCTGACGCTGCATCGCAGCCTTGTCGCCGCGCTCGATGCCCAGAGAGGCATACAGCGCCAGGCCGTTGCGGCGCCGGCGCCCCAGGTAGGGCTCGACCCATTCGGCCGGGTAGATGTCGTACTCGCTCGCATGCAGCCCGCTTTCGTGATGGAAGGCATGCTGCGCCCGATCGCACAGACGCTGCCTTTCGTCGCCCGCCAGCGCAATCACCTGCCAGGGCTGGATGTTGGTGCCGCTGGGCGCGCAGGCCGCCAGCGCGAGGATTTCGGCCACCGTGGTTTGCGGCACCGGTGTCGGCAGAAAGGCGCGCACCGAACGCCGGCCGCGCATGACGGCATCGACCTGCGCGCTCAGACCGATCGCCACTGGTCACCCCAGAACTTAGCGCGCACGTCCTTCTTGAGCAGCTTGCCGACCGCGCTGCGCGGCAACGCGTCCCAGAACTCGACCGTCTTGGGCGCCTTCGCGCTCCCGAGCTGCGCCTTGCAGATGGCGATGAGCTCGGCCTCTTCCAGCGTCTGGCCGGGCTTGAGTTGCACCACGGCCTTGACCGCTTCGCCCCACTTTTCGTCGGGCACGCCGACCACGATGCAGTCGAGCACCGCGGGATGGTCCTGGATCGCCTTCTCGATCTCCACGGGATAGATGTTGAAGCCACCCGAGACGATCATGTCCTTGATGCGGTCGACGATGGTCACGAAGCCGCGCTCGTCCACCACGCCGACATCGCTGGTGTGGTGCCAGCCGAAGGTCGAGACCGCGGCAGTCTCCTCGGGCTTCTTGTAGTAGCCCTGCATCGCCATCGAGGAGCGCACCACGATCTCGCCGCGCTCGCCGGCAGGCAGCAGGTTGCCCTCGGTGTCCATGATGCCCACCCGCACCACGCCAACCGGCTTGCCAGCCGCGCGCACCGCCGCCTCGTCGAAGCTGCCATCGTCGTTGAGGTAGTCGGAGGGCCGCTTGACGAGAATCGGGATTAGTGTCTCGGTCTGGCCGAAGCCTTCGTACATGATCGGGCCGAACACGCGCACGGCTTCCTTGAACTTCTCGGGCGCAATCGGCGCCGCACCGACGATGAAGCAGCGCAGCGACGAAAAGTCCGTGGTCTTCACGCGCGGATGCGCGAGCAGCGCATAGACCGCAGTCGGCGGCAGGAACAGGTGCGAGACTTTTTCCTTCTCGATGGCGTTGAAGACCGCATCGGCATCGAAGCCCGGCAGGATGATCGTCGCGCAGCCGCGCGCGGCGAAGCCCAGCACGATCAGGCCGGCCGCATGCGTCAGAGGCGCGATCACGAGATGGCGCGACTCGGACGTGGCCGTGAATTCGGTCGCCAGCGCGAGGCCCATCATCTCGAGCGTGCGGTGCGTGTGAACCGCGCCCTTCGACGGCCCCGTGGTGCCGCCGGTGGGCTGAAGGAAGGCGACGGTGCCGGGCTGCTCGCACACGTTGCGGAACGGCGTCCAGCAGTCGGCCAGCCAATCCTGCATCGACATGCCATGCTCGGAAGGGCCGTCGATGCAGACATAGAGCCGCGCCTTCGAGAGCCTGGTCTTGAGCACCGGCACGAAACTGGCGAACTGGCTGTGGAAGAAGACGATGTCGGCATCGAAGTACTCGAGCACATCGGCATTGGTCTCGATCGTGTTCTTGATGTGCACGGAGAGCCAGGCCATGTCGGCCAGGTTGATGCCCAGGTGCAGCAGCGTGACCCGATAGTCGTTGGGGGCGTAGATCGCCACGTGCGTGCCGCAGCCCGCTGCCTTCTCGCGCACCAGCGCATGGGCGATGGCGTGTGCCGTGCGCTGCGCCTCGGCGAAGTCGATGCGGGTCTGGCCATCGACAAAGGCCAGGTTGTTCGGGTACTGCGCCGCGGCGCCGTCGAAGTAGTCGGCGATTCTCATGGTATGTCTCTCGTTCTTTGGTCTTGGAAGGGGCGGTGCTCAGCGCGCTCGCAGGCGCGCCGCGCCGTCGAGGCGGATGGTCTCGGCGTTCACGTAGGCGTTCTCGATGATGAAGGCGCAGCAATGGGCGAACTCGCGCATGTCGCCGAGGCGGCGAGGCGCCTCCATCTGCTCCTTGAGCGAATCGAGCACCTTGGCGTCGAGGCTCGCGACCATGGCGGTCAGGAACAGGCCCGGCGCGATCGCATTGACCCGCACCCCGATGGCGCCGAGCTCTCGCGCCGCTGGCATGTTCATGCCGATGATCGCGGCCTTCGATGCCGCATAGGCCGTCTGTCCGACCTGGCCCTCGTAGGCGGCGCCGGACGAGACGTTGATCACCACACCGCGCTCCTCGCCGACCTCGGCCTCGTTCTTCGCCATCTGTTCGGCGCACTTCGACATCACGTTGAAGACGCCGTTGATGTTGACGGCGGTGGCCTGCGCGAAGCGCGCCAGCGGTGCCGCCTTGCCCTCCTTGCCGAGCAGCTTGAAGCCGGTCGGGATCGCGGCGCCGTTGATGCACACGTGGATGGCGCCGAAGCGCCGCATCACCGCGTCCACCGCGGCCTGCACCGATTCCTCGCTGGCCACGTCGGTCTGCACGAACAGGGCGTGCTCGGCACCGAGCTCGGCCACCGCCCGCTGACCGGCTTCGAGGTTGAGGTCGAGGATGGCGACGCGGGCGCCCTTCTCCTTGACCAGGTAGCCGGCGGTCGCCAGGCCCAGGCCCGAGGCGCCGCCCGTGATCACGATGGTCTTGTCCTTGATGCGCATGATGAGTGGTTCCGTGAGGGGCTCAGAAGGCGTTCACGCCGGTCAGGGCGCGCGCGATGAGCAGTTGCTGGATCTGGGTGGTGCCTTCGGGAATCGGCGCCACGATGGCTTCGCGGGCCAGTTTCTCGACCAGGAAGTCGCGGGTCACGCCGTTGCCGCCGTGGATCTGCACCGCCTGGCGCGCCACCGTCACGGCGGCTTCGCAGGCGAAGTACTTGGCCATCGCGGCCTCCATCTCGGCCGGCACGCCAGCCTGAATCATCTCGGCGGCGCGGTAGACCATGAGGCGCGAGGCATCGACCTGGGTCGCCATCTCGGCCAGCATCGCGGCGATCAGCTGATGACCCGCGATGACCTTGCCGTGCTGCTTGCGCTCGGTCGAATAGCGCACCGCCTCTTCCAGCGCGCGGCGCCCGATGCCCAGCCCCTGCGCAGCGACGAAGACGCGGGAGCGCTCGAACATCGACAGCGTGTTCTTGAGCGCCTCGCCCTCGTTGCCGATCATGTGGCTGGCCGGCACGCGCACGTCGTTCAGGAAGATCTGGGCGGTCGACTGACTGTTCCAGGCGATCTTGTGGATGTCGCGCACCTCGTACGGATGCTCCTTGCGGTCGAGCAGAAAGTGCGTGAGCCCGCGGCGCGGATCGTCGCCGGTGCGGCAGGTGCAGATCAGGAAATCGGAGTAGGAGCCGTTGCTGATCCAGGTCTTCTCGCCGTTGAGCACGAAGTGGTCGCCGTCGCGGCGCGCGCGGGTCTTGATCTCGAGCACGTTGGAGCCGACGTCCGGCTCCGAGATGCCGATGCTGCAGAACAGCTCCCCGCTCACCAGGCCCGGCAGGTAGCGCTCGCGCAGGTGCTGCGGCGCCAGCTGCTGCAGCATGTAGGCGCCGAAGGAATTGATCAGCACCGGCACCGAGAGGTCGGCCGAGCAGGTCGCGACCTCCTCGAACAGCATGATCATCGTGAGCCAGTCGAGGCCCATGCCGCCGTGCGCCTCGTCGACCGTGCCCGAGATCAGGCCGAAGCGCGACAGCTCGCGCATGATCGCGCCCATCTGCGCCTTTGGCACGAACTTGTCACGGTATTCCTTGCTGAAGATCGGTTCGATCTCGGCGGCGAGAAATCGCTGGAGGCCGTCGACGGCGGCTTGCTGCTCTTCGGTTCTGATGACGTGTCCCATGGTGTGTCTCCGTGTGCGGGTTATGGTTTGGCGAGGATCGTGATCGCGACCACGGCCTCCTCGATGCCGTAGAGGCCGCCGCCGTTTTCCTGGATGGCGATGCGCGCGCCCTCGACCTGGCGCTTGCCGGCCTCGCCGCGCAGCTGCGTGACCAGTTCGTGCAGCTGGCCCAGGCCGGTGGCGCCGATCGGATGGCCCTTGGATTCGAGGCCGCCGGAAGGGTTGATCGGCAGGCGGCCGCCGACCGTGAAGTCGCCGCGCTCGGCCGCCGGGCCGCCGTCGCCGAAGGGCACCAGCATCAGCGACTCGGCATTGAGGATCTCGCCCATGGCGGTGGCGTCGTGCACCTCGGCGACATCGACGTCGGCGGGCGACACGCCGGCCTGTTCATAGGCCTTCTTGGCGCCCAGGTGCGCCACGATCTTGTGCGGCTCGTCGATGCCGCGGGTGCTGCCGGTCTGCACCACGCTGGCCAACACGCGCACCGCGCGACGGGCCTCGCCCTGCATGCGCTTCAGGCCTTCGGCGTTGCACAGCACGACCGCGGCGGCCCCATCGCTGATCGGCGAGCACATTGGCAGGGTCAGCGGATAGGCGATCGGCGGCGCGGCCAGCACCTGTTCGATGCTGCAGGGTTCGCGGTATTGCGACAGCGGGTTGTGCACCGAATGCTGGTGGTTCTTGGCCGCCACCGCGGCAATCTGGCGCTGGGTCGTGCCGTAGGTCTGCATGTGCTGGCGGCAGAAGGCCGCGTAGACGTCCATGAAGACGCTGTAGGGCTTCTCGGACATGGTGCCGGGCGGCGGCACGATGCCCTGCCCCATCGACATCAGCGCGGCCCGGTTCTGCGCCACGGTGGCGACGTCCCAGCCGCCGTCGAAGGCGCTGAACATCTTCGCCTTGTCGGGGATGTTCATTTTCTCGGCGCCGACCGCGAGCGCGATGTCGCAGCTGCCGGCGCGCAACGCCATGGTCGCCAGATTGAAGGCCGAGGAGCCCGAGGCGCAGGCGTTCTCGACGCTGAACACCGGAATGCCCTCAACGCCGAGCCGGCGCATCGCGATCGGGCCCGGGATCGCGGTCTGGCCCTGGAACTGGCCGTTGGTGAGGGTCGAGTAGAAGGCCGAGCCGATGTCGCCGATGCCGCAGCCGGCGTCGCTCACGGCGAGCAGCACGGCCTCTTCCACCATGTCGTAGACCGTCCGGTCGAGCAGGCGACCGAAGGGCGTCATGCCGACGCCGGCCACGTAGATGTCGTTCATTGCTGGTTGCCTCTGGAAATTGGGGCGTTTCAGCGGCCCGTGAAGTTCGGTGCACGCTTCTCGGCGAAGGCCGTGAGGCCTTCCTGGAAGTCGGCCGTGCGCATGTGCTGGCGCAGCATCACCTGCTCGTGCAGCAGCGCGTCGGCAGCGGTCTTGTCGGCCGAGGCGCGTGCCACCTGCTTCATGCGTCGAAGCGCGATCGGGCTCTTTTTGCCGATGTGGCGCGCCAGCGCCAGCGTGGCGTCGGCCAGGGCGGCGTCGGCATGCACTTCGCAGACCAGGCCGCAGGCCTTCATTTCGGCGGCCGAGAGCGACTTGCCGGTCAGCAGCAGGTACATCGCCATGTTGAGCGGGATCAGCCGCGGCAGGATGGCGGCACCGCCCGCGCCCGGGTAGACCCCGAAGTTGGCATGCGCATCGGCGACGGTGGCGCTTTCGGCGGCGACCACGATGTCGGCGCACATGGCGAGTTCCAGGCCGCCGGCCATGGTCACGCCGTTGAGCGCGGCGATGACCGGTTTCGGAAAGCTGCGCAGCTGGCCGAACACGGCGTTGGCGCGGTCCAGGAAGTCGGCCTCGCCAGCCGGCAGGCTGGCGCTGGCCAGCACCTCCTTGAGGTCGGCGCCGGCGCAGAAGGCCGGGCCGTTGCCGGTCAGCACCAGCACACGGATCTCGTCGTTGGCCGCGATCTCGGCCAGCCGCCGCTCGAGCTGTTCGAGCGTGGCGAGGTTCAGCGCGTTCATGGCGCGCGGCCGGTTCAGCGTGAGGCGCGCCACGGCGCCGAAGGCTTCGCAGATCAGGATGTCGTCGTTCATGTCTTTTGTCTCTCTTCAGGGTCTTCCGATGGCTTCGGAAGTGCATGGGGGGATGCTAGAAGTCCCATCCCTTCGCCACAGGTCATTGCAGCGAATTCACCGGTCCGGAGGATCCGGCGGGCGCGAAGCGCGCCGCATCGCGCTCGTAGCTGCGCGCGGCCAGCAGGAAAAGCGCCGCGGCCACGAAGGACACCAGCGGCGCCAGGGTCAGCGCGGTCCTGAGGTCGATCAGGTCCGACAGCAGCCCGACCAGGAAGGGCCCGGGCGCCAGGCCGAGCAGGCTGGCGCCCAGCACCGCGGTGGCCGTCACCGTGGCGCGCACCGCCGGATGGGTGACGTCCATCACGATCGCCACCGCGCAGCCGCCGTGAGCGACCGCGAAGACCGCGCCTGCGAACACCAGCCCCAGCGCAAGGCCGCCCGGCGGCAGCCCGAACCCGGCCATCAGCAGCAGGCCGCAGATCGCCGCATAGGCGGCCGGCACGACCGCGCGCAGCCGTGGCCGCCCGCGGCTCAGGCGGTCCGACAGGCCGCCGCCGAACAGCACGCCGAGGCCTGCAGCCAGCACCGCCACCGCGGCCATCAGCGCTGCCTTGCGCGGTTCGAAGTCGTAGCAGCGATGCAGGAAGGTCGGCATCCATGCGATCAGGATCGACGGGATCGCCATCTGCAGCCCGAAGGCCAGGAAGCTCAGGTTGCCCGAGCGGGCGACGAACACCTGCCGCACGAGATGGGCGAGCGGGAGCCGGGCGCCGCCTTTCGCCCCGAGCGCCGGCGCCACGTAGTCGCGCACCACGAAGGGATAGGCCAGCGCCAGGAGCAGGCCCGGTGCGCCGACCACGAAGAAGGCGCTGCGCCAGCCGTAGCGCGCTGCGACCGCGCCGCCGATCACCACCCCGAGCACCGAGCCGAACAGCCCCGCCGACTGGAAGGCGCCCTGGATCGCCGCACGCCGGCCCACCGGGAACACATGGGCCAGCAGCGCGGCACCCGCGGCGGCATAGGCGGCCTCGCCGACACCCACCACGGCGCGCGCCAGCAGCAGTTGCGTGTAGTTGGAAGCCAGGCCACAGGCGACGGTGGCGAGGCACCAGACGAAGGCCATCAGCGTGATGCTCCTGACGCGGCCCCATCGATCCGCGAGCAGCGACAGGGGCAGCGTGAGCACGCCCACCACCACCGAGACGATGCTGACCAGTGCGCCCAGTTGTGCATCGGAAACGCCCCAGTCGGACTTGAGGAACGGGAACACGGCGCCGATCACCTGGCGCGACAGGTAGTCCGACAGCATCAGGCCGAAGGTCAGCGCGAACACGGCCCAGGCGTAGCCGCCGGCCGCGGGCATCGGGGCTGCCACTGGCGCCGCGAGCCGGTCACAGGTCGCGCTCATGGCAAGGTGCCCCGGGCGCGCGACGAGGTCGCCACGGGCGCCTGGGCGTCGCTGCCCGGGCCGCGGCCGAGGAAGACCTTCATGACCAACTGCTGGACGCGCGAGCCGTAGGGCGGCCGGAACAGGTGGATGGGAAACCACCGCCGCACCGTGAACACCGACTTGGCGTGCGACAGCGCGCGGAAGCCCTCCGGCCCGCGCCAGCTGCCCATGCCCGAATTGCCGCTTCCGCCGAAGGGCAGGTCGCACTGGAACACGTGCCAGGCCCAGTCGTTGATCGTCATGCCGCCCGCATGCACGTCGCGCGCAAGGCGCCTGGCCTCGCGGGTGTCGCTGCCGTAGTAGTAGAGCGCGAGCGGTCGCGGGCGGGCCGCCACGAAGGCGATCGCGTCATCGATCGACTCGCAGGCCAGCACGGGCAGGATCGGGTTGAAGAGCTCCTCCTGCATGATCCGCATCTGCGGCGTTACGCCGGTCACGATCTGCAGCGTGACGATGCGGCCACCGTCGCCTGCGCCGCAAGAGGTCACGGTGGCGCCCTTGGCCACCGCATCGGCGAGCAGCTCACGCACCCGGTCCGCATGGCGATCGGAGGCCATGCTGGTGTAGTGGGCGTCCGTCACCGGGTCGGGCACCATGCGCTGGAACTCGCGCACCGCAGCGGCGACGAACGCGTCGATGCGCTCGGGCGGCACCAGCGCGTAGTCGGGCGCGACACAGGCCTGCCCGCTGTTGAAGAGCTTGCCATGGGCGATCGAGCGCGCCACCGTGCCCATCGAGGCCGAGCGCCCGACGATCGCGGGCGACTTGCCGCCGAGCTCGAGCGTGACCGGCGTCAGGTTCGCCGCGGCGGCGCGCATGATCTCGCGGCCGATCGCGGGCGACCCCGTGAACACGACATGGTCGAGCGGCAGGCCCGCGAAGGCCCGGCCGACCTCGATCCCGCCGCCGAACACCGCGACCCGTTCCTCGGGGAAGACCTCGGCCAGCATGCGGCGCAGCACCTCGGTGCAGCGCGGCGAGAACTCCGACATCTTGATCATCACGCGGTTGCCGGCCGCGAGCGCCGCGACCAGCGGGCCGACCGATTCGACGACCGGGAAGTTCCAGGCCGCGATCACGCCGACCACGCCCTTCGGCTGGTAGACCACGCGGGCGCGGTTGCCGAGGAACATCCAGTCGACGCCGCGCCGCTCGCTCTTCATCCATTGCCGCAGGTGCCCGAGCGCATGGTCGATCTGCAGCGCGGGCCCGAGCACGTCGAGCATCTTGCATTCGGATTCCGAGCGGCGGCCGAAGTCCTCGCTCATCGCGCGCGCCAGCGGGTCCTGGCATCGCTGCAGCGCGCGCCGCAGCGCCTGCAGGTCGCGTCGGCGCTCGGCGAGCGTGGGATACGGCGCCGCAAGGAAGGCCTTGCGCTGCAGGGCCAGCGTGCGCTCCAGGCCGTCGATGGCCGCGTCAGAGGCGCGGGTCATGCGAGGGCCTCCGCGGGTTGTGCCGGCTGGGCCTTCGCGGCCTGCGATCCGTCGATGGAGGCGGCCGAGCCCTGCACGCGCGCAGGCAGCGCGGCCGCGGCCTTGATCATGTCGGCCGCTTTCTCGGCGATCATCACGGTCGGTGCGTTGGTGTTGCCCGAGACGATGTCGGGCATCACCGACGCGTCGACCACCCGCAGTCCGGTGACGCCCTTCACGCGCAGCTGCGCATCGACGACATCGTCGGCACCATTGCCCATGCGGCACGTGCCGACCGGGTGATAGGCGCAATCGGCATTGGCCCGGATCAGTTGCTCGATCTCGGCATCGGTCCGCGCCCAGGCCGAGCTTTTCGATTCTCGGCCGCCGAAGCGCGCCAGCGCGGGCTGCCGCATGATCTGGCGCACGCGCTTGAAGCCGCGCACCAGGCAATCGACATCGCTCTGCACCGACAGGAAGTTGGTGTCGATCAGCGGCGGCGCCATCGGGTCGGCGCTCGCGATCGAGACGCTGCCGCGCGACTTCGGGCGCAGCATGCCGGCATGCACCGAGTAGCCGTTGCCCCACAGGATCTTGCGGCCGTGGTCCATGATCTTCGCGACCACGAACACGATCTGCAGATCGGGCACGGTCTCTTCGGGCCGTGTCCGCAGGAAGCCGTTGCCTTCGGCGAAATTCGTCGTCAACACGCCGCGGCGGTGCCGGGCCCAGTGGACGAGGCCCTTGAGCACGGACCACGCGCTCGACAACGACAGCCCGAGGAGGCCGCGCGAGGCGCCCGCCTCGTAGGTGTGGACCAGATCGATGTGGTCCTGGAGGTTCTTGCCCACGCCCGGTGCGTCGAGTACCACCGGGATGCCGTGCTTCTCCAGGACCGCGGCAGGGCCGATGCCCGACAGCATCAACACCTGTGGCGACTGCAGGGCACCGGCCGAAAGCAGCACTTCGCGCCGCGCCGCCACGCGCCGGGCGACGCCCCGGGCATCGCGGTAGTCGACCGCCACGGCCCGGCCGCCCTCCATCACGATGCGCGTGGTGCGTGCGCGCGTGACCACGCGCAGGTTGGGCCGCGCGAGATTCGGCGTCAGGTAGGCCTTGGCGGTGCTGCACCGCTCGCCGTTCTTCTGCGTCACTTGCGTGAGACCCACGCCTTCGAGGAACGCGCCGTTGAAGTCCGGGTTGGGCCGATGCCCGGCCTGCACCGCGGCTGCGACGAAGGCGCGCGCATAAACGCTGGGCTCCTGCACGTCGGCGACGTTGAGCGGGCCGCCGGCACCATGGTGCTCGGTCTCGCCCCAGAACTCGTTGTTCTCGGCCTTGCGGAAGTAGGGAAGCACCTCTGCGTAGCTCCAGCCCGCGTTGCCGGCCGCGGCCCAGCGATCGTAGTCGCTGCGGTCGCCGCGGATGTACATCATCCCGTTGATCGAGCTCGATCCGCCCAGCGCCTTGCCGCGCGGCTGGTAGCCGATGCGGCCGTTCATGCCCGGGTTGGGCTGCGTCTTGAAGGCCCAGTTGAAGATCGGATAGGGCATCACGATCGGCAGGCCGGCCGGGCACTGGATCAGCGGGCTGTGGTCGGGGCCGCCCGCCTCCAGCAGGCAGACCTGCACCTCGGGGTCTTCGCTCAGCCGGGCCGCCAGAACGCAGCCGGCCGAGCCGCCGCCGATCACGATGTAGTCGGCCGTGCGCGGATCGATCTGGACCGGCGTAGACAAGTTGGATACTGGAGTCGTCATGGGGTGTAGACGATGTGCACGTCCGCGATGCGGCCGTTGAAGCGGAACGGCGCCCGCTCGGCGTAGGCCAGCGAGACCGGCGACCCGAGGTTGATGCCGACGTCGAAGGTCTCGCTGGCGGTAAAGCACAGCGGCGCCGTGAAGGGCGCGCCGCCGCGCGCCACTTCCGCGCCGTCGACCCGCATCAAGAAGGTCGCGGGCGCGCCCGGCGTGGGGCCGGCCATCGAGGTCAGCAGTTCAATGCGTCGGACGCCCGGCTCGATGGGCTCGGCACTGCGCATCCGCGTGCGCATCACCGTGAGGCAGTTGTATTCGAAGTGCAGATAGCCGGCATCCATGTAGAGCACCAGCCCGCCCGCCATGCCACCGAGCGCATACAGCACACCCTCGCCCCTCTCCGGCAGGGTCAGCTCGACCGTCACCTTGTTGTTGCGCGCGCGCAGGTTGGGCGCGCAGAACTCGGGCAGGCGCGTGACATCGGCATTGAAGTGCCATTCGGTCTGCGTGGTGCCGATGCGCGCCGCGGGGTTCAAGAGTGGTCCAAGCCCGGCGCCGATCGGATAGACGTGGTTGGCACGCGCCTCCTGGTCGAACAGTGCCTGCAGCTCGGCCAGCTTTTCGGGATGCTGCCGCGCCACGTCGGTCGACTGGGAATAGTCGCTGCCCAGCCGATAGAGCGACCAGACGTCCTCGTCCGGATTCCAGTTCGCGTAGGCCGCCGCAGTGGCCGACAGCCAGGGCAGGCGCGGTCCGAACACAGAGGCCATCCAGCCGTCGGCGTAGATGCCGCGGCTGCCGAAGATCTCAAAGTACTGCTGCGTCTTGCGCGTCGGCGCCGCCGCGTCGGCGAAGCTGTAGGCCAGGCTCAGGCCGTCGAGCGGGTCCTGCGCGACGCCATTGACCGCAGTCGGCGGCACGATGCCGATCAGCTCGTAGATGGTGGGTGCGATGTCGTTCACGTGATGGAACTGGCCGCGCACCGCCGGATCGGCCGCGATGCCCTTGGGCCAGGAGACCGCCATTGGCACCCGCGTGCCGCCGAAGTAGCCCGCGACCAGCTTGGTGCCCTGGAACGGGCTCTCGCCGGCCCAGGCCCAGCCCGCGTGGTACATGCTCGCGATCAAGGGGCCGCCGAGCGCATCGAGCCCGCCGTACTGCTCGTCGAGGATCTTCATCTGTTGCGCGAACGGGATCGGCACGCCGCTGATCGACAGGATCTCGTTGATGGTGCCGCCCGCGCCCTCGGCCGAGGCACCGTTGTCGGAAAGCACGTAGAAGATCAGCGTGTTGTCGCGCAGGCCGAGCCGCTCGAGCTCGTCGATGACCTTGCCGGCCTGCACGTCGGCATGTTCCAGAAAGCCGGCGTAGACCTCCATGAGGCGCGCCTGGTACTTGCGCTCTTCGAGCGGCAGGCTCTCCCATCCGGCCAGCGTGTCGGGCCGCGGCGTGAGCTGGCTGTCTGGCGGAATCCAGCCCAGCGCCTTCTGCCGCTCGAAGGCCTGCTCGCGATAGACGTCCCAGCCGCCGTCGAAGCGGCCCTTGTACTTGTCCGACCATTCGGCGAAGACCTGGTGCGGCCCATGCACTGCACCGGGCGCCCAGTACATGAAGAAGGGCTTCTCGGGCGCCAGCGCATGCTGCTCGCGCAGCCAGCTGGTCGCTTGCGCAGCCAGGTCCTCGCTCAGGTGATAGGCCGGGTCGTTCGGCGGCTCGATCGGCGTGGTGTTGCGGTAGAGGCTAGGCTGGTATTGCGAGGTCTCGGCCGCGATGAAGCCGTAGAAGTGGTCGAAGCCGCAGCCGGTGGGCCAGCGGTCGAAGGGCCCGGCGGCCGAGGTCTGCAGCGCCGGCGTGTTGTGCCACTTGCCGAAGGCGGCCGTGCTGTAGCCGTGGTGCTTGAGGACCTCGGGGATGGTGGCGGCACTCTTGGGGATTTCGCCCGTGTAGCCGTCGAAGTCGCTGGCGAACTCGGTGATCGTGCCGGATTCGACCCGGTGATGGTTGCGGCCGGTCAAGAGCGAAGCGCGCGTGGCTGAGCAGATCGCAGTGGTGTGGAAGGCGTTGTAGCGCAGGCCGGTGTTGGCGATGCGGCTCAGCGTGGGGGTGTGGATGGCGCCGCCGACCGTGTCGGCGTGAGCGAAGCCGACGTCGTCGAGCATGATCACGAGCACGTTGGGCGCGTCGGCGCGCAGCGCCGTGCCGCGGCTGCGCCACTGGTGGGTCGATTCGGCAAGGGTGCGGCCGGCCACGCTGGCGCTGGGCGTCCGGGCGAAGGGAAGTTCGCCGTCGCGGGGTTCCTGGGTCATCCGTCTGTCTCCGGTTCTTTGGCTCTTAGGGGAGGTCCAGTCTAGGAACGCAAGCCGCGCCGCACCGGTCTTTGCGGCCAATTCGATGGTCCCGTCGGACCGGGCAAACCAGATTGTCAAAAGCCCCGCTTGCCGCCACGATCGCGGGCATGAATCCTCCCCTGCCCTCTGCGGGCGCCCCGGCGCGGGAGCCGACCACGATCGGCGGCTACGTGCTCGCGATCTCCAAGGCCCTGCAGGCCAGCGGCGTCGACAGCACCCGCGTGCTGAAGGCGGTCGGCGTGCCGCTCAACATGACCAACGACCCCATGAGCCGGCTGCCGGTCAGCACGCTCACGCGGCTGTTCCGGGCCTGTGCCGACGTCACGGGCAGCCCCTACTTTGGGCTCACGGTGGCGCGGTTCATCCATATCTCCAACCTGCATGCGCTGGGCTATGCGCTCGCGGCCAGCGCCGACCTGCGCGAGTTCTGCCAGCGCCTGGAGCGCTACTTCCGGTTGGCCTCGCAGACCAGCGAGATCGAGATCGTCGAGTCGGCGGACGATCTGCAACTGCGCATCCGGCCGCTGGTCGATGTCTCGTCGGAGACCGAGGACGCCTTCCTGGGCTTCCTGGTGCTGGCCATGCGACACCTCTACAAGCCCGACTTCAACCCGCTGCGGGTCTCGTTCTCGCATCCCGAGCCGCACGAGGGTGCCGCGCCCTACGAGGCGCTGTTCCGCGCGCCCGTGGACTTCAGCCAGCCCGGGCCGATGCTGGTCCTGCCGCGCGCCGACCTGGACCGCCCGCTGATCGGCGCCTGCGCCGAACTGGCACAGCTCAACGACAACCTCTCGAACACCTACCTGGCCCGGCTCGAGAAGGACGACGTCGTGACCCGCGTGCGGCAGAAGATCATCGAGTTCCTGCCCAACGGCAGCTGCACGCGCGACATGGTGGCCGACGCGCTCGCCATGAGCCCGACCACGCTGCAGTTCAAGCTTGCCGAGCGCGAGACCAGCTTCCACGACCTGATGGACGCCACGCGCAAGGAGCTCTCGACAGGCTACGTGCGGCAGTCGTCGCTGTCGATCACCGAGATCACCTTCTTGCTCGGCTTCAGCGACACCAGCAACTTCACGCGCGCCTTCAAGCGCTGGCAGGGCGTTTCGCCCACGGCCTTCCGAGAGAGCGCGAAGCCGACGCTGGCTTGAAGTGCCTGTCTGCCAGCAGGAAGTGCGACAGGGCCGGGATCAGCACCAGCGCACCGACCATGTTCCAGACGAACATGAAGGTCAGCAGGATGCCCATGTCGGCCTGGAACTTGATCGGCGAGAACACCCAGGTGACGACCCCCGCGGCCAGGGTCACGCCGACGAGCGCGACCACCCGGCCCGTGAACATCAGCGCCTCGGCATAGGCCTCGGCCAGCGTGAGGCCGCGGCGCTGCGCCGCGAGCTGCACGCTCAGCAGGTAGAGCGCGTAGTCGACCCCGATGCCCACGCCGAGCGCAATGACGGGCAGGGTCGCGACCTTCACCCCGATGCCCAGCAGCACCATCAGCGCCTCGCACAGGATCGAGGTCAGCGCGAGCGGGATCACCGCCACCAGCACCGCGCGCCATGAGCGGAAGGTGACCAGGCACAGCAGCACCACGGCCGCGTAGACGTACAGCAGCATCGTCCGGTTGGCTTCCCGCACCACGATGTTGGTCGCCGCCTCGATGCCGGCCGAGCCCGCGGCCGGCAGCAGTTGCAGCAGCGCCGGGTCGGTCGGGTTCCGGGCATTGAAGCGCTCGACCGCAGCCAGCACCGTGTCGAGCGTCGCCGCCTTGTGGTCACTCAGGTAGGCGACCAGCGGCATCACCGAGCATTCGGTGTTGAAGAGCTCGGGGTTGTTCACACTGGCCTGCTGGGCGCCATAGTTCAGCACGTCCTGGTTGCGGCTGATCGTGAGCCACTTGGGATTGCCCTCGAACGAGCCGGCCGTGATCTGCCGCACCACGTCCTGCAGCCCGAGCGTCGCGCGCACCTGCGGCAACTGCTGCAGCTCCCAGGCCAGGCGGTCGGCCTGCACCAAGGTCTCGTACTTGAGGCAGCCCTCCTTGGGCGTCTTGACGATGACCGCGAAGACGTCGCTCGACAGCGCATAGTTCTTCGTCACGAAAGCGTTGTCGCGGTTGTAGCGCGAATCGGGGCGCAGCTCGGGCGCACCGGGGTCGAGGTCACCGACCTGCAGCCCGAGGCTCAGCGCGAAGCCGCCAGCCGCCAGCACGGAGGATGCGAGCACCGCGGCCAGCGCCCAGCTGCGCCGGGCGGCGAAGCGGGCCAGCCACAGCCAGATTCGCCCGCCGCGCCCCTCGGCCTGCGCCTGCTCGAGGCGCATGCTGCGCGCCGCCGCCTGCTGGCTCACACCCACATAGGACAGCAGCACCGGGAGCAGCAGCAGGTTCGTGAAGATCAGCACCGCGACGCCGATGCTCGCGGTCAGGGCGAGTTCGCGAATGACAGGGATCGGTATCAGCATCAGCACGCCGAAGCCCACCGCGTCGGCCAGCAGGGCCGTGACGCCCGCCAGAAACAGGCGCCGGAAGGTATAGCGCGCGGCCACCAGCCGGTGGGTGCCGCGACCGATGTCCTGCATGATGCCGTTCATCTTCTGCGCGCCGTGACTCACGCCGATCGCGAACACGAGGAAGGGCACGAGCATCGAATACGGGTCGAGCTCGAGGCCCGCCAGCTTCACGATCCCCACTTGCCACATCACCGCCACCAGCGAGCAGGCCAGCACCAGCGCGGTGCTGCGCAGGCAGCGCGTGTAGCCGTAGAGCAGCAGCCCTGCGATCAGCGTCGCGATGCCGAAGTAGCTCATGACCTGCAGCAGCCCGTCAAGCAGATCGCCGACGATCTTCGCGAAGCCGATCACGTGCACCTTCACGCCCCAGGGCTTGCCGTCGGGCGCCAGCCCCTGCTCGTACTTGTCGCGGATGCGGGTCTCGAGGTCGCGCGAGAGGCCCCGGTAGTCGAGCCGCTGCGCCTTGCCGCCGCCGTCGAGCAGCGGGACCACGATCGCGCTCGATCTGAAGTCGTTGGCGACGATGCTACCCGCCAGCCCTGCGCGGGCGACGTTGAGGCGCAGTTTCTCGACGCTGGGTGGCGCGCCGTCGAAGTTGTCGGGCATCACGGGGCCGCCCTGGAAGCCCTCCTCCGTGACCTCGGTCCAGCGCGTCGCGGGCGTCCACAGCGACTTGACCCAGGCGCGGTCGACGCCCTTCATGAGGAACAGGTCGTCGTTGATGTGCTTGAGCGCATCGAGGTAGCGGGCGTCGAAGATGTCGCCGCGCTCGTTCTCGACCACCACGCGCAGCGTGTTGCCCATGCCGCGCAGTTCGCTGCGGTTGGCGAGGTAGTTCTGAATGTAGGGATGACCGACGGGGATCATCTTCTCGAAGCTGGCGTTGAGCGCAATTCGCGTGGCGAAGAAGCCCAGCACCAGTGTCGCGGCGATGCAGGCCAGGCAAACCCACAGTCGGTGATTGAAGACCGCGCGTTCGAGCCAGCCGCCCGAGTCGCGCGGGAAATTCTTCAGGTCGCGCACGACCGGCATGCGGTCGAGGCCGGATGGATGTGACATCAGCTGTCCTTCGTCTTGAATTCGACGCTGCGAAGGCCGCGCGGCCCGCCCAGCACGAGGGTCTTGTCGTCGGCGAAGGCAACGGCGGCGAGCGGCATCGAGGGATTCAGCCCTGAAGTCGTGAAGTGAAGTCCGCCGTCGGCGCTGCGCACGATGTTGCCCGCCTGGTCGACCAGCACCACGGTGCCGTCGCCCGCGACCGCGCCGCTCACGATGCTCGCGGGCAGGCCGGTGGCGACCGCCTGCCAGCTGCGGCCATCGTCGGCGCTCAAATAGGCATGGCCGCGCATGCCGAAGGCCAGCACACCGGCGCTGGTCGCGACGATGCCGAAAAAACTGCCCGTGTAGGGCGAGCCCAGCGCGTGGAAGCGATCGCCCTCGGGCTCGCGCTTGAGCAGCAGACCGCCCTCCCCCGCGGCGTACAGCGCGCCGCGGCTGGCGCAGATTGCGTAGAGATTGAGCAGGCCCGGGTTGTCGATGCGGTCGAACCACGGCTCCCAGCGCTTTCCGCCGTCGCGCGTCTGCATCACGAGGCCGTAGGCGCCGACCACGAAGCCGCTGGCGGCATCGGTGAAGCAAAGGTCAAGGAAGGGCTTGTCGGGGCCGGCCTCGGCATTGCGGCGCGCCTCGTCGAGCAGCTTGTGGTCCTGGGCCCCGGCATCGGGCGCCGCCACCCGGCGTTGCATGTGGTCGAGCACCAGCGCGTTGGCCTGGCGGCCGTCGAGCAGCCGTTCCCAGCGCCGGCCACCGTCGCGCGTGCCGAGCACGGTGCCGTCATGCCCGGTCGCGTAACCCGTGTCGGCATCCGCAAAAGCCAAGGCCGTGAGGTCGGCGTTCGCAGGCACCGCGGCCTGCACCCAGCTGCGGGCGCCGTCGCCGGAGTGCAGCACGTGGCCGCGCTGCCCCACCGCCACCAGCCGGTCGCCGGCGCGCGCGATGCCGGTGATGAGGCGCTGGCCGGCCAGCGCGCTGGCTTGCGCGCGGCGTTCGGGCGCTTCGGCGGCCGCCGCGGCGGCCCCGCCGGCGAGCGTTCCCAGGGTGGCGAGCAGCAGGCCTCGGCGATGCATCGAGGGCTCCCGCTCAGCGCACGCCGGAACCGGCCAGCGCATCGGGGCTCCAGGCCGTGGCCGACAGCGGGTCGGTGTACTTGAGGCCCACGGTGTAGGCGCCCATCAGGCCCGTGATGTTGTAGCCGTTGGTCGTGAAGTCATGGAAGGACTGGCCCATGCTCGCGGGCGCCGGCACCTCGTACGAGGGGTTGGTGTAGACGAAGCCCGCCCGATAGAGCTGGCCGCGTGCGTCGTATTCGTCGGAAGCCACCGCGATCCAGCTGTCCTCATCGACGTAGAAGGTGCGCTTGGCGTAGATGTGGCGCTTGTCGGCTTTGAGCGTCGCTTCCACCACCCACACGCGATGCGCCTCCCAGCGCACGAAGTCGGGGTTCAGGTGGTTCGGCGTGGCGACCGCATAGGGATCCTTGGCATAGACCAGCTTGAAGGTGTTGTAGGGAATCAGCATCTCCTTCTTGCCGACCAGCTTGAAGTCGTAGCGGTCCATGGCGCCGTTGAACACCCAGGCGTCGTCGTAGGTCGATGCACCGGCCGCGCCCGGGTTCGGCGTGTCGTAGGCGATGTCGGGCGCCAGTTTGACGCGGCGCTGGCCCGGCAGGTACTGCCAGGCACGGCGGCCGTTCTTCATCGGGTTGATGTAGTCCTGCGCCAGCAGCGCCTCACCGGCGCGGCGCGCCGGCGCGGTGTAGGCGATCCTGGTGCGGAAATAGATGTCGTTGTCCGCAGAGACGCCCGTGCGCTTGGGGTCGTAGTAGGGGTAGTCCATCTGGATCTGGCCCGTGGTGGCGAGCACCGCCTTGCCCGACGAGTCGACGTTGATGGAGTCGTACTGCGTGTAGTAGCTCTGGCCCGTGTAGCGCAGCAGGTGGTTCCACATCACCTCGTGGCCGGTCTTGGGGATCGGGAACGGAATGCCGGCGTAGGTGCCTTCGAGGCCGAGACCGTCGTCGGTGGTCTTCACGGCCGTCGCGTTCTTTGCCGTGTTCTCGATCACGTACTTGGGGAAGGCCATCGAGCGGTGCGAGGGATAGACGTCGACGCGCATCGTCGGGTACTTCTTCAGCAGCTCCTTGGTGCCTTCGGTGAGCTTGGCGTCGTACTGCGCCAGGTTCTGCGCCGTGATCGCGAACAGCGGCTTGTCGGCCGCGAAGGGATCGGGGCGCACGCCCGAGCCCTTCTCGTAGCCGGGCGGCGGCGTGGTCAGTCCGCCCGTGTATTCGGGGATCGACTTGTCGGCACTGCCGGCGCGCTCGGCGCCGGTGGGGGTCAGCGTGGTGCCGAGCTTCCTGGCTTCGTCGGCGCCGACCGCGGCCAGCGCGGCGTGGGCGGCCAGCGCGATCAGTGCGCCGGCCCAGAGTGGACGTGTGTTCATGGCTTGTCTCCGTGGTTGGGGGGAATGGGACGACTCAGAAGGTCGCCTTGAAAGTCAGCAGCACGTGCCCTCGGTCGGACAGGCTCGCGTAGGTGCCGTTGGCCACGTTCATCGCGCCGTTGGGCAGCGTGCTGTAGTCGCCATAGAAGCCGACATAGCGCAGCGCGATGTTGTATTTGGAGCGCACATCGGCCGCCACGCCGATGCCGTAGGTGCCGGCGTTCTTGTTGCCGCCGGTCAGCACCGCCGAGTTGCCCGAGAGGCCGCCCGACCAGCTCAACGGCATCGAGAGGTCGACGCCCGCAAAGACCTGGTACCAGGTCGGCGTGAAGTTGAGTCCGAGTCCGAAATAGTCCTTGCTGACCGCATCGACGTTGGCCGGATTGGCACGGTAGGCGGCGCTGCCCTTGAAGGCGCCGGGGTTCTGCGACACGCTGAGCCAGCGGTTCCAGATCAGCTCGGCGTTCCAGCTCGCACTGTCGAACAGCGCGGTCTTGGACACGGTCCCGAGCAGGTTCAGCACGCCGTGCATGGTGTCGCCGCGTGCGCCGGGCGCATCGCCGCCGAGCGCCGCGAATTGCCCCAGCGAGATCCCGCCCGTGGCTGGGTTGGCCAGCGGCGCGGGCAGCACCTGCACCGGCACGCTCTGCAGCGGCATGTTGCGGCGGTAGCTCAGCTCCGCGCCCAGGCTCAGGCCGGCGACGTTCTTCGCCAGGCTCAGGCCGTAGATGTCGATGTCACGGCCGTAGAAGGCCTGGTACTGGCCCACGTAGCCGGCCTGGATCTGCGGCAGCGTCGCCGCGCCCGGGTTGATGTAGCAGTTGGTGGGTCCGATGGGCCGCAGGCCTGCCCTGGCGCAGGCGGCCGCCGGCACGCCGGCCGCCACGGCCGGCATCAGCGCGAGCTGCGGCTGGATGTCCGCGGTGCGGCGCCCATAGAGGCCGGCCGTGCCGTCGAGCCATTCAGGGCTCCAGCGCGCCGAGAGGCCGAAGTCACCCGTCTTGTTGGGCTCCGCGCTCGTGGCCTGCAGCAGCCGCTGCCCGGGACCCGCGATCAGCGATTCGCCGCCGTGCAGCAACGCGTCGTTGACCGTCAGGTAGCTGCCCGACTCGGGATAGCGCGCGCTCTCCCAGTCGAAGAAGGTCTGGGCCGAGAACGAGAGCTCGGGCGCGGGCTGCACCTGCAGCGTCATCGCGTTGCGCGGCCGGTAGAGCTCCTTGGCCTCGATGCCGGGCGTGGCGAGCGCTTTCCAGAGGTCGAGCGAATACTGGCCGTACGAGATACCGTGCACCGCGCCGCCGGCCAGCAGGCTCTCGCCCCAGTAGACCGTGTGCTTGCCCAGGCGCAGGCCGACGTTGGTGTCGCCGATGTCGGTGCTGCCGAAAATGAAGGCATCGAGCAGCTCGCCCGAGACGCCCTTGGCATAGCGCGAGGTGTAGGGCGACAGCGCGCCCGCGGTCGGCACGCCGTAGACCAGCGTGTTGGCCGTGGCGTTGTTGTGGTTGTCGAGGTTGTCGTAGGCCGCATCGCCCCAGGCAGCGCCGCTGACGCGAAAGCCATACTTCTTGTCGACCACCAGGTCCATCTCGCTCAGCAGGTCGAGGCGGTTGGCGATCAGCGAGTGGTTGCCGAAGTTGCGGTCGCCGTCGTCGAAGTTCGGATTGCTGAGGATCGCCTTGTCCTGGCCCTGCACGCGCTGGCCCAGGTTGTAGCGCAGCGTGTTGTCCCAACGCAGCACCACGTCGGGGTTGCCGGTGTCGATCTCGATCGAGTGGGCGGGCCCGGCCAGGGCGAGGAGCGCCAGCGCGGCAATGGAAACCGCCGAGCGGCGGTGACGCGCGGCAAGGCGAAGCGAAGCGGTATGGACCACAGGGGTGTCTCTCGAAAGGTGTTTCTTCGTGACGCCGGGAGGGCCCGGCTTTCTTTTGTCGATCGGCGGCCGTGCGCAGCCCGGTCACCGACGGCCGATTCTGTTGAGACGGGGGTTTCGTCGCCGGTCTTTTCGGCCAATTCGGTGGTCTTTGTCGCGCGCGCGGCCGGCGTGCCGGCTGCGACCTCGCCGGCCGGCGAACTCGAGGGCTGGCCTGGCGCAGCCATCGACGCTCGCCGGACCGAGGCGATCGACGGCGCTGCCGCTGCGTGGCTCAGGCGCTCGCTTCGGGCCGAGCGGCGAGTTGCGGAGCTTCTGCGTTCGCGGAGCGAGCGACGGCCCGCTCCCGCCATGCGGCGGGCGTGGTGTCCGTCCAGCGCCGGAAGGCGCGGTTGAAGGTGCTCGCATCCGCGTAGTCGAGCGCCGCCGCCACCCGCGCCGTCGACAAGTCGGTGTCGAGCAGCAGCTGGCGCGCATATTCGTAGCGCACGTCCTCGAGCAGCGCGCGCACGCTGGTGCCCTGCGCCGCAAGCTTGCGATGCAGCGTGCGCCGCGGCATCGACAGCAAGTCGCACAGCAGGCTTTCGCTCGCGCGGCCGTTCGCCACCATGCGCCGCAGCGTGGCACTGATGTGGTGCACCAGCACCTCGGGCGCCACGCTTTCCTGCGCGAGGACCTCGCGCTGCAGTTGGCGATGGCGCTCGGCATCCGAGGCCAGCGGCGCCAGCGCGAGCCAATGGCGATCGAAGCGCAGCTCGGTGCGGTCGGCATCGAAGACGAGTCGGCAGCCGAACAGGTGCCGATAGGGGTCGAGGTCCGCAGGCCGCCCGTGAGCGAAGCTCACCTCAACGGGCGACCAGCGCGGCCCGCAGAGCGCGCGCAGGATGTTGAACTCGAAGGCAGCAACCAGGTCGTAGGCCTGCGCCGTGCCGGGCATGTCGCGCAGGTAGATCGCATAGCCGAAACTGGCGTGTATGCCTTCGACGGCGTGCGTGGGCACCCCGCCGCGCGTCTGAAGATGCAGGTGCGCGATCAGACTGTTCAGTGCCGCATCGACCGTGCGCGACCGCTGAATCAGTTCGCCGAGCATTCCGAGCGACGAAGGATCGGCATGCTGGCCGGCGAGCAAGCCGAAATGCGGGCATCCCGTGCGCTCGGCGCAATGCAGCAGAAGCTGTCCGCCGTTACGGTAGCTGAGCCGGCCGTCAGGATGATCGAAGGTGTCGGGCGCCAAGCCCAGTTCGGCCAGCACGCGTGCGGGCTCGATGCCTTTCTGGCGCAGAACGACCGGCACGCCCGCCAGCGAGGCGGTGCGAACGCTGCCGGGGTCGGTCGCCGGGGAATCCCCGAAATGGGGGCCGCGCGCCTTCGAAACCGAACGCAACATCGAGACGACACCCCCTGTGAAATAGGCCGAACGCACGATGCAGTGGCCCAAAATGTCAAGAGACGTTGAGCCGTATTGTATTAACGTTCGCTCGCCACAAACGAAAGCGCCATGCCGAAGACGGAGAGTTCTTGAAGCCGCCGATCGCCCGCCGGGTTCGTTTCCCGCTTGTCGTGTTGTGCCTTCTGGCGCTGTCTGGCGGCGCCGCCATGGCGGTGGAGAGCCACACGGTCCTGGTGCTGTATTCGAACGGGCGCCTGGTGCCCGGCAATGTCGAGGTCGAGGCCGGGCTGCGCAGCGCCATCGAGAGCAGCGCCGAGCGGCCGGTCCATTTCTTCAACGAATTCCTCGACAACCCCGATTTCGTGGGCGATCGCTACGAGCGCACGATGACCCGGTACTTGCGTGACAAGTACACCGATCGACCGCCGGCGATTGTGGTCGCGGTCGCGCGCGACTCACTGGATTTCGTGCTGCGTCATCGCGATGACCTTTTTCCGGGCGTGCCCGTGGTTCATGCCGCCGTGTTCACGACATTCCCGACGCCACTGCCTGCGTTGCCCCTCGATGTGGTCGGGGTTCCGGTCGGCTACGAGATCACGGGCAGCCTCGAGCAGGCGCTGCGCTGGCATCCCGGCACCGAGCGGCTGGTCTTCGTCACCGGCAGCACGCCGCGTGACCTGAACTGGGAGGCGCTGTTCCGCGCCAAGGCCACCGGCCTCGGGCCCAAGGTGAAAGCGGAGTTCCTCGCTGGCCTGCCGATCGATGAACTGAGCAAGCGCCTGGGCGAACTCGACGAGCACTCGCTCGTGTTCACGGCCGGCTTCTACCAGAGCGGCGACCAGCAGCGCTTCACGCCCCGCGATGCGGCCGAACTGATCGCGCAGGCATCGGCGGTCCCCGTGTACGGCACCTTCAGCACCTTCCTGGGCACCGGCGTGGTCGGCGGCGTGATGCCGCGCTTCGATGCCATGGGCCGACAGGCCGGGGACATCGTCAACGCGCTGCTCGACGGCACCTCGCCCGCCGCGCTCGAGTTGCCCGAGCGCACCCGCAACACCTTGAGCGTCGACCAGCGCCAGACACGCCGCTGGGGCATCGCCGATGCCGACATCCCCTCGGACGCCATCGTCGAGTTCCGCCAGCCCACCTTCTGGGAGGCCTATCGCCGGACCGCGGTGGTCGGTGGCACGGTGATCCTGCTGCAGGCCGGGTTGATCGCGGCGCTGATGGTCGAGCATCGCCGCCGCCTCAAGGCCGAGATGACGCTGGTGCAAAGAGGCAGCGAACTCGCGCACGCCTCGCGGCTCGCGATCGCGGGCGAGTTGACTGCATCGATCGCGCACGAGATCAACCAGCCGCTGGCCGCCATCCTCGCCAACACCGAAGCCGCCGAACTGATGATCAAGTCCGGCCGGCAGAAGCCGGACGACATCGGCAACATCCTCGCCGACATCCGGCGCGACGACCTGCGCGCGAGCGACGTTATCGCGCGGCTGAGATCACTGCTCGCCCGGCAGGTGGTCGCGCGCCACCCGATCGAGCTCAACGAGGCTGTCGCGCAGGGGTGCGCGATGCTCGACGCCGAGGCTCGCCGGCGCTCGATCGACCTCGTGGTCCGCGCCGGGCCAAGCCCGCTGCAAATCCTTGGCGATCCCATCCAGATCCAGCAGGTGCTGATCAATCTGGTGCTCAACGCCATGGATGCGGTGGGCGACCTGCCCGAGGACCGGCGCAAGATCGTGGTGTCGACAGTGCGCCACGCCGACCACGTCACCGTCAGCGTGAGCGACCGCGGCCATGGGATCGAGGCGACGCACCTGCCGAGGCTCTTCGATTCCTTCTTCAGCACCAAGCGCAGCGGCATGGGCCTGGGCCTGTCGATCTCGCGCTCGATCGTCGATGCGCACGCCGGTCGACTCCGGGTCGACAGCTGGCCGGGCAAGGGTACCGTCTTTCACATGGATGTGCCGTTGCTCGGCCCCAACGGCACGGCACCGAAGGAATACCGATGGACATGAAACCCCTGATCCATGTCGTCGACGACGACGCTTCGCTGCGCCTGGCGCTTCTGCGGTTGCTCGACGCGGCTGGCTTCGACGGCCGCGGCTATGCCGACACCGGCGAGTTCCTGCTGCATCCGGTGCCCGATCGCCCGGGCTGCCTGCTGCTCGACGTCAACCTGCCCGGCCCTTCGGGCCTCGAGTTGCAGGACGTGTTGCAGGAGCACGGCTGCCTGCTGCCGGTGGTCTTCCTGAGCGGCCGCTCCGACATCCCGTCGAGCGTGCGGGCCATGAAGGGCGGCGCAGTCGATTTCCTGCAGAAGCCGGTGCAGGGTGAAGCGCTGCTCGCCGCCATCGGCCGGGCGCTCGCGCGCGATGACGCGCTGCGCAGCGCGCGGGCGGAGCAGCAGCGACTCGAGGCGTTGTTCGCGACGCTCACGCCGCGCGAGCGCGAGGTCTTCGACCGCATCGTCGCGGGCAAGCTTAACAAGCAGATCGCGGACGAGCTCGACACCAGCGAACGCACGGTGAAAACGCAGCGCTCACAGCTCATGCAGAAGCTCGGCGCCGACTCCGCGGCCGAACTCGGGCGGCTCGACGAGCGGCTCCGGCAGGCGGCGTCCGGCTAGGGTGCGTGCGGCACCAGCGTGCTGCCCGCATCCTTGAGCAGACGCGCGAACTCGGGCGAGTCGAGGATCAGCGTCGAAGCGGCGGCGCGCAGCCGGTCGACCGCCTCGTCCGGCAGGTAGAAGCTGGTCGGCAGGCTGTTGAGGTAGTCGCGCTCGCCGCGGTCCTTCAACGCGTCGAAGGAGACGTCGATGGCATAGATCTCTGCATCGGGCACGCGCATGAGCTGCGTGATCGCGGGGTCCTTGTTGGCCGCCATCGCTGGCGACTCGCGAATGCGCCTCATCGTCTGCCAGCGCGCCGCGGTGTCGCGCAGCAGCTCCACGGCTTCGTAGGAGTTGTGGTCGATCGGCACCCCGCTCGCCTTCAGCAGGATCTCGATGGTGCCGGGCGGCGTTGCGGATCGGTCCCAGTCCGTGGGCGGCGTCGACAGCGAGTTGACAATGAAGACCACCACTCGCCGCACATGGTCGAGCGGCGTCGGCATGCCGGCCTCGTGCAGCGCCTCGAGCAGTTCCAGCGCATCGAGCACACCGCGCATGCCCACGTTGTCGGAGACACCGCCATCCACCAGGTGCAGGTAAGGCCGGTCAGCGCCGTCGCCCAGCGCGGCCATCGCATCGATTGAGCGGATCGCGCGCGCGGCCGGGCGTGGCGGCGCAACTTCTCCATAAAAGGTCCGGGCCCAGGGGGGCAGTCGGTAGCCGCAAGTTCCGCCGTAGTTGTCGAGCGTCACCGGCGACAGCACAACCGGTACGGCGGAAGAGGCCGCCGCGGCGCGCGACAGCGACACCGCGCTCAGGTCCGAGCACATGATGTCGAACACGCTCTGCTGGAAGACCAGCCGCGCGCCGGTCGAGAGGTCGGTGGCCGAGGCCAGCACCAGCGGGCCTTTGCCGCGTGCCAAGTCGCCGAAGGTGGCGCCCTTGAACAGGATCTCGTCGTAGAGCTGGGCCGCCAGTTCGGAGCGTCCCCAGCCGGTCGATCCGAGGTCGACCCAGTAGTCGGGCTTGAACGCACGCGCGATCAGGTCGCCCTGCACGTCGCGCTTGAGGAAACGCTGCACGTAGTCGTCGAACAGCCGGTCGCCGTAGAGGCCGTAGGCGAGCGCCGTGAAGCTTCCACCCGACACCCCAGTGATGACATCGACCTGGTCGATCAGCCGGCCGCTCCGGCCGCGCGGTCCGACCACCTCGGTGCGGCGCAGGAACTCCAGAACGCCATAGGAAAAGGCCGCGGCCCGCGTACCACCGCCCGAAAAGGCGAGGATGACAAGGTTCTCCTTGTCGCGTTCCGGCGCCGGGCGGGTCTCGTAGCGATAGCCGCGGCTCGGGTCGGCCTGCGCCAGAGGCGGGTTGACCGGCCGCGATGCGCAACCGGCCAGCAGCAGTCCCAGGCAGCCGGCAAGGCAGGCGCCCAACCAGGGGCGCGAGCGACGGAGGAGCTGCATCGACACGGTCATGAGGCCATCCAGGGGAAGCGCTTTCTGGGGTCGATCCACTGTAACCGCGCCGTGCCGCCGCGGCGCTTCCCCTTCGGGCAACCAAGTTGCCCCTGCACCCGATTCACGCGCCGCGCCGCGCTGCCGATGATGACCGCCCGGAGGCGCCCGCAGGGCCGCCGGTCCGTCGTTGCTGACTCCAAGGAGCTTTTCATGGTCCGGTCCCGATTCACTGCCGCGTTGATGTTCGTCGCGGCCACCTTGCTGGGGACCGGCGCTGCCGCCCAGACCGCGGCGCCTGCGAAGCCCGCGCGCACCGCCAAGGCCCAGCCCCAGGCGCCGCAGCTCGAGGCCCGGGCCATGGACCTGCTGCGGGCGATGAGCGCCAGCCTCACGAGCGCGAAGTCGCTGGCCTTCACGGCCGTCACCACCTACGAGAGCCCGAGCAGTGTCGGCCCCGCGCTCGCCTACGGCACCACCTCCGAGGTGCTGCTGCAGCGGCCCGACCGGCTGCGGGTGGTGACGCTCGGCGACGGTCCGGCCTCGGAGTTCTCGTACGACGGCAAGACCATCACTGCCTTCGCGCCAGCCGAGAACCTGGTCGCCGTGGCGCCGGCGCCGCCGACCATCGACGCCATGCTCAAGCAGGCCTTCGACAACGCGGCGATCTACTTCCCGTTCGCCGACATCGTCGGCGCCGACCCCTTCCAGACACTCACCGACGGTATCGGCAAGGCCTTCTACATCGGCCAGTCGAAGGTGGTCGGCGGCACTACCACCGAGATGGTGGCGATCGCCAGCGACCAGCTCTTCATGCAGATCTGGATCGGCGCCGACGACAAGCTGCCGCGCAAGATGCGCGCGGTGTTCCGCGGCGACCCGCTGCAGCTGCGCCACCAGGTCGAACTGTCGAATTGGAAGCTCGACCCGGTGATCGCGGCCGAGGCCTTCGCGGCGGTGAATGCGGCCAATGCGAAGAAGATCGCCTTCGCCGCGCCCAAGTCCGCAGCGCCTGCCAGGAAGTCCGGCAAGGCCGCTGCCGCCAAGGCGCAGTAAGAGGTGAACACCATGTCCAACACGCCTTCACACAAGATCCTGCTGCCACTGCTGGCAGGCCTGCTGCTCTGCGCCGGCTTCCATGGACAGGCCGCCGCCTGGGCCAGCGCCAACCGCTTCGGCGGCCACTCGTCGGGTGGCTGGGGCGGTGCCGAGCACACCAACGCCTGGGGCGGCAGCACCTCGCACAGCTGGGATGGCGCCACCAGCCACACCAACGCTTGGGGCGGCTCCACCACGGGCGTCGCCGGCTACGGCGCGGTCCACACCACCGCCGGCGGCTACAGCGCCTATCACCCGCCCGCCTATGGCGCCGCGGGCTATGCGCCCTATCACGCGCCGGTGGCCGTGCCCTACTACCACGCGGGCTGTTACGACTGCGCGGGGGCCGTGGCGGCCGGCGCGGTCGTCGGCGTGGCAGCCGGCGCGGCGGTCTCGACCGCGAACCGCGGCGCGGTCTACCCGATGGGCGTGAGCTACGCGCGCGTGCCCGCCGGCGCCGTGATGGTCAACCGCTATGGCGTCGACTACTACCAGGTCGGCGACAGCTGGTTCCGGCCTTTTTACGGCGCCAACGGCGTCTACTACACCGTGGTCGGCGCACCATGAGCGGGCGTCGCCCGCAGACAAGGAACTCGATGAACTTGCGCTTCCAACGGACTTCGATGCTGGGCGGCCTCGCGGCGGCTATGGCGCTTTTCGCCACCGGCTGTGCCGCGCCGGGCTCGGGCAATGCCGGCATCACGGCCTCCGAGAACAACGTGGCCAAGGTGTCGAACGTTGGTTTCCTGTCCGATCCGGCCAAGCTCAAGTCGCAGCCCGCCAACGGCGGCTTTCTGTGCTGGCGTCAACCCGGCATCGACTGGAGGATCTACGACAAGGTCATGATCGAACGCATCAAGGTCTACGTGACGCCCGCCAACGAGCAGAGCCCGATCGACCCGAGCGACCTCAAGGCGCTGATCGACTACTTCCACAGCGCACTGGTCAAGAACCTCTCGCCCAACGTGAAGATCGTCGACGCCGCGGGCCCCGGCGTGCTGCGCGTGCGGCTGGCGCTGACCTCGCTCGTGCCGACCAACACGCTGGCCAGCATGGCGGGCACCGCGGTGCCCTACGGCTTCGTCGCCGAGATGGGCTCGGGCGCGGCCACCGGACGGCCGCCGGGCTCGACGCCGTACCTCGGCAAGACGGGCCTCGAAGCGCAGTTTCGCGATGGCGCCACGGGCAACGTGCTGGCCGAATGCGCCGACACCCAGATCGGGCTCAAGTACGCGGCCGATCTCAATGGCGGCGCCACCACCGCCGCCGAAGCCTGGATGAACGGCTACGTCAGCTCCTTCACGAGCTGGAGCTACGCCCAGGACGCCTTCAACAAATGGTCGGCCGCCCTTGCGCGTCGCCTGGCCGAACTCAAGGCCCAGCCAACGCAATGAGCGCACGCCGTTTCATGAAGTCGCTGTCCGCCTGCGCGGCCGCCCTGGCCTGCCTGCCCGCCGCGGCGCAGACCACCCTGACCTCGAGCAACGACTGGCAGTTCGAATTCGCGCCCTATCTCTGGCTCGCGGGCATCAAGTCGGACCTCAAGCTCGGCCCGCTGCCCGACGACGTGCTCAGCGTGAGTTCCAAGGGCATCCTCGAAGCGCTGGACTTCGGCGCCATGGGCACGCTCGAAGCGCGCAAGGGAGCCTGGGGCGGATTGCTCGACGTGCAGTACGTCAAGCTCGGCGTCGGCAACCAGCTGGCCGGCGGCCTGCTGGGCGGCTACAACGTCAAGTTCGAGCAGACCATCGCGACCCTGGCCGGCTTCTACCGCGTGGTCGAAGGCCCGTTGGCGGTCGACGTGGTCGGCGGCCTGCGCTACGTGAACGCGAAGACCAACGTCGACATCGCGCCGAGCCCGCGCGGCCTCGGCCGCCAACTCGAGGAAAGGACGGGCTCGACCGACGGCATCGTCGGCGTGCGCGCCATCGTGCCGGTAGGCGACAGATGGTCGCTGATGGGCTGGCTCGACGTCGGCGAAGGCGGCTCGAGCGCGAGCTGGCAGGCCATCGCGGGCGCGAGCTATCAGTATTCACCCACCACTTCACTCAAGTTCGGCTACCGCTATCTCGACTACCGGCGCGACGACGCGCTGCTCGACAAGGTGGCGATGGGCGGCTTCTACTTCGGGGCAGGCTTCAAGTTCTGAGATCACCCATGACGACCGACACCCTTCCCAAATCGATCCCGGCCGCTGCGCCGTATCCAGGCATGCTGTGGATTCCCGGCGGCACGTTCCGCATGGGCTCGGACCACCACTACCCCGAGGAAAAGCCCGCGCACCGCGTGACGGTCGACGGCTTCTGGATGGATGCGACACCGGTCACTAATGCGCAGTTCAGGGCCTTTGTCGAGGCCACCGGCCACGTCACGTTCTGCGAGATCGCGCCTGATCCCAAGGACTACCCGGGTGCGCTGCCCGAGATGCTCCGGGCCGCCTCGTCGGTGTTCGTCGCACCGCCCGGCCGCGTGAGCCTGCGCGACCACTTCCAGTGGTGGCAGTTCGTGGCAGGCGCCAACTGGCGCCGGCCGCAAGGCGTCGACAGCAGCATCGCCGACAAAGACGATCATCCGGTGGTTCACCTGGCCTGGAACGATGTCGAGGCCTATGCGAAGTGGGCCGGCAAGGACATCGCGACCGAGGCCGAATGGGAGTTCGCCGCGCGCGGCGGGCTCGAGGGCGCCGAGTATGCCTGGGGCAGCGAGTTGGTACCGGGCGGCGTGCACCAGGCCAACACCTTCCAGGGCGAATTCCCCTGGCAGAACCTGGCCGAGGACGGCTTCGCCGGCACCTCGCCGGTGCGCAGCTTCACGCCCAACACCTACGGCCTCTTCGATATGATCGGCAACGTCTGGGAGTGGACCCAGACTTGGTACGCGCCGCGCCACCCGGACGAGAAGCTCAAGGCCTGCTGCATCCCCGTGAACCCTCGCGGCGCAGCGAAGGAACAGAGCTTCGATCCCCAGATGCCACAGTTGCCGATTGCGCGCAAGGTCATGAAGGGCGGCTCACACCTGTGCGCGCCGAACTACTGCCGGCGTTACCGGCCCGCAGCGCGAATGCCGCAGCCGATCGATACCTCGACCTCGCACCTGGGATTTCGCTGCATCGCGCGCCGGGAGCCCGAGGCGTGACCGAGTCGCCGCGTACACGGCTCGACATGATCCTCGCGATCGCGTCGATCGTCGAATTCGCCACCGGCCTCGCGCTGCTGCTCATTCCTGCGATCGTTATCCGACTGCTGCTCGGCGCCGAATCCGAGGGCGTGGCACTCGCGATCGCCAGGCTGTGCGGCATTGCATTGATGATGCTCGGCTGCGCTTGCTGGCCGAGCCGCCGCGCATCGCGCATCGCATCCACTCCGACCCGGGCCATGCTGGCCTACAACGCGGCCGCCGCGGTGTACCTGGCCTGGCTCGGCATCGCCCACGCGCCGGTTGGGTGGCTGTTGTGGCCCGCTGTGGTGCTTCATGCGGCATTCGCAGCCTTGCTGGTCCACGCGGCCCGCCACGAACCCTGATCTCAGGGCGCTGCATCTTCCCTTTCGGGCAACCGATCTGCCCTTCGACCCGATTTCATTGCAATCACGCGCGGGCAATGATCGGCCGAGATCGTCGACCGTCCATCGGAAAGGAAAGCTCAGCCATGAAAGCCTCCGGTCCATCCTCCATTGCAGCACGGTCGCTGCCGGCGACGGCGCGCCGCCGGGTGGTTGCCTGGATGCACGGCCTGGCGCTGGTCACGCTGTGGGTGCTGGCCCCGCTCGCACGCGCGCAGACCGATCCGCTGCCTTCCTGGAACGACGGCGCCGCCAAGCAGGCGATCATCGCCTTCGTCAAGGACACCACGGACAAGACCAGCCCCAAGTTCGTCGAGCCCGAGGCGCGCATCGCCACCTTCGACCAGGACGGCACGACCTGGGTCGAACAGCCCAACTACGCGGAGGCGATGTTCGCCTTCGACCGGCTCGCGGTCGAGCTCGACAAGCGTCCGCGCCTGAAGCTCGTCGAGCCCTTCAAGACCATCATGTCCGGCAACCAGGCCGCGATCGCCAGGCTCACCAACGAGGATCTGCTCAAGGTGGCGGCGGCGCTCACCCACAGCGGCATGACGGTGGACGAGTTCCGCACCATCGAGGCCGACTGGCTCGCCAACGCGAAGCATCCGCGCTTCCAGCGGCCCTATACCGAGCTCGTGTTTCAGCCCATGCTGGAAGTGATGCAGTACATGCGCGCCAATGGCTACAAGACCTACTTCGCCACCGGCGGCGGCCAGGACTTCATGCGCGAGTACGCCCAGAAGGTGTACGGCATCCCGCCTGAGCAGGTGATCGGGTCGGCGGCCGAAACCTCGTTCGGATACGCCAAGGACGGCAAGGCCGTGCTCACGAAGACGCACAAGATGCTCTACGTGGACGACAAGACCGGCAAGCCGATCGCGATTCATCAAATGATCGGCCGGCGACCCGTGGCGGCCTTCGGCAACTCGGTCGGCGACCAGCAGATGCTCGAATACGTGCAGGCCGGCGAAGGCGCGCGGCTGATGGTGCTGGTGCATCACGACGACGCGAACCGCGAATACGCCTACGGCCCCACCTCCAAGGTCGGCACCTTCAGCGATGCACTGGGCGCCGAGGCGAAGAAGCGCGGCTGGTTGGTGATCAGCATGAAGAACGACTGGAAGCGGATCTTCAGCTGGGAATGAACGAAGCCACGGCCGCATCACGATCGCCCGCCATGCCCCTGTCCCTGACCGGTGTGATCCTCGTGGTTGAAGACGACGACAGCATGCGCCAGGCGATCCAGCGCCTCCTGAATGCGGCCGGTTTCAAGACCGAGGCCTATGCCTCCTCGGAGGCGCTGCTCGCCGACGGCAGAGCGGCCTTCGCCGCCTGCGTGGTGAGCGACTACAAGCTGCCGGGCATCTCTGGACTCGATCTGCTGGCGGCGCTGCGCAAGCGCGGGCACTGGCCGCCGGTCGTCCTGGTCACCGCCCACGACTCGCCCGAGCTGCGCCACGAGGCGATGCGCCGCGGTGCATCGGGCTATCTGGCCAAACCGTTTCGCAGCAGAGATTTGCTGGACGCGATCGAACTCGCGGTCCAAGGCCGGCCCATGCCATGAGCAGGCCTGCCAGTCGATACGCATCACCGCTTTCTCCCCACTTCAACGCAATCGATGGAGGTCGAATGAAAAGAGATCGAATGTTCCTCGTAGGCAGCGTGCAGGCGGCTGCCGCCGTGCTCGCCACGGCCTTGGTCGCGGTTCCTGTGAGCGCGCAAGTGATCACCGGCGACCTGGGCGCGCCGAGCGCCACCGTGACGCTTCCGGGCAATCAGATTCCGGCGCCCCAGTTGCCATTCGGCGGCGTGATCAAGGAGACGCTGGACGGCTCCAAAGTCTGGTGGCCGCCGCGCGTCGTTCCTCCCAAGGGCGCTCCCAACGTGCTGCTGATCATGACCGACGATCAGGGCTACGGCGTCAGCGGCACCTTCGGCGGTGTCGTTCCCACGCCCGCGCTGGACCGCGTCGCGAAGGCTGGCTTGCGCTACACCCAGTTCAACTCCACCGCGCTGTGCTCGCCGACGCGAGCCGCACTGCTGACCGGCCGCAACCACCATTCGGTAGGCTTCGGCGTCATCACCGAGCTGTCGACCGGCTTCCCGGGCTACGACTCGATCATCGGCCCCGACAACGCAACCATCGGGGCCCTGCTCAAGGGCAACGGCTATGCCACCTCGTGGTTCGGCAAGAACCACAACACGCCGGACTTCCAGTACAGCAAGGCCGGTCCCTTCGACCAGTGGCCGTCGGGCATGGGCTTCGACTACTTCTACGGCTTCCAGGGCGGCGAGACCGACCAGTGGACGCCCTACCTGTTCCAGAACAACCGGCAGATCTTTCCGTGGATCGGCAAGCAGGGCTACAACCTGATCACCGACATGGCGGACGAGGCGATCAACTACATGCAGGGTGTGAAGGCCTCGGCACCCGAGTCGCCGTGGTTCGTGTACTACGCGCCGGGCGGCACGCATTCGCCGCACAACCCCAAGCCGGAGTTCGTCGCGCCCTTCAAAGGCAAGTTCGACAAGGGCTGGAACGCGCTGAGAGAAGAGATCTTCGCCAACCAGAAGCGGCTGGGCGTGATTCCCGCAGATGCCAAGCTGACCGACTGGCCCGACAGCCTGCCCAAGTGGGAGTCGCTCAGCGCCGACCAGAAGAAGCTCTTCGCCCGCCAGGCCGAGGTGTACGCGGGCTACGCGGCCTACACCGACTTCGAGATCGGGCGCGTGATCCAGCAGGTCGAGGACATGGACCAGCTTGACAACACTCTGATCATCTACATCGTCGGCGACAACGGCACCAGCCCCGAGGGCACGCTGAGCGGCACGCCGAATCAGTGGACCTCGTACAACGGCATCCTCGACTTCCCGGTGGCCGAGCAACTCAAGTTCTACGAGGCCTGGGGCTCGGCCGCGACCTATCCGCACATGGCGGTGGCGTGGTCCTGGGCCTTCGACACGCCCTTCAAGTGGACCAAGCAGATCGGCTCGCACTTCGGTGGCACGCGCCAGGGCCTGGCGATCTCGTGGCCCAACCGCATCAAGGATGCGGGCGGCATCCGCACGCAGTTCCACCACGTGATCGACATCGTGCCGACCATCCTCGAAGCCACGGGCATCAAGGCGCCCGAGATGGTCAACGGCATCAGGCAGAAGCCGATCGAAGGCACGAGCATGGCCTACACCTTCGACAAGGCCAACGCCAATGCGCCGTCGACGCGCAAGACTCAGTACTTCGAGATGATCGCCAACCGCGGGATCTACAGCGACGGCTGGTACGCCAACACGACGCCGCCGCACGGGCCGTGGATCCTGAATGCGCCCCTGCCCCCGATCGCCGACTACAAGTGGGAACTGTACAACCTCAAGGAAGACTATTCGCAGGCCAACGACTTGGCCGCCAAGATGCCCGAGAAGCTCAAGGAGATGCAGGCGCTGTTCGTCCAGGAGGCGGCCAAGTACCAGGTGCTGCCGCTGGACAACCGCTCGTTTGCCCGCGCCGTCGAGCCGCGGCCGAGCACGACCGCGGGCCGCTCGGTGTTCACCTACACCGGTGTCAACCCCGGCATTCCAGTGGCCAACGCGCCGAACATCCTGGGCAAGTCATACAACATCGCCGCCGACGTCGACATCCCGCAGGGCGGCGGCAAGGGCGTGCTCGCCACGCTGGGTGGTCGCTGGGGCGGGTGGGGCCTGTACATCGTCGATGGCAAGCCGATCTTCGACTACAACATGCTGATCCTGGCGCACTACCGCTGGGTCGGCCAGGAGGCACTCGCGCCCGGCAAGCACACCATCGAATTCGACTACACCTACGACGGTCCTGGGATCGCCAAGGGCGGCAGCGGCGTGCTCAAGGTCGACGGCAAGGTGGTCGCGACCGGCAAGCAGCCGAATTCGATCGCGTTCCTTCAAGTGGCCGACGAGACCTTCGATGTCGGCACCGACCTGTACACGGAGCTCAACGCCAAGGACTACCAGCTACCCTTCCCGTTCAACGGAAAGATCAACAAGCTCGTCGTCACGCTCGGCAAGTCGCAGCTCACCGCGGCTGACCAGCGCAAGGTCGAGCAAATGGTGGCGAGGGCACGCGACTGATGCGGCGACATCCCGGAACGCCGGCGGGTCCCGGCCTGCTGCTCGCCTGCCTGCTGGCCTTCGCGGCACCGAGCTACGCGCAGGGCCCGGCGCCCGGCGCGGGCCCGGCCAGGGCGGGCCTCGAGGCGCTCGTGGGCGCGTGGAAGCGCAGCGACGGCAACTACATCATCCTGATCCGCGATGTGGCCAGGACGGGCGAGCTCACCGCCTCCTACTTCAACCCGAACCCGCTCCCCTTCGCGAAGGCCCAGGCCACGCAGGAGGGCGGCAGCGTGCGCGCCGCCTTCGAGCTGCAGGCCGGCGGCTACGGCGGCTCGACCTACACGCTGCGCTACGACCCGGCCAGCGACCGGCTGGTGGGCGAGTACTTCCAGGCAGTGGCGAAACAGACCTTCGAGGTGGTCTTCTCGCGCCAGCGCACCGAGGGTAAGCTGCGCTGAGCGCGCGTCCTCATCCCATGGTTCCCCTTTGTGGAGCAACTCCAATGAAAGTCCCTCTCCCTCGATTCGGCCGCCGAGCCGGCGCCGCGCTGCTCGCAGGGATCGCGATGCTGGCCGTCGACCGCGCGGCATTCGCGCAGGATGCCTCCAAGCCCGCGGCCACCGCTGCTGCCGCGCCCGTCAAGGACGAGCGTGCGCTGGCCCTGCTCAAGGGCATGAGCGACACGCTCGCGAGCGCCAGGACGCTGAGCTTCAAGGTCCGCGGCATCGTGCCGACGCCGGCGCCCAACGGCCAGTACGTGAGCCTGTTCGCGTCCTCGCGCGTGGTGATGCAACGGCCCGACAAGCTCTTCGTCGAGGCCCGCGGCGACCTGTTCCCGAGCGACAGCTTCTACGACGGCAAGTCCGTGACCGTGATCGGCGCCGACCGGCGGTTCTATTCGCAGCGAGAGGCCAACGGCGGCGCGATCGAGACGCTCATGCAGGCCGTGCAGCCGGGCTCCGACGCCACCGCGCCTTTCTTCGACCTGCTGGTGGCCGATCCCTACGCGTTCCTCACGAAGGACTTCACGAGCGCCTTCTGGGTCGGGCAGTCCACCGTCGGCGGCGTCAAGACCGAGCACTTGGCGTTCACCGCCCCTGGCCTGGACTGGGAAATCTGGATCGGCGCCGCCGACAAGCTGCCCCGGCTGATGGTCGTCTCCTACCGATCGAGCGAACGCCAGCCGACCTTCACGGTCGAGTTCTCCGAATGGAAGCTCAACGCGACGGTGCCCGCGAAGACCTTCAGCGCCGCGATCCCGCCGGGCGCCACGAAGCTCGAATTCAAGCAGATGGGGCCGCCCAAGTGAGCGCGCCAAGGAGCCATACGATGAACCGGATCAAGACACTCGTCCTCGGCGCCGCCGTCGTGTGCGGCGCCCTCATTCCACTCTCGGGTGCCAACGCCTGGGTTGCGGCCGCGGGCGGCTGGCGAGGCGGCGCGGTCGCGGTCGGGGGCTACCACCCCTACCACCCCTACTACCGTCCGCCGGGCTGCTATGGCTGCGGCGCCGCAGCGGGCGCGGTCGCGGGCCTGGCGGTGGGCGCGGCGATCGCCGATGCGAGCCGCCCAGCGGTGGTGGTCCAGCCCGCGCCCGTGATCGTCCAGCCACCTGCCGTCGTGGTGCAGTCCGCCATGCCGCTCGGCACCCAGATCGCCGCCCTCCCCGGTGGCGCGCGCAGCATGGTGGTGAACGGCGTCACCTACTACCAGTCGGGACCGACCTGGTACAAGCCCTACTTCGGCTCGAGCGGCGTGTACTACGAGGTGGTGCCGGCGCCCTGACGAACAAGCCGCTCAGCCGGCGCCGTCGACCGGCGGCTCGCCGGCACGGCGCTCGTCGAAGGCGTGGCGGTCCGGCTGGAACATTCGCACCAGGCGGCCTTCGCCGAGGGAGGTCCACTCCGATTGTGGAAAGCGCGAGGCATGACGCATCGAACTCAGCCCCCGTGATCCAAAGGCGATGCATCGTCAGGTCGTTTCGGCGCTACCTGCGGAAGCCGCCGACGAAGGCGACGCCACCGCCCCAGCCGCCCAAGCCCACGGCGTCCATTTGGTTCATCTGCGCCGCCTCGAGGTTGTTGTTGCTCAACTGCTTGGCAACCCGCAACTTCTGATATTCCTGGTACTCGGCCGCGCCCCCGACATAAGCCAGGTTGTTCAACGAATCCGGGATCACGTAGTACATCGTCCCGTTATAGGTCACCGGGGACACCTTGTCCTTCGGGAGCTTCGCAAGGATGGCCTGCTGATCAGGCTTGACCGGCGTGATGACCTTGAAACCGGCGGCGATCGCAAGATTGTCGTTGTTCAGCGTATTGTTCGCGCAGCCTGCAGCCAGTGCGGCAAGCATGAGAACGAGGTACCGAAGAAGTCGAGTCATGGATTACTCCAGTTCAGTGTTGATGGGAGGGTGGACTGGTCCTCCCGAGGAAACGATCAAAGATTCGACCTGTTGAATGGTGGGTCTCAGCCAAACGGCAAGACCCATGAAGTGCCCTGTCAACATTGATGTGTGTCACGTGCCGCTGCCCTGGCTTCCTTCCTGCAGCATCTGCAGGGCCTTCTCCACGCTCAAGGATCCCGACACCTGGCTCGGCGGGTACTCCCTGAAGGTGCCCAGGAACTTGCCCACGATGCCGACCGCGGGAATCATCGTCCAGAGCTTCTCGCCCCACCAGCGGCCATACAGCAGGCTTTCGCTCTGGTAACGCTCCCACGGGTCCTGCCGCAGGTTGGTCACCAGCGGCACGTTGGTCGAATCGGGCTTGCCGTTGAAGAGATTCCCTTTGATGGTCTTGAAGCTGACCTTCCAGGCGTTGTAGCGCACGGCCATCAGGTCGGCGTTGTCGCTGAAGTAGAAAAACTCGTGGCGCGGCCCGGGCGCTTCACCCTTGAAGTACGGCCCGAAGTCGTAGCCGTCGAGGTGGTTCCTGAAGGTCTTCTCGCCCGCCTTGTAGCCGGTCAGCAGTTTTTCCTTGATCTTCGGTTCGCCGGCGGCGGCGACCAGCGTCGGCAGCCAGTCTTCCGCCGCCATGATCTCGTTGACGATGGTGCCGGGCTGGATCACGCCCGGCCACTTGGCCAGCATCGGCACGCGGAAGCCGCCCTCGAACACGGTGCCCTTCTCGCCCCGGAACGGATGGTTGCCTCCGTCGGGCCAGCTGAAGATCTCGGCGCCGTTGTCGCTCGTGAACATCACGATGGTGTTGTCGGCGATACCCTCGTCGTCGAGCTTGCGGAGCAGTTCGCCGACGCTCCAGTCGAGTTCCATCATGGCATCCGCATAGAGGCCGAAGCCGCTCTTGTCCTTCCACTTGTCCGACAGATGGGTCCAGACGTGGCAGCGGGTGGAGTTGTGCCAGAGGAAGAAGGGTTTGCCGGCCTTCACCGAGCGGTCGATGAAGTCGACCGAGCGCCGCACCAGTTCGGCATCGACATCCTCCATGCTGAACTTCGCGGCCGGGTCCATGCCCGGGTGGGGCGGCAGCGGGCCGCAGTCGTTGATCTTCTGCTTGCCGACCCGGCCCCAGCGCGGCTCCTCGGTCGGGTCGTCGACGTCGGTGGCGAAGGATTCGATGATGTTGCGCGGACCGAACTGCTCGTGAAAGCCCGGCACCTTCGGATACTCGCCGTCGTAGGGTTCCTCCATCGCGTTGAGGTGGTACAGGATGCCGTAGAACTCGTCGAAGCCATGGACCGTGGGCAGGTATTCGTTGCGGTCGCCCAGGTGGTTCTTGCCGATCTGCGCCGCGGCATAGCCCAGGGGCTTGAGCAACTCGGCGATGGTCGGGTCCTTGTCCTGCAGGCCCTGCTTGGCCGCCGGCATTCCCACCTTCAAGAGGCCGGTGCGAAATGGCGTCTGGCCCAGAATGAAGGCGGCCCGCCCCGCGGTGCAAGACTGCTGACCGTAGTAGTCGGTGAACAGCGCGCCTTCCTTGGCCAGGCGGTCGATGTTCGGGGTGCTGCCGCCCATCATGCCCCGGTGGTAGGCGCTGAGGTTCCAGATGCCGACGTCGTCGGCCATGATCATGATGATGTTGGGGGCCTTGTCAGCCATAGGTATCTCCAGTTTGTTCCACTGTTCGCCACCCATCCTGACAGGCGTGGCGCGGACTGCAAATAGGGCCAAGGGGCAACGGGCTTGCCCTTAAGGGCAAGTGAGGCGATTTGCCGTCCGCAAGCATGGACGAAGCGGCTCCCGGCATGCATAGTCATGAGCCGCCCATGAACACCGCTTCTACGCCCCCTCCCGCCGACCCGGCCCCGCCGCGTCCCAAGACCTCGGACGAACTGGCGCAGATCCGCACCGACCTCGCCCTCGAGCGCACGCTAATGGCCGCCGACCGCTCGTTGATGGCCTGGGTGCGCACGGGGCTGTCGATGATCAGCTTCGGCTTCACGATCTACAAGGTGCTCGAGGCCTTCCAGCAGCAGGGCGGGCATCTGCGCAGCGATGATGCCGCGCGCAACGTCGGGCTTTTCCTGACCGGCCTGGGCACGGCCAGCATCGTGGTCGGCACGATCGAATACTGGGCACGGCTCAAGTCGCTCAACCAGAGCCAGCAGTTCCGCCTGGCCCAGCCCTCGCTCGTGATCGCGCTGATCATGTCGGCCGCGGGCCTGCTGATGTTCTTCAGCATCCTGCGCCGCTTCATCTGAGGCCATGGAGATCTTCGAGCCCTTCGTGCGCACCTGGGCCGACATCACGAGCGGCCGCCACGTCCCGCTGGCCTTCCGCTTCGTGCTGCAGCCCTGCCTCGCCATCTTCTTCGCCTGGCGCGCCGGCCGGCAGGACGCACGCGAGGGCCGGCCCTACTATGTCAGCGCACTGATCCGCGATCCGGTGCACCGACCGGGCCTGCTGCGCGAGGGCTGGACGCACATCGGCAAGGTGTTCTGCGTCGCCATCGTGGCCGACGCGATTTACCAGGTGATCGTCCTGCACTGGTTCTATCCGTTCGAGGCCCTGCTGGTGGCGCTGCTGCTCGCGGTACTGCCCTACCTGGTATTCCGCAGCGTCGTCAACCGGGTGCTGCACCACGCCCCAACCCGAAAATGACCACGCCGACCACCGCCACGATCACCAGCGACACCGCGAACAGTCCGAGCGCGATGGCGAAGCCCAGCGATCGGTCGACCGCCAGCCGGCGTCCGAACCAGACGCCCTGAACGCCCAGGTACCACGCGCCGCCGACTCCCGCCATGACGCCGGCTGCGACATCGTTGCCCGCCCGATGCAGCGTCGTCGCGATGGCCACGCTCACGACCAGGGGCGCGGAAAAGAAGCACTGCAGGTAGAACGGCGAGCGCAGGGTGATCGCGTCGACCTCGAGCCCCTGTCGGCGCACGAAGCCGTAGGCCATCACCAGCGCACGATGCTGTTGCCGATCACGCGAAAGATCAGCAGACTGGTCTCCTTGGCGGTCACGCGCTGCACCACGCCGACTGACCCAGCAGCGCGAGCACGTTGTCGTGGATCTCAATCTCGACCCCGTGCGCGAGCAGGATCGTCAACATCAGGAACAGCGGCGGACTCACCAGGCCCGCGAAGCGCGTCGCCGCCTGGTCGTCCAGGTCGGCCAGCGCGCGCGCCGCCACCGACTGCGGATGCACCAGCACGCGCCAGAAGGTGCGTGGATAGAACAGCAGCCAGGTCATGACCTCGTAGAGCAGGTCTTCGAGCGAGCGGATGAACTTTATGATTTCCATGGCGTAGCACCGACTTTGCACGCTCGGCCTGCGCTCGTCCATGCATCGCCGGCCACCAGACCGTCCGCCTGCACTTCGAGGCAACGGACTTGCCCTTTCGGGCAGCCGGATTGCCCCTGTCCCCGATTCCCTTCGAGCCCAATGCGACTCAAGATGGAGGCGCACACACTACGTCCGGTTTTTTCGACGTGCGTCTTTCCATCTTCAACGCCAAGGGGTCCATCATGAAACTCAACAAGCTCGGCCTCGCGCTCTGCGCTTTCGTCCTCGCGACCGGTTGCGTCACTAAGGGCACCTACAACACCGAGGTCCAGAAGGCGAACAACTACGCCGCGCTCAACACCCAGCTGTCGAGCGAACTGAGCGCCGACCAGGCGCAGATCACTCAGCTGCAGAACGAGCTGAAGCTGACGATGGTCAATGAGATCCTGTTCCCCGAAGGCGGCTGGCGCCTGAGCCCCAAGGGCGAGGCGACGCTCGCGAAGATCGCACCGACGCTCGCCAACCTTCCGGGGCAACAGATCATCGTCCAGGGTTTCACCGACAACGAGCCAATCGGACCCGAGCTTCGGGGCCGCTTCCCGTCCAACCTTGAACTGTCGTCGGCGCGCGCGGACGACGTGGTGCGCTATCTCACGTCCAAGGGCGTGCCGGCGGCGACCATCTCGGCGCAGGGCTTCGGCGAGGCGCGCCCGGTGGCGAGCAACAGCACGCCGCAGGGCAAGGCCAAGAACCGTCGTGTCGAGATCGTGATCTCGGCCGCCAATCGCCCCTGAACCGGTGCCGCGTGGGCGGGTCTGATCGACCGCCTCGATATGCGGCTCAGTGCTTCTTGTGACTGCTCTTGCCGCCGGCCTCGTCCTTGGACTTGGCCTCTTCCTTGTGCATGTCTTCCTGCGGCGCGCTGCCGTCGAGCACGAGGTGCGCAGGATCGAGGTTGCGTTTCTGCAGGTCGTGCAGCAGGCCCGCATCGCTGAGGTCGATCTTGTGCGAGGACGCCCAGTCCCGCTCCGCGGTTTCCCGAAGGCGCAGCACGGTGGCCGGATCGTCAGTCTCGATCGCGAGCTCGCGCCGGCCGTCGAAGCTGCCGGGCGCCAGGTTGATCGAGCCCACGATGGCGCGCCGGCCGTCGGCCAGCATCATCTTGGCGTGGAGCTTGAGGTGCTTCATCGTGTGCACCTTGGCACCGACGTCCTGCAGGATGCGCAGGCCGCCGACGCCCTCGATCAGCTTCTCGGCTTTGAGCGAATGCGGCGGCTTGGTCAGGATGTGGACCTTCACGCCCCGGCTCGCCGCCCGCACCAGCCGCTCGATGATGACCATGTCCTGGTAGCGCTCGTTCTGCACCCAGAGCGAGTCCCGGGCGCCATCGATGAACGCGGCGACGCGCGGACGGCCGTTGTCGGGGCACCAGATCAGGCGCGAGTCGGGATGCGGCGTGAAGTCGGCGTGCAACCAGTCGGCATCGAAGCAGGCCTCCATCTCGCTGGTTTCGAGTGCATGCGTCGTGATCACCGCGTAGTCGCGTGTCTCGGTCAAGTCCTTGGGCTCCCAGTTCAACGATTCGACGAAGCCGACCCGACTGTCCACCACCATCGACTTCTGGTGCGTGAGGTCGAACTTCGGATTGCTATCGCGGACCTCGATGCCGGCGGCGACCAGGGTCTGCCGCGAGGCCTCGTTTTCGGTCTCACCGCTGCGGCGGGCCGGATTCAGCATCACGCGCACCTTGACGCCGCGCTGCTTGGCGGCGATCACCGCGCCGATCAGCGTGTCGTCGGTGAACAGGAACATCCGGATGTTCAGCGCCGTCTTGGCCGCGTTGATCGCGTCGAGGATCGGCTTGGCGGTGTCGTCGGGCAGAACGATCAGTTGATGGGACATGGCGGACCTCGGGTTGCGTCAGGCGGAAGCGGTCGCAGGGACCGCGGCCGCCGCGGGGTTTTCGTACTGGATGCGGTGCAGCTCGGCATAGACGCCGCCTAGGGCCACCAACTCGTCGTTGGTGCCTTCCTCGACCACCACGCCGTCCTTCAGCACGATGATCTTGTCGGCGTTGCGCAGGGTGCTCAGGCGGTGGGCGATCATGATCACGGTGCGGCCCTGCATCAGCCGCTCCAGGCCCTCGATCACCAGGCGCTCGGACTCGGTGTCGAGGGCGGCCGTGGGTTCGTCCAGGATCATGATCGGGCTGTTGCGGATCACCGCCCGCGCGATGCCGATGCGCTGGCGCTGGCCGCCCGACAGCGTGTCGCCGCGCTCGCCGACCAGCGAGTCGTAGCCATGCGGCATGCGGGCGATGAACTCGTCGGCGTTGGCGAGCTTGGCGGCGGCGACGATCTCCTCGCGGGTCGCGCCCGGCTTGCCGTAGGCGATGTTCTCGCCGATGGTGCCGCGGAACAGCACCGTCTCCTGCAGCACGAAGCCGATCTGCGAGCGCAGCGCCGCGAGCTTGTGCGTCGCGATGTCGACGCCGTCGATCAGCACGCGGCCGCCGCTCGGGTCGTAGAAGCGCGGCATCAGGCTGACCACGGTCGACTTGCCGCTGCCCGTGGGCCCGACGATGCCGACCACCTGGCCCGGCTTGATGTTGAACGAGACGTCGCGCAGCACCAGAGCTTCGTCGGCACCGTAGCCGAAGGCGACGTTCTCGAAGCTGATCTCGCCCTTGGTCCGGCCCGGGTCGATCGCATCCGGGCGCTCGCGAATGATGTCGTCGGCGCCGAGGATCTTCTGGATCCGTTCGAGCGCCACCGTGGTCTGCGCGATGGTGCTGGCCATGCTCGCGAGGTCCTTCACGGGCTTGAAGAACTTGTTGAGGTAGGCCAGGTAGACGGTCAGCGCGCCGGCCGTCATGGTGCCGGCGATGATCAGCGCCGTGCCCTTCCAGAGCACGATGCCGGTGCACAGCGCCACCACCACCGCCACCACAGGCGACAGCAGCGACTTGACCTTGCGCGCGCGCAGCGCGGCCTCGGTGCTGGCGTGGCTGGCGGCTTCCATGTGCGCCACCTCGAGATCCTGGCGGCCGAATGCCTTCACGGCGCGGACCTGGCCCAGGCCTTCCTGGACCACTGCGACGATCTCGCTCTGGCGCGCGCGCACGTCGCGCGTGACGTTCTTGACCGCATTCTTGAACCGGAACACGAACAGCAGCAGGAAGGGCATCACCGCGACCGCGATCAGCGTGAAGTCCCAGTCGAGCCAGACCATGAGACCCAGCATGAAGACGATCGTGACGATGTCAACGAGGATGCCCAGCGTCGACGACGAGGCGAAGCTCTGCACGGTCGCGACGTCGCTCGTGATGGTCGACATCAGCGTGCCGGTCTTCGCGGTGTCGTAGAAGCCCAGCGACAGCCGGTGCAGATGTTCGTAGATGCGCAGCCGCAGGTCGTTGGCGACCCATTGCCCGATGCTGGTCGTGTAGTAGTTGTCGATGTAGGTCGCGATGCCGCCGATGACTGCGATCATCACGGTCGCGATACCCGCGAACAGCGCCACGCCGAGCGTATGGCGCCCGATGCCCAGCTGGTGCGCCCATTCGAGCCAGCGAGGCAGATGGTGATTGCCGAGCGCATCGTCGAGCACCAGCTTGAGCGGCCAGGGCGCGGCCAGGCTCATGAGCACCTCGATCACCATCGCGATCAGCACGATCGCGAGCCAGGCGTGGTAGGGGCGGATCAGTTGCAGGACCAGGCCGCGCATGGCGGACCTGTCGGCGGGCTTCGGCGTGGCCATGCGCGAGCGTCGCGGCGGCTCAACGCGCGCGGATGACGTCGGAGACGACGCCGTTCTCGTTCACGGTGCAGTTGATGTTCGGCTGGCCGGCACCGATGCTGAGCGTGACGACGTAGAAGCCCTGCTCCATCGTCTGCGAATCGTAGAGCGGCTTGACGTCATCCTTCGGCACCTTGCGCTCACGCGAGACCGCGTCGATGCAGCTGGTGCGAGAGACTTGCGGCGACATGAAGCCGCCGATGATCGGCTTCGGCGGCTGGTAGTTGGCGCAGCCGGTGGCGAGGGCGGCCAGGGCCAGGACTGCGACGGGGGAGCGATGGATGAAAAGCATGGGGACTCCAGATGAAGAAGGTGGCCGGCAAGCGGCCGATCACTTGGGAAACATGAACTGCGCCTGCAGGCGGATCTGCCAGTTGGGACCGTTGTCGGGCTTGACGACGTTGTAGTAGGCCGAGAGCTGCGTGTTCACCGGCAGCTTGCCCAGGTGAAAGATCTTGCCGACGCCACCGCCCAGCGGCACGGTCCAGCGCTGGCTGCTGTCGGCGTTCCAGTCGACCGTGATGATCGGTGCCGTCGTCAGGTAGAAGCCGCCCGGGAAGTTGTAGTTGGCGAAGGGCTGCAAGGTGCCGTTGTTGTACGAGCCGCCCTGCTTGCTGCTGCTGACCGACCAGATGTTGTTGACCAGTGCCCCGTAGACCCACGGGCTGCCGTGGTCCAGGTGCAGCAGGACGAAGGCCGGCCCCATGCCCCAGTTCTTGTTGCCGAGCTCCGAGTTGCTGTTGGTCGGGATCTGCACCACGGGGCCCGCACCCCAGATCCACTTGCCGGGGTTGGCCGGCGACAGGAAGGCGGTGAACACCACGTCGCCGACCCCGCTGAGGCTGCCGATGCCCGGGCCCAGCGAAGGCATCGAGATCACCGGCAGGATGGTGCGCGTGATGACGTTCCACTCGGAGTTGACCGAAATCGGGACCACCGGCTGGATGTTGAGGATGTTCTGCGTGCCCTTCTCGGGCCCGTAGTTGAGGTTGGTGTTGTTCTGGAACGGCACGCTGATCAGGTTGCCGACCGGGTTCTGCGCCAGCTTGGCGAGCTCCTCGGCGCTCAATTCGGCACGCGCTGGCGCCGCCATAAGCAATGCAGCTCCAAGGGCTGCACTGGCGCGAACTGCTGGCGAATGAAAGCTCGATTGCATGGTTGCTTGCCCTGAAAATGGTCCAGCCCTCGGCTGGGACGAGCAAAAACTTAGTCGCGCCGCACGACATGGATGATGATGGTCGCGGTATCGAGGACATTCGTAAATCATGGCAAAGGGCAATTTCGTTGCCCGAAAGGGCAAGCCAAACCGGCTGCACTTTCCCATGCGCATGCCCTGATGGTCCCTCGACAGAGAAGCATGGGCGGGCGTGCCATGACATCCCGGGCACTCCCTTTGCGCTACCAACGTTTCGGGGGTGCCAGACGATCTGCGAGTCGATCGGCAAAGGCCCGGGACTGATCGACATAGCTGGGCTGCAGTGTCGCTGGCGGAATCCTGAAGCCGAGGTAACGCTCCTTGGTCACCCCTGTCGACAAGTAGCTCAAGAGTGCGAGCATGGAGTCCACCGGGCCGCCACCGGCGGTGAAATGGCTGCCATCCAGGTAGTCGCCGCCTTGCTTGACGATGAGCTTCTTGAGAATCCGAAGGTCGTCGCGCCAATAGCGGTGGGCGACCGCGACTGCGGCACAAGGCTTGCCGCCGATGAGCTTGCGACCCGCTTCCGACTCCAGGAACGAACGTATCGGCATGCAGGGGTGCAGCCACCAGGTGGGCGAGGCGATGCAGACCAGGTCGTAGGGTCCGGCGCCTACCTCGTCCGGAATTCGGATCTGCCCTGTCACGCCGCGAAACTGCGGAAGCACCATCCCGAATATGTCGCGATAGGCATGTCGCAGCGGAAACTGCGAGAACCGGGGGGCGTAACGCGGGTCTGTGAACTCGATCTTGGCGAGTTGCACCCCGCAGCCTCGCTCGCGCAGTCGACTCGCCATGGATTCAGCCACGCTCAAGGTCTGCTGGCTGTACGTGTAGTAGACGATCAGGACCGATGGGGGGGTCGAATCGGCCATCTCAGGCTTTCGACGTGGGCCCGAAGCCTAAAAAATCGAACGCCGGTAGGCAGAAAATGCGCATCATTGATTCGCTTTCGAGTGTTCCGAGTGATGCCCCTACTATGCGTGCAGTCACGGATCTCTGTCTATGGCTCGGGCGGTCCATGGCCGGTTTTTGCCCTTTGAGGCAATTGGATTGCCCTTCAGCCCTATACCGGATCGCGACGGGTCTATGGGAAGATGCGTCGGGCTGCCATGGCCGCTTGCACGTCGGCTTGGGAAGGTCCGCACACAAGGCATTCATGACGCTCGACCCCGTGATCCTCTCGCGAATCCAGTTCGGGTTCGTGATCAGCTTTCACATTATCTTCCCGGCCTTCACCATCGGCCTGGCGGCGTGGCTGGCGACCATCGAGGGCGTCAGACTGGTCACGGGCCGAGCCATCTACCGCCGCGTCTTCGACTTCTGGCTGCCGATCTTCGCGGTGTCCTTCGGCATGGGAGTGGTGACTGGCATCGTCATGGCCTTTCAGTTCGGCACCAACTGGGGCGTGCTGGCGGTGAAGACAGGCGCCATCCAGGGACCGTTGCTGGGCTACGAAGGGTTCACCGCGTTCATGCTCGAGGCGACCTTCTTCGGCGTCATGCTGCTTGGGCGCTACCGCGTGTCGCCGCGCTTCTATTTCTTTTCGTGCTGCATGGTGACGCTCGGAACGATGTTCTCGTCGTTCTGGATCCTGGCCAATAACAGCTGGATGCAGGTGCCGGTCGGCCACACGATCGTGGACGGCAAGATCATTCCTTCCGACTGTTCGCAGATCGTGCTCGGCCCGGTGCAGATGGTGCGCTGGCCGCACATGCTGATCGCGGCGCTGCTCACGAGCGCCATGTGCGTCTCGGCCACTGGAGCCTGGTACCTGTTGCGCGGCGTGCACCGCGACGAAGGCCGCACGATGCTCCACTGGGGGCTCGGCTTCGTCGCGATCTCCATCCCGGTTCAACTCTTCTTCGGCCACCTGACCGGGGAATACGTGCTGAAGCACCAGCCGGCCAAGTTCGCTGCCATCGAGGCACGCTGGAAGAACGAGCAGCCCGCCAGCGAGACCCTCTTCGCGATTCCCGACGAGGCGAATGAGCGCAACCTCTTCGCCATCTCGGTGCCGAAGCTGGGCAGCCTGATCGCCTCGGGCAACCTCACCTCGGCCGAAGTCGGCCTGGAATCGTTTCCCCGAGAGGACCGACCGCCGGTGCTGATCCCTTTCTTCGCCTTCCGGCTGATGGTCGGCATGGGGCTCATCATGCTGGCGGTCTCGTGGCTGGGCAACATCCTGCGCTGGCGCGGAAGGCTCGAGTCCTCGCGCTGTTTTCTCTGGTGCACCTCCTGTCGTTCCCGACCGGCTTCGTGGCGATCCTGACCGGTTGGTACACGGCCGAGGTCGGTCGCCAGCCCTGGGTGGTCTACGGACTGCTGCGCACCAAGGATGCGGTCACGCCATCGCTGACCACGCAGGACGTTCTGGCCTCGTTGATCGTCTACGTGGTGGTCTACTGGCTGTTCGTCTCGTTCGGCATTTACTACATCTACAAGCTGCTGCGCGACGGGCCGCGAGGCGAGCCGCAGGCCACTGGCAGCGTGACCGGCAGCCGCCCGTTGGCCATCGCGGCTCGCACCGAGACGGCGGCCGACGGGCCCGCAGGGAGCGCCCGATGACCGCCGCGCAACCGAGCAACCTGGCGCTCTTCTGGGCTGCCGTGATCGCGCTGGCGATCCTGCTCTACGTGGTCCTCGATGGCTTCGACCTCGGCGTCGGCATCCTGTTTGGAAGCACCGCCGACGAGGAGCACCGGCTGCACATGATGAACACCATCGCACCGTTCTGGGACGGCAACGAGACTTGGCTAGTCATCATCGGGGCGGGACTGCTCGCGACCTTTCCGGTCGTCTACGCGGTGTTCATGGGTGCGTTCTACCTGCCGGTCTTGCTGCTGCTCGTGGGGCTCATCTTCCGCGGCATCGCCTTCGAGTTCCGCTTTCGAGCGCAGCGCATGCGCTGGCTCTGGGACTGGGGCTTCTTCCTTGGCTCGATCGTGGTCGCGTTCGTGCAGGGTGCGGCGGTTGGTGCCTTGATGCGCGGCGTTCCGGTGGCCAACGACCAGTTCTCGGGCACCTCCTTCGAATGGCTGCACCCGTTCTCGGTGCTCACCGGCATTGGGCTGGTGTTCGGCTACGCGTTGCTGGGCGCCGGCTGGATCGTGCTCAAGAGCGAGGATACGCTGCGCGAGTGGGCTTACAAGCGAATTCCGTGGCTCGCGCTAGCGGTGTTCGTGGTGCTTGGTCTCGCCTTCGCGGCGTCGCTGACAGTCGATGCCGGCGCGGTCGCGCAGAGTCACCTGCGCGATCGGCCCTGGGGATCGATCTTCCCTGCGGTCTCGATCGCCGCGCTGGCCGGCGTTGTAGTGAGCGCGCGGGCGCGAGTACGCGACGGGATGGCCTTCCTGCTGACGGTGCTGTTCATCGTGGCCGCCTACCTCACGCTTGGGGTGATGTTCTGGCCCTACATGGTCCCCTATGCGATCACTGTCGCGAGCGCTGCGGCGCCCGACGCTTCCCTGCAGTTCCTGTTCTACGGTGGCGTGATGGTCCTGCCGGTGATCCTGATCTACACCTGCGGCGTCTACTGGGTGTTCCGAGGCAAGGTCAAGCGCGGCTACACCTGATGCACAAGCGAGGGGAACGATGCCATCGTCACCTGCAACTTCACCCGCGCCGAATGGTGCCGGGCGCTCGATCTCTTCGAGCAAGATGGCTTGTCCTTCACGGTTGCGTTGACAGCCAGGCGTGCCATGAAGGCCATGACGAACAGAGCCGGCCGCTCAAATTTGAACACGCTGCAAAGTGGATAGGCTGCTCCGATGGGCGAGGATAGAGCCCGGCATGACAGGAGCAGAAGATGAGCAAGAGACCCCGCCGCAACCACACAGCGGCCTTCAAGGCCAAGGTGGCGATTGAGGCCTTGGCTGATGGCAGACGATTGCCGAGATCGCACAGAAGCACGACGTCCACCCCAACCAGGTGACGGAGTGGCGCAGACAACTGATGGAACGCGCCGCAGGCGTGTTCGGCGGTGCGACGGCAACCGAGGCGCCGGCGATAGACATCAAGGCATTGCACACCAAGATTGGGCAGCTGACGCTGGAGAACGATTTTTTAGAGGGTGCGCTCACCAAGGCGGGATTGCTGAGCGCAAAGCGATGATCGACCGTGATGGCGAACTGCCGATCAAGCGCCAGGCCCTGTTGCTGGGCATCAGTCGAGGCTCGGTCTACTACCACCCCGAGCCGATTGCCGACAGCGAGCTGACGTTGATGCGTCGCATTGACGAATTGCACCTGGAGCATCCGTTCGCGGGCAGCCGCATGCTGCGGGACTTGCTGCGGTTGCTGGGCATCGAGGTTGGGCGGCGGCACGTGCGCACGCTGATGCGGCGCATGGGCATCCAGGCGCTGTACCGCAAGCCCAACACGAGCAAGCGGCACCCAGCGCATCCGGTGTTCCCGTACGCGTTGCGCGGGCTGACCATCGAGCGGGCCAACCAGGTCTGGGCGCTGGACATCACCTACATCCCGATGGCGCGCGGCTGGGTGTACCTGGTGGCTGTGCTGGACTGGCGAAGCCGCCGGGTGCTGGCGCATCGAGTGTCGATCACGATGGAGGCGGACTTCTGCGTGGAGGCCTTGCGCGAGGCGACGGCGCGTTGGGGTGCGCCGGAGATCGTGAACACGGATCAAGGCAGCCAGTTCAGCAGCGCCGAGTTCATCGCCGAGGTGCAGCGCATCGGTGCACACCAAAGCATGGACGGTAGAGGCTGCTGGCGCGACAACGTCTTCGTCGAGCGGCTGTGGCGCAGCGTGAAGTACGAAGACGTCTACCTGAAGGGCTACGACGGCGTCAGCGCCGCACGGTTTCACCTGGCCGCCTACTTCGATTTCTACAACGCCCAGCGCCCGCATCAGTCGCACGACGGGCGCACGCCAGACATGGTCTACTTCGCCACGCTGCCCGCAATGAAGGAGGCTGCCTGATGGGTTGAACCATGAGTACATGGCTCAACCGGGGCGCCTCCGGCGGCCCGGCAGGGGCCAGAAGATTGAAAGAATCAAACTCGCAGCCAATCCACTTATCTCAGGTCAAAGCGTGTTCAGACCAGCGGAGCCGGCTCTATTCTTTCGCGCGCGGACCCGAAGCTTTTGAAAGGAGATGCCATGTCTGTGGAATTCTCGAGGCAGATCGCTGCCACGCCACTCCCCAAGTCATTCAATGCTGCGAAGGATATTGACGCTATCAGGATCCTTCGCCAGGCCGGCTTGGTGCTTGCATTGGTGGACGAGCCCCCTGAGCGGGCCGCCAAGGTCCTTGCGATCACGGCAAGAGGGCACGATGAACTATTGCGATTTGACTATCCCGAAGAACGGTCGATTCGACGCCTCGCCAAAGACAGCTGGTTTCAGCTCGCGGCGGCGCGCACGCGAAGCAATCAAGCCAGCGGGTAGACGCCACGGTTCCTAAGGTCTTCAGCAGCGTTGAAGCAACGGCTACAGCCCTGCTATCCGTTGCGCGTGGCCTGAACTTCATCAGCTCGGCGACATTTCACCCTGAGCGGGCAGGAGGTCATTTATGGCTCTATCGACAGAAGCAGCCGAAGCTCTGGTCGCCGGCTACCTGGACGGACGTGCATTGCCACCCGAGGTACACAAGGCAGTGGTCCTTGCTGCCAGAGCCCGATTGGTCGACGGCGATGTCCCGGTCCTCGATGCAATGCTATGCAGCGTCATTGACCGTGGCGTGCAAACCGAGGGCGCCCAGCCAGAGCGAGGGCCTGGAGATTGTTGAAACGTGCAACCTTGGCCTCAATTAGTCAAAATCTTCGACCCACACCCCCCGGAGAAAGGAGTTGATCATGTCTTCAAGAATTGGCTCTTCCCTCTCGGGCGGGCCCGCACACCGGGGAGCCGTTGCGCCGACCAGCGCGTCATGAGCGAGAAGCAGATTCAGGGGTACCTCGTCTCTCGCGATGCGCTGCGCCGTATCCAGCGAACGTCTTCGCTCCGTATACCCCTGCGGGACCGAGGTGTCGACGTTGGCGACGATGAACGCACTCAAGCCGGCCGCCATTGAGATAGCCCACCATTCAGTTGGAGCAGAGCGCCGGAGGCGTCTCCAGCATTCTCGATTAACGAAACAGGAGCTGGCTGGACTTTTTCAGGAAGCCCACGTGCCGGCTCTTCGGCTATGAGCCATACGATTGGCAGCGGTCAAAGAAGGCCTCGAGTTCAGTGGATTTGTCGAAAACGCCATCCGCTCCGAGAGCCAGGCATCGGCGACGGATTTCTGCCGTGGGATAGTTCGTCAGGACCAGCATGTGTTGGTGCGGAGACCGGCTCTGCCCAGCACGCAGCACGCTGAGCCCGGAGCCTTCCTTCAGGAAGAGATCCACGATGGCCAGGTCCCATTCGTCGCCGAACCGATGAAGGGCCTCGATGGCCTCCGAGGCGCCCTCAGCGACGGCGATCACCTGCACATTGGCCAACTCAGCCAATGTCGGAATCAGGTTCTCGCGAATTGTCTCGCTGTCCTCGATGAGGATAGTATGAAGCGGCATCGTGGTACGCCAGAGGCGCTCGGTTGTGAATCGCCACGTGGGGCCTGCTAGCGGCTTGTATTAGCGCCGAACATCCCCTGCCACCTTGTAGGTCAACAGCCTGTGCGTGCTACCCAGGGCCTCCGATGCGCCGCGCCGCTGTGCATCAATGGCGTGTGGAACTTAGCGCGGGCGGATCGCCGGCCGGACTGCCGGCGTGAACCTCGCCTTGCACCGTTTGCTCCAAGGATTCATTGACCTCATCCAGAAGCTCCGCCGACTTTGTCAGCCGTTTCTCAAGCTCGCCCGCCTGCTCCACGGCACGCTCCACCACCTCCGTGGAACCTTCCTGGGAGAGTTCCTCCTTCAGGACGGTATGTACGACCAAAAGGTCGTCAGCGACTTTTTTGACTTCCTCGGCCGCATCCTTGTTCTTGTCCGTGCAAGCAAGATCTACTGTGCCTGCCGAGCAGGCCACGAGTTGGGAGCATCCCGCCTTTCCGCGCGTGAACACGGAAGGAATCGACCTGGCTGTTGGGACAGGGTGCGATAGCCAGCCTCTACCCCACGCTGTACCGGAGGCTCGGTTACGACCCTGCGCGGGACCTCGTGCCCGTGTCGCTCGCGGCAGAGATGAATCTTGGCGTCGCCGTGGGCAATGCCGTGCCGGCGGAGGTCGCCGACACGAGGATGCTGGTGGAGTGGATGCGGCGCCATCCCGGCGAGGCCAACGCCGCGTCGCCAGGCACCGGCACCTTGCCGCACATTCTTGAGGTCATGCTGTTCGACCAAGCTGGGCTGGACTGGCGCCATGTTCCCTATCCGGGCGGCCCGCCCGCCATGGCGGCGCTGCTCGGCGGCCAAGTCGCCGTGCTGGTGCTCCCGGAAGGCCTCCTGCTGCCGCAACTCGCCACCGATCGCCTGAGGATGCTCGGCACGTCGGGACTCGAGCGCAGCCGCTTCTCGCCCGCGGTGCAGACGCTCGCCGAACAGGGCCACGCGCGATCGGTGATGCGCGAGTGGTTCGCCTTCTTCGCACCGGCTGGCACCCCGGCCAGCGTCGCGGAACAGGCATCGGTGGCAGTGGGCAATGTCGTCGCTCGCGCCGGACTGGGACGTCGGTTGGGGGATGCAGCCATGGTGGTCGCACACAGTTCGCCGGCAGAACTGGCCGCGAAGGTAGAGGACGACCGCCGTGCATGGGGCCCGCTGCTGGTCAACGCTGGCATCCGGGGAGACGCATGACGGACGCGGGTGTGAGCGCCTGGGGCCGCGCCGCCGAGGGGTAGTCCAGGAGCACGCCGAGCATTCATGCGTGGTTGCGACAGGCAACCGCAGCGATGCTGACCGAGGCGCGACTCCGGCCGGGTGCACGCGTGCTCGATCTGGCCGCCGGCGCGGGTGATCAGACGAAGGACATCGCGCTCGCCGTCGGGCGCACGGGTGACGTGTTGGCGACCGACATCTCGCCGAAGATCCTGGACTTCGCCCGCCGGAGCATCGAAGCGGCAGGCCTGACCAACGTGCGCTTCGCCGTCGCGGACGCGGAGCGGCCGGTTCATGCGGAGGCGTCTTTCGATGCGGTGATGTGCAGGCTCGGGCTCATGTTCTGCATGAAGCCGACCGCTGCGCTGGCCGCAGCGTTCAACGTCCTGCGGCCGGGCGGTCGCTTCGTCGCGCTGGTGTTCGGTCACCCCGCGAACAACCGTTGCATCACGACCATGATGAAGGTGGCCCGGAAGCACCGGGGGTTGAGTGGTAGCGCCTCGCCCTACGCCGATGGCGGTCTGTTCAGCCTCGCGGCGCCTGGCAGATTTGCAAGCCTGCTGGTGGCGGCTGGTTATGTCGACGTCACGGTGGCAACGCTTGCAGCACCGTTTGAATTTCCCAATGCTGCAGCCTACATGGCCTTCGTTCGAAGCTCGGGCTCACCGATCATTGAAATCCTCGCGCCCCTGGATGCAAAGGCCAGGGAGTCGGCTTGGCGGGAAATGGAGAAGGAGCTTCAGCAATTCCAGTGCGAGCAGGGCTGGCGTGGGCCAAACGAACTCTTGCTCAGTTCGGCGACGCGACCAGGCTGAGCCGAGCGGGGGGTCACTGAGTCTTCACGGTCTCGAGTTGCGCCCAAGGAGTCGGCAGCATCGCAGCGGTTCCTGTCATTCCCGGCCGCTCGGTGAACTCACGCTGTGCCGCCGGGTGCGGTCATTCAGGCGCCAATTCGATCTCAGAGTCTCCGACGGGTTGAATCCGCAAGGTGGTGCAGACGTAGCCGTTGCCGTTGCTCAAGCTGGACCCCGCCTTTGCGACCAAGGCCCATCGAATGGCAGCTAGGGCCGATTGCGCCACACTGATCGCTAGGTTTTGCTGCTTCCCGGCCGCTCTAACTGCGGAGTTCAGCGTGCTCGCCATTGTTCTTGGCGTCACCGTCGATCGGATCGCTGGCAGCCATTCCGAAGATCACCCTTGCGTTGGGTTGCGCCGAACGCCTACCTTCCGTCCAAGCCGCGCCCAACTTCTGCGCAAATGAGTCGGTAAGGATCGAGTGATTCTCTTTCCACGACTCGTCCATGCCCTGGGCGATGCGATCGATGACCCTCTCCGCGTCGGCGACATTGCATTTGTCCCTTCCGAATCGAATCATTGCCTCCCGCGACGGATAAAGCCTGTCTCGGTCGATCTTGAGCGCTATGGTGTTGTCGCCGACTCCGCTGCCAGGAAGGAAATCGTAAGCCGCTGTGGTAACGACGTCGTAGAGCGGTGCTATCCATTGCGCGTGGCTTGAAGTTCAACTGCTCAGCGACATTTCGCCCTGCGCGGGCGGGAGGTAACTTATGGCTCTATCGACAGAAGCAGCCGAAGCTCTGGTGGCGGGTTATCTGGATGGACGTGCATTGCCAGCCGCGGTATACAAGGCAGTGGTCCGTGCTGCCAGAGCGCGACTGGTCGACGGCGATGTCCCGGTTCTCGATGAGATGCTTTGCAGCGTCATTGACCGGGGCGTGCAAGCCGAGGGCGTCCATGGCTTCGCAGTACTTGAAACGCGCAAGACTCTGAATCGCGCGTTGATGCAGGCTGATGCTGGCTCCTCGCTGGGCTCTGCTGGGAGCAATGCGGCCGACGATCACCGCACCCGGGCGACCCGACCCGGCGCTTGGTGATGCTTTCAAGCGCATGAGCACAGCGGCCCGTGACAGGAACCCACTCCCTTGATTTACTCTGCACACCACGACGCGCCCTTGTCCCACAAGGTGAACTTGCGCATCCGAGCACGCTGCAGCCCCTCAGTTCGAAAGTCAGTCTATGGAATCGCATCGGCAATTGAAATCCGACACGCGGCAAAACAGGCGGGCCTATATTTGGGTCGTGTTGGCTGTGTTCATTGTTCTCCTCGCTGTGGCGGGTTACAGCCACTTCGCTTAGAAAGCGGAGGCCCCAACCGAGGGCCGGGATCCAACCTTCACCAAAAGATTCGAGGAGGCATTGACGAGGTGGCGGGCTGACGCGTCCGGCGCGCCGGTGATGGCGATGGTGGGCTGCTGCCGGTTTCGTGGACACCGACTTAAGCTTTTTGAGCTTTCTCGAACTGTATCGGACTGACGTACCCGAGCGTCGAATGACGGCGCCTCGGGTTGTAGAACCGCTCGATGTAGTCGAACACATCAGCGCGGGCCTGTTCTCTGCTCCGGTACACCTTCCTGGCCGTGCGCTCAGTCTTCAGTGAACTGAAGAAGCTCTCCATGGCCGAGTTATCCCAGACCTCGCCCGCGCGGCTCATGCTGCACGTGATGCCTTGCCGCGGACAGAGGTATTTGCGAAGTCAGCAAGTCCGATGACCTCGATGCATTCCATCTCAGAGGAATAGTCGAGTCGGAGATACTGGACCCCAGAACGTGATGACCGCAGTCGCCCGCTTCCACCAACCTGTCGCGATCCTCGTATACAAAACTTTGCCCACCCCTCTAGCATGTATACGATATGGCACTGTGCTTCGTGACGTGCCAGCCGGTGTCGTTCGCGCCAACCGGGCTGCGACGGCCCTTCGCTGAGACAGTCGTGCGATAGCCAATCCTGTGTTCATCAGCAATGCTTTTGCGATAGAAGACATCGGGAGCGGTGTTGTCTGCCCGACCACTCCGCCTCGGGCATTGCTCGACCTGCTCTCCGGGCCGCCCCACTTGTCGAGGTTCTTCAACTGGTTCTCGACGGTCTCCGGGACACCATTGAAGAACGTAAGTTCATTGAACAAGCCGGTCGCCCCACCCTCGGCGCTCGCACCGTTGTCACCAGCGACGTAGATGAAGAGCGTGTTGTCCATCACGCCCAGATCCTCGATCGCCTTCACGAGGCGACCAATCTCGTAGTCGGCCTGCTCGGAAAATCCCGCGAAGACTTCCATCTGGCGTGCAAACAGTCGTCGCTCATCGGGCGTCAGCTTGTCCCAATCCTTGATGCCGGCGGGCTTGGGCGCGAGCTTCGTTCCAGCCGGCACGATACCGAGCCTGATCTGCCGCGCCAGCGCGTCCTCGCGATACTTGTCCCAGCCCTCATCGAACTTGCCCTTGTACTTGTCGGCCCACTCCTTCGATACATGGTGCGGCGCGTGGGTGGCGCCCGGGGCGAAGTACATGAAGAACGGCCTGTCGGGTGTCATCGACTGCTGAAACCGTGTCCAGGCGATGGCCTGGTTCGTCATGTCTGTCATGAAGTGGTAGTTCGGGTCGGCGGGCAACTCGACCCGAGTCACCCCGTCGTACAGGAGCGGCGACCATTGGTTGGTTTCTCCGCCG
>NZ_JASZYN010000018.1:0-139779 GCF_030316965.1 Variovorax sp. J31P207
TACAAGAACGGCGACAAGACCGCCGGCGACCTGGACTACGTGCCGATGCCCGACAAGGTGAAGGGCGCCATCGCCACCGCCTGGGGTGACATCAAGGACGCGTCGGGCAAGCCCGTCGCGATCAAGTAAGACCACCACCCCCCGGCGCGCATGAGCACACCGCTTGATCGTGCGCCGGCTTCGGAGCGACCTGTGTCATCCACATTCCCCGCCGGCGCCAGCCCGCTCGACCTCTCGGCCGAGCGCGCCCGTGCCCAAGTCACTCCGCCGCCGGCCAAGCGGCCGCGCAGCGGCCCCGCCACTGACCGCCTGTTCGGCTGGGCCGCCAAGGGCGCCGCACTGCTGACCCTGGCGATGCTGATCGGCATCCTGCTGTCGCTGCTGGTCGGCGCCTGGCCCGCGATCTCGAAGTTCGGCCTCGGCTTCCTCACCAGCAGCGTCTGGGATCCGGTGCAGGACCAGTACGGTGGCCTGGTGATGATCTACGGCACGCTGGCGACCTCGCTGATCGCGCTGCTGATCGCGGTGCCGGTGAGCTTCGGCATCGCGCTGTTCCTGACCGAAATGTCGCCGGCCTGGCTCAAGCGGCCGCTCGGCACGGCGATCGAACTGCTGGCCGCGGTGCCGTCGATCGTCTACGGCATGTGGGGCTTGCTGGTGTTCGGCCCGATCCTGTCGACCTATGTGCAGCAGCCGCTGCAGAAGCTGTTCGAGGGCGTGCCCTACCTGGGCGCGCTGGTGTCGGGGCCGCCGGTCGGCATCGGCATCCTGTCGGCCGGCATCATCCTGGCGATCATGATCATCCCGTTCATCGCCTCGGTGATGCGCGACGTCTTCGAGGTCACGCCGCCGCTGCTCAAGGAGTCGGCCTACGGCCTCGGCTCCACCACCTGGGAAGTGGTCTCCAAGGTGGTGCTGCCCTATACCAAGGCCGGCGTCATCGGCGGCATCATGCTCGGCCTCGGCCGGGCGCTGGGCGAGACGATGGCGGTCACCTTCGTGATCGGCAACACCAACCAGCTCAACTCCCTGTCGGTCTTCGAGCCTGCCAACAGCATCACCTCGGTGCTGGCCAACGAGTTCGCCGAAGCCGGCGCCGGCCTGCACCAGGCTTCGCTGATGTACCTCGGCCTGGTGCTGTTCTTCATCACCTTCGTGGTGCTGTCGCTGTCCAAGCTGCTGCTGGCGCAGATGAAGAAGAGCGAGGGCACCAAATCATGACCACTGCGGAACGCCTCCTGAACGCCAAGACGCTGGAAGAGACCCGCGCGGCGCGCTTCGCCGGCCGCAAGCGGGTCAACTTCGTCGCCCTGACCCTGTCGCTGGCGGCGATGGCCTTCGGCGTCTTCTGGCTGGTGTGGATCCTCTGGGAAACGCTGCGCCTTGGCGTCGGCGGCCTGGCCCTGAGCACGCTCACCGAAATGACGCCGCCGCCGAACGAGGCCGGCGGCATCGCCAACGCGATCTTCGGCTCGCTGGTGATGGTCCTGATGGCGACCTTCGTCGGCACGCCGATCGGCATCATGGCCGGCATCTACCTGGCCGAGTACAACCCCAAGGGCTGGCTGTCGACCATCGTGCGCTTCGTCAACGACATCCTGCTGTCGGCGCCGTCGATCGTGATCGGCCTGTTCGTCTACGCCGTGGTGGTGGCCTACTTCAAGTCCTTCTCGGGCCTGGCCGGCGCGCTGTCGCTGGCGCTGATCGTGATCCCGGTCGTGATCCGCACCACCGAGAACATGTTGCAACTGGTGCCGCCGGGCCTGCGCGAAGCCGCCTACGCGCTCGGCACGCCGAAGTGGAAGGTGATCCTCAGCATCACGCTGCGCGCCGCCCGCGCCGGGGTGGTCACGGGCATCCTTCTGGCCGTGGCCCGCATCGCCGGCGAGACCGCGCCGCTGCTGTTCACCGCGCTCAGCAACCAGTTCTGGACCTCCGACGTGACCCAGCCGATGGCCAGCCTCCCGGTGACCATCTTCAAGTTCGCGATGAGCCCGTACGAGAACTGGCAGCAGCTGGCCTGGGCCGGCGTGTTCCTGATCACCGTCGCCGTGCTGGCACTCAACATCCTCGCGCGGGTCCTGACGCGCAACAAGCTCTAAGAAAAACCATGCCTACCACCACCCTCGCACAGCCGACGCGCTCGAAGATCTCGGTCAAGGACCTGAACTTCTACTACGGCAAGTTCCACGCGCTCAAGGGCATCAACCTCGAGATTCCCGAGAACAAGGTGACCGCCTTCATCGGCCCGTCGGGCTGCGGCAAGTCGACCCTGCTGCGCACCTTCAACCGCATGTTCGAGCTCTATCCCGAGCAGCGCGCCGAGGGCACGATCGCGCTCGACGGCGAGAACCTGCTCACTTCCAAGCAGGACGTGGCCCTGATCCGCGCCAAGGTCGGTATGGTGTTCCAGAAGCCGACGCCGTTCCCGATGTCGATCTACGACAACATCGCCTTCGGCGTGAAGCTGTTCGAGAACCTCAGCGCCTCCGAGATGGACGACCGGGTCGAATGGGCGCTCAAGAAGGCGGCCCTGTGGACCGAGGTGCGCGACAAGCTCCAGCAGAGCGGTTCCGGCCTCTCGGGCGGCCAGCAGCAGCGCCTGTGCATCGCCCGCGGCATCGCGATCAAGCCCGAGGTGCTGCTGCTCGATGAACCCTGCTCGGCACTCGATCCGATCTCCACGGCGAAAATCGAGGAGTTGATCGCCGAACTGAAAAGCGAGTACACCGTGGTCATCGTGACGCACAACATGCAGCAGGCAGCGCGCTGCAGCGACTACACCGCCTACATGTACCTGGGCGACCTGATCGAGTTCGGCGCCACCGAGGAACTGTTCTTCAAGCCGAAGCGCAAGGAGACCGAGGACTACATCACAGGCCGTTTCGGCTAAGGGGACGACATGACCGAGAAGCATCTTTCCAGCCAGTTCGACAGCGAACTCAACACGGTTTCGTCGCGCGTGATGGAGCTCGGCGGCATGGTCGAGGCCCAGATCCACCAGGCGGTCTACGCGCTGCAGGAATTCGACGCCGAGGCGGCCGAGCGGGTCGCCGAGACCGAGCACCGCGTGAACGCGATGGAGATCGAGATCGACCGCGAGCTGTCGTCGATCATCGCCCGCCGCCAGCCGACCGCGCGCGACCTGCGCCTGCTCATCGCGATCTCGAAGACCACCGCCAACCTCGAGCGCGTGGGCGACGAAGCCAACAAGATCGCCCGCATGGTCAAGTCGATCATCGAGAGCGGCTCGGCCCGCGCGCTGCCCTCGACCGAGCTGCGCATCGCCGCCGACCTGGCCTCCGGCCTGCTGCGCAAGGCGCTCGACGCCTTCGCGCGCCTGGACACCGCGGCGGCGCTGTCGATCCTCAAGGACGACGACCTGATCGACAAGGAGTTCGACGGCTTCGTGCGCAAGCTGGTCACCTACATGATGGAAGACCCGCGCAAGATCTCCGCCAGCCTCGACCTGCTGTTCCTCGCCAAGGCGATCGAGCGCATCGGCGACCACGCCAAGAACATCGCCGAGTTCATCATCTACATCGTCAAGGGTGCCGATGTGCGGCACACTTCGATGGAAGCCATCGAGTCGGCGTTGCAGTGACCGGCAGACATTGAATTCATGAAGAAACCAAGGATCCTGATCGTCGAAGACGAGTCGTCGATCGCCGAGCTGATCGCGGTCAACCTGCGCCACAACGGCTTCGAGCCGATCTGGGCCGAGGACGGTGCCGCCGCCCAGCGCGAGATCGACGCCTTCCTGCCCGACTTGGTGCTGCTCGACTGGATGCTGCCGGGCCAGAGCGGCCTGCAGCTGGCCCGTCAGTGGCGCAAGGACCCGCGCACCAAGTCCATCCCGATCCTCATGCTGACCGCGCGCGGCGACGAGCCCGACAAGGTGGCCGGGCTCGATGCCGGCGCCGACGACTACATCACCAAGCCGTTCTCGACCCAGGAGATGCTGGCGCGGATCCGCGCCGTGCTGCGCCGCCGGGCGCCCGAGGCCGTGGCCGAGCGGGTCGAGATCGGCGAACTGGTGCTCGACACCGCCACCCACCGCGTCACCTGGCAGGGCGCGCCGCTGAAGGTCGGGCCGACCGAATTCAAGCTGCTGGGTTTCCTGATGCAGCACGCCGAGCGCGTCCACAGCCGGGCCCAGCTGCTCGACAAGGTGTGGGGCGACCACGTCTACATCGAGGAGCGCACGGTCGACGTGCACGTCAAGCGCCTGCGCGAGTCGCTCGGTGCGGCCGCGCCGATGGTCGAGACCGTGCGCGGCGCCGGCTACCGGCTCACCGCCCAGGCCACCGTCTGAGCACCGATCGCGCCAGAGGCCTGGCCGGCTGCGGCCGGGCGGGATAATCGTCCGGCATGCCGTTTCGTATCGCTACCTTCCTCGCTGCTTCCGCCCTTGGCGGCGGCCTGGCCACGGCCTTGCTGAACTGGCGCCACGCCTGGCTCGGCGCCTGGCTGGGCGCCGTGCTGTGGCTGGTGCTCGATGCCTGGCGCGCCCAGCGGCTGCTGAACGTGCTGCGCCGCGATGCGGCCGGGCTGCCTTCGCGCGGCGCGGGCGTCTGGGGCGAACTGTCCGAGCGCATCCGAAAGCTGCTGCGCGACCGCGAACAGCAGACCCGCCAGGCCGAAGACCGGCTGCAGGAATTCCTGGCCGCCATCCAGGCCTCGCCGAACGGTGTCGTGCTGCTCGACGAGCAGGGCCGCATCGAATGGTGCAACCAGACGGCCGCCGGCCAGTTCGGCATCGATGCCGAACGCGACCTGCTGCAGCACATGGCGAACCTGGTGCGCGACCCGGCGTTCGTGGCCTACCTGGCGTCCTGGAACTACAGCCGCGACGTCGTGATCGATGCCCAGGGGCCGCAGCAGCGCAGCCATCCGGCCCGCCTGTCGGTGCAGGTGCACCCCTATGCCGGCAACCGCCGCATGCTGCTGACGCGTGACATCACCTCGCTCGAGCAGGCCGAAGCGATGCGGAGAGACTTCGTCGCCAACGTCTCGCACGAGATCCGCACCCCGCTCACGGTGCTGGCCGGCTTCGTCGAGACGCTGCAGAACCTGCCGCTCGACGCCGAGGAGCGGGCCCGCTACCTAGGCCTGATGTCGCAGCAGTCGCACCGCATGGAGACGCTGGTCAACGACCTGCTGACCCTGTCGCGGCTGGAGGGCAGCGCGGCCCCGCCTGCGACCCGCTGGACCCGCATGCGGGCGTTGATGGCGCAGTGCGAGGACGAGGGCAGGGGCTTGTCGAGCCGGCTGAGCTCGCACGGGCATCGGCTGTCGTTCTCGATGGAAGCCGACTCCGAGATCGCCGGCGCGCCGACCGAGCTGCAGAGCGCCATGTCCAACCTGCTGAGCAACGCGATCCGCTACACGCCCGGCGGCGGCGAGGTCGCCGTCAGCTGGCGCCTGCTGCCCGACGGCCGTGGCGAGTACGCGGTGCGCGACAGCGGTCCGGGCATCGCGGCCGAGCACCTGCCGCGGCTGACCGAGCGCTTCTACCGCATCGACCGCAGCCGCTCGCGCGAGACCGGCGGTACCGGCCTCGGGCTGGCGATCGTCAAGCACATCGCCCAGCGCCACGGCGCCGAACTGCGCATCGAGAGCACCGTCGGCAAGGGCTCGCGCTTCGCGCTGGTGTTTCCGCCGGCCCGGCTGCGGCAGGCGACGCCCCTCAGCGCCGTCGCTTGAGCGTCGCCAGCAGCAGTGCGACGAACAGGCCGGCCGTGAGCGCCAGGGCCGCCGCGCCCATGAGCCAGAAGGCGAGCGGTGACGCCATCGCGGCCCAGGGGCCGATGCCGCGATAAGCCAGCAGGTAGCCGCCGCCCAGCCCCATGCCCCACAGCAGCGCGCAGTACAGCGCCAGCGGCGTCACCGTGACGTGGTAGCAGCGCAGGACGAAGACGCACAACGTCTGCAGCGCGTCCGCGAAGTGATAGAGCGCGGTGGCCAGCAGCAGCGTGGCGCCGAGCGCGATCACCGCCGGGTTGGCCGAATAGACGGCGGCCAGCTGCCAGCGCAGTGCCGCCATCGCGCCCGCGAACAGCAAGGCGAAGAGCACGGTCAGCTCGAAGCCGCGGGCGCAGGCGCGCCGCGCGAGCGCGGCGTCGCCGGCGCCGAGCCAGTAGCTGACGCGTGCGCTGGTCGCGATCGAGAGCGACAGCGGCACCATGTAGGCCACCGCCGTGAGGTTGGCGGCGATCTGGTGGGCCGCCGAAGCCGCGGTGCCCAGCCGGGCGATGAACAGCGCCATCAGGGTGAAGGACGTCACTTCGACCAGCACCGAGAGCCCGGCCGGCACGCCCAGGCGGGCGAACTGGCGCAGCTGCGGCCAGTCGGGCGGCTCGATGCGCTGCCAGAAGCGGTAGCCGGTGTAGAAGGGGTCGCTGCGCAGGAGCCAGACGGCGGCGCCGAGCATCGCGTAGTTGACCACCAGCGTGGCCCAGCCGCAGCCCACCAGTCCCAGCGCCGGCAGCCCGGCGCCGCCGAAGGCGAACCAGATCGACAGCGGCAGCTTCAGGCCCAGCGACGCCAGCTGCAGCCAGGTCACGAGCTGGGGCTTGCCCAGGCTCTGGCTGAGGGTGCTGAAGACGCGGAACAGCAGCGCCGGCGCCAGCGCGAAGGCCAGCACCTGGAGGTAGGCCTCGACGTCCTCGCGCATGGCCGCGGGCACCTCGGTCCAGCGCAGCAGCGGTGCGGGAAAGAGCAGCAGCCCCATGCCGAGCGCGATCGCGGCGGCGCAGAGGTAGAGCGACTGGCGCACCGAGCGGCCGACTTCGGCGGTGCGCCGGCCACCGTGCAGTTCGGCCCAGATCGGCAGCAGGGCCTGCAGCCCGCCCATCAACGAGACGTAGACGCTGATGAAGATCGCCGAGCCGACCGACAGGGCGGCCAGTGCGCCTTCGGCATAGCGGCCGGCCACGATCGTGTCGGTGACGCCGAAAGCCATCACCGCGAGCTGGCCGACCAGCACCGTCGCGGCGTGGCGTGCGATCAGGCCTCGATCCCGGCTGGCGCCCGGCTTGCTAGCCACCGCCACCGGCCGGCGTGATGCGTTGGTAGAGCAGCAGGTCGTCGCTCGGGCTGGTCGGGCGGCGCAGCGTGCCGATCAGGCGCCAGCCGTCGAGGCTCACGATGTCATGCAGGCGGGCGATCGCCGCCGGGCTCACCAGCAGCCAGGGGCAGGGCGCCTCGGTGGTGAGCGATCTCAGCTTGAAATTGCCGTGGTAGCGCAGCGCGGCGATGTGCGGCCGGCTGAGCGCGAGTTCGGAGATGCATTCGGTCTGGCCGACTTTTTCGGAGATCGCATGGACCTGGGGGATGTAGCTGCGCGCGTAGTCGAGCAGCGGCAGCCACAGCGTCATCAGCAGCATCCAGCACAGCGCGGCGCCGCCGGCCGGCAGCACCAGGGTCTTCCAGAGCGCGGCGCGATGGCGGCCGGTGCGCCAGCGCACCAGCCAGGCCCAGGCCAGCGTCGCGACCAGCGCGAAGACGAAGGCCACGGCCGAGAAATTCGGCACGAAGCCGGGCGCCAGCTTGGCGACGTTGGCGGCCGGCTTGGCCGGCACGCCGGTCTGCATCGCCACCCACATCACCCAGATGATGATGGCCGAGCCGGTGAAGAACAGCAGCGTGAACCAGTCGATCAGCGCCGCCACGCTGCGGCGCAGGGTCGGCAGCGCGAACGCCGCCAGCGTGGCGAGGGCCGGCAGCCCGAGCAGCAGCGAGCGCTCGGAGAAGTCGGTGGTCCAGGTCGCCAGCAGCGGTACCAGGGCGAACCACAGCGGCAGCGCCACGTGGCGCGCGAGCAGCTGCCGGCGCCAGCGCCAGAGCGTCCACACCGCCAGCGGCCAGGTCGGCCAGGTGAACCACAGCAGCAGCTTGGCCTGGTCGCGCAAGTCGGCGATCAGGCGCACGTTCGGGTCGCTGCCAGGCAGGTCGATCTTCCATTGGAAGAGGCCGAGCCCGGCGCCGAGCGCCGCGGCCAGCAGCGTCGTGCCGAACACGGCAGCGATGGCGCCGCGGCTGTAGGTCGGCTCGGATTCGGGCTCTTCATCGTCGCTGCTGCGGCGGCGCTCGGCGACCAGCACCCCGACGCAGCCCAGACCCAGCGCCAGCCCGACCGTCGGCCCGCCGGACAGCACCAGGCCGAGGCTGCCGACCAGCAACGCGACGAAGGCGCCGATGCGGTGATAGGGCAGCGCCGCGACGCCGTAGAAAAGGTGCGCGGCGAAGAACAGCTGGGCCAGCGCCGGCGTGGTTTCATGCCCCAGCTGCGCCAGGCCCAGCGAGGCGATCAGCGCCAGCAGGGCGCCGTCGGCGATGGCCCGCGCATAGTCGGTGGGCCGGGCCTCGCCGCCGAAGGCGAAGGCCACCGGCTGCGCCCGCCGCGTGCGCGCCAGGTAGTAGGCGGCATACCAGGTGGCGGCAAAGGCACCGGCCAGGAGCAGGGCGAAGGCGATCCGCACTGCGAGGTCGGGATTGATCCAGGCCGGTGCGATCTTGATCGCCCAGGCGCCGATCCAGTAGGGCAGCAGCGCCGGCGTCTCGGGACTGAGGCTCAGCAGCATCGGATCGAACCAGCGGGCTAGGCCGCTGCCGCCCTGGGCGAGCTCGGCCATGAAGCCGAAGGCCGCGATATCGGCGCTCTTCCATGGCCCCCGGCCCAGCAACCCCGGCATCAGGTAGGCCGCGCACAGCAGCAGCAGCGCGATCCGCGGCAGGCGGCGCACGGCGCTTTGGGCAACGATCGCGGGCGTCGGCTGGTTCAAGGGTCGGGAGTTCGAGGGAGGCAGATGTGAAAAAGGGCAGCGCGGTAAACCGGGCTGCCCTCGACGCGGAAGCGCCCTCCTTACTTGGAGGCGGCGCCGGTCGTCTTGCCGAAGCGGTTGCGGAACTTCTCGACGCGGCCACCCATGTTGTCGACCGACTTTTGCGTGCCGGTGTAGAAGGGGTGCGACTCGCTCGAGGTGTCGAGCTTGAAGAGAGGCAGTTCGCGACCGTCGTCGGTCTTGCCCATTTCCTTGGTGTTCGCGCACGAACGGGTCACGAACTTGAAGCCGTTCGAGAGGTCAACGAACAGAACTTCGCGGTAGTTGGGGTGAATGCCTTCTTTAGCCATGATTCAAATCCTTTGGGTCGATGCGAGAGCCACTTGCCGGGCAGGACGCCAACGAGAGCACTTTTCGCTAAGCCCGCAATTATCGCATACTGGCCTGTTTCAGCGCCAGAGGCCCATTTCAACATGCCATCTCCCACCCTGAAGGCCGGCCTGGTCGGCTACGGATTCGCCGGCCAGACTTTTCATGCGCCCGTGCTGTCGGCGGTTCCGGGGCTCGAGCTCGGTGCCGTGGCCAGCTCCCAGCCGAACAAGGTGCATGCCGACTGGCCCCGGGTCGACGTGGTCCCGGATATCGGTGCGCTGTTGCGTCGAAGCGACATCGACCTGGTGGTGGTGGCCGCCCCCAACGCCCAGCATCATCCGGTGGCGCGGGCGGCGCTGGAGGCCGGCAAGCACGTGGTGGTCGACAAGCCCTTCACCCTCGATGCGGCCCAGGCGCGCGATCTCGCGGCGCTGGCGAAACGCCAGGGGCGGCTGCTGTCGGTCTACCAGAACCGGCGTTTCGACTCGGACTTCCTGAGCCTGCGCGAACTGCTCGCGCGCCGCGAGCTCGGTCGTCCGGTGTTCTTCGAATCGCACTTCGATCGCTTCCGGCCGCAGGTGCGCGAGCGCTGGCGCGAACAGCCGGTGCCCGGCGCCGGCCTGTGGGTCGATCTGGGGGCCCACCTGGTTGACCAGGCGGTGCAGCTCTTCGGGCGGCCCGACACGCTGCAGCTGGACACCGCCGCGCTGCGCGAGCGGGCGCTGGTCGAAGACTATTTTCATGCCGTGCTGCGCTACGAGAGCGGCGAGCACGCGCCCTTGCGGGTGGTACTGCACGCGACCACGCTGGCGGCGTTCCCGGCGCCGCGCTACATCGTGCACGGCACCCGTGGCAGCTACCTGAAGCGCGGCGTCGATCCGCAGGAAGACGCGCTGCGCGCCGGCGGCCGGCCCGGCGATGCCCAATGGGGCGCCGACCCGGTCGACGGCGAACTCACGCTGGTGGGGCTGGATGGCAGCGCACGCACGCAGAAGCTGCCCACGCAGGCGGGAAACTACGTGAGCTACTACGCGGCGGTGCGCGATGCGATTCTGGGGAAGGGCCCGAATCCGGTGACCCCGGAGCAGGCGGTCGAGCTGATGGAACTGCTCGACCTGGGTCGCCAGAGCGCGGCGGAAGGCCGGGCCCTGGCGGCGCGCTGACAAGGCGTCAGCGCGAGGAGGCGTTCTCAGCCTCCGCGACGCATCATGTCGAAGAACTCGACATTGGTCTTCGTCGCCTTCATGTTCTTGAGCATGAGCTCCATCGACTCGATCTCGTCCATGTTGTACATGAGCTGGCGCAGGATGCGGGTCTTCTGCAGGATCTCGGGCGCGAGCAGCAGCTCTTCGCGGCGGGTGCCGCTGCGGTTGAGCTGGATCGAGGGGAACACGCGCTTTTCGTAGAGGCGGCGGTCGAGGTGGATTTCGGAGTTGCCGGTGCCCTTGAACTCTTCGAAGATCACTTCGTCCATGCGGCTGCCGGTGTCGATCAGGGCGGTGCCGATGATCGTCAGCGAGCCGCCTTCTTCGACGTTGCGGGCCGCGCCGAGGAAGCGCTTGGGCCGCTGCAGCGCGTTGGAGTCGACACCGCCGGTGAGCACCTTGCCCGACGACGGCACGACGTTGTTGTAGGCGCGGGCCAGGCGGGTGATCGAGTCGAGCAGGATCACGACGTCCTTCTTGAGTTCGACCAGGCGCTTGGCGCGCTCGATCACCATTTCGGCGACGTGCACGTGGCGCGCGGCGGGCTCGTCGAAGGTCGAGGCGATGACCTCGCCCTTCACGGTGCGCTGCATCTCAGTCACTTCTTCGGGCCGCTCGTCCACCAGCAGCACCATCATGTGCACTTCGGGGTAGTTGGCGCTGATCGCGTGCGCGATGTGCTGCATCATCACGGTCTTGCCGCTCTTGGGCGGCGCCACCAGCAGGGCCCGCTGGCCCTTGCCGATGGGGGCGATGATGTCGATGATCCGGCCGGTGATGTTCTCTTCGCCCTTGAAGCCGTCGCGCTCGAGCTTCATCTGCTCCTTCGGGAACAGCGGCGTCAGGTTCTCGAACATGACCTTGTGCTTGTTGTTCTCGGGCAGGCCGTCGTTGACCTTGTCGAGCTTGGTCAGCGCGAAGTAGCGCTCGCCGTCCTTGGGCGTGCGCACTTCGCCTTCGATCATGTCGCCGGTGTGCAGGTTGAAGCGCCGCACCTGGCTGGGCGAGATGTAGATGTCGTCGGTGCTGGCGGTGAAGCTGGTGTCGGGGCTGCGCAGGAAGCCGAAGCCGTCGGGCAGGATCTCGAGCACGCCGTCGGCAAACACCTGTTCGCCGGCCTTCGCGCGCTTCTTGATGATCGCGAACATGAGCTCCTGCTTGCGCATGCGGCCGACGTTTTCGATCTCAAGGGCTTCGGCCTGCTTGAGGACTTCGGACACGTGGAGTGCCTTGAGTTCGTTTAAGTGCATGGAATGACCCCGTGCGGGGAAATCAGTCTGAAACCAGGAGGGGGAGGTTTGAGGAGAGGCGAGAAATGCCTCACAAACCGGGGAACTCGAACCGGGTCCCTGGAAGGGCCGGTGATCTGCGGGAGATTATGACAGGAAAATCGGCGGCTGCCGGCGCATTGCGCGCAGGCAGCCGGACAAGGCTTCAGGCGAGCTGCTGGTCGATGAAGGCCGTGAGTTGCGCCTTGCTCATCGCGCCGACCTTGGTGGCGGCGAGTTGGCCGTCCTTGAACAGCATCAGGGTGGGGATGCCGCGGATGCCGAACTTGGCGGGGATGTCGCGGTTCTCGTCGACATTCATCTTGGCGATCTGCAGCTTGCCTTCGTAGGTGTTGGACACCTCGTCGAGGATGGGCGCGATCATCTTGCACGGGCCGCACCATTCGGCCCAGTAGTCGACCAGCACGGGCTTGCCGGACTTGAGCACGTCGGCTTCGAAGGAGGAGTCGGAGATGTGTTTGATGAGGTCGCTGGCCATGGGGTTGTGTCCTTCTGCGCGGAGAGTTTCGGTGTCGCCAAAGTGCAGGTCATTGTGACAGAAACCAAGTGGCGGCGTGGTCGGCCCCCAGGCTATGGCGCCGATAGGCAAAGCGGTGACACTCGACGCATGAACCAAGTAAAGAAAGTCGCGGTGGTCGGTGGCGGCCCCGCCGGATTGATGGCCGCCGAAACGCTGGCTGCCGAAGGCGTCGAAGTGCATCTCTACGACGCCATGCCCTCGGTCGGGCGCAAGTTCCTGCTGGCGGGACGTGGCGGCCTGAACCTCACGCATTCCGAACCCTTCGAACGCTTCGCCGGCCGCTTCGGCGAGCGCAATGCGCAGATCGAGCCGCTGCTGCGCGCCTTCGGTCCTGACCAGGTGCGGGCCTGGGCGCAGGGCCTGGGCATCGAGACCTTCGTCGGCACCTCGGGGCGCGTGTTCCCGAAGGACATGAAGGCCGCGCCGCTGTTGCGTGCCTGGCTGCATCGGCTGCGGCAGGCCGGCGTGCGCTTTCACATGCGCCATCGCTGGCTCGGCTGGGCCGACGCGCAGGCCGCGGCCACCACGCTGCGCTTCGCCGCGTCGGACGGCGAAGCTGCGGTCTCCCATGACGCCGTGGTGCTGGCGCTCGGCGGCGCCAGCTGGTCGCGGCTGGGGTCGGATGGCGCCTGGGTGCCATGGGTGGCCGGGCGCGGCGTCGGGGTGGCGCCCCTGGTACCGGCCAACTGCGGCTTCGACCTCGGCTGGACGCCGCACTTCGCCGAGCGTTTCGCCGGCATGCCCTTCAAGTCCGTGGCGATCGCGTTCAGCGATTCGCACGGTCGCAGTTTCGCGCGCAAGGGCGAGTTCGTCGCCACCGCCACCGGCATCGAGGGCAGCCTGGTCTATGCGGCATCGGCCTTGCTGCGCGACGAGATCGCGGAGCGCGGCAGCGCCACGCTGATGCTCGACTTGCTGCCCGATCGCAGCGCCGAGCAGGTGCGCGCCGCGGTGCTGCACCCACGCGGCGCACGGTCGCTGGCCAGTCACTTGAAGAGCCGGCTCGGCATCGAGGGCATCAAGGCCGGTGTGTTGCACGAGGTGCTCAACCGCGACGAGATGCATGCGCCGGACAAGCTGGCCGAGACCCTCAAGGCGGTGCCGCTCCGGCTGAAGGCCGCGCGACCCATCGACGAGGCGATCAGCACCGCCGGCGGCGTGCGTTTCGATGCGCTCGACGACCAGCTGATGGGGGTCGCGCTGCCGGGCGTTTTCTTCGCCGGCGAGATGCTCGACTGGGAGGCTCCGACCGGCGGCTACCTGCTGACCGCTTCGATGGCCAGCGGTGCAGCGGCCGCGCGCGGCGTGCTGGCGCGCTTGAAGTAGCGTCCGTTCGCCTCAGGGCAGGCCCAGCCAGTGGCGGGCGGTGGTGGCGATGACCTGTGCCGCCCGGGCCCTGATCTGCGGCGCCGCGGGCGGCTCGCAGGCCACCGGAAACGGCCAGGACGTGCGCCTCGCAATGCGGGGCCGAGGCTCGAACGGCAGCACCCTGCCGGCGTTCGACGAGGGTGTGGGGTGGTGCATGGTCTCGCCTCGGCGTGGTGGTGGGGCGGTTCATTCTACAGAAATAACTGTATAAAAGTACAGTATCTCGAGCTCGCGACCGATACCTTCGACTTAAGGCAGTCCTCAGCAACCTCGTTGATGCTAGGGTCATGAGCCCGACCCACCCCAAACACGCCGCCGCGGACCTGCTGGACAGAGGCGGCCGCGCCGATGCACAGGCCGCCGCCCTGAGCCCCGAGGCATCGAAGGCCTGCCGGCGCGCTGCGCGCGCACTGACGGCATACCTGCACGACTGCGGCGAGCAGGCGTTGAGCTATCCGCAGGTCAACCTGATCCGGGCCCTGTTCCTGGCCGAGGCCGCATCGGGCCGCCCGCCGCGCGGCGCCAACCAGACCCTGGGCATGGTGGCGCAGTTCTTCACGCCCATGCAGATGGATTTCGCAGTCGAACTGCTGACCGAGGCCTTGGACGGGGAAGAGGGCGAGGCCTGGGCGATCCTCTCGGAACTCGAGCGCATTGCCGATGAAGCCGCGCCGGGTCGCCCGGACGCGACCCGGCGTCCCGGCTGATCGTGGCGCCGCAGCAGCGTTCTTCGGGCCGGCCCATGTTCACCAAGCTTCTGGCGCTGGCCATGGACTGTGCGCGCCCGCGACCGCCCCAGCGGCCCCTGGTCCCGATCTACATCGAGTCCCAGTGGGAGACCGCCTTCGAAGAGCGGCCCCGCATTCGCGTCCTGCCTCACCGGGGCGCCGTCTGGGTGCCGATATCGGATGTGCGGCTTGCCTTGAGCCCGTCCGCCGACGAACTGGCGCATGGCGTGCGGCAATCGATCGCCACCCACCGGCCCGCGCCGGTCCCCGTGATGCTTCCGGTGCTGCTTGCATGCCCCGAGGCGTCGCACGAAGAGCTCGGTTGCGTGCGGATTTCCCAGCTGGCTGCGCTCGGGGCGTACTGGGGGTGTGAGGCCCGCGCTCGCTACCTGCGGCATTACCTGTCGCTGGCCTTGGGCGAAGGGGGCGGGCGCATGACGCGCTAGATGGCCTGTTTCCGCTGTCCGACCGCCGCCGACGGCACATCGGCACGCAGCAGTGCGCAGATCCCGCGAACCTGCTTCTGGATGATTTTCGCCACCTCGACCCGCCGCTCGGGGCCGAGCCGGCTCGATATGGCAGCCACGCTGATGGCGGCGATGGGGTTTTTGGGCGGAAAGGCAACGCCTACGGCTGCGGTGCCCGGCGTTGCGGCACTGTCCAGGAACGAATAGCCGCGGGCACGGCTTTCGATCAGTGCCGCACGCAGGAAGCCAGGGTCGAAGGCGGCGCCGAACTTCGCATACTGCGCGCCGCTGGCATCGACGATGTGATCGGCTTCGGCTTCGGGCAGCGCGCTGAGGATGGCGAGCCCACCCGCGCCAACTCCCATCGGCCGGCGGATGCCGACGTCGAGCGTCAGCGCCTTGATGGGGTAGTCGCCGAGCGCGCGGCTGGTGCAGATCGATTCGGCTCCGCGCCGCTCGCTCAGGTAGACCGTGTCCTGCGTCTGGTCGGCGATCAGCTGCAGCGCCTCGTTGCACAGTTCGCTCAGCTGATAGCGCGGCTGCGCCAGCAGTCCGAGCTCGTAGAGCAGCGGGCCCAGGTGGTATTTGCGCGTCAGAGGATCGCGATACACCAGTCCTTCGAGTTCCAGTCGCTGGAGCATGCGAAAGCAGGTGGACATCGGCAGGCCGCTGACGTCGACGACGTCCGCGATGCGCATGCCGCGCCGCCCGCGCGTTGCGATCACGCGCAGCATGGCCACCACCCGCTCGATGCTCTGGGTGCCGCTTCTCGCCTGTTGCTCCGGAACTTCGGGAGTCGCGGGCCCGCGCCTTTTGCCTGGCTTGTCTTTAGTTTCCACCATGTGGCAGTAATTCGGGTTGCACCCGAACGATATCAAAGGGGAGATCAATATAGTCGAAAGCACTGACAAACGAAAACCTCCCACATAGTGGGAGTCAAACGGAATCGACAATGCCCCACACGATGACCGAGAAGATCCTGGCCCGCGCCTCCGGCAAGGAGAGCGTGACGCCGGGCGAAGAAATCACGGCGCGCCCCGACTTCGTCATCGCCTACGACTTTCCCGGCTACACCGACGTCTTCTTCAAGGAGACGCGCGAGGATTTCGGCATCGAGAAGGTGTCCAGCCCGGAGCGATTCGTCCTCTTCATCGATCACATGGTCCCGGCTGCGGCGCCAAAGGAAGAAGAGCTGCACAAGATCACCCGCGCCTGGGGCAAGGAGCAGGGCGTTCCGGTCTACGAGCGCGAAGGCATCGGCCACCAGGTGGCGGCCGAGCTGGGCTATGCCACGCCGGGCGGCTTCGTCGTGCACTTCGACGGCCATGTCAGCCAGCTGGGTGCCTTCGGCAGCTTCGCGTTCGGCGCCCGCAAGGGCGTGATCGAATCCTTCGTGACGGAGAACGTGACGATGACCGTACCGGCGACGGTCAAGGTGGAGCTGGTCGGTACGCTTCAGCCCGGCGTGATGGCGCGCGACGTGTTCCACCAGATGGTGCGCGTGATGGGGCCGGCTTCCTGCTGCTTCAAGGCCGTCGAACTCTGCGGTCCCGTCATCGACCAGATGAGCATCGAAGGCCGTCAGACTATCTGCGGCCAGGCGATGTTCCTTGGCGCGACCACCATGCTCATCGCACCCGATGCGAAGACCCTGGCCTACGTGGAGGGCCGCTCGAAGGTCGACCTGGCGCCGGTCTATCCCGACGCCGATGCGGTCTACGAGCGTGTCGTGACCATCGATGTGTCCACGCTCGAGCCCATCGTGGTGGTGCCGCCCAGCCCGGCGAACACGCGCGACCTCAAGGACTACGTCGGGGTGGAGGTTCATACCGGCTACCTCGGTTCTTGCGCCAGCGGGCGGCTGGAAGACCTGCGCGTGGCGGCCCAGGTGCTGCGCGGCCGCCGCATCCAGCCCGGCTTCCAGCTGCATGTGGTGCCGACATCCAAGGCCATCATGGCGGCGGCGGCACGCGAAGGCCTGATCGAATGCCTGGTCGAAGCCGGCGCATTCATCAGCTCGCCCAGCTGCGACTACTGCTTCGGCCGGATCGCCACCATGAGCGCCGGCCAGCGCGCCGTGTCCACCGGCACGCTGAACACGCCGGGCCGCATGGGAAGCGTCGATTCCGAGATCTACATCTGCAACGCGGCCGTGGTGGCGGCATCTGCGCTGGAGGGCCGCATCGCCGATCCGCGCCCGTACCTGGCCGAAGTGGCCAATGTCGCCGGAGCCGCCGCATGAGCCTCGCCAACCTGCGCGGGCGCGTGGCCTGGATCTTCGACGAAGACGATTTCGACATCGACCTGATCGTCGGGGTGCGCAACATCAAGATCACCGACGTGTCGGAACTTGCCGCATTGGCAATGGCCGACTACCTGCCCGACTTCGCCAGCACCGTGCGGAAGGGGGACGTGCTCGTCGGCGGGCGCAACTTCGGCTACGGCCATCCGCACTATCCGGCCATGCGTGCGATGCGGCACCTGGGAATTTCCTGCGTGATCGCGGAGTCGTTCTCGCCGGGATTCTTCCGCGGAGAAATGAGCATGGGCTTTCCGTTGGTCACCTGTTCCGGCATCCGCGCCGCGGTTGCGCGAGGCGATGCGCTGGAAGTGAACTGGGACACCAGCGAAGTGAGCATCACCCGTACCGGTGAGACGTTGCCGCTTCAGCCTTTTTCGGCATCCGAGCGCGGCATGCTCGACGCGGGCGGCCTGATCCCCTATCTCAAGACGCGCATCGCGAAAGCCGAGAACCCCGAGGCGCATGCGCCCTGACCCCATCGGCGCCCCGCGCGCCATGCGGACTTTTCTCAATCAACCGTGCCGCGGACCGTCTCGGACAAGGGCACGATCTTCTGGAGTATCGAGATGACCCCAAGCCGCCAGGCGCTTCGCCAACGCATTACCCACGGCCCCACCTTCTGGTTCGGCGGCGCTCAGGATGCCTTGTCCGCACTGCTGGTCGACCAGTCGGACTTCGATGGCGTCTTCAGCACGGGCTTCGGCATTTCCGCCTCGCTGCTCGGGCAGCCCGACATGGAGCTCTACACGCTGAGCGAGAACGTGGCGACCGTCAACCGGATGGTCAATGCGGTTCGAAAGCCGGTCTTTGCCGATGCCGATACCGGCTACGGCAACGTGCTGAACGTCGGGCGTACCGTGCGCGAGTTCGAGAAGGCCGGCGTGGCCGCGCTCTCGCTGGAAGATCAGGTCAGCCCCAAGCGCTGCCCGGCTGCGGCCACGCAATCGATCGTGGTGTCGATGGAGGCGGCGGTGGCGCGCATCAAGGCCGCGGTGGACGCGCGCCAGGACGCCGACCTGCTCATCGTCGCGCGCACCGACGCGATGGATGCGGGCGAGGCCCTCGAACGTGCGGCCCGGTATGCCGAAGCCGGCGCCGATCTGATCCAGCCCATCTCGCGCACCTTCGACAGCTACGAGCAACTGGTCCAGCTGCGAGAGGTGTGCGGCCGCCGCCTGTCGCTGCAGCTCATGGCGGGCACCTGGATGACGTCGCTGAGCCGGGCCCAGATCGAGCAAGTCGCGGCCTTCGCGACCTACCCCATCGCCAGCCTCCTGAGCATCGTGCAGGCGGTGCGCGGCAACCTGCAGGAACTGGCGCGGCGACGCTCCGGCGACTTCGACGGTCTGCCCTTCGAACAGACGACGATGGCGGCCTTCAAGGACATCATCGGCTGGCATGCCCTCGAGGAGCGGCAGGCCCACTACGAAGTCGGCGGCAGCCACTGACGGCGCGACTTCTTCGACCCATTTCTTCCTTTCCTCCCAGCAAAACGATCAGGAGCAAACGTGCGTACTTTCAAGCTGATGGGCCACCTCGTGGTGGCCGGCACTCTGGCGCTGGCTTTCGGCGCGGCGATGGCGCAGGGCAGCGCCTATCCGACGAAGCCGATCCGAATCGTCGTGCCGTACCCGCCGGGTGGCGCGACCGACGTGGCGGCGCGCATGCTTGTCCCTCGTCTCCAGGAGGAACTGGGCCAGTCCATCGTGGTCGAGAACCGCCCCGGCGCCGGCGGCAACATCGCGATGAACGCCGTGGCGCAAAGCAGCCCCGATGGCCACACCCTGGCGATGACGCTGACGGGGATGCTGTCGATCAATCCCGTGATCTACAAGAAAGCCGGCTTCGCCGCTTCGGACTTCGTGCCGGTCGCTCAGGTCTCGCTGGCGCCGCTGCTGCTGGTCGTGCCGGAAAACTCCCCCTACAAGAACGTGCAGGAACTGCTGGCGGCCGGCAAGAAGGCCGGCAAGGATGGGCTGGCCTACGGTTCGGCCGGTGCGGGCGGCCTGTCGCACCTGGCTTCCGAATCGATCAACGCGCACGCGAACGGCAACTTCGTGCACGTGCCTTACAAGGGCGGCGCGCCGCTGGTGCAGGCGCTGATGGCCAACGAGGTGGCGTGGGGCCTGCTGGGTACGGGCGATGCGCGGAGCTTCGTGCAATCAGGCAAGTTGCGCGCCATCGGCGTGCTGCGCAACGGCCGATCCGAGCTGTGGCCGGGCATCCCCACGCTGACCGAGCAGGGCGTGCCAGGGGGCGTGGACTTCGACGTCTGGTTCGGCGTGGTGGCGCCGGCCAGGACGCCGGCGCCGGTGGTGAAGCTCCTGAACGAGAAGATCGCGCAGATCGTCGCCGAACCGGGCTTTCGCAAGCGGCTGAACGAACTCGGCGGCGTGGCGCCGGTCAGCGGCAACAGCGCCGCGGATTTCGCGGAGGTGCTCAAGCGCGAACTGGCGGTGCTCCCCAAGGCAGCGCAGGCGGCCGGCCTGCAACTCGACTGACCGAGAGGCCTGCGGCTTCAGCTTCGCGGATCGACAGGGAGGACTTGCAAGTCCTTGTCAGCGCGTGAGCTAATGAAAGCTCACGGCTTTTTTATAGGTTGACGAGCCTTACCGCTGCCACGCGCCAAAGAAAACCTAATGAAATCAATAGGTTGGAGGCGCTGCGCGATCTTTAGGTTCTACAGTTTGGTTGCACAGCCGCGGACATCGTAGCACCGGGGCATGGTGGACGATCAGAGCACCGCACTCCACATTTCCGATACCTCCCCGAGCGGCGGACACAAACACACTGTGCAGGTCTGCGCCTCGCTGAGTGAGGTCAGGTGAGCAGTCCGGCCAGAGGTGCAAATATCGGTGCGAGCACTGTTGCGTGGTCGGAGGCGCTGCTCATAAAGCGTTGGTACTTTTCCAGGAAAGTTTTCGTGCCATGCGCTTCTTGCATCTGCTTTGCGGAGCTTGCAAGCGCCTCACGGGCGTCCCGGTCCGCAATCTTAGATACCGCCTCTCCGATGAGGGCGAACACCTCGGCAGACGATTGCGCCTGCACGATGTTTTGCGAGAAGTCCGCAGAGTTGATATTCACACGTGCGTTGCTGCCGCTTACGTTGTAGGTGACCTGTGACGGTGGGGTGGGGGCTTGATTGTTCATCGCGTGAAGGTGGGCTTTGTAGTTGGCAACAACAAACTGCAGTTGTTGGTTCCAGAAGAATTGCTCTGCGACAGAGAACAGATCGAAGTCGGCCGGCGCACCGCTCTTACCCGAATCGTGGATCGGAATGAGAAAGGCGCCGTCCTCGTTGCGAAGTTCAAGCTTGGTGCGGAAAAAGAACTGCCACAGTTGAATGTCTTCAACCCTTGGTGGTAGAGCGGGTGCGCCTTGGTGGTTGAAGCGTCGCAGTTCATCCCCTCCTGCAGGAACGCCTGACAGCTTGTCCTTCAAGACAATCACAGCGTAGTTCTCGTCCAGTTGAAAACCCTCAAAGTCGAACGCTTGAAGCAACGGCCATTGCCGCAGGTCTTGGGGAAAGTTCTGTCGAACGAGCCCTTCGATTGCGCCGCGGATTCCGAAGGCCCAGTCCACCAAGAAATGCTGACGCATGCATAGCTCCCCGATTTGAAAGATGCTGAATCTACCGCAGGCCCGCCACTCGGCCACGAACTCACACTTCCGCGCAGGTTCGGATGCTGCCTGGCGGTGGGGGCCGCCGACGCGAAAGACATCGAGAATATCAACCTGTCGCGACTGTCAACGAAGCGAGAGAATTAGATTGTGTGCAATCAAATTGAACGATAACACACGGAAATCCAGGCGTACTTCCTCGCATAGCCTCCGCCGAATTTCCTGCGCATGATTCGCTCCGTCGCGTCACTTCGGCGCGTGCATCTCAACGGGAAAATCATGGAACTGACATTCGGCTTCGCCTCCAACCGCGTCAACAAACGCCAGGTGGAAATCACCAGCGGGAGCTTCTACTACAAGTCTCAGACGTTGGAGGTCTACCTTCATCGCGAACCTGGCTTGCCGCCCGCGCCGCACCTGGAGACCATGCCGGATGGAAGTGTCTGGCAAGCATTCGGATGGGAACTCATCATCCAGCGTTTCGGTCCCCGCAGGTTTCTCCGAGCGAGGGCGTGAAGGCTCCCTTCCTACGGGATGTGGCATGCTCTTAGTTCAACATGTCCACGGGAATTCAATGCCGGAACTAACAGGGACGGGTGGCGACGGTTTTGCGGGGGGCATCACATCTCGCCAGCGTGCCCACTTCAGCATCTCGCACCTGCTAACCGCCGCCTTCTTCTCGCGGAAAGTAGGTGAGATCGAAAGGGCGAACGCTGGAGCGGAGCTTGGCCCTTTCTGGGACGAAATGTTCTCCTATGCCGTTGGCTGTGTGCTCACGTCCTTTGCGGGTCTGGAAGCGTACGCGAACGAGGTGTTTATAGACTACGCCGACTACTACCCAGAGTACCAAGCACCCGTGATGCAGGACCTTTGGAAAACCTATGAACGCAAGCGTGCGCCGGACAAACTGAAGTTCGCTCTCCTGCTAAAAGGAATCACGCCCGACACAGGAACTTCCACGTGGGAGAACATTCGCTGTCTCGAAGCGTTGCGAGATGCGTTGACGCATTTCAAGGCAGAGTGGTCCGACGAGAAAGCGAAGCACGCTGCTTTGAGCAAGCTGTTGGTCAACAAGGCCGTGCCTGGCACCTTCCTCACGGGCTACAGCGCCTTGTTTCCTCAACTCTGGGTCAGCCACGGCACAGCGATGTGGGCAGTGCGCTCCGTGGTGAGCATCATTCGGGAGTTTGAGGGGCTCTTGCCTCCGCCCAACTCTAAGATGGAATTTTTTGCGCGTCAGCTTGACGACCTTTAGTCAATTGGTCTTTTCGATTTTGGATTTGGAGCAAGAACCCGAGAGCGCCCTCCAGCAAATCCGGCCGCGAGAATCCCCCCCTGGCCCCCCCTCGCGCTTCCACTGGGGCACGCACCGCGCACGTTGACGCCCGCGTTAGGGGGAGCCTGGGGGCCGGACATCAGGGCGGCGCCGCACGGCTTCGACAACAGCACCAGCGAGCGCACAGTGGTAGCCGTCTTCCGGGTCGCACGGAGCGCCCATGACATCGGGAAAGACGGTTGGGACGGCTTCCCAAACGTAAGCGATCAATGGACCGCGTCCTTGAGCCGACTGATGCTGTGTTCGAATCCCGGGTGTAGCCGACTACCTGTCCTGACCAGCAAGCCATTCCGAGATGGCTGATACTGTGGCGGCGGCCCTGGCCGCAACATCTGCTACATCGTGCGTCTCATAGTCGAACGGCACGTCTCCGAACCTGCGCCTGCGAGGAACGTGGTAGTACTTAAGCCGATGACCTGGGACGTGGGTGCCGTCGGCGAGCGCAAAACCTGATTTGCTGCCAAGGCCAACTTCAATATAGAACTGGCCACCCCACTGACTAAACTGTAGGCCGACGACATGAACATGGTCAACGGAGTCTCGAACGAAATGAGGGTAGCTTCCCTTGAAGCCAAGTTCCCGAAGCCTTGGAACAAGTACGGCTTTCAGGGCTGCGTCCATTTCTTTGCGCGGTAGTGTCATCGACTCTCTCCGGAGTACCACGTTCGTCATTGGCCGTCGATGCACTCTGGCATTGGCGGGATGGTGCGAGACTGTCCGCCAACGTTGACGGTGCGCTGCTGCTCGACCGAAGTTTCAGTCGTCAGAGGGAAGATGTTCCAGGGCAGCAGCGCCTCGTAGTCGTCGGCCGTTTGCGCCAGTGGCAGCTTCTTGAACAGGGCCACAAGATAGCGGTACGGCTCGACCCCATTGGCCTTGGCGGTCTCGATCAGCGAGTACAGATTGGCGCTCGCATTCGCACCGCCGACGGTGTCGGCGAAGAGCCAGCCTTTTCTTCCGACAACGAACGGCCGGATCGCATTCTCCACCGGGTTCGTATCCAGAGGCCAGGCGCCGTTGTCCAGGAAGCGCACGAGCTTGGACCACTGCCCGTGCAGGTAGTGCAACGCCTCGCCCAGCAGGCTCGATGGTGCGACGGCGTGGAGATTGGCGAGCAGCAATTGCTCGATCTGTCTCACCACCGCGGCGCTGTAGCGCGCACGCAGCCTTTGACGACGTTGTGGCGTCCAGGCCTTGGCCAACGCCTCCGCGCGGTAGAGCTTGCCGATGAGCTTGATGAAGCGTGTCGCCAGTTGGTCCGGTGACCGGGCTGCTTTCGGGATCGCCTCCTCGGCCTTGATGAAGGATCTGCGCGCATGCGTCCAGCATCCAAGATGCGTGAGGCCATATTCCGCGGCGATGCCGTCATAGACCTGATACCCATCGCTCACGAGCGTGGCGCCGCGCCGGATTCCGGCGTAGAGCTTCCGGGCATGCTCGGTGCCTCGACCTGGCGCATAGGCGAACAATCTCACGGGCGGGCCGCTGCCGTTCATCTGCGCCCACATATAACTCTTCGTCTGCGCCTTGCGCCCGGGCTCCTTGAGCACCTGGACGGTGGTCTCATCCCCGTAGATCAGATCGGAGTCCAGCAGGTGGTCCCGCAGCAGGTTGATGATGGGCTGCACCGCTTGACCGATGCGCACGACGCCGGCGGCCAGGGCGTTGCTCGCGATGTCGCCGCCGAAGCGACGCAGCAGCACGGCTGTGCGATACAGCGGCATGCCGAATTGGTACTTGCCCGTGATGACCCAAGCCTGCGCCTCCTCGGTGAGGAGACCTCGCGGGATGATGCGAGCTGGTGTCGGCGCGACCTTCAGGCTCAGGTCGCAGCAGGGGCACGCGTACTTGATGCGGTGGTGCTGGAGCACGCGCACCTGCTCGGGGATGACGTGCATCTGCTCACTGACCTCGGCGCCGATCTCGACCAATCCGTGGCCGTCGTGAGCACAGACACGCTCCGACTCGGGCAGCTCGTGACGAACGATGTCGCGCGGCAGTGCGGGATCCATCGGCTTGCGGCCGCGCTTCTTGCGTTGGTGCCCGGCGACCGGCGTCGATTCCTCGTCGTCGCTCTCCGCCGGCGGCGTCTTCGCGGTCGGAGCGAGCGCCTCAGCCTCGTTGAGGAACAAGTCCTTCTGATCCGTGCCGCGTGCCTCGCTCTTGGCAGCGAACAGTTGACCCTGCAAGGCCCTCAGCCGCTCCAATGCCAAGTCGCGCTCGGTGGTCACCATGCGCAACTCGCCCATGGCATCGGCCAAGGCCTTTTGCAAAGCGGCGAATTCTTCGGCGGTGGGCATCTGAACCATCGCCTGCTTCGATCCACATCGAACGCGAGCGTTCCGGGATCATCGCATCTCCATGCGAATTCTTCGCGGCGCTGCGCGCCGCGCCCGCCCTCGATCAGGCTACGCGCGTGTAGAAGCGATGGGGATGCTTGCGGATGACGGCGAGGTCGATGCCGTCGAGCAACCAGTGCAGTTGCTCCACCGTCAGCGTCGGCACCGTCGCCGCGTCGGGCCAGATGAAGCGATCCTGTTCCTCGAGTCGCTTCATCATGAGCCAGAACCCATTGCGATCCCAGGCGAGGATCTTCACACGATCACGCCGCCGGTTGCGGAAGACATATACCGCCTTCGCAAACGGATCCAAGCCCAAGGCCTGCTCGACCACGATCGCCAAGCCATTGAGGCCGATTCGGAAGTCGATGGCCTCGCGGTGCAGGTAGACCTTCAGCCCTTCGTCGAAGCGGAACACCGCAGCCTCCCCAACGCTTCGATCATGCCGTATGCCTGCTGCATGTCGCACCCGCGCAAATCGACGACCACCCCATTGGGAAGGCGCGCCTGCACATCCATGGACACGGGTGCCTGCGCAGGTGTCGCAGACGCTGCATCGATGTGGACCGGAACGAACGCCGGAGCCTGAACCTCCAAGGCACTCATGTTCGGCGACGCAGCCTTGGCCATCTTGCGCTCATGCAGCCGCACCCAGCTGTTCACCTGGTTGGCATTGACTCCGCACTCGCGGGCCAACTTGGCAATCGACACCCCTGACTCGCGACACGCCAGGACCAGCTCCAGCTTCGCTTGCGGGTCATAGATGCTCCGACCATCGCGCTTGTGCCCGATCACCAGGCGCCGAGCCAACTCCGAAATCCACTCAGTCATTACGTACCCACGTTCATCTACATGGGCACGTAGGGTCTCAGTTCACCGCGCGAGAAGGAAGGACGTGGTTAATTGACTGCTTACTCCCAAACGGTGGCCTCATCGGCATTCCTCAGGTGCGCCAACCGGAAGGTCATGGCATTGATCCATGCGTCCGGGCCATCGGTGGCCGTTCGCTCATGGACTTCCATTGCCGCCCCCAGGATGCTGGAATTCGTTGGCCACTTTTCCCAGATCACGAAGCAGGGTGGCGACCTCTTCAAATGTCAACGAATAAGTGCGAGACGCGGGGCCGTCGTTGGTCAGCCACATCGGAACCGTGTCATCGGGAAGATGAGAAACGGAAACACCCTTTTTGCTCCAGTGCTTGATGTGGTTGTGCAGTCCGTAGGCGCGTTCTTCCACTGATCCATCGTTCGGATTGAATGCCTTGTCGGGCTTGCTGATCGTGTTGTAGCTCTCGACTGCCATCGCCCAGTTCAGAACTACAGACTCCCAAGCGTTGACCGCTTCAAAGTACCCTGCGATTGATGGGCTACCCGGCTTGAGCCCGGTGAGAAATTTCGCGGTTGCTTCCCTGGCACGCCCGTAATCGCGAAAGCACGCTTGTGCTCGCATCAGAAACGTCACGAAGTGCGGCCGATGACCCGGCTTGAACTTTGGGCCGAACAGCGTGTTCAGAAAGTGATTGGTCATCCAATGCTTCGACTGATCAAACTCGGTTTGAATGTCCGGGATGACTGCGGCCGTAAAGTAGGCGAGACCTGGTGCTACGCCGTTCAGGCTTTCGTCTGAGAACTGGACCACAAAAGAACTCCTAAGCGATTGGCGCTTCAATGTAGCAGGCCACCTGCACCGCGCCGGTTGCGTCCGAAATCGACCGGTTCCGTACACCCCCAGCGACACTGTCCAAAAATTAGCTTGACCGGTTTATGGACATGTCTGATGATTCGGACATCGTTTCCGTACATTCAGGAGCTTCCACATGTCCAGAGTCTTTGCCTACTGCCGCGTCAGCACCACCGATCAGACCACCGATAACCAGGTGCAGGAAATCGCTGCGGCCGGCTTCAGCGTCACCCCTCAACGCACCATCACGGAAACCGTCTCGGGCTCCGTCGCGGCATCGGAGCGGGCCGGGTTCGGGAAGCTCATGGAGAAGTTGGAGGCCGGGGATGTGTTGGTGGTCACCAAGCTGGATCGCCTCGGACGCAACGCAATGGATGTGCGGGCTACGGTGGAGGCGCTCACTGGCCTCGGCGTCCGGGTTCACTGCCTGGCGCTCGGCGGCGTGGACCTCACCAGTCCGGCCGGCAAGATGACGATGGGCGTTATCGCCGCCGTCGCGGAGTTCGAACGGGATCTACTCATCGAGCGAACTCAGGCGGGGCTCGCCCGGGCGAAGTCGGAAGGCAAACAGTTGGGTCGCCCAATGTCCTTGCGGCCGGTGCAAGTTGCGGAAATTCGGGAGCGACTTGCCAGCGGGAGATTTTCGGTGGCTGGATTGGCCGCAGGCTACGGCACGAGCAGGCAGACCATCATGCGTATCCGGGATGCAATGGCGTCGGCATAGGTCCACACGTCCCCCTGAAACGAGCCCCGCAAGGGGCTTTTCTCATTGGACAATGGCCGCATGGAACCATCTCTCGACATCCGCAAGCTGCGGCCTGGCCTCTACGCCTACCATCTGACGGTTGGCGGCGAGCCTTTCATCGACCCTTCCGAAGCCCATCAGACCATCTCTGAATGCCTTCAGGACGCCGCGCAGGCGATGGGTGGCGGTTTCCCCTCAGTTCGCATCTGCTACGGTTCTACGGCCCTCGGAAGCTTTCCCGTAGGGCGCCTCGAAAGCGATCCTGAGGGGCTCGCGGATGAAATGATGGAGCGCGTGTCGGCCCTGATCGAGGCGAACCGATAGTCAGCCACGTCTAGCGCGGCGAGACCACGCCCTTGGTTTGCCGCTTGAGGCCTGTCTGATCTCCTGGGCGACCACCGCGCCGGGGTGTGTCGTCGCTGGCGAAATCGATTAACCCTCCCAATAGGCAGAGCACCGCCCCAAGGCACGTGCGCTACCGCAGACAACCACCCACCAGCCTCCCGCTCACCGCGGCGCAGGCACCTCATCCAAGTTCACCGGACATGCGTTCGCCCCGGTGATAAGACCTCAGCCCTCCGCGGCTTTTGGAAGGAAAAATGAGGGGAGGGGGTGCAGAGACGAAGTCTCCCTATAGGTTTCCTGAAGTTCATCCTGGCGGTGCATCTCTCGATGGAAGACCATAGAAGGGAATCCTCATTCCTGATGCCCATAGAGATGTCCATGAAGGTGACCTGCTGATGTCATCTCCCGGCCATCGCTCCGGGATTCCAACAGCCGGCCTCCATCGTTCCCCCTCACCAGGTGGAAGTTCATGGTCTCCACATTCAAAGATGTCCCCTGACGCCCGCCTAACGAAAGCGGATTGATGCCCGCTCATGTCGCCTCGCCGTGACGCCAATCCGTTTCCGTTAGGTCGCCTCCGCGGCCTTGCTCTCAGCCCCTACGCCTTGTCGGTGTCGGGGCTTTTTTGTTCCCTCTCCACCAAAGTAATAAATCATGCTCAGAGTCCAGGTTTCCGACGAATTCGGGGGTCAGCCCCTCACCACCCACGCCCGCACGATGGCAGCTACCGAACAAGCAGCGCCGCCCGTTCAGGACACCCGGTGGCGTGAGCTTGCGGATGTCTTCGCGCAGGGCGCCGGCCTGGCCGAGACGGTCGGCAAGCAAGCGCATCAGGATGATGAAGCCAGCGCCCAACGGTATGCCCAATCGCTCACCGTAGGGGAACTCGGCAAGGCCGTGAAGGAGGGTCGCATGATGCCCTCGCAATCCCCTGTGTTCGTCGGCACGGTCCAGCACATCTGGGGCGCCAACTCCCACGAGGCCGGCCTTCGGGACATCCAGTCGAAGCTCACCAAGGGCGAACTGAAGTTCAACTCCCCGCAGGAGGCTGACCAGTACCTCACCGAGTGGCGCAACAGCACGCTCGCGGGCCAGTCCAAGTACGCCCAGGCGGGCTTCGATAAGGCGTACCCGCAGACCCGGGAGAAGCTCATGGACGGGGTGAACCGCCAGAACGACAAGGAATGGGTGGACAACGCCCAGGTGCAAGCCACTGACTTCCTGGCGAACTCGGTCAATACGGTCACCGGCAAGGACTTCGCAGGGACGCCCCAGGACGCCGCGAAGCAACTGCTCGACCAGTACCAGCTCATGCGCCACACCATGACGCTGCCCGAGGGTGCCCGCAAGGGAGCCCTTCAGGAGATGCTCACGCGCCTGGCAGGGTCCGGCCACACGGGCGTCCTAAACGCCATGCTCGATTCCAAGCTGGAGGACATCGGCTCGCTGCGCTCCTTCATCGGGGAAGCGAAAGCCCTCACGCTCTCCAACCAGGCCACCCATACGTTCGACGGCGCCCAACGCCAGCGGATCGATGACGAGGCCCTCCCGTGGTATCAGGCCGCGGACAAGGGCGAACTGAACGTGGAGAAGCTCCGCGCCTGGGGCACCTCCGCGGAGAACAAGAAGTACGTCACCTCGGCGTTCATCAACAGCATCGAGAACGCCAACCAGGCGTCCCTCGCTCGGCTCCAACGGGACCTCCAATCGAGTGCCCTTCAGATCGAAGCGGGGCGCCTGGAGGCTGACGCCCAACAGCGGACCCTTGCGGCATTCCGTGAGGGGCGCCTGTACGAGGTCCAAGGGGTGAACCGCCCGCAAGTCATGAGCGCCTCTGGCGACCTCAAGGACTTCGACGTGGACAAGTTCATCACGAAGGCCGGAGCGGCGATGACCTCCAAGCTGCCCTTCGAGCAACAGGTTCACTCCTTTGCGGCGAACGGCCTGGAGCACCCCGACTGGAAGAACCAGAGTAAGCGTCCGGCCATCCCGTCTTGATTCCCACCGCTCCGGCTAGGAGCATCGTGTTCACTACTCCACTTATTTCTTGGCGGACACGTGAACACTATCGAGACGACAGCGGTGAAGGGGGAGCGCCGTCGGAGGCGTCGTCACAGCGATGAATTCAAGGCGAACCTGGTCGCCGCGTGCGCTCGATCCGGTGTGTCGATCGCCTCGGTGGCGTTGGCAAACGGCATCAACGCGAACCTGCTGCGTCGCTGGATGATCGAAGGGGGCCAGGGGCTCTCCAGCCCTGAAGCGACCGCCGAGCTATCGCGCGATCAGCGCAACGGAGCCTTCGTAGCTGTGCAGCTTGGCGCTGCGCAGTCCTCTCCGGTGCAGGACCTCCGAATCGAGCTCAAGCGCGGCGCGACCACAGTGGTCGTGCACTGGCCGAGCAGTGCTTGCGCGGCGAGTGCCGCCTGGCTTCGCGAGATCCTGCGTTGATCCGGATCGAATCGATCTGGATGGCGGTCCAGCCGCTGGACATGCGCGCCGGCACCGAGGCGGCGCTGGCCCGCGTCGTGGTGGTGTTCGGCGCTGCGCGCCCACATCACGCCTACCTCTTTGCGAACCGGCGCGCCAACCGCATGAAGGTCCTCGTGCACGACGGCATCGGCGTGTGGCTGGCAGCCAGGCGGCTGAACAGCGGCAAGTTTGCCTGGCCCAAGAACATCGACGGGACGCTCACGTTGAGCCGGCCGCAGTTCGATGCGTTGGTGCTGGGACTACCCTGGCAGCTCGTCGGTGAGGCCGGTGTGATCACCACGCTGTAGCGCGTCCATTGCGGTATCTGCGGATGGTGCGTGCGCATCCGTGCCGGCACGATCACTGTCCGTGATCGCCGACGACATCGACACGCTGGACCCGCAAGAACTTCGCGAGAGGCTGCGCAAGGCCGACGCGCAGTTGACGTTCCAGCAGTCGATCATCGACAAGCTCACCCATGAGAACGCGGTCCTCAAGCGGCTGAAGTTCGCCGCCAAGAGCGAGGCGTACAACGCCGAACAGAAGAGCCTGATCGAGGAGACGCTGGACGCCGATCTGGCCGCCGTTGCCGCGGAGATCGAAGCGCTGCAGGGAACAAGGCCGCAGGCTGAGAGGCAACGAGCCAAGCGCGAGAAGTTGCCGGCAAACCTGCCGCGTCGCGAGATCCACCACGAGCCGGAGAACACCACATGCGGATGCGGCGAGCCGCTGCAGCGCATCGGGGAGGACGTCGCCGAGAAGCTGGACTACCAGCCTGGCCTGTTCACGGTGGAGCGCCACATCCGCGGCAAGTGGGTGTGCAGGTGCTGCGAGAAAATCACCCAGGCCCCGGTTCCTGCGCACGTGATCGACAAGGGTATGCCAACCACCGGCCTGCTCGCGCAGGTGCTGGTCGCCAAGTACCTGGACCATCTGCCGCTCTACCGACAGGAAGCGATCTTCGAGCGCGCGGGCCACGTCATCGCCCGTTCGACACTGGCGCAGTGGGTGGGTGAATGCGGCATGCAGCTTCAGCCGCTCGTGGACGCGCTGGCGGCAGAACTCTTGCGACACGACGTGCTGCACGCCGATGAGACCCCAGTGGCGATGCTCAAGCCCGGAATCGGAAGGACCCATCGGGCGTACCTGTGGAGCTACTGCACGACGCAGTTCAACCCGATCCAGGGCGTCGTGTTCGACTTCGCCGACAGCCGGGGCGGCCAGCACGTGCGTGACTTCCTCCAGCTCAGCGGCACGAACGCCAAGCCTGGCTGGCAGGGCAAGCTCGTCACCGACGACTTCAGCGGCTACAAGGCCTGCTTCGAGCTCGGGGTGACCGAGGTTGGCTGCATGGCTCACGCGCGGCGCAAGTTCCACGAGCTATGGGCCAACCATGGCAGCCCGGTCGGCGAGCAGGCGCTCAAGTTCTTCGGCGAGCTGTATGACGTCGAGCGTGAGGTGGCCGGGGCCGACAGTGTCGGCAGGCTCGAACTTCGGCGACGACGATCAAGGCCAGTGGCCGATGCGTTGCATCAGTGGATGCGCCAGCAGCGGCAGAAGATCCCCGACGGATCCGCGACCGCCAAGGCAGTCGACTACAACCTCAAACGCTGGGATGCGCTCTCGCGCTTCCTGGAAGACGGTGATCTGCCGATCGACAACAATTGGGTTGAGAACCGCATCCGGCCCATTGCGCTGGGCAGACAAAACTGGCTGTTCGCAGGCTCCCTGCGCGCCGGCAAACGAGCAGCAGCGGTGATGAGCTTGATCCACTCGGCCAAGCTCAATGGGCATGACCCATACCTCTATATCCGCGACGTCCTCAAGCGGCTGCCGACGCAGCCTGCCAGCCGCATCGAAGAGCTACTGCCGCATCACTGGCAACACAGCTAAACGCTGAACTTGCCGTCAAGGCGGGTTGGCCGGACGCTTACGAACCAGATGCAAGCCGGTTTCAACAACCTGGCGAGCATCCGGCTCGATGCCAAAGGGAAGCCCGTGGGGGAACTGAACGACCAGGGCAAGGCCAGCATCGAACTATTTCGGCGGATGGATGCCGTGAACGCCGACTACGCCAAAGGTCTGGTGGGAGCAGAGGTCTACCAGCGTTTCTCCGACATTGGTTTTCTGATGCACCTCGGCAAGGCCCCGAGCGAGGCCGCAAGCATCGCAGCGAACGCGGCATCCGGCGCCGTCCTCGGGAGCGACACGGACAAGCTCATGACGAAGGTCAAGGGCGAAGTAGGCAAGCTCCTCGCTGACCCTTGGTACTCGGCGGACTGGGTGCGCCATCTCGGCGGCGACAACACGCAAGCCAACACGGCGCAGGTTCACGGGTGGATGCGCCGCTACGGCACCCTGCTTGTCCAGAGCGGGATGTATGGCGATTCGGACATGGCTTTGAAGGCTGCGAGCGAGTACCTGGCGAACCCGAAGGTTTCCGCGAAGGTCAACGGGGCGCTCTACCTGCGTTCGGAAATGCCGACAGCGCCGCCTTCGCGCAGCCAGGATGAATGGTTCTCCCGCTTCATTGACGCAGTGCCGAAAGCTCGGGCCAAGGAACTCCACGGTTCGGGCGACCAGGTGCGGCTTGAGTTCGATGAGCACCTCCGGGCCCGTTCATCAAGGGGGTTCCACTCCACGATTCCGAGGGCGGCATCGAGGTCTACACGAAGGCCGAGATTCAGACTTGGTACGCCGAGCAGGAAAAGCGCGACATCTCCGAAGCGGTTGCCAAGGCCCAGACGCTCCAGGCTGACAAAGCCCATGAAGCGTACCGCAAGAGGCTGTGGCGCGAGGTCGGCCAGGTGCAACGGGATGAAGGCCGCTTCGCGATGGAGCGGTATGACGGCACGGTCAACAAGTCCGTGCTGGAGTCACGCATCTTCGGGAGGGATGCCTTCGCACAGATCACCAAGGACGGCCACGCTGGCAAGTCCCTGGGTGAACTCATGAAGCTCTACCCGGCTCGGCGCCAGGCGAATCCATAGCCATTCGTCAGGGGCCTTGCCGGCCCCGTAGCGCCCATCGCGGCGTCTTCTCAAGGCCAACCCACATGAAGCCCCGTTCGGCGTCTCTACGGCGTCCTGCGGGGCTTCCTCGCTCCTACTCAAACAACGAAATCAAACATGACCATCAAACCTACAACTGAACCCCGCCCGAATGCGCAGACTCGCGCCGATGGTGAGGTACTCGTCTACCGCAGCATCACGTTCAGGCTCTCCACCTTTGACGCCCTGATGGCGCACAAACGGGCCATCGCAGAGAGCACCGGCTCGATGCCATCGAATGCAGCCGTGGTGGATCGACTGATTCGCGCACAGCTTCTCGGGGGTGCAGCATGAACACGGCCTCCACTGAAATCCTGGCGTTCGCCTTTGGTGATGCGAAGGTCAACATCCGCGCCGTCAAGGACGCAGCCGGCGCCCCTTGGTTCATCTTCCAGGATGTTCGGCAGGTCCTCGGCCTGGCGAAGTCCGGCCGCACGCTCGGCCGTCTGGACGATGCGGACAAAGGGGTGTGCCAAATGCTCACCCCTGGGGGCCTTCAGTCGTTCGCTACGGTCAACGAAGCGGGCCTCTTTGCGCTCATCTTCCGAAGCCACAAACCTGAGGCGCTGGCGTTCAAGCGATGGGTCACCTGTGTAGTCCTCCCGGCCATCCGCATGGATGGGGTCTACATCCGTGGCGAGGAGCGCCTTGCGCTGGCCGATGCGACCCCCGAGCAACTTCAGGCGCAGCTTGAGGTGCTCAGAGCGACTGCCGCAAAGGCCATCGAGCGAAAGGCCCAACGGGCAGGCTTGAGCGGCCCCGAGGAACTCGATGCACGGCATTGGGCACTGAGGCCCGTCAAAGCAAGGCGTAGGGGCGAGGGCGGTTCGTTCAGCGAGCGAGGACTGTAGGCTGCAAGGGGCGAGGTTGTCCCCCGCTTCGGGGGGCGATGCGCTCAAGGTATGCTATCAAAATGATAGCGTCCCTGTGAGTATCTGTCGTAAGCTTGCGGGGCATCGTTTGGGACATCTCCACGAAACCATTGGCCAGCCATGAAGATTGCCGAGCACATCAAAAATTCCATTGACGCCTGCGGCGCCAAGGAGATGGAAAAGGCAATGCTGTTTGCCTGCATAGCTGTTGACGGGACCGCCAAGCGAACCTATCCGGGAGTTACCAAGGTTGGCGAACGCTTCAGAAAGTTCGTCAACGAGCACCTTGACATCATCGAACTGATGTTCGGCGGGATTGACCTTAAGGAAACCGTCTTCCCCTTCAAGGATGCAAAGGGCAACCTTGGGATCAAGTTTGCTGACATCGTCTACGAGAAGTTCCGCTGCAGCTTGGCGCACGGGGATGAGCTGCCCGATGGGTATGGCGTTTCAGTGCAGATAGCGGAGTTTCATCAGCAGTTCGTCATCGACATTGAAAAGCAGTCGATGACCATGCCGCAAAGCGTCACCTATGCACTCGGGTTGGCATGTGTTCTGGCACCGGCCAACGCCGATCAGAAAATCGGCAACAACCACTACCACTACCGCGACACGATCAATACGTACGTGGTAGACCGGTGGTGGGGAAAGGCTGCGTGCGCAAGGCAGATCATGGACTTCGACGCTCAAGTCCGGGTCAAGATGGATTTTTCTAATGTTTGGCCGTCAAGCTGAAGGCCCGCACCCCTGAGGTCAAGGCGTTCCGTAGATGGGTCACCTCGGTGGTCCTGCCGGCCATCCGCAAGGACGGCGTCAACGTTGTGAGAGACGGCTGCGGAGGTGGTCAAATCCCTGGATGACATCTGACCCTCCGGCTTCGCTGCCATTAGCTCCCGAGCCCCCGACCGTCGCCGCCCCGGCACCCTCAGGCGGACCCGAAATGACTTCGGGCAACTTCTATGAATCCTTGGAGCGTCACTTCACGACCTTCGATGTGAAGATCACCGGACACAACACAGACGCGTATCTGGCAGCATTTACATGTGCGGAAGCTGTGCGCCAGAAGGGCGTTGTCTATCTCTTTCGGGCGGAGCGTGAGGTGCCGCGACTCGTGAAGGAAAGCGACATCCTGTACATCGGCCAAACAAAGAATTCCTTTCAGCGCCGCTACCAGCAGTGGGCGGCGCATCACGCGACCATCAAGCGAAACGAACATGCGCTCAAGGACTATGGGCCCATTCGTCTTTCTGTTTGTGACTATCGGGTGTTCGGGGCGAGCCTGCTCGCAGCAGAGAACCAGTTGCTGTGGTGGTACTACGCAAACCATTTTGAGTACCCGCCCTTCAACTACACGCGAGCGAAGAACCCGAGCAAGACCAAGCCGAAGGCAATGGCCCAGGTAGACCCTCAGGACGCTCCGTAAGGCCCCACTACGGCCAATGTGAGGGCAGGGTGGCGGATCGCCTCCACGGCCTCCTGAACCTCCTTCAGCGTGCGATGGTCGTAGACCACCGTGCCAATGCTGCCCACAGTCTTGTGCCCGGTCACCTTGTCCATCGTGCCCTCGCTGTGGCCCCCCTTGCGCATCAGCGGGCGCACCGTGTGGCGGAAGCAATGGAAGTCGGGGCGGGTGCCGGTGAGACCGAGGGCGTTGCGATGTTCCTTGAACCAGCGGCCGAAGAAGTCGCTCGGCTTCCCCTCGCGCAGCGGTAGGGACGGCCATAGGGAATCGCTGCGGGTCTTCCTGATGGCCTCGACGTACTTGAGGAACCCCAGTCGGATGAGTTCGCTGTGGATCGGAACGCTGCGGTGGCCGGCATCGCTCTTGATGCTCTGACCCTCGCCCTCGTTCGTCAGCACCAGGACATCGATGCCCTCGACCTTCTGCACGTCAGCCGTCCGCAATTGGCAGAGTTCCCCCAGGCGGGTTCCCGTGAACAGCCCCATCAGGGGAATCCAGTAAGCCGCCTCCCGGCCTCCATAGCGGGCGTCGGGGAGCGCATACGCGGTATGCAGTGGCGAGTCGAACAGCGTTTTCAGTTCATCGTCCGTCCACTGCCGGCGCTTGTTCGTTGTCGTGGTCTTGATGTCCAGGCCGCGCCAGGGCTGCTTCGGTAGCCATTCGAGGGTCTCATGAGCGAATTTCAGCAGGGACTTGATGTTCGTGAGCCGGTCGCGTGCGGTTTTCGTCGTGTTGCAGTTCTCACGCAGCCACGTCCGGTAGGTGTCGCCCATCTCCCGCGTGATGTGCTCCAGTGCGATTCCCTTGTGCTGCCCCTCGAATTGCTTCAAGGCCCGGTCATAGACGGCGATGGAGTCGCCCGAGCGGGGAGAATCGCCGGAGGTCTTCCATTTGTCGAAGACATCGCGCAGGGTGCGAGGCGTGGTTTTCAGAGCCTTTGCCGATGAGACCACGGGCGTCTCCACCACCTCACCCGCATCCCTTAGCAACGCCTCTTTGCGCCCCTCTCGGAAAGCCTTCAGGCAAGCCACAAGGGCATCCCGTGTGCCTGGCGTTTTGGCGTCAAACGAAAACCCGCATTTGGTCGCCTCCGCCTGGGCAAGGGGAAGGACTAACGCGAGGTTGCCGCCAGCTTGGGCAATCGCAGCCTTGCCATCAAGGTAGGCGTTCAGGTTTTCCAGTTCGGCCCGCTCCTCGGCCGTGGCCCCGGTCAGGTCATCCTCTCGGGGCTCGGGAAGGTCCCACTGGGGGATGCGCAGGGCGTTGGCCTTTATCCTGCCGAATTCCCGCCCAACGTGGACCATCTCGGCCAGGAGCGGGAGGTTGGAGCGCACTCGGTCATCGTCGGCCAGGACGAAGGCCCTCACCCGAGCGGCCAGCAGCGCGGCCAGGTCCGGCGTAATCACGTCGATGGGGGAGGGGTTCAACTCCCGGCGCTTCGCGGCGAACTCCGCCAGCCATTCGGCACGCTTCATGGTGCCCCGAACGGTGGCCTCGCGGCGGTCGCTGGTTTCGAGCGCCAGGTTCATCGCACGCTTCCCATAGACCTCGCGGAGGTCGGGGGGAACGACGATGTTGATGTACCAACGGGAGCCCCGCAAATTCAGCCCCGTGAGGGTGCTTGCCATGTCTTTCTCCAAGTTCATGGCTGTGCGAGGTTCTACAGTTAGGTTCTACAGTCCGGGGCTCGTAACCCCTTGTCAGCGCTTAAGTTCTTGAGAACAAAAGGCTTTTTTGAATTAGGTTGACGAGCCTTACCCCCGGCACTGGCTACGCAGTTAGGGCTGCTTGGTTCCCCACCTGACCCGGTTGGCCACTTCACCATGCGGGGAGGCCCGTCAACCGAGGATTGTAGGCGACTGCGAAAGCCCCGGCGTTCACCAGACCATCAACGAGGTTTCGAGCGCCGCGTCGGCATAGTAGAGACGCACGCCCACCTGGTATTTGCGGCCCTTCAGCAGCCGCATCGTCACCTTGGCATTGAGGTCGGTGCCGCTGTCGTCCGCGCCGGCGATCTGCACGTTGCCGGTCGGCGTCACCTCGAACAGCACCAGCACGGTGTCCGAGGTGCCGAAGGTGCCGATGTTGTAGGTCCGGGTGCGGGTCGGCGAGAACTCGAAGGTGCGGGTCTCCCCGGCCTTGAGCTTCAGCAGTTGCGACAGCCCGATCTTCAGCGGCGTCGCCGCCGGCGTCCGCACGCCCGGGTACGACTCCACCACCCAGGCCTTGTCCGCGAAAGAGAGCCCGCCCTTGGGCTGCAGGCCGGCCTGGTATTTCTCCGGCGCGATGATCAGGCCGGCATCGAACTGGTATTCCATGACCGAGTCCGGGTCCCAGGTCGTGCCCTTGATCTCCGACACCGGGATCTTGCGCAGGATGTTCCACTCGATCTGCGACTCGTCCCAGTTGTTCGGCGGCCCCTTGAAATACGTCAGCACGGCGTCGCGGTTCCAGGAGATGCCGGCGTTCGGGTTCTGGTGCTCGTGCTGGAGGCCGAGCGTATGGCCGATCTCGTGCAGCGCCGTGTCATGCCCGTAGGCGGTGGTCAGCGACCAGCCGAAGTTCATCGTGCGTTCCTGCGGCGACCGGGTGTTGAGCACATCGCGCCCGACATAGGACCAGGAACCGTCCTGCGGATCGAAGCCGATCCGCACCATCGCATCCTCGGGCGCCTCCACGCGCCGGAATCCGATGCTGAGCCCGAGCTTGGCCCAGGTTTCGAAGGAGCTGTCGACGACCGCTATATCGGCGCCGCTGCCCTGCCAGGCGGCGGGCACGCTGTCGCCGCGTTTGAAGCAGTAATAGGTGATCTGGGTGCCGCCGACCCATTTCTTGCCCGCGGCCAGGATGGCACGGGCTCGGCCGGCAGCGACGCCGGCGTCGAACTGGCGCACCGGCTGCACCGGCTGCGCGCAATAGCGCCGCGCCTCGACGGCGCCGCGCGCACCGGATTTGCTGGCGGCAGCCGGGCGGGCCGCCTTGCGGGTCGCAGTGGGCATGTCGATCTCCTCGTGTTTTTTTCATGCTAGGCGCGGCGAGCGCGAAAGCCATCCGCAAGATGGCCTAGGCCGCTGCGCGAGGTGGTCGCCGCGTCGCCCTAAAATGCGGCGATGGCCTACCTCGTGCTCGCTCGCAAACACCGTCCCCGAACCTTCAGCGAGATGGTCGGCCAAGAGCACGTCGTCCAGGCGCTCGAGAACGCGCTGACCTCGCAGCGGCTGCACCACGCCTACCTCTTCACCGGCACCCGCGGCGTCGGCAAGACCACCGTCTCCCGCATCCTGGCCAAGTCGCTCAACTGCCAGGGGCCCGACGGGCAAGGTGGCATCACGGCCACGCCGTGCGGCCTATGCCAGGCGTGCAAGGACATCGACGCCGGCCGCTTCGTCGACTACACCGAGCTCGATGCCGCCTCCAACCGTGGCGTCGACGAGGTCCAGGCGCTGCTGGAGCAGGCGGTCTACAAGCCGGTGCAGGGCCGTTTCAAGGTCTTCATGATCGACGAAGTCCACATGCTCACCGGCCACGCGTTCAACGCGATGCTGAAGACGCTCGAGGAGCCGCCCGAATATCTCAAGTTCGTGCTGGCCACCACCGACCCGCAGAAGGTGCCGGTCACGGTGCTGTCGCGCTGCCTGCAGTTCAACCTGCGGCCGATGGCGCCCGAGACCGTGCTCGAACACCTCACGCAGGTGCTGCAGTCCGAAGCCGTGCCGGCCGAACCGCTGGCGCTGCGCCTGATTTCGCGCGCCGCCCGCGGCTCGATGCGCGATGCGCTGTCGCTGACCGACCAGGCCATTGCCTTCGGCAACGGCGAACTGCTGGAGACGGGCGTGCGCCAGATGCTCGGCAGCGTCGATCGCGGCCACGTGTTCCGGCTGATCGAGGCGCTGTCGCAAGGCGACGGCAAGACGGTGGTGGAGACCTCCGAAGGGCTGCGCCGCGACGGTCTCTCCGCCGCTTCCACGCTGGAGGAAATGACCACCGTGCTGCAGGCGATGGCGGTGCTGCAGGCGGTGCCTTCGCGGGCCGAGTCGCGCGATGGCGCCGATCCCGACGCGGCGGAGACCGCGCGTCTCGCGGCCCTGCTGCCGGCCGACGAAACCCAGCTGCTCTACAGCCTCTGCCTGCACGGCCGCGGCGAGCTCGGCCTGGCGCCCGACGAGTACGCGGCGCTCACGATGGTGCTGCTGCGCCTGCTGGCCTTCAAGCCCACCGCTTCGGCCGGCGCGGAAAAAAAAACTCTGAATGACGCCGTGCCTGCGGCTGCGCAGGCACCAACGGCCGCGCCGCTGCCTCCTCCCCCGGGGGCTGCGCCAGTGCCGGTCGAGCCGGTGCGGCCACCTGCGGTGGCGGTTCCCGCGGCGCCGGGTCATCGGCTGCCGGTGGTCGAGGCCCCGGCGCTGAGCGCCTCCGCGCCGCCCAGGGCGGCCGCCACGCCCGAACCGGCCGCCAGGCTGATGGCCATGCCGGTGCGCGTGCAGCCGCCGGCCGGCGCGCGCGAGGCGCCGTCGGCTGTTGCCTCGACGCCGATCCCGCCAAGCGAAGAGGGCGATTTCTGGCATGCCACCGTGACGCGGATGGTGGTGGCCGAGGCGATCACTGCGCTGACGCGCGAGCTCGCCCTGCAATCGCAGCTGGTGGCGCGCGATGTCGACCAGTGGCTGCTGCGGGTCGAGCGCGAGTCGCTCAACCAGACCAGCAGCCGCGAGAAACTGCAGGCGGCGCTCGCGGCCCTCGGCCACTCGGTGACAATCGCCATCGAGATCGGCGGCGTGGTCGACAGCCCGGCCCGCCGCAACCGGCAGGCCGCCGAAGAACGCCAGCGCATCGCCGAGGAAGCCATCCACAACGACCCCGAGGTGCAGTCGATGATGCGCGACTGGGACGCGAAAATCGTTCCGGGGACGCTGCGGCCCTCGTGAGACCTTGCGGGACAGACCAAGAAACTGCGAAGCAGTTTTTGCTCTGTCCTCAACTGACTAGACTCTTTTTTTCAACGATCGACAAACAGGATCCCCCATGTTCAACAAAGGACAACTGGCCGGCCTCATGAAGCAGGCGCAGGCGATGCAGGACAACCTCAAGAAGGCCCAGGAAGAACTGGCCACCATCGAGGTCGAAGGCGAATCGGGTGCCGGTCTCGTGAAAGTCGTCATGACCTGCAAGCACGACGTCAAGCGCATCACGATCGACCCCAGCCTGCTGGCCGACGACAAGGACATGCTCGAAGACCTGGTGGCCGCAGCCTTCAATGCCGCCGTGCGCAAGGCCGAGGAAACCAGCGAGCAGAAGATGGGCAAGCTGACCGCCGGCATGCCCGGCCTGCCGCCCGGCATGAAGCTGCCGTTCTGAGCCTCCATCGGTCCTCGATGGCGGATTCCAGTTCGCTCGATGCGCTGGTCGAGGCGCTGCGCCGGTTGCCCGGCGTCGGCGCCAAGTCGGCCTCGCGCATGGCTTTCCACCTGCTGCAGCACGACCGCGAAGGCACGCTGATGCTCGCGCGCGCCCTGCAGCAGGCGGCCAGCAACGTGCGCCACTGCGAGCGCTGCAACACCTTCACGGAAGGCCAGGTCTGCAGCGTCTGCCAGGACGCCCGGCGCGACGGCACCAAGCTGTGCGTGGTCGAGACCCCGGCCGACCAGGCTGCGCTCGAGCGCACCGGCGTATTCCGCGGCTACTACTTCGTGCTGATGGGCAAGCTGAGCCCACTCGACGGCGTGGGGCCGAACGACATCGGACTCGCGAAGCTGTTCGCGCGCGCGCTCGACGGCACCGTGAGCGAGGTGATCCTCGCCACCAACTTCACGGCCGAGGGCGAAGCCACGGCCCATGTGATCGGCGATGCGCTCAAACAGCGCGGACTTTCGGTGACCCGGCTGGCGCGCGGCGTGCCGGCCGGCAGCGAGCTCGAATACGTCGATCTCGGCACCATCGCGCATGCGCTGGTCGACCGTCGCTGAGGGCCGGGCAACGGCCTTTCAGTTTACGTAAAAACCCGCACGGGATGTTCCCGATGCAGGGGCAGGGGGCCGCCCCTAAGCTCGATTCGAATCACACGAAAAGAGCCCGCGGGCGCCACTCATGCTCAATCGCCGTACCTTTACCGTTGCCGCAGCGCTGGGCGCCGCTGCGATCGGGGCGCCGCTGGTCCATAGCCAGCCGAAGCTCGAAAAATCCAAGGTCTCCATCGCGGTCGGTGGCAAGGCGGCGTTCTACTACCTGCCGCTCACCATCTCCGAGCAGCTCGGCTACTTCAAGGCCGAAGGACTCGACGTCGAGATCTCGGACTTCGCCGGCGGCGCACGTGCGTTGCAGGCGGTGGTCGGCGGCTCGGCCGATGTCTGCTCGGGCGCGTTCGAGCACACCATCAACCTGCAGGCCAAGAACCAGTTCTTCCAGGCCTTCGTGCTGCAGGGGCGTGCGCCGCAGATCGCGATCGGCGTGTCGACCAAGAACATGCCCGGCTACACGGGCATCGCCGACCTCAAGGGGCGCAAGATCGGGGTCTCGGCGCCGGGCTCGTCGACCAACATGGTGGCCAACCTGGTGCTGTCGCGCGGCGGGCTCAAGGCCAGCGACGTGAGCTACATCGGCGTCGGCGTGGCCGCCGGCGCGCTGACGGCGCTGCGTTCGGGCCAGATCGATGCGATCAGCAACACCGATCCGGTCATGACCATGCTCGAGCAGAAGGGCGACGTAAAGATCATCAGCGACACCCGCACGCTGAAGGGCACTCAGGAGGTGTTCGGCGGCCTGATGCCGGCCGCCTGCCTCTATGCCTCGTCGGAATTCATCCAGAAGAACCCGAACACCTGCCAGGCGCTCGCCAATGCCATCGTGCATGGCCTCAAGTGGCTGCAGACCGCCGGCCCGGGCGACATCATCAAGACCGTGCCCGAGACCTACCTGCTGGGCGACCGGGCGCTGTACCTTGCATCGTTCGACAAGGTGCGCGAGGCCATCGCCGTCGATGGACTGGTGCCGGCCGACGGCCCCAAGACCGCGCTCACCGCGATCGCGAGCTTCGATCCTACGGTCAAGGCCGACAAGATCGACCTGGCGAAGCTCTACACCAACGAATTTGCGCGGCGCGCCAAGGACAAGTTCAAAGCTTGACCCCGGTGTCGCTGCAACCCGGCCCAGGCCGGGTTTTTTCTTCCAAGCCCATGGCCGCCCACGCGCTCGAACTGATCGACATCCGCTGCACCTTCCGCGCGAAAGACGACCACAGCCAACGCTACACCGCGGTGGCGGACTCCACGCTGCGCATCGCCGACGGCGAGTTCGTCTCGGTGGTCGGACCGACCGGCTGCGGCAAGTCGACCTTGCTGAATGTCGGCGCCGGCCTGCTCGAACCCTCGTCGGGCTCGGTGCGGGTGTTCGGCCAGCCGCTGTCCGGCATCAACACGCGTGCCGGCTACATGTTCCAGAGCGAAGCCCTGATGCCCTGGCGCAGCGCGCTGGACAACGTGAAGGTGGGCCTGCAGTACCGTGGCGTGCCCGATGCCCAGGCCAGGGAGCAGGCCGAGGCCTGGCTCGCGCGGGTCGGCCTCGCGGGCTTCGGCGACCGTTATCCGCACCAGCTCTCCGGCGGCATGCGCAAGCGCACCGCGCTGGCACAGGTGCTGGCGCTCGATCCGGACATCATCCTGATGGACGAGCCCTTCAGCGCGCTCGACATCCAGACCCGGCAGCTGATGGAGAACGAAGTGCTGGATCTCTGGGCGGCGAAGAAAAAGGCGGTGCTCTTCATCACCCACGATCTCGATGAGGCGATCGCGATGAGCGACCGCGTGGTGGTGCTCTCCGCCGGCCCTGCGACCCACCCGATCGGCGAGTTCGAGATCGACCTGCCGCGGCCGCGGGACGTCGCCGAGGTCCGGGTGCATCCGCGCTTCGTCGAGCTTCACACGCAGATCTGGAACGTGCTGCGCGACGAAGTGCTCAAGGGTTATGCGCAGCAGTTGAAGAAGGCAGTGGAATGAACTCGCCCCCAGGTTGGCTCACTTCGTGTAGCCCCCCACCCCCTACCGGGGGCAACACCAGCGGCCTGGCAAAGCCAGTTCCGCGGTGTTTCACGAAGGGGCCTGGCTGCGCCGGCCAACTCAACCCGGTCTGCATCTGTTTTTCGGCTGCGCGCAGCGCGCCCATTCGTGGGCAGTCGCGGAACCGGCTTTGCCGGGCCGCTGACTGCGCCCCCGGCAGGGGGGTGGCGGCCGGACACGAAGTGCCGGGCAACCTGGGGGCGAGATGAAGCTTCGGCCCGACGAGAGCAATGCGCGCCTCTGGCAGCTGGCGGTGCTGGTCGCATTGCTTGCGGGCTGGCAGCTGGCGTCGCGCAACCAGCAGTTTGCCTTCTTCGTCGGCGAACCGATTCAGGTGGCCGGCCGGATCTGGAGCTGGTTCATGCCGTTCGCGATTCCGCCCAATCCGCTGTTCCCCGATGGCCTGGCGGGCAACGCCGACATCTACCTGCACCTGGGCACCACCTTGCTCGAGACCGTGCTGGCGTTCATGATCGGCACCGTGCTCGGCCTGGCCTGCGGCCTCTGGCTGGCCCTGGCGCCGACCGCGAGCCTGGTCTTCGATCCCTACATCAAGGCGGCGAACTCGATGCCGCGCGTGATCCTGGCGCCGATCTTCGCGCTGTGGTTCGGCCTCGGCATCTGGAGCAAGGTGGCGCTGGCGGTCACGCTGGTGTTCTTCATCGTCTTCTTCAACGTCTACCAGGGCGTGCGCGAAGTCAGCCCGGTGGTGCTGGCGAATGCGCGCATGCTCGGCGCCAGCCAGCGGCAGCTGCTGCGCACGGTCTATCTGCCGAGCGCCACCAGTTGGGTGTTCTCCAGCCTGCACACCTCGGTCGGGCTGGCCTTCGTGGGTGCGGTGGTGGGCGAGTACCTGGGCTCGGCGCGCGGCGTGGGCTACCTGATCCTGCAGGCCGAGGGCACCTTCGACGTCAACACGGTGTTTGCGGGCATCGTGGTGCTGACCGCTTTCGCGCTGCTGCTCGATGCGATCGTCGGCGTGCTCGAGAAGCGGCTCATGAAATGGCAGCCTCGCAGCGGCGAGACCGAAAAACTCTAGCGCTTTTTCTTCGACGGCGTGCCGCCGCGCTTCTCGCGCACGACTTCCTTGCTGCTCGACGTCTTGGTCAGCTTGGCGGTCGAGCTTTTGGCGGTCGTGCCGCCACGCGGCGCCACGGCGCTGCTCTTGAGCACCGGCGCGCGGCCGATGCCCGCGCCCACGCCGGCGGCCTTCGCAGCCCGCACCGGCAGGAACACCACCACTTCATAGCCGCGCTGGAAGGTGTGGTTGGCCTTGACGTCGTTCCATTCGGCCACGCTGGCCGGGCTCAGCCGGTAGCGCCGCGCGATGCTGGCGACGCTGTCCTGGCGCCCGGCCTTGATCACCGTGCGGCGGGTGACGATCTCGGGCTGGAAGCTCAGCTGCCCGGTGTCGGCGACCACCGCCGCGACGTCTTCCTGGACCCGCGCGCTGCGCGGAACGATCAAGGTCGAGCCCGACTTGATCAGCATGCGCGGCGGCACGTTGTTGATGGCCCGCAGGTCGGCCTCGCTCATGCCCGAGCGCTGCGCGGCGTCGGCCACGGTCATGGTCGAGGGCACGGTCCAGGCGGTCCAGCTGGCGTACTGGCCCTGGCTGTAGGCCTCGAAGTTGCGCTGGAACACGGCGGCGTTGTCCCACGGCAGAAGGATCTCGGGCGTGCCGGCCGCCAGCAGCACCGGCTTGTGGGCCGACGGATTGAGGGCCCGGAAGTCCTCGATCTGCACGTCCGCCAGCTTGGCCGCCAGCGAGACATCGAGATCGCGCTTGAGCGTGACGGTCTGGAAGTAGGGGTGGTTGGCGATCAGCGGCAGGTCGACGTTGAAGCGCGCCGGATTGGCGACGATGTTCTTGACGGCCTGCAGCTTCGGCACGTAGAGCCGGGTCTCGGCCGGCATCGACAGGTCGCTGTAGGTGGCCGGCAGGCCGGCGCGCTGGTTCTTGGCGATCGCCTTGGCCACGTTGCCTTCGCCCCAGTTGTAGGCCGCCAGCGCGAGCTGCCAGTCGCCGAACATGCCGTAGAGCCGCTGCAGGTAGTCGAGCGCCGCCCGGGTCGAGGCGACCACATCGCGGCGGTCGTCGCGGAAGATGTTCTGCTTCAGGTCGTAGTCGGTGCCGGTGGCCGGCATGAACTGCCACATGCCGGCGGCGCGCGCGCTCGACACGGCCTGCGGATTGAAGGCGCTCTCGATGTAGGGCAGCAGCGCGATCTCGGTCGGCATGTCGCGGCGTTCGAGTTCCTCGACGATGTGGAAGATGTAGCGGTTGGAGCGCTCGGTCATGCGCTGGATGTAGTCGGGCCGGGTGGCATACCACTGCTCGCGATCGCGCACCAGGTCGCCGTCGAGGTCGGGCATCTTGAAGCCGCGGCGGATGCGGTCCCACATGTCGACCGGCGGGGCGAGCGTGACCACGGGGCGCGACTTGGTGTCGCCGGAGGTGATCGGCGTCAGGCTGCCGCGCGGGTAGACCGGCGAGCCACCGCTCGAGGCGGCACCGGACGACGACCCATCCATCGACGGACCGGTGCCTGTGGCGCAGCCCGCCAGGAACAGGGAGCCCGCGAGGCAGGCAGCTAGCAGAAATTTCATCGAAAATCGTTCTTCCATTGGTGCGGGGCAGCGAGCAGGGGCCGTGGCGGCTCGCCGCGCGCACGCAATGCGTCGCAATGCGCCGTGGAGTGAGTGGGATCCGGCTTGGGGGGTTCCATGCTTTGCACGAATCTCAGGTTAGCAAGTGTGTATCCATGGTGCGTCGCCACACCGTCGACGCCGTCGGCGCGAGGGCGCGTGACTAGAATCGCGGCCAGTTGCAGTTGCTCGCGCCCGGGTGCATCGAACACGGGTGTTGCATCCCCTGGGTCGACCTCGATCGCGTTGCGCCCCTGCTGCAGCATCCAGATGTAGTTGTCGGCAAGGGCGGGCAGCGGAACGAGGGTCATGAGCGGTCAAATTATAGGTTTGCACGATTGGTTCGAGACCCCCCCGGGCCGCTACCTGCTGGCTTGGGAGCAGGCCCAGTTCGACCAGGCGGTGGCCGACATGTTCGGCTACCACGCGCTGCAGCTGGGCCTCAGCGAGGTCCAGGGGCTGCGTGCCAATCGAATGCCGCACCGCTGGCTGGCGCTGTCCGATCCGGCGCAGGCCGGCGCGCCCGCGCTCTGGACCGACTTTTCGGCCCTGCCTTTTCCGGCCAACAGCCTCGACCTCGTGGTGCTGCCGCACACGCTCGAGCTCAGTCCGGACCCCCACGCGACCCTGCGCGAGGTCGAGCGCGTGCTGGTGCCCGAAGGGCGGGTCGTCATCTGCGGCCTGAACCCGGCCAGCCTCTGGGGCATGCGGCAGCGGCGCGCCCACCTCTACCGCGGACTCGGGTTCGGCGAGCTGTTCCTGCCCGAGGCCGGTGACTTCATCGGCTACCGGCGCATGCGCGACTGGCTGCGGCTGCTGAGCTTCGAGGTCGAGTCGGGGCGATTCGGCGTCTACCGGCCGGCGGTCCGCAGCGAGGCCTGGCTGGAGCGCTGCCGTTGGTTCGATGCCGCCGGCGAGCGCTGGTGGCCGATCTTCGGTGCGGTCTATTTCCTGGTGGCCGTGAAGCGCGTGCGGGGGCTGCGGCTGCTGAGCGCCGACTGGCGCCGCGCCGCATCGCGCGCCAGTGCGCCGGTGCCGATCGCCGGCAAGATGCACCGGGGGCGCGACAATGGCGGCCAGCTAGAAGAAGGAAGCGGTTCTTGAACGAAGTACAGATCTACACCGACGGTGCCTGCAAGGGCAACCCCGGTCCCGGCGGCTGGGGCGCATGGCTCAAGTCGGGCGCCACCGAAAAAGAACTTTTCGGCGGCGAACTCAACACCACCAACAACCGCATGGAACTGCAGGCCGTGATCGAAGGCCTGGGCGCGCTCAAGCGCCCGTGCAAGGTCGTCCTCTACCTGGACAGCCAGTACGTGCGCATGGGCATCACCGAGTGGATCCGCGGCTGGAAGGCCAAGGGCTGGCGGACCTCGACCAAGCAGCCGGTGAAGAACGTCGAGCTCTGGCAGCAGCTCGACAAGCTGGTGGCCGAGGGCGGCCACCAGATCGAATGGCGCTGGGTCAAGGGCCATTCGGGCGATCCGGGCAACGAGCGCGCGGATGCGCTCGCCAACAAGGGCGTCGAGCGCGCGCTCGGCCGGATCTAGGGCCTGTTCACACTAGCGCCGCAGCAGCCGTTCCGGCGCCTCGGGCACGTCGCCCATGCTGGCCCTGAAGAGCAGATCGTCCGTGATCCGCAAGCGGCGGCTCATTTCGCGGGCGATGTTCATCTGGATCAGCGCGAACTGCTCGACGTCGCGCTCGAACACCCGGTACAGGTTCGCGGAAGTGAGTTCGATCGCGCTGCAGTCGACGTCGGCCCGGACCGAGGCGCTACGCGGGAAAAGGTCGAGCAGCGCCATCTCGCCGAAACAATCGCCCTGTGCCAGGCGCCGGATGAGCAATTCGTGCTGCTGCCAGCTCTTGGAGATGGTCACGCTGCCGCGCTCGAGCACGAACATGCCGTGGCCGGGCTCGCCCTCGCGGAAGAAGTAGCCCCCGCGCGGCACCTCGACCACCGGCGCAGCCGCCAGCAGGAACTCGACGGTGTCCGCGGCAATGGCGCCGAAGATCGGCATCTGCTGCAACAATTCGATCCTGCTCGCTGCCATGCGCAACTCCGGTGAGGCCAGGGCGGGGACCGACCTTACACCACGCCGTCGAAGATCATGACGTCGACCGTGTCGCCCGGGGCCACGCTGGCCTGGTCGTGGTGCAGCACCACCAGGCCGTTGGCCTCGACCATCGAACTCAGCACGCCCGAGCCCTGGTTGCCCGCGATGCGCACCTGCGGCAAGGCACCCGCCACCTGTTCGACCCGGCCCCGCTGGTACTCGGTGCGTCCGGGCTTCTTGCGGATCGCGTCGACGCTGGTGGCGCGCAGCAACGGCGGCGGCGCGGCGCAGGCGGGGTTGCAGCCCATCATCTTGAGCAGCGCCGGGCGCACGAAGGCAAGAAAAGTGACCATCACGGCGACCGGGTTGCCCGGCAGCCCGAACAGCACGGCCGGCCCGCGGGGTGCGCCTGGGGCCGGGATCAGGCCGACCGCCATCGGCCGGCCGGGCCGCATGGCGACGCGCCAGAACGCCATGTCGCCGAGCCGCTGCATGACGGCGCGCGTGTGGTCGGCCTCGCCGACGCTGACGCCGCCGCTGGTGATGATGGCGTCGGCCTGCGCGGCGGCGCGGCGCAGCGCCGATTCGAGCGCCGCCGGGTCGTCGCGCACCAGGCCGAGGTCGATCACCTCGCACCCCAGCCGCGTCAGCAGGCCGAACACCGTGTAGCGGTTGCTGTCGTAGACCGCGCCTTCGCGCGGAAGCTCGCCAAGACTCAGGATCTCGTCGCCGGTGGAGAAGTAGGCGACGCGCAGGCGCCGCAGCACCGGCACCATCGGCAACCCGAGGCTGGCCACCATGCCGAGCGCGGCCGGGGTGACGATCTGGCCGCGCCGCAGCGCCGGCTGGCCCTGCATCAGGTCTTCGCCGGCGAAGCGGCGGTTGTCGCCGCGTCGCAGCGCCTTGGCCGGGAAGCTCACCCGGTCGCCTTCGACCGTGCAGAACTCCTGCGGGATCACGGTGTCGAGGCCGGCCGGCATCACGGCGCCGGTCATGATCTTGACGGCGTCGCCGGTGCCCGACGCGCCGCGCCAGGCGGCGCCGGCCAGGGCGGTGCCGACCACCCGCAGGCTCAGCGCGGTGTCGCCGGCCGCTTCGAGCTGCGCGCCGTCGAAGGCGAAGCCGTCCATGGCCGAGTTGTCGTGCGGCGGCACGCTGACCGGCGAGACGATGTCCTCGGCCAGCACCCGTCCGAGCGCATCCCGCAGGGCCAGGCGCTCGACCTCGGTGACGATCGCCGGCTCGGCCAGCTGCGCCAGGAAGGCCTGCACGGCATCGACACCCAGCGCCTTGGGGTCGTAGCCCGCCAGCGCGGCGGCGATTTCGGCGATTCGGCTCATGACGGGAGAGGCCTCACGAACGCTGGCGCTCGAGCGTCTGCAACTCGGCCAGCGTGTTGGCATTGAAGAAGGCGTCGGCGGCGTCGCCCGGGCGATCGAAGGGCACCAGCACGGTGTGGTGCTGCGCGGTCCATTTGTCGATCTTGCGGCCGCCGTCCTGGGTGAAGCGCACCAGGCTGTCGAGCAGCGTGGCGCGCAGCAGGCAGAACACCGGCTGCGGGAACAGCGCCGCCGAGGCACCCGGCGGACCCGCGGCCTCGGGCGCGGAGACCATCGCGATGTCCGCTTCGTGGGACGCCAGGGCCGCCGCCAGCCTGCTGGCGAGGTCGAGCGGGAACAGCGGGGTGTCGCACGGCACGGTGAGCAGGTAGGGCGTCTCGCAGCGCTCCAGCCCGGTCAGGAAGCCGGCCAGCGGGCCAGCATAGTCGGCCAGCCCGTCGGGCCAGACCGGCACGCCGAAGGATTCGTAGGCGGCCAGGTTGCGATTGGCGTTGACCAGCACCTGGCCGACCTGCGGACCCAGCCGCAGCACCGCATGCAGCGCCAGGGGCGTCCCGTTGAAGTTCTGCAGGCCCTTGTCGACGCCGCCCATGCGCGAGCCGCGCCCGCCGGCGAGAACGAGGCCGGTGATTTCGCTGGCGACGATGGGGGCCGGTGCGCTCATCCGCCGATGTAGCTCATCTCGACCCGGCGCGCCGCGCCGGCATCGGTGTCGGGGACCCGCGACGCGCGCAGCTCGGAGTAGCGATCGCTGCGGCCCTGCCAGATGTGGCCGAGCGCGGAGGTGATCTGCGCGTCGTCGGCATCGCCGCGCAAGAGCGGCCGCAGGTCGTGTCCCTGGCTCGCGAACAGGCACAAGTAGAGCTTGCCTTCGGTCGACAGGCGGGCCCGGCTGCAGTCGTGGCAGAAGGCCTGGGTCACGCTGCTGATGACGCCGATCTCGCCGCCGCCGTCGGCGTAGGCCCAGCGTTGTGCGGTTTCCCCGGGGGCGCTGGCTTCCAGCGGCACGAGCGGGAATTCGGCGCCGACGCGGCGCACCACCTCGGCCGATGGCAGCACTTCGTCCATGCGCCAGCCGTTGGTGGCGCCGACGTCCATGTATTCGATGAAGCGCAGCACCACGCCGCTGCCGCGGAAGTGGCGCGCCATCGGCAGGATCTCCTGCTCGTTGGTGCCGCGCTTGACCACCATGTTGACCTTGATCGGGCCCAGGCCTGCCGCCTTCGCGGCCTCGATGCCGGCCAGCACTTCGGCGACCGGGAAGTCGACGTCGTTCATGCGCCGGAACACCGTGTCGTCGAGGCCGTCGAGGCTGACGGTCACCCGATTCAGGCCGGCGGCCTTCAAGGCGCCCGCCTTGCGCGCCAGCAAGGATCCGTTGGTGGTCAGCGTGAGGTCCAGCGGCTGGCCCTGCGGCGTGCGCAGCGCGGCGAGTTGCTCGACCAGCACCTCGAGGTTCTTGCGCAGCAGCGGCTCGCCGCCGGTGAGCCGGATCTTGCGCACGCCGTGGCTGGCGAACAGGCGCGCCAGCCGGGTGATCTCCTCGAAGCTCAGCAGCGCGCTGTGGGGCAGGTATTGGTAGTCCTTGTCGAACACTTCCTTCGGCATGCAGTAGCTGCAGCGGAAGTTGCAGCGGTCGGTGACGCTGATGCGCAGGTCGGTCAGCGGCCGGGCCAGCCGGTCGAGCAGCACGCCGGTGGCCGCCACGGCGGGCGCGGCCGGCGCGGCGCGGGGCGCGCGACCGATCTCGGCGATTTTGACGACATGCTGCGAACTCATGGGAGGGCCAATTTACCGCATCGCCCGGCCTGATACCGCTGCAAGGCCTTGGCGCCGGTTCAGACGCAGCGGGCGCCGTCGACTTCGATGCAGACCCCGCTGATGAACGAGGCTTCGTCGCTGGCCAGGTAGAGCGCCGCGTTGGCGACGTCGAGCGCGGTCGAGAAGCGGCCCAGCGGGATGGTGGCGCGGAACTTGGCCTTGCGCTCTTCGGTGACCGGACCGCCGGCGAACTCGGCCGCCAGGCCGGTGTCCGGGTTGAACACCGGGTTGATGCAGTTGACCCGGATGTTGTCGGGTCCGAGTTCGGCCGCCAGCGATTTGCTGGTCGTGATCACGGCGCCCTTGGAGCCGTTGTACCAGGTGAGGCCCGGGCGGGGCCGCACGCCCGCGGTCGAGGCGATGTTGATGAACGATCCGCCGCCGTTGGCCCGGAAGGCCGGCACTGCATGGATCGTCGACAGGTAGATGCTCTTGACGTTGACCGAATAGCAGCGGTCGAACTCGTCCTCGCTGACTTCCAGCGCGGGCCGGTTGCGGTGGGTCCAGCCGGCGTTGTTGACCATCACGTCGAGCTTGCCGTGGCGCTGCACGGCGGCATCGACCAGGGCCTTCATCGGCTCGGACTTCGTGACGTCGGCGGCGAAGAACGAGGCCCGGCCGCCGTCGCGCAGGATGGCCTCGACCACCTGTTCGCCGAGCGCCTGGTTGATGTCGTTGACGATGACCTGCGCGCCCTCGGCCGCCAGCCGCTTCGCGATGCCCTCGCCGATGCCGCCGCCGGCACCGGTCACGATGATGGATTTGTCCTTGACGCGCACAGGTGTCTCCTCGAAATAAAGTGCAGCCGGCCAGTGTATCGGCCGGCCCGGCCCTCGCGTTCAGCCGTGCTTGACGGCCACGGTCTTGAGGGTGGTGAAGCCGTAGAGCGCCTCGAAGCCCTTTTCGCGCCCGTAACCCGAGGACTTGACGCCGCCGAAGGGCAGTTCGACACCGCCGCCGGCGCCGTAGTTGTTGATGAACACCTGGCCGCTCTTCACGCGCTTGGCCATCCGGAACTGCCGTCCGCCATCGTTCGTCCAGATGCCCGCGACCAGCCCGAACTGCGTGGCGTTGGCCAGCGCCACGGCCTCGTCCTCGTCGCGGAACGGCATCGCGGCCAGCACCGGGCCGAACACTTCCTCCTGCGCCAGGCGGTGGGCCACCGGCACGTCGCGCAGCAGGGTAGGGGCCTGGTAGAAACCGGCCTGGGGCGCCTCGTCGACCACCACGCCCTGCGCCACCATCGGAATGCCGGCCACATGGGCGTCCGAGAGAAAGTCCCAGACGCGCTGCTGCTGCGTCTGGCGGATCAGCGGGCCGACGTCGAGGTCCATCGCCGCCGGGCCGACCCGAAGCGCCTCGAAGGCGTGGCCGAGGCGCTGCAGCAGCGGCTCGTAAATGGCCTGGTCGATCAGGACCCGCGAGCCGGCCGAGCAGGTCTGGCCTGCGTTCTGCACGATCGCGTTGATCAGCACCGGGATCGCCGCGCCCAGGTCGGCATCGGCGAACACGATCTGCGGGCTCTTGCCGCCGAGCTCGAGCGTCACCGGGCAATGCCGTTCGGCGGCCACCTGCTGGATCAGCGTGCCCACCTTGGGGCTGCCGGTGAAGCTGATGTGGTCGATGCCCGGGTGCCGCGCCAGGGCGTCGCCGACCTCGTGGCCCAGGCCGGTGACGATGTTCAGCGCACCCGGCGGAAAGCCGGCCTCGGCCGCCAGCTTGGCGACCCGGATCAGCGACAGGCAGGCGTCCTCGGACGGCTTCACCACGCAGACGTTGCCCGCGGCCAGGGCGCCGCCGACGCTGCGCCCGAAGATCTGCATCGGGTAGTTCCACGGGATGATGTGGCCGGTGACCCCGTGCGGCTCGCGCCAGGTGAAGACGCTGTAGCCGTCCTGGTAGGGAATCGTCTCGCCGTGCAGCTTGTCGCAGGCGCCGGCATAGAACTCGAAGTAGCGCACCAGCGCGAGCGCATCGGCGCGCGCCTGCTTGACCGGCTTGCCGCAGTCGCGCTGCTCGATCAGCGCCAGCTCGTCGACATGCTCGGCGATCTTCTGCGACAGCTTGTAGAGCAGCCGGCCGCGCTCGGCCGCGCTGACCTTGTGCCAACCGGTCTCGAAGCAATGGCGCGCCGCCTGCACCGCGGCGTCGATGTCGGCGGCATTGCTGCGCTGCAGTTCGTCGAAGGGCTGGCCGTCCGAGGGGTCGATCACCGGCAGCGTGCGGCCGGAGGAGGAAGCAACGTTTTCGTTGCCGATGTAGTTGAGTTGCATGGGGCAAATCTTAAGGTCAGCGCGAAGGCGTCGCCTTCGGCAAGGCCCGGAGCGCATTGAGCATGCGCTCGACGTGCTTGTCCGGATTCAGGTTCTGATAGTAGTAGGCCACCTTGCCGCTGGGCGCGATCACGTAGGACAGGCGATTGGCGAAATCCGGGCGGGTCTGCATCAGGGCGTCGAAGCCCTCGATCACGGTCTTGGCCTCGTCGGACGCGACCGGAAACCGGCTCTGGCAGGACTTGACCGAGAACTTCGCCAGCGTGTCGATGTCATCGGCCGACACCCCGATCACCGTGGCGCCGAGCGCCGCGAACTGATCGATGGCCTCGGCGAAGGCGTGGGCCTCGATCGAGCAGTCGGTCGAGTCCGCCGCCGGAAAGAAGTAGAGCACCACCGGCCCCTTGGCCAGCGCATCGGCGAGCGAATAGCGAAAGGTCTTGCCGCCGAGCGCCGCGTTGGCCGTGAATTTCGGCACCGGGTCCCCGATGTCGAGCGCGGCGACGGCCGGCAGGGCCAGCATGGCGGCGGCCGCCATGAAAATTGCGCGCGCGCTGATCGAGAACGTCATGATGTAACCCCGGGTGGAAGCGTTTCGAATTCTAGGACTGCATGCCGCGGTCCATGACGCCCGCCCGCCGCCACGAAAGCACACACGACATGAGGATTGACCTGGACCGCTGGCTTCGCCTGGCGCTGGTCGCGGCCGGCATCGCGCTGCTGGGTGCCTGCGGCTCGCTGCCGATCGCCCGCGACCGTCCGGCCGATTACGCCGCGGCGCCCGACCGATCGACCCGGCTGGCCAAGATCGTGGCCGATTCGACGCCGCCGGGGGAGCAGTCGGGATTCCGGCTGATGCCGCTGGGCGTCTATTCGCTCGACGCCCGCATCCAGCTCGCCCAGCGGGCCCAGCAATCGCTGGTGGTGCAGTACTACCAGCTCGAGAACGACGCCACCGGACGGCTTTTGATGCGCGCCGTGCGCGAAGCCGCCGCCCGCGGCGTCAAGGTGCGGGTGCTGGTCGACGACCTCTACACCGCCAAGAGCCAGCAGCCGCTGCTGGCGCTGTCGCACACGCCCAACGTGGAGGTGCGGCTCTTCAACCCCTTTTGCTGCGGCCGCGACGGCTTCCTGTCGCGCTTCATCGCCTCGCCGCAGGACATCGCGCGGCTCAACCACCGCATGCACAACAAGCTCTTCATCGCCGACGGCGTGGTGGCGGTGGTCGGCGGGCGCAACATCGCGGACGAGTACTTCGTTCTCAGCCAGGCGCAGAACTTCATCGACATGGACGCCCTAGTGGTCGGCCGGGTGGTGGCCGAACTCGAGGCGATCTTCGACGCCTACTGGAACGCCGAACAGGTCTGGCCGATTGCCGAGATCGTGCGCGGACCCGGCGGTCGTCCGCCCGGCCCGGACGACTTCGATGCCTGGATCGGCATGAGTTCCCCGGCGCCGAAGGTCGAGCTGCCGCCCTCGGACGTGCTTGGCTACGGGCCGATCACCGAGGAGCTCGACGGCGGTCGCATGGGCCTGCTGTGGGGCGAGGCGCATGCGGTGGCCGATCCGCCGACCAAACCGGCCACGATGAGCGCCGACGAGGCGCTCGCGACCAGCGTGACCATGAAGGTCTGGGGCCTCCTGATGGATGCGCGGTTCGAGGTCGACCTGACCTCGCCCTACCTGGTGCCGGGCGAGAAGGGGATGGCCGCGTTCGAGGACCTGTCGCGGCGCAAGGTCAAGCTGACGCTGCTGACCAATTCCCTGGCCGCCAATGACGAGCCGCTGGTCCACACCGGCTATGCGCGCTACCGCGAGCGCCTGCTCGCCAGCGGCGCCGACCTCTACGAGCTGAGCCCCGAGCGCACCACCGCCAACAAGCGCTTCGACATGTTCGGCAACTCGCTCGGCCGGCTGCATGCCAAGACGGCCGCGATCGACCGGCGGCGCATCTTCATCGGCTCGATGAACCTGGACCCGCGCTCGGCGACCCAGAACACCGAAATGGGCGTGGTGGTCGACAGCCCCCAGCTGGCGCGCGAAATGCTGCGCGTGATCAACATCAGCAAGCTGCAGAACTCCTACCGCCTGCGGCTGGACAAAGACACCGGCGCCCTCGAATGGCTCACCACCGACGGCGAAAAAGAGATGATCCTCCACTCGGAACCGGAATCCAGCTTTTTCAAGCGTTTCTACAATTCGCTGATCGCCCCGATCGTGCCGGAGATGCTGTTGTAGGCTCGGGGGATGGTTCTTTCACGCCCTTGCAATCCTTCGGCACCGCCCCACATGCTGTGCATGAACGCTACCCACACCCCCGCGCACAAGGCCGACCTGGCCGTCACGCATGTCCTGGCCCAGCTCCTCGAGCGGCTGGAACACAGCGCCGTGCCGGTAGGCCCCGAGCAATACCGGTCGGTGGTGACGCACCTGGTCGAGCAATTCCGCGACTCCGAGCCCGGCTCCGAGCTGGGCCGGCTGCTGGATGCCTATCCGGCCGCCTCCGAGGTGTACGAAAACCTCAACTACCAGCACGCCGGCCTCTGCCGCTCGGCGCTCGACGCCTCGCTGGCCGGCGAACTGGCCGCCCGGAAGGCGATCGAACGCGCCATGCACGGCGTTGGACCGGAAGCCGCCCATGAGTAAGGCCGAGGTCAAGACCGCCGTGGTGGCCGACGGGCTGCGCTACAAGGCCAAGGCACCCGGCTCGCCGTTCCGGGCCTCGGCCTCGTTCAGCGGCGCCACCATGTCCTGCTTCATGTGCGGCAAGCATCGGGTCCGCTCGCAAATGCGCACCCGGCAGCTGCTGGGCAAGTCGCAGACCGTCTGCGCGCCGTCCTGCAAGGCGCTCGACGAATTGGTGGAAGCTTCCGGCGGCGCCTGAGACGGCGAGCCGGCGGCCGGCTATCGGCCGCTCATTGGCAATTGATTGAGTCAATTTAATACTTCGTGTTGCCTATCCATTGAAGGCAATTCGGACTACAGTTAGAAACAATTGGTGCAGCAGATTGTGCCCAATACCTAAGTTCTAATTAAGTAGATTCAATGCTTCCAATGAAACCCATTGCCTGCAACGGGTCGAAACTGACTCGAATGCTTGCGAAAGGACGGCCTCTGTGAGCCAGCTGCGTCACGTCATCATGCAGGTCGTCAAGCGCTCGGGTGGCGCGACGCACCATGTCGAGTTCTGCATCGACGACAACTTTGCCGAACGCCTGCGGCAGTTGCGTTCGCTGGTGCCTCCGCTCAATGCACTCAACAAACAGCGCGACCTGGTCATCGACAAGGTGCGCGTTCGGCTGCCGACCGCCATCTGGCGCTGCGGGGGCGACATCGACAGCTCGGTCGAAGGATCGTGCATCGTGATCGCTGCCGAAGGCTTCTTCAATTGCGGTGCCAAGGACCGCAAGACGAAGGAAAAGCTGGTCACCTACACCTTCCCGATCGCGCGCCTCATCGAGCTGCACATGGAGCGCCCGGCGGGCGAGACCTTCTACATCCGCGACGGCATCTTCACCAACGACGAGCCGGCGGAGTCCGCCGCCGGTCGTTGGGTCGCCTCGCTGCATGAGCTCGAGGAAATGCGCGTGCCCGAGGCGCCGTCGGATTTCGACACCCTGCAGGGCGTGCCGCTGCGCACCGAGCAGGGCGCGCTGCCGGTGCAACGCGCCAGCCTCAACTGAGCGTCGAGGCCGAGGGCAGGGCCTTACTGCAGCTTGACTTCGACCCGGCGCGCTTCGGCCGGCGGCCCGTCGGCCTGGGTCTGGGCCGGCTTGGCGAGTTCGAGCTTGTCTTCGGGCACGCCGGCGATCTTGAGCGCGGCACCCACGGCCATCGCACGTTGCTTGGCGAGTTCGGCGTTTTTCTCGGGGTCGCCGGTGGCGTCGTGGTAGCCGCTCACCAGCACCCGGCCCCCGCTCTGCACTGCCTTCACGACATCGGCCAGCGCCGCGCTGGATCCGGCGGGCACTTCGGCGCTGTTGGTGGCGAAGTAGAACTTGACCACGCCGCCCTCGGACTTGATCGAGGCGCCGCCGTCGGCGACCGGCGCCGCAGCGGGCGCTGCCGCGGCAGGGCCCGGTGACGGTGCGGCCGGTGCGGCCGGCGCGCTGGCCGGCGGCGGGGCCATGGTGGGCGCCGTCATCGCACCCGCATCGCCGGCGTGGAACTTGACCACCAGCGGCACGATCAGCAGCGCCACGATGTTGATGATCTTGATCAGCGGGTTGACCGCCGGGCCGGCCGTGTCCTTGTAGGGATCGCCCACGGTATCGCCCGTGACCGCGGCCTTGTGCGCCTCCGAGCCCTTGCCGCCATGGTGGCCGTCCTCGATGTACTTCTTGGCGTTGTCCCAGGCGCCGCCGCCGGTGCACATCGAGATCGCGACGAACAGGCCGGTGACGATGGTGCCCATCAACAGCCCGCCGAGGGCCTTGGGTCCGAGCAGCAGGCCGACCAGGATCGGCACCACCACCGGCAGCAGCGAAGGAATCATCATTTCCTTGATCGCGGCGCCGGTCAGCATGCTCACGGCGCGGCCGTACTCGGGCTTGCCGGTGCCTTCCATGATCCCGGGGATCTCGCGGAACTGCCTGCGCACCTCCTCGACCACCGAGCCGGCCGCGCGGCCCACGGCTTCCATGGCCATGGCGCCGAAGAGGTAGGGGATCAGGCCGCCGATGAAGAGGCCGACGATCACCATCGGGTCGCTCAGGTTGAAGCTGATGGCGAGCCCGTAGCTCTCGAGCTTGTGGGTGTAGTCGGCGAACAGCACCAGCGCTGCCAGGCCGGCCGAGCCGATCGCGTAGCCCTTGGTCACGGCCTTGGTGGTGTTGCCCACGGCATCGAGCGGGTCGGTGATGTCGCGCACGCTGGCCGGCAGCTCCGACATCTCGGCGATGCCGCCGGCGTTGTCGGTGATCGGGCCGTAGGCGTCGAGCGCGACCACGATGCCGGCCATGCTCAGCATCGCAGTGGCGGCGACCGCGATGCCGTAGAGGCCGGCCAGCGTGTAGGAGGCCAGGATCGCGATGCAGACGAAGATCACCGGCCAGGCGGTGGACCGCATCGAGACGCCGAGGCCGGCGATGATGTTGGTGCCGTGGCCGGTGGTCGAGGCCTGCGCGATGTGCTGCACCGGCGAATACTGCGTGCCGGTGTAGAACTCGGTGATCCACACCAGCGCTGCGGTCAGCGCCAGGCCGACGAAGCAGGCGCCGAACAGCTTCAGCTGGCTGCCGCTGGCGGCGATCGCGTTGTCGGGGATCAGCCAGGCGGTGACGAACCAGAAGGCGATCAGCGACAGGATGCCCGCCACCGCCAGCCCCTTGTAGAGCGCCGGCATCACGTTGACCATGCCCGGCGAGGCCTTGACGAAGAAGCAGCCGATGATCGACGCGATGATCGACACGCCGCCCAGCGCCAGCGGATAAAGCACCGCGTTGACCGGCGCCGCCGTCACCATCAGCGCACCGAGCACCATGGTGGCGATCAAGGTCACGGCGTAGGTCTCGAACAGGTCGGCCGCCATGCCGGCGCAGTCGCCGACGTTGTCGCCCACGTTGTCGGCGATCACGGCCGGGTTGCGCGGATCGTCCTCGGGGATGCCGGCCTCGACCTTGCCGACCAGGTCGGCGCCGACGTCGGCGCCCTTGGTGAAGATACCGCCGCCGAGGCGGGCGAAGATCGAGATCAGCGAAGAGCCGAAGGCGAAGCCGATCAGTGGGTTGAGCAGGCTGGCCAGGCTCTTGTCCGGCGTCAGGCTGCCGTTGCCGGCCAGGAACCAATAGAAGCCCGACACGCCCAGCAGGCCCAGGCCGACCACCAGCATGCCGGTGATGGCGCCGCCGCGGAAGGCGACGTCGAGGGCCGGGCCGATGCCTTGCGTGGCGGCCTGCGCGGTGCGCACGTTGGCCCGCACGGAGACGTTCATGCCGATGAAGCCGCAGGCGCCGGAGAGCACGGCGCCGATCACGAATCCCACGGCCGTGGTGAAGTCGAGGAAGAGGGCGATCAGGATCGCCAGCACCAGGCCGACGACCGCGATGGTGCGGTATTGCTTCGCGAGGTAGGCCGCGGCGCCGGTCTGGATCGCGGCCGCGATCTCCTGCATTCGGGCGTTGCCCGGGTCTTTCGAAAGAATCCAGCTGCGCGCCCAGAATCCATAGGCCACGGCCACCAGGCCGCAAACCATGGCAAGGACGAGAGGGGTGTTGCCAGTCATGCCGTTGCTTCTCCAGTCGTTCGTTGTAACTAATGGAGACGAAAGCCGGACCCTGTGCGCAACGCGTACGGGACAGTGCTTCCGCCGCGTTGCTTCCTCGAAGCCCCGGCGCTGTGAAAGGCAGGGACCGATTGGCCAACGTGGGCAATTTACAGGCAAAAACGGCTTTGTGTGCGACTGTCCGATGACATGGAAAGTAAACTTCGGGTTTGTCCGCATCCCGCTAACACTTTCAACTACTCCAAGTCAGACCATGTCCCTCGGCCAAGTTTCCCCCGGCAAAGACGCCCCCGAAGCCTTCAATGTCGTCATCGAAATCCCGATGAACGCCGACCCGATCAAGTACGAAGTCGACAAGGAATCGGGCGCGATCTTCGTCGACCGCTTCATGACCACCGCGATGCACTACCCGACCAACTACGGCTACGTGCCGCAGACGCTGTCGGGCGACGGCGATCCGGTCGACGTGCTGGTGATCACGCCCTGGGCGCTGGTGCCCGGCGTGGTGGTGCCGTGCCGCCCGATCGGCATCCTGATGATGGAAGACGAGGCCGGTGTCGACGGCAAGGTGCTGGCCGTGCCGACCACCAAGGTGCTGCCCATCTACAGCCACTGGAAGACGGTGGAAGACGTGAACCAGATGCGCCTGAAGGCCATCACGCACTTCTTCGAGCACTACAAGGATCTCGAGGCCGGCAAGTGGGTCAAGGTGCTCGGCTGGGAAGGCATCGATGCCGCCAAGAAGGAAATCATGGACGGCATCGCGAACTACAAGAAGTAAACGCCGCCGTAGCAAATCAACGCCCCGCGATCTCGGCCGCGGGGCGTTTTTTCATTCGGACGCAGTGTGGCGGAACGGGCTGCGTTCGCCCAGGTGGTCCAGGTAGTTCTCGATGCCTGCGCCTTCGCGCTCCAGAAAGCGCTCGACCGCGTCGGCGAAGGCCGGGTGGGCCAGCCAGTGGGCACTGGTGGTGCGCACCGGCATCAGCGCGCGCGCCATCTTGTGCTCGCCCTGGGCGCCGCCCTCGAAGCGACGCACACCGTGCTCGATGCACCACTGCAGCGGCTGGTAGTAGCAGGCCTCGAAATGCAGGCAGTCGACCCGTTCGAGCGCACCCCAGTAGCGGCCGTAGGCGACCCGCGGCGCGGGCGAGTCGTCCCCGCCGCCGGGCCCCGCCGACAGCGCGATCAGGCTGGATGCGATCGGCTTGCCCTCGCGCTCGGCGATGAACAGCAGCCAGGCCTCGGGCATGTCCGCGGCCATGCGATGGAAGAAGTCGCGGTTCAGGTAGGGCGGATTGCCGTGCTCGCGATAGGTGCGGGCATAGCAGCGGTAGAAGAAGTCCCAGTCGGCCGCGCGGATGTCGGTGCCGCGCGACCAGCGGAAGGAGACGCCGGCGTCGTGCACCTTGCGGCGTTCCTGGCGAATCTTCTTGCGCTTGTCGTGGGCGAGGCTGGCGAGGAAGGCGTCGAAGCTTGGCCAGTCGGCATTGTCCCAGTGGAACTGGACCGTGTGGCGCAGCATCAGGCCGGCTTCCGAACAGGCCGCGATGTCCTCGTCGACGCCGAACAACAGGTGCAGCGACGACAGTTCCTCCTCCTTGCACCAGGCGACCAGGGCCTGCACCAGCAAGGCGCGGCTCTCGGCATCGCGGGCCAGCAGGCGCGTCCCCGGCACCGGCGTGAAGGGCACCGCGCAGACCGCCTTCGGGTAATAGGCCAGCCCGTGCTGCTCGTAGGCGTTGGCCCAGGCCCAGTCGAACACGTACTCGCCGTACGAATGGTCCTTGATGTAGAGCGGGCAGGCCGCCATCAACTGCTTGCCGCGCCAGAGCGTGACGAACTGCGGCGTCCAGCCGCTCGCCGGCGAGGCGCTGGCGCTGGCGTCGAGCGCGGCCAGGTAGGCGTGGCGCATGAACGGGGAGGGCGCAGGCTGCAGGGCCAGCAGCGCGTCCCAGTCGGCGGCGTCGATCTCGGACGGCGAACGGTGGATGCGGACGATCGGCGTGGTCAAGGGCGTGGGGTCAGCGTTGCTTGCCGGGCCCGAAGGTCTCGGCGATGTAGATGCCGCCCAGCACCAGCGCCAATGCGAGCGCGTGGTAGGCGGAGAGCGGCTCGCCGAGGACCAGCACCGCCAGCAGCGGGCCGAAGATCGGCACCAGGTTCAGGAACAGCCCGGCGCGCGCCGGCCCGATCGCCTCGACCGCCTGGATGAAGAAGATCTGCGAGACGAAGCTCGGCAGCAGGCCGATGAAGACGATCAGGGCGACGCCGGTGGCGGTCGGCATGAAGAAATGGCCGGTGACGATCTCGGCCACCACCAGCGGCACCGAGGTCAGGGCCGCCACCGCCGCCATCGCGGCAAAGAAGACGATGGCCGGCACCGCCGGCCGGTTGCGCAGCGCGAGCGCATAGCCGGCATACAGCAGGCACGCCAGCACGATCCAGAGGTCGCCGATGTTGAAGGCGAGGCCGGCCAGCAGCGCGAACTGCCCGCGCGATGCCACGACCACGATGCCGGTCAGCGTCACCAGCACGCCGATGATCTGCAGCAGGCCGATCCGGCTGCCGAAGAAGATGAAACCGCCCAGCAGCACGAGCACCGGAATGGTGCCCTGGATGATCGCGATGTTGATGGCGGTGGTGTGGTGCGCCGCGGCGTAGAAGAGGGCGTTGAAGCCGGTGAAGCCGAGCGTGCCCATCAAGGCGATGGAGCGCCAGGACGGCCGCAAGGCCCGCCAGTGCGTCGAGATCTCGCGCCGCGAACTCAGGGCCAGTGCGAGGCAGCAGACGATCCAGCGCGAGAAGGTCAGCATCATCGGCGAGACCTCGCCCACCGCCAGCCGGGCCGCCACCGCATTGGCGCCCCAGGTCAGCGTCGCCAGTACCAGCAGCAGGTAGGCCCGGCCCTGGGGCCGGGGCGCAACGGCGTCGGAGAAGCTGGGGGAAGAAGAACCTGTGCGCATCGCCCGTCGAGGGTAACAGCCCGCGCCGCGGCGTGTGGAACGTGGTCCGCAAGCCATGGGATTCGAAGGCCGATGACATAATCGACCAGCCTTTTTTCTACATCGACATGACCCTGAAACTCGCCATCGCGCAGCTCAATTTCGTCGTGGGCGACCTCGCCGGCAACGCCCGCAAGATCGTCGACGCGGCCCGCGACGCCTATGGACAGGGTGCGCGCCTGCTGCTCACGCCCGAACTGTCGATCTGCGGCTATGCCGCCGAGGACATGTTCCTGCGGCCGGCCTTCGTCACTGCCTGCGACGACGCGGTGCGCGCCGTGGCCGCCGAACTGGCCGACCTCGACGGCATGGTGGTGGTGGTGGGACATCCCACGGGCGGCAGCCTGCGCAGCCGGTCGGTCGCGGTGCAACTGCGCCACAACGCCGCCAGCGTGCTCAGCGAAGGCCGCATCCTCGACACCTACGCCAAGCGCGAACTGCCGAACTACCAGGTGTTCGACGAGCGCCGCTACTTCACACCGGGCGAGGGCGTCTGCGTGTTCGAGGCCGGTGGCATCCGGGTCGGCCTGCTGATCTGCGAGGACGCCTGGTTCGACGCCCCGGCCCAGCTCGCCAAGGACGGCGGCGCCGAGATCCTCGCGGTCATCAATGCCTCGCCTTTCCATGTCGGCAAGGAGGGCGAGCGGGTCGCGCGCATGGCCGAGCGCGCCACCGCGGTGGGGCTGCCGCTGGTCTACGCGCACCTGGTGGGCGGCCAGGACGAGGTGGTGTTCGACGGCGCCTCCTTCGCCCTCGAGGCCGACGGCGCCAGGGTCTTGCAGGCCGACAGCTTCCAGGAGCGCCTGGTCTTCGCCCAGCTCGAACGGCGCGCGACCGGCGTCGGCTTCGTGCGCAGCGAGGGCGCTGTCGCCGCACCGCGCGCGCCCGAGGCCCAGCTCTGGGATGCGCTGGTCGTGGGCGTGCGCGACTACATCGGCAAGAACGGATTTCCGGGCGCCATCCTCGGCCTGTCGGGCGGCATCGATTCGGCGCTGGTGCTGGCGATCGCGGTCGACGCGCTCGGCAAGGACCGCGTGCGGGCCGTGATGATGCCCTCGCCCTATACCGCCGACATCAGCTGGATCGACGCCCGCGAGATGGCCAAGCGGCTCGGCGTGCGCTATGACGAGATATCCATCAAGCACACCTTCGAGTCCTTCCGCGGCGCGCTGGCCGAGGAGTTCAAGGGCCTGGCCGAGGACACGACCGAAGAGAACCTGCAGGCCCGCATCCGCGGCACCCTGCTGATGGCGCTGTCGAACAAGTTCGGCTCGATCGTGCTGACCACCGGCAACAAGAGCGAGATGGCCACCGGCTACTGCACGCTGTACGGCGACATGGCGGGCGGATTCGCGGTCATCAAGGACCTGCTGAAGACCACCGTGTTCGCCCTGGCGCGCTGGCGCAACGCGCACGACCCCTACGGCACCGGCACCGCGCCGATCCCCGAGCGGATCATCACCCGGCCGCCCAGCGCCGAGCTGCGGCCCGACCAGACCGACCAGGACAGCCTGCCGCCCTATGACATCCTGGACGGCATCCTGGCGCGCTACATGGAAGACGACGAAGGCATCGACGAAATCATCGCCGCCGGCTACGAGCGCGCCGTCGTCGAGCGGGTGGCGCGCCTCATCAAGATCAACGAGTACAAAAGGCGCCAGGCGCCGGTGGGTATCCGCGTCACCCATCGCAGCTTCGGCAAGGATTGGCGCTACCCTATCACCAGCAAGTTCAACGAAACCGCCGGAAGAAAGACCGTATGAAGCAAATCACCGCCATCCTCAAACCGTTCAAGCTCGATGACGTGCGCGAGGCCCTGGCCGAGGTCGGCGTCACCGGACTCACCGTCACGGAGGTCAAGGGCTTCGGCCGCCAGAAGGGCCACACCGAGCTCTACCGCGGTGCCGAGTACGTGGTCGACTTCCTGCCGAAAATGCGCGTCGAGGTGGTCGTCAACGAGGCCGACGTCGAACGCTGCGTCGACGCCATCGTCAGCGCCGCGCGCACCGGCAAGATCGGCGACGGCAAGATCTTCGTCACCAACGTCGAACGCGTGGTGCGCATTCGCACCGGCGAAGAAGACGAAGCCGCTGTCTAGGCTCGCGCGCTACAGGACTTCTGCGAGCTTGTCGCCCTTGGGGTGACGCCGGGCTTCGTCGGCCAGGGACTCGAGCAGGGCGGGGGCGTCGGTGCCGGTGCGCACCAGGGTCATCTGCCAGTCGTTCATGAAGCCCGCGCGGACGCTCTCCGCCAGGAAGGCGAGCATGCCGTCGTAGTAGCCGCCGGCGTTCAGGATGCCCACCGGCTTGTCGTGGTAGCCGAGCTGGCGCCAGGTCCAGATCTCGAACAGTTCCTCGAAGGTGCCGATGCCGCCGGGCAGGGCCAGGAAGGCGTCGGCGCGTTCGCCCATCATGGCCTTGCGCTCGTGCATGGTGTCGACCACGTGCAGCTCGTCGCTCTGGCGGTTGGCGAGTTCCTTGTCGACCAGGGCCTTGGGAATGATGCCGACCACCCGGCCGCCGGCCGCGCGGGTGGCCTCGGCCACGGTGCCCATGAGGCCGGTGCGGCCGCCGCCGTAGACCAGCTGGCCGCCGCGCTCGCCGATCCAGCGGCCGACCGCCTGCGCCACGGCGGTGAATTCAGGGCGCTCGCCGGGACGCGAGCCGCAATAGACGCAAATCGAGAAAGAGGGGGAAGTCATCATCCCCCGATCATGCCGCGGGCCTGAGACTTTGCGGGACAGACCAAGAAACTGCGCAGCAGTTTTTGCTCTGTCCTCGACTTCCTGAGACCTTGTGGGACAGACCAACAAACTGCGCAGCAGTTTTTGCTCTGTCCTCAATTGACTAGAAGAATTTTTGCCACAAGGCGGCCAGCCAGACGCCAACGCACAGCAGGATCGACAGCAGCACCGCCGCGCTGCCCAGGTCCTTGGCGGCCTTCGACAGCGAATGCCATTCGGGCCCGATGCGGTCGATGGCGGCTTCGATCGCGCTGTTGAGCAGTTCGACGATCAGCACCAGCACCACTGTGGCGACCAGCAGCGCCACCTCGACCCAGCTGCGGCCGACCCAGAAGGCGGCCGGGACCATGACGACGGCGCAGGCCACTTCTTCGCGGAAGGCGGCCTCGCGCCAACCGGCGCGAAAGCCGTTCACCGAGATCAACGCGGCGTGCCAGACGCGCTGGATGCCGCGCCGCAGGGCCTGCGGATTGACCGGATCGGAGCCGTTCATCGCCGGCTCATCGGCTTGGAGGTGATCAGCCGGGTGCCGGCCCAGGCGTCGTGCCAGAACTGGCGCTCGGGATGGAAACGCGCCAGCAGGGCCCAGACCGCCACCCAGCCGAGGACCAGCACGGAGGCTTCGCCGCCGCCGAGCTTGAACGGCGCGATGAGCGCGAGCGGCGGCAGGAACCAGACCCAGCTGAGCAGGTAGCGCAGCAGCGCCCGGCCCTGGCTCAACGCCCGGCCCCGGCGGTCGACCACGCGGATGCCCCAGGTCTTCATGGCCAGGGTCTGGCCCTTGGCCCAGAAAAAGACGAAGTAGACGCCGAAGACGATGAACAGGAAGGCCTGCAGCAGATGCCGGCGCGAATCCATCGCGTCACGCATCTGGCCCAGGGTGCTGAAGAGCCAGCCGGCGACGAACACCACCGCGAACAGCAGCATGCCTTCGTAGAGCCAGCAGGCCATGCGGCGCCAGAGACCGGGCGTGCCCGGCAGCGGGGACGCGGCGTCGCCGCCGGCAGCCGTGTGCGGTCCGGTCGGGCCGGAGAGTGTGGATGCCATCGACGATCAGGGCGCCGACGATGGCTGTTCGGTCTGGCGGACCGGCGGGGTCGATGCCACCGGCGGCTCCGCGGCGGGGGCGTTGGGGGTTGGCGGCGGCACCTGCGCTTCGGCGGAGACGGGCGGGCTGAACGAGGGCGCCGGGGCGACCGGGCGCGCGACGACCGTCGGCGCGGTCGGTGGCGCCAGCTGGATGCGCGGCGTGTGCTGAGGGTCGGGGCCGGCCGCGGGCACCGGCACCAGCTTCTGGAGCGGCACTGGCCGGATGGCCGCGGCGGCGCCCGGCGAGGTCGTCGGAGCGCTGGCGGCAAGCCGGCTCTTTTCCTCGTCGCTGAGGGCCTGGTAGGCCTCCCACTTGGCCTTGCGCTCATCGGCGGGCAAGCGCTTCGCGTCGGCGAAATTGAGACGCGCCTGCGCCCGCTCCTGGTTGCTCAGCTTGGCCCACTCTTCCATGCGGCTATGCAGGATCTCGCGGTCTGCGGTCGACATCTCCGCGTAATCACGCACGATCGCGAGCCATTTGCGCTTATGGGGCTCGGTCAATTCATCCCAAGTGGACGCCAGGGGCTCCAAAGCCCTCTGCTGACGCGCGGTCAGATCGCGCCAAGCGGGCTTGGCGACGGCCTTGGCCGCCGGAGCCGGTGCCTTGGCGGGCGGGGCGTCGGCGGGCGGCCCGGCCGCGGTCTCGAACGCGACCAGCACCAGCGCCGCGAACAAGACACCGGCCGCGGAAGAGAGGGGAAGTGAAGGCAGCATTCGTCGCGGGGAGGAATCAGCGCTCGCCAGCGTCGCTGGTCTTCAGGAACTGGGCGAAGCCGGGGTCGGTGTAGGCCGCGGGCGGCAGGTCATCGGTCAGGAGTGCCGAGTCGACTTCCGCCAGTTCGTCGGTACGGCGTTCTTCCTGGATCACGCTGATCGCCATCAGGCCCGCCACCAGCGCCACCAGCGGCACCACCGAGCCGATGCGCGTCCACCAGCCGCCACCCAGGACGGCGGCGCGGCCGCTGGCCACCACCACCGGGACCGATCGGAGTTCGGGTGCGGTCTTGCGGCGTGCCACGGCCTGCACGCGGGCAGCGCGCAAGCGCTCGCCAACCTCGTGCGAGAGATCGAGGTTGCCGGCAGACAGGCGCGCGGCGACCCGGCGGCCGAATTGCTCTTCGAAGGCAACGGCGGACCCTGTCGGGGTGGTGTTAGTCGGTTTCATAGCGAAATTCCCTTGGCTCTGAGCGCCTTGCTCAAGGCGTGCACTGCCCGCGAACAGTGGGTCTTGACGCTCCCTTCGGAGCAGCCCATCGCGGCGGCCGTCTCGGCGACGTCCATTTCCTCCCAGTAACGCATTAGAAAGGCCTCGCGTTGACGTCCTGGCAGTGCGGCAATTTCTTCTTCGATCTCGTGAAAGATCTGCGTGCGCCGGGTGGCGTCCTCGGCGCTCTCGCTTTCGCGCGTGTCGGTCGGGGCCTGGACGTGTTCCAGAAGGTCGAAATCGCCGTCGTCGTCGATCGATTCGAAATCGCTCAGGTTCGAGAACAGGGCCCGCCGGGTCTTCTGGCGCCGGAACCAGTCGAGCGTGCAGTTCGAGAGGATCCGCTGGAACAGCATCGGCAGCTCGTTGGCCGGCTTGTCCCCGTAGTGCTCGGCCAGCTTCATCATGCTGTCCTGCACGATGTCGAGCGCTGCCTCTTCGTCCCGGACGTGGTAGACGGAACGCTTGAATGCCCGTCGTTCGACGCTCTTCAGGAAGTCGGAAAGTTCTTTTTCAGTGGCCAAGCGAATCCGGCGCCGGGGAAGTGCGCCGCGTGGGGAAAAGTCTCGGGGACGTTTGTCTTTTTGTCGCCGCGAATTATGCCCCGGTGCCCGAAGGGCTCGCTCGGGCCGCCAATCGGGGTTCCTCCATGTCATAATCCGCCTTGCAAGTCAAAAGGCAAACGGGTCACGGTCCGGCGGTATACAGATACGCTCATGGTTGTGGCCTCAAGTCCTGACGCGGCTTCAAAAGAGCTGGCGAAGGGGCACCCAAGGTTTTTCGTTCCCGAAAAAACACAAAGGTTCATCATGGAAATCTCCAAGGCGGAACTCACTTCCGCAGCAGCCGCATCCTCCGGGATGGGCAACCAAACCCAAGAACTCATGGGCGCCGAGGTGCTGGTCAAGGCACTGCAGGCCGAGGGCGTCAAGTACGTCTGGGGCTACCCCGGCGGCGCGGTTCTCTACATCTACGACGCCTTCTACAAGCAGGACACCATCCAGCACGTGCTGGTGCGCCACGAGCAGGCCGCCGTCCACGCGGCCGATGGCTATGCCCGCGCCACCGGCGACGTCGGCGTCGCCCTGGTCACCTCCGGTCCGGGCCTGACCAACGCGGTCACCGGCATCGCGACGGCCTACATGGACTCGATCCCGATGGTGATCATCTCGGGGCAGGTGCCGACCGCGGCGATCGGCCTCGACGCCTTCCAGGAATGCGACACCGTCGGCATCACGCGGCCGATCGTCAAGCACAACTTCCTCGTCAAGGATCCCAAGGACCTGGCGATGACCATGAAGAAGGCCTTCCACATCGCCCGCAGCGGCCGCCCCGGCCCGGTGGTGGTCGACGTGCCGAAGGATGTCTCCTTCAAGAAGGTCCCCTACAGCGGCTATCCCGACAAGGTCGAGATGCGCTCGTACAACCCGGTGCGCAAGGGCCACGGCGGCCAGATCCGCAAGGCGCTTCAGCTGCTGCTGACGGCCAAGCGCCCCTATATCTATACCGGCGGCGGCGTGCTGCTCGGCAACGCCACCAACGAACTCCGCACCCTGGTCGACATGCTCGGCTATCCGGTCACCAACACGCTGATGGGCCTGGGCGCCTATCCGGCCAGCGACCGCAAGTTCCTCGGCATGCTGGGCATGCACGGCACCATCGAAGCCAACAACGCGATGCAGAACTGCGACGTGCTGCTGGCCGTGGGCGCGCGCTTCGACGACCGCGTGATCGGCAACCCGAAGCACTTCGCCCAGAACGAACGCAAGATCATCCACGTCGACATCGACCCGTCGAGCATCTCCAAGCGCGTCAAGGTCGACATCCCGATCGTCGGCGACGTCAAGGACGTGCTGACCGAGCTGATCTCGATGATCCGCGAGAGCACGACCCGGCCAGATGCCGGCGCGCTGGCCAGCTGGTGGAGCACCATCGAGGAATGGCGCGGCAAGGACTGCCTCAAGTACGACCGTGGCAACAAGGAAGTGATCAAGCCGCAGTACGTCATCGAGACGCTGTGGAACATGACCAAGGACGCCGACACCTACATCACCTCCGACGTCGGCCAGCACCAGATGTGGGCGGCGCAGTACTACCGCTTCGACGAGCCGCGGCGCTGGATCAATTCGGGCGGGCTGGGCACCATGGGCGTGGGCATTCCGTACGCGATGGGCATCAAGCTCGCCAAGCCGGAGTCGGAAGTGTTCTGCGTCACCGGCGAGGGTTCGGTGCAGATGTGCATCCAGGAGCTCTCGACCTGCCTGCAGTACAACACGCCGATCAAGATCTGCTCGCTCAACAACCGCTACCTGGGCATGGTGCGCCAGTGGCAGGAAATCGAGTATTCGGGCCGCTACAGCCACAGCTACATGGACGCGCTGCCCAACTTCGTGAAGCTGGCCGAGGCCTATGGCCACGTCGGCCTGCTGATCGAACGGCCGCAGGACGTGGAGCCGGCGTTGCGCGAGGCGCGCAAGCTCAAGGACCGCACCGTGTTCATGGACTTCCGCACCGATCCGACCGAGAACGTGTTCCCGATGGTCAAGGCCGGGATGGGCATCACCGAGATGCTGCTGGGTTCCGAAGACCTCTAGCGCGAGCGAAAGCGAAGCCACAAGTCCCCGGTTCGCAAAACCGGGTTTCAACTTTTAATTGACGAATCTATTGTCCGTCGAGCCCGCGCATTACCGTGCACGGGGGAGGGCGGCGAAAAGAGGAGTCCTGCTGACATGAAACACATCATTGCCGTGCTGCTCGAGAACGAGCCCGGTGCACTCTCCCGCGTCGTCGGCCTGTTCTCGGCCCGTGGCTACAACATCGAATCGCTGACTGTCGCGCCGACCGAGGATCCGAGCCTCTCGCGCATGACCATCGTCACCGCCGGCTCGGACGATGTGATCGAGCAGATCACCAAGCACCTGAACCGCCTGATCGAGGTCGTCAAGGTGGTCGACCTGACCGAAGGCGCCTACACCGAGCGCGAGCTCATGATGGTGAAGGTGCGCGCGGTCGGCAAGGAGCGCGAAGAAATGATGCGCATGGCCGAGATCTTCCGCGGCCGCATCATCGACGTGACCGACAAGAGCTACACCATCGAGCTCACCGGCGACCACGGCAAGAACGACGCCTTCCTCGAAGCCATCGATCGCGGGGCGATCCTCGAGACGGTCCGTACCGGCGCCAGCGGCATTGGCCGCGGCGAGCGCATCCTGCGCGTCTGAACCCATCCATCCACACACCAGCGAATCAACGAAGGAGCACTCTCATGAAGGTTTATTACGACAAGGACGCCGACCTCAGCCTGATCAAGGGCAAGACCGTCGCGATCATCGGCTACGGCAGCCAGGGCCATGCGCACGCGCAGAACCTGAACGACAGCGGCGTGAAGGTCGTGGTCGGCCTGCGCAAGGGCGGCGCATCGTGGGACAAGGTCGGCAAGGCCGGCCTCAAGGTCGCCGAAGTCGCGGATGCGGTGAAGTCCGCCGACGTCGTCATGATCCTGCTGCCCGACGAGCAGATCGCCAGCGTCTACAAGAACGACGTCGCGCCGAACATCAAGGAAGGCGCTTCGCTGGTCTTCGCCCACGGCTTCAACGTGCACTACGGCTTCGTGCAGCCGCGTGCCGACCTCGACGTCTGGATGGTCGCCCCGAAGGCGCCCGGCCACACCGTGCGCAGCACCTACACCCAGGGCGGCGGCGTGCCCCACCTCGTGGCCGTGCACCAGGACAAGAGCGGCAAGGCGCGCGACCTGGCGCTGTCCTACGCCACCGCCAACGGCGGCGGCAAGGCCGGCATCATCGAGACCAACTTCCGCGAAGAGACCGAGACCGACCTGTTCGGCGAACAAGCGGTCCTGTGCGGCGGCACGGTCGAGCTGATCAAGGCCGGCTTCGAGACGCTGGTGGAAGCCGGCTACGCGCCCGAGATGGCGTATTTCGAATGCCTGCACGAGCTCAAGCTGATCGTCGACCTGATCTATGAAGGCGGCATCGCCAACATGAACTACTCGATCTCGAACAACGCCGAATACGGCGAGTACGTGACCGGCCCGCGCATCGTCACCGACGAGACCAAGAAGGTCATGAAGCAGGTGCTGAAGGACATCCAGACCGGCGAATACGCCAAGAGCTTCGTGCTCGAAGCCGCCGCCGGCCAGCCCGCGCTGATCAGCCGCCGCCGCATCAATGCCGAGCATCAGATCGAAGTCGTCGGCGAGCAGCTGCGCGCGATGATGCCCTGGATCAAGAAGAACAAGCTGGTCGACCAGACCCGCAACTGATCCGGATTCTTTCCGATGCAAGAAGGGCCACCCTGCGGTGGCCCTTTTTCATGGAGGCGCGCTGTGCGCCTGAACTAAACTGCCACCGATGTTTGCCATCTCCCGTCCTGCCCCGTCCCCGAGCCCCTTTCGCACTGGAGGCCGACCCCATGCATGACGACACGCTTCCGGACGACGTTCCGACGCGCAAGCGGCGCAAGGGCATCTACATCCTGCCGAACCTGTTCACGCTGGCGGCCTTGTTCGGTGGTTTCTACTCGGTCGTGATGGCCATGAACGCGCGCTTCGACCTGGCCGCGCTCGGCGTCTTCGCGGCCATGGTGCTCGACAGCCTGGACGGGCGCGTGGCGCGCATGACCAATACGCAAAGCGCCTTCGGCGAGCAGATGGACTCGCTGTCCGACATGGTGTCGTTCGGCGCCGCGCCGGCCCTGATCGCCTACGAGTGGTCGCTCAAGGGACTGGGCCGCTGGGGCTGGATCGCGGCCTTCGTCTACTGCGCCTGCGCGGCGCTGCGGCTGGCGCGTTTCAACGTCAACACCGGGGTGGTCGACAAGCGCTGGTTCCAGGGCCTGCCGTCGCCGGCGGCGGCGGCGCTGGTGGCCGGCTTCATCTGGCTCGTGACCGAGTGGGGCAAGCGGGGCGGCGAGGTTCTGTACCTGTCGTGGAACCAGATCACCTGGATCACCTTCGCCTTCACGCTGTATGCGGGGCTGTCGATGGTGACCAATGCGCCGTTCTACAGCTTCAAGGACATCCAGGTGAAGCGCAGCGTGCCGTTCGCCGTGATCGTGCTGATCGCGCTCGGCATCGCGGTCATCAACATCCACCCGCCGACCGTGCTGTTCGGCGTCTTCGTCGCCTATGGGCTGAGCGGCTACGTGGTGTACGCATGGCGCAAGGCCAAGGGGCAGCAGGTGAGCGTGATCAGTATCTCGACGGACGAGCCCGACGAACGCGGGCTCCACAATTGAGCCGCACTGTGCTACATTCGAAACCCTCATGAACAAGATTTCGCTGGCCCTACTACTGATCCCCTTCGGGCGGAGACGGTAGAGCGCGCGCGCAAATCCCTCACCACGGCCCGTTCGCACCAGCAACGGGCCGTTTTGTTTGGGGTTGCTGGTGGACTCCCAACCACAGCGAGAAATCCAAGATGTTGAAGCAACCCGACCGCAAGTACCGCGCCTTCGCCCCGATCGCATTGAAGGACCGCACCTGGCCCGACGCCGTGCTGACCCGCGCGCCGATCTGGCTGTCGACCGACCTGCGCGACGGCAACCAGGCGCTGGTGGAGCCGATGGACATCGCCCGCAAGATGAAGATGTTCGAGACGCTGGTGGCGATCGGCTTCAAGGAAATCGAAGTGGGCTTTCCCTCGGCCTCGCAGGTCGAGTTCGATTTCGTGCGCAAGCTGATCGAGGAAGATCGCATCCCCGACGACGTCACGATCCAGGTGCTCACGCAGGCCCGCGACCACCTGATCGAGCGCACCTTCGAGGCGCTGCAGGGCGCGCCGCGCGCCATCGTGCACCTCTACAACGCGGTGGCGCCGATCATGCGGCGCGTGGTGCTGGGCATGGACGAGAACCAGATCGTCGAGCTCGCGACCACCCATGCGCGCATGTTCAACGACTGCGCCGCCAGGCAGCCGGCCACGCAGTGGACCTTCCAGTACTCGCCCGAGATGTTCTCGGGCACCGACCTCGCGTTTTCCAAGCGGGTGGTCGATGCGGTCACCGAGGTCTGGGCGCCGACGCCCGAGCGCAAGTGCATCGTCAACCTGCCGTCGACGGTCGAGCATTCGACGCCGAACATCTTCGCCGACATGATCGAATGGATGCACCGCCATCTCGCGCGCCGTGACGCGATCGTGCTGTCGGTGCATCCGCACAACGACCGCGGCACCGGCACGGCAGCCGGCGAGTTCGCCCTGATGGCCGGCGCCGATCGCATCGAAGGCTGCCTGTTCGGCAACGGCGAGCGCACCGGCAACCTCGACCTGGTGAACGTGGCGCTCAACCTCTACACCCAGGGCGTGTCGCCCGAGCTCGATTTCTCGAACATCGACGAGATCCGCGCCATCGTCGAGCATTGCAACCAGCTGCCCGTGCACCCGCGCCATCCGTACGTGGGCGACCTGGTCTACACCTCGTTCTCGGGCTCGCACCAGGACGCGATCAAGAAGGCCTTCAGCGACCGCAAGGACGGCGACATCTGGGACATGCCGTATCTCCCGATCGATCCGAAGGACGTCGGCCGCAGCTACGAGGCCGTGATCCGCGTCAACAGCCAGTCGGGCAAGGGCGGCATCGCCTACCTGCTCGAAAGCGAATACGGGCTCGAGTTGCCGCGTCGCCTGCAGATGGAGTTCAGCCAGACCGTGCAGCGGGTGATGGACGTCGCCGGCAAGGAGCTCACCGCGGCCGACCTCTATGCGCTGTTCGAGCGCGAGTACGGCGTGCGCGACGACAACGGCCCGCAGCACCAGGTGCTCGAAGAGCAGGGCGAAGGCGCCGCCGCATCGGTGGTGCTGCGCGCCGACCTGCCGTGGGAGGGCGACATCCGTCCGATCGAAGGCCGCGGCAACGGACCGATCGACGCCTTCATCCACGCCCTGGCCGGTGCCACCGGGCACGCGATCCGCGTGATCGACTACCACCAGCACGCGATCGGCGCCGGTGCCGACGCCCAGGCGGTCGCCTACCTCGAACTGCGCGTCGACGAAGCGATGACGCTGTTCGGTGTCGGCATCGATGCCAATATCATTTCGGCCTCGCTGAAAGCCATCGTTTCGGGGTTGACCCGGGCGCGGGCACGGGGCGCGCACAGCGCACAATCGGTGGCTGAAACCGCGTAAGGCGACGCACGGACGCGCCCGATGGGCGCGTCCCGGCACAAGGAGACCACGATGGCTGACAAACTGATCATTTTCGACACCACCCTGCGCGACGGCGAACAGTCGCCCGGTGCCTCCATGACCAAGGACGAGAAGCTGCGCATCGCGCGCCAGCTCGAGCGGCTGCGGGTCGACGTCATCGAGGCTGGCTTCCCGGCCAGCTCGAACGGCGACTTCGATGCCGTGAGCGCGATCGCCAAGGCGATCAAGGACTCGACCGTCTGCGGCCTGTCGCGCGCCAACGACCGCGACATCTCGCGCGCGGCCGAGGCGCTCAAGGGGGCGGCCAACGGGCGCATCCACACCTTCATCGCGACCTCGCCATTGCACATGGAGAAAAAGCTGCGGATGACGCCCGACGAGGTGTTCGAGCAGGCGAAGCTGGCGGTGCGCTTCGCCCGCAACCTGGTGGCCGACGTCGAGTTCAGCCCCGAGGACGGCTACCGCAGCGACCCGGACTACCTGTGCCGGGTGCTCGAGGCCGTGATCCAGGAAGGCGCCACCACGATCAATGTGCCGGACACCGTGGGCTACGCCATTCCCGAGCTCTACGGCAACTTCATCAAGTCGCTGCGCGAGCGCATCCCGAACAGCGACAAGGCCATCTGGTCGGTCCATTGCCACAACGACCTCGGCATGGCGGTGGCCAATTCGCTGGCCGGCGTCAAGATCGGCGGCGCCCGCCAGGTCGAATGCACCATCAACGGGCTGGGCGAGCGCGCCGGCAACTGCTCGCTCGAAGAGATCGTGATGGCGGTCAAGACCCGCAAGGACTACTTCGGCCTCGAGATGGGCATCGACACGCGCCACATCGTGGCCGCCAGCCGGATGGTCAGCCAGACCACCGGATTCGTGGTGCAGCCGAACAAGGCGGTGGTGGGGGCCAATGCCTTCGCCCATGCCTCCGGCATCCACCAGGACGGCGTGCTCAAGGCCCGCGACACCTACGAGATCATGCGGGCCGAGGACGTCGGCTGGAGCGCCAACAAGATCGTGCTGGGCAAGCTCAGCGGCCGCAACGCCTTCAAGCAGCGCCTGCAGGACCTGGGCGTTACCATGGACAGCGAGGCCGACATCAACGCAGCCTTCGCCCGCTTCAAGGAACTGGCCGACAGAAAAAGCGAAATATTTGACGAAGACATCCTCGCTTTGGTCAGCGACGGAGAGCTCTCGCACGTTGGTGAGCAGTTCAGCTTTGTATCCTTGTCGCAACATAGTGAAACAGGTGAACGGCCCCAGGCCCGCATCGTCTTCACCGTGCAGGGCAAGGAGGTCACGGGCGAGTCCGACGGCAACGGTCCGGTCGACGCGTCCCTGAAGGCGATCGAGGCCCATGTGAAGAGCGGGGCCGAGATGGTGCTCTATTCGGTCAATGCGATCAGTGGATCGACCGAGAGCCAGGGGGAAGTGACGGTGCGTCTGCAGAATGCCGGCCGGGTGGTCAACGGGGTCGGCGCCGATCCCGACATCGTGGTCGCTTCGGCAAAAGCATACTTAAGTGCTCTCAACAAGTTGCAGAGCCAAGCTGAGAGAGTGGCTGCACAAGGTTAGGTTTTCGGTGCTCCTTGTATTCGATTTGAAGAAGAGGGTGCAAGTAACTGATATTGCGTGTCTTTTTTGATTTCGTTTACACTGCGGTACCTTTTATCGCCGCTGGAGAGTTTTGAATGTCTGAAGCCCGTTCCTACCGAGTTTCCAGCCAGCGGTTCCTACCCACCCTCCGCCTTGCCGCCGTCGTTCTCTGTACGACGGCGTTTTTGTTGCCCGGCGCGCAGGCCACCACCGCCGCCAAGAAGAAGACGGCCGTGAGCGCCGACTCGAGCCGCAAGGCCGCGTCGGGCGCCAGCGCGAAACACGCCGGCGGCAAGCCGGTCGCGAAGGTTGACAAAGCCGACAAGAGCGTGAGCGGCGGACGCAACGTGGTGGCGACGATCCGCCAGAAGAATGGCAAGACCGTGGTGGCCGTGCAGCGCCGCTCGATCGTCCGCGTCGCGGAAGCCGCGCCGGCGCGCCAGTCCTTCGGACAGATGGCCGGCCTGCACAGCACCGAAGACGCACTCGACCTGAAGTCCAGCGTGGCCCTGGTGATCGACCAGGACACCCAGGAAGTCCTGTTCAGCAAGAACGACCACGCCGTGCTGCCGATCGCATCGTTGACCAAGCTCATGACCGGCCTGCTGATCAGCGAGGCCAAGCTGCCCTCCGATGAACTGATCACCATCACCCAGGACGACGTCGACACCGAGAAATTCAGCCGCTCGCGGCTGGTGGTGGGCACCAGCCTGCCGCGCGGGGAACTGCTGCACCTGGCGCTGATGTCGAGCGAGAACCGTGCGGCCCATGCCCTCGGCCGCACCTACCCTGGCGGCCTGTCCACCTTCGTGAGCATCATGAATGCCAAGGCCAAGATGCTCGGCATGAAGGACACGAGCTACGTTGAGCCGACCGGCCTGTCGAGCCGCAACCAGTCGAGCGCCCAGGACCTGGCCCTGCTCGTGAATGCCGCCTACGCCGACGCGACCGTGCGTCAGCTGTCGACCTCGCCCGAATACCAGGTGGAAGTCGGCAACCGTACGCTGCAGTTCAACACCACGAACCGCCTGGTCAAGAGCCCGGATTGGGACATCGGGGTGCAGAAGACCGGCTACATCTCGGAAGCCGGCCAGTGCCTGGTCATGCAAGCCAAGATCGCCGGTCGCAAGCTGATCATGGTGTTCCTGGATTCGGCCGGCAAGTTCAGCCGGATCGGGGATGCGGAGCGGGTCCGCCGCTGGGTCGAGGCGACCCATATGGGCAGGCCGAATCCGGGGATGCAGCAGGCTTTTGCGCACGCTGCCAGCTGAGGGCGGGGGGAGCGGGGACCTCTAGTCAGTTGAGGACAGAGCAAAAACTGCTGCGCAGTTTTTGGTCTGTCCCGCAAGGTCTCACGAAGCGACCGCCTGGTCGGCCTTGTACCCCAACGCGCCTGAAATCTCGTTGGCGGTGGCTTGCAGCTTCGGCAGCCAGCCCTCGTCGAGCCGGTCGGCCGGTGCCGAGATCGACAGGCCCGCGACCAGCTTGCCCTGGTCGTCGTAGATGCCGGCGGCCATGCAGCGCACGCCGAGCTCGAGTTCCTCGTTGTCGCGTGCGATGCCGTACTGGCGGGCCTTGGACAATTCGCGCTCCAGGGCCGGCAATTGCGTGATGCTGTTGCGCGTGTGGCCGGCCAGGCCGGTCCGGGTGGCGTAGCTGCGGATGCGCTGGGGCTCGTCGACCGCCAGGAACAGCTTGCCGGTCGAGGTGAGGTGCAGCGGCGCCCGGCCACCGATGGCCCGCACCACCTGCATGCCCGAGCGCTCGCTGTAGGCGCGCTCGATATAGACGATCTCGTCGCCCTGGCGCATGCTGAGGTTGACCGGCTGCTGGGTGAGCTTGTGCAGTTCCCGCATCGGCGTCAGCGCCGCGTCGCGCACATTGAGCCGGCCCTTGACCAGATTGCCCAGCTCCAGCAGCCGCATGCCGAGCCGGTAGCTGCCGGCCTCGGGCCGGTCGACGAAGCGGCCGACAGCCAGGTCGTTGAGGATGCGGTGCGTGGTCGACGGATGCAGGCCCGTCTTTTCGCTGATTTCCTTGAGGGAAATCGCTTCTTCACGCGACGCCAGCACATCGATGAGCGAAAACATCCGCTCGATGACCTGGATCACGGGGGTGGCGGGAACGTCAGATTGTGGTTTTCTCATGTGCAACGCGGTGGGAGACCGGTCGCCATTTTACTTGGTGAAATGGGTTTGCGGTTGCCAGCGACCGTCGATCAGCACTTCGTGCGGCGTAAAGCGTGCCTTGTAGTTCATCTTGGCGCTGCCTTCGATCCAGTAGCCGAGGTAGACGTGGGGCAGGGCGAGCTTGCGGGCCTGTTCGATCTGCCACAGCACGCTGTAGTTGCCGTAGCCGGCGCCCGGCTCGGGCTCGTAGAAGGTGTAGACCGCCGACAGACCATCGTTCAGCACGTCGAGGATGGAGACCATCTTGAGGGCGCCGGCGCTGCCGTCGGGGAGCGTCTCGCGGAACTCGACCAGCCGCGAGTTGACCCGGCTCTGGAGCAGGAACTGGGTGTACTGGTCGATGCTGTCGTGGTCCATGCCGCCACCCGAATGGCGGCCGTTCTGGTAGCGCAGGTAGAGCTGGTAGTGCTCGGGCACGAAGCACAGCTTGAGCACCCGGGCCTGCAGGTTGGCGTGGCGCGTCACGGCGCGGCGCTGGCTGCGATTGGGCTTGAATTCGTTGGCCAGCACGCGCAGCGGCACGCAGGCGCTGCAACCGTCGCAATACGGTCGGTAGGTGAACATGCCGCTGCGGCGGAAGCCGCTCAGCACCAGGTCCGAGTAGGCGTCGTTGTGGATCAGGTGGCTCGGCGTGGCGACCTGCGAACGCGCCTGCCGGTCCGGCAGATAGCTGCACGGATAGGGGGCCGTTGCGTAGAACTGCAGCGTGTGGAGCGGGAGATCCTTGAGGTGCGTCACGTCGGGTTGGAGCTTCGCGCAGGCAGGAGTTCATTCCAGTATACGGGCTCGAAGCGCCAGACAGGGCCGGGTTCCCGGCGCGCGTGGGCGACGTGCGACACGAAGCGCTGGCGCGGCATTTCGCGGGCCCCGAGACTGGCGAGATGGCTGGTCTTCTGCTGGCAGTCGATCATGGCGATGCCATGGCGGCGGCAGAACGCGACCAGGGCCGCCAGCGCGATCTTGGAGGCGTCGGGACGGCGCGTGAACATCGATTCGCCGAACACCGCGCGGCCGATGGCGACGCAATAAAGGCCGCCAGCCAGCGCGCCGTCGATCCAGGTCTCGATGCTGTGGGCATGGCCGGCCCGGTGCAGATCGCCGTAGGCGGCCAGCATCTCCGGCAGGATCCAGGTGCCGGACTGGCCGGCCCGCGGTGCCTGGGAGCAGGCCGAGATGACGGTCTCGAAGCTGTGGTCGAAGCGGATTTCGCAGCGCGGCGAGTCGCGGAAGGCGGTGAGGGTCTTGCGCAGCGAGCGGTGCAGCCTGAAGTCGGCCGTCTGGAGCACCATGCGCGGGTCGGGGCTCCACCAGAGGATCGGCTGGCCCTCGCTGAACCATGGGAAGATGCCGCTGCCATAGGCCTGCAGCAGACTGGCGACGTCGAGGCTGCCGCCGGCCGCCAGCAGGCCGGGCACGGGATCGGCATCGCCCCAGGCCAGGGCGGCATCGGGCAGGGGATCTCCAGGATCGAGCCAGGGCAGTTGCATGGTCGGAGGTATACACGGCTTCGGACGGGTCGCATCCGTTGCACAAGCCGAATGATCGCCAAAACCCTATAGTCGTTCCTGCACCCGCAAAAAAATGCCCCCAACAAAGCAAGAGGACCCACGGTGACCACAGATACGAATCCCATGCGCTTCGGCAGCGGCCAGGCCGTCAGACGGCTCGAGGACGAGAAGCTGCTGGCCGGCGCCGGCCGCTACACCGACGACGTCGCACCGGCGGGCCAGAGCTGGCTTTGCTTCGTGCGCTCGCCCTATCCGCATGCGCGGCTGGTGACGGTCGATACGGCGGCGGCCCGCGGGATGCCCGGCGTGCTCGGCGTCTTCACCGGGGCCGACCTGGACCGGGCCGGTGTCAAGCCGATGCCGGGAGCGCCCTTCAAGCGCGCCGACGGCGCCGACTGCGCGACGCCGCTGCGCCGCGTGCTGGCGCTGGAGCGCGTGCGTTTCGTCGGTGAGCCAGTCGCCGTCGTGGTCGCCCAGACCCTGGTCCAGGCGCGCGATGCGGCCGAGGCGGTGATGGTCGACTACGAAGAGCTGCCGATGGTGGTCGACCTGCGGACTGCGACCGCCGAAGGCGCGCCGCTGATCTGCGACGAGGGCACCGGCAACATCGCGGCCGAGATGCGCCACGGCAGCGCCGAAGCGACCGCGGAGGCCTTCTCCAAGGCCAGCCACGTGGTGGCGCTCGACGTCGTCAACCAGCGCGTGGTCGCGCTGACGATCGAGCCGCGCACCGTGCTGGCCGAGTTCGACCCGGCCACCGACCGGATCACGATCCGGATGAGCACGCAGATGCCTTCCGGCGTGCGCGATTCGGTGTGCGACGCGATCGGCCTCGCGAAGGACAAGGTGCGCGTGGTGGTGGGCGACGTGGGCGGCGGCTTCGGCATGAAGACCGGCGCCTATCCCGAGGACATCGCGGTCGCCTACGCCGCCCGCGCGCTGCAGCGCCCGGTGAAGTGGGTGGCGGACCGCAGCGAAGAATTCCTGGCGACCTCGCACGGTCGCGACATCGAGGCCAAGGCCGAGCTGGCGCTCGACGCCCAGGGCCGGATCCTCGGCCTGCGCATCCGTACCCATGCCAACGTCGGCGCCTACGCGACCGCCACCGGGGTCGCGATCCAGCTGCTGATCGGCCCGTGGGTGCAGACCAGCGTCTACGACATCCAGACCATCGACTTCCACTTCAAGGCGGTGCTGACCAACACCGCGCCCACCGGCGCCTACCGCGGGGCCGGCCGGCCCGAGGCCATCTACACGATGGAGCGGCTGATGGACGAGGCGGCGCGCCAGACCGGCATCGACCGGATTGAACTGCGGCGGCGCAACTTCATCGGGCCGGCGCAGATGCCCTACAAGAATCCGATGCAGCAGGTCTACGACACCGGGGCCTTCGAATCGGTCATGGACCAGGCACTGGCGCTGGCCGACTGGCAGGGCTTCGATGCCCGGGCGGCCGAATCGAAGCGGCAGGGGCGGATGCGCGGACTGGGCATCGCCACCTTCCTCGAGTGGACCGGCGGCAACGTGTTCGAAGAGCGCGTGACGGTCGCGGTGCGCGCCGACGGCGTGATCGAGGTGTTCTCGGCCGTCAATGCGATGGGGCAGGGCATCGCGACCACCCTGGCGCAGCTGGTGGTCGACGCCTTCGGCGTGCCGATCGAGCAGGTGCACATCGTGCTGGGCGACACCGACCGCGGCGACGGCTTCGGCAGTGCCGGCTCGCGCTCGCTGTTCACCGGCGGCTCGGCGGTCCGGATCGGCGCCGAGCGCACCATCGAGAAGGGCCGCGAACTGGCGGCACAAGAACTCGAGGTGGCGACGGCCGATGTCGAATACGCGGCCGGCGTGTTCAAAGTGGCGGGCACCGACCTGAAGCTCGACCTGTTCACGCTGGCCGGCAAGCAGGCCGAGCAGCAGATCTTCGTCGACTCGACCAGCACGGTGTCGGGGCCGACCTGGCCGAACGGCTGCCACATCACCGAGATCGAGATCGATCCGCCCACGGGCGAGATCAGCGTGCAGACCTATGCCTCGGTCAATGACGTCGGCCGGGTGGTCAACCCGCTGATCGTGCGCGGCCAGCTCGAGGGCGGGGCGGTGCAGGGCATCGGCCAGGCGCTGTGCGAGCGGGTGGTCTACGACAGCGAGACCGGCCAGCCGCTGACCGGCAGCCTGATGGACTACGCGGCACCGCGCGCCGACATCATCGCCACCATGTTCCGCATGGAGATGGACGAATCGACGCCGTGCAAGAACAACCCGCTGGGGGTCAAGGGCGTGGGCGAGCTGGGGACCATCGGCGCCACGCCCGCGGTGGTGAATGCGGTGGCGGATGCGCTGGCGCGCAACGGGCTGGCGGATCGGACGCCGCATCTGGACATGCCGTTGACCCCGGATCGGGTCTGGCGGTTGATGCAGGCGGCCTAGGAAGATCTAGTCAGTTGGGGACAGAGCAAACAAACCGCTTCGCCGTTTGTTGGTCTGTCCCGCAAGGTCTCAGAAGCTTTCCATCGGCAATCCCACATAGTTCTCGGCCAGCGAGGTCGAAGCCGCATGCGAGTGCACCAGGTAGTCGAGCTCGGCCTCCTGGATCTTCTGGCCGAACTCGCCGGTGTCCGGGAAGCGGTGCATCAGCGAGGTGAACCACCATGAGAAGCGCTCGGCCTTCCAGACCCGGCGCAGGCAGAGGTCGGAGTAGCGGTCCAGGGCCGAGGGCGTCTTCTCGCCGTAGTAGATCTCGAAGGCGCGCGACAGGTAGCCGACGTCGGCCGTGGCCAGGTTCAGGCCCTTGGCCCCGGTCGGCGGCACGATGTGGGCGGCGTCGCCGGCCAGGAACAGGCTGCCGAAGCGCATCGGCTCGGCGACGAAGCTGCGCAGCGGGGCGATGCTCTTCTCGAGCGACGGGCCGGTCACGAGGCGGTCGCGGGCCTCGGGGTCGAGGCGCAGGCGCAGCTCGTTCCAGAAGGCCTCGTCGCTCCAGTTCTCGACCTTCTCTTCGGTCGGGACCTGGACGTAGTAGCGGCTGCGGGTGGCGCTGCGCATGCTGCACAGTGCAAAGCCGCGGGCGGTGTTGGCGTAGATCAGTTCGTGCGACACCGGCGGCACGTCGGCCAGCACGCCGAGCCAGCCGAAGGGGTAGATCTTCTCGTAGGTGTGCAGCGAATCGGCCGGCACGCTGGCGCGGCTGATGCCGTGGTAGCCGTCGCAGCCGGCGATGAAGTCGCATTCGACCTCGTGGGTGGCGCCGTCCTTCTGGTAGCGCACCCGGGGCCGGGCGGTGTCGAAGTCGTGCAGGCTGACCGACGCGGCGTTGTAGATGGTGGTCAGGCCGGCGGCCGCGCGCGCTTCCATCAGATCGCGGGTCACTTCGGTCTGGCCATACACCGTGACCTGCTTGCCGTCGGTCAGGCCGTGCAGGTCGATGCGGTGCCGGGCGCCCTTGAACAGCAGCTCAATGCCCTCGTGCGGCAGGCCCTCGGCCTTGGCCCGGGTGTCGACGCCGGCGCGGGCCAGCAGGTCCATCGTGATCTGCTCGAGCACGCCGGCGCGGATGCGGCCGAGCACGTAGTCCCCGCTCTGGCGTTCGAGAATGATGTTGTCGATGCCGGCCTTGTGCAGCAGCTGGCCGAGCAAGAGGCCGGCGGGGCCTGCACCGATGATGGCAACCTGTGTTCGCATGCGAGTCTCCTGAAGTTTGTGCAAGCGTAGGGCGTCGGCTCCGTTTCAGGGGACCCGGATGGCGCGCGCTGTGCGATCATGAAAGCACTTGCGCGATGATCGCGCAATCCCTTCCGACCATGACCATCGCCAAACCGGATTTCATCGAGGGCATCGCCAAGGGCATGGCCGTGCTCGAGAGCTTCGACACCGAGCGCCAGCGGCTCAATGCCACCCTGGCCGCCGAGCGGGCCGGGCTCACGCGCGCCGCGGCCCGGCGCCACCTGCTGACCCTGGCACACCTGGGCTACCTGGAAACCGACGGCAGCTATTTCTGGATGTCGCCCAAGGTGCTGCGCTTCTCGGGCAGCTACCTGGCGTCGTCGCGGCTGCCGCGGGCGTTGCAGCCGACCTTGAACCGCCTCGCGGCCCAGACCCAGGAATCGTTCTCGGCCGTGGTGCTCGACGGCGAGGAGGTGGTGATCGTCGCGCGCAGCGGCAGCTACGCGGCGCCGACCCGGGTGCTGGCCTATGGCCTGCATCTCGGGGCCCGGTTGCCGGCCCACGCGACTTCCACCGGCCGGGTGCTGCTGGCCGCGCTGAGTCCGGCCGAGCTCACCGCATGGCTCAAGGCGCGGCGGCTGTCGCGGCTGACGCCCCAGACCATCACCCAGGCGCGGGAACTGCGCCAGCGCATCGCGCAGGCCCGCAAGGACGATTTCTGCTTTGCCAGCGAAGAGCACGAACTCGGCGTCCAGGCATTGGCGGTGCCGCTGCGCGACATGCAGGGGCGCACGGTGGCGGCGCTCAACGTGGTGCTGTCCGGGGGGCGCTACCAGGAGGACGCGCTGCGCCGCGACCTGCTGCCGCTGCTGTTCGATGCGGCCAGAGAGGTCCGGGCCTTGCTGTGAGTCGCTACCATCTCGTTCGACCCACCGCGGATGACTGAACCATGCGACTGCTGCTGCTCGAAGACGACGTGATGATCGGCGAAGCCGTGCTCGACCTGCTGCGCGCGGAGCAGTACGCGGTCGACTGGGTCAAGGACGGCGACGCCGCCGACACCGCCCTGCGCACGCAGCAGTACGACCTGGTGCTGCTCGACCTCGGCGTGCCGCGCCGCGACGGGCTCGACGTGCTGCGCGCGCTGCGGGCCCGCAAGCAGCGCATGCCGGTGCTGATCGCGACCGCGCGCGACTCGGTCGCGCAGCGCATCGAGGGGCTCGATGCCGGCGCCGACGACTACGTGCTCAAGCCCTACGACCTCGACGAGCTGCTGGCCCGCATCCGGGCGCTGCTGCGGCGGGCCTCGGGGCGGGCCGAGCCGGTCTACGAGCACATGGGCGTGAGCGTCAATCCGGCCACGCGCGAGGTCACGGTGGCGGGCCAGCCGGTGATCCTGTCGGCGCGCGAATGGGCGGTGCTCGAGCCGCTGCTGGCCCGCCCCGGCATGGTGCTGTCGCGGGCCCAGCTCGAGGAGAAGCTCTACAGTTGGAAGGACGAGATCAGCAGCAACGCGGTCGAGGTCTACGTGCATGGGCTGCGCAAGAAGCTGGGCGCCGACCTGATCCGCAATGTGCGGGGGGTGGGGTACATGGTGCCGAAGGAATGAAGAGCGCAGCGCCGGGCCGCCCCAAGCAAGCTCGCGCCCCCTCGGGGGGCAGCGAGGACACGAAGTGCCGAGCGTGGGGGCATCGATGAAGTCCCTCAGGGCCCGGTTGCTGTGGTTCCTGCTCGCGGCGATCGTGCTGGCGGCCGGCACCCAGGCCTTCGCCACCTACCGTGCGGTGCTCGAGGCGGCCGACGACATCTTCGACCAGCACATGCAGCAGATGGCGCTCTCACTGCGTGCCGGCCTGCCGCCGAACTCCACAGTCGGCGGCCTTGGCGGCGGCGAGGAGAATTTCGAATTCATCGTCCAGATATGGACCCTGGACGGCAACCGGATCTTCGATTCGGCCGCCCAGTCGGCACTGCCGCAGCGCGCGGTGCTCGGCTTCTCCAACGTGAAGGCGCGCAGTACCACCTACCGTGTGTTCTCGCTGGCGACCGGCGCGCTGGTGATCCAGGTCGCGCAGGACATGGCGGCACGGCGCCGCATGGCCGGCACGCTGGCTTTGCGCACCGTCGGGCCGATCGTGCTGGCGGCGCCGCTGCTGATGCTGGTGGTCTGGTGGGTGGTGAGCCGCTCGCTGGCCCCGGTGGCCCGGGTCCGCCGGCAGGTGGCGACCCGGCAGGCCGACGACCTGTCGCCGCTCAACGAAGCCGACCTGCCCGAGGAGGTGCGGCCGCTGGTGCACGAGCTGAACCTGCTGTTCGTGCGGGTGCGCCAGGCCTTCGAGGCCCAGAAGCACTTCGTCGCCGACGCGGCGCACGAACTGCGATCGCCGCTGGCGGCGCTCAAGCTGCAGGTGCAGGGCCTGCAGCGTGCGGCCGACGATGCGACGCGCGAACTCGCGGTGGCCCGGCTGGCCGCCGGCATCGACCGGGCGACCCGGCTGGTCGAGCAGATGCTGGCCCTGGCGCGGCACGAGGCCAGCGCGGCGGCGGGCGCGCAGCCGGAAGCCGTCAGCCTGCCCGAGGTCGCGCGCCTGGCGATCTCCGACACCGTGGCCGCGGCCCAGTCGCGCGACATCGACATCGGGATCGCGCGGGCCGACCCGGCGACGGTGCAGGGCCAGCCGGAGGCGCTGCGCACCCTGCTGCGCAACCTGATCGACAACGCGGTGAAGTACACGCCGCCCGGCGGCCGCGTCGACGTCGGGATCGCCGCCGGAGCGGGCGTCGTCGAACTGAGCGTCGACGACAGCGGACCCGGCCTGCCCGAGAGCGAGCGCGAGCGCGTGCTCGACCGCTTCTATCGCGCGGGCCAGCCCCAGGCCCCCGGCAGCGGCCTGGGCCTGTCGATCGTCAAGTCGATCGCCGACCTGCACGGTGCGGCCGTGTCGCTGGATCGCTCGTCCCTCGGCGGCCTGCGCGTCCTGGTGCGCTTCTCCACCGTCTGACTGCCCCTGGCCGGCGCAGCCCGGCCCGTTGGTGAAACACCGCGGAACTGGCTTTGCCAGGCCGCTGGTGTTGCCCCCGGCAGGGGGTGGGCGCCCGGACACGAAGTGCCGGGCAACCTGGGGGCGAGCCCATTTAAGCCGGGCCTAAGGCTGGGGCCCGACATTCCTTTCGTGCTCTCTTCCCATACTCGAAAGGATTTCTGATGAAAACCGGTTTGACCTCGCCTCGCGCGCTCGTGCTTTCGCTGGCAGCCGCCGGCGTGATCGGTGCCGTCGGCACTGGCGCCTACACCAGCGCCCGTGCCGTGGCCGCGCCCCCGGCGCAGGCCGTTGCCGTCGCTGGCACCACCACCGCGCCGACGGTGACCATGCCCGACTTCTCCACCATCACCGCCCGCGACGGCCAGGCGGTGGTCAACATCAGCGTCACCGGCACCACCAAGACGGCCGCCGCCGAAGGCGGCCCGCAGATGGACCCGGACGATCCGATGTACGAGTTCTACCGCCGCTTCGGCGGCGGCCAGGGCCCGCGCGGCCAGCAGCAGCCGCAGCGCGAGACCCCGGTCCGTGGCCAGGGCTCGGGCTTCATCCTGAGCGCCGACGGCATCATCCTGACCAACGCCCACGTCGTGAAGGACGCCAAGGAAGTCACCGTCAAGCTGACCGACCGCCGCGAGTTCAGCGCCAAGGTGCTGGGGTCGGACCCCAAGACCGACGTCGCCGTGATCAAGATCGAGGCCAAGAACCTGCCCGTGCTGGCGGTCGGTAGCACCAAGGACCTGAAGGCGGGCGAATGGGTGCTGGCGATCGGCTCGCCGTTCGGTTTCGAGAACACCGTCACCGCCGGCGTGGTCAGCGCCAAGGGCCGCTCGCTGCCCGACGACGGCTACGTGCCCTTCATCCAGACCGACGTCGCAATCAATCCGGGCAACTCCGGCGGCCCGCTGCTCAACACGCGCGGCGAGGTGGTCGGCATCAACTCCCAGATCTACAGCCGCAGCGGCGGCTACCAGGGCGTCTCGTTCGCGATCCCGATCGAGGTCGCGATGCAGGTCAAGGACCAGATCGTCGCGACCGGCAAGGCCACCCATGCGCGCCTCGGCGTCGCGGTCCAGGAAGTGAACCAGGCCTTTGCCGATTCGTTCAAGCTCGACAAGCCCGAAGGCGCGCTGGTCTCGAACGTCGAGAAGGGCGGCCCGGCCGACCAGGCCGGCCTGCGCTCGGGCGACGTGATCCGCAAGGTCGACGGCGAGCCGATCGTTTCCTCGGGCGACCTGCCGGCCCTGATCGGCCAGAAGAAGCCGGGCAGCAAGATTGCGCTCGAGATCTGGCGCCAGGGTGCGCGCCAGGAAATCTCCGCCAAGCTGGGCGACGCGGCCGAGAAGGGCACCGCGGTGGCGAAGAACGAGGAGGGCGGCGCCAAGCAGGGCAAGCTCGGTCTCGCGCTGCGTCCGCTGCAGCCGCAGGAACAGCGCGAAGCCCAGGTCGACGGCGGCCTGCTGATCGCGGAGGTCGCGGGTCCGGCGGCGCTGGCCGGCGTGCAGACGGGCGATGTGCTGCTGGCCATCAACGGCACGCCGGCGAAGAGCATCGAGCAGGTGCGCGAGGTGGTGGCCAAGGCCGACAGGTCGGTGGCGCTGCTGATCCAGCGCGACGGCAACAAGATCTTCGTGCCGGTGCGCCTGGGCTGAGGCGCTGCCCTTTGCGGGCCGGCCGATTGCGACTTAGTGCCGGTCTCGCGGGGTGATCGTCAAGGCAGCGTGCAAAAGTGCCTTGGCGATCAAATCACCGCCCAGTAACAATCCAGGCTTCACTGTTCGAAAGGTTTCCCGGTGGCACTTCGCGATATAGCGCTGACTGTTCTCGAACTGGAACCCAATGAATTCCATTGGGTTCTGATGGAGGCAGTCCAGGCCGAGTCCGAGGATTGCCTGGGATTCAGGCCGATCGACTGCTCGACACAAGGTGTTCCGGACTATTCGGAAGCGCTCATCCAGGGCGCCTCGGCGCTGCGCGTGCTGCAGGGCCTCGCGCCTTTCGGCAAGCCGAAGACGCCGGTCAGCATCGGCGAGAGCACCGCGGCCGCCTTGCCCGACCCGGGCGGGGCGACCACCGCCTATTCGAGCGGACCGGACTCGTGCATGTTCACCACGGACCACTCCATCCTCTAGATTCAGGTCCTGCGTTCAACGGCCCTGGGCATCGAAGTACAGCGCCGTGACCGCGATCACCTGAGCCGCCCGCGAGCGGATGGTGCCTCGCTGGGACACGCCGCGAAGCACCAGCAACGGCGGGGCCGGCGTGCGGCAGGGTGCAGGGGACTGGCGATGGAAGCCGACCGCCGCGAACGGCAGCAGAAATCTGGCGGCGAACGTGTCGGGATGTTGCATCATCCTGAAGTTACGCGGCCGCCGCTCTTTCGCCCATCTCTCCGAAGGAGGCATGGCACCCCCAAAGCGGCATAGACCGGAAGGGCGGCCAGGCCGTTCGGGTATTCACCAAGGAGAGAATCGAACAATGACGAGACTGATCGTGCTGCAGAAGAACGGTTCGGCCAAGCAGGTCAACATGACCCGCACGCCCTTCGTCGTCGGCCGTGCCGACAGTTGCGACCTGGTGCTGGACAACCCGCTCGTGAGCCGCTCCCACGCGGTGTTCGAGGCCGTGGGCGACGCCATGACGATCCGCGATCTGCAGAGCCACAACGGGACCTATGTCAATGGCCAGCGGGTCGAGGACACCGCATTGAACAATGGCGACGAAATCAAGATCGGCGGCTACCAGATCCGCTTCCTGTCGCAGGGCAGTCCGATCGGGGCCGCGGAGGCGCTGCGCCTCGTGACCGTGCCGGGCCGCCTGGCCGACATCGACCTGCAACGGCTGAGCGCGAAGTCCTGATCCGCGCCAGCCTCGGTTGGCAACACACGCCGTTTGGCAGATTCCCGTCGACCCGTTTGCGGCGCAGAGTGTGCGCTCGACGACTCCGGGAGCACAGCATGGACTCTGAGGTCTTGACCCTTGGCGTACTGGCGATCCTGGCGGCGGGCGGCTGGTTGTTCGACGTCCTCGGTCACCGGGGGGCATCGCCGCTGCAGCGCCGCATGGTCCACCAGATCAAGAAATCGGCCGACACGATTCGCGGCGCGCCGCTGCGCTGATCCGATCCGCGATCCGTCATCGGGAGGACGTCGGGCGGTTCTTTTTCCGTGAACAATAGCGCCCATGCTCACCCGCACCCTCGTTGGCCACCTCAAGATTTGCGATGGATCGATTCTCTGGGCCGACGAAGACGCGCACACGCTGCTCGACTATCCGTCGGGCGCGCTCACGGACATGCCCTTCGACGACGTCCTGCCGCCCGCGTCCGCCAACGAGATGAAGCTCCCGGCGCGCGGCGCGGTCGATGGCCGCCGGGTCGTGTTGCGGGCCCGGCACGGCCACACGATCATGGCCGACCTGCGCGGCGAGCGCATGGACGACCACTGCGTCCTGTGGAGCTTCACGCCGACGGCCCGCGGCGTGCGCGGCGAGCGGCTCGACCTGCTGTCGCGCCATGACGCGCTCACGCGGCTGCCCAATCGCGTGCCCTCGGCCGAGGAACTGAACCCTGCGCCGGTGCGCAACGGCGACGGCGAGCGCCTGCTGGCGGTCTGCTACCTCGACCTCGACCGCTTCCGCGACATCAACGAGAGCTTCGGTCCGGTGGGCGGGGATGCGGTGCTGCGCGAGGTGGCGCGCCGCCTGAAGGCCGCGGTGCCGAACGATGCCAGCGTCGCCCGGGTCGGCGGCGACGAGTTCGCGCTGCTGCTGTTCGTCAATGACGCGGCGCACTCCGAGGCGCTGCTGGAACAGATCCTGGCGCGGCTCGCGCATCCGTTCCGGCTGCAGGACCGTTCGACGCGGCTGCGCACCAGCGTCGGCGTCTCGCTGATGCGCCAGGGCGAGCAGCCGACCGAAGTCATGCTGCAGCAAGCGCAGCACGCGGTGTTCTTCGCCAAGCGGGCCGGTGGCAGCCAGGTCCATTTCTTCGACGCCGGCCTGGCTCACGAGGAACAGCAGGAACAGCAGATCCGCGAGCGGATCCAGGCGGGCCTGGCGAACCACGAGTTCCTGCTGGCCTACCAGCCCAAGGTCGACATGCTGTGCGGCCGGGTGATCGGCTTCGAGGCCCTGGTCCGCTGGCAGCATCCCGAGCGGGGGCTGCTGCAGCCATCCGCCTTCGTGCCGATGATCGAGGACCACGAACTGGTGGAGCAGCTCGGCGACTGGGCCATCGGCGAGGCGGTGCGGCAGGCGGCCGACTGGCTGGCCGCGGGGGTCAAGACCTCGGTCAGCGTCAACATCAGTCCGCGCCACCTGCTGCGGCCGGACTTCATCGAGCGGCTCGGCTTTCACCTGGGCCGCTTTCCGCAGCTGCACGCGGGCGTGCTCGAGCTCGAGATTCTCGAGACCACCGCCATCAAGGACTTCGGCGCCGTCGCCGATTTCATCGGTGCCTGCAAGGCGCTCGGCGTGCCGGTGGTCATGGACGACTTCGGCACCGGCTATTCGTCGCTGACCTACCTTCGGCGCCTGCCCGTGACTGCGCTCAAGCTCGACCAGTCCTTCGTGCGCGGCATGCTCGAAGACCCGGAGGACGAGGCGATCATCCGCGGCATCCTTGTGATGGCACGCGGCTTCGGCCGCAAGACCATCGCCGAGGGGGTCGAGTCGGTGGCGCACGGCAATGCGCTGCTGGCCCTCGGCTGCACGCTCGGGCAGGGCTATGGCATCGCCAAGCCGCTGCCGGCCGCCGAGGTGCCGGCATGGATCGCAGCGTTCGAGCAGGCGCCGCCCTGGGGCCGGGCGGCGGGCTGCTGAGCGCCAGCAGGTTCCTAGAGCAGCGGCGTGTAGGGCGAGCTCACCGGCTTCAGCGTGGCGCCGGCCGGGGCGCCGTAACGTCCGGTGTTGCCGAGCATGTAGCGCAGGTAGGCGCTGACCGTCACCTGGCGGTAGTTCTGCGCATTGTTGAAGGCCATGGCGCCGCCCAGGAAGAGCTGCGGCGCCACCTGGTATTCGACGATGCCGGCCAGGTTGTAGGCCACGCCCGTGTGGCTGTTCGACAGGTAGTAGCCGGTGAACGGGGCCTTGTTGAGCCCTAGTCCGGTGGCGGTCGCGACGGCGCTCGCGGCGGCGGCCTGGCGCGCCGGGTCGGTCGGGAACCAGGGCGATGCGTCCTCCGTGAACGACTGGATGCCCAGCGAGGCATTGAGCCGCCACGAGAGCCGGTCGTCGCGGCCGGTCCAGTCGACCGGGAAGGCCACGCTCACATAGGACTGCGGGCTGAAGTAGCCGCCCTGGCCGAAGGTGAAGAAGCTCAGGTTCTTGTCGTAGCTCAGCAGGTCGAGGTTCATGCCGGCGGTCAAGGTCGAGCCGGGCTTGTTCAGCAGGTGCACGTACATGCCGCCACCCAGTTCGTAGCGGGAGTTGTCGGCCACGTTGCGGCCGGTGATCGAATGGGCTGAGCCGTAGCCGTAGAGGCCGTAGGTGCCGTCGTCGCGGGTCAGGTCGAGCCGTGCGCCGGTCGCCACCACGCCGCCCCAGCGGTCGCCGGTGCGGGTGTCCTCGGTGCCGGCGAACGACAGCAGGCTGTCGGTGACGGCGCGGCGCGACAGGTCGCCCTTCATGGACACGGTGTCGGAAAGGGCGCCGCTGTAGGTGAGGTTGCCGACCGCGCTGGTCTCCTGGAAGCCGAGCGGCGTGGTGCCGATGCTGGCGTTCAGGTTCTTGCCCTCGTAGCCGACCGCGAGGCCGACGCCGCTGGCGTGCTGGCCATCCACCGCCGGGACCCTGCCCGCGAGCAGGTCGATCGCCGCCTGCGGCCCGCCGCCGAAACGGCTCGAGGTGCCGTAGTCCTGCGCCAGCGCGCCGTTGTCGAGCACCGTCGGCGTGGCGCTGAGCACCACCTTGCCGTTGCCGGCCGGGAAGCGGGCCTCGATCGGCACCTGCAGGTCCTGCAGCCGGCTCAGGCCCGATTCGCCGTCGCGGCTGCGGTAGACGCTGCCGATGTCCAGCGTCGTGCTGCGTTCGGACTGGAGGTCCTGCAGTTCGCTCAGTAACGGGTTGGCCGGCGCCGCACCGGCGCGCGGCGGGGCGTTCCAGCTGCCTTCGGTCGCCAGGCTGCTGCCGGGCACCGGGGGTGGCAGTGGATAGACCGGCTGGCCGGCGGGCTGGGGCAGCGGATAGGCCTGGGCCTGGGCGTATTGGGGAGCGGCCAGTGCCAGTGGCGGCTGCGGCGGAGCGCCGGCTGGCGCGGCCTGCTGGCTGGCCGCGGCATTGCGGCGGCGGAATTCGGCGCTGTTGCGCGGGGCGGTGGACTTGGGCGCGGCCGTGGCGGCGGTCGCCGGCGCGGCTGCGGTGCTGCCGCCGGCGCCCCAAGGCAGGTTGGCGGCCGCCTGGCTCGCTGCCGCATAGGCGGGCGGCGCGGCCGCAGGCAACGGCGGCAGCGCCGCGATCGGGGCCGCACCGCCGCGCATGCCGGCAAAGGGCGAGGCTGGGGCGGCCGCCGGATAGCCGGGCGCGGGCAGTCCGACCGGCTGCAGGGTGGCGGCGAACGGGTTGCCGCCGCTGGCGGCACCGCCGGTCATGCCGGCGAAGGGATTGGCCGGGGCCGCCGGCACGCCACCCTGGCCGGCCGCCAGGCCGACGCCGCCGGCCGCGCGGTTTTCGGCGGCGACGGCGGCGCGCAGGTATTGCTCGGCCCGCGCGTTGTCGCCCGCATTGCGATAGACGCGGCCGGCGGCCGCCAGCACGCGCGACTGGTCGGGCGCCTGCTTCAGGGCCGCCTGCACGTAGCTCTCGGCCTCGCCATGGGCGCGGAGCGCGCTGGCGCTGGCGGCGGCGGCGAGCAGGGTGTCGAGGTCGGTCGGGCTGCGCTGGAGGATGCGCTGGTAGATCGCCAGGGCCTGCTTCTCGTCGCGCGCCGCCGCATAGAGGCGGGCCAGTGCGGCCAGTACCTGCGGGTCTTCGGGCCGCGCGGCCAGCACCGGCGCCATCGCGTTGTAGGCCGCTTCGAGGTTTCCGGCCTCGCGCAAGGCGTCGGCCTGGCGCAGGCTGAAGGCGATCGTCAGGCGCTCGTAGTCGGCCCGCTGGGCCGTGGTCATGCTGGCTGACTGCAGCTGCCGCAGCACCGCGGAGAGCTCGACATCCTGCTGGGTCTTGAGCAGCACCGAGGCGTAGAGCAGGCGGTCGCCGACGCTCGGGTTCGGGCTGCGCGCCAGCAATTGCCGGCTCATCGCCAGGGCGCGTGGCGCGTCGCCGATGTCGGCGTAGGCGATGGCCAACTGGCCCCAGAGCTCGGGCGGCATGTCGGCGCCGAGCGCCGCTTCGGTCTGCGCCAGCACGCCGCGGGCCGCGGCCACCTGGCCCTGCCGCGCCAGCGCCTGCGCCTGCTGCGCCTGGCCGGCCGCCCACAGGCGGCGCTGCAGCTGGGTCATCTCGCGGGTGCGCGAAGCGGCCGGGATGCGGTCGAGGTACTGCAGGCCGGCCGCCGGGTCGCCGGCATCGGAGGCGAGCAGGGCGCTCGCATAGAGCGCGTCGGGCATGTCGGGCTGCGACATGAGCAGGCCGTCCATGACGCCGCGGGCCTGAGCCATCAGCCCCTGGCGACGGTAGATGTTGGCCAGGTCGAGCCGGACCCAGGGGCTGTCGGGGGCGGCCAGCATGGCGTCCTCGAGCGTGCGCTGGGCGCCGGCGTTGTCGCCGGCTTCGATCTGGGCGCGGGCCTTGGCGCGCGCGGCCTCCACCTTGACGTCCTGCAGGCTGCCGATCTGCCGCGCCTGCTCGGGGCTGAGCTTCTGCGACAGGGCCATGGCCTCGTCGCTGCGGCCCTGGCGGGTGTAGGCCGTGATCAGGCCGCGCAGCGCCTGGGTGTCGTTGGGCTTGCTGTCGAGCGCGCGCCGATAGCCTTGCTCGGCACCGGCGTAGTCGCCGGCCGCCAGCCGCAGGTCGGCCAGCGCGACCTGTCCGACGCTCTCTCGCGGATCGATCTTCACGGCGCGTTCGAGCAGGCCCTGGGCCGTGCGCGTGTCGCCCTTGGCCCGCGCGGCATTGGCTTGGCCGACGAGGTTCCAGTAGGTGGCGCTTTGCAGCGCCGACGCCCACTTGCCGCCGCCGGCGCTTTTCGCGGCCTGCTCGAGCAGCTGCTGGGCTTCGGCGAAGCGCTCCTGGCGCAGCCGGATCAGGCCCAGGCCACCGAGCGCCTCGGCGTCGCCGGGCTCGACCTTCAGGGCCTGCTGGAAGCGCTGCTCGGCGGTTGCGGTGTCGCCGCGATCCAGCGCCTTGAAGCCTTCGCCGAGCGGCTGGGCGGCTGGCGACGCCGGAGCCGCGGCGCTGCGGGCGGCGCTCAGGCTGTCCAGCCGCGCCTGCACGGCGGGGTCGGGATGGGCGGCCAGGAATTCGGTGTAGAGCGGCGCGTCGGCCTGCCGGGCGTCCAGCCAGATCAGCGCCTGGCGCCAGCTGGCCGTGGCCGCCACGCCCACCCCGGGCTGCGTCGAGAGCGCCATCAGGCTGCGGATGCCTTCGCGCCGGGTCGGTTCGCGGTAGGTCTGCAGCTGGGCCAGCGCCAGCTTGTAGCCGAGGTTGTCGGGCTTGTCCTTGACCAGCTGGTCGAGTCCCTTGCGGCCTTCTTCCCAACCCTGTTGCGTGCCGCCGAGCAGCTGGTAGTACTCGACCGCCAGCGGCTCGGGCGGCGGCCGGTTGGCGAAGATCGCGCGGTAGATCTGGATCGCTTCGGCGGTGCGGCCGGCCTTGGAGGCGGCGCGCGCGCGCTGCAGGTCGGTCTGCGGCGTGCCGGACTGCGCGCCCTGAGGCGCACCGCGCGGGTCGTCGGGATGGGCGGCGTGCAGCCGCGTGATCCAGCCGCGCGCCGGCTCGGGCTTGCCGCGCGCGAGTTCCACCTGCGACATGCCGTACATCGCATCGGCCGATTGCGGATCGATGCTCAAGAGCTTGCGCCAGCTCTCCTCGGCCAGCTCGGTCCGGCCCATGCTCTGCCAGTAGTTGCCCTGTTCGATCAGGGCCGTCTTGGCGTCGCCCTGGGCCTGCACCGGCGTGCCCGCGTAAAGCGCACCCACCAGGCCCAGGCAGGCCATCAGGCGGCTCGCGGCGGTGGAGCCCTTCAGGCGAGTTGGGTGGCGGGGCATAGCAGTCTCCAATGGGTTTGCAGCTGGCCGGTGCGGCTGAATGCGAAGCGGCCATCGAGCCAGGCTTGTCCGAAGAGAAGCAACATGCGCTCGTAGTACGGAAGGGGCTTGGGCGCGGGCTGGGCCGGACTGCCGACCCGGGCGCGAACGCGCGCCAGTTCGGCGTCGAGCTGCGGCGTCAGCGCCTGCGCCTTGAGATAGGGCAGCAGCGCGCCCGAGAAGCCGACCGGACCGGTGCCGCGCATGACGCCGGTGTCGGTGTCGATGAATTCGGCCATCGGCTTGCCCTGTTCGAGCAGCCGGCGCGGCCCGTAGAGCGACTTCAGCAGTGGCTGGCGGGCCGGATCGGCGGCGTGCAGCATGCCGGCCCAGAGGTAGACGCGGATGGCATCGTAGCTGCCCACCGCGCCCTTCTCCGGATCGGCGACGAAGGCCTGCTCCTGGGTCGACCAGGCGCACCAGTCGGGCGCGAAGCCCTGCGGCGTCACGGCGGCAGTCATGCGCACCGTGTTGTCGGCGATCTCGCCCCACGGGCCCTTGCCGTCCAGCTGCTGGAAGCGGCGCAGCAGCTGCAGCGGCAGGTAGCTCGGGTTGAGCCGCCACGCCGGGCCCTTGGCCACCGACTTGGGCCATGGCAGCAGCATGCGGCCGAGCCCCGGCAAGGTCGCGACCTCGTCGCGCGCGGCCATCGCGAGCACTGCGCGGCCCAGGGTCTGGTAGCGCGGCTCGTTCCACAGGCGGCCGGCTTCCAGCAGCGAGTAGGCGATCCAGAGGTCGGAGTCGGAAGCCGGGTTGTCGTCGAGCACGCCCCAGCTGTCGTCCGGCTTGTGCCCCCACTGCCAGGCCGGCAGGCGCTGCGCGAGGCTGCCGGCCGCCAGGTTCTTCTCGGTCCATTCGAGGATGCGCGCAAAGGCGGCGCGGTCGTTGTGCACCAGCGCGAAGAACAGGCCGTAGGACTGGCCTTCGGAGGTCGAGTGCTGCTTCGGCGTGTCGAAATCGACGATGCGGCCATCGGCCTGCAGGTGGCGGGCGGCGAAGGAGGTCCAGTCGGTCGCCGGCAGGCAGGCGCCGAGAGCCTGCTGCGCCGCGGCCGGCAGGGCGTTGGCGAGCGGCATCAGGGCCAGGCCCGCCAGCCAGCGGCGGCGGCCGATGGTCGTGGCGGGGCAGGACGGGGCGGGCGAGGGAGGTCGGGTCATGGCCAGGGGGCTTTCGAGGCCGTGTCAGCGCAGCCGACGGCGGGCGCGCAGTTGAAGACTGAGATAGGCCGCCACGGCGCCGATGAAGGCCAGCGCCACCACCGCCGCCGCCAGCAGCAGCGGGCTGCGCGACAGGGTCCACTGCAGCCACATCACCGGCGGCAGCCGGCCGACGTAGTAGGTGCCCCCGGCCAGCAGGCTGCTGACCTGGTTGCCGCGCACGAAGGCGGTGCTGCCCTGGATGTCGCGCACCAGGCTCGGGCTCATCAGTGCATTCAGCAGCGCCGGCTGCGAGGCCGCGGTGGCGACCACCGCCACCACGCTGCGCTCCTTCTGCAACGGCGACTCGAAGCCGGCCAGCACGGCATCGGTGCCGTCCTCGGCCACGGTCATCCGGGTCGTGGCGGGAAGGTCCTCGCGCTGGCGGGTGCCGGTGATCAGGTCGAGCGTGTCGTCGATCCAGCTGCCCAGGTGGAACTGCTTGGCTTCCTGGGCCCGCTTGAGCGGCATCCGGTCGGCCCACTGCGTGAAGAGCGGCTGGCTCTGCAGGCTGCCGAGGACCAGCAGGTCCTTCTGGGCCCATTGCGAGACATTGGCCGCCCGCCCCAGCGTGAGCCTGAGCGCCGGATAGCCGGTGGCGTTGCCCAGGTGGCCGAGCAAGGCCAGGTAGGTCTCGATGTCGCTGGTCTCGGGCTGGTCGGGCAGTACGACGACGGTGTCCGCCAGGTCGGCCAGGCGAGAGAACGGAAAGCCGCTGTTGGCGTAGGCCGCGAGTTCGGGCATCGCGATGTAGTGCGGCAGCCGCGAGACGTCGATGGTCGAGGCTGGGTCGATGTTGCCGCGCACGTTGTCGAGCAGCGGCTTGCAGTCGCTTGCCTGCGGCTCGAAGTAGTAGTGCATGCGCAGCTGGCTGCGCGAGCCCACCAGCAGCGGCGACAGGCTGAGGCTCTTGCTCTGCGACACGGTGCCGTCGGGCAGCAGCGGCAGCAGGAACTGGTTCCACCAGTGTTCGCCGGCCGGATTGGCCGCCCGCAGCGGCAGCGAGGCGACGAAGCTCTCGTTCAGGCTCAGGTTGAGGGTCGACTGGTCGGCCCGCACGCGCGGCGTGTAGTTGAAGCGCAGGTCGAGCGGGAAGCCGCGGCTGCGCCAGGTGAACAGGTCGGGCGCCGGCTGCAGGTTGACCTTGACCACGTCGGGCGCATAGCCCGCGACCGAGAAGTCGGCCACCGGCGCGAGTTCGCCGAGCTTCACCGGCCGGTCGTCGGCGAGCCAGCGCGGCGAGTCGTAGGGCCGGCGTGCCGGCGGTTCCTGGAAGTTGCTGACCGTCGCCGTGCCGCCGGTGAAGACCCGGCTGTTGACCGCGAGCGCCGCGGCCGCGGTGCGCAGTTCGGCGGGATTGCGGCCCAGCACCAGCAGCAGCTTGTGCGTGGCGTCGCGCGGGTGGTCGACCACGCTGAGGGTCGGACCCTGGATCGGCGGCAGGCTGAGGCCGTCGATGGTGGTCTCGGGCGTCGCGAACACGACGGCATGGGCGGCCGGGAGTTCGCCGCTACTGACCGGGAACACCGCGCCGCGGTAGCCGGCGAGACCGCCGAACCAGGACGAGACGATGCCCGCGGCCTCGAGGGTCGGCGTGCCGGCGGCATTGCCGAACACGAAGGGGATGCTGGCGCGGCGGACGTCGCGGCGGTCGAAGAAGGGCTGCGGCAGGGTGCCGAGATCGGCCGCCACCTTGAGCGGCACGACATTGAGGCGCAGCGTGCTGGAGGCGTCAACCGTGGCCCACAGGCTGCTGTGTACCGGGTCCTCGCACTCGCGCGTGTAGTGGCCGACCAGTTCGATGTTGATGCGGTTGAAGTCGGTGATCAGCCGCCGGTCGATCGGGATCTCGGCGCTCTGGGGCTTGCCGGCTTCGCCGCGGACCACCGGCAGCGTGGTCACCAGCACGTCGTTGACGCTGACCTTGATGTGGGACAGCTCCGGGATCAAGGCCGGCGAATAGGCGTAGTTGAGCTTGAGCGCCGCGCTGGTGACCAGCTCGTCGGCCCGGACGCTGAACGGGATGCCGACCGTGCCGCTGATGCCGCGCAGGTTGATCGCGTAGTCGACGCCGAGCTGGGTCAGCGTCAGTTCGCGCGTCGTGCCCGCCGGCGGTGCCGGCTGCGCGATGGCGGGCAGGCCGGGCGCAGCAGGCGCGGTGGCCGCGGGCTTGCCCTGTGCCAGCGCCGAGCCGCCGGCCCAGGCCAACAAGGCCAGGGCGATCGCGCCCGCCTGTTTCCGATGAAGCGCCGATGTCACGTAGGTTCCTTTGCGTTGGCGGAGCGTGGCGCGGCCGGGGCCGGGCGCAATTTGCGGCCGGCGGCGCGCGCGTAGTGGCCGAACATGTCGCGGAAGCCGACCAGGCTGATGCGCGCGATGTGGCCGATCACGCGGTGGGCGGGCACCCGCGGGTGGTTGCCCCAGCGCGCGGCCCAGATGTCGGCGCGGGCGGTGGTGCACTGGACCAGCGCGCGCTCCTGCGCGAAGTCGAGCGCGGTGAACTGCAGGCCCAGGCGCTTGCCGCGGTTGAAGCGCACCGTCGCCGGAAAGCGGTATTCGGTCTCGCCGCGGTAGAGGGCCACCTCCAGCGGCGCATCCTGCGCGAGCGCGATTTCCGCCGGCAGCTCGAGGCCCAGTCCGCCGCTGGAGAAATCGAAAGTGTTGCAGCGCATCGAATGGCCGTCCGCGAAATGCAAGGTGGCCGGCACGTTGAGCGTCACGCGGTGGGCGCCGCGCACCTGGCGCGACTCGTTGGCCGCCGCCACGCAGGCGCCCAGGATCATCAGGTTGTAGGCGGTCCAGGCCAGGTTGAGCCAGACGGTGGCGATGTTGTCGGCGTCGACCCAGGTCAGGCGCCAGAGCCCGGCCGCGACGCCGAGGAAGTTGAGCGCCAGCAGGAACAGGCTGGCCTTGGCGATCTCGGTGTCGAAGTACTGCTCCTGGATCAGGCCGCCCTTGGCCGTCACGTTGAAGCTGCCGAGCTTGGGGTTGATCAGCGCCACCAGCGTCGGGCGGAAGATGTACCAGGCCAGCACCGCCTCGTAGACCTCGTTCCAGAACAGGTAGCGGAAGCGCCCCTGGATGCGGCTGTTGGTCAGGTTGGCGTGGAACAGGTGCGGCAGCGCATAGGCGAAGATCATCGGCGCCGAGGCATGGATCACGCTGGCGCCGAACAGCAGGTAGGCCAGCGGTGCCGTGAGGTAGATGATGCGCGGCAGCCCATACAGGAAGTGCAGCATCGCGTTGATGTAGCAAAGGCGCTGGGCCCAGCTCAGGCCGCGCCCGAAGAGCGGGTTGTCGACCCGGAAGATCTGCGTCATGCCGCGGGCCCACCGGATGCGCTGGCCGACATGGCCGGACAGGCTCTCGGTCGCCAGGCCGGCCGCCTGCGGCAGCGCCAGGTAGGCCGTGTTGTAGCCCCGGCGGTGGATCTTGAGCGCCGTGTGGGCGTCCTCGGTCACGGTCTCGACCGCGATGCCGCCGACCTCCTCGCAGATCGTGCGGCGCAGCACCGCGCAGGAGCCGCAGAAGAAGGTCGCGTTCCAGAGGTCGTTGCCGTCCTGGATCAGGCCGTAGAACAGCTCGCCCTCGTTCGGCACGGTGCCGAAGGTGTCGAGGTTCTTCTCGAACGGGTCGGCCGAGAAGAAATAGTGCGGCGTCTGCACCATGCCGAGCTTCGGATCGCGGCCGAACCAGCCCATGGCGATCTGCAGGAAGGAGCGCGTCGGCGTGTGGTCGCAGTCGAAGATGGCGATGAATTCGCCGCTGGTGTTCTTGAGCGCCGCGTTGATGTTGCCGGCCTTGGCATGGCGGTTGTTGTCGCGCGTGACGTGATGCACGCCGACGCCCTCGCAGAACACCCGGAACTCCTCGCGCCGGCCGTCGTCGAGCACGTAGATGTTGATCTTCTCGCGTGGCCAGTCGATCGACTGGGCCGCCAGCACGGTCGGCCGCACCACCGACAGCGGCTCGTTGTAGGTCGGGATGAAAACGTCGACCGTCGGCCAGTCGCGCGGGTCGTCCGGCAGCGGATGCGGCTTGCGCTCCAGCGGCCAGGCGGTCTGGATATAGCCCAGCAACAGCACCACGAAGGCATAGATCTCGGCCATCAGGAGCCCGCTGCCCAGCACCAGGTCGAGCAGGTTGTCCATGTACATGGTCTCGGTGATGCGCCAGTACATGTAGCGCGACGAGACGATGACCGACAGGAAGATCATCACGAGCGTCGGGATCCGGCCCGGGAAGCGGTTCAGCACCAGCGCGGCGATGAAGATCGCGACCGACAGCGTGAGCTGCTGGTGCAAGGTCAGCGGCGTGATGACGATCATCGGCAGCACGACCAGCGTGATGGCCCAGGCGACGATGCGGGGCAGCCGATGGCTCGGGGGAGGCGGCGCGGCGGGGGTGGTCATGGTCGGCGGATCTCTGCGGGGGGCGCCAGCGGCGCGAGACGTCGGAGGACCTGGCGCGCGCACTGGACGAAGTCGTCCGCGGCCTGGCTGAAGGGTGCATAGCGGCGCACGTCGGTGGCGCTGGCCAGCGCCTCGCACACGGCCTGGTCCTGGTGGACCACGCCGAGCAGCCGGTCGCCGAGTTCGTGGCGAAGCGCCTGCAGCACGTCGCGATTGAGGCGCTTGCCGGCGTCGACCTGGTTGACGAGGCAGATGCTGGCGATGAAGTCGGGGCGGCCGCGGCAGTATTTGTCGACCATGCGGTCGACCAGCGGCAGCGTGGCGAAGGAACCGGCGTCGGGCAGCACCGTCACCACGCCGAGTTGGGCGACGCGCAGCGCCTGCTGCAGGTAGACCGACGGCCCCGGCGGCGTATCGAGAAGCACCAGCGTTTCGGGCGGAAGCTGGAAGCGCGCCAGCGTCTCGGCGAGCCAGCCCGGATGGTCGGCCAGCTGGCGTTCGAGGTCGATCTGGTGCTCGTCGTCGATCGCGCCGAAAGGCAGCAGCACCACGCCGCCACGGCCCGGCTGCATCGCCTGGGCCCAGTTCGCGCGCCCGGCCAGCACGCCGGCCAGGCCGCACTCGCAGGCCGCGCGATCGAGGGCCAGGTGGAAGCGCAGTGCATTCTGGGGATCGAGGTCGATGGCGAGGACGGATTGGCCCGCGTCCGCCAGTGAGGTGCTGAGGTTGGCCGCCACCGTCGTCTTGCCGACGCCGCCCTTGGCACCGATGACCGCGACCACGGGCATCGTCAGGAGGGCTTGCGCCATCGGGACATGAGCCCGTGGCCGCCTTCGGGGGCAGGTTGGGGCTGGCCGGCCAGCCGGGCGAAAAGGAGGTCGAGCTCGCGCGGCATGCCGGTCGGCGACGCTGCCGCCGCGCCGAGTGAAGCGGCCGGTGGCATCGGCACCGGTGCGGGTGCGGGTGCCGCAGGCTCCAGGACGACGGCAGGGGGTACGGGCGCCGCGATGGCCGCTGCCGGCGCCGCCGGCGCACCCGCCGACCCCGGGATCAACGTCCACGCGCCCTGGGGCTGGCCGACCTCGGGTGCCGGCTCGAATTCCTTGTAGCCCTTGGCGTCGCCGCCGAACTTGCGGAACAGGCCCGCCACATCCTCGGCTTCGTGATCGTCGTTGCTCATCGTTGGACCCTGCCCAGCCGCATCATGACCTGCGGTGATCCGTCCGCCGGCGCGGCTTCGGCCTGCACCCGCAGCTCCGGGGGTGTGCCCTGGGCCGCGAACCAGGTCTGGTAGGCGCCCTCGAAGAAGCCGCTCGCCCAGTCTTCGGTATCGGGCCCGAAGGCCATCGCCAGCGGGCTGCAGGCGTGCACGATGCGCAGGTGGTCGGCCTGTTCTTGCAGTGTGGCGAAGCCCCAGTCGATCGCCTCCCAGCGGGCGTTGAAACCATCGCGCAGCTGCTCGACGGTGTCGCAGCGCTCGACCGGCAGCGCCAGCGCGATGCGCTCGCCGATCCGGCGGAACAGCTGGCGGATGTCTTCAGGCGGCAGGCCGGCGCTCAGCTCGGCGGCGAACGCCCGGTTGAATTCCATCCATTGGGCGGAGCATGTACGGCGTTCGTAGTAGCTGAGGAGGGTGTCTTGATCTGTCATGGGCAGCGGTTTCGATTGTCACGGCGCTGCAGCGGATTGACAACAAAGCGGCGCCCGGCTGTCGTGTGGATGCGATTCAGGGTTCAGTGGCCGACGACCCGGTTGCGTCCACCGCACTTGGCTTCGTACAGGCGGGCGTCGGCGGCTGCGATGAGCAGGTCCGGCGAAGCGTCGGGCGGCGCGACCATGGTGGCGGTGCCGATGCTGACAGTGACCGAGGTCGGCTCCGGCGCGTTGTGCGGGAGGGGCGTGTTCTCGACCGCCCGCCGCAGCGTCTCGGCGATGGCGCCCGCCTGCGTGGCGGTCGCGCCCGGCAGCACCATGGCGAATTCCTCGCCACCGAAGCGCGCCGGCAGGCAGGCCGGGTCCGGCTGGGCATTGCGGATCGCCTCGGCCACGCACTTCAGTGCGTCGTCGCCCGCCAGGTGGCCGAAGCGGTCGTTGTAGTTCTTGAAATAGTCGACATCGATCATTAACAGCGACAGCGGCGACCCCTGGCTTTGCGAAGTGGCCCACGCGCGTGCCAGGTAGTCGTTGAACGAGCGCCGGTTGGGCAGTCCCGTGAGGCCGTCGGAGTTGGTCAGCCGCTGCAGTTCGAGGTTGCTGAGCAGCAGCTTCTGCTGGCTCAGGCGCAGGGCCCGGTAGGCGTTGTCGCGCTCGACCAGGGCCATGTAGGCGCGCGAGTGGTAGCGGATCCGGGCGATCAGTTCGATCGGCTCCGGCAACTTGACCACGTAGTCGTTGGCGCCGATGGCGAAGGCCGATCGCTTCATTTCCGGCTCGTCGTTGGAAGACAGCACGATGATCGGAATGTCGCGGGTCTCGGGCATCGAGCGGTAGGCCAGCACCAGGTCGAGCCCGTTGGCCTCGGGCATGACCAGGTCCTGGAGGATCACGGTGGGGCGCACCTCGCGCGCCCGGGCCACGGCCTCGGTGGCGTGGGTGCAGACCTGGACCTCGATCGCGGGGTCGACCGCGAGCATCTTGCGCACCATCATCGCGATCACGGGCTGGTCGTCGACCAGAAGCACGGTGACCGTATCCTGCGCGCCGTCGTCCGGATCTTCGGCTCGCGTATTCCCGGGCATACTCATTGGACGATGAACGCCAGGGCGAGCCGGGCGCCGGTGGGCTGGATGGTGATCGTCGGATGTGCCATGGAGACCTGGAACCGTTTCAGCAAGACGCGGGGTCGCCCGGAAGGCGATCCGCGTCCATTATCAGGGCACGCCCCGAAGTCCCGACAAAGGCCCCGTGGATGGCAGCAGACGAGATGACACACCCGGCCCCCGATGCCGACGCGCAGGATGCGCTGGCGCGCCTCGAAGCCTCGCAGCAGCGCCAGCTCGAACTGGTCCGGCGCGTGGTGGCGCTCACGGCCGAGCGCGACAAGCTCGCGGCCCGCGTGCGCGAGCAGGACCAGGAGCTCGACGCCTCGCACAAGGTGCTGGTGGCCGCCAAGCGCCACCTGATGGTGGCCGAGGCGGCCCGCGTGGCGCAGTGGGAGTGGGACATGGCGGGCGGCCGGGTGCTGCTCGGACGCCGCTGGGACCGGATGATCGGCGAAGAGGTCGAGGACCGCCGCTGGGTGCTGAGCGCCCTGGAGGCCCGGGTCCACCCGGACGACCTGCCGCTGGTCCGCCAGGCCCTGAAGGATGCGCTGAGCGGCAAGGCCGACCGCTACATCGCCGAGCACCGGGTCTCGACCGCCAACGGCTGGATCTGGATCGAGAGCGTCGGCATGGTCACCGAGCGCGATGCCGCGGGCGCACCCTTGCGCCTCACCGGCTTCAACACCGACATCACGGCGCGGCGCACGATGCATGCCGAGATCGAGCAGGCCCGGGCCCAGGCCGAGGCCAGCAACCGGGCCAAGAGCGAGTTTCTCGCCAACATGAGCCACGAGGTTCGCACGCCGCTCAATGCCGTGATGGGGCTGACCCGGCTGCTGCACCAGTCGCCGCTGAACGAGGAACAGCGCCAGCACCTCGAACTCATCGACAACTCCGCCACCTCGCTGCTGGCACTGCTCAACGACGTGCTCGACCTGTCGAAGATCGAGGCCGGCAAGCTGGTGTTCGAGCAGGTGCGCTTCGACGTCGGCCGCTGGGTGCGCGAGGCGGTGGCGCTGCACCGGCCGGCGGCGGCCAAGAAAGGCCTGAAGGTCGAGCTCGAGATCGCCGAGGACGTGCCGTGGAAGGTGGCGGGGGACCCGGGGCGGCTGCGCCAGGTGATCTCCAACCTGGTGTCCAACGCGGTCAAGTTCACCGACTTCGGCCGCATCTCGGTGACCGCGCGGCTGGCGCCCAACCAGAGCGAGCTGCGGCGCGACCAGCTGCGCCTGCTGTTCACGGTGCGCGACACCGGCATCGGGGTGGCCCAGGACAAGCAGGCGCACATCTTCGAAGCCTTCACGCAGGCCGATGCATCGATCACGCGGCGCTATGGCGGCACCGGGCTCGGGCTGGCCATCTGCGCGCGGCTGGTGTCGATGATGGGCGGGTCGCTGAACCTGCTGAGCCGGCCGGGCGAGGGCAGCACCTTTCGCTTCACGGCGGTGTTCGAGCAGGCGGCCGACGAGATGAGCGTGCTGACCGAACCGGCCCCGCTCGAGGCCATGAGCCTGCAGGGCCTGCACGTGCTGGTGGCCGAAGACCATGCGGTCAACGAACTGCTGATGCGCAAGCTGCTGACGCAGATGGGCTGCACCTTCCACGTGGCGCGCAACGGCGAGGAGGCGGTGCGCTGCTGGCGGGAGCGCCGCTTCGACCTGGTGCTGATGGATGTCCAGATGCCGGTGCTGAGCGGCCTCGACGCCGTGGCGCAGATCCGCGCCGTGGAAGCCGCCGAGCCGCGGCGCGGGCACACGCCTGTCGTGGCGCTGACCGCGCATGCGATGGCCGGCGACCGCGAACGCTGCCTGGCCGCCGGCATGGACTCCTATGTATCGAAACCGGTGTCGCCGGCGCTGCTGGCCCAGGCGATCCAGGAGGCCCGCGCGGCGCGCCGCGAACCGGGGGACGAGTGGGACCCCGGGCAGTTGGGCATCGAAGACCTCTTCAAGCCCGAGGCCGAGATGGCGCCGGCGGTCGACATGCGGCAACTGGTGCGCACGTTGGGCGGCGACCTGGTGGTGGTGCGCGAGATCGCGGTCGCGATGCGCAGCGACATGGCGGTGCGGCGCGAGGCGATCGCCGCGGCGCTCAGGGACGGCAACGCCACTGCCGGCCAGGAGCAGGTGCACGCGCTCAAGGGGGCGCTGGCCAGCATCGGCGCGCACCAGGCGGCGCGGCAGGCCAAGAACGTCGAGAGCGCGTGGCGCCAGGGCGACTGGGACACCGTGCGCGCCGCGGCCGAACTGCTGGAGCGGGAGGTGGAGCGGGTCGACGCGGCGCTGGAGGAAGTGGTCGACGGTTGAGCGGTTGCGCGCGACGGCTATTTCTTGAAGGCCGAGGCCGGCAGCCGGAGGTCGGTGAGCTTCCAGTCTGCGAAGCCGCTGCGTTCGAAGACCAGGCCGAGGCGCTCGCTGTTGGGCTCGTCGTCGGGGCGGGCGGGATCGACGGCGTAGGCCGTGACCCGGCTGGCGCCCTGGCGCTCGATGATCCAGCGGGCCTTCTTCGGCTCCGGCGCGGCGTTGTCCACCGGGGCGTTGCCGGGGGGCGGCGGCGCCGGCTCGGATGCGCTGCGGCCGAGCCGGCCGTTCTGCATGGCGGCCATCACCGTTTCCGGCCGCACCAGCGTGTCCACCAGCGGATTGACCAGGCTCGCGCCGATGACGTTGCCGAGCGCGCTCAGCGGGTTGCCGCCGTCCTTCGGTGCCCCGAGTTTCTGCGCCAGCAGGGCCGTCAACTGTGCCTTGAGGCTTTCGCGCAGCCGGGGATAGTCGATGTGGTCATTGAGGGCTTCGGCGTCGCCGCGCTGTGCAGCCGCCTGGAGCTGGCGCACGGCCAGAAAGGGCGAGAAGTACCAGTAGCCGGCGCCGGCCAGCAGGAGCAGCAGGGCGAGGGCGGCCGCAGCCAGGCGTTGAGATTTTTTCATCCCCCGATTCTGCCCATCGGGACGCGCTCGCCGCGCTTCAGTACTTGAGGGTCACGCCGGCCTTCACGCCCTTTTGTTCCTTGCCGTCGGAGAACACGCCAGCGGAATAGGACAGGTCGCCTGCCGTGCTGCCGCCGAGCGAATAGGTCGGCCGGGTCCCGGTGGTGTCGACGCCGATGTACTTGCTGCTGCCGTCCGGGCGCTGGGCGCCGACCGTGGCGCCCTTCGATTCCATCGACGTCTCGGTCGAGGACACGTTGGGCTCGACGTAGACGGTGCCGTTGTCGTCGCTCTTCAAGGGCAGCTTCGGGGTCTGGGCGAGGGCGGCGGCACAGCACGCGGCCAAGCCCAGCACTGCAACGATGGGTGTGCGCATGCGTTTGATCCTGAGGCCGATGGGGCGGCGGCGGCGTAGGCCCGAGTCGCCGGATCGGCTGCGCGTTGTCCGACAGGCAGTCGGCGCTTCTGAGGTTCAGCGGCGCATGGCATCGCGGATGGCGGCGACCGGGCCGATTCCGAGCGAGCCGAGCAGTGTCAGGACCCAGAAGGTGACCGCGGCCGGTCCGACGACGACGACCGCTGCGGCGGGCAAATGCTGATCGGCCCAGCCGACCGCGAGGACGACAATCGTGAAGACGATCGTCACGAAGACGCGATAGCTCGATACGCCTGGACGCCAGCGTCCGGTTCCGGCGGAAAGTCGAGCCATGCTCGGACGCATGAGTCGGGCAGATCGCAAGCGCGGGGCCGCCAATGGCTGTGGCGAGAGTTCGATGAACGGAGAAGGCATGACGGAATTGTGCGGTGCGGAACCTGACTGTTGGCCTCCCAACGGCCAGGGGCTGACCAAAATCCGCAGCCTCTTCCGTTTTTGAGAAGGCACGCATGTCCGTCACCCGACTGCTCACCGACTATGGCTACCTGGCTGTCTTTGCAGGCTGTCTTCTCGAGGGCGAGACGATCCTTCTGCTGGCCGGATTCGCCGCCCACCAGGGTCACTTGTCGTTGCCGCTGGTCCTCGCGATCGCCTTCATCGGTGGGGCTCTGGGCGACCAGATCTTCTATTGGGCGGGGCGCGCATGGGGCACGGCGCTGCTGGGCCGGATACCCGGTTTCCATGAGCGGGCGCGGCGGGTCATCGCATTGCTGAAGCGCCACGACGCATTGCTGATCGTCGGCATCCGCTTCATGTACGGCCTGCGCATCGTCGGGCCGATCGCCATGGGCGCCGTCGGCCTGTCGTCTCGGCGCTTCAGCGTTTTCAACCTGGTCGGCGCAGCCATCTGGGCGCCGCTGGTGGGTGGCCTGGGCTACCTGTTCGGCCATGCCGTCGAGGCGCTGCTGGGCGACATCGCGCGCTTCGAGGAAGTGGCCCTGGCCCTGATCGTCGCTGGCGCGGCCCTGTTCGCGCTCATCCACGCCTGGCTGCGGGCGAGATCGAAATCGAAATCGAAGGATCCGGATCGATGAGGCGCAGCGGGTCAGTGCGTGTCGTGCTCGGTCCTGCGCCATTCCCAAGGCGGCACCGGGTCGGCGTCCCGCCAGAGCCCGATCTTCTTCGCCCGGGCTTCGGCTTCGGCGAATTCATGCTGGCCGCGGGCCTGGGGCGTCTGTTCGTGGGCATAGGCGCGGTACCACCAGGCCATTCCGAGCGTGAGCATCGCCAGCCCGGCGTCCAGTGTCTTCGGACCCTGCGGCACCGATGCCGGCGCGACCCGCACGCTGCATACCGCGCGGCCATAGCGGTCGGTCTTCGGGCAGTCGAGTTCGACCTCCTTCGCGAAGACCAGTCGCGACAGCGCTTGCTTCGCGCGGGTGCCGAAGGCCTGGCGCTGCTCGGGCGCGTCGATGGCATCGAGGCGGACCTTCAGCCGTTCGTAGCCACCTGTCCCCGGACAGCGCGCCGTCAACGTGTCGCCATCGGTGACGCCGACCACCAGGCAGGTGCGCGGCGCGGCGTGGAGGGCGAAGGGCAGGGCGAGGATGAGGGTGAAGAGAAGGCGGCGCATCGAGAGGTCGGGTTGCCGATCAAGGCACCCCAAAGGAAAATGCCCCGCTACCTTTTGAGTAGCGGGGCATCCAGTGGCCTTGCGGCACGTTTTGGCTCCTCGACCTGGGCTCGAACCAGGGACCTACGGATTAACAGTCCGGCGCTCTACCAACTGAGCTATCGAGGAACAAGCCTCAAATTATATATCGAGTGAACGGGCCGAATCCCCAGGCACACATGCGACGCGCTACAAAATTGAGGTCGCCGAAGCAAAAAAAAACGCGCCGACATGGGCGCGTTTTGCAGAGGCACTCGAAGCTCGTTGTGGAGGCCGAATGCAGAGCCGAGGCTCTTCTTGAGATTGCCCCCATGAACTCGGTTCATAGTGGCTTTAGTTGGCTCCTCGACCTGGGCTCGAACCAGGGACCTACGGATTAACAGTCCGGCGCTCTACCGACTGAGCTATCGAGGAACAAGCCTTAGATTATAGCGTGGTTTTTGGCCCTCTTCGGGAAGAAGCCCGACATCCTGCGCCGCCGCGCAGCGATGCCTCAGGCGGCGCGGTTGCAGATTGCCAACAGCCGCCGTGCCGCCTCCTCGGGCTGCGGGTCGGCCACCAGCGCGCGCACCACGGCCACCGAGCCGACGCCCGTGGCCAGCACTTCGGGCATGCGCTCTTCATCGACGCCGCCGATGCCGACCTGCGGGTAGCCTCGCATGAGCCGCGCATACGCAGCCAGCCGCGCCACGCCCTGGGGCGCGGTCGCCATCCGCTTGAGCGTGGTCGGGTAGACCGCGCCCATCGCGATGTAGCTCGGGCTAGCGAGGTCGGCGCGAAGCATTTCCGCGTAGCCGTGGGTGCTGACGCCGAGACGAATGCCGGAATCGCGGATCGCCCGCAATTCTGCGGGAGCCAGCGCGTCGAGGTCTTCCTGGCCCAGATGCAGGCCGTAGGCCCGCGCGGCGATGGCGTTCTTCCAGTGATCGTTGATGAAGAGCAGGGCGCCCGTGACGCGCACCGCCTCGACAGCCGCCTGCACCTCGCGCTCGATGGCGCCGGCATCGTCCGACTTGAAGCGCAGCTGCACCGTCGGCACGCCCGCGCGCGCCATGCGGCCGACCCATTGGGCATCGGGCAGCACCGCATACAGGCCCAGCTTCTCGGGGCAGGGCGGAAACGCGTCGTCGCGGCGCGTCGGCGGAAAGGAGCGCAGGCCGAAATCGGCCGGCGTGTCGGGCCAGGCCTCGGCGTCGAAGCGGCCGTTGCGCTCGCTCTGTGCCCGCCATGCGCGCGCCAGGCATTCGGCGTCGATGTCGATGAAGCCCAGGGTGCCGCAGGCCTGCTTCGCGCCGCGGTAGATCGGGTCGTCGGAGGTGAACGAATCCGCGGCGTTGCTCGTCGCGCCAAAGCGCGCGGCGTGGGCCGCCAGGATGGCCCGTGCGATGGAAGTGGCGTCGTTCATGGTGTTCATTGGGAAGCGGCGTGATGCCAGAACGGCGTCCCCAGCACCGGCGTGCTGGGCTGGGCCGAATCCTGCGCCGCCATCGCGCCGGCATGGTGCGCGCTGCGCCCGGCCTGTACCGCGTCGGCGAAGGCGCCGGCCATCGCGACCGGGTCCTGCGCCAGCGCCACCGCGGTGTTCAGCAGAACGCCGTCGTAGCCCCATTCCATCACCTGGCAGGCATGCGAGGGCAAGCCCAGCCCGGCGTCGACCAGCAGCGGCACCGACAGCCGCTCGCGCAGCACCTGCAAGGCGTAGGGGTTGACCGGCCCGCGCCCGGTGCCGATCGGCGCCGCCCAGGGCATCACGGCCTGGCAGCCGACATCGACCAGCCGCTGGCACAGCACCAGGTCCTCGGTGCAGTAGGGCAGCACCTGGAAGCCGTCGCGGATCAGCTGCGCGGCGGCGTCGACCAGGTTCAGCGTGTCGGGCTGCAGCGTGTAGTCGTCGCCTATCAGTTCGAGCTTGATCCAGGGCGTGTCGAACAGCTCGCGCGCCATCTGCGCCGTGGCGATCGCCTCCTGCACGCTGTGGCAGCCGGCCGTGTTGGGCAGCACCGGCACGCCGAGGCGGCGCAGCAGGTCCCAGAAGCCGTTGTCGCTGCCGGCGCCGTTCGGCGTCGCGGTCTGGCGGCGCAGCGAGGCAGTGAGCATGGCGGGCCGCGCGCGCCGGACGGCCGCCTCGAGCACGTCGGGCGAGGGGTAGCGCGCGGTGCCGAGCAGCAGCCGGCTGTCGAAGCTCTGGCCGTAGAGCACGAGCGGATCGTTGGCGGGAATGGGTGTCATGGGGTGTCCTCAGCCGCCCGTCACGGGGCGGATCACTTCGATGCGGTCGTCGGCCTGCAGCAGGTGCGCGCCATAGTTCGAGCGTGGCACGAACTGGCGGTTGACGGCGACGGCGAACGGCGGCTTGGCTTCGATGAGCGCAAGCGCGTCCGACAGCGTCGTGCCGGCCGGCAGCTGGTGGGGTTGGTCGTTGATGAGCAGGTTCATGGATGGGTTGCGAGGCCGAAGCGGCCGGCCAGCGCCGACTGGCCGGTGGCCAGCAGTTCGAGCGCGACGTCGAGAATCGCCGGCGCGATCATGAAGCCGTGGCGATAGAGGCCGTTGACCTGCATCACGTGCGGGCGCAGCTCGCGCACGGCCGGCAGATTGTCGGGCAGGGTCGGGCGGCACTGGGTCGCGATCTCGACGATGCGCGCTTCCGCGAAGCCGCTGTGCACCGCGTAGGCCGCGCTCAGCAGTTCGAGCGTGGAGCGCACGCTGGCCGGCGACATGTCGTCCGACTCGATTTCGGTGGCACCGATGACGAACAGGTGATCGGGCTTGGGTGCGATGTAGATCGGGTAGCGCGGGTGCACCAGCCGCGTCGGCCGCCGCAGCGTGACTTCGGGCGCATGGACCCGGATCACTTCGCCGCGCACGCCGCGCAGCGCGCTCCACTGCGGCTTGGCGCCGAGACCGCGGCAGTCGATCACGCGTTCGGGCTGGCCGGCGGCGCCGGGACTGAAGTCGTCGGGCGTGCGCGGCGCCTGCCAGTGCAGCCGGACCTTCGGCTGCGCCTGCAGCGTGGCCAGCAGCGCGTCGAGCAAGGCGCGGTTGTCGAGCTGGCCTTCGTCGGGCAGCAGCAGCGCCTGTGCGAAGCGCCGCCCCAGCGCGGGTTCGATGGCCTCGATGCCGGCGGCGTCGAGCGTGCGCATCGCGGGCAGCTCCGGCACCCGTTCGCCGGTGCGCTCCAGCACGCGGCGCAGCCGCGCGGCCTCGGCGGCGTCCTGGCGGTGCCACAGCACCAGCGTGCCTTCGCGCTGGAAGAACACCGGGGCCGCGAGCGCTGCGATCAGCGTCGGCCAGCGGTCGAGCGCGTGGTGCCCCATGCGCACGACCGAGGGCGGCGCCACGGCCGACTCGGCCAGCGGCGCGAGCATCGCGGCAGCGACCCGTGCGGCGGCGCCCTCGGCCTGGGGGCCACCGGCTTCGTACAGGTCGATCTCGCAGCCGGCCCGGGCCAGTGCCAGTGCCAGCAGGCGGCCCATGAGCCCGGCGCCGAGCACGGCCGCGGAGCGGAAAGGGAATTCTTGCGACGGGTTCATTGCGGATTCAGCGTGGGCCACGGCGTGCGTGGCCGATAATTTTCAACATGACCTCTGCATTTTCCCGCTACGCACGCGTGCTCTCGATCGCCGGCTCCGACAGCGGCGGCGGCGCCGGCATCCAGGCCGACCTGAAGACCTTTTCGGCCCTCGGCTGCTACGGGATGACCGCGATCACCGCGCTGACGGCGCAGAACACGCTCGGCGTGTCGGGCATCCACGGCGTGCCGCCGGCCTTCCTGAAGGCGCAGATCCAGGCGGTGGTCGAGGACATCGGCGTCGACGCGGTCAAGCTCGGCATGCTGCATGCGCCCGAGATTGTCGAAGTGGTGGCCTGGGCCATCGACCACTACAAGCTGCCCAACGTGGTGCTCGATCCGGTCATGGTCGCCACCAGCGGCGACCGTCTGATCGCCGCCGAGACGGTGGCTGTGCTGGTGCGCGAACTGTTCCCGCGCGCGACCGTCGTCACGCCCAACCTCGACGAAGCGGCGCTGCTGATCGGCCATGCGATCGACGGCGTCGATGCGCTCGACGACGCGGCCACCGAACTGCTCGCCCTGGGTGCCAGGGCGGTGCTGCTCAAGGGCGGCCACCTGCCGGGCGACGACGTGGTCGACCTGCTGGCCGAGGCCGACGGCGAGCGGCTGCGCCTGTCTTCCACCCGCATCGCGAGCCGCAATCTGCATGGCACGGGCTGCACGCTGTCGTCGGCGATCGCCGCCCACCTGGCGCTCGGCCACGGGCTGCCCGAGGCGGTGGAACGCGCCCGCGGCTATGTCGTGGCCGCCATGGCGGCGGGCGCGCACATGCAGGTCGGCGCCGGTCACGGTCCCCTCAACCACGGCTTTGCGCCAGTGCCGAGCGTCCGCCTGCCTGTGCCGGGCGCGTGACCAGGGCCAGCACGAAGGTCAGGGCCAGGGTCGGCAACGCCGAGCCCCACTGCGGCGCCCAGGCGGCGCAGGCGTGGTAGACCCCGATGCCGCCGATCCAGATGGCGGCGGCGGCCAGGTCGACCTGGCGGCTCGCCAGCGGCACCGGCGCGTTGCCGGTGCCGAGCCGGCCGAGGATGACGCCGTAGAGCGGCACGAACACCGAACTCAGCAGCAGCAGGAAGGGTTCGAGCGTGTGCATCGGCAGCACCAGCGCGAAGCCGATGCAGACCGCGGCCAGCAGCAGGCCCCAGCGCCGTACGCTCCAGCGCGGCTGCAGGCTGTGGGCCGACACCGAGCCCGAGTAGACATCGCCGTAGGCATTGTCGAGCTCGTCGATCAGGATCAGGCCGAGTGCGACCAGGCCGCCCTGGGCCAGCAGCAGGGCGGCGACCAGGTCGGTGCCGGGCTCGGCGACGCTCACGACCATCACGCCGAGCGCGTAGCACCAGATGTTGGCCAGCACATAGCCGATCCAGGTGCCGCTGAAGGCGCCGCCCAGGCCGCCCGTGCTGCGCTTGCCGTGGCGTGCGTAGTCGGCCACCAGCGGCAGCCACGAGACCGGCATGGCGATCACCAGGTCGAGCGCGCCGAACATGCCCATCGAGCCGTCGCCGGGGCGGGTCCAGAAGGTCTCCAGTCCCTTGGCGTGGAGCCGGGCTGCGAACTGCCAGGTCAGCCAGGCCAGCGAGAGCACCACCAGCGGCAGGCCGAAGCGGCTCACGAAGCGGCGCACCAGCTTGACCATCGAGCCGGCCAGCAAGGCCAGCAGCACGGCGCCCCACAGCAGCGTCGTCAGGACGGTGCCCAGCGGGCCGCCGAGCGACCAGCCGAATGCCTGCGCGCCGATGGCCTGGGTGCCTTCGCGCATGATCACGAGCTCGAAGGTGGTCCAGCCGATGAGCTGCACGATGTTGAGCAGCACCGGCAGCCGCGCGAAGGCGCTGCCGTAGGTGGCGTTCATGAGGCCGGCGCTGGCCAGGCCGCTTTCGCAGCCGACACGGGCCGTCCAGGCCAGCAGGCCGGCGCCTATGCAGGAGCCCAGCACGATCGCCAGCATCGCGTCGCGGGTGCCGACCGCGGGCACCAGGTAGGCGCCGATCTGCATCACCAGCAGGCCGACGCCCAGGCTGAACCAGAGCGCCATGTGGTCGCGCCACTGGAAGACGCGGTGCGATTCGCCCAGCGGCGTCAGCGCCTCGTTGGCCGCGGCCGAGGCCTGTTCATGGGTTGTGCTTGCCATCCAATTGCTCCATGCAAGTGTGTGGCAGGTGGGCGAGGCCGGCGACCCGACCGCCGCGCGAGAAAACGTGGCGGCCGCCGGACCAGCTTCCCTGCGCGAGGATTACCTCAGTCAGGTTCAAAGGGACTCTCTCAGCCAGCCTGCAACTGCGTGTTGCGGGCCGGCACCCCTAGCGTTGCTTCCGTCAGGCGAAGCAGGTCGATTGTAGAGCCGGCCGGGGCCGGCGGGTCCGCTCAGGCGGCGGGAGTGCCCGTGGGCTTTGCCGAGCGCGCATCGTCGCGGGCGATCAGCGGCAGGACGATGCGGCGCACGCCGACAGCCAGCAGCCAGAACAGCCCCGTGATCACGATCGCCAGTGCGAGCCCGGCGGCGATGTCGAAGGGGAAATGGGCGCCGACGTAGATGCGGGCCCAGCCGGTGACCAGCGCGATCGCGAACACCGCGAGGCCGAGCGTTCGCAAGGCCGGGCGCAGACAGAGCACCAGTGCCAGTGTGAACATCACGCTCGCATGCGCGCTCGGCAGCGAACCCCTGGCCCCGTGGGCGATGTAGTTCGGGCTCAGGCCGGCGACGAAGGGCCTGGGGAGGTTGAGAGCCTGGGCCAGCGCATGCGCGGCCAGCGCGGCGGCGCCGGCGGCGGCCAGGGTCGCCATCAGGTAGCCGCGTTGTGCGGGCTGCCGCCAGGCGGCCACGGCCAGCAGCACCAGGCAGAGCCAGGACGTTCCCTCGGCCAACAGCGTCGCCAGCCAGAGGAACTGCGCGTCGGGCGCATGGCCAGCGCCGAGCCATTGGAAAAGAGAGATGTTGACGTCCTGCATGTCAGGCGATCCTAAGGCCAGCGGGTGTCCCCACCATGAACGCGGTGTTCACCTCCGGTTCAGGCATCGATCGGTTCTCAGTGGGCGACCCCGAGCAGCGTGTGCAGCCGCGTGCTGGTGGTGGTGTACTGCAGCGGAATCGACTTGTCGGGAAACACGATCGCCGCCGCGCCCCAGGCCGCCAGCGTGGCCTCGTGGAAGCCGCAGACGATCAGCTTCTTCTTGCCGGGGTAGCTGTTGATGTCGCCGACGGCGAAGATCCCGCGCTCCTGGGTCTGGTACTTCTCGGTGTCGACCGGCAGCTGCTTGCGCTCGAGCGCCAGTCCCCAGTCGGCGATCGGCCCGAGCCGCGGCGAGATGCCCAGGCAGCCGATCAGGGCGTCGAAGGGCAGCGCGACGGTCTGCGCGTCGGGCGTGGCGACCTGCAGATGGGCCGGGTCGAAACCGACCGGCTGCCCGACCTGGAGCCGAAGGGCGCCGGCGGCGATGCGCTCGCGCAGTGCCGCGACCGTGGCCTCCTCGGCCTGGAAGACGTCCCGGCGATGCAGCAGCGTGACCGCCCTGGCCAGCGGCAGCAGTGCCAGCGCGGTCTCCAGCGCGGCATCGTCGCCGCCGTGGACGATCACCGACTGGCCCGCAAAGCGTTCGAGGGCGTCGGGGTGGTAGAAAAGCCGCGTGCCTTCGAGGCTGGCGATGCCTTCGACCGCGATGCGCCGCGGGACGAAGGCGCCGACGCCGGCGGCAATGAAGACCGTCTTGCAAAGGAAGGCGTTGCCGCGCGAGGTCCCGAGCAGCAGGCGGCCGTCGTCCTGGCGGACCAGCGTCGCGACCTGCTCGTCGAAGTGGATGCGCGGCTTGAACGGCGCGATCTGCTGCAGCAGGGATTCGGCCAGGCCGCGGCCGGTCGTGACCGGCGTGCCGGGGATGTCGTAGATCGGCTTGTCGCCGTACAGCGCCACGCACTGGCCGCCCGCGCGCGGCAGGGCGTCGACGATGTGGCAGGAAATCTCGAGCAGGCCGAGCTGGAAGGCCTGGAACAGCCCGACCGGGCCCGCGCCGATGATCAGCGCATCGGTTTCGATGGGCGCAGCTGGCGTACTCAGCGCACCAACTCCCCGATCTTGTCGGTCTTGTCTTTCCACTCGTCGGCATCGGGCAGCGCCGGCTTGCGCTTGGTGATGCTCTTCCAGCCGTCGGCCAGCGCCAGTTCGGCGTTGAGCTTGATGAAGGCCAGCTGGTTGGCCGGCAGGTCTTCTTCGGCGTAGATCGCGTTCACCGGGCACTCGGGGATGCAGACCGCGCAGTCGATGCACTCGTCGGGATCGATGACCAGCATGTTCGGCCCTTCACGGAAGCAGTCGACCGGACAGACGTCGACGCAATCGGTGTATTTGCAGCGGATGCAGGATTCGGAGACGACGTGGGTCATTTTCTTGGCAAGCGGAAGGGAATGATCGGGAAAACCCCGAATTTTAGGCCTTTGTGGCGGCAGGCCGCACCAGCACCGCAGCGGAGGTGCGATGCGAGGCGGTATCGACCAGGATCAGCGAGCCCAAGGTGCGCGACTGGGTGAAGGGCAGCACGGCGAGCGGCTGCTGCAGCGACAGCACCACGTCGCCGATGGCGTTGGCTTCGAGCTTGTCGGTCGGCTCGGCGTCGAGGGTCGTGATGTTCACGCGGTCGATGATGCGCGCCACCTTGGCCTTGACCCAGCGATGGCCCTGCAGCGCCCAGTAGACCCGGCCGGCGACCAGCGGCTCGTCGTCGAGCCAGGCCACCGTGGCGGTGATCTCGCGCACCGGCTCGAAGGCGTCGGGCGCCAGCAGCCAGTCGCCGCGCGAGACGTCGAGTTCGCGGTCGAGCACGATGCCGGCGCTGTGGCCCGCATGCACGGCCTTGGGCTCGCGCGTGTGGCTCAGCACCTGGGCCACGGTGGCGTGCTGGTTGCTCGGCAGCACGGCGATGCGCTGGCCGGGCTCGATGTGGCCGCTGGCGACCCGGCCCCAGAACACGCGGCGGCCGCGCGAGGTGTCGGCCGAGGCCGAGAACTTCTCGACCCATTGCACCGGGAAGGCGAAGGGCACGGCCTCGTCCTGCGCGGTGACCGGCAGCTGCTCGAGCAGTTCGAGCAGGCTCGGGCCCTTGTAGCCGGCCCAGTCGGGGTGGCGCGACGCCACGTTCCAGCCCTTGAGCGCGGAGATCGGCACCGTGGCGGCGACCTGCACGCCAGCCGCTTCGGCGAAGTTCGCGAGCGCCTCCGAAATCCGTTCGAAAGCCAGCTCGGCATCGTCGATGGCATCGAGCTTGTTGACCGCGAACACGATCGACTGCACGCGCAGCAGATGGCACAGCAGGGTGTGGCGGCGGGTCTGCGGAAGCAGCTCGCGACGGACCACTTCGCCGTCGCCGACCTCGGCGGCCCAGGCCAGCTTGGTCGCATCAACCAGCACCACGGCGGCGTCGGCGCTCGATGCGGCCGTGACCATGTTGCGCGTGTACTGCTCATGGCCCGGCGCGTCGCCGATCACGAACTTGCGGTGCGCGGTCGAGAAGTAGCGGTAGGCGACGTCGATCGTGATGCCCTGCTCGCGCTCGGCCGACAAGCCGTCGGTCAGCAGCGCCAGGTCGGTCTCGCCGCCGCGCTGCACGCCGGCCAGCTGGTCCTGCAGCACGGTCTTGCTGTCGACCAGCAGGCGGCCGATGAGGGTGCTCTTGCCGTCGTCGACGCTGCCGCAGGTGATGAAGCGCAAGGCGGCGCCGGTCTCGGCGTGAAGGGCGGTGGACGCCGGGGAGGGGGTCGCGATCGTCATCAGAAGTAACCGTCTTTCTTGCGCTTTTCCATCGAGGCTTCGGAGGTCTTGTCGTCCATGCGGGTCGCGCCGCGTTCGCTGACATCGGCCGCCAGCGTCTCGACCACGACGTCGCCGGCATCGGCCGCCAGGCTGTCGACCGGGCAGGTGCAGGTGATGTCGCCGACGGTGCGGAAGCGCACGTCGCGCACTTCGACCTGCTCGCCATCGCGCGGCGGCGTGAGCGCGGTCACCGGCACCAGCAGGCCGCGGCGCTCGACGACTTCGCGCTTGTGCGTGTAGTAGATCGAGGGCAGGGCGATCTGCTCGCGCTCGATGTACTGCCAGACGTCGAGTTCGGTCCAGTTCGAGATCGGGAAAACGCGGAAATGCTCGCCCGGTGCCAGCCGCGTGTTGAACAGCGTCCACAGCTCGGGCCGCTGGTCCTTGGGCTGCCATTGGCCGAAGCTGTCGCGGTGCGAGAAGATGCGCTCCTTGGCGCGCGCCTTCTCCTCGTCGCGGCGGGCGCCGCCGATCAGCGCGTCGAAGCGGAATTCCTCGATCGCCTCGAGCAGGGTCACCGACTGGTGGACGTTGCGCGATTCGCCCGGGTGGGCGAGGCGCACCGTGCCGCGCTTCATCGAATCCTCGACGTTGCGCACGATCAGCTCGGCGCCGAGTTCCTTGGCGCGTTGATCGCGGAAGGCCGTCACCTCAGGGAAGTTGTGGCCGGTGTCGATCATCAGCAGCGGATACGGGATGCGGCCGGCGCCGAAGGCCTTCTCGGCGCACTTCAGCAGCACCAGCGAATCCTTGCCGCCCGAGAACAGCAGGGTCGGCCGTTCGAAGGAGGCCGCGACCTCGCGCAGGATGAAGATGGTTTCTTCTTCCAGCGCGTCGAGCTGGGTGTTGGACAGGTGGGCCAGCGTCTGTGCGGTCGACAGCAGCAGGTCGGGTTCGGTTCGGGCGTTCATCGGGTGCGATCTTGAATGCGGGGAATCGGTGCGGCGTTGGCGCTCAGTGCGCGAGATGCAGTCCGCACTCGCGGTTGTCTTCGCCCTTGGTCGGGTCCACGTAGTCGAAGTTGTTGGGCAGGCCATGCGCCTCGCAGTAGGCGTACAGGTCCTTCGACGACCAGTGCAGCAGCGGCGCGACCTTGATCAGGCCGTCCGGATTGACGCTGACCGGGTCCATCTGCGCGCGCACGGCCGTGTCGGTGGCCCGCAGCGCGGTGAACCAGACTTTCGGCGCGGTCTCGCGCAGGGCGCGGGCGAAGGGCTCCAGCTTGACCTCTTCCGTGAAGGCGGCGTGGCGCGGATCGTCGAGTGCCGGCGTCGGGCCTTCCACCGCCTCGCGATGCGCCCGCGAGCGGCGCGGCAGGTAGATGTGCAGGTCGAGCCCCAGCTGCTTCGTCACTTCATCGGCGAAGCGGTAGGTGGCCTCGGTGTTGTAGCCGTTGTCCATCCAGACCACCGGCACATCGGGCTTCGCGCGCGTGACCATGTGCAGGATCACGGCCTCGAAGGGGCGGAAATTGGTGGTGACGATGGTCGGCTGGCCGAGGCCGATGGCCCAGTCCACCAGCCCCTCGGCGTTGCGGCCGAGGTCGGTGTTGATGCGTGCGAGGTCGATGCTCATGCCGAAGGCTCCGATGCGGGCTCGGGTGCCGCGACGAAATGCGGCGCGGCCTGCACTGCGTCGCCCTGGTAGAAGGCGGCGAAACGGTCGAACTGGCGCTGGGCGGCGGAGGCGTCGACGCCTTCCTTGAGCACGGCGCTCGAGAAGCCGGTGCGCTGCATCTGCACCAGCTGGTCGATCAGCACGTCGCCGGTGGCGCGGATGTCGCCCTTGAAGCCCAGGCGGCGGCGCAGCAGGAAGGCCTGGCTGTAGGCACGGCCGTCGGTGAATTTCGGGAAGTCGAGGTCGATGCGCTCGACGTCGTCCAGGCAGACCTCGATCGCCAGCGGATCGGCATCGTTGGGCAGCTGCAGCACGGTCGGGTCGCCGTTGTCGACATGGTCTTCGGCGGCGATCAGCGTCAGGGTGCGGTTCATGCGGCCACCTCGACCTTGAAGCGGGCGCCGTTGGCGGCGGCCTTGAAGGGTTCGATGCCGACCCGGCGCAGCGCGTCGATGAAGGTCTCGCCGGCTTCGCGGGTGTCGCGGTAGGTGTTGAGCACGGCCTCGATCACGTCGGGCACTTCGGCTGCCGAGAACGACGGGCCGACCACCTTGCCGGCCTGCGCCGCGCCGCTGAGGAGCGAGCCGTCGGAGCCGCCGAGCGTGACCTGGTACCACTCCTTGCCGTCCTTGTCGACGCCGAGGATGCCGATATGGCCACTGTGGTGGTGGCCGCAGGAGTTGATGCAGCCGCTGATGTGGAGGTCGATCTCGCCGAGGTCGTCGAGTTCGTCGAGGTCCTGGTAGCGCTCGGTGATGGCTTCGGCGATCGGGATCGAGCGCGCGTTGGCCAGGGCGCAGAAGTCGCCGCCGGGGCACGCGATCATGTCGGTGAGCAGGTGGACGTTGGCGCTGGCGAAGCCGGCCTCGCGGGCGTTCAGCCACAGCGCGTGCAGGTCCTCGGCATGCACCCAGGGCAAGAGCAGGTTCTGGTCGTGCGTGACGCGCACCTCGCCGGCGCTGAAGCGATCGGCCAGGCGGGCGGCGGTGTCGAGCTGTTCGGCCGAGGCATCGCCGGGCGCCTGCAGGCGGCGCTTGAACGACAGCGTGACCGCGCGCAGCGCGGGGTTCTGGTGCGGCGCCACGTTGCGCGCCAGCCAGCGCGCGAACATGACGTCGTCGGCGGCCTGCGCGCGCAGGTCGGCATCGGTGGCCTCGGCGCTGCGGAACACGCGGGTAGCGAGCTGCGGCGGCACGAAGGAGGCGCTGACGCGGTCGAGCTCGGACTGGGTGATGGTGTGCGGCGCGCCGTCGTGCTCGATGACCTGCTTGTACTCGGCCTCGACGTCGTCGATGTAGCGCTGGCCCTCGGCCTTGACCAGGATCTTGATGCGCGCCTTGTAGATGTTGTCGCGCCGGCCGTAGCGGTTGTAGACCCGGATCACCGCTTCGAGGTAATTCATGATCTGGTTCCAGGGCAGGAACTCGCGCAGCACGGTGCCGATGATCGGCGTGCGGCCCATGCCGCCGCCCACCTGCACCCGGAAGCCCAGCTCGCCGGCCTCGTTCTTGACCAGGTGCAGGCCGACGTCGTGCCAGCCAGTGGCGGCGCGGTCTTCCTTGGCGCCCGTGATCGCGATCTTGAACTTGCGCGGCAGGAAGGCGAACTCAGGGTGCAGCGTGCTCCACTGGCGCATGATCTCGGCGAAAGGGCGCGGGTCGGCGATCTCGTCGACCGCGATGCCGGCGCGCTCGTCGCTCGTGATGTTGCGGATGCAGTTGCCGCTGGTCTGGATGCCGTGCATGTCGACCGAGGCCAGCAGGTCCATCACGTCGGCCGACTTGGCCAGCGGGATCCAGTTGTACTGGACGTTCTGGCGCGTCGTGAAGTGGGCGTAGTGGGTCGGCAGCTTGTGCGTCCCGAGCTTGCCTTGCGTGGCCAGCGCGTGCTTGTAGACCTCGGCCTCGGGCTCGTCGTACTCGCGGGCGATCTTCGCCAGCACGCGCAGCTGGCGGCTCGACAGTTCGCCGTAGGGCACGGCCACCCGCAGCATCGGCGCGTAGCGCTGGACGTACCAGCCGTTCTGCAGGCGCAGCGGCCGGAACTCGTCCTCGGCGAGCTTGCCGCTCTGCCATCGCTCCAGCTGGTCGCGGAATTGCGCGGCACGCAGGTGCACGAACTGGCGGTCGAAATCTGTGTATTGGTACATCGTGTGTCAGTTGCTGGAAGGCGGCGCGTCCACCACCCGTCAAAGCGAGCGTGGAATGTAAAAGCGAGCCTTATGGAAACAAACTATTTTTTGGTTCGCGCCTTATGCGGATAAGCTTATTCGCCAGTCCCCATGCGGGTTTGCGGGCGATTGGATGGCTTTTCCGGATAAGGCGGAAACGGCCGGAACCGCCCAATTCTAGGAAAGGCAGCGGCCTCCTGCAGGGCACCGGCCCGGCGGCTATTGGGTTGCCGTGATTCCGCCGTCGAGGTACAGCACCTGGCCGGTGACGAAGGACGCCGCCGGGGCGCAGAAAAAGACTGCCGTGCCGGCGATGTCGACCGGCTCGGCGACCCGGCCAAGCGGAATGCGTGCCAGCAGTTGCTCGTGCGTCGCGGGGTTGTCGAGCCAATGGCGCGCCATGTCGGTGCGCACCACGGTCGGCGCGATGCCGTTGACGGTGATCCCGTGGGGCGCCAGTTCGGCCGCGTGCTGGCGGATCAGCATCACCAGGGCGCCCTTGGTGCTCGCATACGCCGAGTAGCCGCGCCCGCGCAGGCCGAAGCGTGAGCGCACCGACAGCAAGTGCAGCTGAGCGCCGCCCCGGCCGCCCGCGATCTGGTGTCTGGCGGCCGCCTGGGCCAGGAACATCGCTGACTTCAGGTTGACCTGGGTCACTTCGTCGAAGGCCTCTTCCGTGACCTCGAGCAGAGCCTGCTCGCGCTGGATGCCGATGCAGTTCATGAGGATGTCGAAGCGCCCGAAGTGCGCGGCCGCACGGTCGACCGACCCTTGCATGTCGGCCACGGAATGCGCGTCCATCGCCAGGCCGAGCGCCTCATGGCCCGCCGCGCGCAGCGAGGCCGCCAGCGCCTCGGCCTTGTCGCCGTCGCGCCCTGCGACGGCGACCCTGGCGCCGGCCAGTGCCATCGCCCAGGCGATCGCCTCGCCGATGCCGCCGTAGCCGCCGGGGATGAACGCGACCTTGCCTTCGAGGCTAAACTGGCCGGCGAGGGCGCGCGGGAAGTCGATGCGGGGCGTCAGTGGGTCCATCGGTTCAATCCATCAGCAGTCCGCCGTTGAGGTCGATGACCTCGCCGGTGATGAAGCCGGCCAGCGGCGAGGCGAGGAAGCGCACCACGTGCGCGAATTCCTCGGGCTCGCAGAAGCGTCCGACCGGGATATCCCGCAGCAGGGCCTGGCGCTGCGCCTCGCTCAGTTGCTCGGTGATCATCGGCGTCTTCACGTAGGCCGGCGAGATGCCGTTGGCCGTGACGCCAAAGGCGGCCAGCTCGCGCGCCAGCGAGAAGGTCAGCGAGGTCAATGCGCCCTTGGACACCGAGTAGGCCGTCCCTGCGGTGAGTCCACCGGTCTTGGCGGCCAGCGAGCAGGTGTTGATGATGCGGCCCGAGCGCCGCGCCTTCATGGCCGGAACCACCTGCTGCGACAGGTAGAAGGCGCCATCGAGGTTGACCGCCAGCACGCGTCGCCATTCGCCCGCGTCGGTGGCCTCGACCTTGTTGTTCGACAGGATGCCCGCGTTGTTGACCAGGATGTCGACCGCCCCAACCGAAGCCGCGATGCGCGCGCATCCTTCGCGCACGGCATCCGGGTCGCTGATGTCGAAGCAGAAGGGCAGGGCGTCGCTCCCCAGGCTTTCGGCGATGGCCAACGTGCGCTCGTGGTGGGTGTCGACCAGCGCGACCGTGCAGCCGTCCTCGAGCAGCGCGCGGGTGGCGGCCAGGCCCATGGTGCCGGCCGCGCCCGTGACCAGCGCCACCTTTCCCTGCAAGGGCTGGATCAGGGCCTCAGACATCGAGCACGCTCTTCTTTCCGAACAATCCGCGCGAGCGGAAGGTGACGACCCCGATGAACAGCAGGTACATCGACATCAGCGACCACTCCGAGGCGTAGGAGCCCGTGAGGCCGACCACCATGCCGACCATCAGCCCGGCGATCACCGCGCCCCAGAGCGAGCCGACGCCGCCGAGCACGATGATCAGGAAGGCCGGCACCACCGCGTCGACCCCGACGTGCGGCCGGATGCCCCAGATCGGCGCCATCACGACACCCGCGATGGCTGCCAGCGCAACACCGAGCCCGAAGACGAAGAGCCGCAGCCGCTTCAGGTTGATGCCCAGCGCGCGCACCATCTCGCTGTCGTGCGCGCCGGCCTTGATGATCGCGCCGTAGGGGGTCTTCTGCAAAAAAAGCCACAGCAGGAAGATCATCAGCACCGCAAAGGCGCTGGCGAAGAAGCGGTAGCGCGAATAGATCAGGTCGCCCACCAGCAGTGCGCCCGAGATCGCCTGCGGCAGTTGCAGCTGCTGCTCGGAAGAGCCCCACACGAGGCGGATGCCTTCTTCGATGACGAGCGCCGCGCCGAATGTCAGCAGCAGGCCGTAGAGCGGGTCGCGGCCGTAGGTGCGCCGCATGCACAACTCCAGCAGCATGCCGAAGAGGCCGACGAAGATCGGCGCCAGCACCAGCGCCAACAGGTAGCGCAGCGCGATCGGAAGCGCCATGTACGCCGCCTGCATCTCGGGGAACATCCCGAGCTTCGGCGCGATGATGAACAACGCGACGTACATGCCGAGCGCGAACAGCGAGCCGTGGGCGAGGTTGATGGTCTCCATCACGCCGACGATCAGCATGAAGCCGAGCGCGATCAGCGCGAACAGCAGTCCCAGCGTGATGCCGTTGACCAGGTGGGGCAGGAGCTGGAACAGGAAATCCATCGCGTGCATGCCTCGCCGCGTCAGACGTCGTAGCTGGGCGTGGCGTCGTAGCTCTCGAGCTTGCAGGCGGCCGCCGCGTCCTTGTCCACCACGTCCTTCGGGTTGGCCTGCGTCAGGATCTTGAAGATGTCGTCCTTCTCGGCCGGCTTGTCGTTGTAGCGCGCCATGTAGATGGTCTGCTGGCACTGGTGGGTGTCGGCGTCCATCCAGGCGTCGTAGTGCTGCAGGCGGTCGAGCGCCGTCATCCTGCGGCCTTCGAGCTTCTTGATGACCGCGATGTTCTGCACCGTGCCGGCCTCCTCGCAGCAGCGCAGCAGTTCGCGCGTCGCCATGTAGGTGTTGTGATAGACGTTGCCCGGCACCCGGATCGCCATCCCCGGATACTGCTTCTGGTAGGCGGCGACGAACTCCTTCACGCCGGGCAGGTCGAGCCGGTAGTACCAAGTGGTGCCGAAGACGCCGAAGATCGCCTCCGGGCCGAGGCCGTAGACGTCGGGCCAGTCCTGCTGGTTGTTGATCCAGGCCATCGACTCGTTCAGCTTGAGCTGCACCACCTGCTGGCGCAGCGCCTTGATGTCGTCGCCGCCCACCGCGGTGGCGACCACGTTGGGCTTGAGCTGCTGGAGCTTCAGCAGGTAGGCCGAGAAATCGCGCGTGTTCTGCGGCACCAGCAACTCGTCGACGATCTTGCCGCCGTTGGCCTCGACGATCGCCCGCGTGGACTTGGCGGTGTTGTGGCCCCAGACATAGTCGTTGGTCAGCAGCACCCAGTTGCGGCCGCTGGTGGCGATCGCGTTCTTCACGATCGCGTTCGAGAAGTTGGTGCCGTTGCCGTCCCAGACGAACTTGGTCCGGTGGCAGTCCTTGCCGGCTTCGGTCGGCGAACTCGAGTTGGTGTTGAGGAAGACGGTGCCGTACTTCTGCGCCACCTGCGAGATCGCGTTCGACACCCCCGAATGCACGGCGCCGATCAGGAACGAGGCCTCGTTGCGGGTGATCATGCGTTCGGCCACGCGTGAGCCGGTGGCCGGCGTGGTCTCGGTGTCGATGTGGATGGCCTCGATGCGGCGGCCCAGCACGCCGCCCTTGTCGTTGAATTCCTTGATCGCCATCATCGCGCCCAGGCGCTCCTCGCCGCCCGAGGCCGCGTACATGCCCGAGGCGTCCATCGTGAGTCCGATCACCAGCGGCTTTTTCTGCGCCGACTGGGCCCAGGCCCGGTTGTGTTTCCAGGGGCCCATGAACGGGGCCGCGCCGTAGAGGCCGGCGCCGGCGAGCGCGAGCCCGCCACCCTTGAGGAGCGCGCGGCGTGAATCGGAGGTGCTGTCTGTCTTCTTCATGGTGCTTGTCTCCTGCGGGTTTGATGACGGGCGGGGCTAGCGCGGAACGATCTTCACGTCGTTGATCTTTTCCTGCGCCTCGAACAGCGAGGCGATCAGCTTGTCGCCGAAGCCCAGGTTCACGGCCTGGATCAGGCTCTGGTGCGCCGCCTCGCCCATGAAGCTCGCGACCGGCAGGCTCTCGGCCAGGTGGGTGTAGTAGCGCAGGTCTTTCTGTGCGTTGGCGATGACGAACTTGAAGCCGTCGACTGTCCCTTCGGTCAGCGTCTTGGCAGTCATCATCTGGAAGATGCCGCAATTGACGCCGCCCACCGAGACGACGTCGTAGAGACGCTTGAGGTCCAGCCCCGACTTGGCCGCAACCGCGAAGGCCTCGGCGATGCAACTGGCGAAGCTCATCGCCATCATGTTGTTGACCAGCTTGAGCACGTGGCCGTGGCCTGGCGGGCCGACATGGAAGATGTTCTCGCAGAAGGCCTGGAGCACCGGTTCGATGGTCCGGAAGTCTTCCGGATCGGCGCCGACCATGGTGTTGAGCCGGCCTTCCTCTGCCTCTTTCGGCGTGCGGGCCAGTGGCGCGTCGATGAAGCTGACGCCCCGGGCCGCGAAGTCGGCGCGGATCCTCGTGCTCGACGAGGGCTCGGCGGTCGAGCAGTCGACCACGATGAGCCCGGCGCGTGCGGCGCCGAGCAGGCCGTCGGCGCCGTAGACGATCGCCTCCACCTGCGGGGAGCCGGTGACGCAGAGAAAGACGATGTCGACATCCTGCGCTGTCGCCGCGTGGGTGTCGGCCTCGGTCGCTCCGGCGGCGAGCAGGTCCGCGAGGTTGGCCCGGTTGCGGTGCACCTTGAGCTTGACCGGGAAGCCCTTGGCGAGCAGGTTCCTGACCATGCCGTGGCCCATCATGCCGATGCCGATGAAGCCGATCTTTTTCGTCGTCATGTGAAAGTCCTTCGAGAGTTCAAACCAGGCTGGTGGCGTGGCCGGCGCGCGCCTCGCGCCAGAGCCGGATGAGCCGCGCATAGCGTTGCGCGATGTCGTCGATGGCCTCGGCATCGTCGAGCCGGCCGGCGAACCAACCGGCCGCCGCCTCGGCGAAGATCGAGCGGCCGACCGCGAAGCCGCGGCAGATCGGATGCGCGGCCGCGGCCTCGAAGCCGGTGCGCAAGGCGTCCTCGCTGGCCTCCAGGCCCAGCAGCAGCACGCCGCGGCAGTGCGGATCGTGGACGCGGACCATTTCGGCGATGCGCTGCCAGGCCGCGGCCGAGCCGGCGGGCGGCAGCTTCCACCAGTCCGGGCGGATGCCGGCCTCGTAGATCTGCTGCATCGCGCGCGGCAGGGTGCTGTCGTCGGCCGGCAATTCACGCGGCGGAACGACCTCGATCAGGAATTCGTGGAAGGTGGCGACGCTCGCGCATTGCAGTTCGTCGAGATGGCGCAATTGCTCGTCGCGCAGCGGCTGCGGGTCGTCCGGGTGGTAGGCGACCAGGCATTTGGCCACGTGCTCGCCGGGCCAATTGCGCAGCTCCTGCATCAGGGGAAGTCCGGGCTCGAAGCGCAGCGGTCGCGATCCGGGCAGTTCCACCGGGCGCGCCACCCACCAGCCCTTGCCGGTGAGCGAGGGCAGGATGTCGGCGCCGAAGCGGCCGTCGAGGATCATGCCGGCCTCGAGCCGGGAGCCGGGCTCGGCTTCCTGCCGCGCCACGCGCCTGGCGGCCTCGGCCACCAGGCGCTTGAAGTCCTCGATGCGCGGTGCGCCGGCACCATGCCGCGCCGCCAGTTCATCGAACTGCACGCGGTGGTCGAAAGCCAGGATGACCAGCTCGTCCCATCGCCGCGTGCGCGTGGTCACGCGGTGCAGATGCTCGAGCGCCACGTCTTCGCGCAGGCGCCGGGTGTGCGAGCCCACCGCGAGGAAGTGCTGCAGCTCCTGCCAGCTGGCCATCGCCGGCGCACAGCCGTGGCGAGAGACCACCAGGGCACCGCAGGCGTTGGCATAGGTGCAGCAACGGTCGAGCGGCTCGTCCTTGAGCCAGCCGCGCAGGAAGCCTGCCATGAAGGCATCGCCGGCGCCCAGCACGTTGTAGACGTCGACCGGAAAGCCGGGACCGCGCAGGCCGTCGTCGAGCCGCTCCGGAATCGGACCGTCGAACACCACGCAGCCCATCGGCCCGCGCTTCACGACCAGCGTGCCGTCGGTCAGTTCGCGCAGCCGGCGCAGCGCGGCGAGGGTGTCGGAGCTGCCGCCCGCGATGTGGATCTCTTCCTCGGTGCCGACCACCAGGTCGCATGAAGGCACCACCGTCTGCAGATGGGCGCTGACCTGATGCGAGGGCACGAAGCGCTGCTCTCCCATGCCCGGGCTGGTCAGGCCCCAGAGCACGGGGCGGTAGTCGATGTCGAGCACCACACGGGTGCCGGTCTCCCTGGCCAGCTGCACGGCGCGCATGCAGGCGCGATAGGTCTGTGGCTGCGACAGATGGGTGCCCGACAGCAGCAGCGCGGTGGCCGAAGCGATCTGTGCGCCCGTGATGTCGGCCTCGTCGATCGCCATGTCGGCGCAGTTGTCGCGGTAGAAGATCAGCGGGAAGGTCTCGCGGTCCTGGATGCCGAGGAACACCAGGGCCGTCAGGCGCCGCGGGTCGGTCTTGACGTGGCTGACGTCGACGCCTTCTGCGGCCAGCGTCTGGCGCACGAAGCGGCCGTTGTGCTCGTCGCCGACACGCGTCAGCATCGCGGGCCGCAGGCCCAGGCGCGCCACCCCGACCGCGGTGTTGGCGGGCGAGCCGCCCAGGTACTTGGTGAAGCTCAGCATGTCCTCGAGCCGGCCGCCGACCTGCTCGCCGTAGAGATCGACCGCGGCGCGGCCCATGCAGATCACATCGAAAGCACGCGTCATGTCTTCTTCCTTCTCGAAGCGGCTGGCTTGGACGCAGCCTGTTCCGCCAGCAGGTGGCCGGTGCTGACCACCAGGGCCTGCGCCAGGCAAAGCGGCGCCACCAGCGAGCGGAAAGGTTTCGACGAGTCGTCGGCCAGCTCGAAGCAGACGGTGGCCGAGGCCTTGAGGGGCGACAGCGGCCCATCGGTGATGGCGACCACCGAAGTGCCTTGCGCGCGCAGCAGGCGGGCTGCTTCGAGCACGTCGGGCGAGTAGTTGCGAAAGCTCGCGACCAGCAGCACATCGCCCGGCGCCACCGAGCGAAGGCTCTCGCGCAGCATGCCGCCGGCGCCGTCGAGCAGGTGGGTGCGCAGCTCGAGCTGGCTCAGCGCATAGGCCAGGTAGCCCGCCACCGGGAACGCCCGACGCTGCGCCAGCACGTGAATGTGGGGCGCGTCGGCGATCAGCTTGACGGCCGCCCTCAGGTCGGCCTCGCGGACCATGTCCTCGAGCTGGCCCAGCTCGGCGATCGAGTCGCTCGCCAGCTGGTGCAGCACGCCGGCCGGTGCCTGCGCATCGTGGTTCTGCTTGCGCCGGATCTCCACGATGCGCTCGCGGTAGCTTGCCGAGCGCTCGACCAGGTGGCCGCGAAATACCTGTTGCATCTCGGAGAAACCGCCATAGCCGACCGCGTTGGCGAAGCGGATCATGGCGGAGGGCTGGACCTCGGTGCTCTCGGCGATGGCCGCCACCGTGCCCAGTGCGAGGTCGTCCGGGCGCTCCAGCGCATAGCGGGCGATGCGCTGCAGCTGCTTCGACATGCCGGGGTAGGCCTCGGCAATCCGGGTCTTGAGCTGCTCGTAGTTCGCGATCGCGTCCATGTGCTGAAAATAGAATAAATGTTCTTGAATGTTTAAATAATAGAACGTACATTCTGTTTTGTCCAACGGTCCTTGAAAAAATCGGAGACGGAACTTGATGCACCTCGCCGCCGGCCGCGCCGCCCTGTTCCCCGCGCCCCTGGTCCTCACGCTGGCACTGCTGCTGTCGACGCCGCTGTGGGTCGCGCAGGTGGGGCTCTACCAGTACCTGGCGCTCGAAATCATGATCTGGATGATGTTCGCGCTGGGCTTCAACCTGCTGCTCGGTTTCACGGGCTTGCCCTCGTTCGGGCATGGCGCCTATTTCGGCATCGGGGCCTACGCCTTCGGCCTGCTGCAGCTCAGGGTCTGGCCGAACCTCTGGTTCGACCTCGTCGGCGCGGTGCTGGTGGCGACCGTGCTCGGGGCCCTGGTGGCGCTGTTCATCTCGCACAAGCGCGGCATCTACTACGCGCTGCTGACCATCGCCTTCGGCCAGGTCTTCTGGTTCATCGCCAACAAATGGCACACGGTGACCGGCGGCGAGGACGGCCTGCTCAGCATCAAGCGGCTGCCGGCCGATTTCGGCTTCGTCTCGTTCAGCCTCGCGAGCAACGACGCGCTGTTCTATTTCTGCCTGGCGGCGTTCGCGCTGGTGCTGGTCGCCCTCTGGCGGCTGGTGCACTCGCCGCTGGGCAGGGTGCTGAGCGCCATCAAGCAGAACGAGACCCGGGCCGCTTTCGTGGGCTACAACGTCTGGCTCTACAAGTGGCTGGCGTTCACGCTGTCGGCCGGCGTCGCGGGGCTGGCCGGCGCCCTGTTCGCGATGGCGCAGCAGTCGGCCTATCCGAACGTGATGAGCCTGCACAACTCGGGCTTCGTCGTGATGATGGTGCTGATCGGCGGCGGGCTCGTCAGCTTCTGGGGGCCGGTGATCGGCGCCACCTTCTTCATCCTGGCGCGCGACCTGCTGGGCGTCTACACCGAGACCTGGCTGCTCTGGTATGGACTCCTTTTCATGGCGCTGGTGATCTTCAAGCCCGACGGCATTGCCGGCATCTGGCAGGGCTGGATGGCGAGGTGGCGGCGAAGGCCGCCGGGCGCCGCCAGCACCGTGTCCGCCGCGATGCTGGCCGCAGCGGTCCGGGGAGGCGCCGATGAAGCTGTTTGAAGCCCAGGGCCTGTCGAAGCGCTTCGGCGACCAGGTGGTGCTCGAAGACATCACGCTGGCCTGCGACGAAGGCGAACTGGTCGGCATCATGGGCCCGAACGGGGCCGGCAAGACCACCTGCTTCAACGTGCTCACCGGTCGCTATCGGCCCGACCGCGGCAGCGTGCGCTTCGCGGGCCAGGACATCACCGGTCTGGCGCCGCGGGAGATCGCGCGCAAGGGCATCTCGCGCTCCTTCCAGATCATGAATCTCTTCGACGACTACTCGGCACTCGACAATGTCTTGATCGCCACGCCGCACGTACGCCGCCAGGGCTTCAATCCCTGGCGCGACCTGGGCGCCGACAGCACGGCACAGGATCTGGCGGCGGCGGTGCTGGCGCGCGTCGGCCTGGCCGGCAAGGCGCTTTCGCCGGCGCGCAGCCTCTCGTACGGCGAACGGCGCGCCCTGGAGATCGGCGTTGCGCTGGCCGCCGAGCCGCGGATGCTGTTCCTCGACGAGCCGACGGCCGGCCTCGGCGCCGAAGGCACGGCCAGGCTGACCGAACTGGTTCTGCAACTGCGCCGGCAGCTGACGATCATGGTGATCGAGCACGACATGAAGTTCCTGTTCGGCCTGGCCGACCGGATCTCGGTGATCCACTGGGGCCAGGTGATCGCGCAGGGCACGCCGGACGAACTGCGGCGCAACGAATGGGTCGCGCGTTCCAACCTGGGGGTGCTCGCATGAGCCCCCGCCCGGCCGCTCAGAAAGCGCCTCTGACCCTCGATCGCACGCCGCCGCCATTGCTCGCCATCGAGCGCATCGACACCTTCTACGGCGAGACGCAGGCCCTGTTCGGCGTCTCGCTGCGCGTGGACGCGGGCGAAGTGGTCGCGCTGCTGGGGCCGAACGGCGCCGGCAAGACCACCGCGCTGCGTTCGATCCTCGGCCTGACGCCGGCGCGCGCCGGCACCATCCGCTTCGATGCCCGCGACGTGACGCGGGCGTCGACCCATGACATCGCGCGTGCCGGTGTCGGCTGGGTGCCAGACGACCGGCGCATCTTCCCGACGCTGACCGTGGCACGCAACCTCGCGATCGCAGGCAAGAAGTCGCGCTTCCGCGCCTGGACCGAGAAGGAGTGCTTCGAGATCTTCAGCGCGCTCGAGCACCTGATGCATCGCGAATGCGAGAACCTGTCCGGCGGCGAGATGCAGATGGTCGCGATCTCGCGCGCACTGCTGGGCTCGCCCGGGCTGGTGCTGTTCGACGAGCCGAGCCAGGGCCTGGCGCCGAAGGTGGTGCAGGACGTGATGAAGACCATCACGCGGCTGAAGGCCGAGGGCGTCTCGGTGCTGGTGGTCGAGCAGAACGTCCAGAGCGCGCTCGAAGTGGCCGACCGCGTGTATGTGATGAGCCAGGGCGCGATCGTGCACGAGGGCTCGGCCGAGGCCTTGCGCAGCGACGCCGCGCTGCGTCTTCGACTGCTGGGGGTATGACGGCATGAACGCACCGCTGCTCAAGGTCGAGAAGATCGCCAAGCGATACGCCCGCGGCCTGCTGCGGCCGAAGCTCACTTTCAGCCTCGCCGCCGATTTCGAGGTCGCGAGGCCGGCCGTGGTCGGCGTGCTGGGCCCCAACGGCTCGGGCAAGACCACGCTGTTCGAACTCATGACCGGCAGCAACCTGCCCAGTGCAGGGCGCGTGCTGGTCAACGGCCAGGACATCCATCGCGTGCGCACCCGGGAGCGCGACCGGCTGGCGATCCACTACCACCAGTCGTATCAGCTGCGGTCGTTCCAGCGCAGCCGGCCGAACTTCATGCTCGACCATGCGCGCTGCGATTCGCCGCTGGTGCATCTGTTCGACGAGCCGCAGTTCAATACCCAGGACGGCTACATCGGGTTCATGCTCGATTTCTTCCGCACGCTCAAGGCGCGCGGCCGGCTGGTGTTCCTGTGCCTGCATCCGAACGAGCCGTACCACATCGACATCCTGCGCCAGAGTTGCGAGCGATTCATCTTCGTGCAGAAGGGCACGGTCACGCAGATGGCGGACTTCGATTCGCTGATGGCTGACGAACGGGTGCGCGCCTACCTGGGTGCACTCGCCGGTCCCGCGCAGGCTCAGCAGCAGCGCCCGACGCCTTTGCCGTAGCGGCGCTCGATCACCTTGGCGCAGTAGTCGTTGCGCGACAGCACCGGCGCCCCGGGATGCAGCGTGGCCGCGTGCTCCAGGTAGCGCTCGTAGTCGGGCATGCCGAAGACTTGCCGGCAGGCCGAGCAAAGGCTGCGAAAGCGCTGCCCCAGCGAACGCTCGGCGTCCAGGTCGATGGCTTCGTTCACGGCATGGCTCCCTGCGGGCCGCTCATCGGCGGGATCTCCTGCGCCGTCGGCCTGGCTTGCTTCAGCGCCTGCAGGCAGATCTTGGCGGCGAACACGCACATCGCGACCACCAGCAGCACGAAGAAGCCGCAGACCACGGCGTCGAGCGTGTTGTTGAAGGCCACGCGCTGCATCTCGGCGATCGACTTGGCCGGTGCGATCAGCGTGCCTTGCGCGGCCGCATCGCCGAACTTGCGCGCCAGCGCCAGGAAGCCGATGGCCGGGTCGGGGTGGAAGATCTTCTGCACGCCGGCGGTCAGTGTCGTGACCAGCAGCCAGGCGGTCGGCGCCAGCGTGACCCACACGTAGCGTTCGCGCTTCATCTTCACGAGCACGCTGGTGCACAGCAGCAGCGCGATGCCGGCCAGCATTTGGTTGCCGACGCCGAACAGCTGCCACAGCGTGTTGATGCCGCCGAGCGGATCGACCACGCCCTGGTACAGGAAGTAGCCCCAGAGCCCGACGCACAGCAGCGTCGCGACGATGTTGGCGGGCAGGAACTCGGTGTCGCCGAGCGGCTTGTAGAGGTGGCCCAGCATGTCCTGGATCATGAAGCGGCCGACCCGGGTGCCGGCATCGACCGCGGTCAGGATGAAGAGGGCCTCGAACAGGATCGCGAAGTGATACCAGAAGGCCTCCATCGACTTGCCGCCGAAGGCCTGGCCGAGGATCTGCGCCATGCCGACCGCCAGGGTCGGCGCACCGCCGGCGCGCGACAGGATGCTGGTCTCGCCGATATCGACCGCGGTCTGGTTGATGAGCTCGGGCGTGATCGTGAAGCCCCAGCCCGAGATCACCTCGGCCGCGTGGGCCGCGGTGGTGCCGATCACCGCCGCCGGCGCATTCATCGCGAAATAGATGCCGGGGTCGAGCACGCTGGCGGCCGTGAGCGCCATCACCGCGACGAAGGACTCGGCCAGCATGCCGCCGAAGCCGATGAAGCGCATGTGCGACTCTTTCTCGACCATCTTCGGCGTCGTGCCGGACGAGATCAGGGCGTGGAAGCCCGACACCGAGCCGCAGGCGATGGTGATGAACAGGAACGGGAACAGCTTGCCCGAGAACACCGGCCCGCTGCCGTCGATGAAGCGGGTGGTGGCCGGCATCGCCAGCAGCGGCGCGACGTAGTAGATGCCCAGCGCCAGCGCGACGATGGTGCCGATCTTGAGGAAGGTGCTGAGGTAGTCGCGCGGCGCCAGCATCAGCCAGACGGGCAGGCTGGCCGCGATGGCGCCATAGACGATCAGCGCCCAGGCCAGCTGCGGGCCGGTGAGGGTGAACCACGGCGCCCAGGTGGCGCTCTCGGCCACGGCTCGGCCGAGGAAGATCGAGGCCAGCAGCAGCACCACGCCGAACACCGAGGCCTCGCCGACGCGCCCGGGCCGGATGATCCGCATGTAGACGCCCATCAGCAGCGCGATCGGGATGGTGGCGAAAATCGTGAACAGGCCCCAGGGGCTGCCGGTGAGCGCCTTCACGACGATCAGCGCCAGCACCGCCAGGATGATGATCATGATCGCCAGCACGCCGACCAGGGCCAGCGTGCCGGGCACCGGGCCGAGCTCCATCTTGATCATCTCGCCGAGCGACTTGCCGTCGCGCCGCACCGACGCGAACAGCACGATGAAGTCCTGCACCGCGCCGGCCAGCACCACCCCCGAGAGGATCCACAGCGTGCCGGGCAGGTAACCCATCTGCGCCGCCAGCACCGGCCCGACCAGCGGCCCGGCGCCCGCGATGGCCGCGAAGTGGTGGCCGTAGAGCACCCACTTGTTGGTCGGCACGTAGTCCATGCCGTCGTTGTGGCGCAGCGCCGGCGTGACGCGCGTGTCGTCCAGCCGCAGCACCTTGTCGGCGATGAACTTGCTGTAGAAGCGGTAGGCGATGAAGTAGACGCACAGCGCCGCGGTCACCAGCCAGACCGCGTTGACGCTCTCGCCGCGGCCCAATGCCAGCGCCGCGAACGAGAAGGCACCGAGGATGGCGATCGCCGGCCACAGCAGCAGGGAGGTCAGCTTGTTCATGGCGCGGCTCCTGTTGGCAAAGCCGCCGGTTCGGACATGACCGTCGGCATGTCTCCTTCGGCGGCTGCCATCTTCCTGCCGCGGCGGCGCCGGCGCAAGGCGCAGATTGAATCGGATTGCGACTGCCCGGAACGGATAGCGCCTAAGCCATATGGACCCGGACTCGCCCAAGCCCTAAGGTCAGTTAATAGCTAAGTAGTACAAATAACAACCGGGGAGATGCTGTGCATCGGTCGAAAAGAGGACAGCTGGCGAAGCTGAGGGGCGAGATGGTGCGCTGCCGGCTGGCCGTTGCCGCCGCGCGCGAAGAGATGATCGAGTCGCTCGGCGACTTCATGTGCGGCAGCGGCACGCCGCCGGGCCAAGAGGACATCCGGGCGCTCGAGCGCCTCTGCGAAGCGCTGGAGGAGGCCGAGACGGCCTATGCGCGCCGGCTGGCGGCGCCGCCGGAGCATCACCCGGCCGTCTTGCGGCTGCGGGTGGGGTGAATCAGCGGTTCAAAAGGAGCCTACCGTCGAGCCCAGCACGATGACGGCGATCAGCGCGATCAGCGCGCCGACGATGCCGACCATCACGATGTCGAAATAGCTCTCGCCGTGCTTGGTGCCGCAGACCGCCAGCAGCGTGACGACCGCGCCGTTGTGCGGCAGGCTGTCGAGGGTGCCGGCGCCGATCACCGCCACCCGGTGCATCAGCGCCGGATCGAGGCCGGTGGTGGCGGCCAGCTGCATGAAGGTGCCGCCCAGCGCGTCGAGCGCGATCGTCAGGCCGCCCGAGGCCGAGCCGGTGAGGGCGGCCAGGATGTTGGTCGACAGCGCCAGCGAGACCAGCGGCCCACCGCCGATGCCCAGCACCCATTCGCGCACCAGTTCGAAGGCCGGCATGGCGGCCACCACGGCGCCGAAGCCGACCAGGCTGGCGACGCAGACCACCGGCAGCACCGAGGCATTGGCGCCGGCATCGACCGTGGCGCGCAGCGAAGGCAGGCGCTTCCAGTTGAGCGCGACCAGCACCAACATGGCCGCGGCCAGCGCCACCAGCACCGCCCAGACGCCGCCGACGTTGGCCAGGCCGATGCCGCCGAAGCGGGCCTCGGCCAGGTAGCCGGTGTTCATGCGTGGCAGCACCACCAGTGCCATCAGCAGGTTGACGACCACCACCACCACCAGCGGGGCCAGGGCCGCCACGATGCCGGGCTGGCCGCTGCCGTGCTCGCCGTGCTGGACTTCGGCCGGGTCGAAGCTGCCGGCGGTGGTGGCGCGTTCGCGCACCACCGGGTCTTCCGCGGCATCGATGTGGGCCTCCGAGTCCAGGGTCCCGAAGGTCTCGCCGGCCGCGCGGGCCTTGGCCTCGGCGCGCCGCAGCCACCACATCCCGAAGCCCAGCATGATCGCCGAGGCGATCACGCCCAGGCCGGGCGCGGCGAAGGCCGTGGTGCCGAAGAAGGGCATCGGGATCGCGTTCTGGATGGCGGGCGTGCCGGGCAGCGCCGACATGGTGAAGGTCGAGGTGCCGAGCGCGATGGCCGCCGGCATCAGGCGGGCCGGGATGTTCGCGGCCCGGAAGAGGGCCTGCGCCATCGGGGCCAGCACGAAGAAGGCGACGAACAGGCTGACCCCGCCGTAGGTGACCAGCGCACCGGCCAGCACCACCGCGAGCATCGCGCGCTGGGGCCCGAGCTTCTCGGTCATGAAGCGGGCGATGGTCTGGACCGAGCCGCTGTCGTCCATCAGCTTGCCGAACACAGCGCCGAGCAGGAACAGCGGGAAGAAGCTGGCCAGGAAGCCGGCCGCCGAACCCATGAAGGTCTGGGTCCAGTGGGCGAGCAGCGGCTCGCCGGCGAACAGCGCGGCGATCAGCGCCGCGGCCGGTGCCAGCACCAGCACGCTCCAGCCCCGGTAGGAGAGCCAGATCAGCAGCCCGAGGCCGATGAAGATGCCTGCGAGTCCCATGGCTCAGACCCCTTCGAGCAGGGCGTCGAGGTCGAGCGTCGAGCGCTTGCCGATGTCGCCCTTGTGGGCCTCGAGGAAGGCTTGCGCCGAGCGCCGGCCTTCATCGCGCAGCTGGCACAGGAAGGGCCACTCCGAGATCATCTTGGACGAGGCGCCGAGCGCCAGCATGGCGTCGGTGGCGATGCGGTGGATGCGCATCCGGGCCCAGGCGGCGCCTTCGCCGTGCCCCGGGTCGGCCACCTGGTGCAGCAGCGCGATCATGCGCAGCTCCTTGAGCAGCGGCGAATTGAAGGACAGCTCGTTGAGCCGGTTGTTGATCTCGGTGGCGCTGCGCGGAACGCCCGCCCGCTCGACCGGGTTGATCTGGATCAGCAGGGTGTCGCTCGACTGGCATTCGCGGATCAGCGGCGTCATCGTCGGGTTGCCGGCATAGCCGCCGTCCCAGTACGGATCGCCGTCGATCTCGACCGCGTGGAACATGGTCGGCAGGCAGGCCGAGGCCAGCAGCACGTCGGGCGTCAGCTCGGCGTTGCGGAACACCCGGCCGCGGCCGGTGCGCACGTTGGTGGCGGTCACGAAGAGCTTGATCGGCGATGCCGAGAGGCGGTCGAAGTCGATCAGCTCCGACAGGATGCCGCGCAGCGGGTTCATGCCGCGCGGATTGAGGTCGTAGGGCGACCAGAGGCGGGTGGCCAGGTCGGCGGCGATGAAGGCCGGCGAGTTGTCGAGCGTCCAGGTGCCGCTGAGCATGTCCATCCAGCTGCGCTTGAAGGGGCTGTACTTGGCGGCATCGGAAACGCCACGCCAGAACCTGTCGAGCGATTCGCGCGCTCCTTCGGCCCCGCCCGCCGCGTGGCCGCATGCCAGCGCGGCCGCGTTCATGGCGCCGGCCGAGGTGCCAGAGATGCCGTCCAGCTGCAGCCAGGGTTCTTCGAGCAGGCGGTCGAGGACGCCCCAGGTGAAGGCGCCGTGCGAACCGCCGCCCTGCAAGGCCAAGTCGATGGGAAAAGTCTTCAATCAGAACCTCCGAAGTGACGACAGTGTCCCGGCACCGCGTGTCGGAACAGTGTCATCAGCAAGAACCGCGCCCAGGAAAAGGCGTCGGAAGCCACTTTAAGTGCCGGCCGGTCGTTGCGGCAAGGTCTTCGTCGGGCTTGCGGTCGGACGGTTTTTGACGGTCAGCCCGAGATTCGCCGCACCATTACGCTCGCTTCCAGCCCCTCGTAGGCCTCGGGCTCGCCATACCAGCTGCCCGAGATCGGCGCCGCCAGCGCCGGGTCGCGTGCCACGCCGACCCGGATGAGCTGGGCGCCGCCCATAAGGTTGTTGGTGGGATCGAAGGCGATCCAGCCGGCGCCCGGCAGGTAGGCGTGCAGCCACGCATGCGTGCTGCCGGCGCCGCTGACAGCCTGGCCCGGCTCGGCGGGCTCGCCGGTGTCGAGCGCCGCGTCGTAGAGATAGCCGGAGACGAAGCGGGTGGCGATGCCGAGGCGGCGCGCGGCCTCCATCATCAGCAGCGCGTAGTCGCGGCAGCTGCCGCTGCCGCGCGTGAGTGTCTCCAGCGGCGTCTGCGTGCCTTCCTCGTCGCGGGCCACGTAGCGCAGGCTCTGGCCGATGTGCGCGTTCATGCGGGTCAGCACGTCGCGCGTGTTGTTCGGCTGGTCGGTGTGCAGGAACTGGTGGGCCCAGCGGATCAGCGTGCCGTCCGGATCGTCGTGGTGCGGCCGCAGGTAGTGCTCGAGGTCGAGCCGGTCCTCCAGCGAATAAGCGAAGGGCAGCACCTCGGCGGCCGGGTCCAGCGCCAGTTCGTCGATCGGCGTCGGCAGGTGCTCGATGGTGAACGAACAGACGATGCGCAACTCGAGCGCCTCGCCCATCGGCTGCACCAGCGCCACCGAATTGGAGTGCGGGTCGTGGATCATCCGCACATAGGCATCGGGACTCACCACCAGGTCGGTCGCCAGCACCCGCAGGTCGTGGCTGTCGCGCGGCCTGAACATCACGCGGTGCAGCCCGAAGGTGACGGGCGTCTTGTAGCGGTAGACGGTGGTGTGGGTGATGTCGTAGCGGACGGCCATGGGCCATTGTGGACCCGCAAGGGCTGGCTAGGGCCTGTTCACACTACTTCCGGGGATCGCGTTGCCGAGCCAAGGGGCTGGATGCAAGGCGCCCGCGCGCAGCAAGGCTTGCGCCTTGCAAGCGCGGGCAACGCCGCAGACG
>NZ_JASZYN010000019.1:0-135829 GCF_030316965.1 Variovorax sp. J31P207
TGCTCGCGGTACGCGGGGTCCGCGCAAACTCGCTTCGCTCAAACACGCGCGGCCCTTTTTCCGCGCACCGCTGCGCTGCTCGGCGGTGCCTCAACGGCCGGCCCGGGGCATGCCGCCCGCCACCGTTGACACGTCGGGGTTGCATCGGCGTTGGAGACGTCGGGACTGCTTGCACACCCCCAAGCCCGGCAAGCGGTGCGGGACGGGCGATCCCCTCTGCGCCGCTGAGGAGCGCAGCTTCAGCCGGATCAGGGCCGCGCGTGTTTGAGCGAAGCGAGTTTCGCGTGGACCCCGCCTGAAGCGAGCACCGCAAGGAAGCCCGAAGGGCCGGCGCAGTGGGGTCGACTGGCCCGCACCGCTTGCCGGGCTCCTCAACAGAGCCCATGCCGCCAAATGTTAGTCTTGCCGCCCCATGAACCTGAGGACCAAGATCGTCGCGCTCGCCGTCGCACCGCTGCTGGTCGCGCTGATGCTGGTGGCCTTTGCGGTGCGTCACCAGGAGCGCGACCTGGCGCAGCGTGAACGGGCGCTGATCGAGCAGACGTATATGACGCAGCGGCGCAACGAACTGCGCAGCTACGTCGACCTCGCGGTGAGCACGGTGAAGCCGCTCTACGACGCCGGCCTCGACGACGAGGTGACGCGTGCCGAGGCGCTGCGCCGGCTGGCCGCGCTCGACTACGGCAGCGACGGCTATTTCTTCGTCTACGACCTGCAGGGCCGTTCGCTGATGCATTCGCGCCAGCCCGAACTGGTCGGCCAGACGCTGTGGGACCTGCGCGATTCGCAGGGCCGCCTCACGATCCAGGACCTGATCGCGCGCGCCCGCGAGGGCGGCGGCTATGTCGAGTACCAGTGGCGCAAGCCCTCGAGCGCGCAGCTGGCGCCCAAGCTCGGCTATGTCACGGCCCTGCCGCGCTGGAACTGGATGGTCGGCACCGGGCTCTACCTCGACGACATCGAGGCCGCGATGCAGACGCTCGACCGCCAGATGAACACCAACGTCACGACCACCATGCTCTGGATCGCCGGCATCGCCGCGCTCTGCCTGGCCGTGGTCAGCGCCACCGGGCTGCTGCTGAACCTGAGCGAGCACCGCATCGCCGAGGCCCGGCTGCGGCTGCTGGCGCGCCAGGTCGTGCAGTCGCAGGAAGACGAGCGGGCGCACCTGGCGCGCGAGCTGCACGACGGCACCAGCCAGACGCTGGTGTCGGCCAAGCTGATGATCGAGTCGGCGGTCGACGCGCTCGAACGGGCGCGCGAGCAGGTGCCTCCGGCGCTCGGCAAGGCGCTGCAGCGGCTCAATGAATCGCTGGTGGAGGTGCGCCGCATCTCGCACCGGCTGCGTCCGGCCCTGCTCGATACGCTGGGGCTGCCCGCGGCACTTGAGCGGCTGGGCGCGGAGTTCGGCGAGGAGGGCGGCGTCGCCGCGTCGGTCACCGTGCAGGGCCGCCCGCGCGAGCTGCCGCAGGAAGTGAAGACCGCGCTGTTCCGCGTCGCGCAGGAGGCGCTGACCAACGTGCGCAAGCATGCGCGGGCGCGGCAGGTGCGCATCGTGCTGGCCTTCGAGGGCAGGGCGGTTCAGCTGGAAATCGGCGACGACGGCACCGGCTTCGACCCCGCCGCGCTCGAACTCGATCCGAAGCGCGGCATCGGCCTGCGCAACATGCGCGAACGGGTGGCGGCCATCGGCGGCTCGCTCGGCGTGCGCTCCGATGCGGACGGCACATCGATCCTGGCCGAGGTGCCGGTCGACGGGGAAGACACCGCATGACGCCCGCTGTGATCCGGCTGTTCCTGGTCGACGACCATCCGCTGGTGCGCGACGGGCTGCGAGCGCGCCTCGGGCCCTTGCCGACCCTCGAGATCGTCGGCGAGGCCGGCAGCGCCGCCGAGGCGCTCGAAGGCATCGCCCAGGCGCGGCCGGACCTGGTGCTGGCCGACGTCGGCATGAAGGGGATGAGCGGCATCGAGCTGGCATCGCTCCTGCAAGATCGTCAGCCTGAAGTGCGGGTGCTGATGCTCAGCATGTACGACAACCCGGAGTACGTGCAGCAGGCGCTGCAGGCAGGCGCCCGCGGCTATGTGCTCAAGGATGCGCCGGCGGCGGAGATCGTCGCCGCGATCGAGGCGGTGGCGGCCGGCGGAACCTTCCTGAGTTCGGCCGTGTCGCACCGGCTGTTCGCGACCCAGCAGCCGCGGCCGCTGCTGACGCCGCGCGAGAGCGAGATCCTGACGGCGCTGGGCCGTGGCGACTCGAGCAAGCAGATCGCGCGCGACCTGGGTTTGAGCGTGCGCACGGTCGAGGCCCACCGCCAGAGCATCAAGCGGCGGCTCGGACTCGAGGGCCAGTCGGCGCTGATCAAGTACGCGGTCGAGCACGCGCGCGAATTCAAGAACAGCTGATTCAGGGTTATCCCTTAGGTGATGCCACGCGACCGATTCGCGCAGTGCAACCGATGCCGCCGCGGGCCAGGCTAGCCACACTTCCGGGGTTCATCTTCCGGAGACATTCCAATGCACAGCATCCGCCGCCACCTGGTGTGGCTCGTCGTGGCCGTGGTCGGCGCCTTCGCGCTCGGCACTGTGGCCCTTTCGCGCGGGGAGGCCATCAACGCGCTCTGGATCGTGGTCGCCGCGATCTGCACCTACCTGATCGCCTACCGCTACTACAGCCTGTTCATCGCCACCCGCGTGCTCGGGCTCGACGGCAACCGCAAGACGCCGGCGCACCGCCACAACGACGGCCTGGACTATGTGCCGACCGACAAGAACGTGCTGTTCGGCCACCATTTCGCGGCCATCGCCGGTGCCGGCCCGCTGGTCGGCCCGGTGCTCGCGGCGCAGATGGGCTACCTGCCCGGCCTGCTGTGGATCCTGGCCGGCGTGGTGTTCGCAGGCGCAGTGCAGGACTTCATCGTGCTGTTCATCTCGACCCGCCGCGACGGCCGCTCGCTGGGCGACCTGATCAAGCAAGAGATGGGCACCGTGCCCGGCATGATCGCGCTGTTCGGCACCTTCATGATCATGATCATCATCCTCGCGGTGCTGGCGCTGATCGTGGTCAAGGCGCTGGCCGAATCGCCCTGGGGCACCTTCACGGTGGCGGCGACCATCCCGGTGGCGTTGTTCATGGGCGTCTACTTGCGCTACATCCGCCCGGGCCGCATCGGCGAGATCTCGGTGATCGGCTTCGTGCTGCTGATGGCGGCGATCTTCGGCGGCCAGGCCGTGAGCCAGAGTCCGGTCTGGGGCCCGATGTTCACCTTCGACGGCAAGGCCCTGACCTGGATGCTGATCGGCTACGGCTTCATCGCCGCCAGCCTGCCGGTGTGGCTGCTGCTGGCACCGCGCGATTACCTGTCGACCTTCCTGAAGATCGGCACCATCATCGCGCTGGCGATCGGCATCGTGTTCGTCGCGCCGACCCTGCAGATGCCGGCCGTGACCCAGTTCGCCCAAGGCAATGGCCCGGTCTGGTCGGGCAACCTGTTCCCGTTCCTGTTCATCACCATCGCCTGCGGCGCGGTGTCGGGCTTCCATGCGCTGATCTCCTCGGGCACGACGCCGAAGATGCTCGACAACGAGCTGAACGCGCGCTTCATCGGCTACGGCGGCATGCTGGCCGAGTCCTTCGTCGCCGTGATGGCGCTGGTGGCCGCGGCCTGCATCGACCCGGGCGTGTACTTCGCGATGAACAGCCCGGCCGCGCTGGTCGGCAGCACCCCCGAAGCGGTGGCGCAGACGATCTCGGGCTGGGGCTTCGCAGTCACCCCCGAGATGCTGCTGCAGACCGCCAGGGACGTCGGCGAGACCACCATCCTCGGGCGCGCCGGCGGCGCCCCGACCCTGGCCGTCGGCATGGCGCACATCCTGCACCAGGTGATCGGCGGCCAGGCCATGATGGCCTTCTGGTACCACTTCGCGATCCTGTTCGAGGCCCTGTTCATCCTGACCGCGGTCGACGCCGGCACGCGGGCCGGGCGCTTCATGCTGCAAGACTTGCTGGGCAGCTTCGTGCCGGCCCTCAAGCGCACCGACTCGCTGCCGGCCAACCTGATCGCGACCTTCCTCTGCGTCGCGGCCTGGGGCTATTTCCTGTACCAGGGCGTGGTCGATCCGCTGGGCGGCATCAACACGCTGTGGCCGCTGTTCGGCATCTCCAACCAGATGCTGGCCGCGGTGGCGCTGATGCTCGGCGTGGTCGTGCTGTTCCGCATGAAGCGCGAGCGCTACGCCTGGGTGGCGGCGGCGCCGGCGGCCTGGCTGCTGATCTGCACGCTGACCGCGGGCTGGCAGAAGATCTTCTCGGCCGACCCGAAGGTGGGTTTCCTGTCGCACGCCGCGAAATACGCCGACGGCCTGGCGCAGGGCGTGCTGATCGCCCCGGCGAAGACGCCCGAGGCGATGGCGCGGATCGTCTTCAACGACCGCCTGGATGCCGGCCTGTGCGCGCTGTTCATCTTCGTGGTGCTGAGCGTGCTGGTCTACAGCGTGCGCACCTGCCTGGCCGCGCGCCGGGCCAACCATCCGACCGCGCGCGAGACGCCGTTCGAACCGATGGCCGCGGCATGAGGAATTCCGGCGCCAGCCTGGCCGAGACCGGGCGCTACCTGACCCGCTCGCTGGCGCAGTCGTTGCGGCTGATGGTGGGCATGCCGGACTACGACACCTACCTGAGCCACATGGCGCGCACGCACCCGGGGCAGGAGGCGATGAGCTACGAGGCGTTTTTCAGGGAGCGGCTGGAGGCGCGGTATGGGGGAGGGAAGGGGCGGTGCTGCTGAGCGGGTCCTCTCGGACGCCTGCATCGGCCCGGCTCAAGCCACCGCGCACTTCCTCACCGTCTCCCAAGTCCGAGTCGTCAATTCCGTCCCGAAAGTCTTCTCGATCAGCGTCATGAACACCGGACCGCGCGGCCCCGGTACATAGGCCGAGAAAACCTGCATCTCGTCCATCGCCAGGATCCGCGCTTCTTCGAACTCGATCGGCAGCGCCAGCCGGGTTTCTCGAGGTTCACGCAGGAAGGTCACGACCCGCTTCGCGCCGGCCGGCAGTTCGTGCGCCGAAAAGGGGTCGGCAGCCAGCAGCTCGCGCAGGGCGTCGGACGAACGCACGATGGTGAGAAAGCGCCGTCCGAGCGCCGCTTCCATGGCCGCCTCGGCCTTGCGTTCGAGCGTCGCCCGCGCCGCGGCACGCGCATTGAACGCCACGTTGCCGCTCGACAGCAGCGTCTTCACCTCCGTGAAGCCCCCGCTTTCGAAGCAACGCTTGAGTTCGGGCATCTTGGCGTTCATCGGGCTGACGCCACGAAGAAAGGCGACGTAGCGCGGCACTTCAGATGTCTTCGAGCAGCGGGTAGGGCAATGGCTCCACCGTCAGCGCCGGCCCGTCGACAGCCCGCGCATGCAGCCCGCCGGCATCGATCGCCGCGATCTGGATCGAGATCAAGGCCGCCCAGCCGCCACCCGGCGCCGGCGCGGCCTGCGCCACGGTGCCGACCGGCTGCGCCGGATCGTTGACGGCGAAGACTTCCTGGCCGGCCGCGACCTCGCCGTCGGCCTGCACCAGGTAGGTCCGGCGCTTCAGGGTGCCGCGGAACTGGCTCCGGGCCACGATCTCCTGGCCCGGGTAGCAGCCCTTCTTGAAGTTCACGCCGCCGACCGACTCGTAGTTGATCATCTGCGGCACGAAGGCCTCGACCACGGGGCTGGTCAGGGTCACGATGCCGCTGCGCACCTCGCTCCATTCCCAGATCGCCGGATCGAGTTCGGCACCCTGGGGCGCGGGGCTGGCGGCCGGTGCGATCCACAGGGCGCGAGGCACGCCGTCGGACGGGTAGAGCGACACCACGTGCGCGTCGCCGACCACGCTCGCTCGCCCCGGGAGCGCCCCGGCATCGACCCCATTGGCTACCAGCGCGGTGCCGGTCAACCCGTAAAGCGAGAAATCCGCGCTGGCGTCGCTGAGCTTGGCCTTGGCCCGCAGCACGTACATCGACAGGCGCTTGAGCGTCGCGGCCAGGATGTCGCGGCTGCAGACCAGCAGGATGCGATCGGGTTCGGGCCGGATGCCGACGAAGCTCGCGATCGCGCGGCCCTTGGCCGTGCACAGCGCCGCCAGCCGCGCCTCGGAAGCATCGAGCAAGACGAAATCCTGGGTCAACTGGCCATGCAGGAAGCTCGCTGCATCGGGCCCCTCGGCACGGATCACGCCGAGGTGGGAGAGGGCGGTGACGCCATTCGGAACGACAGAGGTCATCGCTGAATTATCATGGCCGGCTCGCATCCGTTCGGCCCGCAGGGCTTAGCCGTTCTTGCTACCGTCATCCGTCCGCCTCCCTTCCCGGAACCCGTGCGCCGCTTCTTCCTCACACTTTTCCTGCTGGCTGCCCTGATCGTGCTCGGCGCCGGGGCCGCCGGGCTCTGGTGGGTCAACCAGCCCCTCAAGCTGCCGGCCCCCAACGTCGACCTGTCGGTCGAGCCCGGCACCACGCCGCGCGGCATCGCGCAGGCGGTGGCCGATGCCGGCGTCGACGTGCCGCCGCAATTGCTCTACCTGTGGTTTCGCTTCTCCGGCCAGGACCGCCAGATGCGCGCCGGCAGCTACGAGCTCGACCGCGGCGTGACGCCGCGCCTGCTGCTCAACATCCTGGTCCGCGGCGAGGAAGCCACCCGCAGCCTGGTGCTGGTCGAAGGCTGGAACTTCCGCCAGGTGCGCGCGGCGCTGGCCAAGGCCGAGCAACTCAAGCCCGAGACCGCCGGGCGCAGCGACGAGGAAATCATGGCGCTGGTCGGACGGCCTGGCGTGCATCCCGAAGGGCGCTTCTTTCCCGACACCTACACCTACTCCAAGGGCTCGACCGATATCGCCCTGCTGCAGCGCGCGATGCGCGCCATGGACAAGAAGCTGGACGCCGCCTGGGCCGCCCGAGCCTCCGACCTGCCCCTGAAAACGCCCGATGAAGCGCTGATTCTGGCCAGCATTGTCGAAAAGGAGACAGGCAAGGCGCAGGACCGGGCCGAGATCGCCGCCGTCTTCACCAACCGCCTGCGCCTGGGCATGCCCTTGCAGACCGACCCGACCGTGATCTACGGACTCGGCACGCGTTTCGACGGCAACCTGCGCAAGCGCGATCTGCAGGCCGACACGCCGTGGAACACCTACACCCGCAACGGCCTGCCGCCGACGCCGATTGCGATGCCCGGCAAGGCGGCTTTGCTGGCGGCGGTGCAGCCGGCACAAAGCAAATCGCTCTATTTCGTTTCCCGAGGCGACGGGACCAGCCAGTTCAGCAGTTCGCTGGACGACCACAACCGGGCAGTGAACCGCTACCAGCGCGGCGGCAACACCGACCCCAACCAGCGGAGCGGGCAATGAAAGGGCTTTTCCTGACCCTCGAGGGCATCGACGGCGCCGGCAAGTCGAGCCACATCGATGCGCTCGAGGCGTTGTTCAAGGCCCAGGGCCGCGCGGTCACGCGCACCCGCGAGCCCGGCGGCACGCCGCTGGCCGAGAGCCTGCGCACGATGATCCTCGCACAGCCGATGGACCCGCTGACCGAGTCGCTGCTGGTCTTCGCCGCCCGCCGCGATCACGTGGTGCGGGTGATCGATCCGGCGCTGGCGCGCGGCGACGTGGTGCTCTGCGACCGCTTCACCGACGCCACCTTCGCCTACCAGGGCGCCGGCCGCGGTTTCGATCCGGCCGTGCTGTCGACGCTCGAAGCCTGGGTGCAGGCGGCGCCGCAGGCCTTGCTGCAGCCCGACATCACCCTGTGGTTCGACCTGCCGCCCGAGACCGCGGCCGAGCGCCTGGCCGGGGCCCGGCTGCCGGACAAGTTCGAATCGCAGCCGGTCGAGTTCTTTCGCCGGGTGGCGGCCGGCTATGCCGCGCGCGCCGCGGCGGCCCCGCGCTTCGCCCGCATCGACGCCAGCCGCTCGCGCGAGCAGGTCTGGCAGCAGGTCGAGGCCGTGCTGGCCGAGCGCGGGCTGGTTCCCGCCGATTCGGGAGCCAGCGCATGACCGCCGATTCGCTGCCGCCCTGGCTGCGCCAGCCGCTGTTCGAACTGCTGCGCCAGCGCGGCCATGCCTGGCTGCTGCAGGGCCCCTCGGGCCTGGGCCAGTACGAGCTCGGGCTGGCGCTGGCGGCCGCCTGGCTCTGCGAGCAGCCCGAGGAGGCCAAGGCGCAAGGCGCCTGCGGCCATTGCCCGAGCTGCCACGCGATCCAGGTGCGCACCCACGCCGACCTCTGCGTGCTGATGCCCGAGGTCGCGATGCAGGCGCTGGGCTGGCCGCTGGATGAAAAATCGCAGGCCGACATCGACGACAAGAAGCGCAAGCCCAGCCGCGAGATCCGGGTCGAGGCGATGCGCGACGCCATCGGCTTCGCCCAGCGCACCAGCGCCCGCGGCCGCGGCAAGGCGGTGCTGGTCTATCCGGCCGAGCGCATGAACAACATCACGGCCAACGCCTTGCTCAAGACGCTCGAGGAGCCGGTGGGCGAGGTCCGCTTCGTGCTCGCCAGCGAAGCCGCCTGGCAGCTGCTGCCCACCATCCGCAGCCGTTGCCTGGGCTTCACGCTGCCTTGGCCCGACAGTGGCCAGGCGCAGGACTGGCTGGTCGGGCAGGGCGTGCCCGCGGCCGACGCGTCCGGCCTGCTGCGCGCGGCCGGCGGCCGGCCCAGCGACGCCCTGCGCCTGGCCAGCCAGGGCCAATCGCCCAAGGCCTGGTCGCTGCTGCCCAAGGCGATGTCGCGCGGCGAGGTCGGCGCACTGTCCGACCATGCGCCGGCCCAGGCCATCGGTGCGCTGCAGAAGCTCTGCCACGACCTGATGGCGGTCGATTGCGGCGCGCTGCCACGCTTTTTCGAACCCGCCGACCTGCCGCCTGCGCCGCCGCGGGCTGCATTGGCGCGCTGGTCGCGGTCGCTCGCCAGTGCGGCAAAAACCGCAGAACACCCGTTCAATGCGGGCCTGATGCTCGAAGCGCTTGTGAGCGAGGCGCGAACCACCCTAAACTCGGCACGCCGCCGCCCATGAACACACCTGTCGCACCCACTCCCTCCGCGCCCGTCCGGCCCAGCGTCATCCAGTTGGCGATCAAGGAAAAGGGCGCGCTCTACGCGGCGTACATCCCGCTGTTCGCCGAAGGCGGGATCTTCATCCCGACCGCGCGCGAGTACCGGCTGGGCGACGACGTCTACGTGCTGCTGACCCTGCCCGACGACCCCCAGCGCTATCCGGTCGCCGGCAAGGTCGCCTGGATCACGCCGGCCCGCGCCGCCGGCAACCGGGCGCCCGGGGTCGGCATCCGTTTTCCTTCCGACGACAAGTCGCGCCAGCTCAAGGCGCGCATCGAAGAGGCTTTGGGCGCCACTCTGGCCTCCGACCGCCCGACCCAAACCATCTGAATTCCGCTCCCAGGGCGCGCAGCCGCTTGCCGCGGCGGCCGCGCCGTTCCGACGACGTTTGCCGCGATGTTCACCGACTCCCACTGCCACCTGACCTTTCCCGAGTTCGCGGACCAGATGCCGCAGATCCGCGCCGCGATGGCGGCGGCCCAGGTCGACCGGGCGCTCTGCATCTGCACCACGCTGGAGGAATTCCCCGAGGTCCAGGCGCTGGCCCAGCGGCACGACAACTTCTGGGCCAGCGTCGGCGTCCACCCCGACAACGAAGACATCCTCGAGCCGACGGTCGAGGGCCTGGTGCAGCGTGCCGCGCTGCCCAAGGTGATCGCCATCGGCGAGACCGGACTCGACTACTACCAAATGGAAGAGCGCAAGGGCGGCCGCAGCATCGCCGACATGGAATGGCAGCGCGACCGCTTCCGGGTCCATATCCGGGCCGCCCAGCAGACCCGCAAACCGCTGGTCATCCACACCCGCGAGGCCTCGGCCGACACGCTGGCCATCCTGAGGGAGGAGGGCGAGACCGGCGGCGGCCAGGCCGCTGGCGGCGTCTTCCATTGCTTCACCGAGACCGCCGAGGTGGCGCGCGCGGCGCTCGACCTCGGCTTCTATATTTCGTTCTCGGGCATCCTGACCTTCAAGAAGGCGCAGGACCTGCGCGACGTGGCGGCCTTCGTGCCGCTCGACCGGATGCTGATCGAGACCGACAGCCCCTACCTGGCGCCGGTCCCGTACCGCGGCAAGACCAACAACCCGTCCTACGTGCCCTTCGTCGCGCAGCAGATCGCCCAGTTGCGCCAATTGCCGCTCGAGGCGATCGCGAAGGCCACCAGCGACAATTTCGAGACCCTGTTCAGCGGGGCCAAGACATGACAAATTACTTTAAAAAGTTCATTTATCTCGTTGTAATTGCTGCATCTTTTGCCGCACACGCGAGCGACTACGATGATTTCTTCCGGGCCGCCCGGGCCGACAACGCCAGCGGCATGAAGCGCCTGCTGGCCAAGGGCTTCGACCCCAACACGCGCGACGACAAGGGCCAGACCGCCTTGCTGATCGCGATGCGCGAGCCCTCGCCGGAGGTGATCGACGTGCTGATCGCCTTCCCGAAGACCAATGTCGAGGCCCGCAACGCGAAGGACGAGAGCCCGCTGATGCTGGCTGCCATCAAGGGCCAACAGGACCTGGTGACCAAGCTGATCGCCCGCGATGCCGACATCAACAAGCCGGGCTGGACGCCGCTGCACTACGCGGCGACCAGCGGCCAGGTCGCGATCATGAAGCAGCTGCTCGACAAGGATGCCTTCATCAATGCCCAGTCGCCGAACGGCACCACGCCGCTGATGATGGCCGCGATGTACGGTTCGGCGGCCGCGGTGCAGTTGCTGCTCGACGAAGGCGCCGATGTCGCGATGAAGAACGAACAGGGCATGACCGCCGCCGACTTCGCCGAGCGCGGCAAGCGGCCGGACGCCATCCGGCTGCTCGGCGCGGCCGCCGCGCCGAAGCGGCCGGCTGACGGCAAGTGGTGAAGGTCGTCGAGGGATACATCGAAAAATAACACAATGTTGATTATGTTAAATCAACGAACAACAGCAAGGAGCCCAAGGCCCCTTGCGCTCACCCGCCAGAAATCCGGCTGACCAGCGCCTTGGCGTAGGCCGCCGTCCCCGCGCTGCCGCCGAGGTCCCCGGTGCGCACCTTGTCGATGTTGAGCGTCTCGTCGATCGCGCGCCGCAGCCGGGCCGCCAGCTCCGGCAGCTTGCAGTGGTCGAGCATCAGTGCGGCCGCAAGCATCAGCGCGGTCGGATTGGCGATGCCCTTGCCCGCGATATCGGGCGCCGACCCGTGGACCGCCTCGAAGATCGCCGCGTCGGCGCCGATGTTGGCGCCCGGCGCCATCCCCAGGCCGCCGACCAGCCCGGCCACCAGGTCCGACAGGATGTCGCCGAACAGATTGGTCGTCACCAGCACGTCGAACTGCCACGGGTTCAGCACCAGCTTCATGGCACAGGCGTCGATGATGACCGTGTCGAGTTCGAACTTGCCCTTGTACTTGCGTTCGTAGAGCTCGAGTCCGGTCTCCAGGAAGATGCCGGTCAGGGCCTTCATGATGTTGGCCTTGTGCACGATCGTGACCTTCTTGCGGCCGGTCGCGATCGCGGTCTCGAAGGCGAACTCGAGCAGCCGCCGGCTGCCCTGGCGCGTGTTGATGCCGGTGGCCATCGCGACCGCATGCGGGTCATCGTCGATCGGCACGTAGTGCTCGTGCCCGATGTAGAGGCCCTCCAGGTTCTCGCGCACCACCACGAGATCGATGTCGTCGAAGCGGCCGCCGGGAATCAGGGTGCGCGCCGGCCGCAGGTTGGCATAGAGCCCGAACTCTTCGCGCAGGCGCACGTTCGAGGACCGATAGCCGCCGCCGGATGGCGTCTCCAGCGGCCCCTTGAGCGCCAGGCGCGTTCGACGGATGCTGGCCAGCGTGGCGGCGGGCAATGGGTCGCCGGCGGCTTGCACGCCGGCCAGGCCGCCGAGCTGGCGATCCCATTCGAAAGGCGCGCCCAGGGCGTCGAGGACGGCGAGCGTGGCATCCACGATCTCGGGGCCGATGCCGTCGCCGGGGATCAGGGTGGCAGGGATGGGAGTGGACATTCGCGTGGATCCCGAAAAGTGAAAAGTGAGTGAGGGCCTAGGACCGGACGATTATGGGCGCCCGGCGGCGGCAGGCCATCCCGGTTCGGTGCATGATGACTCCCCTCGTCCCATGCCTTGCTTCTCGTTCGTCCGCGCCCTCGAAAGGCACACCCCACGGAGCCCCCGATGACCGACGCCGAGCTCGACACCCTGTGCATCAACACCATCCGCACGCTGTCGATCGACGCCGTGCAGGCCGCCAACTCCGGCCATCCGGGCACACCGATGGCCCTGGCGCCGCTGGTCTACACCCTGTGGAACCGGGTGATGCGCTTCGACCCGAAGGACCCGATCTGGCCCGGCCGCGACCGCTTCGTGCTGTCGAACGGACATGCCTCGATGCTGCTCTGGTCGGCGCTGCACCTCAGCGGCACGGTGGCCGTCAACGCCGAGTACGAACTGCTCGGCGCGCCCGCCGTGACGCTGGACGACATCCGGCGTTTTCGCCAGTTCGGCAGCAAGGCACCCGGCCACCCTGAATACCACTGGGTGTCGGGCGTCGAGACCACCACCGGCCCGCTCGGCCAGGGGATCGCCACCAGTGTCGGCATGGCGATGGCGCAGCGCTGGCTGGCCAACCGCTACGACCAGGACGGCCCTGCCCTGTTCGACTACGACGTCTATGCGGTCTGCGGCGACGGGTGTCTGATGGAAGGCGTCGGCTCCGAAGCCGCGTCGATGGCCGGCCACCTCGGGCTCGACCGGCTGTGCTGGATCTACGACAACAACCACATCACGATCGAAGGGCGCACCGAGATCACCTTCACCGAGGACGTGGCGATGCGCTTCGCCGCCTATGGCTGGAAAGTGCTGCGGGTCGGCGACGCCAACGACATCGCGCTGATCGAGGCGGCGCTGGCCACCTTCAGGCAGACACGCGGCCAGCCGACGCTGATCATCCTCGACAGCCATATCGGCTGGGGCTCTCCGCACCGCCAGGACACGGCCGCTGCGCACGGCGAGCCGCTCGGCGACGACGAGGTCCGGCTGGTCAAGCGCGCCTACGGTTGGCCGGAGGACGCGAAGTTCCTGGTGCCGGACGGCGTGCGTGCGCATTTCGATGCCGGCATCGGCGCCCGCGGCGCCGCAGCGCGCGCGGCCTGGAACGCGGCCGATGCCGCCTTGCGCGCGCGCTCCCCTGCCCTGGCGCTCGAGATCGATCAGATGCAGCGCCGCGAACTGCCAGCCGGCTGGGACAGCCAGCTGCCGGTCTTTCCGGCCGACCCGAAGGGCCTGGCAGGGCGCGACGCCTCGGGCCAGGTGCTCAACCTTCTTGCACAGAGCGTGCCCTGGCTGATCGGTGGCTCGGCCGACCTCGGCTCGTCGAACAAGACCACGCTCAAGTACCCGGGCGCCGGCGATTTCCAGCCCGGCAGCCCGGGCGGCAAGAACCTCCACTTCGGCATTCGCGAGCATGCGATGGCGGCGGCCGTCAACGGCATGGCGCTGTCCAAGCTGCGTCCTTTCGGCGCCACCTTCTTCATCTTCAGCGACTACGCCCGGCCGGCGATCCGGCTGGCGGCGCTGATGGAGCTGCCGTCGCTGTTCGTCTTCACCCACGATGCGATGGGCGACGGCGAGGATGGACCGACCCACCAGCCGATCGAGCAGCTGGCCTCGCTGCGGGCGATGCCCGGCCTCACGGTGCTGCGCCCGGGCGATGCCAACGAGGTGGTGGAAGCCTACCGCGTGGCGCTCCAGTCGCCGCACCGCCCGACCGTGCTGGTGCTGTCGCGCCAGGCCCTGCCGACCCTCGACCGCAGCCGGCTCGCGCCCGCCGCCGGCGTCGCCCGGGGCGCCTATGTGCTGGCCGACGCCGCCGGTGAAGCCGAGCCCGAGCTGATCCTCATCGCGAGCGGCAGCGAAGTCTCGCTGGCGCTGCAGGCGCACGATCAGCTCGTGGCCCAGGGCGTGCTGGCGCGGCTGGTGTCGATGCCTTCATGGGACCTGTTCGAGCAGCAGACGCCCGACTATCGGAACAGCGTTCTGCCGCCGGGCGCGAGGGCGCGGGTGGCCGTCGAACAGGCCTCGGCCTTCGGCTGGGAGCGCTACGTCGGCACGATCGGCAAGGTCGTGGGCATGCAGACCTTCGGCGCCTCGGCACCGCTGGCGGCGTTGCAGCGGGAGTTCGGCTTCACGGTCGACAACGTGGTGGCCGTGGCCCTGTCGGTGCGCGCGGCGGCCAGTCCATAGGCCGCGCGCGGCGGAGGTTTCAGCGCCGGCTGCCGCGCAGCGCGGCGAGCATCAAGGTGGTCACGGCGGCGCCGCCCGCCGCTGCCATCACCATCGATCGGACCGGCCGATCCGAGACATAGTGGCCGCCCTGCTCTTGCCACTGGCGGCCCCGGGCCCTGAGGTCGTCCATCACCTGCCGGGCCCGGCGCCTGGAAGGCCCGGCCGCATGCGCGCTGCCCGCGGTGTAGGCGTCTGCCCCGTCGGCGGTGTCGCGCACGGCCTGGCGCGTCGCCTCGGCGATCTGTTCAGGGCTCTTGTAGTCGGTGAAATTCGTGCTCTGCATGGAAGTCCTTTCGAGAAGTGCAATGCGACCACGTCGCACTGCATTCATTGAAGGTTCCTGCTCGGCCCAGGCATGTCGGCACCGTTGTCCAGGCGGCGTAGGTCGTCACCCACCCGGCGGGTTCGCAGTGCCGCCGCCGCGCAGGTCGCCCAGGCGGATCGAGCAGCGGGTGCCGCGTCCCGCCACCGAGTCGAGCCGGACCTCCGACTTGAGCGCCTTCGCCAGCCGCGCGACCAGCGACAAGCCGAGCCCGACCCCGTCGGCTGCCGGCGTGGCCGCGTCATTGACGCGATAGAACTCCTCGAACACCTTCTCGATCTGGTCGGCCGGGATGCCGATGCCCTGGTCGAAGACCTCGACCACGACATCGCCCTGCTGCAGCCGCGCGGCCAGCAGGATCTTCTTGCCGGGCGGGCTGTACTTGATCGCGTTCGACAGCACGTTGCCGACCATCCGCCGCAGTCGCAGCGGGTCCGACTGGATCGTCGCCTGCCCGGTGCGCACGCGCAGCCGGATGTTCTTCGCCTCCGCCAGCGGCTCGTACTGCAGCTGCAGGTCGCGCACCACATCGGCGATCTGCACCGGCTCGACCGACAGCTGGACCTTGCCGCTGTCGAGCACCGACAGGTCGAACAGCGAATCGAACAGGTGGCTCACAGCGGCCGTGGCCTTGGCGATCTTGGGCGCCAGTTCGGCATGCGTCTCCGGGTTCTCCTTCAGGAAGTCGGCATAGAGCGCCAGGGCCGACACCGGCTGGCGCAGGTCGTGGGTCGCGGCGGCAAGAAAACGGTTCTTGGTGCTGACCGCCTCGGTCGCCTGGCGCTCCCTGAGGGCGAGGTCGTATTGAAGACCGAAGTGCTCTTCCTGATTGGCGTGGATCGCCCTGCCAAGGCCGAGGATCACGACCCAGTGCAACAAGGTGAGCCCTACGAACCAGTAGTTGAGCGATCCCTGCATCGGCCCAAGGAACACGCCATACAGCACGCAGGCCAGCATCACGACGAAGAAGCCGTTCATCGACCAGTAGAGCAGGAAGGGCACCAGCGCCAGGCGGGTGATCGGCCCGTAGACCACCAGCGTCAGGACCAGCCAGCATCCGAACTGGTTCGCCTCCGGAATGCGAGCGAAGAACAGCAGCACCGAGACGCCCCAGAACGGGGCCTCGAGGATGAAGACCGGCGCCGCCCGGGCGAGGAAGAGATTGAGCGATTCGGAACTGGCGCCCTGGTGGTTGCGGGCATGGAGGCTCACCACGCGACGGCGCATCGCGCCGATCAGCAAGCCGACCGCCAGCCAGGCCGACACGGCCAGATGGCTGCCGCTGCCCCAGCACAGTGCGGCCATGGTCAGGATCAGCAGCAGCCCCAGCGGCTGCCGCGCGCGCGATTGGCGCATGAAGCTGCGCGTCAGCTGACCCTGGATCCAGCGGGCGCGCAGGCCGGGCGCATCGTCCTCGATGTCACCGGGGGCCGGGTCGTGACCGGATCGGGCGTGCGCGGAGACCTGGGCGCGTGCGAATGCCGGGCTTGGGTGGAGCGACGCCTCGGAGGCCATCCCGGAGTCCAGAGTTTCAGAGTCTTGGAGACTCCCTGTTTGTCAACGACATCGCAACTCGGGATCACCCCGGGTTGTGTGCGTTATTACCGCAATCGCGGGCCGAGCGAAGGCGATTCGATGGCCGCCTGCGCCGTCGAATCGCCATCGACGACAAATCCGCCGCACATCAGGGCTTGTTCCTCTCGCGCTGGCGCCTGTTCGCGGGAATAATTTGATCGCCATGGGACAAGCGCTTTCAGACCACGAGACCGTTGCCGGCGTGTTGATGATGCTGGTTCGCCAACGGGCGGCCGCGTCAGGGGGTGGCAAGACCTCGCGCACCGGCCTGCAGGCCAGCGTGCCTGTCAACGAGCGGCCCGGCGTGCGACGCGGCCTCGACGCCCTGCTCGAGCACGGACTGCTCGCGATGAGCGGCGAAGACATCGGCCTGACCGCCAGGGGCAAGCTCTTCCTGGCCCACGTGCAGCGGGCGCGCGGCGAGACCCCGACCGCCTACGAGCACGACGACAAGAGCCCCGCCTTGCTGGCGGCGACCCTCCAAGCGATCAATGCCGAGGAACGCCTGGGCCCGCAGGGGCCGATCGAAGACCTGCGCACCCTCCCCGCCCGGCTCGAAGGCTATCGCTCCGAACGTGCGTCTCGCTTCTCCAAGGCCAAGGGCCTGCTGGTGCTCGGTGGCTTGGCGGCCGCGGTGGCTGCCTTCAGGCTGTTGCGCTGACGCCTGGCTGTCGCACCGGGGCCTTGCCCCCCGCCGCGTGTCATCCAATTGCCCGAGATGCATTCGCGTCTTTCCTACGCGGAGTCGGCCTGTCGGCAGACGCGAGCCGGCCGCATCGGCCCGCATGCTCCCGCCACACCATCATTCGAGGAGCAATAAATGATCAAGATCGGAATCGTGGACGACCATGCCATCGTTCGTTCGGGCCTGCGCGACTTCTTTTCGCAGCACGTGGACCTGCGCGTGGTCGGCGAAGCCGCCAGCGGGCGCGAAGCCATCGACCTGGTGCGCAACCACGAGATCGATGTCCTGGTGATGGATCTCTCGATGCCGGGCCAGAGCGGCATCGATGCCATCGCGATGGTGCGGGCGAAGGCGCCCGACACCGGCATCCTGATCCTGAGCGGCTATCCGGAGGAACACTACGCCATGAGCCTGATCCGCCAGGGCGCGAGCGGCTACCTCAACAAGGAATGCGACCCCAAGGAAATCGTCGAAGCGATCCGCACGATTTCGCTCGGTCGCCGCTACATCACGCCCGGCGTGGCCGAACTGCTGGCCCGCCAGCTCGACCGCAACACCGACACCGCGCCGCACGAGCAACTCTCGGAGCGCGAGTTCCAGGTCTTCCTGAAGCTCGCCACCGGCGAGACCGCGGGCAGCATCGCCGAGCACCTGTCGCTGTCGGTCAAGACCGTGAGCACCTACCGCAGCCGGCTGATGGAGAAGATGAACCTGGCCTCCAACAGCGACCTCACCTACTACGCGCTCAAGAACCAGCTGATCAGTTGAGGCATCGGCGGCCGAGCTCGCCCATCGCGAGGGCGTCATGCCCCAGTCGATGACTTGTTCCGGCTTTCTGTGGATAACACTGTGTGAAGCGCCGGGACGGCCAGGCGCGAAGCGTGGCCCCACGCGGGGTCCCGTCCCGTTGCCTGCAAAACAGGCAGCCCGCTGCGGCGCCCGGCGTCGGGCCGGATTGTTAAGCTCGGGGCCATGACGACCATCCAGTCCCGGCGCAAGCTCATCGTGATCATCCTGCTGTGCGTCGCCCTCGGAGGCGCGGCGATGCGGCAGCTCGCCGCGCCCGGCTCGACGCTGCGGGACATCGGCACCCTGCTGATGCTGTTGTGGGTGCCGATCATCGGCAACGTGATCTCGTGGCTGATCTCGCGCCTGCGCCGGCCGGCACCGATGACGCCCTCCCCCTTCGACGAACGGCCCACCTTCGAGCCCCAGCTGCTGGTCGAACTCACGCTGCGTCCGCCGAAGCTGCCGGCCGATGACATCCCGGTGCCTGCCGGCGAGCATCGCTGCGCGCTGGTGGTCGGCAACGAGGCGTTCTCGGCCCGCTGGTGGGTTCCGGCGGACCGGTCGTTCCGGCGTGGCAGCCCGCAGGCGCTCGAAGTGGAGTTTCTGGCGCCCCAGCTGGCGCTGCCCAAGTTTCAGGCCGAAGCCGGCTTCAGGATGCTGGTGGGCGAGTCGTTCATCGGCGATGGCCGCGTGCTGCGGCCGGTCGAGCCGGCCCGCCCCTAGCGCAGGTCGCGGCGCGCCAGCAGCACGTTGCCGCCGGTGGTGTTGAACGAAATGGTCGGTGCGCTGAAATCGCTGAGCGGCGCACCCAGGCCGATCTCGCCGCTGCCGTGCAGCACGCACTCGTCGCGCCGCAGCGCGATCTCGCCGCTGGCGCCGGCAGTGCCATGAAAGCGCACCCAGGTGCCGTAGGTGCTGACGTCGACCAGCACGCAACTGCCCTGGCGGGCTTCGATGCGCGCATGCAGCCGCGACACCCGCGGGTCGTTGACCACGAACTGCGCCTCGTCGACCCGGCCCAGGTGGATCGGAAGTTCGGCGGCGCGGAACATCGAGCGGACGTCGAGCCAGGCCAGCTCGATCTGTCCGAAGGACGAATCGGGTCCGCGCGGCTGATGCACCAGCGACGCCGGCATCGTCAGGAACTCGGACACCTCGTCCTGCCAGTCGACCCGGTGCACCACCGGCATCTCGTTCTTGCCGCGGATATTGATCGGCCCCAGGCTGCGGTGGCGGACCTCGCCGCCATGCAACTGCTCGATCACCGACTCGGTCGCCCAGATCTGTCCCGGCCCGGCCAGGTCGCTCAGGCGCGAGGCCAGGTTGACTGCGTCGCCGTAGCAGTCGCCATCGACCTCCACCACCTCGCCGCTGGCAACGCCGATCTGCAGTTCCATGCGCAGAGGCGCGGGCCAGGTTTGCAGGCGCTTCTGGTGGTTGCGCTGCATTTCGAGCACGGCCCGGGTGGCGCTGATGCCGTCGGCGAATATCGCAAAGACGCCATCGCCCAGCGATTTGACGACACGGCCCCCATGCGCTTCGCATACGCCGCCGATCCACTGCGTCAGCCGCGTCACGGTTTCGGTGGCGCGCGCGTTCCCCATAGCCTCGAAGACTCTGGTACTTCCCGTCAGATCGGCAAATACGACAGTGGAATTGGCGCCCATGTTGTGCAGTTTTTGGTAGCTCTCGCCGCTCGATTATGGCAAAGCGGCGCCGAAACACGGTCCCGGAAGCTCAAATCGGGCCACTGGCGGCCCAAGCTGTTGCTTTTTCATTTCGACACATCGTGTAAGTTTAGTTTTCTCTACAAAAGTAGAACTTAGGCATTAGTTGTTCAAGCGCTTCTTGAGCAGTTTCGTGAAGTATGTTGTTTTTGAACATGAAATGTCGTGCCGATGCTTGTGCGGCTCCGAGGCCAGCCTTAACGTAGCACCTGTCCAGGTTTTGGCAATACGCCTTCCGTCCATGGTGTCACCCAGCAGTCTCCTTCGCTTTCTGAGCTTCCCAGGTTTCGGCTTTCGCCGTTCCGCGGATCGTCAGATGGGGCAGATCCGCACGGCGATGCTGTCACTGCTCCAGGTCCACGGCGGCCACACGATGCAGCGCGTGGCGCAGCGCGTGCGTTTCGCAGGCGACCTCGAAGCGCTCTGGTACCTGCGCCAGGACGTGCTGACCGCCCTCAGTGCGGTCGACGGCGAAGTCGCCGCCCGGCGCCAGATGCGCCAGATCAACCGCCTGTTCAAGGGCGGGCTTCCCGGCAGCATGGAGCCCCGGACCCACCACAAGGTTCACGGCTGACCCGGCATTGAGCGGCCCGCGCAAGCGGGCCAGCCCTGTTTTCAGTGATGGTGAGGGTGCCGGTGGCCCCAGACCATGAACACGTCCCGGCCGTCGGCGGCCACTTCCACCTTCGCGCCCACGGGCAGCAGCACCTTGGTCGGCACGTGGCCGAACGGCAGTCCGGTCAGCACCGGCGGTTTGACCAGGCCGCGCAGGCGGGCGACGACCGCCTGCATGCTGAAGCCTCGATCGTGCGGAACCTTGCGGATGCCCGTGAACTGCCCCAACACGATCGCCTTCTGGCGCCCCAGCACCCCCGCGTGACGCAATTGGTCGAGCATGCGCTCGACCCGGTAGGGGTGTTCGTTGACGTCCTCCAGGAACAGCACGCCCTTGTCGATGGCGGGAAACCACGGCGTACCAAGCAGGCTGGTCAGCACGCACAGGTTGCCGCCCCACAGCACCGCGTCGTGGATGGACCGGAACGCCGGCAGGTCGGCGCTGTCGCGCGCCGGCATGCGCCATCCGGTGCCCTCGCCTTGCCCGCCCAGCAGGTCGTCGAAGCAGGCTTCCATGATGTCGTCGGCACCGGCTTCGGCGCCGAAGTCCTCGCCGACCGCGGGCCCGGCCCAGGTGACGGCGCCGGTCTTGGCCAGCAGCGCGCTCTGGAAGGCGGTGAAGTCGCTGAGCCCGACGAACTCGGTGCCGCGATCGATCGCCTTGGCCACGGCCTTGTAGGGAATCTGGTCGAGGATGCGCGTGAGTCCGTAGCCGCCGCGCGAGATCAGCGCCACGTCGGCGCCACTGGCCGTGGCGCGCGCGATCGCCGCCAGCCGCGTGGCATCGTCGCCCGCGAAGCGCTGGTGGGTGGCGAGAGCGGCCTCGTCGAGTTCGACCTCGTGGCCCAGGGCCTGGAGCCGCTTGACGCCGCGCTTGAAGGCGGCCTTGTCGCGCACGGCGCTGGAGGGCGAATAGATGTAGATGTGTTTTTTCACGGGCCGAAGTATCCCATTGCCTCGCGCACCCGCTGGGCCAGGGCGCTCGCCTGCGCCGGCGTCGGGCCGGAGGCGCGCTTCGGGATCGGGCCCAGGGCCCGCAGCGCGGCCTCGTAGCCGCGGTCGGGGAATGGTGCGTGCCAGGCGTCCGGCACCGGGGCGGCGCCGTCCGGCACGGCCATCACGGGCGCAAAGCGGGCTGGCAGGGTTTCGGCCAGCGATGCGGCCCAGGCGGCGGCGCCGGGGCTGTGCAGCAGCGCCAGCGGACCGGGCGCGAGCTGTTGCGTTCGTTCGAGCCACGCCAGCCATTCGGCCAGCAGACGCCAGTGCCATTCGAGTTGGTGCACCGCTTCGCGCTTGGGCTTGTCGCTCTGCCCGAAGCCGATCAGGTCGGGCGCCAGCAGCCGCAAGCCCGCGGCGCCTGCCAAGTGGCGGAAGAAGTAGCGCCACTCGCCCGGCCCGTGCAGGCAGAGGCAGGTGCAGGGCGCATCCCGTGGGCCCTCGTCGAGGTAGCGCATCCGCCAGCCGCGCTGGCTCGGCAGCTCGCTCACCTGGCGCGGCGCGGGGCCCAGGTCGGCCAGGCCGGCGAAGCGCTCGTCGGGCGTGCGCAAGGCGTCGTCGCGCAAGGGCTCGGCCGCCTCGCGCGCGGCGCAGCGACGGGCCTGGAAGAAGTCTTGCAGGAGCGCCTGCGATTCGGCGGCGAGCAATCCGCCCTGCACGGCCGTGCGGTGGTTGAGCCGGCTTTCGCGGAACAGGTCGATCACGGAGCCGGCGGCGCCGGTCTTGGGGTCGGCGGCGCCGAACACGACCCGCGCCAGCCGTGCATGCAGCATGGCGCCGGCGCACATCGCGCAGGGCTCCAGCGTCACGAACAGTTCGCAGCCGTCGAGCCGGTAGTTGCCGAGCGCGGCCCCGCCGGCGCGCAGCGCATTGACCTCGGCATGCGCGCTCGGGTCGTGCAGCGCGATCGGCGCGTTGCGTCCGCTGGCGACGACCCGGCCGTCCTTGACCAGCACGGCGCCGATCGGCACTTCGCCGGCCTCCGCCGCCTGGCGCGCCTCGGCCAGCGCGAGCGCCATCCAGTCGGCGTCAGTTGTCATCGGGGACCGGCCGCGCCTGCATCGCGGCATCGAGCGACTGCTTGAACTGCTGCTGGATCTGCTGCGGGTTCGGCGCCCGTCCCTCACCCGCCGCAGCGCCGCCGGCCGGCAGCACCGGCGCGGCGACGCCGCCCAGTTGCTTCCTGGCCAGCAGCCCGACGACGACCAGCGCGACCAGCAATCCGACCAACCCCAACATGCGCATCTCAGGCCTCCCCGGTGATGCCGAGCGTCTTCATCCAGTCCGCCAGCGCGCGCTCGTCGGGCGTGCCGTTGCGGTAGACCTCGTAGGTCGCGGCATGCGATTCCTTGCGATGCTGGTTGAGCTTGACCTTGCATTGCAGCGCGGTCACCGTCAGCTCGAAGCCGACGATGCCGTTGAGCATCTTGTGCTGGAAGTCCTGCCCGAGGTCGCGCCATTGCTGCGCGTACGCGGGCTCGTGCTGGCCGATCAGGCGCTTGAGCAGCGCGTCTTTCTCGTCTGCGCCCTCGACCAGGCGCGCTTCGACCGTGCAGTGCACGGCCAGGTAGTTCCAGGTCGGCACCCGCGCCAGGTCGGGATAGACCGAAGGCGACAGGTAGGCATGCGGGCCGAGAAAGCTCACCACCGCCCGTGGCCGTGCCTGCAGGTAGCGCCACTGCGCATTGGGCTTGGCGCAGTGGCCCCAGAGCACGAAGTCGTCCGGGCCCCGTTCCTCCAGCACCAGCGGCAGGTGCGTGATGTAGGGCAGGCCCTGGTCGTCGTTCGAGATCAGGCTGGCGAACGGATGGTCGCGCATGAGCCGCGCGGCGATGGCGCGGTCGGTGACGTTGAACTGCGGAGGCATGTACATGGGGCTTGATCCTGCGATCCCTCAAAAGGACCGCCCGATTGTCCCCGAGCCGCCCCTATCTGGCGCCTGCGGCCCGCAGCTTTTCGACCATCGCGGCATAACCGCGCGCGGTCGCGAGCTGCAGCGGCGTATGGCCCTGGCGATCGGCCAGCTGCAGGTTGGCGCCGGCGTCGACCAGCGCGACCAGGGTGCGCTGGTGGCGCGGTCCACCGTCGCCGAGCACGATGGCCTCGATCAGCGCGGTCCAGTGCAGGTTGTTGACATGGTCGAGCGGTGCGCCGGCCGCGATCAGCCGGCGCACCCCCTCGTCGTGCCCGAGGTGGGCCGCGGCGATCAGCGCCGTGCCGTCGTAGCGGCTGGTGGTCTGGCCGGGGTTGGCGCCGAGCGACAGCAGCAGCGCCAACGTGGGCACGTCGTCGGCGACCGCGGCGATGGTGACGGCGTCGTAGCGGTCGTTCTCGAACGCGTCGAGCTTGGCCCCGGCCCGGGCCAGCGCGCCGATGGCCTCGCGCTGACGCGCGTAGGTGGCCACGTGGAGCGGCGTGCGGCCCATGGCGTCGCGCGCCTCGAGGTCGGCGCCGCCGGCGATCAGCACCTTCAGCTGCGGCAGGTCGCCGCGCCAGGCCGCGCGGTGCAGGCCCTGGTAGGCCTGCGCCTCGGCGGCGGCCGGCGCCACCTGGGCCGCCGCCGGAGCGGCCAGCCCGGCGGCCAGCAGTGCCAGGGCGACAGCCACGGCCTTCATCGGAATCAACCCAGCTGGCCCTTGACCTTGTCGAGCGCCGCGTTGGCGCATTGCTCGTCGAGGTGGCCACCCGGCGCGCCGCCGACGCCGACGGCGCCGATGACCTCGTTGCCCGACTTGACCGGCACGCCGCCGCCCAGCAACAGGAAGCCCGGGATGTTCACGAGGTTGGCGGCGGCGGGGTTCTTCTGGGCGTTTTCCATCATCGCCAGGGTCGGCGTCTTGGCCGAGGCCGAGGTCCAGGCCTTGCGCTCGCTGGCGCCCAGCGTGTGCGAGCCGGCGTTGTTGGCGCGCTGGACGGCACGCACGGTGCCGGCGCGATCGACCACGGTGGCGGCGACCGCGTAGCCGTTGGCGGCGCAGGCGGCCACCGCCGCACCGGCGATCTCGTTCGCCAGTTCGAGCGACATGTTCTTCTCGGCGCGCACGGCCGGGCTCGGCGCCGGTGCCGGCGTCGCGGTCTGGGCCTGGACGCCCAAGGCGGAAGCGGCGAGCAGGACGGCGAGGCTGCCGAGGCGAAGGGACGGGTTCATGGGGTTCTCCGAAAGGTTGGGATCGAATCGCGCCGGCACATCGCCGACGGTGGCGCAACTTTAGGAACTGCAGCCCCCGCCGCCCATTCGTACGGCTACCCTCGCCGCTCCGTAGAAATACGGAGCGGCGCGCGACCGCTCAGCCCGCCGCCTCGACCAAGCCGGCATAGCGCCGGATCAGCTGCGCCAGCGAATCGCATTCGAGCTTGGCGAAGAGATTGGCCCGGTGGGTCTCGACGGTGCGCGGCGAAAGCGCCAGCGCGCGAGCGATCTCCTTGTTGGTGAGCCCGGCGACGATGAAGCCCAGCACCTCGCGCTCGCGCTCGGACAGTTGCTGGTAGCGCTCGCGGGCGGCCTGGTCGGCCTGCGTGCGTTCGCGTGAATCGACGTGCCGGCGCACCGCCTGCTGCAGCGCCTCGAGCAGTTGTTCGTCGTCGACCGGCTTCTCGAGGAACTCCGCCGCCCCGGCCTTGAAGGCGCGGCGGCACATCTCCACCGTGCCATGGCCGGTGAGCATGATCACCGGCTGGTCGACGCCCTGCCCGACCAGCGCATCGAGCAGGGCGAGCCCGCCGATGCCGGGCATGCGGACGTCGAGCACGATGGCGCCGATGCTCGCACGGTCGAACTGGTCGAGGAAGGCTTGCGGATCGCCCCAGGTCTGGGTGCGCAGGCCGACCGTGCCGATCAGCAGCGCCAGGCTCTCGCGCACCGCGAGGTCGTCGTCGATCAGGTGGATCAGCGGGGACAAGGGTCCGCTCATCGATGCATCTCCTGGGCACTGCCGCCGGCGAGCGGCAGCCGCAGCGTGAAACGGGCGCCGCACGGCTCGGCATGTGCCGCTTCGAGCGCGCCACCCATCCCGCTCGCCAGCGTCTCGGACAGGCTCAGGCCGAGCCCGAGCCCGCCCTCGCGCGTGCTGAAGAAAGGCTCGAAGACGCGCGGCAGGGCTTCCGGCGACAGCCCGGCGCCGTTGTCGCTGACGGCGAGCAGGCCGCGACCGGCCTCGATACCGATGGACAGCTGCAGGCGGCGCTCGGCGGCGGGCACCTCCTCGAGCGCCTGCAGGGCGTTCATCAGCAGGTTGTGGACGATCTGCTCGAGCGCGACCGGCTCGGCCAGCACCCAGACCGGCGCCGCCGTCGCGTCGTCGATGGACGGCGTCACGGCGCGCCTGGCCATCTCGGGCGCCAGCAGGTGCAGGGCGCTTCGCAGCGCCTCCTGCAATGCCACGGGCCGCAGCTCGGCCTGCCGGTCGGGGCGCTCGATCACCCGCCGCAGCCGGCCCACCACGTCCGCGGCCCGGCGTGCCTGTTCGACGGCCTGCTTCATCGCCGAGCGTGCGGTCGCCAGTTCGGGCGGCTCCTCGGCCAGCAGCCGCTGGGCGGCCTGGGTGTTGGCCAGCACCGCGGTCAGCGGCTGGTTCAGCTCGTGGGCCATCCCGGCCGCCAGCTCGCCGAGCGCATTGAGCCGCGCGACCTGCCCCAGCCGAAGCAGTTCCTCGGCGCGGCGCCGCGCGATGCGCTGGCGCCGCAGCGCATAGGCGCCGCCCAGCGCGGCGGCCATGGCGAGCGACCATGCGGCCATCGAGGTCCAGGGCAGTCCGGTCCAGGGCACCCGCTGTTCGGCCACCAGCTCGAAGGCCTGGCTGTCCGAGGCCAGCACCTTGCGGAAGTCGAAATGCCAGCCGCCCTCGGCGGCCGCGGCGCCCGGCTGGACCACGAAGCGCTGCCCCGCGTACTCGAGCGTCACCCGCACCGGGCTGGTCTTCGGGTCCATCGGCCAGTCGCGCCAGGGCACGGCCGTGGCGAGGTCGATGGCCAGCGCATAACTGATCGGCAGGGCGCCGATCACGAGCCGGTAGCGGCCGCTCGCGAAGTCGTCGGCGATGAATTCGGGGCGCTGCAACTGGCGCGAGCGGGCCTCGGCGGGGGCCAGCGACGGGTCCGGCCACGCCCCGCCGGCCTCGCGCCGCTCGACATCGAGGATCGACGGGTAGACCGATGGCAGGCGACGCTCGGAGCGGGCTGCGCCCGGCACCGGCTCCAGCAGTGCCAGCGTGGCCAGCACGGCGTCGTACTGCACCACCTGCTGGCTCATGAGCCGGTGGGCGATGCGGCCATTGACCTCGAAATCCTCGCGCAGCTGCCGGAGCTCGCCGCGCGCCAGCCAGACCGCACCGGCGCCGGAGACCAGCAGCCATGCGAGCCACCAGCCCCCTTGCGTACGCAACCATTGCCTCATGGCGGGGGATTGTGCCCGGGCCCGCGGGGCCGGGTCCGGTGCTTGCGTCGGCTGCGGACCTGAGTCCACAATCCCAGGCGCCGTCCACCCTCCAGGCTCCGCATGTCCACACCTCTACCCGCAGAACTGCCGGCGGCCCCGGAGACGCCGCAGCATTCCGCCACCCGGGTGGCCCGGCATGCCGCCCTGTCGCAGGGCCAGGACACCACGCGCCTGGTGCGGGGGCTGCTCAAGCCCTACCGCGGCTGGCTGGCGATCGTGCTGGCGGCGATGCTGGTCGAGATCGTCATGAGCCTGGCCGCACCCTGGCCGCTGAAGCTGGTGCTCGACGACGCGCTCGGAACCCACCACCTGCCTCGCTGGCTCGAATGGGCGCACGACCTGGGTATCGGCCGCCATACGCTCGGCGTCGCGCTGTTCGCCGGCCTCGCGACACTGGCGATCGCGGTCATCGGCGGCATCGCGAGCTACATCGACAACTACTACACCACCAGCATCGGGCAGTGGGTCGCCAACGACCTCCGGCTGCGCATCTACGAGCACCTGCACCGGCTCTCGCTGGCTTTCTACGACACCGCCAAGACCGGCACCCTGATGTCGACCATCACCAGCGACGTGGCGACGGTGCAGAGCTTTGCCTCGTCCTCGACGCTGTCGATCGTCGTCGACATCGTCACCATCGTCTTCATGCTCGGCCTGATGTTCTGGCTCGACTGGGACTTCACGCTGATCGCGATCGCGGTGATGCCCTTCCTGCTGCTGTTCGTGTTCCGCTTCAAGAAGGCCGTGAAGGACGTGACGCGCGAGGTGCGCGTCAAGCAGAGCGAGATCGTCGCCGTGGTGCAGGAGGGCCTGGGCTCGGTGCGCGCGATCAAGGCCTTCGGCCGCCAGGATCTCGAGCTGACGCACATGACGGCGGCCAGCCACGCCAGCACCGAGGCCGCGCTGAAGGCCCGGCGCATCAAGTCGCTGCTGTCGCCGGTGGTGGCGGTGGTGGTGGCGCTGTGCACCGGCATCGTGCTCTGGAAGGGCACCTCGCTGATCATCGCCGGCACCATGACGGCCGGCGCGCTGACCGTCTACCTCGCCTACCTGAGCAAGTTCTTCAAGCCGGTGAAGGACCTGGCCGGCATGGCCAGCACCATCGCGCAGACCACGGTGGCACTGGAGCGGATCCAGAAGATCCTCGGCGCCGACGACATCATCCGCGAGCATCCCGGCGCCACCGATCCCGGCCGCACGCGGGGCGAGATCAGTTTCGAGCACGTGGCCTTCGCCTACGGCAGCGAGCCGCCGGTGCTGCGCGACGTCTCGTTCACGATTCAGCCCGGGCAGGTGGTCGGCATCGTCGGGCCCACGGGCAGCGGCAAATCGACCGTGGTCAGCCTGATGCCGCGCTTCTACGATCCGAGCGGCGGCCGCGTGCTGATCGACGGCGTCGACATCGCGACGCACAAGCTCGCAGCGCTGCGCTCGCAGATCGGTTTCGTGCTGCAGGAGACGGTGCTGTTCCGCGGCACCATCGGCGAGAACATCGCCTACGGCAAGCCCGGCGCGACCCGCGAGGAGATCGTCGCCGCCGCCAAGCTCGCCAACGCCGACGAGTTCATCGCCCGCATGCCGCACGGCTACGACTCGCTGGTCGGCGAGCGCGGCGACACGCTGTCGGGCGGCCAGCGCCAGCGCATCGGCATCGCGCGGGCGGTGATCCGCAACAGCCCGATCATGATCCTGGACGAACCCACGGCCGCCCTCGACACCGAGTCCGAGCGCCTGGTGATCGAGGGCCTGGAGCGGCTGATGCAGGGCCGCACCGTGATCATGATCGCCCACCGCCTGAGCACCCTGCGCAACGCCGACAAGATCATCGTGCTGAAGGACGGCGTGGTGGTCGAGGAAGGCACCAACGACGAGTTGGTGGCCCTCGGCGGCGTCTATGCCGAGCTGCATCGCATCCAGTACGAAGACCCGGCGGCCCACCCGGCCGCCACCGCCTGAGGCCGCCATGTCCCACCGACTGATCGTTCTGCCCGACGACACCGCCAAGCCGATCCTGGACGCGATCAACGCGGCCAAGTCGGCGTTGAACATCCGGATGTTCCTGTTCACCGACGACACGCTGATCGGCGCGGTCATCGCCGCCAAGCAGCGCGGCGTCAAGGTGCGCGTGATGCTGAACCCGGCACGGCGAACCGGCGAGATCGAGAACGAGGCCGCGCGCAAGGCGCTCGTGGATGCGGGCATCGAGGTCCGCGACAGCAATCCGAAGTTCGACCTCACGCACCAGAAGTCGATGGTGGTCGACGACCAGGTGGGCTTCGTCGAATCGCTGAACTGGGAGCCCAAGGACCTGACCGAGACGCGCGACTACGCGGTCGTCACGACCCACGACCTCGAGACCCGCCAGATGGTCGACTGCTTCGACGCCGACTGGGCGCACGAGGACTTCACGCCGCATCCCGACTCGCGCCTGATCTGGTGCCCTGACAACGGCCGCCAGCGCGTCGCCGCGTTCATCGATGGCGCCCAGGACTCGCTCTGGGTGCAGAACGAGCGCTACCAGGACATGGTCATCATCGAGCGGCTGGTGCGTGCGGCGACCCGGGGCGTGAAGGTCCACATCCTGACCAAGCCGCCGCATTCGCTCAAGGCCGAGAAGCTGATCGAGGGCGTCGGCGGCCTGCGCATACTGCAGGACGTCGGTGCCAAGGTGCACACGATGAAGCACCTCAAGCTCCACGCGAAAATGATGCTGGCCGACGGCCAGCGCGCCATCGTGGGCTCGATCAACCTGGCGCCGGGCAGCTTCGACGGCCGGCGCGAACTGGCGATCGAGACCGACCACGAAGGCACCGTGCAGCGGCTGGCGGAGACCGCCCAGCGCGACTGGGCCGCCTCGCACAAGATCGACCTCAGCGATGCGGGCCTGCTGCACGACCTGCAGAAGCGCCAGCTGGATCCGAGCAAGCTGGTGCTCGACGGCGTCGACGAGCCGGCGCCGGACAAGCCGAAAAAGCACAAGTCGAAGGAGTGAGCGCACCATGAACAAGACACTTGCTTCCGCCTGCGGAGCGGTGCTGGCCGCGATGGCCATGCAGGCCGCGCAGGCGGCCGACACCTTCTCGGCGCCACCGACCTTGCAGCTGGCCGCCGCCCGCTCGCAGATCGCCGCCAAGAACTGGCCGGCGGCGATCGCCGAACTCGAGCGCGTCAAGGACACCCGCAGTGCCGACTGGAACAACCTGATGGGCTACAGCGTGCGCAAGGGCCCCAACCCCGACTATGCGGCCGCCGGACGCTACTACGACGCCGCTCTGCGCATCGACCCGATGCACCGGGGCGCGCTCGAATACTCGGGTGAGCTGTTCCTGATCCTGGGCGACCTGCCGCGGGCCGAGGAGCGGCAGGCCAGGCTGACCAAGATCTGCACCGTGCCCTGCGAGGAACTCGACGACCTGCAGGCGGCGATCGCCCGCTACAAGGCGGCCGGCAACAAGTACGTGCCTCAGCCCTGACCGGGCGGCGTTTCGCGGGTGGCCGCGCCCATCGTGCGGACCATGTCGTCCACGATCAGCCGCAGCAGTTCGGTCGCGGCCGGCGCCAGCATCCGGCCGTGGCGCGAGATCACGTGCGAGCGGCCCTGGTGCAGCAGCGGATTGCGCATCGGCAGTTCGACCACCGCGGCCGTGTCGAGGTGCGGCGGCAGCGACATGCGGGTGCTCAGCGCATAGCCCAGGCCGGCGACGACGAAATAGCCCAGCGCGCTGAACGAAGTGGTCGTCAGCAGGGTCGGCAGCCGCACGCCTTCGCCGATCTCGGCCGCCTCGATGTGCTGCCGCACCCCGAAGCTGCGCTGCAGCGTGGCCCCCGGGTACGGCAGCAGGTCGGCCAGCCGGAGCGGCCGGCCCAGGCGCGCCAGCGGATGAGTCTCGAGCACCAGCGCCTGGATCGGTTGCGGGTGCGAATGGTGCGAGCGCAGCCGCTCGTCCCTGGGCGGCTGGAACAAGAGGCCGATGTGGGCCCGCTCGTCGATCACCCGGCGCACGATCTCGTCGCTGCTGCCGACTTCGAGCGAGACCGTGATCGCCGGATGCGAGCGCATGAAGGCCTGCAGGCTGTTGCGCATCAGCCAGTCGATGTAGCCCTCCCCGGCGACGATGTCGATGTGGCCGCGCTCGACCTTTCGGATGGCGTCCATCTGGGCCAGCAGGTGCTGCTTCTGGCTCTCCTGGCGGCGCAGGTAGACGGAAAGCAGCTCGCCGGCATCGGTCGGCGCCACGCCGCGCCCGCGGCGCTCGAGCAGCACCGTGCCGCATTCCTTCTCGAGCAGGCTCACGGCCCGGCTGACGGCCGAAGGGTCCATGTCGAGCACCTCGGCCGCGCCGCGCACCGAGCCGCTTTCCAGCACCTGCATGAAGTAGCGCAAACGCCGCGTGTCCAGCTTGTCGTCCATGGTCGGATCCGGTGAGTGTTGCATTCAATGCAACAAAGATCCTGGATTTTAGTCATTGATGCAATGGCTTCTTTCTCTGAGACTTGCCGGGCATCCACTCCAGCCACTCGAATTCCATGACCTCCGCCACTGCCGCGCTCGCGTCCGAACCGTCGAGCACTTCCGTCCCGGGCAAACTCAAGCTCGTTGCCGTGGCCCTGATCGTGGTCGCGGTCGCCGAGCTCATCGGCTCCGCGCAGTTCAAGCTCGGCCCGGGCAAGGTGGTGCTGCTGCCGATGCTGTGGGCCCTGCTGCTGGCGGCGGCCTGGGGCATCGCCGCGCGCCGCACGCCGTCGATGGCGCGCATCGACACCGGCCTCCAGGCCTACGCCGGCGGCCTGCTCAACGCCGGCCTGCTGCTGTTCATCGTCAAGCTCGGCCTGACGGTCGGCGCCGCCCTGCCCTATGTGCGCGAAGCCGGCTGGGCCCTGGTGTTCCAGGAATTCGGCCATGCCTTCGGCACCCTGGCGCTGGGCCTGCCGCTGGCCCTGCTGCTGGGCATCAAGCGCGAGGCGGTGGGCGCGACCTTCTCGGTCGGCCGCGAGGGCAACCTGGCCATCATCGGAGAAAAGTACGGCATGGCCTCGGCCGAAGGCCGCGGCGTGCTGGCCGAATACATCACCGGGACCGTGCTCGGCGCCCTCTTCATCGCGGTGCTGGCCGGCTTCGTCACCAGCCTGCACATCTTCGATCCGCGCTCGCTCGCCATGGGCGCGGGCGTCGGCTCGGGCAGCCTGATGGCGGCGGCGATCGGCGCCATCAGCGCCCAGCAGCCGCCCGAGATGGTCAAGCAGCTCACCGCCATCGCTGCCGCCTCCAACCTGCTGACCACGGTGGTCGGCTTCTATTTCACGCTGTTCCTCTCGCTGCCGGTGTGCGTCTGGCTCTACGGCAAGCTGGAGCCGGTGCTGGGCCGCTTCTCGAAGCGGCCGCAGGCCGACACCGCGGCGCTCTCCGGCATGGCCGGCGTCGCCGCCCCCGACATGCGCTTCGCCGACACCGTGGTCGCCTGGGCCGTGATGACCGGCGGCGTGATGATCGGCAACCTGCTGTCGTTCAAGGTGCCGGTGCTGCAGTCGCTGGCCGGCATGCTCGCCGTCATCGCCGTGGTGGCGGTGGTCGGGCTGGTCAAGCGCCTGCTGCCGAAGATGCCGATGGTGCTGGTGCTCTCGCTGGTCGCCACCGTGGCCGGCATTCCGGGGCTGCTGCCGTTTTCGGATGCGCTGATCGCGGTCACGGCCAAGCTCAACTTCCTGGCCTTCACCACGCCGGTGCTGGCACTCGCCGGCTTCTCGGTCGCCAAGGACCTGCCGATGTTCCGCCAGCTCGGCTGGCGCATCGTGGTGGTCTCGCTGACCGCCACCGCCGGCACCTTCCTCGGCGCGACCCTGATCGCCGAATTCTTCCACTGACCCCATCCAGACGACACGCCCATGTACCGCGAAACCGAGATCGCCGAAGAAACCTGCCAGCGCATGCTGGCCTGGCGCCACGACATCCACGCCAACCCCGAGACCGCCTTCGAGGAGCACCGCACCGCGAACGTGGTCGCCAATGCCCTGATGCTCATGGGCATCCCGGTGCACCGCGGGCTGGCCGGGACCGGCGTGGTCGGCACGCTGACGAACGGCGATGGCCCCAGCATCGCGCTGCGCGCGGACCTCGACGCGCTCAACATGACCGAGCTCGGCGAGCGCGCCCACAAGTCCATCTGCGTGGGCAAGATGCACGGCTGCGGCCACGACGGCCACACCGCGATGCTGCTCGGCGCGGCCGACCACCTGGCGCGGCACAAGCCCTTCAAGGGCACGGTGCACTTCGTCTTCCAGCCGGCCGAGGAGAACGAAGGCGGCGGCCGCCGCATGGTCGACGAAGGCCTGTTCGAGCAGTTCCCGGCCGACGCGGTCTACGGCATGCACAACTTTCCCGGCATGCCGCGCGGCCAGTTCGGCATTCGCACCGGCACCATGACCGCCTTCCTCGACACCTTCGAGATCGTGATCACCGGCAAGGGGTGCCACGGCGCGATGCCCGAGACCGGGATCGACCCGGTGATGATCTCGGCGCAGCTGGTCAACGCCCTGCAGACCATCGTGAGCCGGCGCGTCGCCGCCACCGATTCGGCGGTGGTCAGCGTGACCCAGATCCACGGCGGCGACACCTGGAACGTGGTGCCCGAGAGCGTGGTGCTGCGCGGCACGGCGCGCACGCTCGACGCCGCGATCCAGGACAAGCTCGAGGCCGCCATGGGACAGATCTGCGCCGGCATGGCCCAGACCCACGGCGCCGAGGTGGCGCTCAGGTACATGCGCGGCTACCCCGGCGTGGTCAACACGGCCGCCGAGACCGCGGCCGCCGCGGCCGCCGCCGCCAGCCTGGTCGGCGAGGCGCAGGTCCACACCGACATCAAGCCGGCGATGGGTTCGGAAGACTTCGCCTTCATGCTGCAGAAGCGGCCCGGCGCCTACATCGGCATCGGCGCCGGCGAGGGGCCGGACGATCCGCCGATCCACAACCCCTACTACGACTTCAACGACCGGATCCTGCCGCTCGGCGCCGCCTACTGGGTGGCACTGGTCAAGCAGCAGCTTTCGGCCGCATAGTGCGCTGATGCTGTCTGTCTTCGACATCTTCAAGGTCGGCATCGGTCCGTCGAGTTCGCACACCGTCGGACCGATGCGGGCGGCGCTGATGTTCGCCCGCGCGCTCGATGCCGAAGGACTGCTGGCGGCGACGGCGGGCGTGCGGGTCCGGCTCTACGGCTCGCTCGGTGCGACCGGGCACGGCCATGCGACGGACGTGGGCGCGATGCTCGGCCTGATGGGCGAGGCGCCCGACACCGTCGATCCGGCCACCGTCCGGCCGCGGCTCGATGCCATGCGACGCAGCGGCCAGCTGGCCCTGCTGGGCCGCCATCCGATCGACTTCGAAGCGGGCCGCGACATCGCGTTCGTCGGCCACGAATCGCTGGCCGAGCATCCCAACGGCATGCGGATGGTGGCGCTCGATGCCGCGGGTTCGGTGCTGGCCGACCGCTGCTATTTCTCGGTCGGCGGCGGCTTCGTGGTCGAAGGCGGGGTTGCCGCGGCGCCGGCCGATGCCTCGGCCGGCCTCGCATGGCCCCACCCATTCCGCACCGGCGACGAGCTCATCTCGCGCGCCAGCGAGCAGCGCCTGAGCGTGGCGCGGCTCATGCTGGACAACGAAGGCGCCTGGCGCGCACCGGGCGAGGTCCGCACCGGTGTCCTGCGCATCTGGGAGGTCATGCAGCAGTGCGTGCGGCGCGGCCTCGGCATCGACAACGCCAGCGCTTCCGAGCGCCTGCCCGGCAATCTCAACATCCGCCGCCGTGCCCCGCAGCTGTACCGGGAGCTGCTGGCGCGCGATGCGGGTGCCGCTGGCGCCGACCCGCTGGCCGCGATGGACTGGGTCAACGCCTTCGCGATGGCGGTCAACGAGGAAAACGCAGCCGGTGGCCGCGTGGTCACGGCGCCGACCAACGGTGCGGCGGGCGTGATTCCCGCGGTGCTGCACTACTACCAGAAGTTCTGCCCTGCCGCCTCGGACGATGGCGTGGTCGACTTCCTGCTCACCGCGGCCGCGATCGGCATGCTCTACAAGGCCAACGCGTCGATCTCGGGCGCCGAAGTCGGCTGCCAGGGCGAGGTCGGTGTCGCCTGTTCGATGGCCGCCGGGGCGCTGGCGGCCGTGCTCGGCGGCACGCCGGCGCAGGTCGAGAATGCGGCCGAGATCGGCATGGAGCACAACCTGGGCCTGACCTGCGACCCGGTCGGCGGGCTGGTGCAGATCCCGTGCATCGAACGCAACGCCATGGGCGCGGTCAAGGCCATCAATGCCGCCCGGCTGGCGCTGCGCGGCGACGGCAGCCACTACGTGTCGCTCGACGCCGTCATCAAGACCATGATGCAGACCGGCGAGGACATGAAGTCGAAGTACAAGGAGACGTCGCTGGGGGGGCTGGCGGTGAATGTGGTGGAGTGCTGAGCGGCCGCGATCTTCAACCGTTCAAGGGCCAACGCCCGAGCACCACATACCGCCCCTGGCCGACGAGGCTCTGGAGCAGGACGAATTCGCGGGCCTTCCACGCGACGGGCCCCACCGACTGCTCAGGCACGGCACGCGCGTCGCGAAGCAGCGTGAGGTGCGGCCTGAAGCTTCCATCGTCGACATCCACCCCATGCAGGGAAAGCGCAACGCCCAGGGTGGACCGGAAATCCTGCAGCGGCTGCAGTGCTTGCCGGCTGAGCAGGACGAGCGGGCGCTTCTTCCCGCCGGACTTGAAGCTTGTGGCCTTGTCGAATCGCACTTCGACTGCCGGGCAGTCCAGGGTCGCGGCGGCACGTAGCGCGCGTGTCACGGTTTCTTCCCGCAGCGCGCCCAAGTGATGAAGCGTGACGTGCAGTCGCTCCACGGCGGTCGCCTGCGCCTTCAGGTCATGGGCGGCACGCAGGCTCTCGGCCAATTCGACGGCCCGGCCAGCGGCTGCGGGCTCCGGCTGAAGGGCGAAGAACAGGCTGTCCATCGGCCCGCTCAGCGTCGAAACTCACTCCCACTCGATCGTCGCCGGCGGCTTGCTGCTCACGTCGTAGGTCACGCGGTTGATCCCGCGCACCTCGTTGATGATCCGCCCCGACACCTTCTTCAGCAGCGCATAGGGCAGCTCGGCCCAGTCGGCGGTCATGAAGTCGCTGGTCTGCACCGCGCGCAGCGCCACCACGTAGTCGTAGGTGCGGCCGTCGCCCATCACGCCGACGCTCTTCACCGGCAGGAACACCGTGAAGGCCTGGCTCGTGAGGTCGTACCAGCTCTTGCCGCTCGCCGGGTCGATGAAGTTGTGCAGTTCCTCGATGAAGATCGCGTCAGCGCGGCGCAGCAGGTCGGCGTATTCCTTCTTGACCTCGCCGAGGATGCGCACGCCCAGGCCCGGGCCCGGGAACGGATGGCGATACACCATGCCGGGCGGCAGGCCCAGCGCCACGCCGAGCTCGCGGACCTCGTCCTTGAACAGGTCGCGCAGCGGCTCCAGCAGCTTCAGGCCCAATTGCTCGGGCAAGCCGCCGACGTTGTGGTGGCTCTTGATCGTCACCGCCTTCTTGCTCTTGGCGCCGCCCGACTCGATCACGTCCGGATAGATGGTGCCCTGCGCCAGCCATTTCGCGCCCTTGGCGCCAGCGCTCGTGAGCTTGGCCGCCTCCTGCTTGAACACCGTGACGAATTCGCCGCCGATGATCTTGCGCTTGGCTTCGGGGTCGCTCACGCCGGCCAGCTTGCCGAGGAACAGCTCGCTGGCATCGACGCGGATCACCTTGGCATGCAGCTGGCCGACGAACATGTCCATCACCATGTCGCCCTCGTTCAGCCGCAGCAGGCCGTGGTCGACGAAGACGCAGGTCAGCTGGTCGCCGATGGCGCGATGGATCAGCGCCGCGGCCACCGACGAGTCGACCCCGCCCGAGAGGCCGAGGATCACCTCCTCGTCGCCCACCTGCTGGCGGATCGACTCCACCGCCTCGGCGATGTGGTCGCGCATCACCCAGTCGCGCCGCGCCGCGCAGATGTCGACCACGAAGCGGTCGAGGATCGCCTTGCCCTGCTGCGTGTGCGTGACTTCGGGGTGGAACTGCACCGCATAGAAGTGCCGCGCCTCGTCGGCCATGCCGGCGATCGGGCAGCTTTCGGTCGACGCCATCAGCTTGAAGCCCGGCGGCAGTTCGGTGACCTTGTCGCCGTGGCTCATCCAGACGTTGAGCATGCCGTGCCCGTCGTCGGTCGTGAAGTCGGCAATGTCGCGCAGCAGCTCGGTGTGGCCGCGCGCGCGCACCGCCGCGAAACCGAACTCGCGCTTGTGGCCGCCCTCGACCTTGCCGCCCAGCTGGTGCGCCATGGTCTGCATGCCGTAGCAGATGCCGAGCACCGGCACGCCGAGCTCGAACACCGCCTGCGGCGCCTTGTCGGTGGTCTCCTCGTACACACTCGCATGGCTGCCCGAGAGGATCACGCCCTTCAGCGTGCCGTCCTTGGCGAACTCGCGCACCCATTCGTCGGTCACGTCGCAGGGATGGACCTCAGAGAACACATGCGCCTCGCGCACGCGGCGCGCGATCAGCTGGGTGACTTGCGAGCCGAAATCGAGGATGAGGATCTTGTCGTGTTGCATGGCGATGACTCAGAGCATTGAAATGTCGAAGAGGCGGACACCCGCTTGCGGCGCCGCCTGGATGAGTTGCGGGTCGAAGGTGGCGAGCGGAAGGTCGAGCGATCGGGCCAGCCAGAGATAGCCCGCGTCGTATTGCGAGACACCGACGTCGATGGCCACGGCGAGCACCGCCTTGTGCTGGGCCGGCGCCAGGTCATGGAGTTCGACGCGGTGCCGGATGGCGTCGAGCACGCTCCACAGCCCTTCGACCGCCGACGACGGAATGCGCCCGCTGCGCACCCCGTTGGCGAGGATGTTGGCGCACTCCCACTGCCAGGCATTGGGCGCCTGCGGCTCGACCTCGTCGCGGCGGATCGCGGCGTAGAGCTTGCGGGTGTGTTCGCTGGCAAGGTCGGGCAGCAGCCAGGCCGCGGTGACCGATGCGTCCATGACGAAGGCCGTCATGACTGTCGCCCTTCATCGCGCAGGACCTGGACCGCGGTGCCGGGCTTGATGGTGGCGTGCAGCGCATCGATCTGCCCCAGTTCGCGGGCGATCTGCTCGTCGGTGATGACCGGCTTGCGCCGCACCGGCAACATGCGCACGACTTCCTTGCCGTGGCGCGTGATGCGCACTTCCTCGCCCTTCTCGACCAGATCGATCAGGGCCGAGAAGTTGTTCTTGGCTTCGGAGATACCGAGAGATTGCATTTGGGCCAGAAGACAATAATCTGGCCCGAATTCTAGCGCGATCTGGCCCGATTTTCAGTATCGGGCCAGATTGGCCTCATTCGGCCCGATAGTTCGGGGCTTCCTTGGTGATCTGCACGTCGTGCACATGGCTCTCGCGAATGCCCGCCGTGGTGATCTCGACGAATTCGGCCTTGTTCTTCATGTCGTCGATCGTCGCGCAGCCGCAGTAGCCCATGCTGGCGCGCAGGCCGCCGGACATCTGGTAGACGATCGAGACCATCGAGCCCTTGTACGGCACGCGTCCCTCGATGCCTTCGGGCACCAGCTTGTCGGCATTCGGATTGCCGGTGCTCGATTCCTGGAAGTAGCGGTCGGCGCTGCCCTGCTGCATGGCGCCGATCGAGCCCATGCCGCGGTAGCTCTTGTAGCTGCGGCCCTGGAACAGCACGATCTCGCCCGGCGCCTCTTCGGTGCCGGCGAACATGCCGCCCATCATCACGGTGCTGGCGCCGGCCGCGATCGCCTTGGCGATGTCGCCCGAGTAGCGAACGCCGCCGTCGGCGATCAGCGGCACGCCCGTGCCCTGCAGTGCGGTGGCGACGTTGTCGATCGCCATGATCTGCGGCACGCCCACGCCGGCCACGATGCGGGTGGTGCAGATCGAGCCGGGGCCGATGCCGACCTTGACCGCGTCGGCGCCGGCGTCGGCCAGCGCGCGGGCGGCATCGCCGGTGGCGATGTTGCCGCCGATCACGTCGACCTGCGGATAGTTCTGCTTGACCCAGCGCACGCGCTCGATCACGCCGGCGCTGTGGCCGTGCGCGGTGTCGACCACGATGGCATCGACGCCGGCCCTGACCAGCGCCTCGACGCGCTCCTCGGTGCCCTCGCCCACGCCCACCGCCGCGCCCACGCGCAGCCGGCCGCTGCCGTCGCGCGCCGCGTTCGGGAAGCTGGTCTGCTTGGTGATGTCCTTGACGGTGATCAGGCCCTTGAGCTCCCAGGCCTCGTTGATGACCAGCAGCCGCTCGAGCTTGTGCTTGTTGAGGAGCGCCTTGGCATCGGCCAGCGTGGTGCCGTCGGGCACCGTGATGAGCCGGTCGCGCCGGGTCATGATCTCACTGACCGGAACGTCGTAGCGGCTCTCGAACCGCAGGTCGCGCCCGGTGACGATGCCGACCACCTTGCCGGCGTCGCAGACCGGGAAGCCCGAGATGCCCAACTGGTCGGACAGCGCCATCACCTGCCGCACGGTGTGGGTGGGGGTGATCACGACCGGGTCGCGCAGCACGCCCGATTCGTAGCGCTTCACCTTGGCCACCTGCGCCGCCTGCTCGGTCGGCGTGAGGTTCTTGTGGACGATGCCGATGCCGCCTTCCTGTGCGATGGCGATCGCGAGGCGTGCCTCGGTCACGGTGTCCATCGCTGCCGACACAAGCGGCAGGTTGAGCGTGATGTTGCGGGAGAGCCGGGTGGCGAGAGAGGTGTCCTTGGGAAGGACCTGGGAGAACGCTGGCACCAGCAACACGTCGTCGAAGGTGAGCGCTTTGCCGAGAAGGCGCATGGGTGAAGCTCCAAAAGACGGATTGTACCTAGCCGGTAACGTTAGCTGAGGTCAACGGTTATTGCTCCCGCGTGCGCCCCGTAGCGTTCTCATTGGGGAACACCTATGGTTCGGGGACCGCGACGTTCCTGAACGTTGACGGACGTTACCCACAGTTCCTAACGTTCACCTAGCCATGACGACCGACTCCCTAGCCACGCAACCCTCCCACGCCCGTACCCGGAAGGGTGAACCCGTCCACCTGACAGAAGTGTTCTGTCGCGACGCAGGACCGGGCGACTATCAGGACGACGAGTGCCCCGCCCTCCACTTCTATGTCGGCCCCACCGGCATCAAGACGTTCGGGGGCTACAAGTGGTCCTCGGTTGACGGGAAAGCCTTGCGGATATCGTTCAAACGGTGGTACCCCAACGCGGAACGTGTCAAGACGGCCCGCAGCGAAGCCAGGGCATGGGCCGAAGGCGTCCGTACCGGGGCGATTTCCAACAAGGCTAAGGTGATCGAGGAAGCGGCCAAGGTTATCAAAGCCGCCCAGGACATCACCGTGGAGCAAGTTCTCAGGGAGTTTGAGGTGGACCGGCGCATGAAGGGGGTGCGGAACGCTGAGTGGGCCTACAACGCAATCTCCTACTCGGCGCCCGAATGGCTCCCGCTCCCCCTGACGGCCCTCACGAAGCCGATGATGGCCAAGCGGAATCAGGAGATTGTCCTAGGGGACAAGGTCAAAGGGCTGGCCCCACGCGGCCCCTACGCAGCAGGAATCCTGTTCAAAGCCATGCGGGCTCTGTACGCCTTCGCCAGCAAAGCCGAGTTGTACCAGGGGGAGAACATCGCCAAGAAGATCGACCTGCCGAAAGAATCGGTGCGGCGGCGGTCGCTGTCGTCGGCTGAGAAGGCAGCGATCATCGAGGCCCTGGACGCCCCCATCTGGCCCGCCTACGTCAAGCCGCTGTTCCGATTGCTGATGGTTACGGGGGTCCGCAAGACCAACGGCATGACGGCCCGATTCGATGAGTTCGACCTGGAGGATGGCGTCTGGACAATCCCGGCTGAGAAGTCAAAGAACAAGGAGGCGATGTACATCGTCCTGCGGCCTGAGGCGGTTGAGATCGTGAAGGCCCAGCGCAAGCGGAACCCCAAGAGTCCGTGGCTCTTCCCAAGCGAGTACCTTCAGGATCAGCCGGTGAAGGATATTTGGTACACGTGGAAGATGGTCTTGGCTCGGGCGGAAGTCGATACCTCGATCACGATCCACGACCTGCGGCGCACGTTTGGATCAGACCTCGCCAGCAACAACGTCTCGCTCAAGATCGTGGCGGAGGCGATGGGTCACCGGAACGTCGCTACCACGGCGAAACACTACGCCCACATCAAGACGGATGCGGTCAGGGCTGCTCTGATGGGGGTAGCAGCGTAGAAGTCGCCCGACCGTCGAAAACCCGGGCGGCGGTCGGGCCGTAGGATCGATTCCGTAGAGTCTCCCGGCTCGTAGGCGCGGTCGAAATCGAAACTTTGGGGGGTAGATAGTCCCGAGGCCGTTCGCGTCTCCTAGCGGACGACCTTGCTACCTCGAAACCGAACCACTCCACGTGTCCCAATGAGCTTCGGAGCCTGCCCGTGGGTCGCCGTACCTGAACCGAACCGCGTGGAGGTTCGTCATGTTGAGCCGCTTCGGATCAATCTCGCCGCGCAGGTAGGCGATTTTGATCCGGAGGGCGGTGTCAGGGTCCAGGCCGATGTAGCAGCAGAGGTGGATGAACCAACGTGAGCAGACGAATCGGTGGTCATCTTCGGCCAGCCCTTGGGCGACCCCGGCAAGCAGGAACTCACGGAGATTGTTGACGGGCGTGTACGGTAGACCGGGCCGAAGCGGTGGCAAGTCAGGGCCGTCTGATAGCGGTTCGTCCCATGGCATAGTTGTCCTCTGGTTACGTTCGGTTACGGCGGTCCCGGGTACCGTCGTAACTCTGAAGTTACGATACTCCCGGGGAGTATCGTAACGATTGGTTACGGTCGGAACCGTTCCGTTCGTAACTTTGGTTAGTCAACCCCGTCTCCTGAGCCCGCCCCGGTTTCATCGCGCCTCTTCAGTCGTCGGCTCAACTCGCGGACAAACTGATCCGTCTCGGACAGGGGCTTGTTGCCCTCGTCTTCATCGGCAAAGGTGATCGGGCTCGATGGGCGTTCGATCTTGGCCCGCGCCTCGATCAAACGTGCCGCCTCTTGCAGCATCCATTCGACCCGGGCGCTGTCTCGTTGGTAGTGGCTCATTGCGGCGCTCCCTGCTGGGCGGCGAGATGGCTAGGCGGCTTCAACTTGATCCCGGAGGCTGATCGGCTCAACTACAGACAGGGAGGCGTCGGTGCCGATCTGCTTTTGAAGCCCGTCCAGCAACGCCTCATTGCGGAGGTTGTCTGCGGCCTGATCAAAGATGGGGGCCATGGCGGTCCCAGGCGCGCGGTCGGGGCGGTATTGCTCCTTGGGGGCGAACGGCCGGGGGTGCCCGGGGTCGTCGTGGAGCGTGGGGTCGTACAGCCCTGGCCGGGTGCGGTCACCGTTTTGGGCCCGCATGTGTTGCGTCAGATCGCGGTACAGGATATCTGCTGCGGCGGGGGTGATCTGGCCTTGGCGGATGGCCTGATTCATTCTTGCGACGAGTTGCGGTGCTGTCAGGAACCGGAGCGTTTGGGGCTCAAGGTAGTTGAGCTCCTTCAGAGGGCGGGATGACGTGGGGGTTGACGTGGGGGCGGTCATTTGGGGAAGTCCTTGGGTACGCCACCCAGAAGGCCACCGATGGGCGTGGGCTGGGGCGGTGGGGAGAGCAAGCCAACGGGGCGGGAACGGGCCAACGGTGACCGCTGGTACGCCGGGGGCGTCAAGGGCTCTTGAGGCCGGATATAGCCCAGGTTGATTAGCTGGGTGCGGATAGATAGGTCGTTCATATTGCTGAGGAATTGAGGCTTATAGGCAATGAACCACAATAGAGCCCGAATGAATTGGGCATCTGAGAGATCAACGGGGGTCATATATGAGGCAGGGCGGCCGGCCCAGGAGGGGGACGGAGAACAGAGACATAAACCTATCGTAGGCCCTGGCGGCGGCTCGGGGGTCGTCAAATTGACCGAGTCGATAGAGAGTGGGGCCCAGACGTGCCCGGGCCTCATATTTACCTGATGGGCGGAGAATAATCACTCCCGTGCTACGGTGGGCGGATATACGGAGCATCGGAATAGAATGAGAATTAGATTGGAGGGGTCGATATTCGATTCTCTCGCGAGTACGCGGTCAGAGGGGAATCCGTAAGGGGTTTTCCAATGACACCTGGGTAACTCTTGGTACTTTGGAATAGGGTGCGATTTTTCTGAACCCAATTTCCTTGTCACTGTAATTCTGTCTGTGAGATTTCTTGTCACGTTCGAGAAAGGCGTTCAGCCCCGCAAAAGTGACCCCCCACCCGCCGCTGAACCCACCCCTGTATAAGGCTCAAGAGATCAGACCATCCTCCTATTCACCCGAGATAGACCCATCGATCAAATCCACTCGATGTCTACTCGTTCAACCAGTCGTCCACCCCACCCACCTGATTCCGCCGTTAGGTAACGTAATCCTGGGTCGCCTGTAACGACAGGGGGTTAGCAGAGGTTGGCTAGGGGAATGGCTAGTTCAATGCTTCCTCGGGTCGCGGGTATCGCCATCGGCCATCCTGAACGGGCTGTCCCAGAACACTGGCCTAGATTCAACGTCTACGACAGGCTCAGGAGGTGCCGGTGGGGGGCTAGCTGGGAGTGGCGGATTGCGCACCAACTCGACAGGTTCAGGCGTCTCTGAGACTGGCTGCTGAGCTATTCCAGGGAACGATCCAATGTCGGGCGCAACCTGGGCTGTTTCTTGATAAGCGAGCCTGCGGGCGGTCAACCATTCGGGCCACGGCTGGTCCGTATGGGTGTCGCTGTAGTTGACTTGGGTCGTCTCGGACTTGCCGAACCCCCGGTCAAGTAGGGCGAGAGCCGCCTTGATAGCGATATTTGGATCGGCGTGTTCTAAGAGCGACACCAACTTATTGATGGCCGCGTCAGCATGTCGCCGGGCCAATCTCCGGGCCGTTCCGGCAAGGATGCTTTCCACTCTTCTGCGGCGAGAGCCCACTTGTGGACTTCGTAGTCGGCCCATACCTTTGAGCCGCCCATGTTGATATCGAGGGGCCTGGGCAACGGCGGTAGAGCACCATCGCTCACTCGCGAATGGAGGCCCTTGGAGGTCATGCTTTGGGTCCAAGCAAAGTGCTTGATAGTTGCGTAGCCTCCGCCTACAAGCTCGGGGTAAGGGGTCTGGAATTCCATCTTCGCTCCTGTTATGTGACGGCCCCGGCGCGGGGTCCGCCCCCTAAGCGTATCGCCTCGGGGGCGTTTCCCTAGCCGATCTTGACCAGAAAAGTCAAGGCTTGGACAGTAACGAAACGTAATGGTTAACTCACGGCGGGCTTGACGCAGGCCTCGACCTCAACGCGCTTGTAGAGGACGCGCCGACCGAACTTGTAGACAGGCGGGAGTGCCTTGTCGCCCCTACACGCACCGGACCGCAGACGGCCCTCAGTGGTGTTGAGGAACAAGGCGGTGTACTTCCGGTCCCAGTACTCAGGGGGCGGGGGCGGTAGCTCGTAGTTCATGGCCCGTATCGTGGGCCGATGGGCCGACCTGCTGGCGGGTGTTACGGGCGTGATACAGACCGCATGACATCTGTTGCGTTTGGCAACTGAGCGGGTCCGCCGCTGGCACGGTTAGGGGGCCACAATGGACCTTCGCTGTTACGATTTGACCCGGCTCACCGTAGGGGTATGCCCCAGCCTAACCACCCCCTAGCCATTCTGGGAAACCGCCATGTTCTCCAATGGAGACACCCTTACGGATTGTAACGATGGCTCGGCGTCCGGGCAGGCGAAGGGACATGCCGTTTCCGGCTCCCCCGGCGCTCCGGGTGCGACCAAATGCCGCACGAGCGTTGCAAATACGCCCGCAAGCACGTTGCAAAACGTAAGGCGGCGCTAAACTTGACGCATGAAGCTCGCGCAGTTGCTCGTCATCGGGTCGGTTTTCCTGTTGCCCCTGGGTGCGCACGCCCAGTGGCAATGGCTCGACAAGGACAACAAGAAGGTCTTCAGTGACCAGGCGCCGCCGCCGGACATCCCCGAAAAGAACATCCTGCGCCGGCCCAGCCCGCCGCCCAAGCGGCTGAACTTCAGTGCGCCGTCGGCAGCGGGCGACGCGACCGACACTGCGGCGGCCACGCCGCCGGCCGCCCCTGCACCCGTTCCGGCTGGCCCGGCCAAGGGCGCCGGTGTCGACAAGGAACTGGAAGAGAAGGCCCGCAAGGCCGAGGAAGCCGAGAAAGCCAAGCAGGCCGCCGAGGCGCAGAAGATCGCCCAGGCCAGGGCCGAGAACTGCAGCCGGGCGCGCCAGGGCAAGGCGACCATGGACAGCGGCATCCGCGTCGCCCGCGTGAACGCCCAGGGCGAACGCATCATCATGGACGACGAGGCGCGCGCCAGCGAGCAGAAGCGCCTCGATTCCGTCATCGCCGCCGACTGCAAGTAGCGAGTGCCGCCCATGGCGGCCACTTCAGTACCCTGCCTTGCCGCCCTTGCGGCGGTTCGCGAACAGCCCCGTGCCGCGCGCGCCCTGCTGGCGAAAGCGCTCGCGGCGCGCCACCTTCGGGTCGACCGTGAGCGGGCGGCACAGCTCGACCCGGTCGAGGTCGCGCACGGCCTGATCCCATGCCACCGCGCGGCCCCAGATGCCTGGCGACAGCGCGGCCCAGTCGAGACCGGGCAGCGCCTGCGCCAGGCCGCTGGCCATGACGGCATCGCGCACGGTCGCGCCCGGCGCGACATCGAGGACCAGCTCGAAAACCTCGCGCGCTGCCGGCGAACAAGCCACCGTGACCCGCGGCATCACGCGTCCCCGTAGACCTGCTCGGCGCGCTTCACGAAGGCCTCCACCAGGTTCGAGGCGACCTTGTCGAACACCGGGCCGACCAGCGCCTGCAGCGCGAAATTGCTGAAGCCGTAGCTCAGGTTGAGCTCGACCCGGCAGGCGCGTTCGCCCTCCTCGCCGACCGGCGTGAAGGTCCAGACGCCATCGAGGTTGGAGAACGGGCCGTCGACCAGCTTCAGGTGCACCTCGCGGCCCGGCACGTGGGTGTTGCGGGTCGTGAAGCTGTGGTGAAAGCCGCTGAACGCCAGGCCGACCTGGGCCGTCATGCCGTGCTCGCCCTGCTCGATGACCTTGGAGCGGTCGCACCACGGCAGGAACTCGGGATACTTCGCCACGTCGGTGACGAGCGCGTACATCTCTTCGGCGCTGTACCAGATCAGAACGGACTTGTGGACTGTTTTCATAGAATCGGCACAGCGTGCGCGACGGATTGTATTGAAGCCATGCAGCCCTCACCTGAAACACCATGGCCACCAAAAAGAAGCAAGACCCCTCCTCCCGCATCGCCGACAACAAGAAGGCCGCGTACAACTACTTCTTCGAAGAGCGCTTCGAGGCCGGCATGGTGCTCGAAGGCTGGGAGGTCAAGTCCCTGCGGGAAGGCAAGGTGCAGCTGACCGACGGCTACGTCGTGATCCGCGAAGGCGAGCTCTACGTGATCGGCTGCCAGATCAATCCGCTCAAGTCGGCCTCGACCCACATCAACCCCGACTCGGTGCGCACCAAGAAGCTGCTGCTGCACAAGGAGCAGATCCGCCGCTTGATCGGCAAGGTCGAGCAGAAGGGCTACACGCTGGTGCCGCTCAACCTCCACTGGAAGGCCGGCAAGGTCAAGTGCGAGATCGCCCTGGCCAAGGGCAAGGCCGAGCACGACAAGCGCGACACCATCAAGGACCGCGAAGGCAAGCGCGAGGTCGAGCGCGCCATGAAGAGCCGCAGCCGTTGACGAAGAAGTTTTTTTCGCGGCCGGTGGAATAAACGGCGGCCCGGCGGCGTTCGTGCACCAGGTACACCCGACATGGATCCACGCGCCCTCGTCCCCCACATCCCGAGCCTGCGGCGCTACGCCCGCGCGCTGACCGGCGACGCCTGGGCGGCCGACGACCTGGTGCAGGACACGCTCGAGCGCGCCTGCCGCAAATGGCGGCTCTGGAGCCTGGGGACCGACCTGCGGGCCTGGCTGTTCACGATCATGCACAACCAGTTCGCCAGCCAGATGCGGCGGGCGCCGCCGCGCGCCATGGTCGACATCGACGAGGCCGCGCATGAACTGCGCGCGGCAGACGGGCAGCGCGACCAGGCGATCGACCTGCAGCGCTGCCTGCTGCTGCTGCCCGAAGACCAGCGCGCGGTGCTGCTCCTGGTCGCGCTCGAGGACCTGTCCTACGCCCAGGTGGCGAAGGTGCTCGGCATCCCGGCCGGTACCGTGATGTCGCGGCTGTCGCGGGCGCGCACCCGCCTGCAGGCCCTGATGGACGAGGCGCCGCCGGTCGCCGGCCGCACCGCCCTGCGCCGCCTCAAGTAACCGGTAACCGGCTGCCCGCCATGAACACCCCGCCTCCGCCCCTCGACGACGACGATCCGAACGCCTGGCTGGCCCAGCGCGACGCCCTGCGCCAACTGCATCGCGAGGTGCTCGACGAGCCCGTGCCCGCCACCCTGCTCGCGGCGGCGGGCGCCGGGCGCGGGCCGCGACGCGCCGACGCCCCATGGCTGCGCTGGGGCGGCATGGCGGCTGCCGTGCTGATCGCCTTCGGCGCTGGCTGGATCGCCAATTCGCAGTGGCTGCGCGCCACTGGCAGCAGCGCTCGGCTGGCCCGCGCCGTGCCGGCCGCGCAGGAGTTCGTGCACGCGGCATCGGTCGCGCATGCGGTCTACGCGCCCGAGAAGCGGCATCCGGTGGAGGTCGCCGCGGCCGAGCAGCAGCACCTGCTCCAGTGGCTCTCCAGGCGGCTCGACCGGCCCTTGAGACTGCCCGATCTGTCGGCCCAGGGCTACACGCTCGTCGGCGGCCGCCTGCTGCCGGGCAGCCAGGGGCCCAGGGCACAGTTCATGTTCGAGGGTGCCGGCGGCGAACGCGTGACGCTGTACCTCGGCAGCCTCGACGGCGCTGCGGCGTCGGGGTCGGACGAAACCGCCTTCCGCTTCGCCACCGAGGGCCCGGTGCCGAGCTTCTACTGGGTCGATCGCGGCTTCGGCTACGCTCTGGCGGGCGCGCTTCCGCGCGATGCCTTGCTGGCCCTCGCGACCGCCGTGTACCGTCAACTCGAAAGTACCGGCGGCTAGACTGTCCGGGCTGCATTCCGATTTTTTTAACCGAAGGAGAAAACTTCATGAAATTGCTCAGCGCCTCGATTCTTGCCGCTGCCCTGCTCGCCGGTTGCGGCAGCATGTCCAGCAAGGCGCCGGACACTCCGACCCGCACCGCCGACGGCGTGCTGATCGGCCCCACCGGCATGACGCTCTACACCTTCGATCGCGATGTCGTCGGCAGCGGCAAGTCCGCCTGCAACGGCCCCTGCATCACCGCCTGGCCGGCACTCAAGGTGGCCGACACGGCCCAGCCGATGGGCGCCTACACCATCATCACGCGCGACGACGGCACCAAGCAATGGGCCTACAAGGGCGCGCCGCTCTACTACTGGTCGAAGGACACCAAGGCCGGCGACAAGACCGGCGACGGCTTCAACGGCGTCTGGAAGGTGGCCCGGCCCTGAGGCCGAAGACGCGCCTGAAGGGCGCGTCGATGAAGAATGCCGGCGCTGGACGCCGGCATTTTTTTGGGCCGCCTCAGCGCGCCGCAGTCAGCGCCTGGCGCGAGGCGTCCCGCCGCTCCCGCAGGCCCAGCAGTTCGTTGAAGACCAGGGCGCCGATGACCAGCGCGCCGCCCGTCAGCACGCTCGGCTCGGGCTCCTCGCCGGCGCCGATCCAGGCCAGCGCGATGCCGAAGATCACTTCGAGCAGCGCCAGCAGCGCCACTTCGGGCGCCTTCAGCACGCGCGCGCACAACACCGAGAGAACGCAGGGAATCGCCAGCTGGAACAGGCCCAGGAAGGCCAGCAGCCCGAGGTCGTGCGCGTTGGCCTGGAACGGCCAGGCCAGCGGCAGCGTGACCAGCGAGGAGATCGCAGCCCCGATCAGCACGGCCGGCACCAGGTCGATGTCGTGCCCCTTGGCATGCGCATGCTGGACCACGGTCCAGTTGCAGGCGCCGGCCAGCGGCACGCACAGCGCCACCAGGGTGCCGAGCAGTTGACCTTCGCCGAGCTGGGTGCCGTACATCCAGCCGATGCCGACGCCCGCCACCACGATCGCCGCCCAGGTGCGCACCGGCAGCTTGTGGCCGATGAAGATCCGGGCGCCGAGCGCCGTCAGCAATGGACCGAGCGCCATCGTGACCAGCACGTTGGCGACGCTGGTGAGGGTGAGCGCGACCATGAAGGCCGTGAACATCACGCTCCAGCAAACGCCGGAGATCCACAGTTCGCGCCCGCCCTGGCGAAGCTTCGCGAACACCGCGCGGCCCTGCCAGAGCGGCAGGATCACGACCAGCGAAACCAGCGTGAAGAAGCTGCGCCAGAACGTGACCTCGAAGCTGCGCGCGTGCTCCAGATGCCGCGTGACGACACCGGCCGTGGCCCACATCAAGGTGACGCAGACCATCAGCCAGACGGCACGCCCGTGGGTCAGACCACGTCCGCTCATGGCCTTGTGGCGCTTACTCGCGCGAAGCGCGCTTGCGCTCGTGTTCCTTCAGGTAGCGCTTGCGCAGGCGCACGCTCTTGGGCGTGATCTCGACCAGTTCGTCGTCCTCGATGAACTCGACGCCGTATTCGAGCGTGAGCTCGATCGGGGGCGTGATCTTGATCGCGTCTTCCTTGCCCGAGACACGGAAGTTGGTCAGCTGCTTGGTGCGCGTGGCGTTCACCACCAGGTCGTTGTCGCGGCTGTGGATGCCGACGATCATGCCTTCGTACACCGGATCGTTGGCGCGCACGAACATGCGGCCGCGGTCGTCCAGCTTGCCCAGCGCGTAGGTGAAGATCTCGCCGTCGTCCATCGAGATCAGCACGCCGTTCTTGCGGCTGCCGATCTCGCCCTTGAAGGGTTCGTACCGGTCGAAGATGTTCGAGATCAGGCCCGAGCCACGTGTCAGGTTGAGGAATTCGTTGGTGAAGCCGATCAGGCCGCGCGCCGGAATGCGGTACTCGAGGCGCACGCGGCCGCGGCCGTCCGGTTCCATGTTGACCAGTTCGCCCTTGCGCTCGCCCAGCGCCTGCATCACGCCGCCCTGGTGCTGGTCCTCGATGTCGGCCGTGACGAGCTCGATCGGCTCGTGCTTCTCGCCGTTGATCTCGCGGAACACCACGCGCGGCTTGGACACGGCCATTTCGAAGCCTTCGCGGCGCATGTTCTCCAGCAGGATGGTCAGGTGCAGTTCACCACGGCCCATCACTTCGAAGATGCCTTCCTCGTCGGTCTCGCTCACGCGCAACGCCACGTTGTGCTGCAGTTCCTTTTGCAGGCGGTCCCAGATCTGGCGGCTGGTGACGTACTTGCCTTCGCGGCCGGCCAGCGGACTGGTGTTGACGCAGAAGTTCATGGTCAGGGTCGGCTCGTCGACCTTGAGCATCGGCAGCGGCGCTGGGTTCGTCGGGTCGGTCACGGTGACGCCGATGCCGATGTCGGAGATGCCGTTGATCAGCACGATCTCGCCCGGGCCGGCCTCGGTGGCCTGCACGCGCTCCAGGCCCTGGAAAGTCAGCACCTGGTTGACGCGGCCCTTGACGGTCTTGCCGTCCGGACCTTCCATGACGACCACGTCCATCATGGGCTTGATGGTGCCCTGGCTGATGCGGCCGACGCCGATGCGGCCGACGAAGGTCGAGAAGTCGAGCGCCGAGATCTGCAACTGCAGCGGCGCATTCGGGTCGCCCTTCTGGGCCGGCACATGCTTCAGGATGGTGTTGAACAGGGCCGACATGTCGGGGCCCCACTGCTCGCCCTGGCCGCCTTCTTCGAGCGACGACCAGCCGTTGATGCCCGAGGCGTACACCACGGGGAAGTCGAGTTGCTCGTCGGTTGCGCCGAGCTTGTCGAACAGGTCGAAGGCCGCGTTCACCACGTAGTCGGGACGCGCGCCCGGCTTGTCGACCTTGTTCACCACCAGGATCGGCTTCAGGCCCAGGGCCAGCGCCTTCTTGGTCACGAAGCGGGTCTGGGGCATCGGACCTTCCTGGGCGTCGATCAGCAGCACCACGCCGTCCACCATGCTCAGCGCACGCTCGACCTCGCCGCCGAAGTCCGCGTGGCCGGGGGTGTCGACGATGTTGATGTGCGTGCCTTCCCAGGTCACGGCGCAGTTCTTGGCCAGGATCGTGATGCCGCGTTCTTTTTCGATCGCGTTGTTGTCCATCACGGTGTCGACCACCTTCTCGTGCTCGGCGAAGGTGCCGGACTGGCGCAGCAGCTGGTCGACCATGGTGGTCTTGCCATGGTCCACGTGGGCGATGATGGCGATGTTGCGAATCTGTTGGGTCATGGTGTCGCTTCGGTCAAAAGTAATGTCTGCTGGATTTCGATGGGGCTCAGCAGCCGCCCCGGTATCAGTTCGCCGGCCTTCACGTGGGCCGTGCCCAGGAAGGCCTCGGGCTCGTTGCCGAACACCGCCACGGCGGGCGCGTCGGCCCAGCTGCCGCGCCGGCGCAGGCCCGACAGGAAGCGCCCGGCATCTTCGGCGCCGAGCGTGACGCGCGTGTGATCGGCCACCAGCGCCTCGGTCGGCAGCAGGCAGGCCAGCCGCTCGTCCTCATTCATGGCTTCGAGGGCCTCGAGCGTGATGCACTGCGAGACATCGAAGCCGCCGGTGGCGGTGCGACGCAGCGAAGTGAGGTGGGCGCCGCAGCCGAGCGCTTCGCCGATGTCCTCGCCGAGTGTCCGGATGTAGGTGCCCTTGCTGACGGATGCCTCGATGCGGATGTCGATGTCCGAGAGCGCCGCCAGCGCGAGCTTGTAGATCACGACGTCGCGCGGCGCGCGCTCGACCTCGATGCCCTCGCGGGCGTATTCGTAAAGCGCCTTGCCGTCCTTCTTGAGCGCGCTGTGCATCGGCGGCACCTGGCGGATCGGCCCGGTGAACTGCGACTGCACGCGCGCCAGGTCGACGGCGGCGACGGCCACCGGCCGTTCGGCGATCACATCGCCCTCGGCATCGCCGGTGGCGGTCTTCACGCCCAGGCGGGCGCACGCCTCATAGGTCTTGTCGGCGTCGAGGTGGAGCTGGCTGAACTTGGTGGCCGAGCCGAAGCACAACGGCAGCACGCCGGTCGCGAGCGGATCGAGCGTGCCGGTGTGGCCGGCTTTTTCGGCGCGCAGCAACCACTTGGCCTTCTGCAAGGCCTGGTTGCTGGAGAGACCCAGCGGTTTGTCGAGCAGCAACACCCCATGCACAGGGCGCCGCTGCACCCTTGTGCGTGGCGCGTTCATCTTCAGTCGTCTTTCGAGCGAGAAGCGACGGCCTGCGCGATCAGCGCATTCATGTCGGCCGCACGCTCGGTGGTGCGGTCGAACTGGAAATGCAAGGTCGGCACGGTGTGGATGTGCAGGCGCTTGAACAGGCCGTTGCGCAGGAAGCCCGCGGCCTGGTTCAAGGCTTCGGTGGTCTCGACCGGATCGCCCACGAGCAGGCTGAAGAAGACCTTCGCATGCGCGTAGTCGGGCGTGACCTCGACCGCCTGGATCGTGACCATGCCCACCCGCGGGTCCTTGAGTTCGCGCGCGATCAGTTCCGTCAGATCGCGCTGGATCTGGTCGGCGACCTTGAAGGCGCGGTTCGGGGCTGCGGCTTTGCGTTTGGGCATGGCGGGGGTCGCTTCGGTCGCTTACAGCGTCCGGGCGATTTCCTTGATCTCGAAGAACTCCAGCTGATCACCTTCTTTGATGTCGTTGTAGTTCTTGAGCTTGATACCGCACTCGAAGCCTTCGCGGACTTCGCGGACGTCGTCCTTGAGGCGCTTGATCGAGTCGACTTCGCCGGTGTAGATCACCACGTTGTCGCGCAGCAGGCGGAAATGCGCGCTGCGGTTGACCGAGCCGGCGGTGACCATACAACCCGCGACCGTACCGATCTTGGAGGCCACGAACACGGTGCGGATCTCGGCCGAGCCGATGATCTCTTCGCGCCGCTCGGGAGCCAGCATGCCGGACATGGCGACCTTGATGTCGTCCACAGCGTCGTAGATGATGCTGTAGTAGTGCAGCTGAACGCCGTTGCTCTCGGCCAGCTTGCGCGCACCGGCATCGGCGCGCACATTGAAGCCGATCACGATGGCCTTCGAGGCGATCGCGAGGTTGATGTCGCTTTCGCTGATGCCGCCGACCCCGGCGTACACCATCTGCACCTTGACTTCCTCGGTCGCCAGCTTGAGCAGCGACTGCGCCAGTGCTTCCTGCGAGCCCTGGACGTCGGCCTTGATGATGATCCGCAGCGTCTGGACTTCGCCGGCCGAGAGGTCGGTGAACATGTTCTGCAGGTTCGCCGCCTGGGCCTTCGCCAGCTTGGTGTTGCGGAACTTGCCGGCACGGTAGGTGGCGATCTCGCGCGCCCGGCGCTCGTCGGCCATCACCATGAATTCGTCGCCCGCTTGCGGCACTTCGGTCAGGCCCTGGATCTCGACCGGGATCGACGGACCCGCGGACTTGATGGTCTTGCCGTCCTCGTCGATCATGGCGCGCACGCGGCCATAGGTCGAGCCGGCCAGCACCACGTCGCCGGTCTTGAGCGTGCCGGACTGGACCAGCACGGTCGCGACCGGGCCGCGGCCCTTGTCGAGCTGGGCTTCGATGACCAGGCCCTTGGCGGCGGCATCGACCGGCGCCTTGAGTTCCAGCACTTCGGCCTGCAGCAGCACCTGCTCGAGCAGGTCGTCGACGCCCTGCCCCGTCTTGGCCGAGACCGGCACGAACGGCACGTCGCCGCCGTACTCTTCGGGCACGACTTCTTCAGCCACCAGTTCCTGCTTGACGCGGTCGAGGTTGGCATCGGGCTTGTCGATCTTGTTGATCGCGACCACGATCGGCACACCCGCCGCCTTCGCGTGCTTGATGGCTTCCTTGGTCTGCGGCATGACGCCGTCGTCGGCCGCCACCACCAGGATCACGATGTCGGTCGCCTGCGCACCGCGGGCACGCATGGCGGTGAACGCCTCGTGGCCCGGGGTGTCCAGGAAGGACACCATGCCGCGTGCGGTCTGGACGTGGTACGCCCCGATGTGCTGCGTGATGCCGCCGGCTTCGCCCGCGGCGACCTTGGCGCGGCGGATGTAGTCCAGCAGCGAGGTCTTGCCGTGGTCGACGTGGCCCATGACGGTCACGACCGGTGCGCGCGGCAGCGCTTCGGCCTGCGTCGCCGAGACGTCGTCGTCGGTGAAGGCTTCCGGATCGTCCAGCGCGGCGACCACGGCCGTGTGGCCCATGTCTTCCACGATGATCATCGCTGTGTCCTGGTCGAGCGACTGGTTGATGGTCGCCATCTGGCCGAGCTTCATCAGTTGCTTGATGACTTCCGACGCCTTGACGGCCATCTTGTGCGCGAGCTCCGCCACCGTGATGGTCTCGGGCACGTGCACTTCGAGCACGCGCGCCTCGACCGGTGCCGCCGGCATGCGCTCCTCGTGGCCGCCACGGTCGTTGCCACGGCGCCCACGCGGGCCTCCGCGCCAATTGCCGCGGCCGACACCCCCGCTGGCATCGCCGCGGGTCTTGATTTCCTTCTTCTTGGCCGTGTCGCCGGCCCAGCTCGACGAGAGCTTGGCGGACTTGACTTCCTTGCCGGCGCCGGGGGCGGCCGCGGCGCCTGGCGCAGCGGGCGCACCGGGGCGCGCCGGCGGTGCGGTCGGCTTGTGCAGCGTGCCCTTGACCGCCGCCTTTTCGGGCGCGGGCTTCTCGGGCGCCTTGTGCGGCACCAGCACGCGGGCCGGCGCATTCATCATGGCGCGGATGGCCTCGGCCTCGGCCAGCGCCTTGCGGCGCCGTTCGTCGAGGTCCTTGGCGCGGGCGGCTTCCTCGTCGGCACGGGCCTTCGATTCGGCGGCGGCCTTGGCCTTGGCGTCGTCCTTGGCTTGCGCCGCGGCGGCTTCGGCGGCCACCTTGCGGTCGGTCACGGCCGGGGCTTCCTCGGGCGCTTCGGGCGCGCCTTCGGTCACCGGGGTCGCGGCTTCGGCGGCCTTCTTGCGGGCGGCCTTGGCCTCCTTCTCGGCCTGCTCGGCCTGCTCGGCGCGCTCGGCCTTCTCGCGTTCGCGGGCTTCGGCTTCTTCGCGCAGGCGGCGCTTCTCGACCAGTTCTTCTTCCTGGCGGCGGATCAGCTCGGCCTGGCGGCGTGCGTCCTCCTCGCGGCGGGCGAGTTCGGCCTCGTCGATCTGGGGCGCGGCGGGCGCGGCGGCAACCGGTGCCTCGGCCTCGGCCGCGGCGGTCGCCTCGGACACGGCGGGATGGCCTTCATCGCGCTGGATGAAGGTGCGCTTCTTGCGCACCTCGACCTGGATGGTGCGGGCGCGGCCGGTGGCGTCGGCCTGCTTGATCTCGCTGGTCGACTTCTTGGTCAGCGTGATCTTCTTGCGCTCGGGCTCGACCGTGCCGTGGCTGGCCTTCAGGAAGCCGAGCAGGCGCTGCTTGTCGGCCTCGCTCAGCGCATCGGTGACGGCCTGCTTGGGCACGCCTGCGCTCTTGAGCTGGTCAAGCAAGGTTTCGGGAGTCTTCTTGAGTTCGTTCGCGAACTCGGCGACAGTGGTACTGGACATATTGGTTTCGTGCCTCCATGACCGTCACTCTTGGCCGGCGAACCAATGTTCGCGGGCTTTCAAGATCAGGTTCTTGGCCTCATCGGCGCTCTGGCCGGTGATTTCGGTGAGTTCATCGACCGCGAGGTCGGCCAGGTCGTCACGGGTATGCACACCCGCCTCGGCCAATTTGGGAATCAGGGCCGGGTCGAGGCCGGCGAGGTCGCGCAGATCCTGCGAAACGCTCTCGACGTCCTCTTCACGGGCGATCTCCGCCGTCAACAACGCATCCTTGGCGCGCGAGCGCAGCTCGTTGATGGTGTCTTCGTCGAAGCTCTCGATCTCGAGCAGCTCGGAGATCGGCACGTAGGCCACTTCCTCGAGGCTGGTGAAACCTTCGGAGATCAGGATGTCGGCGATTTCCTCGTCGACGTCGAGCTTCTCCATGAACAGCTTGCGGCTGGCATCGGTTTCGGTCGCCTGCTTCTGGGCCGACTCGTTGGCGTCCATGATGTTGATCTTCCAGCCGGTCAGGTCGGAGGCGAGCCTCACGTTCTGGCCGCCACGGCCGATCGCGATCGCGAGGTTTTCCTCGTCGACCACCACGTCCATTGCATGCTTTTCTTCGTCGACCACGATCGACGACACGTTGGCCGGCGCCAGGGCGCCGATCACGAACTGGGCCGGGTCCTCGCTCCACAGCACGATGTCGACGCGCTCGCCGGCGAGCTCGTTGGTGACCGCATTGACCCGGGTGCCGCGCACGCCGACGCAGGTGCCGATCGGATCGACCCGCTTGTCGTGCGAGAGCACCGCGATCTTGGCGCGCGAACCGGGGTCGCGGGCGCAGCTCTTGATTTCGAGCAGGCCCTGTTCGATCTCGGGCACTTCCTGGCGGAACAGCTCGATCATGAATTCGGGCGCCGAGCGCGACAGGATGATCGGCGCCCCGCGCAGGGTCAGGTCGACCTCCATGATCATGGCCCGCACGCGATCGCCGTTGCGCAGGTTTTCCTTGGCGATCATCTCGCTGCGGCGCAGCCGGCCTTCGACCCGGCCCGCTTCCACGATGATGTCGCCCTTGTCCAGGCGCTTGACGGTGCCGGTGAAGATCTTCTCGCCGCGCGACATGAAGTCGTTGAGCAGCATCTCGCGCTCGGCGTCGCGGATCTTCTGCAGGATCACCTGCTTGGCGGCCATGGCGCCGATGCGGCCGATCGGCACCGAGTCCACCGCTTCTTCGATGTACTCGTCGACCTCGATGTCGGGCATTTCTTCCTTGGCTTCGAACAGCAGGATTTCCTGGTCGGGCAGCTGCAGGCCGGCCTCGTCCGGAACGACGTGCCAGCGGCGGAAGGTCTCGTAGTCGCCGCTGTCGCGGTCGACGGCGACGCGAATGTCCACGTCGCCCTGGTAGAGCTTCTTGGTGGCTTGCGCCAGGGCGGATTCGACCGCGCCGAAGACGACGTCGCGCTCGACGTTCTTCTCGCGCGAGATCGCATCCACCAACATCAACATTTCGCGATTCATGCCACCACTCTCCTCATTCAGTCCGACACCGCGGCGCCGGGTTTTGGCCTGCGCCCATTGAAATCCACTATCGGGGCGAGCCGCGCTTCGCGCAACTCGTCCAAAGCAAAACCGAGCGCCTGCAGGGGGGCAGGCACGCGCTTCTTGCTGATCTTCTGGCCGGGCTTCGCCGCCGGCTCCTCGCTCCAGACGATCTGCCATCCGGGCGTACCGTCTGCGGCCACGACACGCTCCAGCGTGCCGCGAAATTTCTTGCGGTTGGCGGACACCTGGCCCGCCGCCGCCGCGCCCATCGGGGCCTTCAGCGTGATGTCGATCACCTCGCCGGCAAAACGCTCGAAATCCTGTTCGTTGCGCAACGGCCGGTCGATGCCCGGCGATGACACCTCGAGCCGCTTGTACTCGGCGCCGTCGACCTCGAGCGCGAACTGCAGCTGGCGCGTGACCTTTTCGCAATCCTCGACCGTAATGAAGGGCTCGGGCGCCCCGGCGGCGGCAGCTTCAGAGTTGGGGCCGGTCCAGGGCAAATCAATCGTGACGCGCAGCAGTCCTCCGGCCGAGCGTTCGATCTCGACCAGGTCGTAGCCGAGGCCGGCCACGGTTTGTTCCACTGTCTGCTGCAATGCCACGTGTCTTTGTTCGCCTTTGAGTTCACACGATGCCGCCGGGTTTCCCACTCGCCCTGGGGCGCCGGCCGCATCGAAAATGCTTCGACCAATAAAAAACGGGCGGTTGGTACCCGCCCGTTTGGTCGTGAGCCTCGAATTATATGCCAAATGCGTTACAGAAACAGGGGTTTCTACGGCATTTGGACCGCTTTGGCCCTTGCGGAGCGCCACCAAACCATTGCAAAAAGAAACGCTCCCGCCGTCAGGACCGCCGCGGCGACCCACAGCGGCACCGTGAACGATCCCGTGCGCTGGGCCAGCGGCGCCGCGAACAAGGGGCCGAGGATCTGGCCGACGCCGTAGGAGGCGGTCGCGTAGCCGATCAGGCCCGCCGCAGCGTTCCCGCGCAGCCGGCGCGCATCCCGCATTGCAAAAAGGGTGATGGCGGTGAAGGGCATGCCCAGCAGCAGGCTGCCGAGGCCGAAACCCCAGATCGTCGGCCAGGCCACCGAGAGCACGACCCCGACGGCCTGCAGCGCATAGGCGGCCGCCAGCAGCAGCCGGTTGTCCCAGTGGGGCGGCGCCCGGGCGCCGATCAACGCGCCCGGCACGATGGCCAACCCGAACAGCGGCCAGAAGAAGTCCGGCCAGGGCGAACCCGGCAGCGCCTGGCGGGCGATCACCGGCAGGAAGGTCGCGGTGATGATGTAGCCGAAGCCCGCCAGCCCGTAGAGCCCGACCAGCCAGCGCGCGTCGCTGCGCGCGGCCGCCGATGCACTGGCCGACGGCGGGGCCGCCGCGGGCGCAGGGGCCCCGGCGTGGGCGTGTTCGCCATCGCCGAAGATGCGCCAGATGGCCGCGATCAGCACCAGCGACAGCAATCCGAAGCCGATCCAGCCGGCCTCGGAGCCCCAGCGTCCGAGCGCGCCGCCCAGCAGGCCGGTGGCGGCGATGCCGATGCCGGGGCCGGTGTAGATCACGCCGGCGAGCGCTGGCGCGCCGGTTTCCGCCAGGCGCCGCAGGCCCCAGCCGGAGGCGAAGACGAAGGTCCAGGCGCTCATCACACCGGCCGCGGTCCGCAGCACGCCCCAGGCGCTGAAGCCCTGCAGCAGGCCCATGCCGAGCAGCAGCACGGCGGTGGCCACCAGGCCGCCGCGCACCATGTGCGCAGGCTTGGCCCGGATCGCGGCGCAACTCAGCGCGCCCAGGAAATAGCCGAGGTAGTTGAGCGAAGCCAGCACGCCGCCGGCCTGCAGGTCGAGCTTGCCCTCGTGCAGCATGACCGGCAGCATCGGCGTGAAGGCGAAACGCCCCAGGCCCATGGCCACCGCCAGCGTCACCATGCAGGCCAGCGCCGCGCGCCAGGCCGCGCGCCTGTCGTAAGTAGACATGAAGATTTTTTCTAGTCAGTTGAGGACAGAGCAAAAACTGCTACGCAGTTTCTTGGTCTGTCCCGCAAGGTTTCAGATCGCAGCTGCTGCCACCAGCTTCTGGGTGTAGGGATGGACGGGCGAATCGAGCACCCGCCCGACCGGGCCCGATTCGAGGATCGCGCCGTCCTTCATGACGATGACCTGGTGCGCCATGGCGCGGATCACCTCGACGTCGTGGGTGATCAGCAGGTAGCTCAGCCCGCGCTCGCGCTGCAGCCGCTGCAGCAGGCCCAGCACCTGCTTCTGGATCGTGACGTCGAGGGCGCTGGTCGGCTCGTCGAGCACCAGCAGCTTGGGCTCGACGATCAAGGCCCGCGCGATCGCCAGGCGCTGCCGCTGGCCGCCGGAGAATTCGTGCGGATAGCGCTCCAGCAGGGCCGGGAACTGGTCCTCGGTCAGGCCGACGTCGGCCAGCGCCGCGAGCGACCGGGCGCGGCGGGCGCGGACGTCGAGTTCGGGCGCATGCACCGTCAGGCCCTCGCCGACGATCTGCTCGACCGTCATGCGCGGCGACAGGGACGAGAACGGGTCCTGGAAGACGACCTGCATCAGGCGCCGCAGGCCACGGTCGCTGGCCCCGCCCGCGGCCCATTGCCGGCCGACGACATCGAGCTGCCCCTGGTGCTTCAGCAGCCCGAGCGCCGCCAGCGCCAGCGTCGACTTGCCCGAGCCGGACTCGCCGACCACGCCCAGGGTCTGGCCCGGTGCGATGCGGAAGTCGGCGCCCTGGACCGCCACGAACTCGCCCTTGGTGAACCATCCTTTGATGCCGGGCCGCGGCACCGGGTAGATCACGCGCAGCCCGCTGGCCGCGAGCACCGGCAGCGCCGCCGGATCGACCGGCACGGGCGCCACGTCGCGCGTCGGGCGGCTGTCGATCAGCCGGCGCGTGTAGGGATGCCGCGGTGCGCCGAAGACCGTCGCCACGGGGCCGTGCTCGACCAGATGGCCGTTCTCCATCACCGCCACCCGGTCGGCGAATCGCCGCACCAGGTTCAGGTCGTGGGTGATCAGCAGCACCGCCATGCCGTGCTGGCGCTGAAGATCGGCCAAAAGGTCGAGGATCTGCCCGCGCACCGTGACGTCGAGCGCGGTGGTCGGCTCGTCGGCCAGCAGCAGCCGCGGCTTGCAGGCCAGGGCCATCGCGATCATCGCGCGCTGGCGCTGGCCGCCCGACAGCTGGTGCGGGAACGCCCTCGCCCGCCGCGCCGGCTCCGGGATGCCGGTGTCGGCCAGCAGATGCACCGCTGCCTCGTGCGCCGCCTGCGCCGACAGGCCCTGGTGCAGCTCGAGCACTTCCGCGATCTGGTCGCCGACCGCGTAGAGCGCATTGAGCGCGGTCATGGGCTCCTGGAAGATCATCGCGATCTCCTTGCCGCGGATGCCGCGCAGCGTGCGTTCGGGCAGCGACAGCAGATCGCGCGCCGCCGCGCCCGCTTCGTCGTGCTCGAAGCGCGCCGTGCCGGAGATGTCGGCGTTCTGCACCAGCCGCAGCAGGCTCAGCGCCGTGACCGTCTTGCCCGAGCCCGATTCGCCGACCAGCGCCAGCTTCTCGCCCGGCGCGATGTCGAAGTCGATGCCGTGCACGACTTCCTTGTCGCCGAAGGCGACGCGCAGGCCCTGGACTTTCAGCAGTGCGTCGTTCATTGGTCGGCCTTCCGCGGGTCGAGCGCATCGCGCAAGGCATCGCCCATGAAGGTCAGCAGCATCAAGGTGACCACCAGCACGCCGAAGGTCGACATCGAGATCCACCAGGCGTCGATGTTGGCCTTGCCCTGGCTCAGCAGTTCGCCGAGCGAAGGCGTGCCCGGCGGCACGCCGAGGCCGAGGAAGTCGAGCGAGGTCAACGCCAGGATGGCGGCGCTCATGCGAAACGGCAGGAAGGTGACGACCGGCGTCATGCTGTTGGGCAGGATGTGCTTCCACATGATCTGCAGGTTGCCGACGCCGAGCGCGCGCGCGGCGCGCACGTAGTCCATCTGCCGGTTGCGCAGGAACTCGGCCCGCACGTAGTCCGACAGGCCCATCCAGCCGAACAGGCTGAGCAGGATCAGCAACAGCGCGACGCTGGGCGCGAACACGGCACTGAAGATGATCAGCAGGTACAGCTCGGGCATCGAGCCCCAGATCTCGATGAAGCGCTGGAAGGCCAGGTCGGTCTTGCCGGCGAAGAAGCCCTGGACCGCCCCCGTGACGATGCCCAGCACGGTTCCGATCGCCGTCAGCGCCAGCGCGAACAGCACGCTGACCCGGAAACCGTAGATCAGCTGCGCCAGCAGGTCCCGGCCACGGTCGTCGCTGCCCAGCAGGTTCTGGGCCGAAGGCGCCGCCGGATTGGGGGACTTGGCGAAGTAATTGAGCGTCTTGGGCCCGTAGGGATTCGGCGCGTAGACCGCCCAGTTGCCGCCCGAGGTGATCCGCTCGCGGATGAACGGGTCGAGGTAGTCGGCCGGGGTCTCGAAGTCGCCGCCGAAGGTCTTCTCGGAATAGTCGCGCAGCACCGGAAAATAGGTCTGGCCGTCGTAGCGCACCACCAGCGGCTTGTCGGTGGAGAGCAGCTCGGCGAACAAGCTCAGCACCACCAGCAGCGTGAACAGGACGAGGCTCCAGTAGCCGATGCGGTTGCGCCTGAAGCGCAGCCAGGCGCGGCGCCCGGGCGACACGGTGACGCCGCCGCTAGTCAAACTTCACCCTCGGATCCACCATCACGTAGCAGAGATCGCTGATCAGCTTGGTCAGCAGGCCGATCAGTGTGAACAAATAGAGCGTGCCCAGCACCACCGGATAGTCGCGGCGGATCACGCTCTCGTAGCTCAGCAGGCCCAGGCCGTCGAGCGAAAAAAGCGTCTCGATCAGCAGCGAGCCCGTGAAGAAGGCGCCGATGAAGGCCGCCGGAAAACCGGTGACGATCGGGATCAGCGCGTTTCGGAACACGTGCTTCCACAGCACGTCGCGTTCGCTCAGCCCCTTGGCGCGCGCGGTCAGCACATACTGCTTGCGGATCTCCTCGAGGAAGGAGTTCTTGGTCAGCATGGCCGTGACCGCGAAGCTGCCGAGCACCATCGCCGTCACCGGCAGCGCGATGTGCCAGAGGTAGTCGACGATCCGCGCGCCCCACCCCATCGATTCCCAGCTCGGCGAGGTCAGGCCGCGCAGCGGGAACCACTGCAGCTGGCCGCCGAAGATCACGAGCAGCGCAACGCCGAGCACGAAGCCCGGGATCGCATAGCCGACCAGCACCACCAGCGTGGTCAGGAAGTCGAAGCGGCTGCCGGCCCGCACCGCCTTCGCAACGCCCAGGGGCACGGCGATCAGGTAGCTGATGAAGAAGGTCCAGAGCCCGAGGCTGATCGACACCGGCATCTTCTCCTTGACCAGATCCCAGACCGCCTTGCGCTGGTAGAAGCTGGTGCCGAGGTCGAAGCGCGCATAGGACTTCAGCATCTGCCAGAAGCGCGCCAGCGGCGGCTTGTCGAAGCCGTAGAGCTGCTTGATCTCCTCGATGCGCTGCGGATCGAGCCCCTGCCGGCCACGGTAGCCCGCGCCGCTCGTGGCCGCGCGCTCGCCGCCGGAATCGCGCCCCTGTAGCTGCGACACCATCTGCTCGACCGGGCCGCCCGGCACGAACTGGATCACGACGAAAGTCAGCAGCAGCACGCCGAACAGCGTGGGCACCATCAGCAGCAGGCGTTTGAGGATGTAGCTGGCCATGGCCTTCCTATTTGTTGGCGGGCGATGCCCACCAGGTGCTCATGGCCCAGCCATCCGCATCGTAGTAGGGCGGAATCACGTCGGGCAGGACGAAGGGCTTCGGACGGTAGCCGATCAGGAACGCACCGCCGTAGTACTGCGGGATCGAGTAGTAGCCATGCGACAGCACGCGGTCCAGCGCCCGCATCGCGGTACTGAGCTCGGGCCGGGTCGTGGCGCTCACGACCTTCTGCACCAGCGCGTCGACGGCGGGGTCGGAAATGCCCCAGATGTTGCGCGACCCCGGCGTGGTGGCCGCCTCGGAGCCGAACAACTCCAGCAGTTCGCCGCCGGGCGCCGTACTGCCCGGCAGCCGCACGGTCGTCATCTCGAATTCGAAGTTGTCCATGCGTTGCTGGGCGAGCGAAAAATCGACCGTGCGGAAGGTCATCTGGATGCCGAGCTTCTGCAGCGCAGTCTGGAACGGCGTCGCGACGCGGATCAGCGACGGCTGGTCGTTCAAAAACTCGATCGTGAACGGTTCGCCCTTGTCGTTGCGCAAGGCGCCGTCGCGGTAGGTCCATCCGGCCTGCGCGAGCAAGTCGCGTGCCTTTCGCAGGTTGTCGCGCAGGCTGCCCGGCGACGCCGTGCTCGGCGACACCACGGCCGGACCGAAGACTTCGGGCCGCAGCTTGTCGCGCAGGGGTTCGAGGAGCGCCAGTTCTTCGGGCGACGGCAGGCCTTCGGCATGGAACTCGCTGTTCGGGAAATAGCCCTCGACCCGCTTGTACAGCCCATAGAACAGCTGCCGGTTGAGCCATTCGAAGTCCACCGCCAGCCCGATCGCCTGGCGCACCCGGATGTCCTTGAACTTCGGATTCCGCGCATTGAACACGTAGCCCTGGAAATCGCCAGGATTCTTGTTCTCGAAGGCGCGCTTCACGATCTCGCCCGAATCGAACTGCTTGCCCTTGTACTGCCGCGCCCAGTTGCGCGAAGTGAACTCACGCATGTAGTCGAACTCGCCGGCCTTGAGTCCTTCGAACTTGGCGGTCTCGTCCAGGTAGATGCGGTAGGTCACACGATCGAAATTGAAGAAGCCCTTGCGCACCGGCAGGTCGGCGCCCCAGTAGTTCGGATCGCGGGTGTAGGTGATGTCCCGTCCCATGCGCGGGTTGACCAGCTTGTAGGGGCCCGAGCCGATCGGCACCTCGGTGGTGATCTGGTCGAAAGGCTTGCCGCCGCCCCAGGCCCGGCTGAACACCGGCATGCCGCCGACCACCAGCGGCAACTCGGGGTTGGGGTTCTTGAAATCGAAGCGCACGGTGCGTTCGCCGACCGCCGTGACGCCTTTGACTTCGGCATAGATCGTCTTGAACTGGGGGGCCGCCAGCTTGCCGGTGAGCGTCGTGAACGAATGGATCACGTCGGCCGCCAGCACCGGGCTGCCGTCGTTGAAGCGTGCCTTGGGGTTGATCCTGAAGGTGGCCGATTTCTTGTCGGCAGCCACCTCGACATCCTCGGCGAGGAGGCCGTAGGCCGTCGTCGGCTCCTCCGAATTGCCGGTCAGCAGGCTCTCGAACATCAGGCCGCCGATGCCGTACGGCGCCGTGCCCTTGAGCGTGAAAGGATTGAACTTGTCGAAGTTGGTCGGCCGCGTCGGCGGCACCATGCGGATCTCGCCGCCCTTGGGGGCCTGGGGATTGACGTAGTCGAAATGGGTGAAGCCCGGCGGGTACTTGATGTCGCCGAACTGGGCGTAGGCATGCGCCGCCCAGGTGGGACTGACCCACAGCGCCAACACGAAAAGAAGCCAGGCTCGCATGCGAGAATTCTGCCCAAGATTTACACGAGGTCGTCCCATGGGCTTTCTTTCCGGCAAAAAACTTCTGATCACGGGCGTTCTGAGCAACCGCTCGATCGCCTACGGCATCGCCAAGGCCTGCCACGCGCAAGGCGCCGAACTGGCCTTCAGCTACGTGGGCGAGCGCTTCAAGGACCGGATCACCGAGTTCGCGGCCGATTTCGGCTCCAAGCTGGTGTTCGACTGCGATGTCGGCGACGACGCCCAGATCGAGAAGCTGTTCGCCGACCTGGCGCAGACCTGGCCCACCTTCGACGGCTTCGTCCACAGCATCGGCTTCGCGCCGCGCGAGGCCATCGCCGGCGACTTCCTCGAGGGCCTGTCGCGCGAAGGCTTCAAGATCGCGCACGACATCAGCGCCTACAGCTTCCCGGCGATGGCCAAGGCGGCCCTGCCCTATCTCAACGACAAGTCGGCCCTTCTCACGCTGACCTACCTGGGCGCCATCCGTGCGCTGCCCAACTACAACACCATGGGCCTGGCCAAGGCCTCGCTCGAGGCCTCGGTGCGCTACCTGGCCGAGTCGCTGGGCCCCAAGGGCATGCGCGTCAACGGCATCAGCGCCGGCCCGATCAAGACGCTGGCGGCCAGCGGCATCAAGGACTTCGGCAAGCTCTTGTCGGCGATCTCCAAGGTGGCGCCGATGCGCCGCAACGTGACCATCGACGAGGTCGGCAACGTGGCCGCCTTCCTGCTGAGCGACCTGGCCAGCGGCGTGACCGCCGAGATCACCTACGTCGACGGCGGCTTCAGCCAGGTCGTGGGCGGCGTGTCGGAAGGCTAGCGGCAGTTCGGGCCCGGGGACGCAAGATGGATCGACGGGCTTTCGTTCTCGCGGCGCTGGCGTTGCTGGCGCCCGCGGCAATGGCCGGCAAGGCGCCGCCGTTGATGCTGGCCGAGGTGTACCGCCGCGGCTTGCCGCTGGCGGACTACTGGGTCAGCGAGAAGTACGACGGTGTCCGCGCCTACTGGGACGGCAAGCAGCTGTGGACCCGCGGCGGCGAGCGGATCGCGGCGCCGGCCTGGTTCATCGCGGCACTGCCGGCGATGCCGATGGATGGCGAGCTGTGGGCGGGCCGTGGCCGCTTCGCCCATGCGGTCTCGACCGCGCGCAGCGAGAAGCCGGTCGATGCCGCCTGGCGCGAGATGCGCTTCATGGTGTTCGACCTGCCCGCGTCGCCCGGCGACTTCACGACCCGGCTCGCGGTCTTGCGCAAGCTGCTGCCGATCACCGAGGCGCCCTGGATCGTGGCGGTGCCGCAACTGCGGGCGACCACCGACGAAGACCTGCAGGCGCTGCTCGACAAGACGGTGCGCATGGGCGGCGAAGGCCTGATGCTGCATCGCGGAGGGTCGCTCTACCGCGCCGAACGCAACGCCGACCTGGTCAAGGTCAAGCCCTTCGAGGACGCCGATGCGCGCGTCGTTTCCTACGTCCCGGGCCGCGGCAAGCATGCCGCGCGGATGGGCGCGCTGTGGGTCGAGACCGAGGACGGCAAGCGCTTCAAGCTCGGCACCGGCTTCAGCGACGCCGAACGCGAGAAGCCGCCGGCGATCGGCAGCTGGGTGAGCTACCGCTACAACGGCACCAACCCGAGCGGGCTGCCCCGCTTCGCGCGTTTCCTGCGCGAGCGCCCGGACCTGGGCGACTGAGCTCTCAACGAGTTCTCAGGGCCCGAGGCCGTGGCGATGCCCGCGGTCTTGTAAATCGTAGACAATCTACAAAGTGTGACCTACGATCGACGCATGTCCCCGACGCCATCGACCCAGGCTGCCATTGCACAACTGCAGGGCAACTCGCTCGCCAACCTGGTGCAGACCGAGATCGAACGCATGATCCTGGACAGCGAGATCGGCCCCGGCGAAAAGCTCACCGAAGCCGCGCTGGCCGAGCAGCTCGGGGTCTCTCGCGGTCCCGTGCGCGAGGCCTTCCGGATGCTCGAGGAGGCCGGGCTGGTGCGCACCGAGAAGAACCGCGGCGTGTTCGTGCGCGACGTACCGATCGAAGAAGCACTCGAGATCTTCGAGGTCCGCGCCGCGATGGATCTGCATGTCGGGCGCAAGCTCGCCCAGACCCTCCGGCCGGCCGAGGTGCGCGAACTGCGCCAGCTTGCCGACGCGATGGACCGCTCGGCCAAGGCCGGCAACGCGCCCGACTACCATCGGGTCAACCTGCAGTTCCACGATCGGCTGCTGGCCCTGGCGGGCAATGCCAAGCTGGTCGCCACCTACCGCAAATTGATCAAGGAGCTGTCGCTGTTCCGGCGCATGAACCTCACCGACGAGTCGATGGCCGTCTCTGCGCGCGAGCACCGCCAGATCGTCAAGGCGATCGCCGCCGGCGATGCCGAGGCCGCGGGCCAGGCGATGTACCAGCACGTGATGAACAGCCGCGAACGCACCCTGCGCAACCACGAGAAGAGCAAGATCCCAGCTTGAGGAAACCCTGTGGCATTGAACCTGGAAGATATCGAGACCCTGTTCGCGCGCCGTGGCGGCGAGCAGTACAGCGGCGAGCCGGTCACCCAGCGCGAGCATGCGCTGCAGACCGCGCTGCGCGCCGAACGCGACGGCGCCGACGACGAACTGGTCACGGCGGCCCTGCTGCACGACCTCGGCCACCTGCTCAACGAGCAGGGTGAGTCGCCCAGCCTGCGCGGCATCGACGATCTGCACCAGTACTACGCCCTGCCCTTCCTGCGCGGCGTGTTCAGCGACCGGGTGCTGACGCCGATCCAGTGGCACGTGGATGCCAAGCGCTACCTCTGCGCCACCCGCGAGCACTACCGGGCCGGCCTGTCGGCCGACTCGAAGCGCAGCCTCGAACTGCAAGGCGGCGTCTTCTCCGCCGACCAGGCCGAGCGCTTCATCGGCCAGCCCCTTGCGGCCGAGGCGGTCCGGCTGCGCCTGTGGGACGACCTCGCCAAGGAAGCCGACTGCCCCACGCCGCCGCTCGCGCACTTCCTGGCGCGCGCGCAGCGCTGCATGCTGAAGTGACGCTCGGCGCCTCGATCGTCGGCGCCGTGCTGTTCGGCGCGCTGCTGCATGCGGGCTGGAACGCGCTCATCAAGTCGGGCGGCGACAAGTCGCTCGACACCGCGCTGATCCACAGCCTGGGCTTCTTCATCTCCGTTCCGCTGCTGTATCACACCGGCCTGCCGGCGCCCGCCGCCTGGCCCTACATGGCGGCCTCGCTGGTGATCCACCTCGGCTACTACATCGCGCTCGCCGGGGCCTACAAGCACGGCGACCTCGGGCTGACCTATCCGGTGATGCGCGGCTGCGCGCCGCTGCTGGTGGCGATGGGCAGCCTGCCCTTCATCGGCGAAGGCATCTCGGCGGCGGGCTGGGCCGGCGTGGTCGTGATCTGCGCCGGCGTGGTGACGCTGGGCCTGTCGCGCTCGGCCCTGCGCGACAGCGACGAAAGGCAGCGCCGCAAGGCGCTCGGCTTCGCGCTGGCGAACGCCGCGATCATCGCGGTCTACACCGTGATCGACGGCATCGGCGTGCGCGCCTCGGGCGACGCCCTGGCCTACGTGGCCGGCCTGTTCGTGTTCGACGGCCTGCCCTACCTGCTGCTGGTGCTGTGGCGGCGCCCGGGCCGGCGGCGCGCCGCGCTGGCCTACATGGCGGGTCGCTGGAAGATCGCGCTGGTCGGCACGGCGGCGTCGCTGGGCAGCTACGGCATCGCGCTGTGGGCGATGACCCAGGCGCCGGTCGCCGTCGTCGCAGCGCTGCGCGAGACCTCGGTGCTGTTCGCCGCGGTCATCGGCACCCTCTTCCTGCGCGAGCCCTTCGGCTGGCAGCGTGCCGTCGGCACCGTGGTCATCGTCGCGGGCGTGATGACTTTGCGGCTGGCTTGACGCTGGCCACCACCGCCTGCGGCTCGGCCCGCACGCAGTCGGCGTAGTAGCGCTTCTTGCCGGTCGTCTCGTCGATGCGCCCGACCAGCCCGTGGATGTCGGTCTCGAAGCCCGGGCACTCGGTGTTGAACTCGCGCGCGAACTTGAGGTAGTCGACGATCTTCTTGTTGAAGACCTCGCCCGGGATCAGCAATGGAATGCCCGGCGGGTACGGCGTGATCAGGCTGGTCGTGATGCGGCCTTCGAGGTGGTCGATCTCGACCCGCTCGGTCTTGCGGTGCGCGATGTGGGCGAAGGCATCGCTCGGCTTCATCGCCGGCGTCAGGTCGCTCAGGTACATCTCGGTGGTCAGGCGCGCGACGTCGAAGCGCGCATAGAGCTCGTGGATGTGGTGGCACAGGTCGCGCAGGCCGAGACGCTCGTACTTGGGATGCGCCTGGCAGAACTCCGGCATGATCCGCCACATCGGCTGGTTGCGCGCGTAGTCGTCCTTGAACTGCTGCAGCGCCGTCAACAGCGTGTTCCAGCGGCCCTTGGTGATGCCGATCGTGAACATGATGAAGAAGCTGTAGAGCCCGGTCTTCTCGACGATCACGCCGTGCTCGGCCAGGAACTTGGTCACGATGCTGGCCGGGATGCCGGTCTTGGCGAACTTGCCGTTCAGGTCCAGGCCCGGCGTCACGATGGTCGACTTGATCGGGTCCAGCATGTTGAAGCCGTCCGCCAGCTTGCCGAAGCCGTGCCACTTGGCGGTGCGCGACTCGCCCTTGATGATCCAGTCGTCGGCGCGGCCGATGCCCTCGTCGACCAGCTTCTCGGGGCCCCAGACCTTGAACCACCACTCGTCCTTGCCGAACTCGGCCTCGACCTTGCGCATGGCGCGGCGGAAGTCGAGCGCCTCGAGGATGCTCTCCTCGACCAGCGCGGTGCCGCCGGGCGGCTCCATCATGGCGGCGGCAACGTCGCAGCTGGCGATGATCGCGTACTGCGGGCTGGTCGACGAATGCATCAGGTAGGCCTCGTTGAACAGGTCGCGGTCGAGCGCCCGGTTCTGCGAGTCCTGCACCAGCACGTGGCTGGCCTGGCTGATGCCGGCCAAGAGCTTGTGCGTCGACTGGGTCGCGAACACCAGCGAGTCCCGCGGCCGGACCCGGCGCTTGCCCATCGCGTGGTAGGCGCCGTAGAACGGATGGAAGGCCGCGTGCGGCAGCCAGGCCTCGTCGAAGTGCAGCGTGTCGACGTAGCCGTCGAGCATGTTCTTGATGGTCTCGGTGTTGTAGATCACGCCGTCATAGGTCGACTGCGTGAGCGTCATCACGCGCGGCTTGACCTTGTTGGCGTCGACATGCGAGAGCAGCGGGTTGGCCGCGATCTTGGCCTTGATCGCCGCCGGCTCGAACTCGCTCTTCGGGATCGGGCCGATGATGCCGAAGTGGTTGCGCGTGGGCTTCATGAAGACCGGAATCGCGCCGGTCATGATGATCGCGTGCAGGATCGACTTGTGGCAGTTGCGGTCGACCACCACCACGTCGTCCGGCGCCACGGTGTGGTGCCAGACCATCTTGTTGCTGGTGCTGGTGCCGTTGGTGACGAAGAAGCAGTGGTCGGCGTTGAAGATCCGCGCCGCATTGCGCTCGCTGGCGGCCACCGGGCCGGTGTGGTCGAGCAGCTGGCCGAGTTCCTCGACCGCGTTGCAGACGTCGGCGCGCAGCATGTTCTCGCCGAAGAACTGGTGGAACATCTGGCCCACCGGGCTCTTCAGGAAGGCGACGCCGCCCGAGTGGCCGGGGCAGTGCCACGAGTACGAACCGTCTTCGGCGTAGTCGATCAGCGCCTTGAAGAACGGCGGCTGCACGCCTTCCAGATAGCTCTTCGCTTCCCGGATGATGTGGCGCGCCACGAACTCCGGCGTGTCCTCGAACATGTGGATGAAGCCATGCAGCTCGCGCAGGATGTCGTTCGGGATGTGGCGCGAGGTCTTCGTCTCGCCATAGATGTAGATCGGCACGTCGGCGTTCTTGCGCCGCACTTCGCCGATGAAGCTGCGCAGGCTCAGCACCGCCGGGTCGAGGTCCGGGCCGACCGTGAACTCCTCGTCGTCGATCGACAGGATGAAGGCGCTGGCGCGGCTTTGCTGCTGCGCGAACTGGCTGAGGTCGCCGTAGCTGGTGACGCCCAGCACCTCGAAGCCTTCGCTCTCGAAGGCCTGCGCCAGGGCGCGAATACCCAGGCCCGACGTGTTCTCGGAGCGGAAGTCCTCGTCGATGATGACGATGGGAAAGCGGAATTTCATGGGGCAGGGCTCCGGACTGGCAAATAGGCGCGAAGTGTACGGAATTCAGATGAAGGATCCGGTCAGCCGGCCGGAGAAGTTGACGACCGGGCGTGCGCGCTCGCGTCCGGCGCCCCCGTCGACGGCCGAAATCGCCCTCTGTCACTGCTACAATCTAAGGCTCGGAGCGGTGGATGAGCGGTTTAAGTCGCACGCCTGGAAAGCGTGTGAGGGTTAATAGCCCTCCGCGGGTTCGAATCCCGCCTGCTCCGCCAGAAAAATCGTCTCCGGCAGCCTCCAACTGCCCTTCACATCGAAATGGATACGTCCTGAAAGCCCCGCATGCCGGGGCTTTTTTGTGCCTGGGGCCCGGGCGAGCGACTCCGTCCGCTTTCTCCTACGCCATCGCAAGCCCTGTGGCCTTGGCCGCGGCGCCGCGGACGGCTAGCCTTCAAGATCGGCATTGGCAACATCCGGCATGGCGCAACTCACCTACCTCGTCGAAGACAACCGGACCATCCGAGACAACCTGATTCCGGCGCTCGAAGACCTGGCCGGCGCGCGCGTGCTCGGCATCGCCGAGACCGAAACCGACGCCGCCGCCTGGCTCGCGGCCCATGCCGACGAGTGGCAACTACTGATCGTGGACCTGTTCCTCAAGCAAGGCTCCGGCCTGGGCGTGCTCAAGGCATGCCTCAACCGGCCGGCCGCACAGCGCGCGGTGGTGCTGAGCAACTTCGTCAGCGCGGACATCCGTGCCCGCTGCATGGCGCTCGGTGCCGACGCGGTGTTCGACAAGTCCAGGGATCTCGAGGCCTTCTTCGAGTACTGCACCCCATCGGATGCCGCCTGATCGCGGCCCAAGAAAAAAGGGGCCCGAAGGCCCCTTTTTCGTTGCGAGCGCGAAGCGCTCAGCGCACCACGGCGATCTGCGTGCGCGCACCGTTCTTGTAGGTGTAGAGCGTCAACGCGCCGTTCTTGATGTCGCCCTTTTCGTCGAAGGCGATCGGGCCGGTCAGGCCGTTGTACTGGACCTTGCCGACTTCGGGCAGGTACTTCTCGGGATCGGACGAGCCAGCCTTGGCCATCGCCGCTGCGAGCACCTGCACGGCGTCGTAGACGTACGGTGCATAGATCTGCACGTCGACGCCGTTCTTTTCCTTGAACTTGGTCTTCCAGGCTTCCAGCGGCGCCTTGAAGTCGCCGTCCACGCCGCCGGCTTCGGCACACACCACCATGTCTTCGCCGATCGCGTCGCCGGCCAGCTTGGCCAGTTCGCCGGTGCACAGGCCGTCGCCGCCCATGAACTTGACGTTCATGCCGAGTTGCTTGACCTGCTTGAGCATCGGGCCGCCGACGGCGTCCATGCCGCCGAAGAACAGGATGTCGGGCTGGGCGCCCTTCAGCTTGGTCAGGATGGCGTTGAAGTCGGTCGACTTGTCGGTCGTGAACTCGTGGCCGACGATGGTGCCGCCGGCAGCCTTGGCGGCCTTCTCGAATTCTTCGGCGACGCCCTGGCCGTAGGCCGTGCGGTCGTCGATCACGGCGATGTTCTTGCCCTTCAGCGTCTCGACGGCGTACTTGCCGAGCGTGCCGCCCAGTTGCGTGTCGTCAGCCACCACGCGGAACGTGGTCTTGAAGCCTTGGCGGGTGTACTTGGGGTTGGTCGCCGACGGCGAGATCTGCGGAATGCCAGCGTCGCTGTAGAGCTTGGATGCCGGGATGGTGGTGCCGGAATTCAGGTGGCCGACGACGCCATTGACCTTGCTGTCGACCAGTTTCTGGGCCACCGCAGTGCCTTGCTTCGGATCGGCTGCGTCGTCTTCGGCGAGCAGTTCGAACTTGGCGACCTTGTCGCCGATCTTGATGCCCTTGGCATTGAGGTCCTCGATCGCCATGCGAGCGCCGAATTCGTTGTCCTTGCCGAGGTGGGCGATGGCGCCGCTGGTGGGAGCGACGTGGCCGATCTTGACGACCAGGGCATCGGCCGGGGGTGCGGCGGGAGCGGGAGCGGCTGCGGTCGGTGCAGGCGCCGCGGGCGCCGCGGCTTCTTCCTTCTTGCCACAGGCCACGAGCGCGAGAGCGGCCAGGGCGACAGCAGTCCATTTCAATTGCATGGGAAACCTCCAGAACATTGATGAAGTGAGAGTTGAAAACCGGTCTTTGGATCCGGGCACAACCCTTGAGCAAGTATCGCGCCGCGGATGCGCAGCGCCCCCGCGCTTTTCGACCCGGCGCGCAGTTTAGCCCAAGGTTTCGCGTCCGAATGCTGGCGTAGACCCGGGGTTGTCCGAAAGCTCGCGGGCCAGCGCTTCGCTCACCAAAGCACGCAAAACGGCCTCGATTTCACGGCGCAGACCGGGGATCATCGTGTCGAGGTGCTGCTGAACGGCAGCTGACACGGCATCGCTCACGCGCTCTTCGAGCGACAGGTCGACGCGCTGCAGCACGCGGTGCAGCAATTGCTCTTCGAGACGGAAGGCCTCGGCCTCGGACAGCTTGGCCTCAGGACTCAGCGCGACGGCCTGCGAGGGCTCGGTCGCGGGCGCCGGCGCGGCCACGGATGCGGTCGGCGCCTCGGCGGCCGCCTCCTGCGGCGCCGGCTCGAGCACGGTCGTCAAGGTGGGCACGAAGCGCGGCGGCGTACGGGGCGCACCGGTCATAGGGCAACCTCCGTGCTTCGCACTGCGGTGCGAGCCCCCTTCGGAACGGCCGGGCGGGGGCTCATGCGTTCGCCCCCCCCGCGTAGGCATGGGTGCGGATCGCGTAGCCGCGGTCCTTGTAATGACGCCAGCGGGCGCGGCCGGCCTGGCGGTCGGCGTCGTCGCTGCCGACGATGTCGATCAGCCGCTCGAAGCGCTCGAAGCGCGCGGGCAGCTCGGCGCCGAGATTGACGAGGATCGGCCGGTCGGGCAGCGCGGTGGCGGCGCTGTCCACCAGCACCACCGGCGAACGCTCGACGATGGAGGGCGCATCGTCGCCGCGGCAGTGGGCGACGAAATCGGTCGGCGAGAGCGTCCACAAGGCCGTGTCGATCGCCTCCAGCAGGGCCGCGTCCGCCACCACCACCAGCCGCGCGCCATGGGCACTCACCGCCTTGCGCAGCAGCCGGCAGGCGTAGCCCACCTTGTCGGGCATGTTGTAGTGGCCGTCGATCTCGGTCACTTGCGCGACCGCGGCTTGGCGGCCTTCGGCGTCCTGGCGGGCGCCGCCTTGGCGCCCTGTGCCAGGAGATAGCTCAGCAGCAGGCCCACCGGCCGGCCGGTGGACCCCTTGGCGGCACCGCTCTTCCAGGCCGTGCCGGCGATGTCCAGGTGCGCCCAGGGGTAGTCGCCCGCGAAGCGCTGCAGGAACTTGGCCGCCGTGACGGCACCGCCCGCGCGCCCGGCCACATTGGCGACGTCCGCGAAATGGGTCTTGAGCCCTTCGGCGTAGTCGTCGTCGAGCGGCATCCGCCAGCAGCGGTCCTGCGACGCCTCGCCGGCCGCCTCGAGGGCGCCGGCCAGTGCGTCGTCGCTCGAGAAGAGCCCGCTGCGCACGCCGCCCAGGGCCACCACGCAGGCCCCGGTGAGGGTGGCGATGTCGATCACCGCCGCCGGCGCGAAGCGCTTGGCGTAGGTCAGCGCATCGCACAGGATCAGGCGCCCCTCGGCGTCGGTGTTGAGCACCTCGATGGTCTGGCCGCTCATGCTGGTGACGACGTCGCCCGGCTTCAGCGCCCGGCCGTCGTTCATGTTCTCGCACGAGGGCACCAGCCCGATCACGTTGATCGGAGGCTGGATGTCGCCGAGGGCACGGAACACGCCCAGCACGCTGGCGGCGCCGGACATGTCGAACTTCATTTCGTCCATTTCGGCGGCCGGCTTGAGCGAGACGCCGCCGGTGTCGAAGGTGATGCCCTTGCCGACCAGCACCACGGGCGCCTGGTCCTTGGGAGCCCCGTGGTAGTGCAGCACGATGAAGCGCAGCGGCTCGGCCGAGCCTTGCGACACGGCGGCGAAGGCGCCCATGCCGAGCTTGGCCACTTCCTTCGGGCCCAGCACTTCGCACTTCACGTTCGGCAGCTCGGCCAGCTTTTTCGCGGCATCGGCCAACATCGTGGGCGTGCAGTAGTTTCCGGGGCGGTTGCCCCATTCCTTGGCCAGTTCGACCCCGGCGACCGTCGCGGTGGCTTGGTCGAAGGCCTCTCGCAGCGCGGCCGCGTCCGGCACGCCGACGGTCAACTGGCGGATCGTGCGCGGCTCGGGCTTGGACTTGGTCTCGGTGTAGACATAGCTGGCGTCGGCCGAGGCCAGCACCGCGCTGCCCAGGCTGGCCGCGTCGGGCGCGCCGGCGAAGACGATCGCCACCCGCTTCGGGCTCGCGCCCTTGGCGGCGTTGACCGCCGCCAGGACCGCGGTCCGGACCGCAGGCGCGCCGCCGTCGCCCACGGCCGCCAGCAGCACGCGCGCCGCCGCGATGCCGGCCGGCCGGTACAGCGCGAGCAGCTTGCCGGCCTTGTCGGGCAGGTCGCCGGCCTTGCGGGCCTCGGCTGCCAGGGTGGAGAGCGCATCTTTGGCGCTGCTGGTTCCGGCGGCCACCAGCACGATGAGGACATCGGCTTTCTCGGTGGCGGCCTGGGCGATGGAGAGGGTCTTGAGTTGAAAGTCCATAATCCTTTTTTTCCCTCGACGATGTTATTCCATTCCTCTCTACGCAAGGAGCTGTCGCGCAGCTTCGGCGCCACGCTGGTGGTGCTGGTCACCATCGTGATGACGATGATGCTGATCCGCACCCTCGGACTGGCGGCCAAGGGCAGCGTGAATCCCTCCGAGGTCTTCCTCGTGATGACCTACACCGTGCTCGGCTACATGCCGACCATCCTCAGCCTCTGCCTGTTCATTTCGATCGTCGGCACGCTGTCGCGCATGTACCGCGACAGCGAGATGGTGATCTGGTTCTCGAGCGGGCGCGGCCTGGCGGAGTTCCTGAACCCGTTGTTCCGCTTCGCCTGGCCGATCCTGCTGCTGATCGCCCTGTTCTCCCTGGTCGGCTGGCCCTGGGCCAATTCGCAGACCCAGAACATGCGCGAGCGCTACGAGCGGCGCAGCGACATCGAGCGGGTCGCGCCCGGTGAGTTCCGCGAATCGGCCGGCCGGCTGCGGGTCTTCTTCATCGACAAGGACGCCCCGGACAGCGCCACCGCCAGCAACGTGTTCATCTCGTCGATCGAGCGCAACCTGCGCATCGTGACCTCGGCGCGCAGCGGCCGCATGGAAGATCTGGAGGGCATCCGCTACCTGATGCTGAGCAACGGCCAGCGCATCGAGGAGCCGCTGCAGCCGACCGGCATCAAGGTCAGCGAGTTCGAGACCTACGGCGCCCGGGTGGGCGGCCGTTCGGGCGACCCGCTGGACGTGATGCCGGTGCGCGCCCGCACCACGCTGGCCCTGCTGCGCGAGCCGAATCCGGTCAACCGCGCCGAGCTCGCCTGGCGCATCGGCCTGCTGTTCGCGGGCGCCAATTTCGTGCTGCTGGCGCTGGCGCTGTCGAGCGTCAATCCGCGCGTCGGCCGCAGCGGCAACCTGTTGTTCGCGCTGTTCGCCTTCATCCTCTACTTCAACCTGCTCAACCTGGGCCAGAGCTGGGTCGGGGCGGGGCGCTTCGGCGTCGGCGGCTTCCTGCTCTCGCTGCACGGCGGCGTCCTGGTGCTGGGCCTGCTCTGGCTCGCCAAGCGACATTTCAACTGGGGCTTCCCGACGCGCCGCGTCCCGGCGCAGCCTGCAACCACATCGCAAGCGTGAAAACCATCCGCCGCCTGATCTACGCGGAGGTGCTGAAGTCGGTCGCCTTCGTCGCCCTGGGCTTCCTGAGCCTGTTCTTCTTCTTCGACTTCGTCGACGAGCTGCAGTCCATCGCCAGTCCCGATTCACTCGGCTACGGGGCGCCCCAGGCGCTGCTCTACGTGGCGCTGCTGATTCCCAGCCACCTCTACGAACTGCTGCCGATCGCGGTGCTGATCGGCACCATCTTCGTCATGGCCCGACTGGCCCAGAGCTCCGAATTCACGATCCTTCGCACCAGCGGCCTCGGCCCCTGGCGGGCCCTGCGCACGCTGCTGCTGCTCGGGGCCGCCTTCGTGGTGCTGACCTTCGCGGTCGGCGACTACGTGGCGCCCGTGACGGACCGCGCGGCCCAGTTGCTCAAGGCCCGCTACCAGGGTCCGCTCGCGCTGATCGGCAACACCGGCGCCTGGCTCAAGGAGCGCCAGGGCGACACCTCCTTCGCGGTCAACGTGGTGTCGATGGGGCGCAACGGCATCCTGAAAGATCCCCGGATCCTCGAATTCGACGGCCAGGGCTTCCTGGTCTCGCAAACCTCCGCGCCCGGCGCAAAGGTCGACCGCGGCCACTGGACCCTGATCAACGCCGAGCGCCAGCTGTATGAAACCCGTGGCCCTGGCGCCCCGCGCATCGTCCGCACCATCGTGCCGGTGCTCGAGTGGCCGACTTCGCTGAGCAACGAGATGGTGTCGGTCGCGCTGCTGCGCCCCGAGCGCATGCGCACGCTGGACCTGTTCGACTACATCCGCCACCTCGACGCCAACGGCCAGACCGCGCAACGCTACGAGATCGAGTTCTGGCGCAAGGTCTTCTATCCCCTGTCCTGCCTGGTGATGATCGTGCTGGCCCTGCCCTTCGCCTACCTGCACTTCCGGCAGGCCGGCATCGCCACCTACATGTTCGGCGGGGTGATGATCGGCATCAGCTTCTTCCTGTTGAACAACGTCTTCGGCTACCTGGGCAACCTCGGCAACTGGTGGCCATGGATCACGGCGGCGGCACCCGGCCTGATCTATTCCGTGATGTCGCTCGGCGCCTTCAGCTGGCTGGTGCTGAGACGCTAGCGACCGAAGCGCCATGCAGACACCCCTGGGCATCGTGCTGTTCGCACACGGTTCGCGCGACGAACGCTGGCGGGCGCCGGTGGAGGCGGTGGCGCGCCAGGTGGCCGTGCTCGACCCCACGGCCCGGGTCGCCTGCGCCTACCTCGAACTGGTCGCGCCCGACCTGCGCACCGCGGTGCAGGCGCTGATCGCCGCCGGCGCCCGGCGCATCCGGGTCGTCCCGCTGTTCCTGGGCATGGGCCGGCATGTCCGCGAAGATTTGCCGCGGCTGGTCGACGAACTCCAGGCCCTCCATCCGGGCGTCGCGTTCTCGCTTCGCCCGGCCGTCGGCGAGGACCCCGAGGTGATCGCCCTGCTGGCGAAGAAAGCACTCGAATCCTGAACTTGCGGTGATTTTCATAGACCAAGAAGGCATAATGAATCCGAAAATAATACGGAATCTGTTATGAATCTTCACCAGTTCAAGTTTGTTCAGGAAGCCGTCAGGCGCAACCTGAACCTGACCGAAGCTGCCAAGGCGCTCCACACCTCGCAGCCGGGCGTGTCGAAGGCGATCATCGAGCTCGAGGAAGAACTCGGCGTCGAGATCTTCGCCCGCCACGGCAAGCGCCTGAAGCGCGTCACCGAACCCGGTCAGCATGTGCTGGCCAGCATCGAACTCATCATGCGCGAAGTCGGCAACCTCAAGCGCATCGGCGAGCAGTTCAGCGCCCAGGACAGCGGCACCCTGTCGATCGCCACCACCCACACGCAGGCCCGCTACGTCCTGCCGGTGCCGGTCGCGAAACTGCGCGAAGCCTATCCGAAGGTCAATGTGAGCCTGCACCAGGGCTCGCCCGACCAGGTGGCGCGAATGGTGATCGACGAGGTGGCCGAGATCGGCATCGCCACCGAATCGCTGGCCGACTACGCCGAACTCGTGACCATGCCCTGCTACGAATGGCAGCACGTGCTGGTGCTGCCGCAGGGGCATCCGCTGGCGGACAAGGAGCGCATCTCGCTCGAGGACCTGGCCAACGAGCCGATCATCACCTACCACCCGTCGTTCACAGGTCGCACCCGGATCGACCACGCCTTCGCGCAAAAGAAGCTGACCCCGCGCATCGCGCTCGAGGCGATCGACTCGGACGTCATCAAGACCTATGTGCGGCTCGGACTGGGCGTCGGCATCGTGGCCGAGATGGCGGTGCGCGACGACACCAACGCCGACCTCGTGGTGCGGCCGATGGGCCACATCTTCGGCGTCAACATCGCCCGCGTCGCCTTCAAGCGCAGCGCCTACCTGCGCAACTTCGTCTTCAAATTCGCCGAGCTGCTCTCCGACCGGCTCGATCGCAACCTGATCGCCAAGGCCTTGAGCGGTCAACACCAGGACTACGAACTGTGAGCCGAGCGACCGTCCGCACCCCCGAAGTGCAAACCAAGCTGCCCGCCGTGGGCACGACGATCTTCACCGTGATGTCGGCACTCGCCGCCGAGAAAAACGCGGTCAACCTCGGACAGGGCTTCCCGGACTTCAACTGCGACCCGCAACTGCTGCAGGCCGTGACCGACGCCATGGCGGCGGGCCACAACCAGTATCCGCCGATGCCCGGCATCCTTGCGTTGCGCGAGGCGATCGCAGCCAAGATCGAAACCCTGTACGGCCACCGCTACGACCCGCAGACCGAGATCACCATCACCGCCGGCGCCACCCAGGCCATCATCACGGCGATCCTCGCCGTGGTCCGGCCGGGCGACGAGGTGATCGTGCTGGAGCCCTGCTACGACAGCTACGTGCCGAACATCGACCTGGCCGGCGGCACCGTGGTGCGCGTGCCGCTCACGCCCGGCAGCTTCCGCCCCGATTTCGCGAAGATCGCCGCGGCGCTCACGCCGCGCACCCGCGCCATCATCGTCAACACGCCGCACAACCCGAGCGCCACGGTCTGGACCGAGGCCGAGATGCGCCAGCTCGAGGACCTGCTGGCGCCGACCGAGGTGCTGGTGATCAGCGACGAGGTGTACGAGCACATGGTCTACGCCGGTGCCCGCCACGAGAGCGCGGCGCGCTTCCCGGGCCTGGCGGCGCGCAGCTTCATCGTCAGCAGTTTCGGCAAGACCTACCACGTGACCGGCTGGAAGGTCGGCTACGTGGCGGCGCCGGCCGCGCTGAGCGCCGAGTTCCGCAAGGTCCACCAGTTCAACGTCTTCACGGTCAACACGCCGATGCAGCATGCGCTGGCCCGTTACATGGCCGATCCGGCGCCCTACCTGGAGCTGCCGGCCTTCTACCAGCGCAAGCGCGACCTGTTCGCCGAGGGCCTGGCGAAGACGCGATTCAAGCTGCTGCCCAGCGCCGGCACCTATTTCCAGTGCGTCGACATCAGCGAGGTCAGCGCGCTCGGCGAATCGGATTTCTGCCAATGGCTCACGAGCGAGATCGGCGTCGCCGCCATTCCGCTGTCGGCCTTCTACGGTGACGGCTTCGATCAGCGCGTGGTGCGCTTCTGCTTCGCCAAGAAGGACGAAACCCTGCAGGCCGCGATCGGGCGACTGGCCCGGCTCTGACACGAACGGTAGGAGAGTCCTGACCGCGGGAGGGGGCTGCTTCCCGCGATCGCCGCGCTCCGGGAGGCAGAGGATGAGGGCTTCAAAACATACCGCCCTAGGAGAAGTCCATGTCCCTCTCGTTGATTCTGCTGATCGTCCTGATCCTGCTGCTGGTGGGCGCGCTGCCGAGCTGGGGCTACAGCCGCAGCTGGGGCTATGGGCCCAGCGGCGGTCTTGGCCTGGTGCTGCTGGTGGTGATCGTGCTGCTGCTGATGGGTCGGATATAGCCTCCGGCTCCCGGCACACGAAAAGCCCGCTTCGGCGGGCTTTTTGCTGTCTGCCGGGCGCGGCTCAGTGCCCCAGCTGCGCCCAAAGCTTGTCCAGCCGCTTCACGCTGACCGGCTGCGGCGTGCGCAGCTCCTGGGCGAAGAAGCTCACGCGCAGTTCCTCGATCAGCCAGCGGAACTCGCTCATGCGCTCGTCGGCCGCGCCCTTGCGCTCGGCCAGCAGGCGCCAGTAGCGCTGCTCCTGCGGCCGCAGTTCGGCCAGCCGCTGGGCATCGCGCGCCGGGTCGGCGCGCAGCTTGTCGAGCCGCAGGGTGATCGCCTTCAGGTAGCGCGCGAAGTGCTGCAGCCGCGGCCAGGGCGTGTCGGCGATGAAGCGCTTGCCCACCAGCCGCTGCAGCTGCTGCGCCGCGTCGCCAGTGGCCTCGGGCTGCACCTTGGTGTCCTTGATCTTGCGCAGCGCCAGCCCGTACTCGACCAGGATCGTGCCCGCCAGCCGGGCCACCTCGTTGGCGATCAGCGTCAGGCGTCCACGTCCCTCCTCCAGCCGCCGCTTGAAGGCGAACTCGTCGGTCGGCAGCGGCTCCTGCAGGAACGCGCGGTCGATCGCCACTTCGATGATCTGCGCCCGCAGTTCCTCGGCGGTGCCGAGCGGCATGTAGGCGACCGCCATCTTCTGCAGGTCGGGGATGTTCTTCTCGAGGTACTTCAGGGCATCCTTGAGTTGCAGGGCGAACAACCGGCGCAGGCCCGCCCGATGTTTCGCGGCGGCCACGGCCGGCTCGTCGAAGACCTCGATCGTCACCGCATCGCTGCCGTCGACCAGCGCCGGGAACCCGATCAGCGATTGCGCTCCGCGCCGCACCTCCATCAATTCGGGAAGCTCGCCGAAGGTCCAGGCGGTGTAGCGCTGGCCGGCCGGCAGGGCCGGCGTCGCCGGCGCCTCGACCGCGGCTTTTGCTGCGGGCCGGGCCTGCCCACCTGCCCCGGCCTGGGCCGGCTCCGGCGAAGCCCGCACGTTGAGCCCGGCCAGGGCCTGGAACGCACCGCGCGCCTGCGTGCCCAGCTCGGCCTTCAGCGCGCCCAGGTTGCGCCCCATGCCGAGCTGCCGGCCGTGCTCGTCGACCACCCGCAGGTTCATGAAGAGGTGAGGCGCCAGCATGTCGAGCTTGAAGTCGGCGCGCTTGACGTCCAGGCTGGTCTGGTCGCGCACCCGCTTCAAGAGCGCGTCGGTCAGCGACCCGTGGCCGAAGACCTCGGGCGCCGACAGCACCTCGGTGAAGCGCGCCGCCGATTCGGGCAGCGGCACCAGCCGCGCGCGCGGCTTCTGCGGCAGGCTCTTGAGCAGGGCCTGGATCTTGTCCTTCAGCATGCCGCTCACCAGCCACTCGCAGCGTTCGTCGCTGACCTGGTTCAGCACGAACAGCGGCACGCTGACGGTCAGCCCGTCCTTGCCATCGCCCGGCTCGTGCAGGTAGGTGGCCGCGCAATCGACGCCGCCCAGGCGCACGGTCGGCGGAAAGGACTGGGTCGTGATCCCGGCCGCCTGGTGGCGCATCAGCTCGTCGCGCGTCAGGTAGAGCAGCCTGGGCTGCTCGCGCGACAGGCCGCGATACCAGTTCTCGAACGTGAGGCCGCTCGACACGTCGGCCGGCAGCTGGGCGTCGTAGAAGGCGTAGATCAGCTCGTCGTCGACCAGCACGTCCTGGCGCCGGGACTTGTGCTCCAGGCCCTCGACCTCGCGCACCAGCTTGCGGTTGGCCGCGAGGAACGGCAACTTGCTTTCCCACTGCCCGCCGACCAGCGCCTCGCGGATGAAGATCTCGCGCGCCGCGACCGGGTCCAACTTGCTGAAATCGACCCGGCGCCCGCTGTAGACCACCAGTCCGTAGAGCGTGGCCCGCTCCAGCGCCGCGACCTGGGCGCCCTTCTTTTCCCAGTGCGGGTCGAGCAGCTGCTTCTTCAGCAGGTGGCCCGCCACCTGTTCGAGCCACTGCGGCTCGATGTTGGCGATGCCGCGGCCGAACAGGCGCGTGGTCTCGACCAGCTCGGAGGCGACGATCCAGCGGCCCGGCTTCTTCTTCAGGTGGGCGCCGGGATGGCGGTAGAACTTGATGCCACGCGCGCCCAGGTAGGCCTCGTCGTCCTCCAGCTTCCAGCCGATGTTGCCGAGCAGGCCCGAGAGCATCGACAGGTGCAGCGGCTCGTAGCCGGCCGGCTGGGTGTTGATGCGCCATTTGTGCTCGGTCACGACCGTGAGCAGCTGCGAGTGGATGTCGCGCCACTCGCGCACGCGGCGGATGTTGATGAAATTCTGCCGCAGCAGCTGCTCGTACTGGCGGTTGCTGAGCTTGTGGGTGTCTGCATGCCCGCCGCGCGAATCCTGAATCCACTTCCACAGCCGCAGGTAACCGCTGAACTCGCTCTTCTCGTCGTCGAACTTCGAATGCGCCTGGTCGGCCTGCTGCTGCATCTCCATCGGCCGGTCGCGCACGTCCTGCACCGACAGGGCGCTGGCGATCACCAGCACTTCTTCCAGCGCGCCGCGCGTGCGGGCCTCGATGATCATGCGCGCGACCCGCGGGTCGAGCGGCAGCCGGGCCAGCTCGGCGCCCATCGGCGTCAGCTCGTTGGCGTCGTCGACCGCGCCGAGTTCGTTGAGCAGCTGGTAGCCGTCGGCGATCGCGCGCCGCTGCGGCGCCTCCAGGAAGGGAAAGCGCTCCACATCGCCCAGGTGCAGCGACTTCATGCGCAGGATCACGCCGGCCAGCGAGGAGCGCAGGATTTCCGGATCGGTGAAGCGCGGCCGGCCCTCGAAGTCCTTCTCGTCGTAGAGCCGGATGCAGATGCCGTTGGCGACCCGCCCGCAGCGACCGGCGCGCTGGTTGGCCGCCGCCTGGCTGATCGGCTCGACCAGCAACTGCTCGACCTTGCTGCGGAACGAATAGCGCTTGACCCGCGCCGTGCCGGTGTCGATCACGTAGCGGATGCCCGGCACGGTCAGCGAAGTCTCGGCCACGTTGGTGGCCAGCACGATGCGCCGCCCGCTGTGGCTGTCGAAGATGCGCTCCTGCTCGGCCTGGGACAGCCGTGCGAACAAGGGCAGCACCTCGGCGCTGCGCATCAGCGGCTGGTGGCTCAGGTGGCGGCGCAGGTGGTCGGCGGCCTCGCGGATCTCGCGCTCGCCGGGCAGGAAGACCAGGATGTCGCCGGCGTTGTGCGGGTCGCGCCAGAGCTCGTCGACCCCGTCGGCGATGGCGTCGTTGAGGTCGTGGTCGCGCGACTCCTCGAAGGGACGGTATCGCTGCTCGACCGGGAAGGTCCGCCCCGAGACCATGATGGTCGGCGCCGGCCCCTTCGCGGACGCGAAATGCTGCGCGAAACGGTCGGCATCGATGGTCGCCGAGGTCACGATCACCTTCAGGTCCGGCCGCCGCGGCAGGATCTCGCGCAGGTAGCCCAGCAGGAAGTCGATGTTCAGCGAGCGCTCATGGGCCTCGTCGATGATGATCGTGTCGTAGGCCTTGAGCAGCGGATCGGTCTGGGTCTCGGCCAGCAGGATGCCGTCGGTCATCAGCTTGACCGAGGCCTCGCGGGACAACCGGTCCTGGAAGCGCACCTTGTAGCCGACCACCTCGCCCAGCGGCGTCTTCAGCTCCTCGGCGATGCGCTTGGCGACCGAAGTCGCGGCGATCCGGCGCGGCTGGGTGTGGCCGATCAGCCGGCCCTTGCCCGGTGGGGCGTTCAGCTTGCCGCGGCCGAGCTCCAGCACGATCTTCGGCAGCTGCGTGGTCTTGCCCGAGCCGGTCTCGCCGCAGACGATGACGACCTGGTGGGCAGCGATGGCCTTGGCGATTTCGTCGCGCCGGGCCGACACCGGCAAGGACTCGGGGAACTCGATTCGAAGAGGAGACGAAGACAAGGCGGGCAGTTCGGGGAAAATCGTCGATTATCTTGCGCCTGGCAATTCCGCCCGACCCCCCCGCCAATGTCCACCGTCTTCAACTTCACCTTCGTCCCCTGGTTCCGCTCGGTCGCGCCCTACATCCACATGCATCGCGGCAAGACCTTCGTGGTCGCGATGGCCGGCGAGGCGATCGCCGCCGGCAAGCTGGCCAGCATCGCCCAGGACCTGGCGCTGATCCAGAGCATGGGCGTCAAGGTCGTGCTGGTGCACGGTTTCCGGCCCCAGGTCAACGAGCAGCTGCGTGCCAAGGGCCATGAGGCGAAGTACTCGCACGGCATCCGCATCACCGACGAGGTCGCGCTCGACTGCGCCCAGGAGGCGGCCGGCCAGCTGCGCTACGAGATCGAGGCCGCCTTCAGCCAGGGCCTGCCCAACACCCCGATGGCCGGCTCGACCATCCGCGTGATCTCCGGCAACTTCATCACCGCCCGGCCGGTCGGCGTGGTCGACGGCGTCGATTTCCAGCATTCGGGGCTGGTGCGCAAGGTCGACGCCGCCGGCATCCGCCGCGCGCTCGATTTCGGCTCGATGGTGCTGATGTCGCCATTCGGCTTCTCGCCCACCGGCGAGGCCTTCAACCTCACGATGGAAGAAGTCGCGACCAGCGTGGCGATCTCGATCCAGGCCGACAAGCTGATCTTCCTGACCGAGGTGCCCGGCATCGCCCAGGACCCGGCCCTGCCGATCAGCGAGGACAACCCGATCGACACCGAACTGCCGCTCGACGCCGCCCGCAAGCTGCTGGCGGCGCTGCCGCCCGCCCAGCGCCCGACCGACACCGCCTTCTACCTGCAGCACTGCGTCAAGGCCTGCGAGGCCGGCATCGAGCGCAACCACATCCTGCCCTTCTCGGTCGACGGCTCGCTGCTGCTCGAGGTCTACGTGCACGACGGCATCGGCACCATGGTGATCGACGAAAAGCTCGAATCGCTGCGCGAAGCCACCGCCGACGACATCGGCGGCATCCTGCAGCTCATCGAGCCCTTCGAACGCGACGGCACGCTGGTCAAGCGCAGCCGCACCGAGATCGAGCGCGACATCGGCCAGTACACGGTGATCGAGCACGACGGCGTGATCTTCGGCTGTGCCGCGCTCTACCCCTATCCCGAGGCGCGCACCGCCGAGATGGCCGCGTTGACCGTGTCCCCGCAATCGCAGGCCCAGGGCGACGGCGAGCGCATCCTGAAACGGGTCGAGCAGCGCGCCAAGGCGTCGGGCCTGGACAGCATCTTCGTGCTCACCACCCGCACCATGCACTGGTTCCTCAAGCGCGGCTTCCAGCAGGTCAACCCCGACTGGCTGCCCGAGGCCCGCAAGCGCAAGTACAACTGGGACCGCAAGAGCCAGGTGCTGGTGAAGAAACTCTAGGAATCAACACGATGATCGCCCGCGCCTGGTTCCGCCGGCTGCCACGATAATCGAGGACCATGAATCCCCTGCTCGCCAAACTGCAGCCCTACCCGTTCGAGCGGCTGCGACAACTGTTCGCCGGCGTCACCCCGAACCCCGCATTCGCGCCGATCAGCCTCGGCATCGGCGAACCCAAGCACCCGACGCCGGCTTTCATCCAGGACGCGCTGGCGGCCGGCATGGGAGCCCTCGCGACCTATCCGGCCACCGCCGGCGACCTGCCGCTGCGCCAGTCGTTCACCGGCTGGCTGGAGCGGCGCTATGGCCTGGCGCTGGATCCGGCCACCCAGGTGCTGCCGGTCAACGGCTCGCGCGAGGCCCTCTTCGCCCTGGCCCAGACCGTGGTCGACGCCAGCCGGACGCCGGCGCCGGTGGTGCTGTCGCCCAACCCGTTCTATCAAATCTACGAAGGCGCGGCGCTGCTTTCGGGCGCCGAGCCGTACTACGTGCCGAGCGTGCCGGCGCGCAATTTCGCGGTCGACTGGGACAGCGTGCCGGACCCGATCTGGGCCCGCACGCAGCTGGTCTTCGTCTGCTCGCCGGGCAATCCGACCGGCGCCGTGATGCCGATCGGCGAATGGGAAAAGCTCTTCGCGCTGTCCGACCGGCACGGTTTCGTGATCGCGGCCGACGAGTGCTACAGCGAGATCTACTTCCGCGACGAGCCCCCGCTCGGCGGGCTCGAGGCCGCCGCCAGGCTCGGCCGCAGCGACTTCCGCAACCTGATCGCCCTGACCTCGCTGTCCAAGCGCAGCAACGTGCCGGGGCTGCGCAGCGGCTTCGTGGCCGGCGACGCCGCGATCATCAAGTCCTTCCTGCTCTATCGCACCTACCACGGCAGCGCCATGAGCGGCACCGTGGCCGCCGCCAGCATCGCGGCCTGGAACGACGAACTTCACGTGGTCGACAACCGCGCCCAGTACCGCTCCAAGTTCGCCGCCGTGACGCCGTTGCTCGAACCCGTGCTCGACGTCCGCCTGCCCGACGCCAGCTTCTACCTCTGGGCCGGCATACCGTCATCGTGGCAGGGCGACGACGCCGGCTTCGCCCGGGCGCTCTACGCTCAATACAATGTGACGGTGCTGCCCGGCAGCTACCTCGCGCGTGAGGTCGGCGGCGCCAACCCGGGCCGCGGGCGCATCCGCATGGCGCTGGTCGCCGACACGGCCGAATGCACCGAGGCCGCGAAACGCATCGTGAACTTCATCCAGAACTGAGCTCTTCCATGACCCAACAACTCCAGCAGACCATCGACGCCGCGTGGGAAGACCGCGCCAACATCTCCGCCTCCAGCGCTTCCAAGGAAGTGCGCGACGCCGTCGACCACGTGATCGCCGAGCTCAACAACGGCCACCTGCGGGTCGCCACCCGCGAAGCCGTCGGCCAGTGGACCGTGCACCAGTGGATCAAGAAGGCCGTGCTGCTGTCCTTCCGCCTCAAGGACAATGAACAGATCCAGGCCGGCGCGCTGGGCTTCTACGACAAGGTGCCGACCAAGTTCTCGCACCTCTCGGCCAACGAGCTCAAGGAAGCCGGCGTGCGCATCGTCCCGCCGGCCGTGGCGCGTCGCGGCAGCTACATCGCCAAGGGCGCGATCCTGATGCCCTCCTACGTCAACATCGGCGCCTACGTCGGTGAAGGCACGATGGTCGACACCTGGGCCACGGTCGGCTCCTGCGCCCAGATCGGCGCCAACGTCCACCTGTCGGGCGGCGTCGGCATCGGCGGCGTGCTCGAACCGCTGCAGGCCGGCCCGACCATCATCGAGGACAACTGCTTCATCGGCGCCCGCTCCGAGGTGGTCGAGGGCGTCATCGTCGAAGAGAACTCGGTGCTGTCGATGGGAGTCTTCATCGGCCAGAGCACGCCAATTTACGACCGCGCGACCGACACCGTCAGCTTCGGCCGCGTTCCGGCCGGCTCGGTGGTCGTCGCCGGCACCTTGCCCAAGCCGGGCGGCAAGTACAGCACCTACGCCGCCATCATCATGAAGAAGGTCGATGCCAAGACGCGCTCGTCGACTTCGCTGAACGACCTGCTGCGCGACTGACGACCCGGGCCGCCTGAGGGGGCGGCCCCCGCGAGCCACCCGATCCAGAACCACAACGCCGAGGAGAGAGAGCCGATGAACACGATGGAGCGAATTCTTCGACTGATGGCCGAGCGCAAGGCTTCGGACATCTACCTTTCGGCCAACTCCCCGGCCCTGATCCGGATCAACGGCAACTGCATGCCGATCAACGCCCAGGTGCTGCCACCCGAGGCACCGCTCAGCCTGCTGTCCGAGGTGGTGCACGAGAACCGCATCGCCGAGCTGGAGCGCACCGGCGAGCTCAACATGGCGATCGCGCTCGAAGGCTCCGGCAACTTCCGCATCAGCGCCATGCGCCAGCGCGGCAGCTACGCGGTGGTGGTGCGGCACATCGCCTCGACCATCCCGAGCTTCGAGGATCTCAACCTGCCCGAGATCCTCAAGACCCTGGTCATGGAAAAGCGCGGCCTGATCCTCATGGTCGGCTCGACCGGCGCCGGCAAGAGCACCACCCTGGCCTCGATGCTCGACTACCGCAACGAGAACGCCACCGGCCACATCCTCACGGTCGAAGAGCCGATCGAATTCACCTTCACCAACAAGAAGTCGATGGTGAACCAGCGCGACGTCGGCAGCGACACCCAGTCACTGCAGATCGCGCTCAAGAACGCGCTGCGCCAGGCGCCCGACGTGATCCAGATCGGCGAGATCCGCGACCGCGAGACCATGACCGCCGCGATCGCCTACGCGCAGTCGGGCCACCTGTGCGTGGCCACGCTGCACGCCAACAACAGCTACCGGGCGCTGAACCGCATCCTGAGCTTCTACCCGGTCGAAGTGCGCGCCACGCTGCTGGGCGACCTCGGCGGCGCGCTGCGCGCCATCGTGGCCCAGCGCCTGCTGCGCACGCCCAACGGTGCCCGCGTGCCGGCGCTCGAAGTGCTGCTGAACACCGCGCTGGTGGCCGAACTGATCGGCAAGGGCGACTTCTCGGCGGTCAAGGAAGCCATGGAACAATCGATGGCCGAAGGCTCCCAGACCTTCGAGGAAGACATCGCGCGGCTCATCACCGAAGACCTGGTGACGCGCGAAGAAGGCCTGTCCCAGGCCGATTCGCCGACCAACCTCATGTGGCGCCTGCAGAACCGCAAGGCGCCGCCCGCGCGCAACGAAGAACGCTCCCTCCTCGACCAGGTCGAGGAACCCACCTTCACGGACATCACGCTCGACGTGCGTCCCTGAGCCACCTGCCCCTGTCGATGTCCCGAACGCTCCAGCTCGCCGAACAACTGATCTCCCGCCCCTCGGTCACCCCCGACGACGGCGGCTGCCAGCAGATCCTCGGCGAGCGCCTGGCGCGGCTCGGATTCCGGCTCGAGACCATCGAAAGCGGCCCTGCCGACTTCCGCGTCACCAACCTGTGGGCGGTGCGGCCAGGCAGCGCAGACCAGCCGAAGACCATGGCCTTCGCCGGCCATACCGACGTCGTGCCGACCGGTCCGATCGAGCAGTGGAGCAGCCACCCGTTCACCCCGACCCACCGTGACCGCCGCCTCTACGGCCGCGGCGCCTGCGACATGAAGACCTCGCTGGCCGCCTTCGTGGTCGCCATCGAGGAGTTCCTGGCCGCCACGCCCGACCCGCGGCTCACGCTGGCGCTGCTCCTCACCAGCGACGAGGAAGGCCCCGGCATCGACGGCACGGTGGTGGTCTGCAACCTGCTGGCGGCGCGCGGCGAGGCGATCGACTACTGCATCGTCGGCGAGCCGACCTCGGTCGAGCGCTGCGGCGACATGATCAAGAACGGCCGCCGCGGCACCATGAGCGGCCGGCTGACGGTCAACGGCGTCCAGGGCCATATCGCCTACCCGCACCTGGCGAAGAACCCGGTGCACGCCTTCGCGCCGGCCCTGGCCGAACTGGTCGCACTCAACGCGGCAGGCGGCTGGGATGCCGGCAACGATCATTTCCAGCCGACCAGCTGGCAGATCAGCAACATCCATGCGGGCACCGGCGCCAGCAACGTGATCCCGGGCGCGGCCGTGATCGATTTCAACTTCCGCTTCTCGACCGAGTCGACCCCCGAGTCGCTGCAACAGCGCGTGGCCTCGGTGCTCGACGCCCACGGCCTCGACTACACGCTGGCCTGGACGGTCGGCGGCCTGCCCTTCCTCACCGTGCCCGGCGCGCTGGTCGAAGCCGTGCAACAGGCGATCCGCGACGAGACCGGCCTCCAGACCGAGCTGTCGACCAGCGGCGGCACCAGCGATGCGCGCTTCATCGCCAAGATCTGCCGCCAGGTGGTCGAGCTCGGCCCGGTCAACGCGAGCATCCACAAGATCGACGAGCACATCGCGGTGGCCGACATCGAGCCGCTCAAGAACATCTACCGCCGCACGCTCGAACGGCTCGAAGCGCTGACCCCATGAGCACCGTCATCGCCTTGATCGAGGCCGGCGCCCAGCAGCTGGCCGAAGCCGGCGTGGCGTTCGGCCACGGCACCGACAACGCCTTCGACGAAGCGGTCTGGCTGGTGCTGTGGCGCCTGGGCCTGCCGCTCGACGAACTCGACGCCGTGGCCGAGCGGCCGGTGTCGCCCGCCGACGCGGCGCGCATCGGCGAGCTGTTCGCGCAGCGCATCGCGACCCGCAAGCCGGCGGCCTACCTGACCCGGGAGGCCTGGCTGCAGGGCGTGCCCTTCTACGTCGACGAACGCGCCATCGTGCCGCGCAGCTTCATCGCCGAACTGATCGCCGACGGCTCCATCGACTACTGGCTCGGCGACCACACCCGGCGCGTGCTCGACCTGTGCACCGGCAACGGCAGCCTCGCGATCCTCGCCGCCCTGACCTATCCGGAGGTGAGCGTGGACGCGGCCGACCTGTCGGTCGAGGCGCTCGAGGTGGCGGCGATCAACGTCACCCGGCACCAACTCGACGCCCGCGTCAGGCTGATCCATTCCGATGGCCTGGCCGCAGTGCCCGGCCCGTACGACCTGGTGCTGTGCAACCCGCCCTACGTCAACAGCGCGAGCATGGCCGCCCTGCCCGCCGAATACCGGGCCGAGCCCGAACTCGCGCTGGCCGGCGGCAGCGACGGCATGGACTTCGTGCGCCGGCTGTTCGCCGACGCGCCGTCGCGCATGAGCGCGCAGGCCGTGCTGGTGCTCGAGATCGGCAACGAGCGCGCGAACTTCGAAGCCGCCTTCCCGCGGCTCGAAGTCGTCTGGCTCGAAAGCTCGGCCGGCGAGGACCAGGTCCTGCTCGTGACGCGGGACGCCCTGCTGGCGGCTGCCGGCCAGCCCTAGCGACGCCCGCCCTTCGCCGCCCTCCCGCAGCATCGGCTGCGCCCCCTTCATCGGGCGTTTTTCCCCTATGTCCCCTCGCGCCAGGCCGCCTGGACGCGCACGGGATAATCGCCCCTACGGTCCCCTATCCATGATCACTCTCAGAAACGTCATTCTTCGCCGCAGCGCCAAGGTCCTGCTCGACGGCGCCACCGTCACCCTCAACCCGGGCGAGAAGGTCGGCCTGGTGGGGCGCAACGGCGCCGGCAAGTCCACCTTGTTCGCCCTGCTCAACGGCACGCTGCACGAGGACGGCGGCGACTTTTCCGTGCCCAGGCACTGGCGCATGGCGCAGGTGGCGCAGAACATGCCCGAGACCGACGAATCGGCAACCGACTTCGTGGTCGGCGGCGACACCCGCCTCGGCGAGCTGCGTGCAGCGCTGGCGGCCATCGAAGCCGCCTACGAAGCCAACCCGGACGACCCCGACATCGGCATGGAGCTGGCCCACGCCTACACCGACCTGGCGGACGCCGGCGAGCACGACGCCGTGCCGCGCGCCCAGGCCCTGATCCTCGGCCTGGGCTTCAAGTCGCACGAGCTCGACGAGCCGGTCAACAGCTTCTCGGGCGGCTGGCGCATGCGGCTGCAGCTGGCGCGCGCGCTGATGTGCCCGAGCGACCTGCTGCTGCTCGACGAACCCACCAACCACCTGGACCTCGACGCGCTGGTCTGGCTCGAAGCCTGGCTGCAGCGCTATGCCGGCACCATGATCGTGATCAGCCACGACCGCGAGTTCCTCGACGCCGTGACCGATGTCACCCTGCACATCGCCAACGCCCAGCTCACGCGCTACGGCGGCAACTACAGCAAGTTCGAGGACATGCGCGCGCTGCAGATGGAACAGCAGCAGGTCGCCTTCAGCAAGCAGCAGGACAAGATCGCCCACCTGCAGAAGTTCATCGACCGCTTCAAGGCCAAGGCCAGCAAGGCCAAGCAGGCGCAGAGCCGGGTCAAGGCGCTCGAGCGCATGGAAAGGGTCGCGCCGCTGCTGGCCGAGGCCGACTTCACCTTCGAATTCAAGGAGCCGGGCAACATCCCGAATCCAATGCTGTCGATCAGCGACGCGAGCTTCGGCTACGAGATCGAGGACGAGCCGCCGAAGACCATCCTGCGCGGCGTCAATCGCTCGGTGCTGGCCGGCCAGCGGATCGGCATCCTGGGTGCCAACGGCCAGGGCAAGTCGACGCTGGTGAAGACCATCGCGCGCGAAATGGGCGCGCTCGCCGGCACCGTCACCGAGGGCAAGGGCCTCAACATCGGCTACTTCGCGCAGCAGGAACTCGACGTGCTGCGCCCCCAGGACAATCCGTTGGAGCACATGGTGCGCATGGCGCGCGAACTCGGCAGCGCCGCCCGGGAAGGCACCGGCGAGCAGGCGCTGCGCGGCTTCCTCGGCAGCTTCAACTTCAGCGGCGACATGGTCAAGCAGCCGGTCGGCACCATGAGCGGCGGCGAGAAGGCGCGGCTGGTGCTGGCCATGATGGTCTGGCAGCGCCCCAACCTGCTGCTGCTCGACGAGCCCACCAACCACCTGGACCTGGCGACGCGCGAGGCGCTTGCCGTGGCGCTCAACGAGTTCGAAGGCACCCTGATGCTGGTCAGCCACGACCGCGCGCTGCTGCGCTCGGTCTGCGACGAGTTCTGGCTGGTCGGCCGGGGCGTGGTCACGGATTTCGACGGCGACCTCGACGACTACCAGCGCTACCTCCTCGACGAGGCCAAGCGGCTGCGCGAGGAGGCCAAGGTGGCGACCCGCGATGCCGCGGCCGCCGTGGCGGTCGAAGCCGCGGCCGCTCCGGCCGAAGCCCCGGCGGCGAGCGCCCCGGCGGCGCCCAGGGCGGCCGACAGCGCCCCCGCGGGCAAGAACCAGCGCAAGCAGGACGCGCAGGATCGCCAGCAGCGCAGCGACCAGGCCAAGCCCCTGAAGCGCGAGCTGACCCAGGTCGACCAGCGCCTGGCGGCCGCCAGCAGCGAGAAGGCGACGCTCGAAGCACGGCTCGCCCAGGCCCTGCCGGCGCCGGAAATCGCCGAGGCAGGCAAGCGCCTGAAGGCGCTCGGCGACGAGATCGCGAGCCTCGAGGAGCGCTGGCTGGCGCTGTCGGACCAGCTCGAGGCCCTCGCCACCTCATAATGGGGCGGAATGTCTTCCGCCATCGAACTCGCGCAGGGTGACCCCCAACTGATTGCCGCCATCCGGCGCAGTCGCCGCCTGCTGGGCCGCAAGGCGATGATGGCGGCCGCCGTCGGCGCGATGCCCATTCCGGGCCTCGACTGGGCTGCCGACGCGGCCCTGCTGGCCCGCGTGGTGCCGCAGATAAGCACCGAGTTCGGGCTATCAGTGACCCAGGTCGAGCGCCTGGCGCCCCATGAGCGCGAGCGCATCCGCAAGGCCGCGGCCACCGTCGGCGCACTGCTGGTCGGGCGCCTGGTCACCCGCGACCTGCTGGTCGCGCTGGCGCGCCATGCCGGCGTCAAGCTGACCGCCAGCCAGGCGGCCCGCTTCGTTCCCCTCGCCGGGCAAGTGGTCTCTGCCACACTCAGTTACGCCGCGCTCCGCTCGCTGGGCGAATTGCACATCAAGGACTGCGTCCGGGTGGCGCAGGCCGTGCGGCATCAGTTGCCGCCGCCCCAGGCCGCGGGATCGGCGCCGCCCGTGCGCCCTTCCAGGCTGACCAGCGCATGGAATCGACTCCGACTTCGCTAGGCGTGTTCACCCTAGTACCAAAGAACTCGAAAATTATCAATCTGAACGAGTTGTTGGCCTACGGCGACATCGGATGGGGAGCTATTGCGCAAGCAGGCGGATAATGAGATGACTTGCACACTTGGCTGCCGGATGCGTCAAGCGTGTGACAAAAGGGAAGTCGAGATCAAACCAAAGTCGTATCCGCGCGACTGGTTCGGAGGAGCGGAATATGAACGAGACAGACCTCGCAGCGTCGGTCGAGAGGCTCATGGCCAGGGTCGACTACTACCTGCATTGCGAGTTGGACGAAGAGTACGACCACGACCGGCCGGACACGGCCCGGCGGTTGCTTGAGGCCGCCTTGCGGCAAGAACTGCTGCGTGCCAGCGCCGTCGGCGTGGTGTCCTCGATCGCGGGCTCGCGCCACTCCGCCGCGCTGGACGGCAGCGACGCCGCCTAGGACCCTGTCAAGCAAACAAAAGGCCGTCTCGAACGGCCTTTTTGTTGTGCGGCTTCAGGTCTCGATCAGTCGCGGTCGCCCCATCCCCGGCGTTCTTCACGGCGCTCATGCCGCCATTCGCGATGGTCCCAGCGGCGACCATCGTTCCACTCGGAGCGATAGAAGCGCCGCCCCTCGCCGCGATACCCCGGCTCATAGTAGACGGGCGCCGGCGCGTAGGCCACAGGCGGGGCAGCGCGATACACCGGCGCCGGCTGGTAGTACACCGGAGCCGGAGGCGCATAGACAGGCGCCGGCTCGTAATACCGCGCCGGCTCGCCCGCGCCGACGACCACGCCGGGGACCGCGATGCCCACCGACCAGTTCGTGCCAGCGCTGGCTGAAGCGGCACCTGCGAGGGCTGCGACGGCGAGGACGCCGACCGCTGCCAACTTGACCAACACTGAGCGACCTGCCTGCATGTGAATCTCCTGTTCGAGGCAACTGCCCCGTACACAGTCAACGCGGGTGCGTCGAACAGCGTGCACCGAGGGATTGCAAAGCTGGCGTAAACGCACGCAACCGACCCTGACACCTCCTCCAGGAGCGACATCCGCGCGTCATGCGCTGCCTACAGACAAAGTAACTCGAATGTATTACTTTGTGATGTCACCAAAGGATGCGCCGTGGACTCGAATGACCGGGCTGAGCTCGCCCGCCTCTGGGCGGCGTGGCTCGAGTGCAGGGCCAGAGCAGCCGCCGAGCGGGAGCGCCTGATCGAACAGGCCGGCGACCACCTGTGCACCGGGTGCCCGGCCCCGAGCGAGAAGGAGGTCGCGGCCCTCGATGCACTGGAATGCGGGCACCGCGCGGCATGGGCGGCGTACTCGGCCTGCCTGCTTCGCATCTATGCCGTTGCATCCTGGGTGTCCCGGCTCGACTTGGACAAGCCCTCGGCGCCCTTGCCACCGAAACAGGCGTCGGCCTCCTTGACGCGAAGCGAAGCGCCGGACAGGCAGAATGCGCCATGAAAGCACCCCCTCGACTACAGGCGCTCATCGACGAAGGACTGATCGACAGCGTGGTTCGCCAGCTCATGAGCGGCAAGGAAGCGACGGTCTACGTGGTGCGCTGCGGCGACGACACGCGCTGCGCCAAGATCTACAAGGAAGCGACCCAGCGCAGCTTTCGCCAGGCCGTCGACTACACCGAGAATCGCAAGGTCAAGAACACGCGACTGCAGCGCGCGATGGCCAAGGGCACGAAATTCGGACGGCAGGCCACCGAGGCCGCGTGGCAAAGCGCCGAGGTCGACGCCCTCTACAGGCTGGCAGCCGCCGGCGTCCGCGTACCGGAGCCCTACAACTTCTGCGACGGCGTGCTGTTGATGGAATTGGTCGCGGACGCGCAGGGCGATGCCGCACCGCGCCTGAACGACGTGGTGTTCTCGCCCGAGGACGCGCGGCTGCACCACGCGACGCTGCTGGCGGAAGTGGTCCGCATGCTGTGTGCGGGCGTGGTGCATGGCGACCTCTCGGAATTCAATGTGTTGCTGGCCGCCGACGGCCCTGTGATCATCGACTTGCCGCAGGCGGTCGATGCCGCGGGCAACAATCACGCGCGGCGGATGCTGCTGCGCGACGTTGCGAACCTCGCGGACTTCTTCGGTCAGGTGGCGCCCGAGTTGCTTTCCACCCGCTATGGCGAGGAGATATGGAACCTCTACGAACGTGGCGATCTGCACACCGGCTCGGCGCTGACAGGCAACTTCGTGCGCCCGAGCGGGCCGGTGGATCTGGGCGGCGTACTGCGCGAGGTCGACGACGCGCGCGCCGAAGAGGCGGCCCGGCTCGTGCGCATGGCAGCGCGCTGAATGCCGTTCAGGCGGAAGTCCGCACGCCCGGGTTCACAACCCGACGCGGCGTCGCGCCGGCCTTGTCCGGACGTCGAGCTTTCAATGGCGCCAACGCATCCAGCGCCCGGCGCAGGTCGCCATCGCTGAGCTTCTGAAGCGAATGGAGACCGGCTCTCAGAAGCTCTCCCTGCTTCGCGGGGCGGCCGAACCCCGCTGCACGTTCCTTGAGGCTGCCAATCAAATCGAAGTCGAGCCTCGACATCTTGAAGCTGTCCTTCACGATCCTTGTCTGGCTCCTGGTGAAGTGCTTCGTCGACTCCAATGCGACCTCGGGTGCCGCAGGCACTGAATCGGCAACTGGCGGTTTCGTCATCCTCGCGCTCCTCGCTCATAGGACCTACGAGCATGCATGCATGGTGGCGGGCGGGAGGCCGGGCGCGTTTGACGGATATCAAGGATGCCAGGCCTTGTACGCCTCCGCCGCAAGGCTTGCGCCCATTGATGTTGCGCGCTCGTTGATGTGCATCAAGCGCTCCGAAGGGAGCCGGACGGATGATCGACTCAGCCGAAAGCGTGCAGAGATCTTCTACGTTTGAAAGCCCGACATGCAGATCCTCAGCCGAGTCCTCCCCGAGACCAGCGCCAGGAGCGAGTGCCGCGACGACGAACTGCATCGACTGGTCGCCCGCGTGCTTCGCATCAATCCTTGCCTGCAGCGGGCGCACGGGCACGAGGAGCATCTGCGAGCGGCGCTGGCATCGTCTGCAGGTTTCCTGAACAAGGTGGTTTCGCAGCTTCCCTTGCCGCGCGTCCTGAACGCGCAAAGCTGGGCGAGCGATTCCTGTCTGCGCGCCTTTTTCGACTCAGCCGATCAAGTGGCCGCCACGTTGGCGAACACCCGCGAGCTGAGCCTGATCTTCCAGGCATCGCGTCCTCCGGATCATGCCTACGCAGTGCTGGCCATGGAGATGGCGGAAAGCGCCCCCCATCTGCGCGCCTGTCAGTCCGACAGAACGGCGCTGCACAAGGAGATCGTCGACTGCCTCGTCGATCAGCTGGCCCTCGAGGCACTCGGAATGATCGCGCAGGAGGCCGATCGGCGCGACATGCTCGAATGCGAGCTTGCGCTGTTCAGCAAGCGCGTGGCGATCCTGAAGCGCCTGGGCATCGGCATGGGTACAGTCGTCGGCAGCGCACCACAGGACGGCGCCGAACGGCGCGGTCTGGAAGCGCTGGTCGATGAAAGCGACCATGATCTGCGCGGCCTGGGCTTGCTCCCGGAGGCATTCGAGCGGCAGGTCCAGCGCTTTTGCAGCGTGCTTCTGAGGGCGGACCGGCATATCCGCGTGGGGACGAAGCCGGCGCCGCTCGATCGGTCGTGCGGCCTGCCCGCACTTGCTTCTGCGCACGCCGAATCACTCACGCCACTGACAGTGTTCCGCATCGCGGACCTCCCCTCGCTGGAATTTGCAGCCACTCTGGTGCGCGTGGCCACGGTGGACATGCCGCGGCCGATGAATGCGTGCGAACAGCCGCCCCGCCTCTTCGGTTGATGGAAGCACCCCGACCCGGGCGAGTCTTCGAGTCTTCAGGTCAGCAAGAGTGGCATGCCCGGGTCGCCCTTGCGCATGGCGCGCTGGTAGGCGTCTCGCCCTGCAATGCGCTGCAGGTAAGCCAGGATGCTCGGATAAGGCGTGAGGTCGAAGGGCATGAAGTACCGCATCGTCGTCAGCGAGAAGAACGTCATGATGTCGGCGGCGGTGAAGTTCTCGCCGGCCAGGAACGGTACGTCGCCGAGGCGCTTCTCGATCAGCGCGAACGCCCCCGCGAGCCGGCCGGTCAGGCGGGCAGCGATAGGATTGTCAGGCGGCAGGTGCAGTCTCCGCAGGAGCATGTTGCGCCCCATGTTCGGCTGGAAGTTCCCGTTGGCGTAGTGCCACCAGAAGATGTAGTCGACGTAGTCCGGATGGTCCGGGCCGAGCGCAAGCCGGCCATGGCCGTATTTCGCGATGATGTATTCGACGATGGCGCCCGACTCGGCAAGCAGGACATCCCCGTCGCTGAGCACGGGCGCGGTGCCGAGCGAGTGCAGTGCGACGAGTTCTGGTGGGGCCAACGCGGTGACCGGATCCCGCACATAGTGCTTCAGCTCGTACGTCAGGCCGAGCTCCTCGCAAAGCCACACGATACGCTCTGATTGCGATTTACCGAGATGGTGGACGGTCAGCACGGTGCTTCCTTGAAACTTGGTGCTCGATCATGGCAGATGCGTTTTGGGGGCTACTTGGCCCCAAAAAAGAAAAAGTCCGCTATCGAATTGATAGCGGACTCTTCTTGCAAGTATTGGTAGGACGTACAAGATTCGAACTTGTGACCAACGGATTAAAAGGCCACCGAGCTTTTTAATGGAATCAAGCACTTAGCTGAAATTCTATTCCGCAAAGTCTCCGCGAAGACCCGGTCGGAAGCCAATGCCAGCGCGGCCTCGAATATCTTTGCGGAACACTTTTTCCGAAGATCGGGCCTAGCCCGGCGCCGCGATCGGCCGGGCGTCGAACACCTCGACCGGCGTCAGGCGCATCAGCTGTCTTGCCTCGTCCATGGTGCCCGCCAGCCACTGGTCGACGTCGCCCTTCTCGATCGCGATCACCGAGCGCTTGTCCTGTTGGTCGGGCGGCAGCTTCGGATCTGGCTTGTGCATCCGACTCATCAGCGGGTGGTGGTCGGCGTTCAAGGTGAGCATGGTGTAGCTCTCGTGCACCTCGCCGGTGTCCTTGTCGGTCCAGGTGCTCCACAGGCCCGCAAGCCCCCATGGATCGCCGTCGGCGCGCCGGAACTGCCACCACTGGTTTTTCCCACTCTCCCAGTTCGGCTCGTCGAAGCTGGCCGCCGGGATGATGCAGCGCTGGCCGCGCTTCCAGGGGTCCTTGAAGGTGGCCTTGGCCGCCAGCTCCTCGGACCGGGCGTTGTTCGTGCTGAAGGTCAGCTTGGCGGTCTTGGCGAACCAGGGGATCAGGCCCCACTGCCCGACCACGAGCTCGCGCTCGTAGCCGCTGGCGTCACGCGCGCGGCGGATGAACGGGCCCGGCGCCCGCGGGAACACCTGGCGCGGCCAGGGCAATTGGTTGTGGCGGCCAATGTGCCAGAAGCGCTCGACTTCCCACACCTCGGCGGTCTCGTATCTGTTGCACATCGGCGCATTCTGACGCGCTTCTGGAAAGCTGTATGCTTATCCAGTATGAAAGCCGTCGAGTTCTACACCTTCATGCTGCCGCCGAGCCCCTGGAGCAAGAAGCCGTACCCCTCGCGCTGGAAGATGTCGATCGAGGAAGCGGCGAAGAGGTATCCGGCCGCCACCCCCATCCTGGCCAGCAAAGAGGTCCACATGTGCCCGGAGACGCCGGAGGATTTCGCGGCCAAGCAGATGACGGCAAACCCGAGGCCACTGCCGAAAAAGCTCGGCTAGGATGGCCGCCATGCAGTTCAGCGAGCTGACCGTCGGCGCCAGATTCCGGTTCTTCCGGCGCGGCACCCTGCTGACGAAATCGTCCGAGAGCGGGTACACCACACCGGGCGCCGGTGAACAGCACGCGGCGCCCGACGTCGAGGTGATCTCCGAGGAAGACATGCCCGGCCCCGTGAAGCGCACTCAGGCAAAGCCCGACGACGTCGCCCTGGTGGCGAAAGCACTGGACGCCCTCGAAGCCCAGGCCGGCAAGACGCCCGAGCTGGCGGCAGCCCGACAGGCGCTGCGCCGCCTGGACGCGCTGGCCCGGCTCAACGTCAAGGGTTGAGCCTACGGCCGAGGCTGAAGTCCGTCGACGACGCGATCGTGGCCGCGGTGCCGAGCAGAGATGTCAAGCAGCTTGCGCCCCACCTTCTGCGCGGGCTTCTCGATCCATCGGAACATGGCATAAGAGAGCGCGACGGAGGCCACAAGTCCCGCGACCATGGAGCCAGTCAATCCGATGAACGGAAAGAGGCGGTAGGCCAAAAAGACGCTGATCGGAAGGTGGACCAGGTAGAGCGAATAGCTGACATCGGCGAAGAATTTGATGATCGGGCCATTGCTCACAGGCTGCACGCCGTAGAACCAGATGGCGGCCAGGAATATCGCGACGGCGTAGACCACCTGGGCGCCGAACAATGTTGACGGTGCGAGTTGGTCGGGGTGGACAACGGCCATGCAGAAAATGAAGGTGCCGAAGGATGCGGCGCCGAAGGCGATCGCCGTCGTCGCCTGGATTCGACGAGCCCAGTAAAAGTAGACCGACATGCCAATGATGAAAATTGGTATGTAGGCGAACATGTGGGAAATCGTCTTGTGGACAAAGGGCAGCACGCTCGCGGCTGCTCCCAACGCGCACATCACCAGGATGGTCGCCATGCATCTGACGGGCGACCGCTTCAGCAGCGGCAGCAGGGCTACCATGATGAGGTAGAAGAACAATTCAATGGTGATGGTCCAGCCCACCTGAATCACCGCTGACTTAGCAAATCCGGCCTCAAAACCCAACGCCGCCAGCGCAGCGCTCGTGTAGCCAATCCCTATGGCGGGGTCTTGCATGCCGAGAGAAACGGCGTGCTTGGCCAACAGGATGGTGAGGACCACCGTCACGACAAGGGCGGGGTAGATGCGGAACACGCGCTTCACGAAGAAGCTGAACCGGCTTTCGGTCAGCCCGGTATGGGTGACGATGAAGCCGCTTATCAGGAAGAACACGGTTACGCCCAGGAAGCCGAAGTTCTGGATGATGCCAAGCGGATCCAAGAAGTAGTCTGCCAGCGCTTTGCCCGGTGCCCACGACTGATGCAGCACTATGGGTGGCCGCCCGAAAACGTGGCAGTACACCACCAGCAAGCAGGCCATGGCTCTCAGGAATTCGACAAACTGAATTGTCTTGTGCTGAGGGGCTTCTACGGCTTTCATTTCCTGGGGTCTACCGATGATGGGGACCCGGGACCTTACCAGATGCCCCTGGTCGCCTCACTTCTGCTCGGCGATCTTGCGGATGCTGTCGCTGGCCCGCTTCGAGCCGGCCGACGAGCCCAGCCAGTAGTTACACACCTGGCCGAAGGCGAGCGACAGGGCCCCGAACATCACGTTCAGCAGCTGGAACACGTTTGGCGGCATGTCGACCTGCACGATGAACAGCCGGTAGATGCAGAAAAAGTAGCCCAGGACGATCAGCGTCGACACCACCGACGAGCCCCAGGCGATCGGCGAATCCGACTTGGCCAGGTCGACGGTCTGCTGCCGGGCGTTCTGGGTGTCGCCGATGTAGGCCTGCTCGCGGCTGGCGTCGACCCGGGCCATCTCCAGCTCGAAGGTCATCTCGGCTTCGCGCAGCGCGCGGATCTGGTCGCCGGTGAGCGTGCCGGTCGCCAGGGCCATGCCCACCTCCTCCTCGGTAGCATTCGGGCTGCCCAGCAGCTTGTCGCCCAGGATCTTCACCGCGGCGCCGGCCAGCGGGCCGCCGAAGGCTGCGGCGATGCCGGGCGCCACGCTGCGCAGGGTGTCTTTCCAGTCGAAGTCAGCCATGGTCAAGCCTCCAGCATGTTGTCGGCCACGCGGTTCACCCAGCCTGGCAGGTAGACGTCACGGGTCTTGGGAGGGATCGCCGTGTAGTAGCGCAAGCGCAGGGCCTGGAGCCGGCGCAGGGCCTTGGCCGGGTCCATCGACTGCGCGGCCTGCAGCGTGTTCGGGCCGAGCGATCCATCGGCGAACGAGCCCACCGCCTGCTGCAGCAGCTTGATGGCGGTGGCGGGCTTGCCGGGCGCGCTGGTGTTGACGGCCAGGTCGAACATCTCGAACTTGAGAAGGTCTGGCAGCGCGTCGCAGCCGGCCGGGCCCCAGAAGTCGCGCGCATAGAGCGCCTTGGCGCGCTCGAGCGTGAGGTTCTTGATGTCCTCGCCGGGATAGCTGCGCTTGCTCACGCCGTACTTCGTCTCGCCGCCCGGGTCTCGAGGGTCCGCTACATACCCACCTTCATTCCCGATCAGCTTCTGAAAGGCCTCGTCGTATGTCATTGCTGTGCTCCAACCGATGGCAGTTGGCGCACAGCATCGTGCACTTCGCAAGCTCCCTTGCGATCGAGGCCGGTGACCGATTTTGAAGAAGCTCGCTGGGCGCGCCTTCCTTGTCCCCTTGATGATGGAAGTCGAACACAGCCCGGTGATACCGCCCTCCGCAAGCTGCACACGAGCCGCCGAAGATTTCGACCGCCGCGTCCTTCAAAGTCAGATAGCGAGCCCGCCGATAGTGCAACTGGCAGAGCCCCCATCCGCCCTTCGCTCCAGTCTCTTTCCCGCACTCCTCGCAAAGATCGCCACGCTTGCGCGCTCGCACAGGTGCATCCATCGAAGATCCCTTGCGCAAGCGCATGTAGTGCGCATTGCAGAGCCCCTTGGCGTAGGCAGGCCGCGTGCATTCGGGCGACGAGCAGACATAGCCGCGAGCGTTGGTCGGGGGAATGAAGATGTCGGAGGCCGCCCGCGTGCGTGCAGTCAGAGCGGCGGCCAGGGCCTCTGCGATCTGCGACTCGCTTATTTGAATGGCTTCTGTTGGTTGACGCATTCACATATCGTACGAGTGATTTCATTTGCCTTCCCTCTTCTCGAATGCTTCATCGAACTTCATGGAGCCTCTTTTCGACTTGGTCAACCCGGTACTTGAGAATGGCGACGTCACCGATCACGCCCACGTTCTGGGCGTTGGCGGCGGTCACCGCCGACTTCAGCTCAGACAGGTCCTTGCTGAGTTGTCCGATCTGGAAATACATGCCGCCCAGCAGCAGCGCGAAGGCGCCGATGGAACTCAGCAGCCAGGTCAAGGGCAGATGCATGTCGATGATCTTGCGAGGCGAAGGGAGCGGCGGCGCGCGCCGTGGGTGCGGCGGGTGCTCCCGCAGGTCTCCGGTGTCGGTATCGATGTTCACGGTCTGATCTCCAGGGGAAGCACCTTCCAGCCATCGGTCGCGGCGTCGTGGTGCGCGGCGCGAATCGCGCCAGTCGTCGGCTGGCTCACTGCGTCGTGATCAGCAGGTTGTTCGTATTGACCTTGACCGATGCGGAGGAGAAGTCATTGACCACCGCTGCGCCGCCGCCGGGCAGATAGGCCGCGTTGTTCGTCGTGACGTAGTTCTCGCTGGTGCCGCCGATGGTGACCATGTAGGTTTGGTTGCCATCGCGGTTGCGGTTGCCGTTGACGGTGAAGCCGCGCGAGTTCAGGAAATAGAGGAGCGCCGTGGCGGAGTTGCCATGGAACTGGTTGCCGGAGACGACCGGGCTGTTGAAGCCGTTGAACAACACCACGGTCGACGGCGAGGACAGCGCGTTGACTGGATTGAAGCCGAAGGTGTTGCCGTCAATGACGATGCCGAACATCGTCGACCCGACATTGCCCTGGAAGCTGAGCACCGTACCTGGCCAGCCGGCGAAATAGTTGCCGCGGTAGACGATGTTGTAGAGCTTGCCAGTGGCCGCCACCGAGTAGGTCGCGCACTTGCGCTCGACACCGGCCGGCGTGCCCTCGAAGGACAGGCCGCAGTCGGTGAACCAGACATCCCCGATCGCGCCGTTGGCGCCGGCGGTGGCCGCCATCACGCCGTCGTAGATGTTGCACTGGTGGAACTTGAGGCCGCGCAGCTCGGCCAGGCCGCTGGCCGCGAGGGCCGACATGGTGATCGTGCCGATCGACGCGGTGCCCTGCCACTGGCAAGCTTCGAAGACCAGGTCGCCAGTGAAGTCGCCGTTCTGGTAGCTACCAACGGCCCAGCCGCAGCCGACCTCCGAAGACACGTTCTCGAAAATGATGTTGCCGAAGCCGCGGATGTCGACGAAGTCCCCCTGGGCAGCGCCCGAGAACGTGCAATTCGTGATCCGCGAGTGGCGCAGGTCATAGCCGAAATAGCCGTCGCGCCCCCACTTGATGCCCTTCGCGCCCGCCGCGTAGGAGCCGCTGAAGGTCATGTCGTGGAACTCGACGATGCCCTGCCCGCGGCCGGTGTTCTTGTCCGTCGTCAGGCATTGCGGCTGCACGGTGATGGCGTGGCCCGCGAAGTTCGCCTGGATCGCGGCATGGTTGCCGAAAACCTTGAGCTCGTAGAGCGGGCCGCCGTTGAATGGGATGCCCTGCTTGATCACGACCTGGCTGTTCAGGCGGATGGTCGCGAAGCGTGGCAGCGTCAGTGTGCGACCCATGAGTTGCGCATAGTCGACAGCGCGCTGCAGCGCAGGCGCGCCGTCCGTCGCGCTGCTGACAGGCACATCCATGATGTCAGCGAAGATGGTGCTTGCCGGCTCGGGGGTCGGCCGCAGGTAAACGCGCAGCCCGCCGATGTAGCACTTGCCCGATCCCCACGAGATTGCGAGGTTCGGCACCGTCGCGAGGTGATAGATGCCGTCCGGGAAATAGATCGTGTTGCCCGAAGCCTCGGCCAGGTTCTTCGCGGCCTCGTCGTCGGCGATGCCGTCGCCCTTGGCGCCGAAGTCCTTCACCGAAGTCTGGTCGGCTGCGCGGCTCTGAAGGGTTCGCCCGACGGACGCCGTGAATGGCGGCTTGTAGCCCACGAGCGCCGCACCCTTGGTCGCGTCGTTTGTGACGCCGAAGCCCACCAGCGCCGTGCCCATCGTGTTGGCCGGGTAGACCAGGGCCGGGTTGTAGCCGACCATGCCGGCGCCATGCGTGTTGTCGGCGCTGTCCAACAGCAGGCCCTGCAGCACCATGCTGGTCGTGCCGGCGTCCGCATTCTCCAGGCCCAGCAAGTCGGTTCGCCAGCGCAGGAACTTGCCGGAGCTCGGCGCCGGGAAGATCAGGCTGACCACGTTGCCGACGGCGGCCTGCAGCGTGCGGCTTGCGATTTCCGCCAGCTGCTGCACCTGAATCACGATCCGGTCGAAGGTGTTCTCGATCGTCTGCGGCAGGAAGCGACCGGCGTTCGTGATGTCGGTCGTCTGGTCGTAGGGCAGCGAGCCGATCATGGCGATCGTCCACCCCGTCGGAAGCGGAGGGCCACTGAGCGGATACGTGACGGTGCCGCCCGGCGAGGCGTCCTGGTCCGGGTTCAGCGCGCAGCTGTAGTCCGAGTTGAGCACCAGCGTGGCCGCATTGCCGCTCGTGTCGGTGCGCACCACCTGCACGTCCGACTTCGAGAACACCTTGAAGGCAAACGGAAACGAGGTGGTGACGCCATTACCCGCGAATGGTCCTGCTCGGCGGGTAGTGGCGGCTACGGTCATCGTTTGGAGTCCGGGCTTGGTGTTCCTGTAACCAGCCCGCGCGCGGTGTCCACAGGACCGGTGGGCGCGATTCTGTTTTCCGAGACGCCTGTCATGTACCCCAATGGCCGCGCGATGGCGGAGGCCGGAAGGCCCGTGGTCATGCTGATCAGCGTGGCGAGATCACGCACTGCCTTGCGCGCGCTGCCCTGGCCGGCGATGGCCTGGTAGACCGAGTGCGGCGCCTGCACGGCGCTCTCGATCATGCTGATCGCTGGGGAGGTGCTGATTCGGTCGTCGTAGGGCTTCTTGTTGAAGGTGTTGATCAAGGCGTTCGCCGCCTGCCCCACGCCGGGAACCATGGCAAGGCCCGCCCGGACGTTGCCCATGAGGACCACCGCGGACAGCCAGTCGTCGATCGTGCTGCCGTCCTTGTCCTCGTCGTCCGGGCCACCCTTGAAGGCCTGGGCGATCAGCTCGGCCACCATGTTCGGCACCAGAAAGCCGAAGACGAAAAGGTAGAGGCCGCGGCCGGCACCCTTGCGCATGCCGAGCTCGTGGTAGGTCTTCGCGAACTCGGTGCCCAGCAGATTGGCCTGCATGTTGAAGTAGCCGGCGAACTGGGTGAACATGCGCACGAAGGCATTGCCGGTCTCGATGCGGCTGACGTCCTCGGCCAGCGTCGAGCCCTGGGTTTCGCGCACCGCGGAGTCGGCCAGGCGCACGGCGTCCTTCTCGTTGTGCCCCTCCTCCAGCGCCTGGTTGTAGGCACCGGTCCAGATGATCGGTCCCATCACGTTGTCGACCGCCGACTGCATGAAGTAGGCGTGCTTGGCGGTCCAGTTCTGGGCCTTCTCGTAGACGTTGGGGTTCAGCAGGATCTGGTCGATCGCGTCCGTCATCTGCGCCACCTCGCTGTCCATGCGGTTCGCCATGTAGGTCGAGGCTTCGGACACCGTCTTGGCGGTCTGCCGGGGCGCGATCAGGTACTGGGCGAGCGAGTCGAGCAGGTATTTCGGCTTGACCTTGAGCGCGGCCAGGCTGAAGCCCGACACCTGCTGCACGGTGTTCGACACGTTGGCGAGCATGGCGGCGAGGCCCGCGCGCTGGCGCGCCTTCGAGAAGAAGCGCATCAGGCCGTTGTCGCCCGGCACCTTGGTTTCGACCGTCTGCCGCGCGGCGCGGTTCAGCCACGGCGTGAGCAGCGCGTCGAAGGCGGCCGGATCGATGCGGTGCAGCGGCTCCGACACGTCGCGGCTGGCCAGGATCTTGCGCACGTCGCGGATCGGCTGCTCCATGTGCGAGAACAGGAGCACCTTGTCGATGTGGCTGGAGAGCGCCCGCAGGTCGAGCAGCAGCGGCTTGTTGTATTCGACCCGCTTCTTCGTGAAGCCCTTCGCGGTCGACGGGAAGGCGTAGGCCAGGGTCTGGTTCTCGTCCTCCTGCAGCGACCGGGTGGCGGCGTCCTTGACCACCTCGGTGTCAGTCATCGCCGGCACGTAGCCGCCGGCATAGGTGCCGAACTGGTTGGTGAAGCTGTCCGCGCTCACCTCGTCGAAGTAGCGGCCGAAGACGTCGCGGTGCGCCTTCTGCGCCAGCGCCTTGGTGTCCTCGAGGAGGTTCCAGACGCCCTGGGCGAAATCGAAATCGGCCTTCGTCAGCACGCCGGTGTCGATCATCCGCTTCACGAAGGCATCCCACCGGCTGGTGTCGAGTTCGCCGGTCACCTCGTTCTCGGTGGCCCAGCCGCGGCCAAGCAACAGCTTGCGCTTGTTGCTCTCGTTGCCGGTGTGCAGGATGGCGTGAAGGATCTCCTGCTTGCCGCTGCCGCCGCGCGAGTGGCCGAAGGTGTAGCCCAGCTCCGGCGCGGCGATGCGCGCCTGGCCCAGGTCGACCTTGTCGAGCAGTTCCTTGAACCGCTTGATGTAGACGCCCTTGTCGGCGCGGTAGCGGTCGGCGGCCTCCTTCACCGGCTGCCAGATGAACTTCCGGAACGGGCCCATGGCGTTGGCGCCGTCCTTGACGCCCACCCAGGCCTCGACGCGGCGCAGCGCGGCGCGCAGAGTCTGCATGCGGGCCAGGCGGCGCTCGCTGTCGGTCACCGCCTGGCCCTCCCCTGGCACCCGGTCGGGGACGCCGATCTCGTGCAGGCGCCCCACGATGTCGCCCTTGACCTTCTCGATCTCCAGCATCTGCCCGTCGACCTCGACCTGCCGCGCGCGGCGCGCCATGTGCCAGAGGCCCTGGATCTCTTCCGTGAGGCCTCGGAACTCCTCGACCGTCATCTCGCCCACGGGCTTGGCGTTGGCCCTGAGGGCGGCCACCTTTTCGGCCAGCACCGCATGCATGCCCGGATCGTCCTGGGCCATGGTCTCCAGGTAGCGCTGCGCTGGCTCGCCCTTCGTGCCGATGCCGTATTCCGCCAGGATGGCGCGCGCCGCCTGCACGGTGCCGGCGTCCCGGGTCTCCGAGATCTTCGCGATCGAGCGGCCGATGATCTTCTTGAAAAGGTCGTTCGCGGCGACCACCTCGGCCTGGGCGTCGTAGGCGGCCTTCGTGGCGTAGTTGTTCACCAGCTGGTTGCGCTTGTGCATCGCCGCTTCCTGCACGTCGCCGAGGGACTGCTGGGCCAGCTTCGCACTCCTGGCCTCCGCCGCGGAGTACTGTTTGGGCCGCAGGTCCTTCAGCTTCACGCGGCCGATCACCGCGGCGGCGTACTCGCGCGCGGCGCGCGCCATGACGTCGACCGTGCCGGCGGCGTAGAGGCTGTCGCCGGATTCGCGCACCGTAGTGGCCTTGGTCAGGGCCTTCAGCTCGGTGGCGATCACCCGGGCACGCACCTCGTTGTGGATGGCCTCGTCGGCGGCGCGCTCCAGCGCGGCGCGGCTGGTGATGTCGCCGTGCTGCTCGAGCATGCGCTGGTCGGTCAGGCCGTCGATCACCCGGTTTGGGGACTCAGCTGCGGCCAGCGCGGCAATCAGGTCGCCGCCCGACTCGTAGCCGAACAGTTCCGCGACGATGTCCGGGTGCATGCCGTTCTTCTCGCTGAGCATGCGGCGCTCCTTGAGCGTCTGGGCGCTGAACTCGTCGAGCGCGGCCACCAGCGAGGTGCGCAGCTTGCCGGATTCCTGCACGGTGTCGATGCTCTCGGCGGTGCGCGTGCCCGGCGCGATCTGCTCGGACTTGCCGGTCAGGAACTGCCACGCCTGATAGACAGGCTGGGCCATCACCTCGCGGCTGACCTCATTGCGCACCTCGGCACGAATCGCGGCGACCTCCTTCTGGCGGGCCTTGAGCGCGCGGGCCTTGGCGCCGCTCAGCCACTTCATGTCCTTCATCAGGCGGGCGTCGAGCTCCGCGTCGGCGGTGTCGGTGGCGGTCTGCCCGAGCTGCTGGTAGGCGGCGTATTCCTCGGGGGTCATGCCGGCCTGCTCGGCGCTCTCGAAGAGCGGGCCCATGTTGCGGGCGTCCTGCGCCTGCTGGATCGCCACGTCGCTCGCCAGCATCCGGTCCATCACGGCGCGCACGTCGTCGGACAACTTCACGTTCAGGCCCGACAGCGTGCGGTAGACAGAGATCAGCCAGGAGCGGAACCGCTGGAACACGTCGGCCAGCGCCTGGCTGGGCGCCTTGCCCTCCATGGCGTAGTGCTCGAAGCTGCGGGCGAAGGTCTCGTGGTGCTCGCGCTTTTCCTCCAGGCTCATCGACTGCCACGTGGTGAGCGGCGACTGGTCGGGCGTACCGGTGATGCCGAACGACGCCAGGAGCGTGTTCATGTCGTCGACGATCTGCTGCTCGGCCGGCGTGACGGTGTCGCCGTCGGCGATCTTGCCCTGGATGCGCGCGGCCAGGTCGGCCTGCACCTCGAGGAAGAAGTGGCCCGACTCGTGGATGAAGGTCGAGAGATCGGCGCCCTCCAGCAGCTGGATCACGCTGGGCGAGCCGGTGATGTCCTCGCCGAAGTTGAGCGCGCCGCGGGCGGGCTGGTTCAGGGTGCCGCGGCTGGCGGGCTGGATGACCTGCTGCGGGTCGAAAGCCACCATGTGCACCGGGCCGCCCAGGTGCTTGGCGGTGATGATGAGGCCGTCATGGCCGGCTTCTCGCTGCTTCTCGCGCCAGGCGTGGGCCTCTGCCACGCTGTCGAAGCCCGGCAGGTCTTCGATCTTGACGACCTTCGGGTTGCGCAGGTCGAGGTGAAAGGACTCGGTCGCGCCGTAGCGCGATGCTTCGCCCTTGCTGGGCGTGAACCAGACGCCGAGGCCAGACGACGGATTGCCGCTGGCGGCGCCGAGGTTGCCTACATCGAAGTGTTCGGGGCCGAGAGGGACTGCGGCGCCACGGTGGACGACGACGGGCTTCCCGTCTCGGCTTGCGCGAGTTGCGCCAGCCCACCCTGGTGCTGGACGCCCTCCGCCAACAGTTGGGAGTAGGTCTTCGTCGCCTCGTAGGCCGGATCCAGCAGGTCGTTCAGGTCGTCCATTTCCATCTCCAGTTGCCTGATCGTACCGCTGACGGCCCGGAAGCGCGTCCTTTCCGGCCACGCCAAGCTGGTACTTCTGCATGAATTCGCCGACGGTGAGGCCTGCGCGCGACGCCTGCACGGCGTAGAAATTGCCCAGCAGCGTGGCATAGGCCTTGTTCACCTCGGGCCGGAACTTGCCGACGGCGTCGAGCTGGGTCTGGAACTGGTCGCGGATCTGGTCGACCTGGGCCTGGAACTCGGCGCGGTTCACCTTCTTCGAAAGCTCGGCCTCCACCTCGGTGCGGATGGCGTCGCCCTGCTTCGCCAGGTACTCGCCGGCCTCGGCCCGGCTCATGGCGTCGGGCCCGGCGCGCAGGTGGTCGACCAGCGTGGCGGAGATCTCGCTCGGCGCGGCCAGCAACTCGGACACCGGAATGCGCAGGTCGGCGCCGGGCACGAAGTTCTCGGGCTTCATCTGCTCGGCGACGCTGGGCGCCAGCGCCTGCAGTTCGGCCATGGTCACGCCGGACTGGTTCAGGGTGTTCGCCAGGGTCTCGGCGTCGATGTAGAGCTCGGTCGGCGCCGGGCCGCCCTCGGCGACCTGGTCGATGAAGGCCTTGAAGGTCTCCGGGTCACGGGCGCGCAGCTTGCTGGCCTCGACCAGCTTGGTCAGTTCCTCGACGCGCGCCGCGTTCGCCTCGGCTGCCCGGCCCTCGGCCAAGCGCTCGCGGATCTTGCCAGTCGCGATGCTGGCGACCTCGGCCGGCGCGGTGAAGGCCTCGCCCACGAACTCGGCCAGGATGTTCCCGGGGTCCAGCGGCTGGCCGGCGGCGATCTCCCCGCCCGCCTCGCCCGCGGCGCCGAGCGCACCCTGGACCGGCACCTGAGCGGCGACGCCCGCCAGCTCGCGCGCCACCGGTTTCGCGGCCAGCTTCGTGGCAATGCTCTTTGGCAGCGCCAGCTTCGAGGCGACGCCGCCGCTGACGGCGTCCATCGTGCCGACGACCGAGGCGTGCGCCATGGCCTGCGTGGCGACGCTCTGCATCAGGGCCTTGTCCTGCACGGCGGCCTGCAGCGCGGCGGTGTCGCTCACGTCGACGCCGGCCTTCGTTAGCGCCTCGACGATGCTGGAGCCGTAGTCCGTGGCGAAGGAGCCGGCGCCCATCACCGAGGCGGCGCCGGCCGGCCCGGCGGCAATGCCGGCAGGGATCGCGCCGACGATCCCCGGCGCATTGGTCACCAGGCTCTCCGGCCCGATGCTGGCGATGAACTGCACCGGCGCCTGCATGAAGGCGCTGAACGCCTGCCCGAAGGTCTCCGCCTTCATGACCTGGCCCACCACGTCGGGCGCGGGGGTCGCCTGCTTTTCCTTCTGGGTCTGGACGATCGTGGCGATGTTGCCGCCGAGCGGCGTGGTGATGGAGGCACGGTAGCGCGCACGCTGCTCGGGCGTCATGAAGGCCACGCCCAGGGGATCGTCGGCGGCGCGGATGCTGGTGGGCTTCTCGCCGGCGTCGATGCGCGCGGCGACTGCGTCGAACTGCTCGAGCTGGGCGACGTTGGAGCGCAGCGCCGTGGCGCCGACCACCTGCTGTAGGCCGGGCACGCCGCGGCGGAAACTGTTCGCCAGCGTCTCGATCATGCCCATGTTCGCCGTGTCGTCGTGCGCGATCGCGGCGTTGGTGGGATCGCTCAGGAAGCTGGTGGTCACCGGGCTGATCTCGGCCAGCGCGCCGGTGTTGATGTCGGCCATGGCCTTCTGCTGCTTCGACCAGTCGGGCAGCGCTTGCGCGCTGTCGATCGGCACGCCGATCTTCGCGGCGGTCTGGCGCCAGCCGGCGGCCTGGTCGGGGTTCTTGGTCACCGCATCGGTAAGCGACGCGCGCAGCGTCGTTTCCGGGGTCGGGCGCGCCAGGTAGCTCTGCAGCGCGGCATCCGCGTCGAATTCATCCGCCATCAAAACGCTCCAGTGGCACCGCCGCGCGGCGCCTGTTTGCCACGCTGGCCCATGCCTTCGAAATAGACGCCCAGGATCTGGCCGTCGGTCGGCTTGCTCACGCCGTTGGCGGCGAACGCCTTCTTGATCTTGTCGACCGTCGCGCTCGGGATGTCGTTCACCTTGGTCGACATGAGCGGCTGGCCGGTGGTGCCGCCGGTCTCGAAGCCGAGGAAGGTGTTGCGGAACTGGACGTTCTGCGAGAAGGTCTCGTCGATCACCTTCGAGGTCTCGGCGTCGGTCAGCTTCCGACCGGCGGCCTGCTGCGCCGCCATCACCCGCTTGTCCACGTAGGAGCGCATGGCGCCGATACGCTGCTCGGCGTCGGTGTCGCGCTTGTCCGGATTCGTTGGCAGGCCCAAGGTCTGCAGCCGCTGGTTGAACACGCGGTTCACCGCCTGCTCGTTCAGGTCGCCCGCCGTGTTCCCGCTCTTGCCGCTCAGCAGGTCGCCGCGGATGTTGCTGAAGTGCTTGAAATCCTCCTTCGAGAGGCCGCCCTTCAGCTGGTAGAACTGGGCATCCGACATCGCCTTGAGCTGCTGCGGGTTGTTCGACAGCCGCAGGTAAAGACGATCGTCGGTGATGTCGTCGCCCTTCGCGATGCGCTGGCCGTAGTTCATGACCTCGTCGACCTTGTCGGGCGCCAGCTGGGTGAGCTTGCTGCGCATCGAAGGCGGCAGGTCGCTGTAGCGGCCGCCGTTCTGGTCCAGGGCCTGCATGGCGGCGGTCACCGTCTCGGTCTTGCGCTGCTCGATGGCCTTGGTCTGGGCGTCGAACTGCTGGCCGATCGTGTCGACCGCCGACTTCACCGCCAGAGGCGAAGCGTTGGGCCCGAGCTGGGCGCGCGCGGCCTGCTGCAGCTGCTCGAGCGTGGGCCGCTGCGGCGCGCTGGCGGCCGGGTCGGCCATCTTCTTGCTCACCGACGCGACATAGGCGCGGGTCTCGGCCGGCATGCTGGCCAGCCAGGCGTCGGGCGGGACCTGCTCGCCCTTGCCAGCGTTCTTCTCGGCGGCCTTGACGGCATCGTCCACGGCGCCCGGGCCGGCGTTGTAGGCTGCCGAGGCCTTGGCGATGTTGCCGTCGTAGCGCTTCACCATGGCGGCCAGGTAGTCGCGCCCGACGCGCGCCCGCTCCTCGAGGCTGTCGTTGGCCGCCGGCCGCACACCGAAACCGGGGTCACCGTTCGTGGCGTCCATCACCTGCATCCGGCCCTTGGCGCCCTTCGGGCTGGTCAGGACCGAGCCATCGGCGGCGAAATCCCGGCCGCGCGATTCGGCGCCCATGATCACGTTCGTGAAGCGGTCGAAGTCGTTGGGGTTGATCGCGGCCTGCGCCGACTGCATGACCGTGCTGCCCACCTTGGCGCCGACCATCGTGTCGTAGTTCTTAGTGAGCGTGCCGTCGATCTTCAGCATGTCGCTGGCCGTGATCTGGTCGGCGTACTTCTTCCGGTAGGCCATCGCGCCGTTCACGTTGCCGGCCTCCATGGCGGCCGAGATCGCGCCGAGGTGGGCGCCGCTCACCGCCTCGTCCGCCTTCTCCTGCGCCCATGCTGCGGACTTGCCGGCCATCTGGGCCGAGCCCGGGATGAAGGCGTCGGTCTGCGGATCCTGCGCGCCCATGATCGAGCCGCGGATCTTCTCGACCTGCTGCTTCACGTTGATCGGGTCGCTGAAGTTCAGCACCAGGGCGTTGCTGGCCGTGGCCACGCCGGCCTCGCGCACGCTCAAGTCATAGACCTGGGCCTGCTGGCCGGTGTGCTGCAGCGCATTGCCGAGGAACTGCGTGCGGATGTTGTTGGCGCGCTGGTTGAACATCTCGCGCTGGCGATCGTTTCCGAGGCCCGCAGCGATGTTCGAAAACTCGGTGTCCAGCTTGCCGGTGTATTCCTCGGCGAGCGGCAGGCCATCCGGGCGGTTGAGCGCGTCGTAGCCTTTGAGGGCGGTGTAGCCGTCCTTCGGGTCATGCTGCAGGCGCAGCGCGCGCTCGGTGGCCTGGTTCAGGGCGTCGTCGACGCGCAGGGCGTTGGCGCGGTCGACGAGCTGGCGCTGGACGATGTCGTAGCTTGCGCCGGCGCTGACCATGGCGTCGCCGGCCTGGCCGAGCTGCTTGTCGCGGATGCTCAGGAGGTCGGCGCTGACGGTGCTCTGCTGGCGGAAGTCGGGCGCCGCGGTGGACGCGACGCTCGGACCGGTGAGGCGGGGAACGGTTGCCATCTGGTCAGCCTCCCGCGCCGCGCGTGACGGCATTGCCCTGATACCAGCGGCTCGCCACGTTCGTGGCACTGGTCAGCAGTGAGCTTCCGGCCGAGAGCCAGGGGCTGATCTGGCTGGCGCCGCCGCGCGCCGCCTTCGCCGAGTCGGTGTACTGGCGCGCCTGCATGCGGTAGCCCCAGGCCTCGCGCAGGGCGTTGTTCTCCAGCGTTGCGGCGTCGGTGGCCGTGATGTAGTCGGTGCTGTTCAGCACTTCCTGCGCGGAACCGACCGAGAGGTCGACACCGTTGGCGGCCATGGCGGCGCGCTGGCTCGACTTCACCTGCGCGCCCTTTTGCATCGCCTGGCCGGCGGCCCACTCGCCGCGCGTGACGGCATCCTCGCCCTGCCACGTGGCGATCGTCGCGTTGTTGTCTGCGACCTGGGCCTGCGCCTGCAGCGCGGCCTGCTGGCTTTTGGCCTGGCTGTAGGCGCTGGTGGCCGACATGCCCGCGCCGAAGGCCGAGAACATCTGACCACCGCTCAAGCTACCTGCTTCAATTCCCATTTTGTTTCACCATCGTGTAGCCGGCCAATCGGTAGCCCAGGCGCTCGTAGGCACGGACCGTGCGCTCGGGGTGGATTTCGGTGCTGACGCCGAGCGCCAGCTGATCGAGGCCCTGCTCGGCGGCCCAGCGCTCGAGGACGCCGACCAGGCGGCGGAAGGCGGTGCCGCCGCGGTGCGCGGGCTGGACATAGAGCGTGAGGTCGGTGAGGTAACGCTCCTCGGAGAACCAGCGCTCGGCGGCGATGCCCACCGTCATGCCGACGACCTCGCCGCCCTCCTCCGCGACGAAGACGCAGCCGCGGTCGCTTTCGGCCAGGAGCGTTCCCTGGAGCTGGGCCCAGAGCCGGCGCAGCTTGTCCGGACTGAAGGCCATGCCGGCGTAGCGCGGGCTCTCGTCGTGCAGTGCCTGGCCCATCGCGATCATCGCGTCGAGGTCGGCTTCGGTGGCGCGGCGGACGCTGGCCATGTCAGGACCCCGTGGCGGTTTCGATCGCCATGCCGAGCAGCATGAAGGACAGCGGCTGGTCCTGCTGGATGCAGACCGAGCCGTCGCGCTGCCAGGTCGGGCTCAGCGTGAGTGGCACCTCGCCCGTCACGAGATCCGGCGGAGAGCCATACGGCTCCGCAAATCGCGTCGGGTAGTAGCGCAGCTTGTCGAAGCTCGGGCCGGCGCTGAAGCCGTTGGAGGTCAGCACCCGCAGGAACACCTTGTTCACATTCTTGACTGTGCCCTGGCCGAAGGCCTCCGTCTGAATCGACAGTGGCAGCGTCTTCACCTGCGAGACATAGGGCAGGCCCACCTGCACCTTGCTGGCCGGCGCATCGAGCGACACCGAGCCGTTCGTCACGATCTGCGGGGGCGAGACACCGCCGTCGGCCAGGAGCGCGACCTCCTTGCCCTCCAGGTGGTAGAGGCCGTTGATGGTTGCCGTGGGCGCGCCGTCGTAGGTGAGGCCGCTGTCGACGAAGAACTGGTCCGACGGGGTGTCGAAACGCCGCGTGTGCTTGCGCTCGATGTAGCGCACCGTGCGCCCGGCGATGAAGCGCTTCACGATGACGTAGAGCACATCCTCGTCGCCCTCGGCCACGCAGCAGATCGACTCGAAGGTGCCGTCCGTGGTGTGCTGGTGCCAGGCGCGCACCTCGTGCTCGGGCACGTAGGTCATGCCGAGCAGGTAGCCGTCATTGCGCACCGACCAGAGCGACGGCAGCGGCGAGCGGCTGAAGGCCATCTGCACCACCAGGTGATAGTCGAAGAGGTGCGGCGCCAGGATCGAGACATTGCTGGTCTGGTAGCCCTGCTGCTCCCAAGCGAATTGCAGCTCGCGGATTGCGCCCCCGCGGTCCTGCGCGAAGAGGATGGTGCGATCGGTGGTGACGGGCTGCACATCCGAGCTACCGGTGTAGCCCTGGGGCTGCACGCTGACGTTCGACGGCGTGATCGCGCCACTGTCGGCCGCCGCGCATTTCCACTCGCCACCCGAGGTGAGCAGGATCAGGTCGTTCATCGGCACGAGGCTGCGGATCGTGTTCGCCTCGCGCGAGACCACGCGCAGCACCACGGTGTCGTCGTCTCGCGAGGGGAAGCTGTAGCCCAGGTTGCGCTCGGTCCCGGAGCGCGTCATCCACATGGTCTGCGGCTCGTTGATCGTTCCGGCGAAGACGCGGCGCTGCTGGTGATAGCTCACGGCGCGCGGATAGTTTCCGTCGCCGTTGAAGGGGTTCAGCTGGATCGGCGGGGTGGTGGCGGTGTCCGGGACGATGTTGTCGTCGAGGAAGGTGCAGTCGGCATTCGCGCGGCCGATGAAGCCGAAGATGCCATTCTGCGACTTGTAGACGTTGTAGAGCCCGACGCCTGGCACCTGCGGCCACTTGACCGTGTTGAAGTTGCCCGCGATGTTGAGGTCGTTCGTGGCGGAGACCTCGGACGAGGCGATGGATTCCTCGGTGGCGTCGGTGTTGAGCGACGTCACCACGTACTTGTAGACTTTCGCGCCGGCGCCGGTGGGCACCACGGCGACGCCGGTGGTCGCCGGTGCGACGGCGGTAACGAAGGCTGTGGGCGGCGGGCTCGGCCCGCTGTACTGGGCGGCGGTGTAGTCGGGCGTCACCGAGGCGTCGTCGTCGAACGACGTGCCGGACGCCGAGAAGCCGATCAACCCCCACTGCGAGCCGTTGTACTTGTAGACGAAATAGAAGACGGCGCCTGGCGTACTGGTCCAGGTCACGCGGTTGTAGCGGCCCGGCACGCTGAAGTCGTTGAAAACTGCGACCGACGCCGATGGGATCGAGAAGCCACCATTGCTGGGGGCGGCGGCCACCACGCGGTAGACGTGGTTGATCATGTTGGGCGCGTTGCCGTTGGACTGCGGCGCGGCCAGTGCATTCACGAACTGGATGGCCGCCATCTGCCAGTCGAGAGCGCCGTTGCGGCGCAGCTCGTAGGGCGGGTAGTAGGGGCTGGTGATCGTCAGGACGTCGGCCGACTGCACGATCTTCAGCGTGCGCAGCTGCGTGTAGTCGTAGGGAGTGGCGATCTCATAGACCCGGGCCACCTTGCCGCCTCCCGCGAACGCAGGCATGCCCAACGTGCTGATCGGCTGATTCCACAGGTCCATCAGGCGGAAGGTGCTGGGGCCCGGGGTGGCGCTCACCTTGGCCCACCGCCCGCTCAGCAGGGGCATCGTCGTGATGGCGAATGCCGAAGGCTCGGAACAGGCATTCGATCGCCTCCTCGGCACCGCGCAGTTCGTGCTCAAGACCATGCCGAAGAAGCCGGCGCAACTGAGGACCGTGCAATGACCGCTGACACCCAAGCCCAAGGCGATCTGGCACCGTGCCCGTTCTGCGGCGGAGATGCCTGCAGAGCGAAGACCATGGACGAATCGCTGTGGTCGCATGCGACAGTCCCCTACTACAAGGTCTATTGCCCTGAGTGCAACATTGGGACCGACTACCTATGTGAGGGATACGAACCCACAGCGGAGGAGGCATGGAACAACCGCGCCGCCGCCCTCCAAGGTCGGGGCACGCAGGAGGGAGAGCCGAGCGATGCAATGCTTGCCGCAGCCGTCAAGGAAGCCGTGAAGCAGGGGCTCGTCCCGAAGTACGCGGCCGGCGAGGAGGCCTTTGTCAAGCACTGGAGCGCGGTTGAAGCCGTTGTCCGCGCCGCTCTTGCCCAGGCACAGAAGGAGCAGCAGCCATGAGCCTCGAATTCGTGTGCAGCAATGGCTGCGGCGTGTGCAAGATCCGCCTCGCCGACTTCGAGGTCTATCGGAGCGAAACGCTGGACGGCGATCTGATCGAGCGCAGGACCGCCCCGCACATCGTTAGCGCCTGCTGCGGCTTCGCCGTTGATGTGTGGGATGAGCGCGTGCAGGACGTGACCGGAAGCGTCAGCGTCGAGCCGGTGCCTCGGGTGAGCGTCGAGATCAGGGAGGCCCCATGAGCCTGTTCCTGACCGACGCCGAGCTCCAGCAGTTCACAGGCCGGCGCATGAAATCAAAGCAGATTGAGTGGCTCAAGGCCGAGGGGATACCATTTCGGCGCAGCGCCACCGGGCACCCGGTCGTGACACGCGCCACAGTCGAGGGCCGGCTGGAGCCGGCGCACCTGGCGCAAAAACCGACCAGCGGGTGGGTGCCGCGAGTCGTAGGAGCATAAGGATGGGACGGAAACCGACCAGGTGGGCGAACCTGCCGAAGGGCATGCGGGCCCGGCCACGCGGCAAGCTGATCTTCTACTACCTGGACACGGGCGAGAAGCCGCGGCGCGAGATCCCGCTCGGGAGCGACTACGTGGCCGCGGTCAGCAAGTGGGCCGAGCTCACCAGCAAGCCCGCTCCAGTCGTCAAGGCGCCTCCGACGTTCGTCGATGCGCTCGACGGCTACGGCAAGGTCGACGGCTACCGCAAGGACGTGCTGCCGAACAAGGCGCCGCGCACCCAGCAGGACAACGAAAAGGAACTCGGCTGGCTGCTCAAGTTCTTCGGCGACCCGCCGGCGCCGCTGGACAGCATCGAGCCGTTACACATCGGCCAGTACAAGAAATGGCGCCTGAAGGCCGCGCGCGAGTTGGCCGAGGCCAGGAACGCCGAGCGCCGCCGGCTCGGGCGGCCGGCGCAGCCGATCGCCGCCAACGTCGGGCATGTCCGCGCCAACCGCGAGAAGGCGCTGTTCTCGCACATCTGGAACTACTGCCGCGAGAACGGCCTGACGAAGCTGCCGAACCCCTGCGCGGGTGTCGACGGCTTCCACGAGGAAGGCCGGGACGTCGCGCCCGACGCCGAGACCGTGCAGAAGGTCATCGACAAGTCTGGCAAGCCCCTGGAGTTCGCCCTGCGCCTGGCAGACATCATCGGCCAGCGGCCGGCCGACGTGCTGCGCGTGACCGAGAAGAGCATCGAGGGAGAGGTGCCGGGCGGCATCCTGCGCCTGCGCCAGGGCAAGACGAAGGAAAAGCTCCGGATCGTGGTCGAGGGCCTGCTGGCCGACCTGATCATCGAGATCCGCGCATACAAGCGCGCAATCGAGGCGGAGCACAAGATCTACGCGATGGCGCTGCTGGTCAACGAGGAAGGCAAGCCACTGACCAAGGCAATGCTGCGCGACCGGTTCGACGACGCGCGCGCCGCCGCGGATGTGCCGAAGGCCGAGTTCCAATTCCGCGACCTGCGCGCGAAGGCGGCGACGGATATTGACGACGAGCGCGGCACCCGAGATGCGCAGTCGCTGCTGGGTCACACGACCGAGGGAATGACGGCGAACTACATCCGCCACAAGGTCGGAAAGAAGGTCCGCCCGCTTCGATGAGCAGCGATTTGCGGAAGTGTGTTCCGCAAAGTGCTTAATTCGAAAGCAAATAGCGCTATAAAAAAAAGAGCGCTCAACCCTTACGGTGAGCGCTCTGGAGCTTGGTAGGACGTACAAGATTCGAACTTGTGACCAACGGATTAAAAGTCCGCTGCTCTACCAACTGAGCTAACGTCCCGATACCAGTGTTCTTGGCCGGCGTCGAATCCGGCAAAGCCTGAAATTATAACGTGACATTTCGGGCAATCCGATCGAGCAGCCACCCTGCCGCACATTGCCCGAACGTGGCGGTCACCGCCACCACCGATCCATAACCATGGCAGTTGAGCGAGCCGTCGCCCTCGATCGCGCAGGAGGCGTCCGGTGGCGCCACGCTCTCGCGACTGAAGACGCATGCGACGCCGATCTTGCGGCCTTCGCGCGGCGCGCCGTGGGCCTTGCGCAGTCGCTGCCGAAGCTGCGCCAGCAAGGGGTCGTGCGTGACCAGGGCGAGGTCGTCGATCTCGACCCGGTGCGCCAGGCGCTTGCCGCCGGCGGCGCCGACGGTGATGAAGCCTGCGTCCGCGCCGCGCGCCCATGCGGCCATCGCGAGCTTGGCCTTCACCTGATCGCAGGCATCGAGAACCGCGGTCACCGGCCCGTTCGCGCCCTCGGCCGTGGCCAGCAGGGCCTGCCAGTTGTCGGGCTCGACGAACTCGTCGATCGCCAGCACGCTGCAGGCCGGATTGATGTGCGCGATGCGATCCCGCATGGCCTCCACCTTGGCCTGGCCCACGGTCGAATCGAGCGCGTGGATCTGGCGGTTGATGTTGGATTCGGCAATGTGGTCGAGGTCGACCAGGCTCAGCCGCCCGACCCCGCTGCGCGCCAGCGCTTCGACCGCCCACGAGCCGACGCCACCGATGCCCGCCACCAGCACGTGCGCCTCGCGGATGCGGGCCGCGCCCGCCACGCCGTACAAGCGCTCCAGCCCGCCGAAACGGCGGGCCAGGTCGGCGTCGTCCGTGGCAACGACGGGGCTCGCGGTGGTCAAGGGGCTAGCGCAGCCGCGACAGCCGTTCGCGGCCGGCCTGCGCTGCCTCCGACTGCGGATAGGCCTTGGTCAGGTCCTCGAGCGTGCGGCGTGCGGCCTTGGTGTCCTTCAGCTCGATCTGGCAGTTCGCGATCGACAGCACGGCCTCGGGTGCCTTCGCATGGTCGGGCGCCAGCGAGAGCATCGACCTGAAGTTGGCGATGGCCTCGTTGTAGTTGCGCGTCGCGTACTGCGCATTGCCGAGCCAGAACAGCGCCGAGGCGTTGTAGCCGCTCTGCGGATAGCGCTTGACGAAGTCGGCGAACGCCGTCTGCGCCTGCGCGAACTGGCCCGCACGGAAGATGCCGAGGGCCGCGTCGAAGTCGGCCTTTTCCTTTGGATCGGCATTGAACTCGCGGCCGTCGACCGCGACCTTGGACGGCTCGTTGCTCTTGGCCCGGGCGTCGGTGTCGGTCTGGCGCTGCTGCTGAAGATCGGTGACGGTCTTCGTGAGCTGCTCGTTCTGGCCCGTCAAGCGCGCCATGTCGCCGCGCATCTGCTCGATCTGGTTCTGCAGATCGAGCAGGCTGCGGCGCAGTTGCGCGCTTTCCTCGCTTTGACGCTGCTCGGCCTGCTGGCGCATGGTCTCGACCCGCTGGCGCAGGTCGAGGATGGCGCGCCGCGCCTCGTCGTCTTCGAACAGCGCGGCCTGGGCCCCCAGCGAAGCGCACAGCAACGCGGCTGCGAGGACTGCGCCTCGCAAAGTAAGGCCGCGCATCATCAGCGGTACGTGATCTCGGCGCGGCGGTTTTGCGCCCAGACGTCCTCACCGCTGCCCTGCGCCGCCGGCTTTTCCTTGCCGAAGCTCACGGCCTCGATTTGCGCGTCGCTGACGCCCACCAGGACCAGTGCGCGGCGCACGGCCTCGGAGCGCTTCTGGCCGAGCGCCAGGTTGTACTCGCGGCCGCCGCGTTCGTCGGTGTGTCCTTCGATCGACACGCGACGGTTCGGATTGGCCTTGAGGAAGCGTGCATGGCCATCGATGAGCTGCTGGAACTCGGGCTTGACGGTGTAGCTGTCGAAGTCGAAATAGATGATCCGTGCCACGCCGACCGGGCCTTGCGCATTCTGCGCATTCGGGTCGATGGTGACCGGCGCCACGCCGCTGGCAGCGCCGCCGCCCTGGCCCGCCGCACCGCGGTCGACCACCGGGGTGTCGTTCAGCTTGGTGCCGGACGAGCAGCCAGCGATCAGGGCCACGATGGCCAGCGAATAAATCGTACGTTTCAACATTTTCGGACTCCTCAAGTTAATCATTGCTTTTGAAACGGACCCCAGTCCGGTTCCCGGATGTCTCCGGCCTGCCCCGCCAACCGCGCCTTGATCTTGCCGTCGAGCGTCGTGGTCATCAGTGCCTCGCGGCCCTGCAGCTTGGTGGCGTAGACGATCAATTTGCTGTTCGGCGCAAAACTCGGACGCTCGTCGGCCGTGGTGTCCGTGATCGCCTGCACGTTGCCGGTCGCCAACTCCATCACGTGGAGTTTGAACGCCCCGCCGACGCGCGAGATGTAGGCCAACCACCGGCCATCGCCGCTGATCGACGGAGAAATGTTGTAGGTCCCGCTGAAGGTGACCCGGGTCGGGTTGCCGCCGCCGGCGCCCATCTTGTAGATCTGCGGCGCACCGCCGCGATCGCTGACGAAGTAGATCGTGCCGCCGTCGGCCGAGAACACCGGCTCGGTGTCGATGCTGTTGCTCTGCGTGAGACGGCGCGGCTCGCCGCCGCTGGACGAGATGGTGTAGAGCTGCGAGCCGCCGTCGCGGCTCAGGGTGACGGCCAGCGTGCTGCCGTCCGGGGCCCAGGCCGGCGCGCTGTTGGAGCCGCGGAAGTTCGCCACCAGTCGCCGCTGGCCGCTGGCGACGTTGTGGACGTACACCACCGGCTTGCGCGACTCGAAGGACACGTAGGCGAGCTGGCTGCCGTTGGACGACCAGCGCGGCGAAATGATCGGTTCGGGACTGGCGAGCGCCGCCTGGGCGTTCTCGCCGTCGGAGTCGGCCACCCACAGCGTGTAGCGGCTCCCGCCCTTGGTGACATAGGCGATGCGGGTCGAGAAGATGCCCTTCTCGCCGGTCAGCTTCTCGTAGATGTAGTCGGCGATGCGATGCGAGGCCAGCCGCAGATCGCCCTGGGGCACGGTGTAGCTCTGGCCGCCGAGGTCTTGCCCGCGCACCACGTCCCAGAGCCGGAAGCGGACGTCGAAACGGCCATCGGCCAGCCGCGTGACGCTGCCGACCGCGAGCGAATCGGCGGTGCGCTGGCGCCAGAAGCTGAGGTCGGGGCGGGAGCTTTCATCGAGGGCCTGGCCGGACGCGTCGACGCCGCGGAACTGCCCGCTGCGCTCGAGGTCGGCCAGCACGATCGCCGAGATCTTCTGCGGCGAGGACTCCTCGCCCCTGAAGGGCGCGATCGCGATCGGCAACTGCGTCACGCCCACACCCGAGACCTCGACCCGGAACTGGGCCAGGGCGGGAATCACGGGGGTGGCAGCGAGGGCCGCGACCAGGGCGCGGCGTGCGAAGAACGATGAAGAAGGGGTTGGGGGAAAGTCTTGCAACGGCTTTTTCATGCAGTTCGGAGAGGTTTCCGAGGTTTAAGTTTCTTGTCTCGGACAAAAACAGTGCACATGGTACATGTTGCGATGGCCCTGTCGTCACAAAACGTGTATGAGACGGCCGGGTCCTACAGGATCCGCCCCGTAGAATTCGCCGCCATGCAGCCCTCCCCCGCCACCGACACGGTGCGCCTCCCCCTGACGCGACGACTCGCGCGCCTGATGACCTGGTTCGGCAGCTCGCGCCGCTGGTGGGCGCTGGGCATCGCGACCGCCGCGGTCGCCGCGCTCACCGAGCCCTTGCTGGCCGCGATGCTGAAGCCGCTCTTCGATCGCGGCTTCACGCGCGGACAGCTGGCGCTGTGGATCGTGCCGGTGGCGATCATCCTGCTCTTCCTGGTGCGCGGCGTGGCGCAGTTCATCTCGCAATATGCCCTCGCGCGGATCGCCAACGAAGGCATGCAGGGACTGCGGCGCATGCTGTTCAAGCGCCTGCTCGAAGCGGAACTCGCGCTGTTTTCGCGCCAGTCGGCCAGCACCCTGTCGAACACGGTGGTCTATGAGGTGCAGACCGGCGCCATGCTGCTGGTGCAGGCGCTGCTGAGCCTGTCGCGCGACGGCTTCGTGACGATTGCGCTGCTGTTCTACCTGGTCTACCTGAACTGGAAGCTCACGCTGATCGTCGGCGTGATGGTGCCCGGCGTGGCATGGATCATGAAGGTGCTGTCCAAGCGGCTCTACCACCTGACACGCCTGGGGCAGCATGCCACCGACGAACTGGCCTACGTGGTCGAGGAGAACGTCCTCGCCCACAAGATGGTGCGCCTGCACCGCGCCGAAGCCAGCCAGAGCGAGCGCTTCGAACGCCTGAGCCACAGCCTCAATCGGCTGGCCGTGAAATCGACCATCGCCCAGGCCGCGATGACCCCGCTGACACAGCTCTTTGCTGCCTTCGCGCTGTCGATCGTGGTGATGATCGCGCTCTGGCAGGCCGGCGAGAAAGGGCTGACGGTCGGCGGCTTCATCTCGTACGTGACGGCGATGCTGATGCTGATCGCGCCGATCCGGCGCCTCGCCGACATGGCCAATCCGATCACGCGCGGGCTGGCGGCGCTCGAGCGCGGCCTCGCGCTGATCGACGAGGTTCCGTCGGAAACGCAGGGCCGGTTCGTGCTCGAACGCGCGGCCGGCCACATCGAGCTGCGCCGCGTCTGCGTCAACTACCGCGGCGACGACGAGGCGCGCGCGCTCGACGGCGTCAGCCTGGCGATCGAGCCCGGCGAGGTGATCGCCTTCGTCGGGCCCTCGGGCTCGGGGAAGACGACGCTGGTCAACCTGCTGCCGCGCTTCGTGCTGCCGAGCGCCGGCGAGGTGCTGCTCGATGGCCATGAGGTCGGCGAATGGCAGCTCGCGAGCCTGCGCTCGCAGTTCGCGATGGTCAGCCAGGACGTGGTGATGCTCAACGACAGCCTGGCGGCAAACGTCGCGCTCGGTGCCGCGATCGACCGCGAGCGCGTGCTCGAATGCGTCGCTGCCGCCAACCTGGCCGTCCACGTGGAAGGCCTGCCGCAGGGCATCGACACCGTGCTGGGCCACAACGCGACCCAGTTGTCGGGCGGCCAGCGGCAGCGCCTGGCGATCGCGCGCGCGCTCTACAAGAACGCGCCGATATTGCTGCTCGACGAAGCCACCTCTGCGCTCGACACCGAATCCGAGCGGCAGGTGCAGGAAGCGCTGCAGCGCCTCATGCAGGGCCGCACGACGCTGATCGTGGCCCACCGCCTCTCGACCATCCAGCATGCCGACCGCATCGTGGTGATGGAGCATGGCCGCATCGCCGAGCACGGCGCGCACGAACAGCTGATGGCGCTCGACGGCCTCTATGCGCGGCTGCAGAACAATGCCGTGCGCTCAGCGCCGGCGGGCCAGCCGGCTATTCTCTGAACGGCCGCTACAGCAACACGATGTCGTACTGGCCCTGTCCCATCGCGGGCTCGGCCTGAAGCGAAATGGGCTTGCCGATGAAGTCGCTCAGGCCGGCCAGGTGCTGGCTCTCTTCGTCGAGGAAAAGCTCGATCACCTGCGGCGACGAGACGATGCGGAACTCGCGCGGCGTGAACTGCCGGGCCTCGCGCAGGATCTCGCGCAGCACGTCGTAGGCCACGCTGCGCGCGGTTTTCACGATGCCCTGGCCGTTGCAGGCCAGGCAGGGCTCGCACAGCATGTGGGCCAGCGACTCGCGCGTGCGCTTGCGCGTCATCTCGACCAGGCCCAGCTGCGAGAAGCCGCCGGCCGTGGTCTTGACGCGGTCGCGCGCCAGCTGCTTGCGGAATTCGGCCAGCACCTGCTCGCGGTGGTCGTCGCGCGCCATGTCGATGAAGTCGACGATCACGATGCCGCCCAGGTTGCGCAGCCGCAATTGCCGGGCGATCGCCTGCGCGGCCTCGAGGTTGGTCTTGAAGATCGTGTCGTCGAAATTGCGCGCACCGACGAAGCCGCCGGTGTTGACGTCGACCGTGGTCAGGGCCTCGGTCTGGTCGACCACCAGGTAGCCGCCGGACTTGAGGTCGACCCGGCGGCCCAGCGCCTTGGCGATCTCCTCGTCGATCGAATAGAGGTCGAAGATCGGCCGCTCGCCCTTGTACAGCTGCAGCTTGCCGGCCGCCTGCGGCATGAATTCGAGACCGAACTTGAGCAGCGAATCGAACTGTTCGCGCGAGTCGATGCGGATGGTCTGGGTGTCCTCGCTGGTCATGTCGCGCAGCACGCGCTGCAGCAGGCTGAGGTCCTGGTGGAGCAGCGACATCGGCGGCATCCGCGCCGACAGTTCGCGGATCCGGGTCCAGGTCTTGCGCAGGTAGGCGATGTCCTCGGCCAGTTCGGCATCGCTCGAATCCTCGCCGTTGGTGCGCAGGATGAAGCCCCCTGTGTTGGCCGGCACCACGCCGCCGCTGTCGGCGGCCGCGGCGGCCTCGATCAGCGCCTGCATGCGGTTGCGCAGCGCATCGCGCAGGTCGGGCGGGATCTTCTGCGAGACGCCGATGTGGTTGTCCTGCGGCAGGAAGACCAGCAGCCGCCCGGCGATGCTGATCTGGGTCGACAGCCGCGCGCCCTTGGTGCCGATCGGGTCCTTGATGACCTGCACCAGCAGCGACTGGCCCTCGAACACCTGTTTCTCGATCGGCACCATGGCGCCGCCGTTGCGATGGTCGCGGTCGGCCACCTGGGTGCTCGGCCGCGAGCCCGGCGTGAACGGGGCGACGATGTCGGCCACGTGCAGGAAGGCGGTGCGGTCGAGGCCGATGTCGATGAAGGCCGACTGCATGCCCGGCAGCACCCGCGACACCTTGCCCAGGTAGATGTTGCCGACCAGTCCGCGCTCCAGCGTGCGCTCCACGTGGAGCTCCTGCACCGCGCCGTGCTCGACCAGCGCGACGCGGGTCTCCTGGGGGGACCAGTTGATCAGGATGTCTTGCATGTTTTTCTAGTCAGTTGAGGACAGAGCAAAAACTGCTGCGCAGTTTCTTGGTCTGTCCCGCAAGGTCTCAATAGCTCTCGAAGCCGGCTTGGCGCAGCAGTTCGGCGGTCTCGAACATCGGGAGGCCCATGATGCCCGAATGCGAGCCGCTGATGTGTTCGATGAAGGCCGCGGCACGGCCCTGGATGCCGTAGGCGCCGGCCTTGCCCAGGGGCTCGCCGCTGGCGACGTAGGCGGCGATCCGCGCCGGACTGACCGCCGCGAAGCGCACATGCGAGACGTTCAAGGCCGCCAGCCGCCGATCGCCATGCTGCAGGGCGATCGCGGTCATCACGCGGTGGGTGCGCCCGGCCAGCGAGGCCAGCATGCGGGCGGCATCGGCGGCGTCCTCCGGCTTGCCGAGGATGGTGCGGCCGATCGCCACCGTGGTGTCGGCGCACAGGATCGGCGCCGGCGGCAGGCCGCGCTCCCCGTGCCGCCGCACGGCGGCATCGAGCTTCAGCGCCGTGACGCGCTGCACGTAGGCGGTCGGCGATTCGCCGGCCAGCACGGCCTCCAGCGACTCGGCATCTTCCTCGGCGGTGGCCAGCAGCAGTTCGTGCCGTACGCCGAGTTGTCCGAGCAACTGGGCGCGGCGCGGGCTTTGCGAGGCCAGGTAGATGAACGGTGGATGAGAACTCATTCGCGGTGGTACGGATGGCCGGCATTGACCGACCACGCGCGATACAGCTGCTCGACGAGCAGCACGCGCGCCATCGCATGCGGCAGGGTGAGGTCGGACAGCCGGATGCGCTCGTGCGCGGCCGCCTTGAATGCCGGGTCGAGGCCGTCGGGGCCGCCGATCACCAGCGCCACGTCGTCGCCCTCGCCTTGCCAGGCCTGCAGCCGCGCCGCCAGGGCCTTGGTGGTCAGCGCCGTGCCGCGCTCGTCGAGCGCGATGATCCGCATGCCCTTGGCGATCGCACCCTCGATGCGCTCGCGCTCGGCCGCATAGAGGGTTTCGAGCGTCTTGGAGCCGCGCGGCTCGGTCTTGACCGCGCGCAGTTCGAGCTTGAGCTCAGGCGGGAAGCGCTTGGCGTAGTCGTCCCAGGCGGTCTGCGCCCAGTCGGGCATGCGCTGCCCGACCGCGACCACCAGCAGTTTCATGACCTCGGCGAGGTCGTCTTGCGTGCGGCCTTCTTCGCTGCCGGCGCGGCCTTCTTGGCGGCAGCCTTCTTGGCCGGCGCCTTGTTGACCACCACGGTCTTCACGGGGGACTTGGCCGCGGTCGTCTTGCGGGCCGCGGTCTTCTTGGCGGCGGGCTTCTGCTTTTCCGCCTTAGCGGCCTGCTCGGCCGAGCGGATCGCGGTCTTGGCGGCGCTGGAGCGGCGCAGCGAGGTGGGCACCTTCTTGGCCGCGGGCGCTTTCTCTTCGGAGGCCTGGGCCACGGCCGGCTTGGCGGCACCGAGCTTGGTGCGAACCGGCTTGTCGCCCCAGATCTCTTCGAGGTGGTAGTAGCGCCGGATGGCCGGCTGCATGATGTGGGCCACGGCCGCGCCGCAGTCGACGATGATCCACTCGCCATTCGCCTCGCCCTCGACCCGCGGCTTGTGGAAGCCGGCATCGCGCACCGCATCCCGCACGCTGGAGGCCAGCGCCTTGGTCTGGCGGTTCGAAGTGCCCGAGGCGACGATCACGCGCTCGAACAGCGGCGACAGATGTTCAGTGTCGAAAACCTGGATGTCCTGCGCCTTGACGTCCTCGAGCCCGTCGACGATGGCCCTCTGGAGTTTCTGGATGTCTTTTTTTGCGGCGGCTTCAGTGGTCATCAGGCGGGTCGGTAGAGGTGGTGTCTGTCAATATAGCGTGCAACCGCCGCCGGAACCAGACCATCGAGGTCCTCGCCACGCGCAGCGCGCGCCCGGATGTCGGTCGCGCTGGTGTCCATCGGCTGGATTTGGAGTTGCTCGAATCGCGCGCCGGACGGCAGGGGTGCCAGCGTTCCGGGATCGAATGGGCCGGAGGAGCCCGTGGGCAGTGCGCGATCAGCTACCGAAATTATAGCGGTCGCGAGGATCGCCTCGTAACCGTGCCAGCGCGGCAGCGAACGCGCCTGGTCGGCGCCCACGATCAGCACCAGTTGCACGCCGGGTTGCGCCCGCTGGAGTTCGCGCAGCGTGTCGAGCGTGTAGGTCGGCCCGGGGCGCTCGATCTCGCGGGCGTCGACCACGGCGCCTTCGATGCCCTCGAAGGCCAGCCGCGCCATCGCGAGACGGTCGGCCGCGGCGCTCAGCGGACGCGCCTTGTGCCACGCCTGCCCGGTCGGGAAGATGCGCAGCTCGGCCAGCTCCAGCTGTGCCAGCGCCGAACGCACCAGGGCCACGTGCGCGTTGTGCGGCGGGTCGAAGGCCCCGCCGAAGACACCGACGCGCAGGGGGGTCAGAGCCATTCGCGCCGGACGATGAAGTCACTGTAGAGCGCCGCCTCGGGGCTGCCCGGCTCGGGCTGCAGGCGATAGGCCCAGCTGGCCAGCGGCGGCATCGACAGCAGGATCGACTCGGTGCGCCCGCCCGACTGCAGGCCGAAGTGCGTGCCGCGGTCCCAGACCAGGTTGAACTCGACGTAGCGGCCGCGGCGGTGGAGCTGGAAGGCCCGCTCGCGCTCGCCGTAGGGCATGCCGCGGCGGCGCTCGACGATCGGCAGGTAGGCCGGCAGGAAGGCATCGCCGACCGAGCGCAGCAGCGCGAAGCTCTGGTCGAAGTCCGGTTCGGCGAAGTCGTCGAAGAAGATCCCGCCGACGCCGCGCTGCTCGTTGCGGTGCTTGAGCGTGAAGTAGTCGTCGCACCAGGCCTTGAAGCGCGGGTACTTGTCGTCGCCGAAAGGCGCCAGGGCATCGCGGCAGCTGCGGTGGAAATGCACCGCGTCCTCCTCGAAGCCGTAGCACGGCGTCAGGTCCATGCCGCCGCCGAACCAGCACACCGGCGCACCATCGGCAGGCAGCGCGGCGAGCATGCGGACGTTCATGTGGACGATCGGCACGTAGGGGTTGCGCGGATGGAAGACCAGCGACACGCCCATCGCCTCGAACGGTGCCCCGGCCAGCTCGGGCCGGTGCTGGGTCGCCGAGGGCGGCAGCCGCGGCCCGCGCACCTGCGAGAAGCCGCAGCCGGCGCGCTCGAACAGTGCGCCGCCTTCGAGGATGCAGGTCAGGCCGCTGCCCTGCAGCGGCTCGCCCGGCGCCTTGTGCCACGGGTCGCGGACACAGCGCCCGCCGTCGGCGGTCTCGACCGCCTCCACGATGTGCCGCTGCAGGCCGCGCAGGTAGGCGGCCACTGCCTCGGGTCGGCTGTCGTCGGCGGTTGGCATCAGGCCTCGCGGCCGCGCGCCTGGACCGCGCGATGCCCGATGTCCTTGCGGTACTGGGCGCCGTCGAACTGGATCCGAGCCGCCACCGCATAGGCCCGCTGCTGCGCCAGCTTGACGCTGTCGGCCAGCACCGTGACGCAGAGCACGCGGCCGCCGCTGGTCGTGAGTTCGCCGCCGTCGAGCGTGGTGCCCGCGTGAAACACCACGGCGTCCGGCGCCTCCGGCGGAATGCCCGAGATGCGGTCGCCCTTGCGCGGCGCCAGCGGATAACCGTGCGCGGCCATCACGACGCCGAGGGCGACCCGGCGGTCCCACTCGAGCTCGACCTGGTCGAGCGTGCCGTCGGTGGCGTGCCAGAAGACCTCGAACAGATCGGACTTGAGCCGCAGCATGATCGGCTGGGTCTCGGGGTCGCCCATGCGGCAGTTGAACTCGAGCGTCTTGGGGTGGCCCTTGGCGTCGATCATGAGGCCGGCGTAGAGGAAGCCGGTGTAGGGAATGCCGTCCTTCTCCATGCCGCGGATGGTCGGCAGGATGATTTCGCGCATCGCCCGGGCGTGCACCTCGGCCGTCACCACGGGGGCCGGCGAATAGGCGCCCATGCCGCCGGTGTTCGGGCCTTCGTCGCCGTCGAGCAGGCGCTTGTGGTCCTGGCTGGTGGCCAGTGCCGTGACGTTCTGGCCGTCGCACAGCACGATGAAGCTGGCCTCCTCGCCGGTCAGGAACTCCTCGATCACGACGCGCGCCCCGCCCTCGTTGTGCGAGACGCCGAACTTGTTGTCGAGCAGCATGAAGTCGATCGCCTCGTGCGCCTCGGCGGCCGTCATCGCGACCACCACGCCCTTGCCGGCGGCCAGGCCGTCGGCCTTGACCACGATCGGCGCGCCCTTGGCGTCGACGTAGGCATGCGCCGCCGCGGCGTCGGTGAAGGCCTCGTATTCGGCGGTCGGGATCGCGTGCCGCTTCATGAAGGCCTTCGAGAAGGCCTTCGAGCTTTCGAGCTGCGCCGCGGCCTGGGTCGGGCCGAAGATGCGCAGGCCGTGGGCGCGGAACTCGTCGACTACGCCAGCGGCCAGCGGCGCTTCGGGGCCGACCACGGTCAGGCCGATCTTTTCCTTCTGGGCCCAGGCCCGCAGGTCGGCCGGCGCCGTGATGTCGACGCATTCGTAGCGCGTATCGGAGCGGGTGCCGCCGTTGCCCGGCGCCACGTAGACCCGGCTGACCCGGTCTGACTGCGCCAGTCGCCACGCCAGGGCGTGCTCGCGGCCGCCGCCTCCAATCACCAGTACCTTCATTCGCGGGCTTTCGTTTCGCCAAGCCGTCATTCGGACAGCGCGGCGTTGTGATAGACATCCTGCACGTCGTCCAGGTCTTCCAGGACGTCGAGCAGCTTCTGCATGCGGGCGGCTTCCTCGCCGGCGAGCTCGATGGTGTTCTCGGCCCGCATGGTGACTTCGGCCACCTCGGGCTTCAGGCCGGCGGCCTCGAGCGCGTTCTTGACGGCCTCGAAATCGCCGACCGCGGTCAGCACCTCGATGGCGCCGTCGTCGTCGCTCACCACGTCTTCGGCACCGGCCTCGAGCGCGACTTCCATCACCTTGTCCTCGCTGGTGCCGGGCCCGAACACGAGCTGGCCGCAATGCTTGAACTGGAACGCCACCGAGCCTTCGGTGCCCATGTTGCCGCCATGCTTGGAAAAGGCATGGCGCACCTCGGCGACGGTGCGCACGCGGTTGTCGGTCATGGTGTCGACGATGATCGCGGCGCCGCCGATGCCGTAGCCCTCGTAGCGGATTTCCTCGTAGTTGACGCCTTCGAGATTGCCGGTGGCCTTGTCGATGTTGCGCTTGATCGTGTCGATCGGCAGGTTGACCGCCTTGGCTTTCTCGACCGCCAGCCTGAGCCGCGGGTTGCCGCCCAGGTCGCCGCCACCGGTGCGCGCGGCGACCATGATTTCACGGATGGCGCGGGTCCAGAGCTTGCCGCGCTTTTCGTCCTGACGGCCCTTCCGGTGCTGAATGTTCGCCCATTTGCTATGTCCGGCCATGGCTCTATCTCTCGCAATCTTGTGTTTTCAAACCAGGCAGCGAGTTTACTGTCCGGCGGACGCAACTGCCGGGGCCGTCTGACAGGAGCGCCAGTGCCTTTTGGGGATAATCCGAGCCTGATGCGCCCCTGCGCGACCCACTTTTCCAGCCTTCCAGCCCCCGCGCATGAACAATCCCCCGCCGACCGCCGATCCTGGCTCGCCCGAACCCGCGCAGTGCGACGTGCTCGTCATCGGCGGCGGCCCGGCCGGCGCCACGGCCGCCGCCCTGCTGGCCCGCCAGGGCCGCAGAGTCGTGATGCTCGAGAAGGCGCACCACCCGCGTTTCCACATCGGTGAATCGCTGCTGCCGGCCAACGTGGCGCTGTTCGACAAGCTCGGCCTGCGCGACGAACTGGAGCGCATCGGCATGCCCAAATGGGGCGTCGAGTTCGTCTCGCCGGACCACGACCACATCACCCGGCTCGAGTTTTCCGAGGCCTGGGACAAGACCATGCCCTATGCCTGGCAGGTACGGCGCTCCGAGATGGACGAGATCCTGTTCCGCCATGCCGCCGCCCAGGGCGCCCAGGCCGTCGAAGGCTGCCGGGTGCGCGAGGTCGCCTTCGACGCCGACGGCGCCGACGTGCTGGCGGTGCTGGACGACGGCGCGCAGCGCCGGTGGCGCGCACGCTTCGTCATCGATGCCTCGGGCCGCGACACCTTCCTGTCGAACAAGCTCAAGGCCAAGCAAAAGAACCCGAAGCACAACAGCTCGGCGCTGTTCGGCCACTTCACGAACGCCGAGCGGGCGCCGGGCAAGCTCGAGGGCAACATCACGATCTTCTGGTTCCAGCACGGCTGGTTCTGGTACATCCCGCTGGCCGACGGCAGCACCAGCGTGGGCGCCGTCTGCTGGCCCTACTACCTGAAGTCGCGCAAGAAGCCGCTGAAGGATTTCTTCGCCGACACGATCGCGATGTGCGAGCCGCTGGTGCAGCGCCTGAAAGACGCCGCGCTGGTCGACGACGCGGTCTACGCCACCGGCAACTACTCCTACACCAGCACCCACTGCAGCGGCGAGCGCTACCTGATGCTGGGCGATGCCTATGCCTTCATCGATCCGGTGTTCTCCTCCGGCGTCTACCTGGCGATGCACAGTGCCTTCGTCGGCGCCGAGGTGGTCGCCACGGCGCTCGACCAGCCCGCCCGAGCGGCGGCCGAACGGCGACGCTTCGAGGCGGAAATGCGCAAGGGCCCACGGGAGTTCTCGTGGTTCATCTTCCGCGTCACGAATCCAACCATGCGCGAGTTCTTCATGTACCCATCGAACCCCCTGCGCGTCAAGGAGGCGCTGATGTCGCTGCTGGCCGGCGACATCTACGGCAAGACGCCCATCTGGCGCTCGCTGCGCGTCCTCAAGACGATCTACTTCGCGGTCAGCGCCGCGCATCCGCGCCGGACCTGGAACGCCTGGCAGCGCCGCCGGCGCAACATCCGCGATCTCGGGCCGCTCGCCGGCGAAAACATCGTCGAGGCCCAGTGACCGCACGACTCCCCCTGACCACCCCGCCCCTGCGCGTGCAGCGCCTCAGCCTGGCGCAGGGCCTGGCCCTCGCCACCGACAGCCCGGCACTGTTCGGCGCATTGGGCTACGGCACGCCCGACGGGCTCGCCTGGATGCCGACCGTGAACGCCCGCGTGCTGACCGACGGCCCCCCGATGGCCGATGTCTGGCATGCCAGCGAACACATCGAGTCCGGCACCACCGGCGTGGTGCGCTGGCGCTGCGACGGCCACTGGATGCTCGGCGCCATCGACCTCGACGAGAACGTCGAGCAGAGCGGCGTCGCCGCCCTGGCCGAGCGCGCCTACCGCGATCTGTTCGCCGCCCTGGAAGCCACCGGCTGCGCCCACCTCCTGCGGATCTGGAACTACCTGCCGCAGATCAACGGCGACGGCGGCGGACTGGAGCGCTACCGGCAGTTCAATGCCGGACGGCAGCAGGCCTTCGTCGACGCCGGCCAGGCGGCCTTCGACGGCGCCCCGGCGGCCTGTGCGCTGGGCATCCACCAGGGCGCGCTGAGCATCCGCTTCCTGGCCGGCCGCACGGCCCCGCTGGCGGTCGAGAACCCGCGCCAGGTCTCCGCCTACCGCTATCCGCCGGCCTACGGGCCGCGCGCACCGACCTTCTCGCGCGCGGCGCTGGCCGAGATCGGCGGCGGCGACGTCGCGCTCTTTATCTCGGGCACGGCCAGCATCGTCGGCCACGAGACCGTGCACGTGGGCCAGCTGCTGCCGCAGCTCGAGGAGACGCTGCGCAACCTCGCCGCCGTGATCGCGGCCGCCAATGCGCGCACCAGCGCCGTCTTCGATCTGTCGGCACTCGACTGCGTGGTCTACGTGCGCCATGCCGCCGATGCGCCCCTGGTGCGGCAGGCGCTCGAAGCCGCGCTGGGCCCGGCGGCGCACACGGTGAGCCACGCGGTCTACCTCGAAGCCGACATCTGCCGCCAGGACCTGCTGGTGGAGATCGAGGCCCATGCGGTGGCACGCGGCGCCCTGCTCCCCTGATGGGTCGAGGCCATCGATGAACCGGCTGCTTCGTCTGGGACTGTCGATCCCGTTCGCGCTGCCGCTGTATGCGCTGCTGGTGCTGCTCGGTGCCATCTCGCTGCCATGGAACATCGCGGCGATGCTGCTCTACCCGGTGCTGCCGGTGGCCACCGGGCGCGCGCTCGGCCGCCGCGCCATCGCCTTCGCCTACCGCTTCTTCTGGGCCGCCGCGTCGCTGAGCGGCATGATGCGCATCGACGCCGATTGCCTCGACGCCCTGCGCGACGAACGCGGGCTGATCCTGGTGGCCAACCATCCGACCATGCTCGACGCGTTGCTGCTGGTGGCCCGCCTGCCGCGCAGCGCCTGCATCATGAAGGCCGACCTGATGCGCAACATCTTCCTGGGCGCGGGCGCCCGGCTGGCACGCTACATCCGCAACGACTCGGCGCGCACGATGGTGCGGCTGGCGGTCGACGACCTGCGCAACGGCGGCCAGCTGGTGATCTTCCCCGAGGGCACGCGCACCGTGACGCCGCCGCTCAACAGCTTCAGGCCGGGTGTCACGCTGATCGCCAAGCTTGCGCAGGCGCCGATTCAGACCGTGTTCATCGACACCGATTCGCCTTACCTGGGCAAGGGCTGGCCCTTGTGGCGGGTGCCGCCGCTGCCGATCGTGTTCCGCCTGAGCCTGGGCCAGCGATTCGCGCCCTCGCAGGACAGCAACGCGCTGCTGCAGCAGATCGAACTCTATTACCGCCAATCCATGGAACAGCGCGCCCCCGACGCGCAGCCCGCATGCCAGACGTCTCGCGCACCCACCTTGTCCTGATCCCGAGCTACAACACAGGAGAACGCCTGTTCTCGACGGTCAAGGCGGCACGTGCGCAGTGGAACCCGGTGTGGGTGGTGATCGACGGCAGCACCGACGGCACCGGCGAGCGGCTGCAGCGCATGGCCGCGGACGACCCCGGGCTGCGGGTCCGGGTGCTGCCGCACAACCAGGGCAAGGGTGCCGCCGTGCTGCATGGCTTGCGCGAGGCGCAGCAGGCCGGCTACACCCACGCACTGACGATGGATTCCGACGGCCAGCATCCGGCCGACCTGATCCCGACGTTCATGCAGGCCTCGCAGGCGCGTCCCGAGACGATGGTGCTCGGCCGTCCGGTCTTCGATGCCAGCGCCCCGCTGCTGCGGGTGCGCGGACGCCGGGTCTCGAACGGCTGGACGCAGCTGGAGACGCTGTTTGCGGGCGTGGGCGATTCGCTCTACGGCTTTCGCGTGTACCCGGTGGCGGACCTGATCGCAGTCATGGCGCGGCAGCCGTGGATGCGCCGCTTCGACTTCGACACCGAAGCGGTGGTCCGGCTGGCTTGGCGTGGCGTCAAGCCGGTCAACATCGATGCGCCGGTGAAGTACCTCACGGCGGAAGAAGGCGGCGTGTCGCACTTCCGCTATGGGCGCGACAACCTGCTGCTGACCTGGATGCACACGCGGCTGATGGTGGAGTTCGTGCTGCGGCTGCCGGGGTTGGTGATTCGCAAGCTGCGGGGGGTGGCGCCGTTTCAGGCGTGAGCGCCTGTGGGGTGAGCGGGGGGACGGCGGCGGCGGGCGGTATGCCCCGGGCCGGCCGACGTCACCGGCCGCTTCGCGGCTGCCCTGCGCTGCTCGCGGTACGCGGGGTCCGCGCAAACTCGCTTCGCTCAAACACGCGCGGCCCTTTTTCCGCGCACCGCT
>NZ_JASZYN010000002.1:0-1137470 GCF_030316965.1 Variovorax sp. J31P207
CGACCGCATCCACGTGGCCCGGCTGGGCAAGCGCGGCGCGGTGCTGAACCCGAAGAAGATCAGCATGAGCGACACGGTCGCGGTCATGACCGGGGCCTTGCCGCCCGAGCAGCTGCCCGCCGAATGCCTGGCGTGAGCGGGGCGGTGCTTGCGATGACGATGCCACCCTCGGCCGACGACGGGTCGCAGGAGACGACCCGGCTGCGTCCGCGCGGCTCGAGCCAGGGCGGCCTGCGCCAGTACAACGAGCGCGTGGTGCTGCAGGCGATCCGCAACCACGGCCCGATGCCCGGCGCCGAGTTGGCGCGGCTGACCCGGCTGACGCCGCAGACCATCTCGCTGATCACCAAGCGGCTGATCGACGACGGCCTGCTGCTGCGCGGCGCCCTGCTGCGCGGCAAGGTCGGACAGCCCTCGGTGCCGCTGGCGCTGAACCCGGACGGCGCCTTCTCGATCGGCATCAAGCTCGGCCGGCGCAGCCTCGACATGCTGCTGGTCGACTTCACCGGCGCGGTACGGGCGCGGCGCAGCCTGAGCTACGACTATCCCCGGCCCGAGGCGGTGTTCGGCGAGATTGCCGCGCGGCTGGCCGAGTTCCACGCGCTGCTGGGTGCCGCCGAGCAGGAGCGGCTGCAGGGCATCGGCATCGCGGCGCCGCTGTCGCTGGGCGGCTGGCAGGCATTGCTGGGCGTCGAGGCCGACCGCGCCGCGGCCTGGAACCGCACCGACGTGCGGGCGCGGGTGGCGGCGCTGTCGACCTTGCCGGTGAGCTTCGTCAAGGACACCGCGGCCGCCTGCGTGGCCGAACTGGTGGCCGGGCGCGGACGCAGCGTGCGCAGCTTCGTCTACATCTTCGTCGACACCTTCGTCGGCGGCGGACTGGTGATCGACAGCCACCTGCGCGGCGGACTCAACGGCAACGCGGGCGCGATCGGCTCGCTGGCCCTGCACCGGGCGATGCCGGGCGACACCGCGCCGCCGCCGCAACTGCTCAGCGTGGCCTCGCTGATCATGCTGGAGCGACGCTTCGAGCAAGCCGGGCTGGACCCGGACGCGGTGTCCGACCGGCGGGCGCTGCAGGCGCCGTGGCAGCCGATCACGCAAGCCTGGCTGGACGAGGCCGCACCCGCGATCGTGCTGGCCATCCACGACGCCGCCTGCCTGCTCGATCTCGAAGGCGTGATCATCGACGGCTCGTTCAGCCGCGAGCTGCTCGAGGCGCTGCTCGACGCGGTGTCGGCCGCGCGCAGCCGCTACAGCTGGGAAGGCGTCGAATGCCCGCAGCTGCTGCCCGGCACCACCGGCTCGGACGCCCGCGCGCTCGGCGGTGCGCTGCTGCCGCTGCATGCCAACTTCGCGCCCGACCGGGACCTGTTCCTGAAGCTGGACAAGGGGACGGGCTGACGGGGACCCTCGACGGGTCGGCTCGCCGGCCTACATGCGTTGACTCCCGAGGACGATTCGCGGCCAGGGCGCCTGGCGCCAACATACCCCGCTCGGCTTGGTCCAAGCCAACGGAGTACCTCTTGCCAACTTTCGACACGCGCGACGGGGCCGCATGCGACGCCACCTGAAAGCCATCGCCTGGACCTTCGTCCTCACGCTGGCCGCCATGCTGCTCGTCCTCAACTTCAGCAGCGGCGAGAAAAAGCTCGACGAGCAGGTGAGGCGCGAGTACGCGCTGCGCGATCCGCAGTACCAGCACGTGCTGGGCGTCATGCTGGGCCCCCCGATCACGCACGGCAATCGCTTCGAGGCCCTCTACAACGGGGACCAGATCTTTCCCCCGATGCTGGCCGCCATTCGCGGGGCACGGCAGAGCATCACCTTCGAGACCTACATCTACTGGTCCGGCGACATCGGCAAGGCCTTCGCCGACGCCCTCGCCGAAAGGGCCCGGGCGGGGGTCAGGGTGCATGTGCTGCTGGACTGGCTCGGCAGCGCCAAGGTGGACGAGGCATTCCTGCGCGAGATGGAGGATGCAGGCGTCGAGATCCGGAAGTTCCACAAGCCCGTCTGGTACGACATCGCCCGCATGAACAACCGCACCCACCGCAAGCTGCTGGTCGTCGACGGACGCATCGGCTTCACCGGAGGCGTCGGCATCGCGCCGAACTGGACCGGCAGCGCGCAGGACGCCGAGCACTGGCGCGACTCCCACTTCAAGGTCGAGGGGCCGGTCGTCGCGCAGATGCAAGCCGTCTTCATGGACAACTGGGTCAAGGTCTCGGGCGACGTCCTCCATGGCCGACGCTACTTTCCGCCGATCGAACCCGTGGGCGAGGGACGCGCCCAGATGTTCAGCAGCTCGCCATCCGGCGGCAGCGAGAGCATGCACCTCATGTACCTGCTGTCGATCGCCGCGGCGACACGGACCATCGACCTGTCGAGCGCGTACTTCGTGCCCGACGACCTGACGGTGGGCGCGCTGGTGGCCGCCATGCGGCGCGGGGTGCGCGTGCGCATCATCACGCCGGGACCCATCATCGACTCGCAGACGGTCCGCGGGGCATCGAGAGCATCGTGGGGACCGCTGCTGGAGGCGGGCGCTCAGATGAGCGAATACCAGCCGACGATGTTCCATTGCAAGGTCTTCACGGTCGACGGGCTGCTGGTCTCGGTCGGCTCCACGAATTTCGACAACCGCTCCTTCAGGCTCAACGACGAAGCCAACCTGAACATCTACGACGAGGATTTCGCAGCGGCACAGACTGCGCAGTTCGAGGCGGACCTGAAGCAATCCAGGCAGCTCACGCTGGCGGCGTGGCGAGACCGGCCTCTCACGGAGAAAGCCATGGAGCACGTCGCAGCATGGCTGTCGAACCAGCTGTGAGGACGAGGGCGCGGCGGACCGCAAGGCCGGCGCCTAGCCCAGCGTTCTTCGGGGCAGCTTGATGGTGAAGACGCACCCCGTGCCGGGAACATCCCGAACGGTCAGGACGCCGCCATCGGCCTCGACGCTTCGGCGCGCGATGGAAAGACCGAGTCCCAGCCCGGTCTTGTTCTCGCCGACTTGAACGAAGGGCTGGAAGATGCGCGAGGCAGCGCCTGGCGGCAGTCCTCCACAATGATCCTCGACGTCGACCAGGACATAGTCGCCTTCGGCGTGGGCACTCAGTGTGACTTCGGAATCGGCGTGGGTGAACTTCAGCGCGTTCTGCAGCAGGTTCGCCAGAGCCGCCAGGAGCCGCTCCCGATTGCCCGAAATGGCCAGCGCGGCATCGACATCGCGGACCGAGAGCGTGCAGCCCCTGGCACTGGCGCCGAGCGAGGCGCCATTCTTGGCTTCCGCGACAAATGACGCGACCGAAAAGGCCGTCTCCTGTGACGCTTCGGCCGTGCCCCTGACCTGGGACAGCGACAGGTTGAGCAGGGCCGCCAATGAAGTCAGGCTCCTTTTCAACACGGCGCCGGTCGCACCGCCGATGGGAACCTTTCCCGATTCCAGCACCGTGAATGCAAGCGTCGCGGTGTGCAGGTAGTTGCGCAACTCATGCACGAGCACGCCCAGGCGCTCGTTCTCGTCGGCGGTCTGCTGAAGTGCGACGCTGGCGTCGCGCCAGATGCCGAACTCCGTCACAGCGTCGGCAATGGCATTGTCGAGGCAACGGTTCAAGGTGCGAAACTCGTCGACGGAAAACGGCGCATCGAGCTCGACGGCGAGGTCGGTGATGGCCTGGCAAAGGTCGCCATAGTCGTGCACCACCTGGTCGACGGAAAAGCCGAGCGCCAGCAATTCCTTGCCATGTGCAGCAGCGCTCAGGCCCATTTCGGACAAGGCCGTTGCGCCACCAACGGCGGCACCTGAAATACGGAAACTCTCGTCGACCTCGCCGTTTTCCTGCGCCTCCAGCGTTCTCGTCAACTGGTCCAGAAAGATGGGCACGCCGTTGGCGAGTTGGGCGGCCGTGGCTTCTCGCCGGGGCCGCCGAGCGACCTTTGCCTTGCACCGCTCAATGAGTTCGTCGCGATGGTTGTAGAGGAATCGGTGCATGGGGTCCTCCAAGCGCTCAGTGGGAAAGTTCGGCGCTCCCGCACGTCGTCGAGGGTCACCCAAAAGTCCCATCATGCGCCTTCTGTGCGCTGCCGAAAGGGAACCCGCCCCGGGACCTCTTTTTCAAGGCGAACAATTGGCATGCTTCGATGGTGCGCGCCTTCGGCGGAAGGCGCTTCGGGGGCCTGAAGCGCTGGCTGGCTGCCTACCTCCCGGCGGGCCATTGGCCGACCCTGCCCCGTGCCGATCGGCCACAAGCTGTGCCTCACCCGTCGACAATCAAGGAATCCGCGTGAGCCCACCGACATCGATGGCCAGCGCCCCTTCACGAGAGTCGGGCACCGGCCCTGAGCACGGTGCCGCCGCGAGCGCAGCACCGGACGCCGCCGCACCTTCCACTGCCCTCGCCCTGGTCTCGCTGGTACCGGAACTGAGGACCATGGCCGGCGCGGTGACGGCAACGGTGGTGATCGCGGCCCTCTATTTCGGCCGCGACATCCTGATGCCGCTGGCCCTCGCCTTCCTGCTGGGCTTCGTGCTCGACCCGCTCGTGATGCGCCTCAAGCGGCTGGGCCTGCCGCGCGCGCCCGCGGTGATGCTCGTGGTGCTGCTGGCCCTCGGCACGATGGGCATGGCGGGCCTGCTGCTCGGCAGTCAGGTCAGTACCCTGAGCGCCGAGCTGCCGACTTACCAGAACAACATCAAGACCAAGCTCAGCGAGCTTCGCGCCCGGGCCAGCGGCCCAGGGATGTTCGACGGCGTCATCAAGACCTTCGACACCTTCAAGAAGGAGGTCGAGGACGCACCGCAAGCCCCGGCACCGGCTCGAGCGGGCGCCAGGGGCGCCACCGGCGGCACAGCGCCGGCGCCGGCGCAAGCCGTGCAGCTGGTCGAGAAGACGCCCTCGTCCTTCCAGCAAGGCATCTCGTTGCTCGAGATGGCGAGCGCGCCGCTGGCGACCGCCGGCATCGTGCTGGTCTTCGTGGTGCTGATCCTGCTGGATCGGCTGGACCTTCGCGATCGCCTGGTTCGGCTCTGGGGCGGCAGCCTGCATCGCTCGACCGATGCCATGGACGAGGCCGGCCAGCGCATCAGCAAATACCTCACGATGCAGCTGGTGGTGAATTTCAGCTATGGCGTGCCGATGGCGCTCGGCCTGTGGTTCATCGGCGTGCCGGGCGCGATGCTCTGGGGCGCGGTGGCGGCGGTGATGCGCTTCGTTCCGTACGTGGGTCCGATGATCTCCGCCGTGTTCCCGATCGCGCTGGCCTTCGCGGTCGATCCCGGCTGGAGCATGGTGCTGTGGACCATCGGTCTCATCATCGCGCTCGAGATGCTGAGCAACAACGTGATCGAGCCCTGGCTGTACGGCGCGAGCACCGGACTCTCGGCCATGTCGCTGATGGTCGCGGCGACCTTCTGGACCGCGCTCTGGGGCCCTCTGGGTCTCATCATGTCGACGCCGCTGACGGTCTGCCTGATGGTCATCGGCCGGCACCTGCCACGGCTGCGCTTCCTGGACGTCCTGCTCGGGAGCCAGCCCGCCCTCGACGCGCCCACGCGCATCTACCAGCGCCTGATCGCGGACGATGTCGAGGAAGCCATCGAACTCGCGACCGACCAGGTCGTCGACCACAACGTGCTCGGCTTCTACAACGAGACCGGGCTGCAGGTACTGCGCATGGCCTCGAGCGACCACGCCAACGTGGCGCGTGCCGAGCACCGGCATCGCGTGGTGATCGGCATCGAGGCCCTGATCGACGAGATGCGAGAGCTTCATCCCGAACCGCACGCGGCCTCCGTGCCCGCCGCGGTGGTATGCATCGGGGGCAAATGGGAAGTCGATACTCTGGCGGCGCGCATGCTGGCGCATGCCCTGTCGATGCAGGGCTGCGTCGCCTTGCCGCACGGGGCCGGCGCCGTCAACGCGGACTTCATCACGGGGCTCGACCTGGGCGGCGTGCAGTGCGTGTGCATCTCGTACTTCAGCCCCGATCCGCAGGTGGCGGCGCGCCACTTCTGCCGGCGGCTGAAGCGTCGCTGGCCCGCCACGCGGGTCGTGCTGGGCCTGTGGAATGCGCCACCGGAGCTGTTGGGCGAGGAGGCGATCCGCAACCTCGGCGCGGACGGCGTCGTCACCTCGGTCGGCGAGGCGGTGGTCGCGATCGCCGCACTGACCGGCATTCAGCCGACCGAGGGCTTCATGCAGGCGGCGCGCCCCGAAGCGGATGCCGACAGGCTCCATGCCCTGCATGCCAGCGGCGCGCTCGATCCGCGCGCGAAGGAACTCTTCGATGCCGCCACGCAGCGCGCGGCCGACGTGTTCGACGTGCCGATGGCCATGGTGTCGCTGATCGAGGAGAAAACGCAGGAGGTGCGCGGCGCCTACGGCGAGCTGCGCGCGCCGGCCAGCCCGGATGCAGCACCGCTGCGCGGCGACGACCTCGGCATGCCGCGCGAGCTGTCGATGTGCGGCCACGTGGTCGCGAACGCACAGACGCTGGTGGTGCCTGATGTTTCGAGGGACCTGCGCTTCGCCGGCAACCCCGCGCTGCAGGGCAAGGGGCTGCGCTTCTATGCGGGCGCGCCGCTGCGCGGACCGGGCGGCCACGTGCTGGGAACGCTGTGTCTGCTGGATGTCGAACCCCGCGCGCTCAGCCAGAGCGAGGTTCGCCTGCTGGAAGCCATGGCCAAGGACCTGATGCAGGCCCTGCAGGCCTCGGCCGCACAATGGGGCGAGATGGTGGCGGCGCCGGCGGCCATGGGTCCGCCGTCGGCCACGGTCGGTCAGCTGCTGCCGTCGGGCTGACGCGGACCGGACGCGAAGCCGCGCGGCCGCCAGCGCGGGAGCGACTCACACCGCGCCAGCTTCATCGGAGGCAGCGTCACTGAGGCACGACGCGAGCGCCCTCGCCGTTGCCCTGGATGAAGACCCGCTGGCCCACTCGCAGGCCGGGGGTCACCGGCTGCGTCACCTCGACCAGCACGCCACTGTCGGTGCGAACGAAGATCTGCTGGCCTTCCAGCGGCCGGCTGTAGCGCTCGGCGATCTGGCTCCCGGCAACGCTGCCGCCGATCGCGCCCACCACCATGGCGACATCGCGGCCGGTACCCCCGCCGATCAGGCTGCCGATGCCCACGCCGGCGAGCCCGCCGAGCACGGCGCCCACACCCGTATGGTGAGAGGTCGGGATCTCCGTTGGCGCGATCTGCTCGATCTTGCCTTGCCGGATCGTCATCGACCCTTGCTGCGATCCCGGTGCGGCGCAAGCGGTGAGAAGGACAGCCATTGCAAATGCGGAAAACAAGGAGAAGAGGCGCGCTTTCATTGGATTGGACTCCGGTACAGGGTGGATGAAACCGATGCGGATCGGGCTCGGGAGACGGCGAAGGCAGATTCGCCAGCCTCGTGCGCGCACTATGTGCTGCTTCCACGGCGGCGTCTACTGCACTTAGGGGCAATTTCGCGCATGCCACCGTCGCAGCCCTTGCCGGCTGTTCCAGGCCCGCTATTGCCACGCCGCGAACGTCGGGTGCATCATCGCCCCACTCGGCTGCCAGGCGATCTCCCTCCGTGCACCGCGCCGTTGGGCCATGAGGAGGAGCATCCATGCAAGCCACCCCATTGCTCGACCTGGCCATCGTCGGCGGAGGGGTCGCCGGCGTCATCCACCTGCACTACGCCCGGCAGTCGGGCCTCGATTCGCTGCTGCTCGAAAAGCAGGACGGCGTCGGCGGCCTGTGGCGCCAGCTGCCGGCGTGGCAGGACATCCAGATCAGCCCGGCCGACTGGACCGTCGGCGATCTGCCGCTGGGTGGCCCGAAGCAGCCCTGCATCCTCGCCAACATCGAGGCATGGGTCGAGCGCTTCGACCTGGCTGACCGCATCCGGCTCGACAGCCCGGTGTCTCGTGCGCGCTACACAGGCACATGCTGGGAGCTCGATACGCCACGCGGCACGGTGCGGGCGCGTCATCTGGTGGCGGCCACCGGGGGCCACAACACGCCGGCCATACCCGATGTGATTCGTCGCGACAGCGAATTGCGAGAGCTGCACTCCAGCGCCCTGCGCGACCCGGCCGAACTGACCGGACGCGAAGTGATCGTGGTCGGCGGCGGCGCCTCGGCCTTCGACTTGCTGGACCTGTGCCTGGAGCACAAGGCGCGCCGGATCGCATGGGTGTACCGGGGCTTGCGCTGGTTCACGCCGACCGGAAAGCCGAAGGCGATCGCCGGCAGCGTGCGGCCCTACGCGAAGATGCAGGCGAGCGGCATGACCGTCACGCAGCAGAACGAGACGATCGGCGCCGACCTGCTGTCCCGCTATGAAAAGTTCGGCATCCAGTCGATCCGACCCCGGAGCTTGCTGGACGTGCGGCAAGACCAGCTCATACCCGGCCGCGCACGCATGCTGGCCAGCTTTGCCGAGTTGGAGCGGCATCCGGGCAGCGTCGAGAAGATCGAGGGGCGCCACGTGACGCTGTCGGACGGCACGCGGCTCGCGGGGGACGTGCTCCTCTGGGGCACGGGCTACCAGACCGACCTCTCGTACTTCGAAGAGCCGCGCATTGCACGCGTGCGAACCGTCGCCGAACTGGCCTCGCGCTGCGCCTGCATCTTCCGCAGCCTGGACGCGCCCGACCTCTATTTTCCGGGCGTGGGACTGGACGGCATCGGCGCCGCGCCCTGGGCTTTCATGCTGATGGCGCGATCCGTCATGTCGCACATCCGCGGCACGGCGCAGCTGGACATGGAACCTGTCGACTGCAGGCTCAACCACTTCGACATCGTGCGCTACCTCGCCGAGCGGGACCCAGGCACCTACGCCGGCGAATGGGGCTGGGACTTCTATCGCGAGTTGGCACTCGGCACGCCGGACGACCAGCCCTACCCTCTGCTCTGACGCCGTTGCGCGGCGACCGCGGCTCGACCGGCCGCATGCTCGCTTTCCTCATATCGACATGCGGAAATCCAAGTTCACGCGCTGAACCACGGGCGATAAGGTTCGCCCTCGCCCCGTGTGTGTTCGACCCGCACGCTTTCGTGCCGCTGCTTCGCCTCGCGCACTTCGCATCGCCTTCCATGAGTGCCGTCCTCCCCCGCCTGTCCGCCGAGCCATCCAACGCCCCGCCCGCCGTTGCCCCCGCGAGCCACATCACCGTCATCGCGGACGCCGTGAGCGATCCGAAGCAAGCGACTTCGATGCGCAACGCGCCCAGCCGCTGGCGCCTGCTGCTGCCCTGGCTGCTTCCGGTCGTGCTGGTCGCGCTCTGGCAATACTTCTCGGCCATCGGGCGGCTGCCCGCGGGCATCCTGCCGGCGCCGTCCGAGGTGCTGCGCGCCGCCTGGGTGCTCGCCGAGCGCGGTGAACTCCAGCGCGACGTCCTGGTCAGCCTGCGCCGCGTCGCCATCGGCTTCCTGACCGGTGCCGCGACCGGCCTGGTGCTGGGCTTCCTGGTCGGCCTGTCGAGCCTGGCGCACGGCCTGCTCGACCGCTCGCTGCAGATGGTGCGCACCATTCCGCACCTGGCGCTGGTGCCGCTGATGATCCTGTGGTTCGGCATCGGCGAGGAGCCGCGCGTGCTGCTGGTGGCGATGGGCTCGCTGTTCCCGGTCTACATCAACACGATGAGCGGCATCCGCGGCGTCGATCCCAAGCTGATCGAACTCGGCCGTTCCTACGGGCTCGGTCCCTTCGGCCTGATCGCCGGCGTGGTGCTGCCGGGCGCGCTGCCGCCGATCCTGACCGGCATCCGCTATGCACTCGGCGTGGCCTGGCTGACATTGGTGGTCGGCGAGACCATCGCCTCGCGCGACGGCATCGGCTACATGGTGCAGAACGCGCGCGAGCTGCTGCGCACCGACGTCATCCTGTTGGCGATCGTGCTGTATGCGATCGCCGGCTGGCTGGCCGATTCGCTCACGCGCGCGATCGAGCGGCGCCTGCTGCGCTGGCATCCGAACTATGCCAAGGGAGCGGCGCGATGACCCGGCCATCGCCCCATGGCGACGGGCTCAGCCTGCGCGGCGTCGCCAAGGCCTTCGGCCAGCGCAGCGTGCTGCACGCGCTCGACCTGGAGATTCCGGCCGGCCAGTTCGTCGCCCTGATCGGCGCCAGCGGCGTCGGCAAGTCGACCCTGCTGCGGATCGTCGCGGGGCTCGAGCCACCGACCTCGGGCCGGGTCGAACTGCGCTCGCGCAGCCCCTCGCCGGACATCCGCATGATGTTCCAGGAAGACCGGCTGATGCCCTGGCGATCGGTGCTGCGCAACGTCACGCTGGGCCTGCGCGGCCGCGACGACGACGCCCGCAGGCTGCTGGCCGCGGTGGGCCTGGCCGGTCGCGACAACGACTATCCGGTGGTGCTGTCCGGTGGCCAGCGCCAGCGCGTGGCGCTGGCGCGCGCGCTGATCCACGAACCCGAATTGCTGCTGCTCGACGAACCCTTCGGCGCGCTCGATGCGATCACGCGGGCGTCAATGCAGCTGCTGCTCGAAGGCCTGCTCGCGCGCCGGCCGCGCACCGTGCTGCTGGTCACGCACGACGTCGAGGAGGCGCTGATCCTGGCCGACCGCGTGCTGCTGATGCGCGACGGCCGCGTGGCCCGCGACCTGTCCATCGACCGCGAGCGGCCGCGCCATCGCGGCGACCCCGAGCTGGCCGCGCTCAAGGAGGAGCTGCTCGAAGGGCTCGTGACTGCGCAGGCCGCGCAGGCGGGCGCCTGAGCCGTTCTCCCCCCCGTTTCTTTCCAGACCCATCACAGGACTTTCTCCCATGCCGATCGACAAGCACATTCATCCCGATACTGCAGCCCTGGCCGCAAGGCGTCGCTTCCTCAGCCTGAGCGGACTGGCACTGGCCGGCGGCGCCGGCGCCCTGGCGCTGGTCGGCTGCGGCAAGAACGATGCGCCGGCCGCCGCGCCCGCTGCAGCGGCACCCGCCGCACCGACCGCCGCCGCCGTCCCGCAACTCACGATCGCGATCATCGGCGACGGCCGCACGGGCGTGTTCGCATCTCTGCGCGCCGGCGACGGCGGCCGCAAGCTCGAAGACGAGATCGCGGCCAAGGTGGTGTGGCAGCCGGGCTTCACCGCGTCGCTTCCGGTCATGGAAGGCATCAAGGCCGGCGGCGTCGACTTCAGCTTCGCCACCGCCACGGCGATCGTCAACGCGGTCGCGGCGGGCGTGCCGATCGTGCCGCTGGCGGCCTACCCGCTGCCGGCCACCGAGGTCGACGTGCTGGTGGCCAAGGATTCGCCGATCCGCTCCGCCGCCGATCTCAAGGGCAAGAAGATCGCCCACCAGAACGGCACCACCGGCACCTACAGCCTGATCAAGTACCTCGAAAGCGCGGGCCTGCGCCTGTCCGACGTGCAGGCGGTCAGCCTCAGCGGCGCGGACGCCTACACCGCCTTCGCCCAGGGCAGCGTGGACGCATGGATCCACTGGCAGCCGGCCAGCGGCCTGGCCCTGGCCAAGCTCGGCGACAAGGCACGCACGCTGCCGGGCGTCAAGACCTACGACTACGCCTTCTACGTGGCGCGCACCGACTTCGCCGACAAGAACCCGCAGGTGGTGGCCCGGCTGGTGCGGCTGATCCGCGAGGCGCAGCAGTACGCGGTCGCGCATCCGGACGAGACGGTGGCCTCCTGGGCCAAGCTCGGGGGCTTCGAGCCGGGCAGCGTCGAAGAGAAGGTCTATCGCCAGCTCATCGTCGACGCCCGCCTGTCCGATTCGGGGGCCGTCGTGCTCAAGCCGATCGACGGCGCGGCCGCCGACTCGACGCAGGACCTGGCCGACAACTTCCAGTCGCTCGGCGTGCTGCCGAACAAGGTCGACGTGCGCAGCTTCCTGCTCGACCCCAAGTTCGATTCGATCAAGAAGCTCGTCGCCGCCGAACTGGGAGCCTGATCCATGACCCGACCCAGCGACAAGAAGATCCACCTCGCGGCCTTCGTCACCGCAGGCCCCGGCCGTCCGGGCGGCTGGCGCTACCCGGCATCCGAAAGCGGCTGGCTCGATGCCGACTACTACCAGGGCATCGCGCGCACGCTCGAAAAGGGCCTGTTCGACCTCGCCTTCTTCGCCGACATCCTCGCGGTGCCCGATCGCTACCAGGGCAGCAACGACACGCAGCTGCGCTACGGCGCGCTCGGGTCGCTGCGGCTGGACCCGGTGGTGGTGCTGTCGATCATGGCGGCCGCGACGCGGCACCTCGGGCTGGCCTCGACCCGCTCGACCAGCCACTACGAGCCCTTCGAGGTCGCGCGCTCGTTCGCGACGCTCGACCACCTGAGCGCCGGCCGTGCGGCCTGGAACGTGGTCACCTCCTTCCAGGATGCCGAGGCCCGCAACTTCTCGAAGAAAGAGCAGGTCCCGCGCAACAAGCGCTACGACCGGGCCGACGAGTTTCTGGAAGTCGTCTTCAAGCTGTGGGACAGCTGGCAGGACGACGCGCTGGTGCAGGACCGCAAGACGCCGCTGTTCGCCGACCCGGCCAAGGTGAACTACGTCGACCACGAGGGCGAATGGTTCAGCGTCAAGGGGCCGTTGAACGTGTCGCGGCCGCCGCAGGGCTATCCGGTGATCCTGCAGGCCGGCGCCTCCGACCGCGGCCGCGATTTCGCGGCGCAGTGGGCCGATGCGATCTTCGTGAGCCACGACTCGCTGGACAGCGCCAAGGCCTTCTACAAGGAGATCAAGGACCGCGTGCGCTCGCATGGCCGCGACCCCGATTCGCTCAAGGTGCTGCCCGCGGCGACGCCGCTGGTCGGCGAGACGCAGGCGATCGCCGACGAGAAGGACCGGGCGCTGCGGGCCCTGGTCGATCCGCATGCGGGACTCTCGACGCTGTCCTACCACCTCGATGTCGACCTGTCGAAGTACCCGCTCGATTCCTCGCTGCCCGACATCGACGTGCCCGGCGTGCAGGGCCACTACCAGGAGGTGCGCGAAGCCACCGAGCGCGACAAGCTGACCCTGCGCGACCTCGGCAAGCGCTACGGCAGCCGCTATGAAGGCGACCTGATCGGCACGCCGGAGAAGGTGGCCGACGGCATGGAGCGCTGGTTCCGCGAAGGCGCCTGCGACGGTTTCATGATCAGCGCGCCCTACCAGCCCGGCGGCTTCGAGGATTTCGTGCGGCTGGTGGTGCCCGAGCTGCAGCGGCGCGGCCTCTACCGCACCGCCTACGAGGGCGCGACCCTGCGCGAGAACCTCGGCCTCGAGCGTCCGGGCGTCGGCGCCTGGAAGGAACGGGCCGCCTCGGGCGTCCGCGCCAGGAGGGTGGCATGAGCGAAGCGGCCGCGACCGGTGAGATCGTCACGGTGCGCGCGCGCACGCTCGACACCTTCGGCCGCTTCCTCGCGAGCGCACGCCAGCATCACTTCGTCTCCGATGCGAAGGCAGCGGCCGGCGGCCCCGGCGACGCGGTGCAGGCGGGCGAGCTGCTGCTGGCCTCGCTGGCCTCCTGCGGGCTCGGGCTGGTGCAGAAGACGGCACGCGAGCGCGAGCTGCCGCTGAAAGGCGCCGAGGTCGAGGTCTCGTTCGAGCGCGACCCGGATGACGGCACGCGCTACGCGGCCATCCGGCTGGCCTTCGTGCTCGAAGGGGTCGACCTGCCGACCGCCCGATCGCTGGTTGATGCCTTCACGGGCACCTGCCCGATCTACAACACGCTGCGCCGCGGCGGGCCGATCGAGGCCACGATCGCGATCCGCACCGGCGATCAGGTGTAGCGCTTTTCCAGCGCATCCCAGTCGGGCTTGCCGACCAGACGCTGCCGCTCCGCGAACGGCACGACCAGCGCCGGGTCCTCGTCCACGCGCCTGGAGTCGCGCAGCACCGTCAGCGCCTTCTGCATGCCCGCCACCGCACCCTGCAGCGCCGCATTGGCGTAGAGCACGATGCCGTAGCCGAGCCGGCCCAGCTCGTCGGCGCCGAAGATCGGCGTCTTGCCGCCGATCACCATGTTCATCAGCTGCGGCTTGCCCAATCGCCTCGGCAGCGCGCGGATCTCATCCGCGGTGGTGACAGCCTCGACGAACAGGATGTCGGCACCCGCCTGTGCGAACAACTGGGCACGTTCGAGGGCGGCCTCGAAGCCCTGCGTGGCGCAGGCGTCGGTGCGCGCCATGATCAGGAAGTCCGGATCGTGCCGCGCGTCGACCGCCGCCTTGATCTTGCTCACCGCCTCCTCGGTGGAAATGACTTCCTTGCCCGAGAAGTGGCCGCAGCGCTTGGGCGCCACCTGGTCCTCGAGCTGGATGCAGTCGGCGCCGGCCCGCTCGAGCACGCGCACGGTGTGACGCACGTTGAGCGCGTTGCCGAAGCCGGTGTCGGCATCGACGATCAGGGGCAGGTCGACCGCATCGCGGATGCGCGCGGTGTGGTCCGCGATCTCGTGCAGGCCCATGAATCCCTGGTCCGGCATGCCGAACCACATGTTGGTGACGCCGGCGCCCGTGACGTAGATGGCTTCATACCCCAGGTCTTCGATGACCTTGGCGGACAGCGCGTTGAAGGCGCCCGGGACGATCACGCCGCGACGGGCTTCGACCAGCGATCTGAGTTGCTTGCGGGTGGACACTGGAAAGACTCCTGAGATTCAAAAACTGTCGCCAGGCACGCGGACCTGGCCTTCCATCAGCACGCGGGCGCTGCGGCTCATCAAGGCCTTGGTGACCGTCCACCGGCCGTCGATCCGCCTGGCTTCGGCGCCGACGCGCAGCGTGCCCGAAGGGTGGCCGAAGCGCACGGCCGTGCGTTCGCCGCCACCGGCCGCCAGGTTGACCAAGGTGCCGGGGATGGCGGCCGCGGTGCCGATGGCGACCGCCGCGGTGCCCATCATCGCGTGGTGCAGCTTGCCCATGGACAGTGCGCGCACCAGCAGGTCGACGTCGGCCGCGTTCACCGGCTTGCCGCTGGAGGCCGTGTAGGCCGCGGGAGGCGCCACGAAGGCCACCTTGGGTGTGTGCTGGCGCAGGCCGGCCTCGGCGATGTCCCGGATCAGCCCCATGCGCACGGCGCCGTGGGCGCGAATGGTTTCGAACATCGCCAGCGCGGCGTCGCTGCCGTTGATCGCGTCCTGCAGCTCGGTGCCGGCGTAGCCGATGGCATCCGCGTTGACGAAGATGGTCGGGATGCCGGCGTTGATCAGCGTCGCCTTCAAGGTGCCGACGCCAGGCACTTCCAGGTCGTCCACCAGGTTGCCGGTCGGGAACATGGCGCCACCGGTTTCGCCGTCACCCTCGTCGGCCGGATCGATGAATTCCAGCTGGACCTCGGCCGCCGGGAAAGTCACGCCGTCGAGTTCGAAGTCGCCCGTCTCCTGGACGGCGCCGTCGCTCATGGGCACGTGCGCGACGATGGTCTTGCCGATGTTGGCCTGCCAGATCCGCACCGTCGCCATGCCGTTGCGCGGCAGCTGGCTGGCATCGACCAGTCCGTTGCCGATCGCGAAGGGCCCGACGGCGGCGGAGAGGTTGCCGCAGTTGCCGCTCCAGTCGACGAAGGGCCGGTCGATGGCCACCTGGCCGAACAGGTAGTCGACATCATGGCCGGGCCGGCTGCTGCGCGACAGGATCACCGCCTTGCTGGTGCTGGAGGTCGCGCCACCCATGCCGTCGATCTGCTTGCCGTAGGGGTCCGGACTGCCGATGACGCGGAGCAGCAGCGCGTCGCGTGCCGGCCCGGGACGCTGCGCCACCTCCGGCAGGTCCTGCAGGCGAAAGAACACGCCCTTGCTGGTGCCGCCGCGCATATAAGTCGCCGGGATCTTGATTTGTGGCGTGTGTGACATCAGGCCGGTTCCGTGGAAGCAAGGAAGTCTTGCGCAAAACGCTGCAGCACGCCACCGGCTTCGTAGATCGAGAGCTCCTCCGCGGTGTCGAGGCGGCAGGTCATCGGCAGCTCGACGACCTCGCCGTTGCGACGGCGGATCACCAGGCTCAGGTCGGCGCGCGGCCGGCGCTCACCCACGACGTCGTAGGTCTCGGTGCCGTCCAGGCCCAGCGTCAGCCGGTTCACGCCCGGCTTGAACTCCAGCGGCAGCACGCCCATGCCGATCAGGTTGGTGCGATGGATGCGCTCGAAGCCCTCGGCCGCGATCGCTTCTACGCCTGCCAGCCGGACGCCCTTGGCCGCCCAGTCGCGCGAGCTGCCCTGGCCGTAGTCGGCGCCGGCGATGATGATCAACGGCTGCTTGCGCTGCATGTAGGTCTCGATGGCCTCCCACATGCGCACCACCCGGCCCTCGGGTTCGATCCGGGCGAGCGAGCCCTTCCGCACCTTGCCGTCGACCACCGCCATCTCGTTGACGAGTTGCGGATTGGCGAAGGTCGCGCGCTGCGCCGTCAGGTGGTCGCCGCGGTGCGTGGCGTAGGAATTGAAGTCTTCCTCGGGAAGGCCCATCCGGTGCAGGTATTCGCCCGCCGCGCTGTCGCGCAGGATGGCGTTGGACGGCGACAGGTGGTCGGTCGTGATGTTGTCGGGCAGCAAGGCCAGCGGGCGCAGGCCACGCAGCGTGCGCTCTCCGGCCAGCGCACCCTCCCAGTACGGGGGGCGGCGGATATAGGTGCTCTGCGGGCGCCAGTCGTACAGCGGGCTGATCGGCGCGTGGCCGGCCACGCCGATCTTGAACATCGGATCGTAGACGCGGCGGAAGTGCTCGGGCTTGACGCTTGCTGCGACCACGGCGTCGATCTCGGCATCGCTCGGCCAGATGTCCTTCAGCGTCACGGCCAAGCCGTCGGCGTCAATGCCGAGCACATCCTTCTCGATATCGAAGCGCACGGTGCCGGCGATCGCGTAAGCCACGACCAGCGGCGGAGACGCCAGGAAGGCCTGCTTGGCATAGGGATGGATCCGGCCGTCGAAGTTGCGGTTGCCCGACAGCACGGCCGTGGCGTACAGGTCGCGCTCGATGACCTCCTGTTGTATCGCCGGGTCCAGCGCACCGGACATGCCGTTGCAGGTGGTGCAGGCAAAGGCCACGATGCCGAAGCCCAGCCGTTCGAGTTCGCGCAGCAGGCCAGCCTCTTCGAGGTACAGCTGCACCGCCTTGGAGCCGGGCGCGAGCGACGACTTGACCCAGGGCTTGCGCACGAGACCGCGCGCATTCGCATTGCGCGCCAGCAGGCCGGCGGCGATCACGTTGCGCGGATTGCTTGTGTTGGTGCAGCTGGTGATGGCCGCGATGATCACCGCGCCGTCGGGCATCCGGCCCGGCACGTCCTCCCACTCGGCAGCGATCCCGCGCGCGGCCAGCTCGGAGGTCGGCAGGCGCTTGTGGGGGTTGGACGGGCCGGCCATGTTGCGCACCACCGCGCACAGGTCGAAGCGCAGCACGCGCTCGTATTCCGCAGTGGCCAATGCGTCCGACCAGAGTCCCGCTTCCTTCGCATAGGCCTCGACGAGGCGAACCTGCTCGTCCGTGCGTCCGGTGAGGCGCAGGTAGTCGATGGTCATCCGGTCGATCGAGAACATCGCCGCCGTGGCGCCGAACTCGGGCGTCATGTTGGAGATCGTCGCCCGGTCGCCCAGCGTCAATGCCGAGGCGCCTTCGCCATGGAACTCGAGATAGGCGCCCACCACCTTCTGCTGGCGCAAAAACTCCGTCAGCGCCAGCACGATGTCGGTCGCCGTGATGCCGGGCCCTGGCTTGCCGGTGAGCTCGACGCCGACGATGTCGGGCAGCCGCATCCACGAAGCGCGGCCCAGCATCACGCTTTCGGCTTCGAGCCCGCCGACGCCGATCGCGATCACGCCCAGCGCGTCCACGTGGGGGGTGTGGCTGTCGGTGCCGACCAGCGTGTCGGGGAAGGCCACGCCGTCCTTGGCATGGATGACCGGCGACATCCGCTCCAGGTTGATCTGATGCATGATCCCGTTCCCCGGCGGGATCACCTCGACGTTCTTGAAGGCCTTCCGGGTCCACTCGATGAAGTGGAACCGGTCTTCGTTGCGACGGTCTTCGATGGCGCGGTTCTTGGCGAATGCATCCGGATCGAAGCCCGCGAACTCGACCGCCAGCGAGTGGTCCACGATCAACTGGGTCTGCACCACGGGGTTCACCTGGGCCGGATCGCCGCCCCTGTCGGCGATGGCGTCGCGCAGGCCGGCCAGGTCCACCAGTGCGGTCTGTCCCAGGATGTCGTGGCACACGACGCGGGCCGGGAACCACGGAAAGTCGCGGTCGCGCCGGCGTTCGATCAACTGCAGCAGCGAGTCGTCGAGGATGGCCGGGTCACAGCGGCGCACCAGGTTCTCGGCATGCACGCGCGAGGTGTAGGGCAGCCCGGCCCAGGCGCCGGGCCGAAGGGCATCGACGGCTTCGCGGGCGTCGAAATAGTCCAGCGACGTGCCCGGGAGTTGCTTGCGGTACGAGGTGTTCATGCGCCAGTAGTTCTTGTCAGCGGCGCTCGCCGATGGGCAGGAACGCCAGGTCCTCGGGCCCGGTGTAGTTGGCGCTCGGGCGGATGATCTTGTTGTCGATGCGCTGCTCGATGACGTGCGCGGCCCAGCCGCTGGTGCGGGCAATGACGAACAGCGGCGTGAACATCGCGGTCGGCACGCCCATCATGTGATAGCTCACGGCACTGAACCAGTCGAGGTTGGGGAACATCTTCTTGGCGTCCCACATCACCGTCTCCAGGCGCTCCGCGATGTCGAACATCTTGCTGGCGCCCGCTTCATCCGACAGCGACCTGGCGACGCCCTTGATGACGACGTTCCGGGGATCGCTCACGGTGTAGACCGGATGGCCGAACCCGATCACGACCTCCTTGGCCTCGACCCGGCGACGGATGTCGGCCTCGGCTTCGTCGGGCGAGTCATAGCGCTTCTGGACCTCGAACGCGACTTCGTTGGCGCCGCCGTGCTTGGGCCCGCGCAGCGCCCCGATGGCGCCCGCGATGGCCGAGTACATGTCGCTGCCGGTGCCGGCAATGACGCGGGCCGCGAAGGTCGAGGCGTTGAACTCGTGCTCGGCATAGAGGTTCAACGAGGTGTGCATGGCGCGTTCCCAGGCGGCGCTGGGTTGGGTGCCATGCAGCAGGTGCAGGAAGTGCGCGCCGATGGAGTCGTCGTCGGTTTCGAGCGCGATGCGCCTGCCTTGCGTGGACCAGTGGTACCAGTACAGCAGCATGGAGCCCAGCGAGGCCATCAGGCGGTCGGCGATGTCGCGCGCACCCGGCGCGTTGTGATCGTCCTTCTCGGGCAGCGTGCATCCCAGGGCCGACACCGCGGTGCGCATCACGTCCATCGGATGCGCGCCCGCGGGGATCTGCTCGAGGGCCGACTTGACGCTGGCCGGCACGCCCCGCATGGCCTTGAGCTTCGCCTTGTAGGCCCGCAGTTCGGCCGCCGTGGGCAGCTTGCCGTGCACCAGCAGGTGGGCGATCTCCTCGAACTCGCAGACCTCCGCGATGTCGAGGATGTCGTAGCCGCGGTAGTGCAGGTCGTTGCCTGTGCGGCCGACGGTGCACAAGGCCGTGTTGCCGGCCGTGACGCCCGAGAGCGCAACGGATTTCTTCGGCTTGAACCCTGCGGGTGCAGCCTGGGTGGCGGTAGTCATGCAGTCTCCTTGTCCAGATAAGAGCGATCGATGGGAACGGGGCGTCCTGCGGCATCCACGGCCACCATCTCGAACACACCCTTGAGAACTTCTTCCTGCGGCGCACCGAGCGTCTCGGCCAGCCCCGTGACGCATACCGTCATCGAGCTGCGGCCCACCCGGCTGACCCAGGCACGCAAGGTCAGCACATGGCCGACCGGAATGGGCGACAGGAATTCCGCCCCGGTCACACCGGCCATCACGACGTCGCGCCGGGCCAGGCTGCGTCCCGCGAGGAAAGCCGCCTTCGCCATGAACTGCAGCCCATGGCCGGCAAAGAGCGTTCCGTAGTGGTTGGCCTGATCCGGAAAGACGATGTCCTTCAGTTCGACTGTGCCGCCGGGTGTTGTCATGCTTCGCAATTTACGCACAATCGAGTCCTTGCAGAAGGACTAAAAGGGCGAATATTTGCGAAGAAGAATCCGCAAAGTTGCGAATTTTGCAAATTCTTAAAGCCACCGGAGATCACGATGAAGAAGACTTTCATGGGCGTGCGCCTGCGCAAGCTGCGGGCCGAACGCGGCCTGTCGCAGGTCGCGCTGGCCAACGCGCTCGGCCTTTCGCCGAGCTACTTGAACCAGCTGGAGCAGAACCAGCGGCCGCTCACCGTCGCCGTGCTGCTCCGGATCAGTCGCGCGCTGGGCGTCGACGTGCAGCAGTTTTCCGAGGACGAGGAAGCGCGCCTGGTGGCCGGCATGCGCGAGGCCCTCGCCGACAACCCGGGCGGCGAGGCGGTCGCACTGCCGGAGCTGCTCGAGGTCGCCTCGCAGATGCCCGCCGTGGGTCGTGCGCTGCTGGCCCTGCACCGTCGCAATGCCGATGCGACCCAGCGTCTCGAAGCCATGGCACTGCGCCTGGGGGACGACCGCGCCGACATCGCGCCGACGCGGCCGATGGCCTTCGAGAGGGTGCGCGACTTCTTCTTCGCCCACCAGAACCATTTCGATGCCGTGGACCGCGCCGCCGAGTCGCTCGCGGCCGAGGCGAACGCCGAAGCAGGCTCGCTGTCGGAATGGCTCGTGCGCCGACTCAGCCAGAGGCACGGCGTGCACGCGATGCCATCGCACGACGAGGCCGAGGAGAGCCAGCGCCGCTATGAGCCGGGCAGCCGGACCCTGCGGCTGTCGGCCTCGCTGGAAGCCGGACAACAGGCGTTCCAGCTGGCGACGCAGCTGGCCCTGCTGGAGCAGTCCGCGCTGCTGGACCGGCTGGTCGATACGCCGGAATTCGGCGGCGATCCGCAGGCGCGGACCTTGGCGCGCATCGGCCTGGCGAACTACTTCGCGGGCGCCTTGCTGCTGCCCTACGCGGCGTTCCTGAAGGCTGCCGAAACCATGCGCTATGACATCGACCGGCTCTCGCGCCGCTTCGGGGTCGGGTTCGAAACCATCTGCCATCGCCTGAGCACGCTGCAGCGGCCGGACGCGCCCGGCGTGCCCTTCTTCTTCATCCGCGTGGACCGCGCCGGCAACATCTCCAAGCGGCAATCGGCCACCCACTTCCACTTCTCGAAGACCGGCGGCACCTGCCCGTTGTGGAATGTGTACGAGGCCTTCTCGCAGCCCGGCAAGATCCTGCCGCAGCTGGCGCGCATGCCCGATGGCCGCACCTACCTCTGGATCGCCCGCACGGTCTCGAAGGGCCAGGGCGGCTATGGCGCACCGAGCAAGACCTTCTCGGTGGCGCTGGGCTGCGACATCCGGCACGCGTCGCGACTGGTCTATTCGCGGGGCATGAACCTCGACGACCCCGAGATCGCCACGCCCATCGGCATGGGGTGCAAGGTGTGCGAGCGCACGCGCTGTCCGCAGCGGGCCTTTCCGTTCGTGGGAAGGCCGCTCGAGGTGAACGAGAACGAAAGCCGCTTCACGCCCTACCCGGCCGACTCGGCCGACCCGCCCTGATCGCCTCAGCCGACCGCGCGCAGGGTCCTGGCGGCCTCGACCATGTGGGTCAGCGCGGGAATCACTTCAGCCCACTGGCGCGTCTTCAGGCCGCAGTCCGGGTTGACCCACAGCCGCTCGGCCGGAATGCGCTCGGCCGCCTTCCTCATCAGCCGCACGATGTGCTCCTGGGTCGGGATGTTGGGCGAGTGGATGTCATAGACACCGGGCCCGATCTGGTTCGGGTAGTTGAAGTCGTCGAAGGCGTCCAGCAGTTCCATGTCCGAGCGGGAGGTCTCGATCGTGATCACGTCCGCATCCATGTCGGCGATGGACGCGATGATGTCGTTGAACTCCGAATAGCACATGTGGGTGTGGATCTGCGTCTCGTCGTCGACGCCGTTGGCGGTGATGCGAAACGATTCGACCGCCCAGTCGAGATAGTTCTTCCACTGCGACTTGCGCAGCGGCAGTCCTTCGCGCAGGGCGGCCTCGTCGATCTGGATCACGCCCACGCCGGCCTTCTCGAGGTCGAGCACCTCCTCTCGGATCGCCAGCGCCAGCTGCTTGCATGACGCCGACCGAGGCTGGTCGTCGCGGACGAACGACCAGTTGAGGATCGTGACCGGACCGGTCAGCATGCCCTTCATCGGCTTGTTCGTCAGCGACTGCGCATAGCGGATCCACTCGACCGTCATCGCCTTGGGGCGCGTGATGTCGCCGAACAGGATCGGCGGCTTGACGCAGCGGGAACCGTAGGATTGCACCCAGCCGAACTGGCTGAAGGCATAGCCGTCGAGTTGCTCGCCGAAGTACTCGACCATGTCGTTGCGCTCGGCTTCGCCATGCACCAGCACGTCGAGGCCCAATGCCTCCTGCTCGCGAACGCTGCGGGCGATCTCCGCCTGCATGGCGCTCTTGTAGCCGGCCTCGCCGAGCTCGCCGGCCTTGAACCGGCTGCGTGCCTGGCGGATCTCCGCGGTCTGCGGGAACGAGCCGATGGTGGTGGTCGGGAAAGCCGGGAGCTTCAGGCGCGCTGCCTGCAGCGGGGCGCGCTGCGCGTAGCCGCTCTTGCGTCGGCCGAGCTCGGCGTCGATCCGGGCGATCGCCGCCCGGACCGCGGGGTTGTGGACCCGGGGCGACGCGCGACGCGCTGCAACGGCAGCCTGGTTGGCGGCGAGCGCGTCCTTGACCGCGTCGCGACCCTGGTTGAGCGCCGTCGACAACAGCTTCAGTTCGTCGAGCTTCTGCAGCGCGTAGGCCAGCCACGACTTGATTTCCGGATCGAGCTTCTGCTCGCTCGCGAGGTCGACCGGCACGTGCAGCAGCGAGCACGACGGTGCGATCCACAGCCGGTCGCCGCCCATCTTCTGCGCGATGGGCTCGAGCCACTCGAGCACCGCGGCCAGGTCGGTCTTCCAGATGTTGCGTCCGTCGATGACGCCGAGCGACAGCACCTTGTGGGCCGGCATCAGGCCCAGCAGGGGCGTCACGTCGGCCCGGCCGTTGACGGCATCGATGTGAAGGCCCGCCACCGGCAGGTTGGCGGCCAGGTACTGGTTCTCCAGCAGCTGGCCGAAATAGGTGGCCAGCAGCAGCTTGACGCGGCAGCCCTTGAGCTGGTGGTAGGCGGTGTTGTAGGCATGCTGCCAGTCGGCATTGAGCTCGGTCGCCAGCAGCGGCTCGTCGATCTGCACCCACTCGACGCCCTGCGCGGCCAGGGTGTCCAGCAATTCGGCGTAGACCTCCAGAAGCCGCGGCAGCAGGGCCAGCTTGTCCGAATCGTCCTTGGCTTTGCCGATGGCGAGGTAGGTGACCGGTCCGACGATCACCGGCTTGGCCTTGACCCCTTGCGCCCTGGCCTCGGCCAGTTGCGCCAGCAGGCGGGAGGCATCCAGCTTGAATGCCGTCTGCGCCGTGAACTCCGGCACGATGTAGTGGTAGTTGGTGTCGAACCACTTGGTCATTTCGCCGGCGGCGACGCCGCCGCAGCAGGCGCCGTGGTCTTCGGTGCCATGCGCCGAGCGGCCACGGGCGACCCGGAAATAGTTGTCCAGGACATCGCCATGGAAGCCCTGCACGCGCTCGGGCAGGTTGCCCAGCGTGAAGCTCATGTCCAGCACCTGGTCGTAGAACGAGAAGTCACCCACCGGCGCCAGGTCCAGGCCGGCCTGCTGCTTCCAGTGGCGCTGGCGCAGCCGGGCGCCGAGAGCCTGGAGTTCGTCGCGCGACGAAGCGCCCTTCCAGTAGGACTCGAGCGCGAACTTGAGTTCGCGCTGGGCGCCGATTCGGGGAAAACCAAGATTGTGGGTCAGGACCATGAGACTGCTTTCGGGATGCTTCGGAAATGCGAATGGCGCTGATCGTAGGCAGGCCGCTCCATGAAGTAAAATGGTCTTATTTCAACAATCGATTAGTTTCATTCATACGAAATGCTGGAGCGTATTCATCTGGCCATCGTCCGGGAGGTCGACAGGCAGGGCTCCCTGACCGCTGCCGCGGCGACGCTGTGCCTCACGCAGTCGGCCCTCAGCCATGCGATGAAGAAACTGGAACTGCAGTTGGGCACTGCGATCTGGCTGCGCGAGGGGCGCACCCTGCGGCCCACCCAGGCAGGCGAATACCTGCTCGCCGTCGCCAATCGCGTCCTGCCCCAGCTCGACGTTGCCGAGGAACGCCTGCAGCAGTACGGACAAGGCGAGCGTGGCACGCTGCGCATCGGCATGGAGTGCCATCCGTGCTATCAGTGGCTGCTCAAGGTCGTGGCACCCTACCTGGCCAAGTGGCCCGACGTGGATGTGGACGTGAAGCAGAAATTCCAGTTCGGCGGCATCGGTGCGCTGTTCGGCTTCGAGATCGACCTGCTCGTGACACCGGATCCGCTGTTCAAGCCGGGGCTGCGCTTCGAGCCTGTGTTCGACTACGAACAGGTGCTGGTGGTGGGTGCCGGCCACCCGCTGGCATCGGCCGCCTACGTGAAACCGGCGCAGCTGACGCCGGAAGTCCTGATCACCTACCCGGTCGCGCCCGAGCGGCTGGACGTCTACAACCAGTTCCTGATGCCCGCAGGCATCACGCCCAAGCGCCACAAGACCATCGAGACAACCGACATCATGCTGCAGATGGTGGCCAGCGGCCGGGGCGTCGCAGCGTTGCCGCGATGGCTCGTTGAAGAGTATGCGGACAAGCTGGAGATCGTCCCCGTCCGGCTCGGCCGCCATGGGCTCGCCAAGCAGATCTTCCTGGGTGGCCGGGAAGCGGAGATGGACGTGGACTATCTCAAGTCCTTCATCGACTTCGCGCGTCAGCCGATGTAGACCGGCGGCCGGCGGATCTCCACCACGCCGCGGTCGGTCTGCACGCCCATCGCGTAGAGCCCCGAGGAGCCGCCGTTGTAGCGAATCTCGAACGGAAAATCAGAGGGCGAGGCGACGTCGCCGAGCCAGCCCTTGAGATCCGAATGCGTTCCGCCGATCTCGATCCACGCCAGACCCTGCCCCTGTACTTCGCCGGAGCCCGGCACCACCTGGAGGCTCGCGACGTGCGTGCCGCCGCCCGGCTTGAAGTAGAGGTTGGGCTTGCCGATCGGCCAGGCCACGGTCGCGCTCGGCGCCTGCAGCGCGAAGCCGCGCGCGCCGTTCATCATCTGGCGGCCGGCCTCATGGCCGGTGGTGTTGGGATCGATCGTCGTGCCGTGGTGCGCCGCGAAAGCCTCCAGCTCTTCCAGCGTGTCGGAGCGCAGGCACCAGCCGAGGAAGCAGTCGCCTTCGCGCGTCTGGCGCTCCATGAAGACGGTAAGCGGTTCGCCGTGGGCGAGGGGTCGGCGGTCGATCACGCTCTCGACCTCGATGTAGATGTCGGGCGCGAGCGGCACCACGCGGTGGCCGATGCCGTAGAGCGGAAAGAAGCCGCCGTCGTAGTTGCCGAGGCCGGTCTCCTTGCTGAGCCGGAACGTCGACTCGTAGACGTTCGGGGCTGCCATGCAGACATGGTCGAAATGGATCACTGGGGTTCCTTCGTGTGAGTGTGTGGATGAAGTTGCGAGCTCAGCGCGTCGCCGGCTCGTAGCGGCCCGCCGGTGCAGCCGATGGCCTGATGAGGGCCTGGCGCCGCATGCGCCGACCGGCGAGGTAGACGAAGACGGCGCCGAGCAGCGCAGCGATCGCGAGGAACAGCAGTCCCGCGTCATAGGAGCCCGTGCGGTCCTTCAGCAGCCCGATGAAATACGGGCTGAACATCGAGCCGACTATGCCGAAGCAGTTGACATAGGCGAACACCACGGCGGCGGTCTTGCCCCTGACGCCGACACCGGTCAGCTGCCAGATGCAGATCGGCCCGCTGACCAGCCCCGCGGTCAGCAGCGACAGCCCGGCGATCGACGCATAGAGGTTGGGCACACTGACCAGGATGCCGATGCCCGCGGCGGCGGTCACGAAGGCGGCGATGGCGTGCCACACGCGCTCGCCCGTGCGGTCCGAGTGAGCAACCCAGAACCAGTAGATCACCATGCCGAACACGCTCGGTATCGCCGCCAGCAGCCCGACCTGGACCGTCGACAGCGCGACGCCGAACAGGCGGCCGAACTCCTGCACGATCTGCGGCGTGAAGATCAGGCTCGCATAGAAGCCCATCTGCGCCGTCGCATAGGCGAGCGACAGCAGGATCAGGTGCGGCTGCAGCAAGGTGGCGCGCAGCGGCGGCTCGCCGGCGGACGCGGGCGCGTCGCCGCTGTCGCGCGCGGCGATGACCTGGCGCTTCTCTTCGTCGGTCAGCCAGTCGGCCTCCTCGGGCCTCGAGGTCAGGAAGCGGATCGAGTAGAAGCCCAGCAGCACCGGCAGCAGGCCTTCGACGAACAGCATGATCCGCCAGCCCGAGAAGCCGAACAAGCCATCGGCGTACTGGACGATCGCGGCCGACATCGGCGTGCCCACGATGACCGCCCAGGGCAGCACGGCGATCACCAGCATGCGCCCGCGCAGGCTGGGCGGGAACCACAGGGCCAGGCAGTAGATCAGGCCCGGAAACAAGCCGGCTTCGGCGACGCCCAGCAGCATGCGCACGGCGATCAGCTGCCAGCCGTTCTGCACGAAGGCCGTGCAGGCCGAGATCAGGCCCCAGGTCACCATGATCCGCGTGAGCCAGACGCGCGCGCCGACCCGGTGCAGGATGATGTTGCTCGGGATCTCCATCGCCAGGTAGCCGATGAAGAACAGGCCGGCAGCAAGCCCGAACACCTGCTGGCTGATGCCCAGCTCGGCATTCATGCGCAGCGCCGCGGTGCCGATGTTGATGCGGTCGAGGTACGCCATGGTGTACATCAGCATCAGGATCGGGATGATCCGCCTGATCACTTTGCGCTGTACGGACGCGGGAAGGGTTTGAGTCATGTCGGACGCCCAGGGGCTTCGGAGGTTGACGGGCGGGGCCCGCGGTCGGTGTCCGCCGGGCAGGAAGCGCCGCGGCGTTGATCGAATGATCGTTAACGAGAAGATGACTGAAAAGGACAATCTTTCTCACGATCTCGGACATCCAAGGTCCGAACTATTTAGACTTCGGCCTTCGCACCCGAGCACGACCCCATGAACCTCATCGACCTCCGGACGCTGAAGCACTTCGTCTGCGTGGCAGAGAACGAGAGCATCTCGAGGGCGGCCCAGCTGCTGCACATCTCGGCCTCGCCGCTGAGCCGCACCATCCTCAACCTCGAGGAAAAGATCGGCTTCGCGCTGTTCGATCGCGTCGGCCGGAGCCTGCGGCTCAACAACGCCGGACGCGAACTGCTGCTCAACGCGCGCCAACTCCTGCTCGGCAACGAGCGTCTGATGCTCGACCTGCAGCGCCGGGCCGGCGGCACCGGCGGCACGGTGGTCATCGGCCACATGCCGGGCGCGCTCTACAACGGCATCATCCCGGACACCGCCCAGCGCGTGCAAGCCGCGCACCCCGCGATCCGATTCCAGTTCGAGGGCGCGCCGGAGAGCGAGCAACTGGAAGAACTGCGCCGGGGGCGAATCGATTTCGCGGTGCAGACGCAGGAGCTCACCGATCCCGCGCTGGCTTCGGCGGTCTACAGTTCGGAGCGCTATGTGCTGCTGATGCCACGCGAGCATCCGCTGGTCGCGGCGCCGGAGATCTCGGCGCGCCAGCTGGTCGATGCCGAGTGGGTGGTGACGCCCGAGCGCAGCGGCCCGTCGCTGCGCGCGAAGTTCATGCTGGCCTGCCATCGCCTGGGTTTCGAGCCGCGCGTGGCCTGCGTCGCGGGCGACATCATCTCGGCGCTGGCGCTGGTCGCGAGCGGCTTCGGCTTGTGCGCGGCGCAAGAGAGCCTGGTGCAGTTCTCGGGCGAGAACATCGTGGTGCGCGATCTTCCGCTGCTGGAGATGCGCACCGACTACCGCATCGTCTGGCGCCCCGACGCGCTCGGTCCGGCGGCGCTGCGCTTTCTGGATGCGCTGCTGGCGCGGACCGACTGAAACTCAGGTCGACATACGGTCGGCCAGCAGCACCTTCGGTGCCCCGTGCAGGAAGGACTCGACCCTCATATCGATCAATCGATCAATATTGCGAGGCGCCGCGAGGTCGTAGACCCACTTGCGAACGCCGATGTAGAACACGCTGGAGTGCATGGCCCAGATGAGTTCGACCTCTTCGTCCTCGGCCTCGGCGTTCTCGGGATCGGGAATGTCGTAGGCAAAGCGCAGCTCTCGCGCGATCAGCAGGAAGTGCCGCTCGCGCAGGCGCGCCAGGTAGCGCTGGTTGACGCCGGCGCGGCTCAGGCCGGCATACATGAAGATGCGCACCCATTCGCCGCGCAGCACGAAGTGCGCGTAGTCCTTGAGGTAGCGCTTGAGCCGGCTTTCGAGCGAGTGCGTGCGGTCGGCGAGCCACTCCTCCCACTCGGGGTTCCAGCGGCGCACGAAGACTTCGTCGTAGACGCGGTCGACCAGCGCCTCCTTGGTCGGGAAATAGCGGTACAGCAGGGGCTGCGAGACGCCCAGGCGCTGGGCCAGGTCGCGTGTGCTGCCCTCAAAGCCATGCCTGGCAAAGAAGCTGATGGCCGACTGGACGATCTCGTGCTCGCGGTCTTCGGGCGCGAGGCGGCGGCGCCGCTGCTTGCCGCCGGCGGCGCCTTCTTCGGGAGTCTCGTCAGCCTTGGCGGTGCGGGGGGTCATCGATGGTGTCCGTGGAATGAGTCGGGCCGATCGTTTGATTATTAGCGCACCGGGCCTTCGACACCAGCCAGCCCGGGTAAACCCCGATTTCCCTCTGCCGAACGCCGCTTGATCTCGGAATCTGCTCGAACTATTATTGATCGTCTGATCATTTAATATCCAACCCTCACGAAGAACGGAGACAGCATGACGATCGATCGCAGGAGTTTCATGGCAGCCGCCGCCACCGCCGGCGCCGCCCTGGCGGCCCCTTCGCTTGTGCGCGGCCAGGGCACGGCCGAGCCGCTGCGCCTGGGTTTGCTCACTGCCAAGACCGGGCCTTTCGCTTCCGGCGGACTCGACATGGAGCGCGGGCTGCAGAGCTACCTGGCGGCCAACGACCAACGGCTGGGCGGCCGCAAGGTCGAGCTGATCGTGGCCGACACCGGCGGCGTGCCGTCGAGCGCCCGCACCAAGACGCAAGAACTGGTCGAGCGCGAACGCGCCCAGGTCCTCATGGGCCCGCTGGCCGCCTTCGAGGCGCTGGCCACCGACGACTACATGCGGGCCCGCAAGATTCCGGTGTTTCCGGTGGCCGCGGCCGAAGACATGACCCAGCGCAAGGCCAACCCCTGGCTGTTCCGCGCCAGCTCGACCTCGGCCCAGTGCGCCCATCCGCTGGCCGACTACTGCGCCAGGAAGCTGAAGTACAAGCGCATGGTGCTGGTGGCCGACGACATCGCCTACGGCCACGAGATGACGGCCGGCTTCCAGCGCGTGTTCGAGGAAGCCGGCGGCAAGGTGGTGCAAAAGCTGTTTCCGCCGCTCACCGCGCCCGACTACGGCAGCTTCCTGGCCCAGCTCAACCGCGACGCGGACGCGGTGTTCCTCGGCTTCGCGGGCTCCAACGGCTTTCGCTTCATCCGGCAGTTCAACGAGTACGGCCTGCGCGGCAAGCTGGCCCTGGTCGGCGGCATGACGGCGCTCGACGAAGCGGTGCTGCGCAACATGGGCGACGAGGCGCTGGGCATCGTCACGGTGAACTGGTATTCCGCCGAGCTCGCGAACCCCGTCAACGCGAAATTCGCCGGCGCCTTCCGCAAGGCGCACGGCTACGACCCCGGCTTCTACGCCGCCTGCACCCATGTCAGCGCATCGGTGCTCGACGCCGCGCTGGAGCCCTTGAAGGGCCAGACCTTCGACCGCGAGTCGCTGCGCGCATCGCTGCAGAAGACCAACGCCTTGACCGCGCGCGGACCGGTCAAGTTCGACGCCTGGGGCAACGTGGTCGGCAACGTCTACGTGCGCACGGTCGAGCGCAAGGACGGCCGGCTGGTCAACAGCATCATCGAGACCTATCCGGACGTGAGCCAGTTCTGGACCTACGACCCGAAGAAGTTCCTGGCCGAGCCGGTCTATTCGCGCGACTGGCCGCCCGCCAGGAACCTGGCCGCCTGACGCCCATACCGGAGCTTCACGGCCCGCAGCCGCCTCGGCGCGGCGGGCCCTGACGTCAAGAACATGCAATTCTGGTTGACTCAGACATTCAACAGCCTGGCCCTTGGCGGCCTGCTGCTGCTGCTCTCATCGGGCTTCGCGCTCATCTTCGGGCTGATGCGCATCGCCAACCTCACGCACGGCGCTCTCTTCATGATCGGGGCCTACGTGGCCGCGAGCGCGGCGCGGGCCGGCTGGGGCTTCGCGGTCGCCGTGGTGCTGGCCGGGCTCGCCACCGCAGTCATCGGCGGGCTGTTCGAGCGCCTCGTGCTGCGCCGGCTGTCGGGCAACGCGCAGGCCCAGGTGCTGGCCACGCTCGGCCTGTCCTTCATCGCCGCCGACCTCTGCCTGGTGCTGTGGGGCGGCGATCCGATCCCGGTCTCGCCGCCGGCTTTCCTGAGCGGTCCGGCATCGCTGTTCGGCTTCAGCTTTCCGAGCTACCGGCTGGCCGTGATCGCGGTGGCGCTGGTGGCCGCCGTCGTGCTGTACCTGCTGCTGGAGCGCACCCGCCTGGGGGCGCGAATTCGCGCCGGCGTCGACGACATGCCGATGGCGCGAGCGGTGGGCATCCGGGCCTCGGCCCTCTTCACCAGCGTGTTCTGCCTGGGCGCGATGCTGGCCGGACTCGGCGGTGCGTTCGGCGGACCGATGCTCTCGGCCTATCCGGGGCTGGACGCCGACATGCTGCCGCTGGCGCTGATCGTGGTGATCCTCGGCGGCGTCGGCAGCCTGATGGGCACCTTCCTCGCGAGCTTCATCATCGGCTTCGTCTATACCTTCGGCACCGCGCTGGTCCCCGACCTCGCCTACGTGATCCTGTTCCTGCCGATGATCCTGGTGCTGGCCTTCCGGCCCACCGGCCTGCTCGGAGGTGCCCGCGCATGAAGCCGACCATCCATGGCCTGCTGCTGCTCGCGGCCCTGGCCCTGCTGCCGGCGGTGTCCGGCGAGTACTACGTCAACCTGGGCAGCCAGATGCTGATCGCCGTGATCTTCGCCTCCAGCCTGAACCTCCTGGTCGGCTACGCCGGCCTGACCTCGCTGGGCCACGCAGCCTACCTGGGCCTGTCGGCCTACATCGCCGCCTGGCTGGCGCTGCGGCTCGGCCTCGGCCACGCGATGGCCGCGCCGCTCACGCTGCTGGCGACGACGGCGATCGGCGGCGTCTTCGGCTGGATCGCGCTGCGGGCCTCCGGACTCAGCTTCCTGATGCTGACCCTCGCGCTGTCGCAGGTGGTGTGGGGCCTCGCCTACCGCTGGACCTCGGTCACCAACGGCGACAACGGCCTTTCGGGCCTGACGCGGCCTGCTCCTTTCGGCATCGACATGGAGAACAGCAACGCCTACTACTGGTTCGTGCTGTCGATCACGGCGGTGGTGCTGCTGGTCGTCGGCCGGCTCGTGAACTCGCCCTTCGGCGCCTCGCTGCGCGGCACCCGCGACCAGGCGCGCCGCATGAGTTCGCTCGGCTACAACGTCTGGGCGATCCGCTGGTGCGCCTTCGTGGGTGCGAGCTTCGTCGGGGCGGTTGCGGGCCTGCTCTACGTCTACTTCCACAAGTACGTGCATCCGAGCGTGCTGTCGGTTACCGCGTCGGCCGAGGTGCTGCTGAGCGTGATCGCGGGCGGCGCCGGCACGCTGGCCGGGCCGGCCGTCGGCGCCGTGCTGGTGGTGCTGCTGAAGAACTATGCGTCGGGCTACATCGAACGATGGAACATGCTGCTGGGCGCGGTGTTCGTCTTCATCGTGCTGGTGATGCCGCACGGCATCGTGCCGGGCGTCCGCACGCTGCTGGCGCGCTGGAAGGGAGGCCGCGCATGACCGCCGCCCTCGAGATCAAGGGACTGCGCAAGTCCTTCGGCGGCATCACCGTCACGCAGGACGTCTCGCTCACGATGCAGCCCGGCGAGCGGCGTCTTGTCATCGGACCGAACGGCGCCGGCAAGACCACGCTGTTCGGCCTGATCGGTGGCGAGATTCGCCCGGACAGCGGGTCGATCCGCATCTTCGGCGAAGACGTCACGAAGCTGCCGGTGCGCGCCCGCGCACGCAGCGGACTCGCGCGCACCTACCAGATCATCACGCTGTTCCCGAAAGATACGCTGGCGCACAACGTGGTGCTGGGGCTGCTGGCGCTGCTGCCGCTGCGGCTCGATGCGCGCACCGACCTGTCGCGGCACGCGGCGCTGCACGATCGCGCGGTGCAGCTGCTCGACGGCGTCGGGCTGGCCGGCAAGGCGCTGCACCGCGTGTGCGACGTGTCCTATGGGGAACAGCGCCGGGTCGAGTTGGCATTGGGCCTGGCGCAGCAGCCGCGCCTGCTGCTGCTCGACGAACCGCTCGCGGGCCTGTCGCAGGACGAGCGCGTGGTGGTGCAGCGGCTGATCGCCCAGGTGCCGCGCGAAACGGCGATCCTGATGATCGAACACGACATGGACGTGGCGCTCGAATTCGCCGAACAGATCACGGTGCTGCACTATGGGCAGGTGATCGTCGAGGGGGACCGGCGCACCGTCGTCAACCACCCGAGAACGAGGGAGATCTACCTTGGCCACTGATGCATTGAGCGTGAGCGAACTCGACGTCTGCTACGGGCAGAGCCAGGTCGTGCACCGGCTGTCGATGAACCTGCAGGAAGGCCGTGTGCTGGCGCTGCTGGGTCGCAACGGCGCCGGCAAGAGCACCTCGCTCAACACCTTCGCGGGCCTGCACCAGGCGCGCGCCGGCAGCATCCGCCTCGCGGGCCGCCCGGTGGAACGCATGTCGCCCGAAGGCATCGCCCGCGCCGGCATGCGGCTGGTGCCCCAGGGCCGGCGCATCTTCCCGAGCCTGACGGTGCTGGAGAACCTGCAGGTGGCCGAACAGGCGGCGCGGGCGAACGACGACGGCAAGCACGCCTGGAACCTCGAGCGCGTCTACGCGACTTTCGGCCGTCTCAAGGAGCGCATGCGCCAGCGCGCCGGCACCCTTTCCGGCGGCGAGCAGCAGATGCTGGCGATCGGCCGCGCGCTGATGGGCAACCCGCGCGTGCTGCTGCTCGACGAGCCTTCGGAAGGGCTCGCGCCGCTGATCGTCGCGGAGGTGGCGCAGGCCATCAAGACGCTCAAGGCCGACCGGCTCTCGATCGTGCTGGTCGAGCAGAACTTCAACCTGGCGCTCGAGGTGGCGGACGACGTGGTTGTGCTCAACACCGGCCACGTCGTGCATGCCGGCAGCGCCGACGCGGTGCGCGCCGAACCCGAACTCGCGACCCGCCATCTCGGCGTGTTCTAGCCCGGACTCTTTCAATACTCACCCAACGGATTTCACGTGCTCTACACCTGTTCCCCCCACTGCACCGACCCGACCCACCGCCACGCCGCAGCGCCGGCGGGCCGCACGCGCTCGGCCGCCCTCTCGATGGCGCGCACGGCCAGCGCCTCGACGCCGGTGCGCGGCGACCGTCCGACGGTCGTCGACGTCCACTGCCACTACCTGAACCCGGAGGTCGCCAAGGCGGCGAGCGACCTCGACGTCGGTCGCCACGACCCGAGCGTGATCCATGCGAACGCCCTCACGCGCGAGACCAACGTCGCGCAGATGCGGGAGCGTGCGCCGAAGCTGACCGGCATCGACCAGCGCCTGGACGACATGGACCGCATGGGCATCGACATCCAGGCGATCAGCCCGGCGCCGTTCCAGTTCTTCTATTTCACGCCGCCGGAGCGCGGGGCTGCCCTGGCCCGCCAGGTGAACGAAGGCATCGCGGCGCTTGTGGCGGCAACGCCGCAGCGCTTCGTCGGCCTCGGCTCGGTGCCGCTGCAAAACGCCGAGCTCGCGATCCAGGAGCTCGACCACGCGATCGGCACGCTCGGCCTGCGCGGCATCGAGATCAACACCAACGTCAACGGGCTCGACCTGACCGATGCCAGGCTCGGGCTGGAGCCCTTCTTCGCCCGCGCCGACGCGCTCGGTGCAGTGATCTTCCTGCACCCGGTCGGCTTCTCGGAAGGTTCCCGGCTGACCGACCACTACTTCAACAACGTCATCGGCAACCCGCTGGACACGACCGTGGCCGTCAGCCACCTGATCTTCGACGGCGTCGTGGCGCGCCATCCGAACATCAAGTTCATCGCGGCGCATGGCGGCGGCTATGTGGCGCACTACTGGGCGCGCATGGACCACGCCTGGCGCGCGCGCAAGGATTGCCGCACGGTGATCGATCGCGCGCCGTCGAGCTATCTCAAGACCTTCTACGTCGATACGATGGTATTCGACCCCGAGATGCTGCGCCATCTGGTCGATCTCTTCGGTGCCGACCGGGTGCTGCTCGGCACCGACTATCCCTACGACATGGGCGAGGAGCGGCCCCGGGAGCTGATCGCCTCGGTGCGCGGCCTGTCGAGCGACGAGGTGGCGCAGATCGAAGGGCTCAACGCCCTGAAGCTGCTCGACATCGCGCCGATGCGCTGAATCCTCCAAGGAGCCATGCCCATGTCCGCCACATCACCCGCAGCACCCGAATCCCACCTGTTCAGCGCACTCGCGATGGGCGGGATGCACTTCCCCAACCGCATCGTCGTCTCGCCCATGTGCCAGTACTCGGCGCGCGACGGCGTCGCCAACGACTGGCACCTGCAGCACCTGATGCAGCTCGCGATGTCCGGCGCCGGGCTGGTCATGGTCGAAGCCACCGCCGTCGAAGCCCGCGGGCGCATCACGCACGGCTGCCTGGGCCTCTACAGCGACGCCGCGGAGGCCGCGCTGTCGCGCGTGCTGCAGGCCGCTCGCGCGGTGGCCGCGCCCGGCACGCGCTTCGGCATCCAGCTCGGCCATGCCGGCCGCAAGGGCTCGGCGCACGTGCCGTGGGAAGGCGGCGGTCCGCTGAAGGCCGGTGGCGACAGCGGCGCTCCGTGGCGCTGCCCGGCACCGAGCGCCCTGCCCTTCGCGCCGGACTGGCACACGCCCGAGGCGCTCGACGAGGCCGGCATCGAAGGGCTGGTCGAGGCCTACGTCGACGCGGCGCGGCGCGCCGTGCGCCTGGGCTTCGATGTCATCGAGCTGCACTGCGCACACGGCTACCTGCTGCACCAGTTCCAGTCGCCGCTGTCGAACCGGCGCGACGACGCCTGGGGCGGCGACGCGGCCGGGCGCGACCGGCTGGCGCTGCACATCGCCCGGCGCCTGCGCGAGCAGGTGCCCGGCAGCCGGGTGCTCGGTGCCCGCATCACCGGAACCGACTGGGCCGAAGGCGGTCTCGGGGTCGACGACGCGGTGCGCCTGGCCCAGGGCCTCAAGGACATCGGCTTCGGCTACGTCTGCGTGAGCAGCGGCTTCGTCGTGCGCGGCGAGCGCATTCCGTTCGGACCCGGCTTCCAGGTCGGGCTGGCCGCGCAAGTACGGCGCCGCAGCGGGATCGCCACCCGCGCCGTCGGCGGCATCAGCGAGCCGGCGCAGGCGGCCGACATCGTGGCCTCGGGCCAGGCCGATCAGGTCGCCCTGGCGCGCCCGTTCCTGGCCGATCCGCGCTGGGTCTGGCGGGCGGCCGAGACACTCGGCATCACGCCCTACTACCCGCCGCCGTACCGCCGCGCGGCCGGCCTCCGCAAGCCCGCCATGGCCGCGGACGCCTGAGCGCGCGGCCCCATTTCGAGTCCCCATGACTTCCACTTTCGAACTCAAGGTCAACGGCCGCGCGCACCAGGTGCAGGCCGACGAGAACGACCTGCTGCTCTATGTCCTGCGCAATGACCTCGACTGCAAGGGCGTGCGCTTCGGCTGTGGCGCCGGCCATTGCGGCGCCTGCACCGTCTGGATGGACGGCCGCGCGGTCCAGTCCTGCGACATGCCGCTGTGGGGCACGGCCGGGCGAGAACTCACCACGGTCGAGCAACTGGCGAGCGACCCGGTGGGCGCCGTCGTGCTCGACGCCTTCGTCACGCTGCAGGCCGCGCAGTGCGGCTACTGCATCAACGGCATCCTGATGTCGGTGACCGCCCTGCTGCGTCGCACCACCTCGCCGACCGAGGCCGAGCTGCACGAGACGATGCACCGGCACCTTTGCCGCTGCGGCGCGCATGCGCGCATCCTGAAGGCGATCGAGGCGGCCGCGGCCCGGCTGCGCGCGGAAGGCCAGCCATGAGTTCCTTGCTCTCCACGCCGCCCGCCATCCAGGCCCATCCGCGGCTCAGCCAGTGGCTGCGCATCGGACCCGGGCGCCAGCTCACCGTGTTCACCGGCAAGGTCGAGCTGGGCCAGGGGATCGAGACGGCCCTGGTGCAGATCGCCTGCGACGGCCTCGGCCTGACGCCGGCGCAGGTGGTGCTGGTGGCCGGCCACACCGACCGCTCGCCCGACGAGGGCTACACCGCGGGCAGCCTCTCGGTGCAGTACGGCGGCGCCGCGCTGCGCTGGGCCTGCGCGCATGCCTGGTCGCTGTTCGTCGCGCGGGCCGCGCACCGGCTGGATGTCTCGCCGTCGGACCTGCAAGTCGACGCCGGTTGCTTCAGCGACACCGGCGGCAAGCGCCACACCGACTACTGGGAGCTCGCCGCCGCGATCGATCTCGACGTCGCCATCGTCTCGGCCCCCGCCAGCATCCGCCACGCGCCCGAGCCCTACGTGGGGCGATCGCTGCCGCGCGTGGATCTCCAGGCCAAGCTGACCGGCGCCGGCTACCTGCAGGATCTGGTCATTCCCGGCATGCAGCACGTGCGGATGCTGCGCGGGCGGCATCCCTCGCAGCGTCTGGCGGCCGTGCCTCTGGCCGAGCTGCGGGCGCTGCCGGGCGTGTCGCAGGTGGTGCAGAGCGGCCGCTTCCTGGCCCTCGTGGGCCCGCACGAAGGCGCACTGGTGCGCGCGCTGCCCAAGGCCCGCAAGCTGCTCGACTTCGATGCCATGCCCGATCCGCATGCAGGCCAGGACACGGTCACCCTGCTGCAGGGGCTGCCCGCCAGCACGCGCCGCGTGCATGAGGGCGGCACGCCCGGCACGGGGCTCCAGGCCTACAGCGCCACCTACTCCCGCCCCTACCTGGCGCACGCGTCCATCGGCCCGGCCTGCGCGCTGGCCGATCCGCGCGGCGGACAGCTGCGCGTCTGGTCCCATACGCAGGGCGTCTATCCGCTGCGCGACCAGATCGCCGCGGCGCTCGGGCGCGAGGCCGCGACAGTGGAGGTCATCCACGCGCCAGGCGCCGGCTGCTACGGCCACAACGGCGCCGACGACGCCGCCTTCGATGCCGCCTTCGTCGCCACCCGCATCGGCCAGCCGGTGCGCGTGCAGTGGATGCGCGAGGACGAGATGACGATGTCGCCGTTCGGCTCGGCCAGCGTGGTGCAGCTCACGGCCGGCCTCGACGACGCCGGCCGCATCGGCGGCTGGGCCATGTCCCTGTGGAGCCACACCCACATGAACCGGCCCGGCTGGGGCGATGGCATCAACCTGCTCGGCGCCTGGGAGATCGATCCGCCGCTGCCACGGCCAACGCCGCGCGACCTGCCGCTGCCGATGGGTGGCGGCGACCGCAACGCGATCGCGCTGTACGACCTGCCCCACCAGCAGGTCGACTACCACTTCATCCCGGACTCGCCGGTGCGCGTGTCGGCGCTGCGCTCGCTCGGCTCCTACGCCAACCTGTATGCGATCGAGAGCTTCATGGACGAGCTGGCGCAGCGGGCCGGCTGCGACCCGGTCGAATTCCGCCTGCGCCACCTCGGCGACCCCCGTGCGCGTGCGGTGCTGGAGGCCGCCGCCGAGATGGCCGGCTGGCGCCGGCGCGGCGACAGCGGCAGCGGCAGCGGCCTGGGCATCGCCGTCGGCCGCTACAAGAACCAGGCGGCGTACTGCGCCATCGCCATGCAGGTCAGCGTCGAGGAGAAGGTCCGGGTCGAGAAGGCCTGGGCCGTGGTCGATGCCGGCGCGGTGGTCAATCCCGATGGCCTGGTGAACCAGATCGAGGGCGGCCTGCTGCAGTCGCTCAGCTGGACACTGAAGGAAAGCGTGACCTGGGACCGCAGCGGCATCACGTCCAGCGACTGGGAGCACTACCCGATCCTGGGCTTCGACGAGATCCCCAAGATCGCCGTGCGCGTGATCGAGCGTCCGGGCGAGCCCAGCCTGGGCGCCGGCGAGGCCGCCGCCGGCCCGGCCGCCGCGGCGGTCGCCAACGCCGTGGCGCATGCGCTCGACCTGCGCGCGCGCCAGTTGCCGCTGTCGGCCGAACGGCTGGCGCAGCTGATCAACGCGGGCTGAGCGCCCGCCTTCCGAACCCGATTCGAATCCAACGTCCAAGGACCTCATCATGGCCATCCACACCCTTGCCCACTACTCGGTGCGCACCACCCGGCTCGAGGCTTCGCGCCACTTCTATGTCGACGTGCTCGGCCTGCGCGAAGGCTTCCGGCCACCGTTCGACTTCCCGGGCCTCTGGCTCTACAAGGGCGACGACGAAGCCCAGTTCGGCGTCGTCCACATCATCGGCATCGACCCCGACGCGCCGCAGGGCCTAGTCGAGTACCTTGGCGACAAGAGCGAGGCATCGCTGCACGGCAGCGCCGCGATCGACCACCTGGCCTTCCTGGCGACCGACCTGCCCGACATGCGCCGGCGGCTGCAGCAGGCCGGCCTGGCCTTTCGCGAACGCACGGTGCCGAGCATCGGCCTGCACCAGCTGTTCGTCGAAGATCCGTCCGGCGTGACGATCGAGCTCAACTACCCGGCCGAAGAAGCCCGGCAACACGGAGCCCGCGCATGAACGCGCCGCAGAGCGCAAAGCCGGCGCGCAAGGCGCTGGTCATCGGCGGCTCGCTGGGCGGCTTGTTCGCCGCCAACCTGCTGCTGCGCGCGGGCTGGGACGTCCATGTGCACGAACGCGTGGCCGACGAACTGGAAAGCCGCGGCGCCGGCGTCGTGACGCATCCCGAGCTGATGGAAGTGCTGAGCGCCGCAGGCGTCGACGTGACAGATGGCATCGGCGTCGAGGTCCGCGAGCGCATCACCTTGGCCCGCGACGGCCAGGTCGAGGACTCGCGCCCGCTGCCGCAGCTGCTCACGGCCTGGGGCCGCCTGTACCAGGTGCTGCGCCGCGCCTTCCCCTCGGAGCGCTACCACAACGGCCGCCAGCTGGTCTCCTTCGAACAGGACGCGGCGGGTGTGCGCGCGACCTTCGCCGATGGCGACGTGGTGGCCGCCGACCTGCTGGTGGCGGCCGACGGCCTGCGCTCCACCGTGCGCCAGCTGCTCCAGCCCGAGACCCGTCCGCGCTATGCCGGCTACCTTGCATGGCGGGGACTGGTCGAGGAAGCGAGCCTCTCGCCGCGCGCGCTGGCCGAGCTCTTTCCGTACTTCGCCTTCGGCCTGCCGCCGCGCGAACAGATGATCGCCTACCCGGTGGCGGGACAGGGCAACAGCGTGGCGCCGGGCCAGCGGCGCTACAACTTCGTCTGGTACCGGCCGGCCGACCAGGACACGACGCTGCGCGAGATGCTGACCGATGCGACCGGCAAGACCTGGCCCGACGGCATCCCGCCGCCGCTGATCCGGCCCGAGGTGCTGGCCGCCGCGCGCCAGGCGGCGCACGAGGTGCTGGCACCGCAGTTCGCGGAGGTGGTGCAGAAGACGCCCAACCTGTTCTTCCAGCCGATCTTCGATCTCGAGAGCTCGGCGCTGGCCTTCGGCCGAGTGGCGCTGCTGGGCGACGCGGCCTTCGTTGCCCGGCCGCATTGCGGGATGGGCGTCACCAAGGCCGGCAGCGATGCCGCGACGCTGGTTCGTGCGCTCGCGGAAACGCCCGATGTGCCCTCCGCGCTGCAGGCTTACGAGGCCTCGCGCCTCGGCGCCGGCAGCTTCATCGTCAACCACGCCCGCGCGCTGGGCGCCTACATGCAGGCGCAGATCAGCACGCCGGCCGAACGCGAGATGGCCGAACGCTACCGGAGCACCGAGGCCGTGATGCGCGAAACCGCCGTTCCGCCCGTGCCGCACTGACCCCTTCCTCCATGCACCCAGTCATGTCTTCATCGCCCTGCATCCACGTTCGCAACGCCCGACGATTCACGGCCTTGCTCGCTCTCGCGACCGCCTGCATTCTGGGCGCGCCCGCAGCGGCGCAACCGGCCTGGCCCAGCCGTCCGATCACCGTCGTGATCGGCTATCCCCCCGGCGGCAGCGTCGATGCCGTCGGCCGCGCCGTTGTCGAGACGCTCGGCAAGAAGCTCGGCGCGACCGTCGTCGTCGACAACGCCGGCGGCGCCGCGGGTGCCATCGGCGTGCAGAAGGTGGTCAACGCGGCGCCCGACGGCCACACGCTGATCTTCGGATCGAGCAGCGAATTCGTCGCCACCCGTTTCCTCAATCCGGCCCAGAAGTACGACGCCGCCAGGGACCTGGCGCCGGTCGGCTACGTCGGCGCCATTCCCCTGGTGCTGGTCGCATCGACGCAGAGCGGCGTGACCTCGCTGGCGCAGTTCGTGTCGGTCGCCCGCCAGAAGCCCGGCCAGCTGAGCTATGGCACCTCGGGCATCGGCTCGATGCTGCATTTCTCGGGCGAACTCGTGAAGAAGCAGGCAGGGCTGTCGATCACCCACGTCCCCTACCGCGGTGCCGGCAACATCGGCAGCGACCTTGCGGGCGGCGCGATCGAGTTCGCATTCCTCGGGCCGGGCGCAGCCAAGCCCTTCATCGATGCCGGACGCATCGTCCCGATCGCGGTGACCAGTGCCCGGCGCATCACGCTGATGCCCGACGTTCCGGCGCTGGGCGAGCATCCGGCGCTCAACGGCTACGACCTGGTCGCCTGGTACGCGCTGATGGCGCCGCGCGGGCTGGCACCCGACCCGCAGGCCAGGCTGCAGCGCGCGCTGCGCGAGACGCTGCAGGACGCAACGGTGCGGCAGAAGCTCGAGCGCATCGGCGTCGTGGTCGGGCGCGGCGACGAGAACCTGCCGCAGCTGATGGCCAGGGACGCCGCGGAATACAAGCGCATCGTCGACTTCGCAGGCATGAAGGAGTAGGTCGCAGCACCTCCACGGCCCGGAATCTTGCATCTGTAAGAGACCCGCCCACCGCATGAAATCGGCCGGAAACGCCGGCCACCGACAGTCGAGGCGTCGCACGAGTCGCGGCACACAAGGAGCAACGATGACGCCTCGCCACCTCGCACCGCACGCCCACCAGCCCCCCGCTGCCGGGTCTTCCACATGACCGCGCCCGAACGCCCGCGCGCGATCGTCGCCGGCGGCTCGCTCAGCGGCCTGTTCGCGGCGACCACCCTGCGCGCCGTCGGCTGGGATGTCGCGGTCTTCGAGCGCTCGCCGGACGCGCTCGACAGCCGCGGCGGCGGCATCGTGCTGCAGCCCGATGTGCTGGCCGCCTTTCGCTTTGCCGGCGTCGGGCATACCGACGCGCTGGGCGTGCGATCGGGAGACCGCATCTACCTGGACGCGGAGGACGGCGTGATCCACCGCGCCTGGATGCCGCAGACCCAGACCTCCTGGAACATGCTCTACGGCGCCATGCGAAGGGCGCTGCCGGCCAGCTGCGTCCATGCGGGTGAACGGCTGGTGAGCTTCAAGCAAACGGGCGAGCGCGTGACGGTGCTGTTCGCGAGCGGCCGGATGGAAAGAGGCGACCTGCTGATCGGCGCCGACGGCGCGGGCTCCACCGTGCGCAGCCAGCTGCTGCCCGGAACCAGGCCGGCCTATGCGGGCTACGTCGCCTGGCGCGGCCTGGTCCCGGAGGCAGCGCTGGGCGCTGCCGCCGCCGCACGACTCGGCAGCGCCTTCGTGTTCCAGCAAGGACGTGACCATCTCTTGCTCGAGTACCGCGTTCCCGGCGAAGACGGGTCCGTCGCCGAGGGCGCCCGACGCTGGAACTGGGTGTGGTACCGCAAGGTGCCCGCCGGCGCGCCGCTGGCGGAGCTGCTGACTGATCGCAACGGCGTGGCGCACGCGTTCTCCTTGCCACCCGGAGCAGCGGGGGATGCGCCGATCGCCGCCTTGCGGCGCGATGCGCGGCAACTGCTGGCGCCGAGCCTGCGCGAACTGGTGCTCGCCACCGAAGCGCCCTTCGTTCAAGCCATCCTCGACCTGGCGGTCCCGCGCATGGTGTTCGGGCGCACCGTGCTGATCGGCGATGCCGCCTTCGTGCCGCGCCCGCACACCGCAGGCAGCACGGCGAAGGCGGCAGCCGACGCGCTGGCGCTCGCGAAGGCCCTGGCGCCGGGCCGGGGCTCCCTCGACACCCGCCTGGCGGCCTGGGGGGCCGAACAGCTGAACGCCGGCGCCCGGATGGGCGAACGGGGCATTTCGATGGGCAACGACATCATGGGGATCGCATGATGTGGCCCATGGTCGTCGACGACGGCTCCACCCCGCTTCTTTCCACTTCACGAGGACATCGACATGACCAGGCAATGCACCCACACCGCAAGCATCCGCCACGTGCTGCCCAGCGCCAAGGGCTGCGAGGAATGCCTCAAGACCGGCAGCACCTGGGTCCATCTCCGGCTGTGCCGGACCTGCGGCCACGTGGGCTGCTGCGACGAGTCGCCCAACCGCCATGCGCGCGCGCACTTCCATGCGACATCGCACCCAGTCATCGAAGGCTACGACCCGCCGGAAGGCTGGGGCTGGTGCTACGTCGACCGCGTCGGGCTCGACCTCGGCGACGACACCACCCCGCAAGTGGGGCCGATTCCCCGGTACGTCTGACGATTCAGGCCCGGCCGCCGTCCGGGCCGCCTGCGGCGTACAGCACGGCACGCGGCGCACGGCACAGGCCCCACAGGCGAACGCCGGCGAGCTGCGCCATCCGCACGCCCATCGCGGTCGGCGCCGACACCGTGCAAAGCGCCGCGATGCCCAAGCGGGCGCACTTGCGCACCAGCTCGTGGCTGCCGCGGCTGGTCATGACGACGAAGCCCGGCTGCGCCAGCCGCCCGCGCATGGCGAGCGTGCCGAGCAGCTTGTCGAGTGCGTTGTGCCGGCCCACGTCTTCCATCACGTCGAGCAGGCTGCCGTCCAGCGTCGCCCAGCCAGCGGCATGGATCGCGCCCGCCTGCGCATTGAGCAACTGACGCGCCGGCAGCGCATCGAGCGCACGCAGCACCCTCGGCGCATCCACCCGGTCGATCCAGTCCGGCGTCGCCCGCGGCACGAGATCGAGGTCCAGGCCGGCGAAGCTCTCGACCCCGCAGACACCGCAGCCCGTCTGCCCCGCCATGTGGCGGCGGCGGCGCTTGAGCCGATTGAAGCTGCGCGCGGAAACGGTCAGCTCGACCTGCGTCGCGTCGACCTCCGCGGGCAGCCCGGCCCGGCATGCGGGCACCGGCAGGACCTCGATGTCGAAGCAATCGCGGGCGTCGTCGAGGATGCCCTCGCTCAACGCGAAGCCGAGCGCGAAGGCCTCGAGGTCCTGCGGCGTGGCCATCATCACCGCGTGCGCGATGCCGTTGAAGACCAGCGACACCGGCACCTCCGCGGCCAGCGTGTCCTGGCAGGCGTCGTCGCCCATCACATGCACGGTGTGGCGCGACAGGGGAAGCGGGATCGCGTTCATGACACCGATCCCGGCGTCGGGCGCGCTGGCCGCAGCCGCACCGGCACCGACTTGTAGGAAGGCGTTCCGCTCTGCGGGTCGCGGTGCGACAGGTCCACCAGCACGTTGGCCTCGGGATAGTAGGCGCCAGCCGAGCCCCTCGGGATGTCGTACGCCACCGCCGTCAGGTTCCTGAGCACCGCCCCCGGCGCCGCTGCCTCGCCATCGAAGGGCACCGCCTCGAGGTCGACGCGATCGCCGGCGGCGATGCCCTGCGCCGCCAGGTCGTCGGCATGCAGAAAGACCACGTCCCGGCGTCCGAAGATGCCGCGGTAGCGGTCGTCGAAGCCGTAGATCGTCGTGTTGTACTGGTCGTGGCTGCGCAGCGTGGTCAGGGTGAGCACCCCGGCGCCCGCGACGCGGGGATCTTCCCGGACGCCGGGCATCACGATGAACTGCGCCTTGCCCGACGCCGTGTGCCAGCGGCGTTCGGCCGGCCCGATCGGCAGCCGGAAGCCGCCCGGCTGCCGGATCCGCAGGTTGTACTCCTCGAAGCCGGCCAGCACGCTCTCGATGCCGTCGCGAATGCGGCCATAGTCGGCGACCATGCCATCCCAGTCGATGCCATGCCGGCCCGCGAGCACCGCCTTCGCGATGCCGGCGACGATCGCCGGTTCGGAGCGCACCTGGTCCGACGGCGGCGGCAGCCGGCCGGTCGACGCATGGACCATCGACATCGAATCCTCGACCGTGATCGACTGCACGCCGCCGGCCTGCAGGTCGAGCTCGGTGCGCCCGAGGCAAGGCAGCAGGATGCTCTGCCTGCCCACCAGCAGGTGCGAGCGATTGGGCTTGGTGGCGACGTGCACAGCCAGCTCCAGGCCGCGCATCGCCGCGAAGGTCCGCGTCGGGTCGGCCATCGCCACCGCGAGGTTCCCGCCCAGGCACATCAGGAACTTCGATCGTCCTTGCGCGATGGCCTCGATCGCCTCGGCGGCGTCGTGCCCCCGCTCGGCGGGCGGCGCGAAGCCATAGACCCGTTCGATGCCCTGGCGCAGCGCCAGCGGCGCCTTCTCGTCGATGCCCACGGTGCGATTGCCCTGCACGTTGGAGTGGCCGCGCACCGGGCAGATGCCGGCGCCGGGCCGGCCGTAGTTGCCCCTGAGCATCAGCAGGTTCGAGATCTGCTGGACGTTGTCGGTGCCGAGCCGGTGCTGGGTGATCCCCATGCCGAAGACGATGATCGCCGCCTCGGCATTGCAGTAGAGGCGGGCCACCTTTCGCAGCGCCTCGCTGCCCAGGCCCGAAGCCCGCACCACCTCGTGCCAGGCGGTCGCGTGAAGGTCCTCGGCCAGCGCCTCGAAGCCCTGCGTGTGCTCGGCGATGAAGGCGCGGTCGAGCACGCCGGGTCCGCCTGCCGCGAGATCCTCGGCATCGATCTCGAGCACGCCTTTCATGATGCCCTTGAGCGCCGCGGCATCGCCGCCCACCTTCACCTGGAGGTAGTCGCTGGCGATGTCCGTCGAACCGAAGGTGGCCATCTCGATCGGATCCTGCGGCGCGGCGAAGCGCTCCAGCGCGCGCTCGCGCAGCGGATTGAAGACCACGATCGGCGCGCCGCGCCGGGCAGCGGCATGCAGCGTCGTCATCATCCGCGGATGGTTGGTGCCCGGGTTGTGGCCCATCGAAATGATGAGGTCGGCATGGTCGAAGTCTTCGAGCGACACCGTGCCCTTCCCGATGCCGATCGACAGCGGCAGCCCCACGCTGGTCGCTTCGTGGCACATGTTCGAGCAATCGGGAAAGTTGTTCGTGCCGTAGGCGCGCACAAAGAGCTGATACAGAAACGCCGCTTCGTTCGACGCCCGGCCCGAGGTGTAGAACTCGGCCATGCCAGGGTCCGGCAACGCATTCAGCACGGCGGCGATCCGGGCATTGGCTTCGTCCCAGCCGATCGCGACATAGCGGTCGCTGGCCGCGTCGTAGGCCATCGGGTGCGTGAGCCGCCCGAGGTCCTCGATGTCGTGGTCGTTCCAGGCCAGCAATTCGGTGACGGTGTGGCGCTCGAACACCTCGGGCGTCGCCCGCTTGCGGGTGGCTTCCCAGGTGACCGCCTTGGCGCCGTTCTCGCAGAATTCGAAGGCCGAGGTGTGCTTCGGGTCGGGCCATGCGCAGCCCGGGCAGTCGAAGCCGTCGGGCTGGTTGTTCCTGAGCATGATGCGGGTGCCCGAGATCGCGTTCATCTGGCCATGGATGGCCTTGGCGACGGCGCCCAGCGCATCCCAGCCGCCGGCGGGATGTTCGTATTTGCGGATTCCCGAATCGTTCATGACGCCAGGCTCCCCGGCTTCGCTTGCGGCCAGATGCGCAGCGCCAGGGCGGCCGAGGCCGCGACCGTGGACAGCGCGGTGACCGCGATCCACCCCCATTGCGCGAGCAGCAGGGCGCCCAGCGCCGAACCGACCGCCATGCCGATGAACATGCCCGTGAAGAGCACCGCATTGAGGCGGCTGCGGGCGCCGGGATCGATGCCGTAGACGATGGTCTGGTGCGCGATCAGCGCAGCCTGGATGCCCAGGTCGAAGCCCACCGCGCCGGCCGCCAGCAGCCAGAGCTGGGCGCCGGGCTGCAGCAGCCCGGCGAAGGCCATGCCCGCGAACGACAGGACGACCAGCGCGGCGCCCAGCCGGGTCACCAGCTCGGGGCCGCGTCGGTCCGCGAGACGGCCGGCCATCGGCGCGACCAGCGCGCCGGCCGCACCGGCAAGGCCGAAGGCCCCGGCGGCAGCCGCACCGAGGTGGAACGGCTCGCCATGCAGCATCACGGCGAGGGTGGACCAGAAGGCGCTGAAGCCGACCGACAGCAGTCCCTGCGCCCAGGTGGCGCGGCGCAGTGCCCCATGCCGACGCCACAGGCTGGCGAGCGAGCCCAGCAGCGCGCCATAGGACAGGTGCGTGGTCGGCCTGAAGGCCGGCAGCATGCGCCAGGCACAGGCGCCGATCAGCGCGATGCTCGCCGCAGCCAGGGCGAACATGGCGCGCCAACCCCAATGCTCGGCGACGAAGCCGCTGACCACGCGCGACAGCAGGATCCCGAGCAGCAGGCCGGTCATGACCGTGCCGACGACCTTGCCTCGATGGACTTCCGGGGCCATCGTGGCCGCAGCCGGAACGATGTCCTGTGCCATCGTGGCCGCCAGCCCGATGACCAGGCTGGCGACCAGCAGCACCGACAGCGAGGGCGACGCCGCGGCGAGCAGCAGCGCCGCGCACAGCACAGCGGCCTTGAGCAGGATGATGCGGCGCCGATCGAAGCGATCGCCGAGCGGCGCGAGAAAGAAGATGCCCAGTGCGTAGCCCACCTGCGTGAGCGTGGGCATCAGCCCGACGGCCCGGGCCGAGGACCCGATGTCGGGCCCGAGGATGCCGAGCATCGGCTGGCTGTAGTAGAGCGCCGCCACCGAAGCACCGGCGCCGCCGGCCAGCAGCAGGATCAGCGAGGGCTTGAGCAGCATGGCCGCCGCGACCGCCTGGATCGGCGCAGGGCCGGGATTGGCGTGCCAGGGCGGCTGCACGGGATGGGAGGGGGTGTTCATGGCGAGGTTCCTTGGTCGTGGAGCCTCGATGCTCGGTCGGCCGCATTTCGGCTTCGCATCAGATGCCGGTGCGGACATTTCAACTGCAACATGGCCGCCGGCCATGACACGACGCGGCAACCCGCGCACCCCACAGTGCATCCATGGACCCGGCAACGCATCGGCCGGCCGTCCATCTCCAACCCCGATGCAATTCACTGAGGCCGCTTTCATGACCACCACGCTCGAATCCACCCTCGCCCGCCGCCAGGCGCCCTTGCGCACCCCGACCGCCCTCGGCGCCGAGGCCAGGCGCGACATCGGCGCCGGCCTCGCGGCCCTGCTGGCGGACAGCTTCGCGCTCTACCTGAAGACGAAGAACTTCCACTGGCACATGTCCGGCCCGCACTTTCGCGACTACCACCTGATGCTCGACGAGCAGTCGGACCAGATCTTCGCCCTCACCGATCCGCTCGCCGAGCGCGCCCGCAAGCTCGGCGGCAGCACCCTGCGCTCGATCGGCGACATCTCGCGCCACCAGCGGCTGTCGGACAACGATGCGCCCTTTGTCACCCCGGGCGACATGCTGGCCGAGCTGCGCGAGGACAACCTGCGTCTGGTCGACTACATGCGCGCCACCCATGCGCTGTGCGACGAGCACGGCGACGTCGCCACCGCGAGCCTGCTGGAAAACTGGATCGACGAGGCCGAGCGGCGCGCCTGGTTCCTGTTCGAGACCGGCCGCGCGTCCTGAGCCGGAAGCGGGAGGTGAGCCCTCGCCGAGGGCTTGGCTCAGTGCAGTACCTGCACCTGCGGCTCGAACACGTAGCCGGCACCGCGCTCGGTGCGGATCATCTTCGGCGCCGAGGCATCGACCTCGATCTTGCGCCGCAGCCGAAGGATCTGGACGTCGATCGAGCGGTCGTACACCTCGGCGCCGTGCAGCCGCGACAGCTCCAGCAGCTGGTCGCGCGTCAGCACGCGCTGCGGCTGCTCGCACAGCGCCAGCAGCAGGTTGAACTCGCCGTTGCTGAGCTCGACGCGCTGCCCGTCGGGCGAGGTCAGCCGCCGCGCCAGCAGGTTGAGCTCCCAGCCCGCGAAGCGATAGGCCCGGCGCTTGGTGCTGCGCCCCAGGGGCGCGGCGTCGGCCCGGGACTGGTAGCGGCGGAGCACCGCCCGGATCCGCGCCAGCATCTCGCGGTTGCTGAAAGGCTTGGTGACGTAGTCGTCGGCGGCGATCTCCAGCCCCATCACCCGATCGGCCTCGTCCTGCTTGCCGGTCACGATGATGACCGGCACCTCGCTGGTGTCGCGCAGGCCGCGCGCCAGTTGCATGCCGTCCTCGCCGCCCAGCCGCAGGTCGAGCATGACCAGGTCGATCACGCTGTCCTGCAGCACCGCGGTCATCTCGGCGCCGGTCGCCACGGCGGTGACCTGGAAGTCGTTCTCCGACAGGTAGGCCGACAGCAGCTCTCGCAGCGCCGGATCGTCATCGACGACGAGGATGTGGGGGGAGGCTGTGTTCATGTCGTTCGAAGCGTAATTCAATTGATCCTACGCAGGCCTACGGGTCGATTACAAATGAAATCTCCGGCCCCGGATCTGACATTGCCCTGGCACCGGCATCGGCGCCAATCGGTCCCAGGGGGTGCCACGACATCCCGGCAACGGACAGGACTGATTTCATGTCGAAGATCATGGTTATCGAGGAAGATAGCGCGATGCGCATGCTGATCTCCGAATGGCTGGCCGGCGAGGGACACGAGGTCCGCTCGCCGCCGCGCCACGACCCCGCTCCCGACGACCAGGTCGATCTGGTCATCCTCGACCTGCCGCACCCACGGGCGCCGGGCCCAGGGACGGCCCAGGCGCTGCAGGCCGTGCATGCGGCCTATCCGCACGCGTCCGTGATCGGCATCTCGACCCGGCTCGGCCGCAGCCTGGGGCGCGATTCGGACATCGCCCAGGCACTGGGCGTCAGCCGGCTGCTGGCCAAGCCTTGCTCTCGAGAAGAACTGCTCGGCGCCGTGGCGGCCGCCCTCTAGCCGCATGACGTCGGGCGAGCGCCTGAGGCAGCGGATCATTGCCGCGGGCGTGGTCCTGGTCGCGGCCTTCGCCGGCTCGGCGATCTACGATGGCTGGCGGCTGCACCAGCAGATCATGATCGCGAACGAGCGCGAACTCGGCAACCTGGCCAAGGCCCTGGCCGAACAGGGCGCCAGGACCCTGCAGGCCGTCGACGTCCTGCTGCGCGACACCGGCGAATGGTGGGAGACCACCGGCCGCGACCTGCCTGCGGACGCCGTCGCCACGGCGCTGGCGTCGCGCGTGGTCGGGGTGTCGCAGGTCAGCGTGCTGACCCTGGTCGACGCCCAGGGCATGCAGCGCCACCGATCGCGGGTTACCGGCGAGGCGCTGGCCGATGTCTCAGATCGGCCGTACTTCCAAAGCCAGCGCGAGGGCTCGGCGGGCGGTCTCTTCATCAACGAACCCGTGGTCACGCGGACCGATCGGCAACCGGCGCTGGTGGTGTCGCGACGACTGAACACGCCGGGCGGCACCTTCGACGGCGTGGTCACCGCCATCGTCACGCTGCAGGAGATGCAGGCCGCCTATTCGGCGATCGATCTGGGCGAAGGCGGCGCGCTGATCCTGACGCTCGACGACGGCACGCTGGTGGTGCGGCAACCCGAAGCGACGGGAATGGACGCCAATCGGCGCTACCCCGAGCTGACGGCCTTCAAGGGCGCGCCGTTGATCGATCGCTCGGTCAGTCCGGTCGACGGCCGGGCCAAGCTGGTGGCGGCGGTGGGCGTCGGCAAGCGGCCGCTGACCCTGACCCTCACCCGCGACGAGGACCACGCCCTGCGTCCCTGGCACGACGAGATGCGCAGCGCCATCATCCGCACGCTGCTGCTGACGGCGCTGGTGGTGGTCACCATCGCCGGCCTGCTGCGCCAGTTGCGGCGGCTCGAGGCCGGCGAAGCCGAGAAGGCGGCGCTCCAGGCCCGGCTCCAGAAGGCCCAGCGGCTGGAGTCGCTCGGCACCCTGGCCGGTGGCATCGCCCACGACTTCAACAACATCCTCGGCGCGATCCTGGGCTTCGGCGAGATGGCCCAGCAGCACGCCGCGCCGGGCAGCGACATGCGGCGCTACATCGACCGCGTGATGCAGGGCGGCGCACGGGCCCGCGTGCTGGTGCGGCGCATCCTGGACTTCAGCCGCAGCGGGGTCGCGGAGCGCGTCCCGATCCACGTCCAGTCAGTGGCCGAGGAAGCGGTCGCGATGCTCAGGCCGACGCTGCCCGAGGCGATCCGCTTCGATGCCCGGCTGGACGCCGGCACGGCGGCGGTGCTCGGCGACGGCACGCAGCTCTACCAGGTCGTGATGAATCTGTGCACCAACGCCGCCCAGGCGATCGGCGACGCCGGCACCATCGAGGTCCGGCTCGAGCGCGTGCAGTCCGATTCGCCGAAGACGCTGCTGCAAGGCGAGCTCGCGGCCGGCGCCTACGTGCGGCTCGCCGTGTCGGACACCGGGCGCGGCATGTCGGCCGAAGTGCTGCAGCGTGCCTTCGATCCCTTCTTCACGACCAAGAAGGTCGGCGAAGGCACAGGGCTCGGGCTCTCGATGGTGCACGGCATCGTGGCCGACCTGGGCGGCGCGATCGACATCGCGACCGAGCCCGGGCAAGGCACCCGGGTCACGGTCTGGCTGCCGGTGTGCGGCGAAGCGGCTGCGTTGCCGCCGCGGCCCGACCCCGCCTGGCCGCGCGGCGCCGGCCAGGTCGTGATGGTGGTCGACGACGAGCGTCCGCTGGTCGAACTGGCCGAGGAACTGCTGGCCGAGCTGGGCTACGAGCCGGTCGGCTTCGACTCGAGCGAACGCGCACTGGAGGCCTTCGAGGCCGACCCGCAACGATTCGACGGCGTGCTCTCCGACGAGATGCTGCCGGGCCTGGCGGGCAGCGAACTCGCCAGGCGGCTGCTTGCGCTGCGCCCCGGTTTGCCGGTGATCCTGGTCAGCGGCAACGTTGGCGCGGCACTGGAGCAACGAGCGCGCGATGCCGGCGTCGTCGCCCTCCTTCGCAAGCCGCTCGGGCTGCAGGAACTGGCCGAAACGCTGGCGCGGACGCTCGGTTGCAGGTGAAACACGGCCCTGCGGACTGCAATGCCGGTGCAACGCGCGAGGCCGAAAGTAGAGGCTCCACTCACCCACAGGAACTCTCATGAGCAGCATCACCACCACCGACGGCACCGAGATCTTCTACAAGGACTGGGGCAGCGGCCAGCCGGTCGTCTTCAGCCATGGCTGGCCGCTGTCCTCCGACGCCTTCGAGGACCAGATGTTCGCGCTCGCCTCGCAGGGCTTTCGCTGCATCGCGCACGACCGCCGCGGCCATGGCCGTTCCAGCCAACCCTGGCAGGGCAACGACATGGACACCTACGCCGACGACCTGGCGGCGCTGGTGCGGCAGCTCGACCTGAAGGACGCGATCCACGTCGGCCACTCGACCGGCGGCGGCGAGGTTGCGCGCTACATCGGGCGCCACGGCACGGCGCGCGTCGCCAAGGCGGTGCTGATCGGTGCCGTGCCGCCGCTGATGGTCAAGACCGAGGCCAACCCGGGCGGCACGCCGCTCGAGGCCTTCGATGGCATCCGCGCCGGCGTGCTGGCCGACCGCTCGCAGTTCTGGAAGGACCTGAGCATGCCGTTCTACGGCTACAACCGGCCCGGCGCCCAGGTCTCGGAAGGCGTGCGCGAATCGTTCTGGCTGCAAGGCATGGCCGCCGGCATGCCGGCCTCCTACTTCTGCATCAAGGCCTTCTCGGAAACCGACCTCACCGAGGATCTGAAGAAGTTCGACGTGCCGACGCTGATCCTTCATGGCGACGACGACCAGATCGTGCCGATCGCAGATTCGGCGCTGTTGTCGGTCAAGCTCGTGAAAGGCGCCACGCTGAAGGTCTACGAGGGTGCGCCGCACGGCATGTGCACGACGCGCAAGGACGAGGTCAGCGCAGACCTGCTGGCGTTCGCGAAGAGCTGACCAGCGGCCCAGCGGCGCTCAGCCGCGCGCGCGTGCCGCGTTTCTCAGATCGCGGATCTGGTCGTGGTTGCGCTGCGCACCATCGGCCTGCCGCTGAACGACGACGCGCACATCGGCCGGCAGGCTCTGTTTCAGGGCCTTCCGATAGCGGGCCACCGCGCTGTCCTCCCCGCGCTCGCAGGACTCGAGAATCGACAGCTCGCTGTCGGCACCGACGCTGCCCTTGACTTGCACCCAGCCCCGATGCATCGCACCGGCCGCGGTTCCTCCGGACGCCGGTTCGCCGCCGTAGGCACGCACGAGTTGCATCAACGCCTCGCCCGCCTGCCGGCAGCCTTCAGCGCGGCTGGCGAAGAGCTGCTTCGCCGCCGCGCTCTCGACTTGCTCGGCACAGGTCTTGAATCCATATTCGCCGTCGCGCGCGTTCTCCAGCAGGTCGTTCAGGATGTCGACCACGTCGTCGTTCGACAGATCTTCGTGGCTCACGATGTCGCTGCCGTTGGCCTGCTTAGCGTAGTAGACCTCGTCGGCGCGCTCCCAGGCGGCCCGGGTCGCCGGCCGGGCATCCGCCCAAGCGAGGTCCGACGCGCCGCGCCTGGTTTCCCAGTCGGACGCGAGCATCGGCTCGGCAGTTTCGAAATCGGTGCCGCGGGTGCTGCGGCCGGACCAGCCCAGCTCGTAGGCCGGCGCGTAGTCCTCGTAGCTTCGGTCCGCGGCCACGTAGGGCTGGCGGCCGTGATTCTCGCGCCAGTAGGCATCCTCGGCGGTCGGGTTGACGCCTTCGGCCGCGGCCTTGCCGCCCAGCCCGCCGACCACTGCACCGGCGACCAGGCCCACCACCGTGCCGATCGGCCCTGCAAGCGAGCCGGCAGCAGCGCCGGCCAAGCCACCGCCCGCCGCACCCAGTCCGGTGCCCACGGGGTGGGCGCCCGGCGCGCCGGTGATCGGGTCTCTGTTGGGAACGCCATTGCCGAGTTGGCCGTCGTCTGTTGCCATGTCATCTCCTTGGGTTGCCCGCATCGGGAAGGGTTGGGAACGCTCCGTCGAAGCGCTTCGAAGAGCACGGTAGGCAGGCGGCGGGCGCTACCAAGTCATCGCAAGCGTGGAGTGGTTGTCAGTCAAGGCCTCGGCGACCCGCGCGCGCTAGGCGCCACACTCGACGATGGAGAACTCAACCCGCCGGTCCAGGGCGTCCACCACATCGTCGGTGCCGCTGCCGACCAGGTTATGGCGCGAGCCCTGGCCCTCGGCCCGGGTCCGGTCGGCCAGCTCCGCGGACTCGGCGACCAGCCGCTGCCGGATGTACTGCGCGCGGCGCAGCGACAGCGAATCGTTCACCTCTTCGGGTCCGGTCTTGCTCGAATGGCCGACGATGGCCATGCAGACCTGCGTGCCGCCGCCCTGCCTGGCGATCTGTCGCAGCCACATGCGGTACGCGCTCGTGACCTTGGGGTCCGACCAGAAGGCGGTCGTGCCGGGGTTGAACAGAAACTTCACACCGAGCTGGGTGTGCGCGATCCCATAGGCCACCACGCGCCCGAATGCATCCTCCGCATCCGCCGACTGCCCCAGCTTGAGGGTCGTGAGGTAGATGCCGTTGAGCACCCGGATCTGGTCTCCGCCCGGCGTCGCCGAGGCGCGGCGGTATTGGGCGAGCGCCTCGCGGTAGCGCCCCGCGTTGTAGAGCTGGTTGGCGTCGTGGATCACGGTGCCGGTCGCCATGTGCGCGAGATAGACCGCATCGGCCTTCTCGCCGCGGGTCGCGCGGCTGGTCCGCACCAAGCCCTCGACAACGTCGTCCTTCAATAGCACGGGACTGTCGCGGTAGTACGCCAGCGGAGTCATGTCGACATCGTTCGTCCGCGCCAGCGTTGAGGCCTGGGCGGCCACGGTGCCATCCTTCAGGTCCACCAGGGCAAGGCTGATGCGCAGGCCGGCGTCCTCGCGGGCCAGCGTGCCGGCAAGAAGGTACTGCGCACGCGGAAGGTTCGCTGCCTTGAATGCGAGCGTCTCGATCTGCTTGAAGTTCGCGGCCGCATGGGCAGCAATGCCGCGATCCAGGCGCTGCGTACCGGCGGTCTGCTGGCCGCTTCCGGCGTCCAGTGTCGGATCGAGCACGATGACCTGCTTGTCCGGCTGCGCCGGTCCGAACGGTAGCAAGGCCTGGCTGGGTCTGGCCTGCTTCAGCAGGGCATCGGTCACCGTGGCGACCGCCTGGTCGAACGGTTGCGGCGGGTCGCTGAGTTGTGGCGTGGCGCAGCCGGTCAGGCCGATCGATAGGAAGGCGCCGAAGAGCAGACGGAGGAAATGTTGATGGAGATTTGCACGGCGGTCTATTTGCATCGGGACTTCAGAAATGCAGCTTCTTCGGGATTGAGTGGTTCCAGAGAAGACTTCAAAACGAGATCGCTGCATCTAGGTGGTCGACCCGACGGGCTGTAGGACGCCGCAGTGGCCTGGTCCTCGGAAACTGTGCGGTTTTTCTCGGCAACCCCGATCGTCTCCGCCGCCCCCCGCGTGGACAAGGCCGGCGCGGTCTTGCGCGCTGCGGCACGTGCCGGCGGTTGCGGACTTGTCGTCACGGCCGGCGCATCAACGACCGGGACGGGTGCCGGCGTGGAAGGCAGGATCGGATTCTTCGGTCCCCGCTCGATGGCGACAGGGACTTCAGAAGGCACTGGACCGGCAACGTTCGGCGCCCGCCCGCCCAGCCACAAGGCCGCTCCGGCGGCGGCGCACACCAGGAGCAGGATCAGCGCGTGCCGAGCGGAAGGGCGGCGTGAGGCGCCCTGCTTCGGCTCGGCATCGAGGAGCGCCTGGAACTCCGACACATCCTGCGGCCTCGATTCCGGGCGAACCGCCAGTGCCGCATCGATGGCGTGCAGAAAGGCCGCGCTGTAGCGCCCTGCATGGGTCAGCGCGAGCGGCTGCTCCGGATCCTTGACCACCCGCACCACCGAGGCGATCGGCGGCCGGCCGGTGATGGCGTAGTGAAGCACACCCGCCAGCGCGTAGAGATCGGTCCAGGCGCCTTGCAGCATGGTTCCGCCGTACTGCTCGACCGGCGCGAAGCCGGGTTTGAGCATCGTGGTCAGCACCTGTGTCCGGTCGTTGATCACATGGCGTGCGGCGCCGAAGTCGAGCAGCAGCGGACCGGCGGCGGTGAGGAGGATGTTGTCGGGCGAGATGTCCCGGTGGTAGCACTGCTCTCGATGCATCGCGCTCAGCGCATCGAGCAGCGGAAGCAGCCATTCGCGCAACAGCGATTCGGGTGGTCGCGTTCCGAGCTGCGCCAGCGCCGTCTTCAGGGTCGGGCCTTCGTAGTACGGCATCGCCATGTAGGCCGTGCCGTTGGCCGCCCAGTATCGGAGCACCTTCACGAGCGCCGGGTGATCGAAGCGGGCGAGCAGCCGTGCTTCGTTGACGAAGCTCTTCAAGCCGGCAGCGAAGGTCGCGCGGTGCTGCTCGGATCGCATCGACACCTCGAGCGACACGGCGCCGCGCACCGCCAGCGAGGCCGGCATGTATTCCTTGATCGCCACATGGCGCTCGAGCGCGAGATCCCAGGCCAGGTAGACGATGCCGAAGCCGCCTTCGCCGATCTGACGCAGGATCCGGAACCCCTCGATCTCGGTGCCATCGGGCAACGCATGGATCGCGCCAGGGCCGCCGGCACGCGCATCGTCCTGCGCGCCCTCGGCCGCTGACGCGGATCTGATGAAAGGAACGGTCTTCTCTGCCGCCATCGATTGGGTTTTCATTGAGGAGTCTCGACCGTGGCGCGAAGACCGCGCACCATATCCACGAGTCTGGCACGGCATGACTCCGTCGATGCGTGCATATCGCACGAATGGCACCAAGTTCGAGGCCGCCCATGCGGGCGCGGCGGCGGCGAATGGCGTCACGTAGGACGTGTCCCACCCACGCTGCAGCTTTCAACCGAAAACTTCCACCTGCCTGCGACTGCATATTGCAATCCGGCGGCCTCGTTGCAGCGGCGAGGACAAGGCAGTTCTACAACCCACCAGCAGACTCTCAGGCGACTCATGTCTTCTCAATTTTTCACCCGTTGGGGCTGCGGCTTTCGCTCGTGGATGGATCGCCTGCTTTCTCCGCGCGCACCCGCCTCGACGCCGGCGCAGGATCCCCGCACCGGTCTGGAGGACGAGCCGCCCCAGGCCGGTACCGGCACCATGCGCTCGCTCGAAGAGCTCAGGACCGACCTCGCGCGCCTGCGCGCTTCCTCGAAAGAGCGGCACGCGGCCGCCCCGATCAGGCGGCAGCAATCCTTCGACGACGAGGTCTTCGCCAACTTCGTCGCGCCAGTGGCGCCCTCGCCGGACCCTACAGGCCAGGAGGACTACACCAGGACCGTGTACGTGCCCCGCAAGCCTAGCCCGCCGAAATGATCGCTGCGCGCCACTGACGCCGCTTCTCGGCCCATCCGCCTGCAGGCACGCGTCGTCCGGACCGACGCGCACTGGCGACGGCTGCGCACCCCGTTCGTGTGGGCTTTGCGCGCCAATGCCAGCATGCCGTCAGAAGCCGCGCTTCCCGCGAAGGCAGGCCGCCAGCTGGAGATACACAGACATGCTCACCATCGACCAAAAGGAAGCCATCCTGCGCAGGGCAGGCAGAACCGTTCCGGATTTCCCGCCGGTTCGTCCGACGCCCGTGGCGTCCCGCAGGCGGGACGGACCCTCGGCGCGTCGCCAGGCCATCGAGGAATGGTCCGACGCCGTGGCGGCGCTCTACGTCGAGCACATTACGGCCCGGGGCTGCAAGAACTAGCGGGAACCGAGCGGAGGTCACGCGGCCTTGCGCGTCGCTTTCGCGGGGGCCTTGGCCGCCGTCTTGGCGCGGGTCCGAGCCTTGGTCTTCTTCACCGGCTCCGACTTCGGAGCGCTCTTGCCGCCCTTCAGGCTGCGCTGCAGCAGCGCCGTGAGGTCGATCACGTTCGCGTTGTCCTGAGGGGCCTCTTCTTCGGGCTGGATCACCGTCTCCGTGTCACCCGCCTTGACCTTCTTCTCGACGATCTTCATCACCGCGTGCTTGAACTCGTCCTTGAAGTCATCCGCGTCCCACCGGCCAGTCATCTCGCCGACCAGTTGCTCCGCCATCTTCATCTCGGCCGGCGTCAGCTTCGCGCCCTTGATGCCCTCGGCGGGCAGGTCGAGCCCCGCCAGCGATTTCACCTCGTCGCCCCAGCGCAGGAGGTTCAGCACCAGCGCAGCGCCCGAGGGCACAAGCACGGCGAGGTGCTGCCTGGTGGCGATCACCACCTTGGCCAGCCCCACCTTGCCGGTCTTCACAAGCGTCTCGCGCAACAGCGCATACACCTTCTGGCCCTTGTTGATCGGGGCAACGTAGTACGGCCGCTCGAGATACACGAACGGAATCTCGTTCGCCTCGATGAAACGCTGAATCTCGATGGTCTGCGTCGTGCGCGGGTAAGCGGCCGCTATCTCTTCGGGCGAGAATGAGCACGTACTTGCCGTCCTCGTACTCGACCCCTTTGACGATGTTCTCGTTGGCGATCTCCTTGCCTGTCTTCTTGTTGATGCGCCTGTAGCCCACCGGGTCCATGCTGCGTTTGTCGAGCCAGTCGAAGTCCACGCCCTGCTCGGTCGTGGCCGTGTGGAGTCCGACCGGGATGTGCACCAAGCCGAAGCTGATGGCGCCCTTCCAGAGTGTTCTGCTGCCAGTGGCCATGGTGTTCGTTCGTCCTTCGCATGGAATCGCTGAAGGCCAGTCTGGTCCCCAGGTGGACGAGGCCGCGTAGGCGCTTGGCGGCTGTTCCTGTCAACCTTGGAACCCGAAAGGGCACATCGAGCGACCGCTCGGCAGCTCCGTCAAGAACCTGCGGCCAAATCCTACGTGTGCCATCCGGTCCGAGCCGCACGGTACCTTTCCCCGCAACCCAACCGGAGCCATAGATGCCCACCACCAAACGCGCCGAACCCGATGCATGCTCGCTGCTGGATGCCGACCATCGCAAGGTGAAGAAGCTGTTCAAGGCCTATGACGAACTCACCAAGTCCAAGGCCGCAAGTGCGCCCCGGAAGAAACGCGAACTCGCCAACGAAATTTGCATGGAGCTGACAGTCCATGCCAGGATCGAAGAAGAGATCTTCTACCCTGCCCTTCGCGAAGCCATCAAGGAGACCGACCTGCTGGACGAGGCCGAGGTGGAGCATGCCAGTGCCAAGGATCTGATCGCCCAGATCGAGGAAGCTGAGGATGTCGATGACATGTTCGACGCCAAGGTCATCGTGCTCGGCGAATACATCGACCACCACGTCAAGGAAGAACGCAATGAAATGTTTGTCAAGGCGCGTGCAGCACGCGGCCTGGACCTGGTGGCCCTGCGCGAGCAGCTCGAGACCCGCAAGGAAGAGCTGATGGCGGAGGTCACGGGCTCGACGGCCTGAGGGAAGCCTGGGGGAATTCGGACGATCGCGTGCGGCCGGCGCCCCTGCTATTGAAGATGTCGAAATAGCGTTTTGCACTTCATCGCCTTGCCGGTCGGGAGTGGATTTCCTAGAGTCGGCTGGTCTGTTCGCGAAGCAATCTCGCTAGTCGACGGGCCCGCGAATGAAGACACGACCCTGGTCCACTGCCTTCATGGCGACAAGGAGGCGACGTGTTCCAACTTGGCTTGATCAATAGCTGGCATGGTGCGGGCGTGTGGATGGTCTTCAACATGGCCGCCGCCCTGCTGCTCGGGTGGTTTGTCGGCTACGAACGCTATTTCAGCGGGCGCGCCGCGGGCAGCCAGGTCTATTGCCTGGTCTGCGCCACTTCCTGCGCGGTCACCTTGCTGGCCGGCTACCCGACGATGTGGTACTGGGGGAGCGAGACCCTTCCGATCGCGGCCGATCCGACCAAGGTCATCGGCGCCGTCCTCACGGGCATCGGGTTTCTGGGCGCGGGTCTGATCGTCAAGAGCGGTCACAACGTGCGCGGACTGACGACCGCGGCATCCATCTGGGGGTCTTCTGCGATCGGTATCCTGGTGGGGGTGGGGTTCTACGTGCCGGCCATCGGACTGACGGCGCTGTTCGTGGTCTGCACGGCCGTCGTGCCGCGGATCGAGCAGCGTCTGCCCGCCCATGCGGCGATGACAGGGACATTTCGATTCAGCAAGGGACACAAACCGAGTCCCGAGGAGGTCCATCGCTTCCTGGTCAAGCGCGGACTTCAAATCCCGCCCGAGAGCGTCGCCATCAGTTTCGACGGCACTCAATTCGAAATCCAGTGCCTGATCTTCGCGAGTTCGAGCGCACGAACCAGCGCCCTGAGCACGATAGGAGACGAGCTGTCCCAACTCGCGCATGTCGAGGGATTCACCTTGACGCACTCGAGCCGGGCATGAACGCTTCCTCATCGGCGTCGCGACACCGATGAGGGAGCGAAGCGGCGTCGCTATCGTGCAATCCGCGAAAAATCAGGCGCCCGCTTCTGCGCAAATGCGGCGAACGCTTCACGCGCCTCGGGGCTTTTGAGCCGCTCGGTGAACTGTGCGGTTTCCTTTTCCATCTGCGCCGCCGCGGTGGCTTCTGCATGGCGCATGAGGCTTTTCGTCGCCTTCAAGGATCCGGCAGCCTGCCTGGACAGCGCCTGCGCAATTTGCCGAGCCTCCTCATGAAGTTCCGCCGTCGGCACCACCTGGTTGGCAATGCCCCAGGCCAGGGCTTGAGCAGCTGAAATGGGCTTGCCCAACGCAAACATCTGGAATGCGCGAACGTGCCCGATGCGAGCAGGAAGAAGCAAGCTCGACCCAGCCTCCGGCACCAGGGCAAGGTTGACGAACGGCGTAGACAGAAGGGCATCCTCAGCGAGCAGCACGAGATCGCAGTGGAGCAGCATGGTCGTCCCCACGCCCACGGCGCGTCCGTTCACCGCGGCCACCACCGGCAAGGAGCACCCTGCGAGAGCGCGAAGGAATCGGACGACGTGGCGCTCCTGCAGTACCGTCTCGCCGCTTGCCTCTGCGGCGAATTCACCCAGATCATTTCCAGCAGTGAACATGGCGCCTTCGCCTCGAATCAGAACAACTCGAACGGCAGAATTCCCTTCAGCGCCAGCGACGGCATCTGCCATGGCTCCGTACATCGCATTGGTGATTGCATTCATCTTCTCGGGCCGAGCCAGAGTGATGGTCAGAACGCCCTGGGCGGTGTCGACGGTTACGTGATCAGTCATGTTCTTCCTCTGGGTCTTTGGTTGAAGCAAGAGAAGCGCGTCTCGCAAGTCCGCGCGCATCCTCGGTCGTGTCGGCATGGGGATCACCCGAGGACGAGTCAACCCACATCACGTACCGATTTCCAGTTGTCCCAGACCGGATCGTCTTGGGCTTCCCGATGCATGCAGCCGACCTCGGCGGACGAGGAAGGCGTTGCGGCATCGGACGAAGATGCGGCCTCTTCTTCCCAGGCGTAGGCGTGGGGACGATGCTCCGCGTATCGATATTCATGCTTCATGGCGTATTTGCTCGATCAGGAGTGAAGAGAAATCGTGGCCGTGCGAACACTCGGGGTCGCGAACTCGCGGCCGACCATCGCTCTGGCGAAGAGATAGTTGCGGCGGCCGCGCTCCGAGAGTTCTTCGATGCTCACCCGGCCTTCGGCGTCACACGCGAAAGCGAAGCCGCGCCCCTGGTTGAAGAGGGAGTGGAACCACAACTCGAAGCGGCTGGCATGAGCGGCATGTGCGGTGCGGGTGTTCAGACGGAGGGTGGAGGTTGCTTCGGTCACTGCCATCTCCCGGTTGAAGGTAGATGCGCCCAATGTAGTCACCGTTGCATCGCGAACAAAGACGTTCGCTGTGAATGCGCTATTGATCAAATCGGAACAATGCGCGGGCGCATCGACCCGAATTTATTGCAGCCAGCGCAATAACGTTCTGTGCCGCGCAGGGCTTCCGAATCACGAGCCGCAACCCTACGCTATGAGCAGCCGGTGCCATCGTCCCGGCATTCACGATCCATCCTCGCCATGAGCGCTTTCAACACCCGCGGCGTGATCTACGCGACCAACTGCACCCTGGCGGCGCTGTTGGCCCTGTATGTCGCCTTCAGTGCCGGTCTGCCGAACCCCGGGTGGGCATCGTTGACCGTGTTCATCGTGAGCCAACCCTTGGGCGCTGCCTCCGGCTCCGTCGTCTCCCGCGCGCTGTACCGCTCAGCGGGCACGGTTTTCGGGATCATCGCCTCGATGCTGATCCTGCCCACGCTGGTCCAGACGCCCGGGCTGATGATCGCTGCCGTCGGGGCCTGGGTGGGGCTGTGCATCTACGTCTCGCTGCTGGACCGCAGCCCCCGCAGCTATGCCTTCCTGCTGGCCGGCTACACCGTCGCCCTGGTGGGGCTGCCGCTGATCAGCGACGTCTCGCAACTCTTCGACGTCGGCGTCGCGCGCATCGAGGAGGTCGTCATCGGAGCGGGCAGCGCAGCGCTGGTGCACAGCCTGCTGTTTCCCCGTTCGCTCAAGTCCCAGATGGACGCCAGGCTGGGCGCGATCCTGAAGGATGCACGCGCCTGGATGACCGCGGCACTGTCGCCCGAAGGGTCGACGCCCGCGGAACAGGCCGCCCGCCGGCGGGTTGCCGCCGACCTCACGGAGTTGCACCAGCTCGCCGACGGCCAGCGCTTCGATGCGGATGCGGGCGCGGCGGACAGCCGCATCATCTCGGCGCTCGAAACGCGCCTGGTCGCCTTGCTGCCCTTGATGTCCGCCGTCGAGGATCGGCTCGGCGCCATCGGCAACGCCATGCCGCCCGCTTTGGCGCAGCACGTGGCGGAAGTCCGGCAATGGATCGACCAGGCCACGGATGGCGACCAGGACCGTGTTGCCCGGCTGGTCTCCGCAGGACAGCAGGCGCTGCCCGCGCCCGGCACCCTGCCCGCGTGGACCGAGATGCTGGCGGCAAGCGCGGTCCAGCGCCTGGCCGAACTCGCAGAGGCCTGGAACGACTGTCTTCATCTCATGCCCTTCATTCGCGACCCGGTCCTCGAGCAGGACCCGCTGACGCGGCAGCTCGCTGACGCACAGGGCCGGCGGCATCTGCATGTGGACCATGGTCTGGCCGCCTACGCCGGCCTGGCGGCCGGTGTGGCGGTGGCCCTTGCGGGGACTGCAGCGATCACCGTCGGCTGGGCACAGGGCGCGACGATGATCGGCCTCGCGGCCGCCGGCTCTTCCGTCTTCGCCTTTGTCGACGATCCCCGTCCGATGCAGAAGTCGATGGTGGCCTGGTCGCTGATCGCCGCGCCCGTCGCCGCACTCTATGTCTTTGCGATCCTTCCGGCGGTCGACGGCTTCGGCGCGTTCGCGCTGGCCCTGTCGCCGCTCTACTTCGGCACCGCGTTGTTCCTGGCCACACCGCAGCACTGGTTGCGGGCCCTGGGTTTCGCGCTCATCTCGCAGACGCTGCTCGCTCTCCAACCCTCGCTCCGTGCCGACTTCGACAGCTTCATGAACATCGCCATCGGCGCAGTGGCCGGAAGCCTTATCGCGCTCCTGGTGACTTCGCTCATGCGCGTCGTGAGCGCCGAGACCAGCGCGACCCGCATCCTGCGCGCAGGATGGCGCGATCTCGCGGCGCTGGCCGCAGGGCACACGCCGCCGGGTGCGGACGCCTTGGCCAGCCGGATGCTCGATCGCGTCGGCCTGCTGATCCCGCGCCTCGCGCGCCTGGGCGGAGCCTCGGGGCTGGGTCGAGCGGATGCGCTCAACGACCTGCGCCTCGGCGTCAATACGGCGACGCTGCGCGAGCTCGCGGGCGGATCCGAAGGCGCCCCCTTCGCACCGGCCGTCGACGCGCTGATGAGGCAGCTCTCGGCGCATTTCGCCAGCCAGGCGCGCAAAGGTCCGGCACAGCCGTCAAGCGCTCTGCTTGCTGCGCTGGACAACACCATCCGGCAGCTTCTCGCCCTTGGCGGCGGGGCATTGCGCCTCAGGGGCCTGGCCGCGGCGACGGGCCTTCGTCGAGGCTTGTTTCCCGAGGCGCCGCCCCTCGACGACCCGGAGCGTGCGCCGTGCTAGCCGAAATCAGCCTGTTCGGAATCCTCGTCAACGTGGGGCTGGCTTCAGCTGTGGTCGCCGGCGCGTTGCTGCTTGCGTTGCGCAAGGTCCTGGCGCGCATCGGCGCGTACCGACTGGTATGGCACCCGGCGCTGGTCGACCTGGCGCTGTTCACGCTCCTGTGGGGCGGCGTCGCCTTCGCCGCCAGCACGCCAGACCTCCCGCTGCTTGCTTTCCTGGGATGAAATCGACATGAAATCCTCGCTCCAAACCATCGGCCGCATCGTGCTGACGCTGGCCATCGTGGCCGCCGCCATCGTCGTCGGTCATCTTGCATGGGACCACTACCGCGAGGCGCCCTGGACGCGCGACGGCCGTGTGCGCGCGGACGTGATCCAGATCGCACCCGATGTGTCGGGCCTGGTCGAACGGGTCGCCGTCCACGACAACCAGGCGGTGCACCGGGGCGACGTGTTGTTCACCATCGACCGCGCGCGCCACCAGCTCGCGGTCGAGCAGGCCGAGGCCACGGTGCAGGGGTTGCGCGTGCAGATCGATCAGGCCCGGCGCGAGAACCGTCGGAACATCGCGCTCGGCGACCTGGTGCCTGCCGAGTCGCGGGAGCAAGGCAGCAGCAAGGTGGATCAGCTCAGAGCGAGTCTGCAGCAGGCCGCGTCGACGCTGGACACTGCACGCCTCAACCTGGCCCGCACCGAGGTCAAGGCCCCGGTCGATGGCTGGGTGACCAACCTCGACCTGCGCCCGGGCGCCTACGCGACGGCGGGCCGCCCGGTCTTCGCGCTGGTCGACCAGGACTCGCTGCACGTGCAGGGCTACTTCGAGGAGACCAAGCTCGGCCGCATCCGCGTCGGCGCTCCGGTGCGCGTGCGCATGATCGGTGAGACCCAATGGCTCGAGGGCCATGTCGACAGCATCGCGGCCGGCATCGAGGACCGGGAGCGAAGCGGCAGCTCGAACCTGCTCGCCAACGTGAATCCGACCTTCAACTGGGTCCGGCTCGCGCAACGCATCCCGGTGCGGGTGCAGCTGGACCACGTGCCGCCGGATGCGCGCCTGATCATGGGCCGCACGGCGACCGTCGAGGTGGTCGAGGCGCCGCGCGGCAGGGACCTCAGCGTGGCCAAGGGGTACTGAAATGATCCGTCGCTTCTTCATGCTCGTCGCCGCCGCCGTGCTGACGGCCTGTGCCGCCGTGGGGCCGAACTACGAACGTCCGGCCGGCGCGGTCGCCAGCAGCCAGGTCGCGAACGGGCCATTCCTCGGCGCGGGCAATGCCGCCTTCGATCCCGAGCCCGTCCCGGGAGACTGGTGGCGACTCTACGAAAGCGCCACGCTGGACGGGCTGGTGCAGGAAGCCCTGGACGCCAACACCGACCTGCGCGCCGCAGCCGGCAACATCGAACGCGCCCTCGCCGGCCTGGACTACGCCGACGCTGCGAAGAACCCGACCACCACCCTGCTGGCCACGACCACCTATGGGCGTCGTTCGGCAGAAGAAGAACTCAGGCCCGGAAAGCCTTTGTCGAACAACTTCGTCTACGGCCTGGGCGCCGGCGTGTCTTACCAGGTCGACCTGTTCGGCCAGATCGCGCGGACCATCGAGTCGGCGAACGCAGACACGGGTGCCGCACGCGCGGCCTACGACACGACACGGGTGACGGTCGTCGCCGAGACCACCCGTGCCTTCCTCGATGTCTGCTCGTTCGGACGCGAGATCGCGGTGGCAGAGCGTTCGGTGGCCCTGCAGGAGAAAAGCACCGAACTGACGCGGACCTTGTTCCGGACCGGCCGCGGCAGTACGCTGGACGTCACCCGCGCGTCGGCCCAGACGGACCAGGTGCGCGCGACCCTTCCCGTCCTGAACGCACAGAAGCGGGTGGCGCTCTACCGGCTCGCGGTGCTGACCGGTCACGCGCCCGAAGACTTCCCGCGCGCGGTGCAGTCGTGCGAACAGGAACCGCGTCTGGCGCGGCCGATTCCAGTGGGAGACGGCGCGGGCCTGCTGCGTCGCCGCCCCGACATCCGGCGCAGCGAGTACGAACTGCATTCGGCCACTGCCCGAATTGGCGTCGCCACGGCCGATCTCTACCCGAAGATCACGCTGGGCGCATCGATCGGCTCGGTCGGGCTCAACAAGAACTTCCTCGATACCGACACCTTGAAGTTCTCGCTGGGGCCGCTGATCAGCTGGCAGTTTCCCGATCGGTCTCGCATCCAGGCCCGAATCCGCGCGGCGGATGCCGACCAGCAGATCGCCTTCGCCCGCTTCGACGGCACCGTGCTGAACGCATTGAAGGAAGCAGAGAGTGCACTGGAGATCTACGCCCGCGACCTGGAGCGGCGCGCCCTGCTCGAGGCGGCCCGCGAGAAGGCGAGCCGTGCGGCCGAAGACACGCAACAGCTGTTTGCCCTCGGCAGGCAAGGCTTCCTGCCGGTGCTGGATGCGACGCGCACGCTGACCGTCGTCGAGCAGTCCGTCGCAGCCGCGGACAGCAAGCTGGCATCGGACCAGGTCAACGTGTTTCTTGCGCTCGGGGGTGGTTGGGAGAATAGCGGGCGTCCACATTGATCGCGCATGTTCGACAGCACAGCTTCGTCACCCCGGCCCATCATGAAACGCGTCGCCATCCTCATCTTCCCCGGCTTCCAGATCCTGGATCTGGCGGCGATCGCTGCCTTCGAACTCGCCAACGCGTCCCTGGGGCACCCGTTCTACCAGGTCGCATTGCTGTCCGAAGATGGTGGCCTGGTCGAGAGTTCGTCGGGGGTGCAGGTCGCGTCGACGCCCCTCGATTCGACGCAGTTCGACACCATCGTGATGACCGGATCATTGGCCCCCCAGCCGACATCGGACAACCTGCGTCGCTTCCTCGGGTCCCGCCAGCACAGTGCGCGCCGCATCGCGAGCATCTGCACAGGCGCATTCGGCCTCGCCGACGCCGGCTTGCTCGACGGGCGACTGGCCACCACGCACTGGGCGTTCGCCAATGAACTGCAGCAGCGCCATCCACGGGTCAAGCTGCAGGCGGACCGCATCTTCGTCCACGACGGCCCGGTGTGGACTTCCGCGGGCATGACCGCAGGCATCGACCTGATGCTCGCCCTTGTTGAAGACGATCTGGGGATCGACGTCGCCCGCTTGGTTGCGAAGAAGCTCGTGATGTATCACCGCCGGTCAGGCGGGCAGTCCCAGTTCTCGGCCTTGCTCGAACTGGAGCCGAAATCCGATCGCATCCAGCAAACCCTGGCGCATGCGCGCGCCAATCTGCGCGACCCTCTGTCTGTCGAGGATCTCGCCGAAGTCGCCCACCTGAGCCCGCGCCAGTTCAGCCGGACCTTCAAGGCCGAAACCGGTCAGTCACCCGCGCATGCCATCGAGAACCTGCGCGTGGAGGCGGCCCGCGCGATGATCGACGCGGGCAATCTGAGTCTCGGAGTCATCGCCGAGGAGGCGGGCTTCGGGGACCCCGAGCGAATGCGCCGGGCCTTCGTTCGATCGCTGGGCCAACCACCGCAAAGCATGCGCAGGATGACCAGGCAAAGCGTTGCGGTGCACGCTGAGGGCCGGCTTTCTGGCGCTCACGCCATGGCATGAATGCGGGTCCGGACGACATCGACGCCATCCTGGATCCAGAAATCTTCCTCCCAGACTCGAAAGGACGTTCACGATGTCAGACAGCCCTTCCCTGCCCAGACGCTCATTCCTGGGCGCCACGGCAATCGGCATCTTCGCCACCCGGCTCACCACCGGGACCGCTTTCGCCAAGGCCGCGGGTTCGCCCAACACGCAGCAGGCATCGCCGCTGAAGCGCCTCCGGCCGCTGAAGCACATCGTCGCCGGCGTCCTCGACATCGAGTACTTCGAGATCGGCCCGGCCAACGGCGCGCCGGTGATTCTGCTGCATGGCTGGCCCTACGACATCCATACGTACGCCGACGTCGCCTCCTTGCTGGCCGCGACCGGCCACCGGGCGATCGTTCCGTACCTGCGCGGGTACGGCGGGACCCGGTTTCTTTCGGACAAGACCCCTCGCAACGGTCAGCAGAGCGCGCTGGCAGTCGATGTCATCGCCCTGATGGACGCACTGAAGATCGAGAAGACGACGGTTGCCGGCTGCGACTGGGGCGCGCGAACGGCCTGCATCGTGGCGGCGCTGTGGCCCGAACGGGTCACCGCGCTGGTCTCCGTCAGCGGCTATCTGATCGGCAGCCAGCAAGTCGGTTCGCGAGCTCGAGGCACGGCTGGCGCAGGCGCCGGTCATCGCGGTACCGACGATCACCCTGGAGGGCGACGCCAACGGTGCGCCGCATCCCGAACCCAGCGCCTACGCGAAGAAGTTCTCGGGGCCATACGAGCACCGGCTGGTCAGCGGCGGCATCGGACACAACCTGCCCCAGGAGGCACCTGAAGCCTTCGCGGCGGCCGTGCGCGACGTGACCCGTCTTTGAGACTTTTCATCCAAGCAAGGAGCAAAGCCATGAACAAGCTTTTGTCAGAGGCCATGGACGCCCACGGCGGACTCGACCGTTGGCACAATTTCGACAGCGTCCAGGCCACGATCGTCAGTGGCGGGCAGTTGTTCGTCCGCAAGGGAATGCCCCAGGACCCGACGCCGCGGGAAATGACCGTCTCGCTGCACGAGCAGCAGGCATCCCTTTGGCCGTTCGGGGCGCCCGACCAGCGCACCAGATTCACAGCCGACCGCGTCGCCATCGAAAAGCTGGACGGCACCGTGGTAGCAGAGCGCCGCGACCCGCGGTCGTCCTTCGCCGGCCACGCGCTGGCGACACCCTGGGACCCGTTGCAGCGCGCCTACTTCAACGGCTACGCGTTGTGGATCTATCTCACGTCGCCGTTCGCCCTTGCGATGCCTGGATTCGTCGTCGAAGACATCGAACCCTGGCAGGAAGGCAACGAAAGCTGGCGCGGACTGCGTGCGACCTTTCCGGCCGCGATCGCCAGTCACAGCACCAGGCAAGAGTTCTATTTCGGAGATGACGGCCTGCTGCGGCGGCATGACTACCGGGTCGATGTCGCCGGCGGGTTTGCGGCAGCGCAGTACGTCGACCAGGTACGGGAATCCGCCGGCATCAAGTTCCCGACCCGGCGGCGCGCGTACATGAGAGACGACCAAGGGCGGCCGATGCTCGACGCCGAGATGGTGTTCATCGACATCAGCAACATCCGCCTCGATTGAATCGACCGAGTTCAACCGCGCAACGATCTGAACCCCGAGCGCAGCTCCGCCGCGAAGACCTCCGGTTGCTCCCACGCTGCGAAGTGTCCGCCCTTGTCGAGCCTGCCGTAGTGGACGAGCCTGGGATACGCCCGCTCGGTCCAGCTGCGCGGCGCCGTGTAGATCTCGTCGGGAAAGGCGCTCACCGCGACAGGGATGGCGACGCCTTTCGGCGCGAAGAAGGCCAGCTTGCTTTCCCAGTAGAGACGAGCCGAAGACACGCCCGTGTTCGTCAGCCAGTAGAGCGTGATGTTGTCGAGGATGTCGGTTCGCGTGAGCCCCTCGGGCCGACCGGCGAAGACGCGCGAGATGAGCGCGTAGCTGCGGGCGTCGTGGTCGAGCATCCAGGCGGCAAGGCCGACGGGGGAATCGTCGATCCCGTAGAGGGTCTGGGGACGCCTGCTCATCTCCTGGGCGTAGGACAGACCATTCTTGTAGAAGAAGTCGAGCTGGTCGTAGGCGTACTTCTCGTCGGCCGCGAGGCCGGCCGGTGCCGGTCCGCCGGACTGGAGCGCCTTGGCGATGTCGTCAGGGATCGTCGCAGGCATGTTGGTGTGAATGCCGACCAGCCCGGGAGGCCTCAGCAAGGCCATCTGCTCGGTGACTGCATTGCCCCAGTCGCCACCTTGTGCCACATAGCGCGTGTAGCCAAGGCGCTCCATCAGAACCACCCATGCGCGTGCGACGCGGACCGGGTCCCAGCCGAGCGTCGTGGGTTTGCCCGAGAACCCATGCCCGGGCAACGACGGAATCACGATGTCGAACGCATCCGATGCCGTGCCGCCATGGGCCGTCGGATCGGTCAGCGGATCGATGATCTTCATCTGCTCGACGATCGAACCGGGCCAACCGTGCGTGACGATCACCGGCAGCGCGTGGGGATGTTTCGAACGAACGTGGATGAAATGAATGTCCACACCGTCGATCGTCGTCATGAACTGGGGCAATCTGTTCAGCCTCGACTCGAATTTGCGCCAGTCGTAGTCCGTCTGCCAGGTTCGCGCGAGCTCGCGCATGGTTGCAAGTTGCACGCCTTGCGATGCATCCGTCACCAGTTCCCGCGAAGGCCACTTCGTCGAGGTGATCCGGCGGCGCAGGTCAGTGAGATCGGACTGCGGTGCGCGGAAGGTGAAGGGGCGGACCCGGGCATCGTCGCCGGCGGGACTCGCAACGGGCGCCGCAGCGACTTCATCGGGGCGGGATTGCGCCAGGGCGAACGCCGAGGAACTGGTCAGAAGCGCGGCCGTCGATCCGGCAAGAAAATGACGCCGCGACAGCGGCGAGGACTGCGGTTTCTCGAGGGAGTTCATGTGGATGGACTTTCAATCTGAAGATGAAGTGGGAAGCTGGCGCTGCGTTGAGCGCAGCGCCGTCTTTTTCAATCGGCGGCAGCCTCTTCGATCAGCGCGGCGACCTCGTCGGGGTGAGAGGCCAGGACGGCGTGCGACGCGCCCGGAACCGCAACGGTGTGCGTCGAGCCCGCGCGTTGCGCCATGAACGCGAGCAGTGGCGGTGCGATGGCCTTGTCGGCCGTGCCGTAGATGAACCTGGACGGCAGGGCTTTCCACGCAGGGGCGCCGGCCTTGTCGGCGAAGGCAGCCTCGGCGACGGGCCTTTGCGTGGCCGCGAGCAGGGCCGCGACGCGCTCGGGAACGTCCGCTGCAACCTGCTCGCGGTACTTGGCTTGCTGGACGTAGAGATCCTTGCCGCCGCCGGGCAGGGCCACCGGAACCAGCGCCGAGCCCAGCGTGCTGCCGGGGAACCGTGCCCCCAGTTCACCGAGTGCCTCGCCGCTTTCTGGCGCGAACGCGGCCACGAACACGAGGCCCTTGACGTTGGGCTTGCCCTCCGCGGCGTTCGAGATCACGGCACCGCCGTACGAGTGGCCCACCATGACAACGGGCCCGGGGATGGTCGCCACCAGATTGGCCACGTAGGCCGAATCGCTTCGCAGTCCGCGCAAGGGATTGGCCACCGCCACGACGGGGTAGCCCTTCGCCAGCAGCCGCTCGATGACGGCCTCCCAGCTCAGGGACTCGGCGAAGGCGCCATGGACGAGGACGATGGTCGGTACGGGCGATGGCGCTGCCGCGTGCGCGGACGGATCGAGCAAGGCGGCAGCGACGAACAGAAGCGCGAGGCAAGCTTTCTGCACATTTCTAAATGCGGTCGTGGTTGAAGTCATGGCTGCGCCTCAGAGAATGTTGAAGGCCACGTCGAGATTGCCGCGGGTCGCTCTCGAGTAGGGACAGGTCTGATGCGCCTCGCGGACCAAGGCCTCCACCAGCGGGCGATTCAATCCCGGCACGTGGACGTTGAGTCGCGCCCGGAGCGAGAAGACGCCATCGGTGATGCCGAGGTCCACTTCGGCATCGACAGAGACATCGGCGGGCAAGGCAATGCCTCTGGCTTTTGCCGCCAGGCCCATGGCACCCATGAAACAAGCCGACCACCCGACGGCAAACAACTGCTCCGGGTTCGTGCCCGGCCTGTTGCTGCCTGGGCTGCTCAGCTTCACATCGAGCGCGCCGTCGCTGGACTTTCCAGCGCCATCACGTCCGCCCGTGGTGTGGGTCTTGGCGGTGTAGAGAACCTTGTCGATCTCATGGATCATGATCATTCCTTCAGGTGGATGGGAGATTGGGAGTCATTCGCAGCGATTCAGTGCAGGTCGGTTTTCGACGGGACCTGGTCAATGCCTGTACCCGTCGATCCCACCAAGCATTCGCATTTCGAAGATAGATGTCCTCGCCGACTTTCAAATGCCGTATTCCCCCCCTTTTCAGACATCGTGATGCTGGGAGAGCCGATTGGAATTCCGAGCGCCACGTGTTTGTGGGGAGCGGACCTATGGGTAGACAATGCACCGGTGGCCAACTTCGAACCACCGCATTTCCGACCCTTGACCGGCGTCTACGAGCCGTCTGCGATCCGGCAATTGCCGGACGGGCGTCTTCTTGTGGTCGAGGACGAGAAGAACCATCCCTTCACTCTGGTCACGATCGACGCAGGCAACGTCCACAGCGTTGCGCTCACCGCCACCCTGCTCCAGCTCTTCAGTGACTTTTGGAAGCTGGACGATCTTGAGGGCCTTGCCTTGGATCGAGCGGGCTTCGTCTACGCCATCACCTCGCATTCTCGTGACGACGAGGGCCGCGCGAAGAAATCGCGCGAGCGACTGGTGCGCTTCCGGGTCGAGGGGAATCGGGTCGTCGCACCGAGGGTCGTTCAAGGATTGAAGGAAGCCCTGACGAAGCAGCATCCTGTGCTGGCCTCAGCCGCCGGGATCCGGGAGGTCAAAGCCGCTGGCGGTCTCAACATCGAAGCGTTGGAATTCGATCCGATCGAGCATCATCTGTTGATCGGATTTCGCAGCCCGCTGCATGAAGGCCGCGCGATCATTGCCGCGATCGTCAATCCGACGGCGATCTTCGAGGCGGGGGAAGAGCCCCGCCTGTCGCCCCAACTCGACGAACTGGACCTCGATGGCCATGGCATCCGCGCCTTGTCTTTCCTTCCCGCACTGGGACAGTACCTGGTCATCGGCGGACCCGTTTCCCGCGCGCCTGGCCAGTTCTCTCTCTGGCTCTGGAATGGCTGGCGAAGCAACGCTGTGGGCCGCCTCGTGGTTCCGGGTCTGAAGGACCTGGCGCGCGTCGAGGGGGTGAGCCCGGCGGTCATTGACAGGGCTGCGGGAATCATCATGGTCAGCGATGACGGTGACCGCAAGGCCCGACGGCCAGCGAACTTTCTTTGGATTGGCCTCGATCAACTGCAGCCTGCGTCTTGATGCTGTGCCTGTCCGGGGAGTCGGCAGGAACGACGCGGCTAAGGCGTCGGGTAGTCCCACACATCGGGCGGCAGCTTGTCCTTGAGCGATGCGTACATGGCGTCGCGGAACAGCTTCAGCGCCGGATACGGACGCAGCGCAATCGTGCGCTCCACGATCAGTCCTTGCTCGTCGTCCACGATGACCTCCAGGCTCTCGAGCTTGCGGCCGTCGATGGTCCCTTCCCAGCGCAAGAAGGTGGTGCGGTCGTCAAGCTTGAACTCAGCTGTGTAGGTGCCGCTGCCGCGCGTGGAGCTCGACTGGGCAAAGATCGCTGCGACGGGTTCCCGCCCCTCGATCGGGCGTACCAGGATCGGGCTGTTGAATACGACGTTCTCGGCCAGCAGCGTGCTCACCTGGGCGGGTGTGGCGCTACCGGACTCGCGTAGTTTGCGCAGGGGGTGCATGGTGGCTCCTCGGAGGTTTGACGGGTTGCGTCTCGCAAGATGACAAACGCACTGTAGGAGAATCCTCCCGATCGAAAAAGCCGCTTCGCCGCAAACCGTTTTTCACGCTTTCGGAAAAGTCACTGCGCTAGCCAACGCCCGGCGTTGAACGCGTTTCTGGTTATCTCGCCCGAGAAGCTTGAGCGACCGTTTTCGAGCCGCGCCGCAGCAACGATATCGACCATCCATCGAATCGTTCATTGTTCCTGTTCGACCAACAGTCCATTTCGGAACGTGCACTGGAAAACGAGGTCGCTCCGGCCTAGAGTGATGTCGAGCATTCAAGGGGAACCACCAAGGAGACGGCCATGAAGCTATGGACATTCATTGAAGCGCATCACGGAGACTTCGGAGCCGCGCTCTTCATTCTCCCGTGCCTGCTGGCGACCTTTTCGATGGCCGCGATCGCATTCGGCGCCGGCCTGCTGTTCGCGTAGCCGAACCCGCAGGATCGCCTCAGTCCACCTGGGCGCCGGAAGGCGCCACTGCCTCGCTCCGCTTCTTCACCTCGAGCTTGAGGAAGGCCGCGAACTCCTCGGGACTGCCTCCACGCGGTGGGATTTCGACTTCGCATCCTCCAGCACCAGCTTCGATCCGCATTCAGCGCACCCATCTTCGATGCAGAGGGTCACATGGCCATGGCGCTCTCGCTCACGTCGAGCGCCGAACGACTGTCCGCGGTTTGGACGGGAGCGGTACCGCGAGGCCTGCTGCGAGCGGCAAGGGAGATTTCGGGGCGCATCGGCAATGCCGCCTCGGCACCGTGAACGCGAGCATTTCCTTCACGAAGCGGCCACGCAACCCGGATCATTTGGCCAATGCCCGACGGATGCACTGCCAGTGCGGGCATCCATCGATTGTTTCGAGTTCATCAACGGACCAGTGCGGGATCAAGGGGTTTTCTTTGCCGCGTTCTGCCGCAAACTTCTCCCCACAGGGCGGTCGTTCGCTGTCCTGATCCACCCAAGCCTTTGAAGGACATGAAATGAACACCACGAAGATCGTCGCTGCCGCCGCAGTCTCTCTCCTTGCCGCCATCGGTGCCCACGCCGAAACCTATGAGGGCGTGCAGGCCCCCGTGTCTGCCAACGCGCGCGCCGATGTGCGCGGCCAGGCCGTGGTTGCCGCACACAGCGACAACCCCTATGCCGAAGCCGTCTCCTCGCGCGTGGCAGCCGCTCCGGCCGGCCTGACCAACCGCGGTACGGTCCGCAGCACCGCGGTCGCCGCCGCCCACAGCGGGAATCCGTACGCCGAGGGCTACGGCCAGGGCGTCACCTCCGTGTCTTCGGGTACGGTCGATCGCTCCGCGGTGCGCGCCCAGGCTTTTGCTGCCGCGCATGGCCAGCAGTTGCCCCTGTAATTCGGCCCCACGTACAAACGCCGTCTGCGGTTCTCGCAGACGGCGTTTTCTTTTGGGGAGACGGAAGCTCACGCGCTCCTGGCGAGCGACATCATGCGACCTCCAGAACGTGAGCGGTCGCGGCCTGGTACCGATGCGCAGCATGGGAGCGCGACAGGTTCGGACCGAGCGCCTTGCGAGCCGCATCGAAGCGCTCCCAGTCGCCGAGGTCGGGCAGCGAAGGAATGGTCGCCAGTTCCCCTTGATCGAAGCCGGCGAGCGCCGCATCGACCATCTCCTCGGCACGCATCACGATTTCGCCGGGAAGGTGTTCCACGGGGGTGCCAGCAACGTTCCAGAAGTCGGTGCTGGTCGCGCCCGGCAGCACGGCCTGCACGCGAATTCCCTTGGGGCCCAGCTCATGCTGCAGCGATTGCGTGAAGGCGAGCACGAAGGCCTTGCTGCCGCCGTAGGTGCCGTTGAGCAGTTCCGGCGCCACCGCCACGATCGACGCGATGTTGATGATCGCGCCCTTTCCCCGGCGCGCCATGCCCACGGCGACGGCGCGGGTGAGCCGCGCCAGTGCCGTCACGTTGAGCTGGATCATGTCCTCCAGCCGATCGGGGTCGGAGTCGATGAGCGCGCTCGTGGCGCCCACGCCCGCGTTGTTGACGAGCAGTTCGATGCGCTCGTCGGACAGCAGCCGCTGTTCGACGCGCCGCACATCGTCCCTTGCCGTCAGGTCGGCGGGCAGCAGCTCGACATGGCGGCCCGTTTCGGATCGGATGCGCTCGGCGAGCGCGCTCAGCTTGGCGACATCGCGCGCCACGAGGATCAGGTCATGGCCCCGCTTGGCGAGCCTGTCGGCATAGATCGCGCCAATGCCGCTGGATGCGCCCGTCACCAGTGCGATGGGCTTGGAGTGGTCGGTCGGTTTCATCTGGAGTCCTTTCGAGTCGGGTGGATTGACAGGTTCTAAGGTAGCGATGTATCGTCCGTCCCAAATGACAAACTTCCCTCGTTTCAGGACAAAATGAAGCGCATCGGACTCGTCGTCTTTCCCGGCTTCCAGATCCTCGACATGGCGGCTGCCTCGGTCTTCGAGATGGCCAACCTCGAAATGGCCGATCCGGCCTACGAGATCGATGTCGTCTCCGAGGCCGGGGGCGCCGTCAAGAGCTCGCTCGGTGCCGCGGTCCAGACGATCGCGCTCGATCCGGGCGCCTACGACACGCTGCTCGTGACAGGGGCCACCGTGGTTCAGCCGTCGTCGCCGAAGCTCCTGCGCCTTCTGTCGCGTGCAATCGAGCCGACGCGGCGCATGACGAGCATCTGCACCGGCGCATTCGTGCTGGCCGACGCCGGCCTGCTTCACGCGCGGCGCGTCACCACGCACTGGTGCTTTGCGAGAGAACTTCAGCGCCGGTTCCCGTCCGTGCGTGTCGAGGAAGACCGCATCTTCGTGCGCGACGGCACGGTCTGGACCTCGGCCGGCATGACCGCCTGCATCGACCTCGCGATCGCGCTCGTCGAGGAAGACCTGGGCGTCGACGTCTCGCGCGCCGTGGCGAAGAAGCTCGTGGTGCACCATCGCCGGGCCGGCGGGCAATCGCAGTTCTCGATGCTGTCGGAGCTCGAGTCGCAGTCGGACCGCATCCAGGCCGCACTGACCTACGCCAAGGATCACCTGCACAAGGACCTGTCGGTCGAAACGCTGGCCCACACCGCGCACATGAGCCCGCGCCACTTCAGTCGCGAGTTTCGGCAGAGCACCGGGCAATCGCCCGCGCGCGCCGTCGAGCGCTTGCGCGCGGAAACGGCCCGCATCCTCGTCGAGGCCGACACATTGAGCATCGAACGCATCGCGAGCAAGACCGGGTTCTCCGACCCCGAACGCATGCGACGGGCATTCCTGCGCATCTTCGGGCAGCCGCCGCAAGCCCTCAAGCGAGCAGCGCGTGCGCGCCACACCGCCACCTCGACGGCCGCGTGAGGTGCCGCGATTGTTGTCGATCCCGCAATGGCGTTTTGAGCCGCGATCGCTGTCTCACCATCGCTCCGGTCGGTAGAGTGCCGTGAACGAACACGCCACGTCATCTCGCATGGACAGCATCCCGATTCCCCTCGACGCCGATCACCTGCTGACGCGCGAACGGCTGGTCACCGGTTCGATGATCGAGTCGCTGCGGGCCAATCCGCCGGCAGGCGTCAGGATCAGGACCGACGCCGAAATGGAGCAGACGCTCGAAGCCGCGCTCGGCGACCACGACCCGGGCGCGGACCTCCACATCTTCGGCTACGGCTCGCTCATGTGGAACCCGGCCATGGATGCGGCGCATGCCAGCATCGGGCGCGTGCAAGGCTGGCACCGCAGCTTCTGCATCCGCACTTTGCTGGGGCGCGGATCGCAGCAGGCGCCCGGTGCCATGCTGGGCCTGGACAGGGGCGGCGCCTGCCGCGGGGTCCTCTACCGCATCGAGGCGGCCAAGGTGCGCACCGAGCTGCGGCTGCTCTGGCGACGGGAAATGTTCGCCGGTACCTACGACGCCCACTGGGTGCCGGCCAAGAACGGTGCAGGCGCGCTTCGGGCCCTGACCTTCGTCGTCGACCGACGGCACGAGCGCTATATCGGAGGGCATCCGATCCCCGACATCGCGCGGCTGATCCGCACCGGCAATGGCGTGATCGGCAGCTCGCGCGGGTACTTCGATGCGACGGTGCGGACGCTCGAAAGGCTGGGCATTCGCGACGCTGGCATGGAGCGGCTGCAGGCGGCGATCCTGCTCGGGGATTCAGGCGCGGCCTGATCTCAACGCAGCCGCAGGTCGTCGTTGCGCTCGAAGAGCGCGACGGTCCAGTCGATGAACACCCGCACCTTGGCGCTCAGGTAGCGGTTCGGGGCGTAGAGCACATGCACCGGAATCGCCGGCGTGCGCCAGTCTTCGAGCAGCGGCACGAGCTGCCCGGCCTTGATCGCCGGACCCACCGCATAGCTCGGCGCCTGGATGATGCCCAGGCTCGCCAATCCGGCGGCGACGTAGGAGTTGGTGTCGTTCACGACGAGCTTGTGATCGAGCACCACGTCGGTCGCGGAGTCGCCGTCGGAAAAGCGAAACGCCAGCGCGCGGATACTGCGCGCGGACATCATCCCGACAGCCGGCCGCTCGCGCAGTCCATCCGGCGTTGTCGGCGCGCCGTGCAGCTCCAGGAAGGCCGGTGTGGCGCACGTGACGAACCGGAAGATGCCGATCCGCCGCGCCACCATCAGCTGCTCGCTGACCTCCCCGGCACGGATGGCGCAGTCGACGCCTTCGGCCACGACGTCGGCGCGCCGGTTGCCGACACCGAGCTCCACCTCGACGTCCGGATACTGGCGTTGAAAGTCGGCCATGGCGGGCACGATGACCATCGCTCCGATCGCGGCGGCCGTCTCCACGCGCACCTTGCCCGAAGGCTTGCCCTGCGACAGGCGCGCGGAGGATTCGATGTCGGTGAGATCTGCCAGCAGGCGCACGACCCGTTCGTAGTAGATCGCGCCTTCGGGGGTGACCGTCACGGAGCGTGTCGTGCGGTGCAGCAGGCGCACCTTCAGGTCTTCCTCGAGACCCTGGATCAGCCGGGTCACCGTGGCGTTCGGCACGTCGAGCGTGTCCGCGGCCTTGGTGAAGGAGCCTGCCTCCACCACCCGGACGAAGGCGTTCATCGCGGCGATCCGGTCCATGCTGAGGCTCCTCCGTTGAGACGGAGGGCCATCATAGATCGATCGCGGACTTCAGCGGCCGTTGAACGTCAGCACCGGGCGCGGCTTGCCGGCCTTGAGCGCATCGACCGCCGACTTCAGCCCGCGCTGGACGTCGTCGGTCTCGAAGAGCGGCATGGCAATGTCGAACATGGCGTCGTCCGCCGCGGCGACGCCGCCCACCGCCCAGGCCCGCAGCAGCGCCTTGTGCGCGGCGTAGGCACGCGTGGGCCCCACGGAGACCTTGCGCGCGAACTCACGCGTTTCCTTCAGCAGATCCGCGTCCGCCACCACGCGATTGACCACGCCGAAACGCTCCATCGTGGCCGCGGGCACCCGCTCCGAGGTCATCGCCCATTCGGAGGCCCGCGAGCGGCCGGCACGTTCGGCGACCCGGTAGACGCCGCCGAGCACGGTCACGATGCCGAGCGACTGTTCCGGATGGCCGAAGGTCGCCGACTCGCCCGCGAAGATCATGTCCGCTCGAACCGCCAGCTCGAGCCCGCCGCCGAAGCAGAGGCCTTGAACCGCCGCGATGACGGGCATCGGCAGGCGCTCGAAGCGGTTGAAGACCGACAGGTAGTGCTCGAAACGGCTGCGCAGCTCGCGAACGTCGGCGCCCGGCCAGCTCATGATGTCGCCGCCGAACGAGAAGTTCTCGCCCTCGCTGCGCACCAGCACCGCGCGGGCCTCGCTGCGCTCGATGGCCGTGACGGCGGCGGCCAGCTCGTCGATCATCTGGTCGTCGATGCGGTTCTGGGGCGGCCGGTCGAGCACGATGGTGGCCAGGTTTTCGTCGAAGGCGACGGTCAGGTGGGGCATGGTGGGTCCTCTGTGGGGTCAATGGGAAAACTCAGCTCAGGTGCTGCCTGAACCATTCGACGGCCGCCGTGCTGGAGGCCTTGAAGCCGCCCAGATAGGGGTCGAAGTGACCACCCTCGATCGTCACCAGCCGCTTGGGCTGCAGGGCGCGCTCGTAGGCGGCGAGCTCGAGGTCGGTCAGCGTGATGGTGTCGCGTGTCGCCACCACCATCAGCAACGGCGTCGGCGAGACGCGTGCGATCCAGTGGCCGGGCTCGTACATCCGCGCGGCGCGCGTGGATTGCACCGTCACATTGTTCTCCCAGGCGCCTTCGGGCACCGGCTGCAGGTAGAAGTCGATCGCGTCGCTCGCGCGGTAAGCGGCGGGAATGGCCGGATCGGCGCTCACGATGGCTTGCCGGCGCGGCGGTTCTCCACGCAGTTGCGCGCGGTCGTCCTCTGCCAACATCTCCTCGATGAGGTGGACGTTCTCCGGCGCTATGCGGCGCAGGCCCTGCTCGAAGCCGCTGATGGTCGGGACCTGTGCCACGACGCAGCGCAGGCGGCGCTCGGTCGCACCCAGCACGATCGCGTGCCCGCCGGCATAGCTCGTGCCCCAGAGCCCGATGCGCTTCGGGTCGACGATGTCGAGGCTCTCCAGATAGCTGATGGCCCTTCGCCAGTCGGCGACCTGCCGCCATGGATCGACGTCCTGCCGCGGCACGCCTTCGCTGGCGCCGAAGCCGCGGTGGTCATGCAGCAGCACGACGAAGCCTGCTTCGGCGAATGCCCTGGCGAACGGCTCGATGCCGTGCTCCTTCACGCCGGCATAGCCGTGGGCCATCGTGATGGCGGGACGCCGGCCTTCGCCCGGCGGCACGAAGAGCCAGCCGCGCAGCTTGACGCCGCCGTCGACCTCGAATTCCACATCTGTACGTTTCACCATGTCGATCTCCTGCTCAGTCCTTGGGGTGGGCCGCGCCGAAGAAGTGGCTGGCAGCCACCCGGCCCTGCACCCGGCGGCCGAGTTCGGCCGAGAATTTCAGGGCGCTTCCCAACGGCCTGTGGTGGATGGCGGCCCGGACGATCTTTCCCTCGTCGTTGCGGGTGAGGATCGTGACGCCCGAGAGCTTCTCGCCCCCGAAGGCCTGCGCCTCCCATTCGAGATAGGTGCGTGGGCCGCTGGTCGATTGCTGGGTGAAGGCCAGCGCCTCGTAGATCGTGCTGGCGGCGCCCATGACGGTCTTGACCTGCTCGGCGCCGACGACCGGATGGGCCAGGACACTGGCCTCGAGCACGATGTCGCTCGCGAACGCCTCGGCGAACGCCGTGGAGGACTTCTGCGCGAATGCGCGGGTCCAGCCTTGCGAGGGCGCCGCGGTAGGCCGGGCGTCCAGCGCCCGGAGGAACTCGGCCAGCACCCCGGCAAAGGCCTTGGGCTGCTCGACGTGCGGCCAGTGGCCTGCTTCGGCGATGGCCGCCGCAGCGGGCGCCTCGAAGCGCGGCAGCACTGCCTGCGAGACCACTTCGGCGGTGACGAACGGATCGAGTTCACCCCGGACGATCAAGGTTGGTCCGAGATGCCGGCTGGCCTGGGCCCCCAGCACATGGCCCTGGTTCCACAGGTCGGCGAAGACGCCGACCGAGGCCGCCGCGACCGGGTCGCCGAGCCGCCCCAGTTTTTCCAGCTTTTCGTCGTCGAGCCGCACGCCCAGTTGGCGCCGCAAGGCGCGCTGGGCATCGGGATCGCCACCCAGTGCATGGAAGGGTTTCATGGCCTCGTCGGGAAGGTCGGTGCCCGCGAGCGGCACCGGGGTCAGCAGCACCAGGGCGCGGACCTGCGACCCGAGCAGCCCTGCAGCCAGTTCCGCAACCTGCGCGCCCATGCTCTGGCCGACGAGCACCACCGGGCGGGCGAGCGCGCGGACCTGCCTGGCGACGTCTTCAGCGAAACCGTCGAGGCTGTACGGACCGGACTCGGCCACCCGCAGGCCCATGCCGGGAAGCTCGACGCACAGCGCATCTGCCGCGCGCTCGCCGAGTTCGGCGACCACCTCGTCCCAGGCGGCAGCGCCGTCGAGGAATCCGTGCACGAAGACCAGGGTCGGACCCGATTCGCCGGCGCGAGCTTCGTCTGGAAGGGAGGGATGGGATGCGGTCATTCGATTCTCCTGTGTCATCTATTCGGGTTTCAGCGCGTCGCGCCGGAGGCGGACCATTCCTTGCTGTCGATCGGCGAATAGCCGTCGGCATGGCCGTCGAGGCGCCCTGCCCGCTGCCCCCGAAGCGACGCCAGCAGCTGTTCGTCCAGCGGGGTCGTGAAGGCGTTGTGCACCAGCGTGTACTCGGCCGCCAGGCGGCCCACGGCCTGCAGCGCGCCGGTATCGATGCGTCCGCCCTTGAGATAGACGTCGTCGCGGATGTGGAAGCGGACCACCTCGCCGAAGACCACGTGGTCCCCCAGGTCTCCCATCGGGATGAGCCGGTCGAGCTTGCATTCCAGTGCGATCGGTGCGCCCTTGACGCGCGGCGGCCTGACCGCCACGGAGGCTTCCTTCTCCAGTCCGACCGCAGCGAACTCGTCGATGTCAGATTCGAATTCGAAGGCCGATCTGTGCATGGCGTGCGCTTGCGGCAGCGTGACCATGTTGACCACGAACTCGCCGGTATCCCGAATGTTGAAGAAGGTGTCCTTCAGCGTCACGCCGTCCGAGCGCGGCTGGAGCGACAGCGAGACCATCGGCGGCTTGCGGCCGACGGCGGTGAAGAAGGAGATCGGGGCGAGATTCGCCACGCCCTCGCGGGATTGCGTGCTGACCCAGCCGATCGCGCGGGGCAGGATGGAGCCGATCAGCAGCTTGTAGGCCGAGGTCGGGTCGAGGGTCGAGGCGTCGATGATCATGAGGGGCTTCCGGTTGAGGATGCGTGACTCTAGGAAGCCAGGGGCGGATCGGTAAGGCCACGCGGCACAAAACGCTTTTTCAGCCGCGTCAATAGAGCGCAGGCGCGCGAGGCGACTTTTTCAGCCAGCGCAACACCGCATTGCGCCGGACCGCCTTTTTCTGGAAGAGCCCGACAACTAGATTCGAGACTCCACAGCCCATCGGAGCAAGCCACCATGTCCCCCCTGAGTCCTCTCGCATCCGGCGCCCGCGTCGAGTTCCGGCTTCCCGGCTTCCATGGGGGAGCCATCGAAGGGTGGCACGGCATTCCCGAAAGCGGACATGACACGTCGATCCATGTCCGCCCGATCGAGCCGGACGATTTCGAGCGCGAACGCGCGTTCGTGGATGGGCTTTCACCACGCACTGCCTATCAACGCCTGATGTCGGCGAGAAGGCCGTCGGACGAAGAGCTCCGGCGCTGGACCGACATCGATCGATCGCATGAAGGGGCCATGGTCGCGACGGTCTTCGTCGATGGCCTGGAACGGCAGGTGGGGGTTGCGCGCTACGTCATGGAGGGCCCCGACGAAGAGGCCGAGATCGCCATCGTGATCGCCGACGAGTGGCAGGGCCAGGGGCTCGGCGGGCGTCTGCTCACGGCATTGATCGATCTGGCCCGGCAGTCGGGCATCAGGCGGCTGATCGGGAGCACCTTGTCGGAGAACAGGGGCATGCTGGCGCTCGCCCGGCGATTCGGCTTCGCGCTGTCCAGGCAGCCCGGGCTCGCGATCATCACCAACTTGCGCCTGGATCTGCAGGCAGCACCGGTTCGTCATCGTCGCGCAATGTGGCGCCCATAGCATCGGGGTCGAAGCCGGCACATCAGCCGCTGAAACGATCCAAGGAAATCGACCCATGAAAGCCTCGCCCATCATCAAGATCGTCTCGACCACGGCCATTGCGTGGATGCTCGCAAGCTCGGTGCATGCCCAGGTCGGCCGCAGCCGCGCCGACGTGCAAGCCGAGGCGATCGCTGCCGCCCACGCGCCCAACCAGAACGTCACCCGCGGGTCGCGCGGCGCCGACCCGTTCAACTCGGTGGCCGATCCGGCGGCGGTGCAGCAGCAGGCCGTCGACACCGCGCGCGCGCCCAATCAGAACGTGACGCGCGGCTCGCGCGGCGCCGATCCCTTCACCTCGACGGCCGACCCCGCCGTGGTCCGGGCCCAAGCCGAGGCCGCTGCCGCCGCCCCCGATCAGAACGTGACCAGCGGGTCGCGCGTGAACAGCAAGGTCGTGTCGACCCTGCCCAATGCAGCCCAGGTGCGGGCGGAGGCTCAAAAGAGCGCGCCTCGTTGAAGGGCGGCGGCCTGCGGTCGAAACCTGAAACCCTGCAATAGTTGACGGAGCGCCACATTCCGCTTGCCGGTAAGTGACGACTCCGGCAGAGCCGCGCACAATTCCTCGAGCCGTCCGGCAATCCAGATCGCCGGGCTTGTCCGAAGGAGGGTTCGGCCATGGGATGTGCGTCTCGACGAGTGCCCGGCAGAGGCGCTTCGGCCCGGTGGCCGGCTGGCGGGCCGGGAACGCACCTTGCCCGGGCCTGCACACGAATCTCGGCCGCCGCTGCCCTCTGTGCAGGCAGTTGCGGCGCCTTCGCCCAATGCAGCCCGGCACCCGCCGGCGCCACGACCCTCTGCAATCCCGGCGCCAGCATCGCCGCCCTCGCGCGGCCGCAAACCGGCGCCTACATGGGCATTCAGCGAATGACGAGCTTCGCCTTCGTGCACAGCCTGCAGGATCGGTGGGGCGACCCGCTGCAACTCAGCCCGGGCAACGCCTGGATCCGCGCCGGTGGCCAAGGGATGAGTTCGACCAGCGCCGACGGCCGGTTCGAGACCGACAGCAGGGGCTGGGTCCTGCAAGGCGGCGCGGACGTCGCGAAATGGTCGCTTTTCGGCGGTGCGGACCGTCTGCACCTCGGCGCCATGGCCGGCTATGCCAGCGGGAGAACGGACTCCAACGCCCTCGGCAATCCGATCCGGGCGCGCGGCGAATTCTCAGGCGGCGCGATCGGCATGTACGGCACCTGGTACCAGAACGACCGGACCCGGCTCGGCTGGTACACGGACGTGTGGGGCCAGTACGCCGGCTTCAGCAACACGGTCGATACCGGCCTTCCCTTCGATCGCACGGGCTACGACTCGCACATCAGCATGTTCTCTGCCGAAACCGGCTATGCCATGCCATTGGGAGAATCCGGCAACTGGGTGCTCGAACCACAGGGCCAAATCATCTATCTGCACAACCATTCGTATGTCGCGCTGGAACCGAATGGTCTCGCCGTCAAGGGCTCTCATCGCAGCGCCTACACGTCCAGGCTGGGACTGCGGCTGCGCAGCACCTCCTCCCCCGATTGGGGTTGGGGCGTCCGGCCCTATGCGGCGTTCAACTGGTGGTACGACAACACCGGCGAAGAGCTCACGGTCAACCAGTTCTCGGTGCGCGACATGTACCCGGGCAGCAGCTATGAGGTCAAGGCCGGCGTCAATGTCGATTTCAAGCAGGGCTGGGCAGGCTGGGGCGACGTCGGATGGCAGTGGGGCAACCAGTCCTACCAGGCATGGACAGTGCGCGGGGGCATGAAGTACGCGTGGTGAGTCGGGTTGACGAACTGTGCGCTAACAGGTGTCCGATCGCATGCGGCGCACGGCGGCCCGCAACTCGCGCACACTGACCGGCCGCTCCAGAAAATCCGTCGCCTCCAGCCGCGCGATGTCGACGGCCGTGCGGAACGCGGAGTGCGGACCCAGGACGATCACGGGCAGATCCACACCGCGTTGCCTCAGCGCGCGCACCAGTCCGAGCGTCGCGGCCTCGTCGACATCGGCCGACGCGATCAGGCACCGCCCCGGACCACTGGGCGGCCGGGCGAGGAACTCCTCACCGTCGTCCACGAACTCCACCGCATCGGCGATTCGTGCCAGGGCCGATTCAATCCACGCGCGCTCATCCTGCTTGAATCCGAGGACGTGAACGGTGGTGGACATGGCTTCGGCGTCTCCCGAGGCATTGAGGGTGCCGGTTCCGGGATTGCGCCGAACCGGTGACCGATGGTGCCGCCATCCAGACGAAGCGACCATCCCGGCGAGCACGCAGGACCACGTACGTGGACGGACACGCCTCGAGAATCCTCGTCATCGCAGCCCGACCAGATCCATGCGGGACAGTGCCTCGGCGAATTCTCGCGCCCTGACCGCATCGCCGGACTCGAGAGCCGAAATCATCGCGCCGATACGCTCGCTCACCTCGTTGGCTGCCGCCAGATCGCGCCGCAGCCATGGCCGGATGTCGGACCACAATTTTTCGATCTCCGCGAAGTGATTCTCGGGCGCATCGCTCCATGTCGGGAACTCAGCGGGCGAGCAGTGGGCCGCCACCCGCAGGCAGGCGGCCAGATCTTCCAATGCTTCCAAGAGCCTCACGGATGCCATCGAGAAAGGGATTGCGTCCGGGATGCGACCGCAACAAGACCATTTTTTCCATCTTCCACGCGACGATCGAATCGCGATATTGCACCTTGGTGCAATGCGAATTGCCCTCCGGGGCCATTCGGTCGCGCGGACCTCTTCGTGCGGCAACACCTCCCGGACGCCAGATTGACAGCGCGCGTCGCGAGTGGCGATCATGCGAAGCGAGCAGCCCATCACACGCCTATGTCACCACATCGCTTGAGTTCGAAAGCCCCGCTGGTTGCCGCGATCATCCTCGCGGGCACGTGGAGTTCGAGTGCCCTGGCCTTCGACGACTTCGAAGGCACGTATGTCAACGGCGACACCACGATCACGTGGCGTGCCGGAGGGCACTCGGGCAACGAGTTCCTGTCCAGCCGATGTCCAGGCAAGAAGTTCAGCCATCGCACGCAACCGGGCGACGCCCACAAGGGCAAGGACTACACGGTCCGGTCGGACTTCGGCTTCACGAAGCTGGTGGTGACCGGCTCCAGCCCATGCCTGCCTGTGGCACCTACAGGCGCGCAGGACCGTAGCCGTGCGGGCGTCATGCGGCCCGAGCCAGGGCGTCGCAGCGGATCACGGCGCAGTGCCTGTCGCCTCGGTTGCCTCCGCTCGAAGACTGGCCAGCAAGCGCTGATACTCCGGGTTGCTGCGCAACAGCTCCCGCCCGGTGGCGATCAGGCGCTCCACCTGCTCGTTGTCCAGCGCAAAGCTGGTCGGGATCCGGTTCAGGAACCGGCGCAGCGGCAGATCGGGCACGTCCTCGAAACTGAGGCGGACGAAGTACGAGGTCACGGGCCGTTCGGGCGTCGAGAGTTCGCGCGTCCAGCGCTCGAGGCCCTGCTGCGTCTGTTGAAGCGTTGACACGTTGTAACGATGCAGCTGCACATTGGTGACAGCGCTCATCGTTTGTTCGACGGACGGCGCACGGTTGCTCTCCCCGATGCCCGCGGGCGTGTCGGCGGCGGCGTTGACCGAAATGATTGCGATGCGACGTGGTGCGGCGATGCCGAGCGTGCGGAGGTATTTCTCGGCACCACCCGCCAGTTCCACGGCGTCCAGCAGTGCGCGCAGGCCGAGGTTGTCCGTGATCCCGCCATCGACGAACTGGGCGTAGCGGTGCGTGACCTTGTTCCGATAAGCAAGATCATCCTGCACCACCATGCTCAGGTAGCCGTTGTCGGCGTCGCGCCTCTGAGCGGCCACCAGCCAAGGCGGCATGCTGGCGGCGCAACCCGTGTAGTTCGCCACCACCACGGGTTCGAACAACACGGGCACGGCACTGGATGCCGTGACGGCGCGGGCCAGCGGGAAGCTGCTCAGGTCCGAGCACAAAAGATCGAAGTACTCCTGGACGAAGGAGAACCGGCCGCCCGAACTCAGGTCCGAACTGTTGATCAGGATCAGTGGCGCCGGCCGCTGGGCCAGATCCCCGAAGGTCGCATTGCCGAACAGCGTCTGCTGGTAGTAGGAGACCGCCATTTCGGTGCGGCCGTGGCTGCTGAACCACCGCAAAGGGTTCAGCAAGCCGCGCAGCAGGGCACCCTCGACGTCGCTGCGCAGGAAGCGCTGCTCGTAGTCGACGAACAGTCGATCGCCGTAGAGGCCATAGTAGGCCGACGTGAAACTCCCGCCTGACACCGAGCTGATGACATTGATCGCATCCAGCAGGCGTTGCTCCTTGCCGTCGATGCGCACGCGCGTGTCGCGCAATTCCTGCATGACGCCGTAGGACAGGGCGGCGGCGCGCGTGCCGCCGCCCGAGAAGGCAACGGCCAGCGTCAACTCGCCGGAGTGCCGCTGCGGGTCGCGAGCGAACTCACCCAGCGAGTAGACCGGTCCCTGCCGACCTGGCGACAACGGCAGATTGTCGACCACGCCGTAGGTGGTGCAGGCGCCAAGTGCGAGCACCGTCCCTGCCAGCAGGAGCGACAGCAGGCCCTGGCGCGCGAGGACAGCCGACGAAGCCGCCATGTCAAACGCCCACCAGGCTGGGCGGCAAGAATGCAGCTAGGACTTCCTGACGACCGACGTGGCGATCGCCTGCGTGATGGTCATCTTCATCTGGTCGCCGACCTTGACCCCGTTCAGCATCGCCGGGTCCTTCACCTTCACTTCGGTGAAGTGACCGAAGGGCCCCCGGACCATCACGGTGCCCTTGGCCTGGTCGATGGCCCAGATGTTCGAGACCATCGTGGTCTGCCTCATGGCAGCCCCGCCGGGCAGCTGTCCGACCTGGGCGCGGTCGACGGCCGCCGTCGACGTCGCCATGCGTATCCCGTTGCCGGTCTGGAAGTCCAGCGCCACCGACTGGATGTAGGTCGCATCGACCATGTCGCCGACCTTGACCTGCGCCAGGTTCTTGACCCGCGCATCGACCATGACCGCGAATTCATTCCCCTCCGGCCCCTTGAGCGTCACGATGCGGTTCTTCGGGTCGATCGCGGTCACCAGCGCGGAGATCGAGACTTCCTTGAGCATGTCACGGACATCCAGCACCTTGGGGGTGGCTGAAGGCGTGCTCGGCTGCGCCAGGGCCGGCGCGCTGAAGGCCAGCGCCGAAGCCAGTGCTAGAACTGTGTACTGGGCTGCTTTCATTTCAGGTTTTCCTTTCACGTCCGGTAGGCGGAGCGCTCGCGCCCCGCACTGCGGATTTTCAGGATTGCGATGCCGCGCGCCATCCGGACGGCCACGCAGGACCACGTACGTGTCCTGCCCGACTGGTTCTCACGTACGTGACGGTACGTGGCCGCCGGGATGGTTTTGTCCAGGAAGCACTCACACAATGACCTGGCCGGTCCATCGCAAATGGCCTGTGACGGCAGAAGTTCTCCATGGCTGCAAGGAGCCATCTCAACCCCACCAAGGAGCCCTCAATGAGCAAGATTCTCGCAACCTTGATCGCCGGCCTGTTCACGGCGGGCGCATACGCACAAAACCCTCCAGGGGCATCGTCGCAGGAGCAGGTCATCACCAACAGCAAGCCGCAGGAGCGCGCGCAGGCCAAGGACAATGCGCGGGCGCAGGGCAAGGTCAAGAAGGTCGGTGGTGACGAGGTGAACTCCACCCTGAACGACGACATCGGCTCCGGCAAGGCGGCAGCAGCGGGTCAGGCGCGCGCCAACGCCCGGGAGGCCGGCAATCCGGGCAAGACGCCGGGTCAATACCCCGCGCCGCCCAATACCCCCGGCATGCCGGCCGCCAAGTAGCAGACAGCGCTCGCGGCCTTCGACAGGGCGCCGAGCACTTCTTCGTCCGGGAACGGTCCGCTGTCGAAGAGGCCGGTCAGTTCGTCGCGGCCTGCTTCTTCGCCGCGGCCTTCGCGTCGCGTGCACCGACTCTGGCCTGCCCCGCTGTCGCCGCCTTGCCACCGCTGGCTTCGGGATTTAGTTCAGGCGTGCTGCCCAGATCGCCCACCGGCTTTTTTGCCATCCCTTGGGGCTTCGCGTCAGCCCTGTTCTGCCCTGCGACGGCGGCCTTCCCACCAGCCGCTTCGGGGTTGATCTCACTGGACTTGGCTTGATCGCCCGCGGGCTTGGCTACTTTGCCCTGGGGACGCGACTCGACCCTCGCTTGGGCGCGATTCTGCGCTTTGCTATTTGTTACCGGTTGTTGCTCCGACGATGTGCCAGCCGGGTTCTGGGCATAGGCGCCTGCTGCAAACAGGCCAGTGAGCATGACTGCGAGAAGTTTGGTCATCGAATTTCCTCGGTGTGTTTTGAAGGGCGATTCGCCTCGGCCATCGGCGGAGGTCATGGCACAACGAAGGCCTCGTGCCTTCGGTTGACAGGAAACCCGCGACGGGCCGACTGGAATCAATCGAGCCATCGCCGATGGAGCAACATCCGCGACGGCTCTGACCAAAGGCCCGTCTGAGGATGAACGGAGACCAGCGGCTGGGGCGAATATCGGCGATCGGCGAGACCAAGGCAAGCTTTTTCCGACGCTGTCGCCGACCATCGCGCGCTCCGCATGTGCCCCTCCTGCGCCCTCCGTCAGCCGCTGAACTGGGTACCCGCGGTCGAGTTGGCGCATCGGCTTTGGCTGCTCCTGCAACTCTGCAGCGACCGGTTCAAGCGCTGGCGGCAATTCTTCTCGGAGGCAGTGCGGCAGAACTGGTAGTCGGCACGCGCGGTCTGCTTGCAGGTGCTGTATTGCAACTCGCAGGCCGTCTGGCTGCCGCCGTCGCCCTGGGCCCGGGCCAGACCCGCAAGCGAGACGGCGACGACGGCTGCGAAGGCGAGGCGTCCCACGGCAGGAAGGGCTGCGACCATGACAGCGACCGATTTGCTCATTGCTTGTCCCCAACAGGTTGAATGGTCCGGGCGGGTCGAGTGACTCTCGACCCGCCCGGCGTTCCATTGTGAAAGTTCGGGGGACGAACATCCAGAGGGGCGTCTACCTACACCCACGTACGTGTCCGCGCAGTGGGCGCTCAGCGCGCCGATCTCCCCTCAGTGGGCCGCGCTCGATGATTCCTGCAGCTTGCGCATGACCTCGTCGAGATTGAAGGCGGCCGGCTTCTGCCGCGGCGGGAACTTCACGAAGGCCTCGATCTGCTGCGCCACCGCGCCCTGCATCGCGTAGACGATGTAGGCATGCGAGATGACCCAGTCCCAGTAGGTGTTCGAGTTGTCGTCGGCCCGCTCGAACGGGTCGCGCCGCAGGTTGAACATCTTCGGCGCCCGGTATCTCACGAAGGGCTCGAACCAGCATTGCAGGGTCTTCGCGCGCTGCTCCATCAGCACGACCTTCCAGTCCTTCATGCGGATGGCCATGATGTCGCCGTCGTCGCTGATGTAGAAGAACGCCTCTCTCGGGCTCTCCTTCACCTGCCCGCTCAGGTAGGGCAGCATGTTGTAGCCGTCGAGGTGCACCTTGAAGTCCTTCTCGCCGATCTTGCAGCCCTTGACGAGCTTCTCCTTGATGTCTTCCTCGCCGGCCGCGGCCAGCAGCGTCGGCATCCAGTCCTGGTGGGACACGATGCCGTTGATGACCGTGCCGGCCTTGAACTTGCCGGGCCAGCGGACGAAGCACGGCACCCGCCAGCCGCCTTCCCAGTTGGTGTTCTTCTCGGCCCGGAAGGGCGTGATGCCGGCGTCGGGCCAGCTGTTGAAGTGCGGGCCGTTGTCCGTCGAATACATGACGATCGTGTCGTCGGCGATGCCGAGCTGGTCGAGCTTGTCGAGCATCTCGCCGATGTGCTCGTCGTGCGCGACCATCACGTCGTTGTAGTCGCCCTGGCCGCCGCTCTTGCCCTTGTGCTTCTCGGCGCAGTGCGTCCTGAAGTGCATGGCCGTGGTGTTGTACCAGAGGAAGAAGGGCTTGCCGTCCGCGTGGCACTTGTCGATGAACTTCAGCGCCTTCTCGGTCGTCTCGTCGTCGACGGTCTCCATGCGCTTCTTCGTCAATGCGCCGGTGTCCTCGATGGTCTGCCCGCCCTTGCCGTCGGCCAGGCAATGCAGCACGCCGCGCGGGCCGAAGCGCTTCTTGAATGCAGGGTCCTTCGGATAGTCCGGGTCCTCGGGTTCCTCCTCGGCATTGAGGTGGTAGAGGTTGCCGAAGAATTCGTCGAATCCGTGCATCGTGGGCAGATACTCGTCCTTGTCGCCCAGGTGGTTCTTGCCGAATTGCCCGCAGGCGTACCCGTGCGGCTTCAGCATCTCGGCGATCGTCGGGTCCTCCTTCTGCAGGCCCACGGCAGCACCCGGCATGCCGACTTTCGTGAGGCCGGTGCGGATCGGGTTCTGGCCCGTGATGAAGGCGGCCCGGCCCGCGGTGCAGCTCTGCTGCGCGTAGTAGTCGGTGAAAGCGACGCCTTCATTGGCGATGCGGTCGATGTGGGGCGTGCGATACCCCATCTGGCCGCGGCTGTTGTAGCTGATGTTCCACCAGCCAACATCGTCGCCCCAGAGAATCAGGATGTTGGGCTTCTTCGTCGTCATGATTTTCCTCGGGTTGGGGAGGTGCCAGGCCACCTCGAACAAACGACCTGGGAAGGCGGATCACGCAGCGGGTGCCGTCAGAACCGGAATCCGGCACCCGCGAACAGGCCTCCGAGCGCGACCATGTTCAGCAGCCCTTCGTCGCGGCTGAAGCGCAGGTAGCGATAGCCGAACTTGAAGGAGACCGACGGCGAGTATTGGTAGCTGGCGCCGGCGATCGCTTCCCAGCTCGACGTCGAGTTGCCCCACCCGGCGTCGAGGTAGCCCATCAGCGACCACTTGTCGTCGATCGGTGCGATGACGCGGGCGCCGACGATGCCGTTCCACCAGTCGACCGAATCCTTTCGGCGGGGCCCGGGCAGGTGGGGGGCCAGGTCGATCTCGGTCCTGGCGTTCACGTAGCGTCCGCCCGCCAGCAGATCGACCGCGACCCGGCTGTCGAGGACGCGGTAGAGGCCCGCCAGCGTGTAGATCTGCTGCGTGTAGTCGACGTCCAGGCCGAGCGGGGCGCCCAGGACGCCCTGTCGCGACACGCCGAGCTTGACGTACTGCATGTCGAGCAGCGCGCCCCAGGGGCCTCGGCGGGCCTCCAGCGTCCCCATGGCGCCGAAGTCCAGGGCGCCGAGGACGCCGGTGGAACTCACGTGCGCGCTGCTGCCAGGCAAGGGACCGAGCCGAAGATCCGACGAGATGCCCGGCGCCCAGAGGTAGGGGACGATTTCGAACTGCCACGCGTCCTGCGAAGGTGCAACCTGCGCCGCGGCCGACAGCGACGCGAAGGCCGCAACGATGCCCGCGACCTGCCGGGCGGCGATGGAAGCTCCGGCTCGGTGCATGCCTGCTCCTTTGGCCGCGCGCGACTCGGAAGGCCGTCAGGGCGTCGGGACGACGCTGTAGTAGACGCCGTTGGCCCCGAAGGAAGGCCGGAACCAGGAACTGCCGACCTGGTAGTACGTGACGCCGCCGCGGTCGACATAGGTCGCCCCGGCCGGCAGCGTGGAAAAGTCGGCGCCCAGCGGGTAGGCCGGAATGGTGTTGGCGCGTGCGATCGCCGCGCCGGCGATCGCGCCGGCTGCCAGGCCGACCGCGGCACCGGTGGCCACGGCCGCGCCGCAATCGTAGTAGCAGCCCGGGTGGTAGTACGGCACGCCCACGGGCCGGTAGTACGGCGCATAGCCGCCGTAGCCATAGGCCGGTGGATGGTAGGTGGTGAAGCCGCCCGCCGTGGTGTGCACGGCGCCCATGCCGTAGGCGCCCGTCGTGGTGCCACCGAAGCGGTTCGTATGGCTCGTTCCTCCATACCAGCTGTGTGTCGTGCTGCCGCCGAACGCGTTGTCGTGCGTGAAGCCACCGAATCCGCCGACCGTACGGCCCCCCCACGCGCCGGCACGTGCCCACGCGGCCGCGGTCGTCGGGAATCCCGCGGCCAGCAGCGCGGCGGCCACCAAGAGAGGAATGGCATTCCGTGGAATCATGTCGAAGATCCTTTCGGCTCGTCAGGAAGGCTTGGCCGGCCTGCCGCCCTTGCCCTTGGGGGACGCCGGCGCGGCGTGCGGGGCCGCAAGCGGAATCCTGCGGGCGTTGGCCGCGTTGACCGATGCGAAGGCGTCCGCGGCCACGACCGGGTCGAGTTTCCAGTTCGAAAGATCCACCTGGTGGCGCAGCAGCAGCGGGTCGCCGCGGTAGGTCGCGCGCAGCCGGCGTGGCAGCTTGTCGTCGGCGCCGATCCAGATCTGCATGAAGACTTCGTCGCTGACCACCGCGATCACATCGGTCGTCGTCCCGTCCACGGCCCTCGAGTCACCGACGTAGAAAGCCTTGGTCAGGCCTTCGGTGAGGTTCCTGAAGGGATCGGCCCCCAGCACGTCGGCGAACGGAAAATAGATCGCCGCATTCTTGAAGGCCGCTTCGAGTGCGGCATCCATGGCAGGCGGCGCGGGCGCGATCGCCACGAGGTTCTCGGACGGTGCGAACGCAGTGAACGTCTTGCCGTCGTAGTAGTACTCCGAGGCCTTGCCGTCGCCGCTCGTGATCACGCGCAATTTGTCCGGTCGCTGCACCAGCACCTCCGAGATGGTCGAGAAGACCAGCGGCGGGCCGATGGCCGTGGGGGTCTCGTAGCTGGCCACGGCGGTGAACATCATGGACGAGGCCCCGGTCAGCGCGCCGCTCATGGCGCGCAGCAGATCCATGGCCTTGGCTTCGAGCTGCGGCGCGGCCGGCGCGACCCGGGTCCGCTGCGCCGGACCGTCGGTCCGTGCCTGTTGCGCTTGCGCCCCGACCACGCAGGCCAGGCTCGCGGCCAGGAGAACGGCCCGGATGCATGGACGCTGCTTCATTGCGTGCCCCTTGCGTATTGCCGGCGTCGCGCCGCTAGCGCCGGAAGCCGACGAAGGCGGGTCCGCCCCAGCCGCCCCAGCCACCCCAATCCATCTCGTTCATCTGGGCGGCCTCGAGGTTGTTGTTGCTCAGCTGCTTGGCGACGCGCAAGCGCTGGTAGTCCTGGTACTGGGTCGGCCCGCCAACGTACGCCACGTTGTTCATCGCATCGGGCAGCACGTAGTAGGTCGTCCCCTGGTAGGTGACGGGGCTGACCTTGTCCTTGGGGAGCTTGGCGAGGATCGCCTGTTGGTCCGGCTTCTTCGGGGTGATCATCTTGAACCCGGCGGCGATCGCCAGGTTGTCGTTGTTCAGCGCATCGGTGGTTGCGCAGCCTGCCGCAATGGCGACCAGTGCCACCGCAGCGACTTTCTTGAGGCAACTGATGGTGCTTGGACCCCGTGCGATCACCGAACTGGCCATCGTGGTTGCGAGGAGTGTGCTCATGACTTTTCCTTCGTTGGCGCGGCGATCGATTCTGAAAGCGGCGAGGCTGTAAAACCAGCCGGGCGGCCACGTATGCCCACGTACGTGGTGCGCGGCGCTGAAAAGGATCAGTGCTTCCCCTTGACCTTGTGGTGCTTCTTGGCCGTGGGCGGCGCCGCCGGCTCGACGGCGTCGCCGCTGCCGTCAAGCACCAGGTGGCTGGGATCGAGCTGCCGCTTCTGCAAGTCGTGCAGCAGGCCCGCGTCGCTCAGGTCGATCTTGTGCGAAGAGGCCCAGTCGCGCTGGGCGGTCTGCGCCAGCCGCTGCACGGTGGCTTCGTGGTCGGTCTCGATCGCCAGCTCGCGCCGGCCGTCGAAGCTGCCGGGCGCCAGGTTGATCGAGCCCACGATGGCGCGCTGACCGTCGGCCAGCATCATCTTCGCGTGGAGCTTGAGGTGCTTCATCGTGTGCACCTTGGCACCGACGTCCTGCAGTATGCGCAGGCCGCCGACGCCCTCGATCAGCTTCTCGGCCTTGAGCGAATGCGGCGGCTTGGTGAGGATGTGAATGTCGACGCCGCGGGTCGCGGCGCGCACCAGGCGTTCGATGATCACGGTGTCCTGGTAGCGCTCGTTCTGCACCCACAGCGAATGCTTGGCGCCGTCGATGAAGGCGGCCACCCGCGGCCGGCCGTTGTCGGGGCACCAGATCAGGCGCGAGTCGGGGTGCGGCGTGAAGTCTTCGTGCGCCCAGTCGGCGTCGAAGCAGTCGACCATCTCGCGGGTCTCGAGGTCGTGCGTGGTGAGGACCGCGTAGTCGCGCGTCTCGGTCAGGTCCTTGGGTTCCCAGTTCAGCGATTCCACGAAGCCGAGCCGGTTGTCGATCACCATCGACTTCTGGTGCGTCAGATCGAACTTGGGATTGCTGTCGCGCACCTCGATGCCCGCATCCACGAGCGCCTTGCGCGCGGCCTCGTTCTCGGTCTCGCCGCTGCGGCGGGCCGGATTGAGCATCACGCGCACCTTGACACCGCGCTGCTTGGCGGCGATCACCGCTGCCAGCAGCGTGTCGTCGGTGAACAGGAACATGCGGATGTTGAGCGCGGTCCTGGCACCGTCGATGGCGTCGAGTATCGGCTTGGCGGTGTCGTCGGGCAGAACGATCAGTTGATGAGACATGGCGGGCCTCCGTTTTCCAGGCGGTGGCGGCTGCGGCCGCCGCGGCGCAGCGTCGCTGGCGTTCAGCGCGCGTTGATCACGTCGGAAACGACGCCGTTCTCGTTCACCGTGCAGTTGATGTTGCGCTGGCCGGCGCCGATGCTCAGCGTGACGACGTAGACGCCCTCCTGCATGGTCTGCGAGTCGTAGAGCGGCTTGACGTCCTCCTTGGGCACCTTGCGATCGCGCGAGACCGCATCGATGCAACTCGTGCGCGAGACCTGCGGCGACATGAAACCCGCGAAGACCGGCGGTGGCTGGTAGTTGGCGCAGCCGGCAATGCCGACCAGCAGGAGGGTGGCAGTGGCCTTGAGACAATGACTGGACATGTTGACTCCCAAAGGGGCGGCCACGCTACGGCCGGTTGGCGGCCGAGATGACGATCTCGACGCGACGGTTCTTCGCCCGGCCCTGCGCCGTGTCGTTGCTCGCCACCGGACGGGCGTCGCCGAAGCCCTGGGCTGAAATGTAACTCGGAGGCACGCCCTTCGCCGTGAGAAAGCGCGCCACGTCGTCGGCGCGTGCCGACGAGAGCTCGAGGTTCGAGGGGGACTTCATGACTTCTCCGATGCTAGGCCGCAGGTCGGGCTTCGCCCATCCGTGCGCCCACGCACTGGCACGTACGTGGACGCCCCGCAGCCTCAGTCGACTGCGCCTTCCCCGTGCAGGCGAATGATCAGCGAACGCAGCCAGGCGACGGCGGGATCTTTGTTGTATCGCTCGTGCCAGAACAGGTTGATCGCGATTTCCGGCAGCTTGGCCGGATGGCGGACGTAGGACAGCCCGAAGGGTTCCGCCAGCGCTTGCGCGAGCCGTTCGGGCACGGTCGCCACCAGGTCGGAGTCGTGCAGGATGTGTCCGACCGCGACGTAGTGCGGAACGGTGAGCACCACTCTTCGCGCCACCTTCCTGCGGGTCATGAACTCGTCCGCCTGGCCATGGCCGGTGCCTTCCGAGATCACGACCACATGCTCGGCGGCCGAAAACGCCGCGAGCGAGATCGACCGCTTGTCCAGCGGATGGCCGCGCCGGAACATGCACACGTACTCCTGCTTGAACAACCGGCGCTGGAAATAGCCGGCCTTGAGTTGCGGCAGCAGGCCCATCGCCAGGCTGACATGGCCCGCCTCCATCTCGTCCCGCAGGTTCACCGTGGCACTGCGCACCGTGCTCAGCGACACGTGGGGTGCAAGGCGCTTGAGCTCCTTCATCAGCTTGGGTAAGAAATAGATCTCGCCGATGTCGGTCATCCCGATCCTGAAGGCCCGTGTCGAGGTCTCGGGATCAAAGGTCGCGCGCTGGTTGATCGCCAGGTGGATGACCGACAGCGCCCGTTCCGTCGGCTCGGCGAGCTGCTCGGCGAAGGGAGTGGGCTCCATCCCCTTGGGTGTCCGGAGAAACAGCGGGTCGCCCGTCAGCTTCCGCAATCGGGCCAGGGCGTTGCTCACCCCGGGCTGCGACAGCCCGAGGCTCTCGGCCACCTTCGACACCCGTCGGTCGATGAGCAGCTGCTGGAAGACGACCAGCAGGTTCAGGTCGATGTCCTTGAGTTCCATGCCGCCCTTCCATTCGCAAAATCAATATGTCCTATTGCCCATATTCTATTGAACGATGTGATCGAACGGCCGATGATTGCGCTGCCCGCGATACGCAGGCCGTCCCGCACGGCCTCACAGGAGACAAACATGGATGACACCACAGCAGCAGTGTTTCCCCAGAAGATCCACTGGGAAGACAAGGGAACCAGCCGGGTTCCCTTCATGGCCTACACCGAGGCCGACCAGCACAAGCGAGAGCTCGAGCGCCTCTTCTACAAGGGCCATTGGTGCTACGTCGGCCTCGAGGCGGAGATTCCGGAGGTCGGCGACTTCAAGCGCACCGTGGTCGGCGAGCGCTCGGTCATCATGGTCCGCGACGCCGAGAACGCCATCAGCGTGGTCGAGAACGTCTGCGCGCACCGGGGCATGCAGTTCTGCCGTGAACGCCACGGCAATCGCAAGGCGTCGGGCTTCACCTGCCCCTACCACCAGTGGAACTATTCGCTCACCGGGGATCTGCAGGGTGTGCCCTTCCGCCGCGGCGTCAAGCAGGACGGCAAGGTCAACGGCGGCATGCCCGCCGACTTCAAGCCCGCCGAGCATGGACTCAACAAGCTCAAAGTCGCCAGCCGCGGCGGCGTGGTGTTCGCCTCCTTCGATCCGGAGGTCGAATCGCTCGAAGACTTCATGGGACCGGAGATCCTCGGCTACTTCGATCGCCTGTTCAGCGGCCGCAAGCTGACCCTCCTCGGCTACAACCGCCAGCGCATCCCGGGCAACTGGAAGCTGATGCAGGAGAACATCAAGGACCCCTACCACCCGGGCCTGCTCCACACCTGGTTCGTGACCTTCGGCCTCTGGCGCGCGGACAACAAGTCCGAACTCCGCATGGACCGCCATCACCGCCACGCGGCGATGATCTCGACCCGGGGCGCGAGCGGCAAGGCCGACCAGGTCACGCAGGTGTCGAGCTTCAAGGAGAGCATGCAGCTCAACGACCCCCGCTTTCTCGACATCGTGCCGGAGCCCTGGTGGGGTGGTCCGACGGCGGTGATGATGACGCTGTTCCCCAGCGTGATCTTCCAGCAGCAGGTCAACAGCGTTTCCACGCGGCACATCCAGCCGAGCGGCCAGGGGGCCTTCGACTTCGTCTGGACGCATTTCGGCTTCGAGGACGACGATGCAGAAATGACGCAGCGCCGGCTGCGCCAGGCCAACCTGTTCGGCCCGGCCGGTTTCGTCTCGGCCGACGACGGCGAGGTGATCGAACTGTCGCAAAAGGGCTTCGAGCAGAAGCCTTTCCATCGAACGCTGGCGGAACTCGGCGGCCGCGAGGTCGGCGACACCGACCACATGGTGACGGAGACGCTGATCCGCGGCATGTACGAATACTGGCGCAAGGTCATGGAGGCTTGAGATGAACTTCCAGGACTACTTCGACCTGAACCAGCTCTACGCCAGCTACGCCAGCGCCGTGAGCTCCGGCCAGTGGGAACTCTGGCCCGAATTCTTCACCGAGGAATGCAGCTATCGGCTGCAGCCGCGCGAGAACTTCGAACGCGGCTTTCCGCTCGCCACCCTCTCGTTCGAGAGCAAGGGCATGCTGAAGGACCGCGTCTACGGCATCCGCGAGACGCTGTTCCACGATCCCTATTACCAGCGTCACGTGGTGGGTGCACCGGTCATCCTGAAGGCCGAGGTGGACCGCTTCGAATGCGAAGCCAACTACGCGGTCTTCCGCACCAAGCTGTCCGAACTGTCGTCGGTTTTCAGCGTCGGCCGCTACATCGACACGGTCGTTCGCACCAGCGAAGGCCTGAAGTTCGCATCCCGACAGGTCATCTACGACAGCGAGATGATTCCCAACTCGATCATCTACCCGCTTTGAGGACAGACATGAGCGATTCCCAATGGACCGACGCCGCGCCTCTGGACGGGGTGCCGACGGACGACGTGATCGGCGTCAACGTCGATGGCCGCGACATCGCGCTCTACAACGTCGAGGGCGAGATCTACGCGACCGACAACGTTTGCACCCATGGCCACGCGCGCTTGTGCGAGGGCTTCCTGGAGGGCCACGAGATCGAGTGCCCCCTGCACCAGGGACGATTCGACGTCCGGAACGGCGCCCCCATGTGCGCACCCCTGACCGAAGCGATCCGCTCCTATCCGGTGAAGATCGAGGCGGGCCGCGTGTTCCTGTCGCTCGCCTGACTCGCCGCCATGAGCACCGAGACGATCGTCATCGTGGGCGGCGGCCAGGCCGGCGGCTGGGCCGCGCAGACCTTGCGCGCCGAGGGCTTCAAGGGCCGGGTCGTCCTGGTCGGCGACGAACCCCATCGGCCGTACGAGCGTCCGCCGCTGTCGAAGGCGATCCTTTCGGGTGATGCCCATGCCGACACGGCCTACCTGCAGAAGCCGGAGGCCTTCGATGCCCTGGGTGTCGACTGGCGACCGAACGCGACGGCGGCGGCCATCGACCCGGCGGCCAAGCAGGTGCGGCTCGCCGACGGCGAGTCCGTCGGCTACGACAAGCTCATTCTTTGCACGGGTGGACGTGCCCGCCGACTGACCATTCCGGGCGCCGACCTGCCAGGTGTTCACACGCTGCGAAACCTCCAGGATGCGGCATCGCTGGGTGCGGCGTTGGTCGCCGGCCGTCGCCTGCTCGTCATCGGCGGCGGATGGATCGGCCTCGAGGTGGCGGCCACGGCGCGCAAGAAGGGCATGGAAGTCACGGTGGTGGAGGCGATGAGCCGGCTCTGCGAACGGACGGTTCCGGCCGGGATTTCGAGCTACCTGCAGCGCCTGCACACCTCCCATGGCGTCCGGATCGAGCTCGGTGCCGGCGTCGAGCGACTGGCAGAGTCGGCGAGCGGACTGTGCGCCACCCTGGGCGACGGTCGCGAGATCGGGTGCGACACCGTGCTCGTCGGCGTGGGCCTGATCGCCAACGACGAACTCGCGCGCGAAGCCGGGCTGGCGTGCGATGGCGGCGTCTGCGTCGATGCGCAGTGCAAGTCGTCGAACCCCGACATCCTCGCCGCCGGCGACGTCGCCGTCTGGCACAGCGAATGGGCCGGCCGGCGCATGCGGCTGGAGTCCTGGCAGAACGCGCAGGAGCAGGGCATTGCAGCCGCGCGCTCCGCACTCGGGACCGATGTCACGCACCAGCCGCTGCCGTGGTTCTGGTCCGACCAGTTCGACGTCAATCTGCAGATCTACGGCATGCCCGCCCCGCAGCACCAGGTTGTCGTCCGCGGCGACCCGGAATCGAATGCCTTCGTGATGTTCTTTCTCGATGGCGACCACGTCGTGGCGGCATTGGGCCCCAACTCAGCGCGCGACCTGCGGTTTGCGCGGCGCCTGATCGAGCGCCGCACCTCTGTCGATCCGGGGCAACTCGCCGACCTTCAGGTTGCGCTCGCCAAGCTCTAGCTTCACCCCTTCTTTTGAAAAAAAACATGACCACGACCTATCTCTGGGCGCCTCCCGCCATCCCGTCGCTGCCGGTGCGCGGCAAGGCCGAGCGCCTTCCCGTCAACCGCCTTTTCTTCGTCGGCCGCAACTATCACGCGCACGCGGTCGAAATGGGACGCCCGGTCGACAAGTCGGTCGAGGTCCCGTTCTATTTCACGAAGAGCCCGTCGACCCTGGTGGAGTCCGGCGCGACCGTGGCCTACCCGCCCGAGACGAAGAACTACCACCACGAAATGGAACTGGTGGTGGCCATCGGGGCGCCGGGCTTTCGCGTCCAACGTGACGACGCCTCCAAGCTCGTCTACGGCTATGCTTGCGGACTCGACATGACGCGCCGCGACCTGCAGCTGGTCGCGCGCGACAAGGGCCGGCCATGGGACCTCGGCAAGGATGTGGAGCAATCGTCCGTCGTGTCCGAGATCGTGCCCATGCCGGGCAAGGTGCTCGAGACCGGCGCGCTGACCCTGAGCGTCAACGGCCAGCCACGCCAGACCTCCGACCTCGACAAGCTGATCTGGAACATCCCGGAACTCATCGAGGACCTGTCGAAGTTCTACCACCTGCAGCCGGGCGACCTGATCTTCACGGGCACCCCCGAAGGCGTGGGCCCGCTGCAGCCCGGCGACCGCATTGAAGGCAGCGTCGCCGGCGTCGGAGAGATCATGCTCGACATCGGTCCGGCCGAATAAGATCCGGAGTTCCCATGACCGACGACACCGCCCCTTCTCCCGTTCGTCTCAAGGCCGTCGCCGGGCCGGGTCAGCCTGACCCGAGTCCGGCGCTGGAAGCACTCTATCGCGGCTTCGAGGCCGAGCTCCTCGTGCCGCTCTGGACCGAGATCGGCGACCTGATGCCCAAGCATCCGCGCAGCAAGGCGATGCCGCACCTCTGGCGCTGGGACCGGCTGTTGGAACTCGCCGGCGAAGCCGGGCGCATCGTGCCCGTGGGCCGCGGCGGCGAGCGGCGTGCGATCGCGCTGGCCAATCCCGGGCTGGGTGGCCGCCCCTTCGCGACGCCGACCCTGTGGGCCGCCATCCAGTACCTGATGCCGGGCGAGAACGCGCCCGAACATCGCCATACGCAGCATGCGTTCCGGTTCGTCGTCGAAGGCGAAGGCGTCTGGACCGTGGTCAACGGCGACCCCGTGCGCATGTCGCGCGGCGACTTCCTGCCGCAGGCCGGCTGGAACTGGCATTCCCATCACAACGCAGCCACCGCGCCCATGGCGTGGATCGACGGACTCGACATCCCGTTCTCCTACCTCACGGAGTCCCAGTTCTTCGAGTTCGGGCGCGAGCGGGTGGCGAGCACCGAGATGGGAACGCCCGATCGGTCGCGCTCCGAGCGCCTCTGGGGCCATCCCGGACTGCGCCCCCTGTCGCAGCCGGAGTCGCCAAGCGCCACGCCGCTCCTGGCCTACCGGTGGGTGGATACCGATCGAGCGCTGGCCGATCAGCTCGCGCTCGAGGCAGAGGGCCATGCCGGCACCGTGAGCCCCGGCCATGCGGCGGTGCGCTTCACCAATCCGAGCACCGGCCGCGATGTGCTGCCGACGATCCGGACGGAAATGCACCGCATCAAGTCCGGCGCCAGCACATTGAAGCGCCAGGAAGTCGGCTCTTCGGTGTTCCAGGTGTTCGAGGGCAGCGGCACGGTGAAGGTCGGTGAGCGCGAATGGTCGGTGAAGCGCGGTGACATGTTCGTCGTGCCTTCATGGGCGCCCTTCAGCGCGCAGTGCGACCCCGCTCACGCCTGCCTCGACCTCTTCCGGTTCAGCGATTCCCCGATCTTCGAGGCGCTGAACGCCCACCGCGCGACCACGATCGACGGCGAGTAGTCGTGGCCCTGCCGGCCCGTTGGTGCCGCTGCTCGCACAGTCCGACGCCATCAGCTGCTGTTCGCGCTATTGCCCTCGGCCATCCTCGACGCTGCGCGCACCAGACGCGAATACGCACCATCTAGCTGGCCTGACGCGCGGCCTCACGGCCCCGGACCTCGGCAAGCGCAAGCTCCTCCGCAGTCAACACATATGCAGGGTTGTCGGCCAAGAGTTCGACCGCCAGATCGATGAAGGCGCGTACGCGCGCGGGCTGCGCGGCGCGGCTGCCGTAGTAGACGAAGACGCCCGACTTGTCGGCGATGTGCTGCACGAACAAGGGGACCAACCGGCCCGATCGGATGTGCGGGGCGGCCGCAACGCCGGTCAGCAGGCCGATGACGTGTCCAGCCAGGACAGTCTCCGTCTCCAGCGCTTCGTCATTGACCGTCAGGGTCGGCATCACGTGGTGCTCGATCAGGGCGTCGCCCACATTCACGAGCCAAGGAAGGACCTGTCCTGTTCCCGAGCTCCGAAAAGCGCTGCAACGGTGTTCCGCCAGCGAGCCCAAGCCCTCTGGAGCGCCGTGGCGACTCAAGTACGAGGGTGCCGCGCAGATGATGAGCTGCAACGGGAACAGCTTGCGCGCGATCACGCCTTCCGCCGCCGACCGCCCGATGCGAAACCCGACGTCGACCCGGTCTTCCACCCAGTTGCCGATACGGTCGTCGAGGTGCACATCTGGCTGCACCTCAGGGTAGCGACGACAGAAGGCATCCAGCAGCGGCCAAATGACGGCCCCGAACACCGAGTGCGGGCCCACGATGCGCAGCGGACCGGCAATCTCTTCCTGCGATCGCCGAGCGATGCTCAATGCCCGCTGCATGCCGGCCAGCGCCGGCTGCGCGGCTTCGAGGAACTGCCGGCCAGCGTCGGTCAGCGACATGCTGCGCGTCGTGCGGTGAAAAAGGCGCACGCCCAGGTGCCGCTCCAGCTGCGCCAAAGCCTGGCTGGCGGCTTGCGGCGTCATCGCCTGGGCCGTTGCCGCTTGCCGCAGGCTGCCCAGTTCGGCGGTCTTCACGAAGGTGGCGATGCAGCGCAGTTCATTGATCGGCATGACTGCAAGTGTGACTGAATTGACAAGCGCAGCTTGCGAGTCCTTCAAGAGCGGATGGTCTAGTGCCGCGAGCCCTGCCCTTCTACAGTCGACCCAGACACGCTGTGTAGCAAGCGAGGAACCGCCATGAAAATCCCCGATGAGTTCAGTATTTCCCGCCGCGGCCTCCTGAAGGCAGGGGCCGCGACGGCCACGGCCCCGGTCTTGGCAGGCCAGGCAGAGGCGGCGGCGCCCGCGGCAGGGCCGGCGCCCGTCACGTCCCTGCCGGTCACGCTGAGAGTCAACGGCAAGCCGGAGCGCCTGATGCTCGACACCCGCACCACCCTGCTGGACGCCCTGCGGGAGCACCTGCGCCTGACGGGCACCAAGAAGGGCTGCGACCATGGCCAGTGCGGCGCCTGCACCGTCATCGTCGACGGGCGCCGCATCAACTCCTGCCTCACGCTGGCCGTCATGCACGACGGTGCCGAAGTGACGACGATCGAAGGGCTTGGCCAGCCCGGCCACCTGCACCCGATGCAAGCGGCGTTCGTCAAGCACGACGGGTTTCAATGCGGCTACTGCACGCCGGGGCAGATCTGCTCGGCCGTCGCGGTACTGCAGGAAATCGACCAGGGCATTCCGAGCCACGTCAGTGGCGACCTGACCGCCAAGCCGTTGCTGTCGGTCGCCGAACTGCGCGAGCGCATGAGCGGGAACATTTGTCGCTGCGGCGCCTACAGCAACATCGTCGAGGCCATCACCGACGTTGCAGGAGCGAGGGCATGAAGTCGTTCAGCTACGAACGCGCCACGTCTCCCGCCCAAGCGGTGGCAGCGGCTGCGCGCACACCCGGAGCGCGCTTCATCGCCGGCGGCACCAACCTGCTCGACCTCATGAAGCTGGAGATCGAGACGCCAGCCCACCTGATCGACGTCAACGGGCTCGGCTTCGACCGGATCGAGGCCACGCAGGAGGGCGGCTTGCGCATCGGCGCACTGGTGCGCAACACCGATCTCGCAGCCGATGCCCGGGTGCGGCGCGACTACGGTCTTCTGTCGCGCGCCCTGCTCGCGGGCGCCTCCGGGCAGTTGCGCAACAAGGCCACCACCGCCGGCAACCTGCTGCAGCGCACCCGCTGCCCGTATTTCTACGACACCAACCAGGCCTGCAACAAGCGCCAGCCCGGCAGCGGTTGCTCGGCGATCGGCGGTGTCAGCCGGCAGCACGCGGTGGTCGGTTCGAGCGCGGCCTGCATCGCGACCCACCCGAGCGACATGGCCGTCGCCATGCGCGCGCTCGACGCCGGCGTGGAGACGTTGCGCCCCGACGGTTCGCGCCGCACGATCCCGATCTCCGATTTCCACCGGCTTCCCGGCGCCACGCCCCACGTGGAAACTGCATTGGCGGATGGCGAACTCGTCACCGCCGTGACGCTGCCTCCTCCCATCGGTGGCAAGCAGATCTACCACAAGGTGCGCGACCGGGCGTCGTATGCCTTCGCACTGATCGCCGTGGCGGCGGTGGTGCAAACCGACGGCACCGGCCGCGTGGCACTGGGCGGCGTCGCCCCCAAGCCTTGGCGGGTCGAGGCGGCGGACGCCGAACTGCGGCGCGGCGCCAAGGCGGTCTCGCAGGCGCTGCTCGCCGGGGCCCAGCCGACCGAACACAACGCCTTCAAGGTGACGCTGGTGGAACGCACGCTCGAGGCCGTTCTGACCGAGGCAAGGAGCTGAACGATGCGATTCGACACACCCGCGGGCACCAACCCCATCGACCAGCTCAAGGTGATCGGAAAGCCGGTCGACCGGATCGACGGCCCCTTGAAGACCACGGGCACCGCGCCGTATGCCTACGAGCGGCACGACGTCGCGCCCGACGCAGCCTACGGGTATGTGCTCGGCGCCGCCATCGCCAAGGGGCGCATCACCGCCATCGATCAGACGCGCGCCAAGGCGGCGCCTGGCGTGATCGCCATCGTCACCGCGGAGAACGCAGGCAAGCTCGGCAAGGGCTCGCTCAACACCGCCAGGCTGCTCGGTGGCCCGCTGGTCGAGCACTATCACCAGGCGATCGCGCTGGTGGTGGCCGAGACCTTCGAGCAGGCTCGCGCCGCCGCACAGCTGCTGAAGGTGACGTATGACCGAGCGGAAGGCGCATTCGACCTGGCCGCCGAAAAGACGTCGGACAAGAAGACCGTCGACCGGGACAGCAAGGTCGGCGACTTCGCGACCGCATTCGCGAGCGCCGAGGTCCGACTCGACCAGACCTATTCCACGCCCGACCAGTCGCACGCGATGATGGAGCCGCATGCGACGACCGCGGCGTGGCGCGGCGACCGGCTCACGGTCTGGACCTCGAACCAGATGGTCGACTGGACCGTCGCCGACCTGGCCACGACGCTGGGGATCCCGAAGGACCGGATCCAACTGATGTCGCCCTACGTCGGCGGCGGCTTCGGCGCCAAGCTGTTCCTGCGGACCGACACGGTGCTGGCTGCGCTGGGCGCCCGCCTCGCGGGCCGACCGGTCAAGGTGGCGCTGCAGCGCCCGCTGGTCGCCAACAACACCGTTCATCGGCCGGCGACGATCCAGCGCATCCGGCTCGGCGCCGGCAGGGACGGCAGGCTGACGGCCATCGGCCACGAAAGCTGGTCCGGCAACTTGGTCAATGGCAAGCCCGAGAACGCGGTCCAGCAGACCCAGCTGCTGTACGCCGCGGCGCATCGCCTGACCGGAACCCGGCTGGCCGTGCTCGACCTGCCCGAAGGCAACGCGATGCGCGCGCCGGGCGAGGCGCCCGGCCTGATGGCACTGGAGATCGCCATGGACGAGATGGCCGAGCGCCTCGGCATCGACCCGATCGAATTCCGCGTGCTGAACGACACCCAGGTCGACCCCGCGAATCCGGCACGCCGCTTCTCCGAGCGCCGCCTGATCGAATGCATGCGCACCGGCGCCAAGGCCTTCGGATGGTCGCAGCGCAACGCCAAGCCGGCGATGCGGCGCGAGGGCCGGCAATGGATCGGCATCGGCACGGCGGTCGGCTTCCGCAACAACCTAGTCACCAAGTCCGGCGCACGGGTGCGCCTGGACAAGCGCGGCGTGGTGACGGTCGAGACCGACATGACCGACATCGGCACCGGCAGCTACACCATCATTGCGCAGACTGCGGCGGAGATGATGGGGGTTCCGCTCGACCGCGTCGTGGTGCGCCTCGGCGACTCTTCCTTTCCGGTGTCCGCCGGCTCCGGCGGCCAATGGGGCGCCAACAGTTCGACCGCGGGCGTCTACGCCGCTTGCGTCAAGCTGCGGGAGGCCGTCCTGCAGCGCGCCGGCATGCCGGTCGACGCCAGCTTCGAAGATGGCGCGGTGCGCAGCGGGGGCCGCAGCCTGCCGCTGTCGGAGGTCGCGGGCGAAGAGGGCTTCGTCGTCGAAGACGCGATCGAGTTCGGCGAACTGAGCAAGCGCTACCAGCAATCGACCTTCGGCGCCCACTTCGTCGAAGTGGCTGTCGACGCCTACACCGCCGAGGTGCGCGTGCGACGCATGCTGGCCGTGTGCGCCTCCGGGCGAATACTCAATCCGAAATCGGCGCGCAGCCAGGTTATTGGTGCCATGACCATGGGTGTGGGCGGCGCCCTCATGGAGGAACTCGCGATCGACAAACGCCTCGGATTCTTCGTGAACCACGATCTGGCCGGCTACGAAGTGCCGGTGCATGCCGACATCCCTCACCAGGACGTGATCTTCCTCGACGAGACCGACGCCATGTCCTCGCCGATGAAGGCGAAGGGCATTGGTGAACTCGGCCTCTGCGGCGTGGGGGCCGCGATCGCCAATGCGGTCTACAACGCGACCGGCGTGCGCGTGCGCGACTACCCCCTCACGCTCGACAAGCTGCTGGGGCGCATGCCGCGCCTCGAAAGCTGACCAGAGGACGCGATCACATGAAATCCCTCGCAATGACCGCACTGTCGGTTTCCATGGCGGCGTCGGCCTTCGCGCAGTCCGAGACCAGCCTCCAGATCGCCCGCGCCGGATCGCAGGCCTCCTACAAGGGGCCGATCGAGTCCTTCTCGGGCGCCGTCCGGGTCGACCCCTTGTTTCCGAAACCCAACGGGCCGACGCGCGCGACCGGCTCCTATGTGACCTTCGAGCCCGGCGCGCGGACCGCGTGGCACACGCATCCGCTCGGTCAGACACTGGTGGTGACCGCAGGCGTTGGGCGGGTGCAGCGCTGGGGCGATCCGGTCCAGGAAATACGGCCGGGCGATGTAGTCTGGATTCCACCGGGTCAGAAGCACTGGCACGGCGCCGCGCCAAGCACCGCCATGACGCACATCGCGATCACAGAACTTGCGGACGGCAAGGCGGTCGACTGGCTCGAAAAGGTCAGTGACGGTCAATACGCAACACATCAACCTGGTGAAGTTTCATGCAGCAAGTGACATTGAACAACGGCATCCAGATGCCGATTCTCGGCTTCGGCGTTTTCCAGATCGCCGATCCCAAGGAATGCGAACGCAGCGTCGTCGACGCGATCGAGGTCGGCTACCGGCTCATCGACACGGCGGCCTCATACATGAACGAGGAAGCGGTCGGCAACGGGCTTCGTGCCAGCGGCGTGGCCCGTGAAGACCTGTTCGTGACCTCCAAGCTCTGGGTGCAGGATGCCGGCTACGAGCGCACGCGCCTGGCCATCGACAAGTCCTTGCGCAGGCTCCAACTCGACTATCTCGACCTCTACCTCATCCACCAGCCGTACAACGATGTCCATGGTGCGTGGCGGGCCATGCAGGAGGCCTACAAGGCGGGCAAGCTGCGCGCGATCGGGCTCAGCAACTTCCAGCCGGATCGCCTCATGGACATCCAGGCCTTCAACGAAGTGCCGCCGGCGGTCAATCAGATCGAGATCAATCCCTTTCACCAACAAGCGGAGAGCGTCGGCTTCCTGCTCGACAACGGCGTGCAAGCCGAGGCCTGGGCGCCGTTTGCCGAGGGCCGAAACCATCTCTTCGAGAATGAAGACCTGGCCGCCATCGGCGCCATGCACGGCAAGTCGGTCGGCCAAGTGGTTCTTCGATGGCTGGTGCAGCGCGGCATCGTTTCGCTCGCCAAATCTGTGCGCAAGGAGCGCATGGTCGAAAACCTGGACGTGTTCGACTTCCAACTGGACGACCCGGACATGGCGCGCATCGCGAAACTGGATACGGCCACCAGCAGCTTCTTCTCGCATCGCGATCCGGCCATCGTGAAGTGGATGAGTGAGCGCAGGCTCGACGTCTGAGCGGACACGGGCCCATCGGACAAGGAACCCACCACCCATGACCCGTGCCTCGGCATCTGCACGACGCGCCGGCGCGCTCTCGACCCTCATCTTGATTCTGGGGATGGGCCTATCCTCTCCCATCAGCTACGCGGCGCCAGGCGCCTCGGAACCTCAAGAAGCGATCTCTTCGACGATGCCAAACTCCGACACTCTTTCCGCCCGGCAGCAAGCCATTCCCCTGATCGCCGCCGCCATGGCCGCCAGCGACATGCCCAGGCTGCGCAACGCTTTGAACCAGGCACTCGACGCTGGATTGACGATCAGCGAGGCCAAGGAGATCCTGGTGCAGCTGTACGCCTACGTCGGGTTTCCACGCAGTCTCAACGCCCTGGGCGAGCTGATGAACGTGGTGCAGGCACGCAAGGATCGGGGCGTTCAGGACGCACCGGGTCGCGAGCCCAGCCGAGTCATTGCGACGGGCGATGCGCTGCGCGCGGCCGGCACTGCCAATCAGACCCGGATCTCCGGGGCGCCGGTGAAGGGCCCGGTGTTCGATTTCGCGCCCGTCATCAACCAGTACCTGCAGACGCATCTGTTCGGCGACATCTTCGAGCGCGACAACCTCGACTGGCAGAGCCGCGAACTGGCCACGGTGGGGGCGCTGGCCGCGACGCCTGGCGCGGAACCGCAACTTCGCTCGCACATGGCCGCCAGCATGCGGGTGGGCTTGACGGCCGCACAGTTGCGCCAGGTCGCGCACCTGCTGAAAGACAGCGCCGACGCCGACGCCGGAAAACGCGCGGAGGATGCGCTCGAGCAGGTGACCGCAGCAGTCACCCGGACCAAGTAGCCAGCCATTGCAGCGCCCGATCGTCGTGTCGCGCCTGGCGGATTCGCAACTCGTCGATCAGGTAGGCGGTTCCGGCTTCTAGATTGGTCGAAAGCAGGTTGCACTACTCCGGGAACATCGTCCTGGGCATCACGTTGATGAGGCGGTCAAGGTCCTTCGACACGAATTCGACGGGCACGCAGGCTCAAGCAGTCAAAGCTTGCGGGGTCGAGGTGTCGAAACGGCTGGGGCATTGAAAGCCCGCATCAGTGGCCCAGTTCCTCCACCCGCAGCCCGACGATCGCGCCAGCCACCGACGGATGGCCCTGCAGCGCATGCACCGCCAGGTCCACCGCCCCCTGCGCCACCACATCCGTCAACACCAGCGCCTGCGGGCCATGGCCTGCCCGCGCGCTGGCCAGCAGCAACCGGCGCACGGGCACGCCCTGCGCCGCCAGCAAGGCCCCCACCGCCTCGACCTGCGATGCGGCCTGCAGCGGCACCCGCAGGTAGTGCGCGCTGCGCACGGCTGCGCGCGGCAGCACCGGCAGCGCCGTCATCGCATGGGCATGAAAACCCAGGTGCGGCACGCGCTGCGCCGCATGGGTGCCGTCCAGCCGCGCCACGTCGACCAGGTCGGCGATCACGGCCGATGCGGTCTGCTCCGATCCGGCGCCCGCGCCGTAGTACATCGTGAGTCCCGCCGCGTCGGCCTTGACCATGATGCCGTTCATCGACCCATCGACCTGCGCCATCAGGTGGGCAGCGGGCACCAGCGCCGGCTGCACGCGCAGCTCCACGCCATCCGCCCGGCGCCGCGCAATGCCCAGCAGCTTCACCCGATAGCCCAGTTGCTCCGCGCCGGCCACGTCCTGCGCCTGCAGGGCCGCGATGCCCTCGACCTGCGCATCCGCGAAACGCAGCGGCATGCCGAAGGCATTGGCGGCCAGCAGCGTGAGCTTGTGGGCGGCGTCGACACCTTCGATGTCGAAGCTGGGATCGGCCTCGGCATAGCCCAGCGCCTGCGCCTGCGCGAGCGCGCTGCCGAAGTCGATGCCCTCGTCACGCATCTTGCTGAGGATGAAATTGGTGGTGCCGTTGATGATGCCCGCCACCCATTCGATGCGGTTGGCCGTCAGGCCCTCGCGCAGCGCCTTGATGATCGGGATGCTCACGGCCACGGCCGCTTCGTAGGCCACGCTGACGCCGCGCTGCCGGGCGGCGGCGAAGATCTCGCCGCCATGCACCGCGAGCAGCGCCTTGTTGGCCGTGACCACGTGCTTGCCGTGGGCGATGGCCGCCAGCACCCAGTCGCGCGCCGGCCCGGTCCCGCCGGCCACTTCCACCACGACGTCGACTTCGGGATGGGTCGCGACCTCCAGCGGGTCGGCGGTCAATGCGGCCTTGCCGTCGACGATGGCCGCGGCCCGCACGAGGTTGCGGGCCGCGACCATCACCACCTCGATCCCGCGCCCCGCCCGCCCCGCGATCTCGGCCTGGTTGCGCGCCAGCACCCGGAAGGTGCCCGAACCCACGGTACCGATGCCGATCATGCCGACGCGCAGGGGACGGGTCGCCGCGGGAAGGCGGCTGCGGGACTCACACTCGAGGGACTGGACTGGATCGCGGTACATGAAGATCTCCGGACGGACGAACAAACAAAAAACCCAGCTGCCAGAGCTGGGTCGGATTCGTTCGGGGGAGAGCGAGAACACCAGGTGGCTGCCGAAACGGCCACCTGCGCGTGCTCAGGTGGCCGCGGTGGTAATGGTGGTAATCATTCGTGAACCCAATGCCCCATTCGCCCGCGCGAAGGCAGGCGACATCATGCGGCCCATGAGGGCGGCGCTCGATGCGGCAGGGAGGAATTGGCACGACATGGGCAGTCAGTGTACAGGAGCCCGCGCCACCGACCTCCTCCGCACCAAACAGGCGAGCGCTGCGCCACATCGGCGCACGGCGCCCGGCTTCCAGCTCCGATCACGCGCGCTTTCCCTGCAGACGCACGCCCCGCGAGGGCAAAAACCGCAGGCACGGTTGTTGCTTGAACTCCTTCGCTGTTCCGCCGACACCGTTGTCGCGGATTTTTGCAGTGCCTCCGCTAACGATGGCGAGGGATCCGAGTGAACCGAAAGCAACGACGCCGCCGGTTCGCCTGTTCCAACCCAAGTCGCATCCGTTCCACGCGGGGGCCCGCTGCCATCGGCTGAGCTACAGCCAGTCATGGTCGCCTGCACCCCGTCAAGGGCGGTTGCGTGCAGGATCCGACATGAAAATCGCAGTGATTGGCCACGGCATGGTGGGCCACAAGTTTCTCGAGCAACTCCACGAACTCGGGCTCTCGCAAGCGCAGGTCACCGTGCTCTGCGAGGAGCCTCGCCCGGCCTACGACCGGGTGCACCTGTCCGAATTCTTCGCCGGCAAGACGGCCGAGGACCTGTCCCTGGTCGAGCCGGGCTTCTTCGAGCGCACCGGCTTCAGCCTGAAGCTGGCGGCCAGGGCGGTGGCCATCGAGCGGCGCAACAACACCCTCACCACGGCCGACGGCGAAGTGGTGCACTACGACAAGCTGGTGCTGGCCACCGGCTCGGCGCCCTTCGTGCCGGCGGTGCCGGGCCGCGACCGCCCCCACTGCTTCGTCTACCGCACCATCGAGGACCTGGAGGCCATGAAGGCCAGCGGCGCCCGCTCGAAGAGCGGCGTGGTGGTGGGCGGCGGCCTGCTGGGCCTCGAATGCGCCAAGGCGCTGCGCGACATGGGCCTCGAGACCCATGTCGTCGAGTTCTCGCCGCGGCTGATGGCGGTCCAGGTCGACGAGGGCGGCGGACGGGCGCTGCGCAGCAGCATCGAGGGCCTCGGCCTGCACGTGCACACCGGGCGCAACACGGTCGAGATCACCGACGGCGCGAGCGCGCGCCACCGCATGGTGTTCGCCGACGGCACCCACCTGGAGACCGACATGATCGTGTTCTCGGCCGGCATCCGGCCGCGCGACGAACTCGCGCGCCAGTGCCTGCTGGCGGTCGGCCCGCGCGGAGGCGTGGCGATCGACAGCCACTGCCGCACCAGCGACCGCAATGTCTACGCGATCGGCGAGTGCGCCGCATGGAACGAGCAGACCTTCGGCCTGGTCGCGCCGGGCTACGACATGGCCCGCGTGGCCGCCCGGCACATCGCCGGCCAGGACGACGCCGCCTTCACCGGCGCCGACATGAGCACCAAGCTCAAGCTGATGGGCGTCGACGTCGCCAGCATCGGCGACGCCCACGGCAAGACACCAAGGTCGCGCGCCTATCAGTACGTCAACGAGCACAAGCAGATCTACAAGAAGATCGTGGTCAGCGAGGACGGCAAGCAGCTGCTGGGCGCAGTGCTGGTCGGCGACGCCACCGAGTACGGCACCTTGCTGCAGATGGCGCTGAACGGCATCACGCTCCCGGCCGACCCGGAATTCCTGATCCTGCCTTCGAGCGACGGCAAGGCCAAACCAGGGCTCGGCGTGGATTCGCTGCCCGACAGCGCCCAGATCTGCTCGTGCAACAGCGTCACCAAGGGACAGATCTGCGCGGCCGTGGCCGAAGGCGCCTGCACCACCGCCGAACTCAAGGCCTGCACCAAGGCCGGCGCCACCTGCGGCGGCTGCGTGCCGCTGGTCACCCAGGTGATGAAGGCCGAGATGGCCAAGCGCGGGCTGGCGGTCGACAACCACCTCTGCGAGCACTTCGCCTATTCGCGCCAGGAGCTCTACCACCTGATCCGCGTCGGCGAGATCCGCAGCTTCGAGGACCTGCTGGCCAGGCATGGCAAGGGCCTGGGCTGCGTGGTCTGCAAGCCCACCGCCGCCAGCATCTTCGCGTCCTGCTGGAACGAGTTCGTGCTCAAGAAGGACCTGGCCTCATTGCAGGACAGCAACGACTACTTCCTCGGCAACATCCAGAAGGACGGCAGCTATTCGGTCGTGCCGCGCATGCCCGGCGGCGAGGTCACGCCCGAGGGGCTGATCGCGGTGGGCCAGGTGGCAAAGAAGTACGGGCTCTACACCAAGATCACCGGCGGCCAGCGCGTGGACCTGTTCGGTGCCCGCGTCGAGCAGCTGCCGCCGATCTGGGAGGAACTGATCGCCGCCGGCTTCGAATCGGGCCATGCCTACGGCAAGTCGCTGCGCACCGTGAAGAGCTGCGTCGGCTCGACCTGGTGCCGCTTCGGCGTGGCCGACAGCGTGGGCCTGGCGGTCGAGCTGGAGAACCGCTACAAGGGCCTGCGGGCGCCGCACAAGATCAAGTTCGGCGTCTCGGGCTGCACCCGCGAATGCGCCGAAGCGCAGGGCAAGGACGTCGGCATCATCGCCACCGAGCGTGGCTGGAACCTCTACGTCTGCGGCAACGGCGGCATGAAGCCGCGCCATGCCGAACTGATCGCCTCCGACCTGGGCAAGGAAGAGCTGGTCCGGCTGATCGACCGCTTCCTGATGTTCTACGTGCGCACCGCCGACCGCCTGCAGCGCACCAGCACCTGGCGCGATAACCTGGAGGGCGGCCTCGACTACCTGAAGGGCGTGCTGATCGAGGACACGCTGGGCCTCGGCGCCGAGCTCGAAGCCCAGATGCAGCACGTGGTCGATACCTACCAGTGCGAGTGGAAGACGGCGGTGAACGACCCGGTCACGCGCGCGCGCTTCCGCTCCTTCGTCAACAGCGAGAAGCCGGACGAGCACATCGTCTTCGTGCAGGAGCGCGGCCAGATCCGGCCGGCCCGCGGCGAGGAACGTGCCGATGCCGATGCCGCCACCGCCTGAACACCCGAGGACCTTCGAGATGACCACCAACGAATCACGCCACTGGACCGCCGTCTGCGCCGACGGCGACATCCTGCCCGATACCGGCGTGTGCGCTCTCGTCGAGGGCGTGCATGTCGCGATCTTCCGGGTCGGCCGGCAACAGGCGCTCTATGCCATCGACAACGTCGACCCGAAGGCGGGCGCCAGCGTGCTCTCGCGCGGGCTGGTGGGCAGCATCGGCGAGCGCATCGTCGTCGCCTCGCCGCTCTACAAGAACCACTTCGACCTGCAGAGCGGCGAATGCATCGAGGCGCCCGAGCACTCGGTGCGGGCCCATGCGGTGCGCGTGCAGGAAGGCCGCGTGCTGGTCGCGCTCGCCTGATCCCAGTCGCCTCACCGCTTCACGACTTTTCCAATATCCAAGGAATCCCCATGGCCTACCTAGCCCCCGCCGAGTTCGTCACCAAGATGGTCGATGCCGGCGAATCCAAGCTACTGATGTCGACCCGCGACACGCTGATCCGCGCCTACATGGCCGGCGCCATCCTGGCGCTGGCGGCCGCCTTCGCCGTGACCGTGTCCGTCAACACCGGCAACGCGCTGGTCGGTGCGATGCTGTTCCCGGTCGGCTTCATCATGCTGTACCTGATGGGCTTCGACCTGCTGACCGGCGTCTTCACGCTGGTGCCGCTGGCCGTGCTCGACAAGCGCCCCGGCGCCACCTGGCGCGGCTGCCTGCGCAACTGGGGGCTGGTGTTCGTCGGCAACTTCGCCGGCGCACTGACGGTCGCGGTCTTCATGGCGATCATCTTCACCTTCGGCTTCAGCGAGGCACCCAATGCGGTCGGCGAGAAGCTCGGCCACATCGGCGAAGGCCGCACCCTGGGCTATGCCGCGCACGGCGCCGCCGGCATGCTGACCTTGTTCATCCGCGGCGTGATGTGCAACTGGATGGTGTCGACCGGGGTGGTCGCCGCGATGATGTCGACCACGGTGTCCGGCAAGGCCATCGGCATGTGGATGCCCGTGATGGTCTTCTTCTACATGGGCTTCGAGCATTCGATCGTCAACATGTTCCTGTTTCCCACCGGCCTGCTGCTGGGCGGCAAGTTCACGCTGATGGACTACCTGATCTGGAACGAGATCCCCACCGTGCTGGGCAACCTGGTCGGCGGCCTGACCTTCGTCGGCGTGACCCTGTACGCGACCCACTACAAGACGGCGCCGAAGCGGGTCGTGGGCTGAGCGCAGCGCCTTCATGGGCAGCGCCTTGCGCGTGACGCTCGGCCAGCATTCGCTGGCCGGACCGGGGTCGGTCAACCAGGATTTCCACGGCGCCATGCTGCCGGAAGGATCGCTGCGGACGACCAAGGGCATCGCGATCGCGATCGCCGACGGCATCGGCTCCAGCCGCGTCAGCCAGGTCGCCAGCGCGGCGGCGGTGCGAGGCTTCCTCGACGACTACTACGCCACCTCCGAGGCCTGGTCGGTGCGCCGCTCGGCCCAGCGGGTGCTGGACGCCACCAACGCGTGGCTGCATGCCCAGACCCTGCGCAGCGACGCCCGCTTCGACAGGGACAGCGGCTACGTCTGCACCTTCAGCGCACTGGTCCTCAAGGGCCGCGACGTGCACCTGCTGCACGTCGGCGACGCGCGGATCTACCGCCTGCATCCGCAAGCCCTGGAGCAGCTCACGGAGGACCACCGGGTCCACCTGTCGTCGGTCGAGTCGTACCTGGCACGCGCCCTGGGGGCGGGCCCCAACGTGGAGATCGACTACCGCTGCTGGGAAGCGGAAGTCGGCGAGGTCTACCTGCTGGCCACGGATGGCGCCTGGGCCGGCCTCGACGCCCGGGCGGTGCACCACGCACTGGCCCGCTGCGGCGACAACCTCGACGAAGCCGCCCGCCTGCTCGCGTCGAACGCACAGTGCGGCGACGACCGCACGGTCCAGCTGCTGCGCATCGACGAACTCCCGGCGGCGGACGCCGCGCAGCTGCAGTCGCAGCGCCAAGCGCTGGCGATCCCGCCTGCGCTCGCCCCGCGGGCGCGCTTCGAGGGCTTCACCCTGGTGCGCGAGCTTCAGGTCAGTGCGCGCAGCCACGTGCACCTGGCGCTGGATGACGCCCACGGGCACCAGGTGGTGCTCAAGCTTCCGTCTGTCGACCTGCGCGACGACCCCGACTACCTGGACCGCTTCGTCCTCGAGGAATGGGTGGCACGGCGGGTCGACAGCCCCCACGTCGTCAAGGCCGGCACGATCGAGCGCGTACGCGGGCACCTGTTCGTCGCCATGGAGTACGTCGATGGCCAGACGCTGGCGCAATGGATGGTCGACCACCACGGGCCTTCGCTGGACAGCGTGCGCAGCATCGTCGAGCAGCTGGCCAAGGGGCTGCAGGCGCTGCATGGCAAGGAGATGCTGCACCAGGACCTCCGGCCCGAGAACGTGATGATCGATCGCGCCGGCACCGTGAAGATCATCGACCTGGCATCGACGCACGTGGCGGGCCTGGCCGACAGCTGCCGGGAGCGGCGCGCGCTCGCCATCGCCGGCACCTTGCAGTACACCGCGCCGGAGTACTTCGTCGGCCAGGGCGGCAGCATCCGCTCCGACCTGTTCTCGCTGGCCGTGATCGTCTACCAGATGCTGACGAAGCAATTGCCGTACGGCCTGCACGCTTCACGCGTTCGGTCGGCCGCCGACGCGAAGCGCCTGCGCTACGTGCCGGTGCGCCACTTCCGGCCCGACCTGCCGGCCTGGGTCGATGCGGTGCTGCAGAAGGCGCTGCACCCGGACGCTGCCCGGCGCCAGCAGGCGGTGTCCGAGTTCGCGCATGATCTGAAGGCGCCGGGACCGGAGTTCCTGCGGCCACGGAGCTCGCCGCTGGTCGAGCGGCATCCGGTGCGGTTCTGGCAGTGCGCCACCGCCTTGCTGGGCGCGGTCACGGTCGTCCTGCTGGGGCTGTTGGTCGCCGGGAAGTAGGTCTCAGGAGTGACAGGCGCAGGCCTCGCCGTGCGCCGCCGACACCAGCTCGCTCAAGATGCCGCACTCCTGGGTGGCGTGCGGCTGCGAGCAGCGCCCGCGCAGCACGGTCAGCTGCTTCTCCAAGGCCTTGAGGCTCTTCAGGCGGGCGCGCACGCGCTCGATCTGCTCGTCGACCAGCTGGTTGATGTCGGCGCAATCCTGCTGTGGCGTCGCCGCGAAATCCAGCAGCCTCTTGATGTCGCTCAGGGGAATGTCCAGCGCCCGGCAATGGCGCACGAAGGACAGGCCCTCCAGGTGCGCCTGCCCGTAGGCCCGGTAGCCGTTGGGCTGGCGCGCCGGCGCCGCCAGCAGGCCTGCCCGTTCGTAGAAGCGGATGGTGCCGACGTCGACACCGGTTGCATTGCTCAGGTCGCCGATCTTCATGGTGTCGTGAGATTAAGCGAAGACATGCTCCATTTTTCCAATAATGGCGTCAACCATAGGGACGTTGGGACGGGCCATGACTTTTCAATCGCCCTGGACGGCGATCGGAATCGTGAACCTGAACAGGGCGCCGCCGCCGGCACGATGCGAAGCCCAGAGCCTGCCGCCGTGCGCCTCGATCAGCTTGCGGCAGATGGCCAGGCCAACGCCCAGTCCACTCGCCTTGGTCGAGTAGAAGGATTCGAAGATCCGCTCCAGATCGCCGCTGGCGATGCCGACGCCGGTGTCCGCGACCTCCACCTGGATCTCGTCGCCCTCGTTGCGCGTGACGGAAACGCCGATGGCGCGCTCGCCGCTGCCATTCCCGATCGCATCCATCGCATTGCGCAGCAAATTCAGCACCACTTGCTGCAGATGAATCTCGTCGACGATGACCGGCGGCAGCCGGCTCGCCTCCGACAGGCGGATCTCGATGTCGCGCAGGTCGCAGTCCATCTTCACCATGCCGATGCATTCGGCGATGGCACGCTGGATGTCGATCAGCTTCGGTTCCAGTTCGTGCCGCTGCACCATGTCGCGCATGCGTGTCACCACCTCGCCGGCGCGCGTGGCCTGCCCGATGACCTTGTCCAGGAGTTCCGACACCCGCGTCATGTCGGGCACGGACTCGCCGGCGCGCCGGCGTGCCGCCAGCGCATAGTTCTCGATCGCGCCGAGCGGCTGGGTGATCTCATGGGCCAGCGCGACCGACATTTCGCCCGCCGTATGGACCCGCACGAGATGCGCCAGCCGCTCACGCCAATGTGCCGCCTCGACCTCCGCGGCAAGCTTGCGGCGTTCGGCCGTATCGCGTGCATGCAGGCTGCCGAACACTTCGGCCAGCAGGCTGACGCCGGGCATCAGCGCCTCCGGCCATTCCTGCGCGCGCTGCGTGCTGGCGATGGCCAAGGCGCCCGTGACCCCGCCCGGCACGGAGATCGGCACCACCAGCAGCGAGCGCACCCCGGAGGCCTGCAATGCAGCGCGATCGCCGTCGGCTTCAGGCGGCAGTTCGCTCACCCGAGGCAGGCGCACGATGTTTCCCGCCGCCAGTCGATGCATGATCCAGGGAAGATCGGGTGGTTCGCCCAGCGTCGAAGGCGGCGCGAAGCCATCGGCATGCCAGCGCTGGACCGCGCGAAACATGAGGTCGCCGGATCCGCGATCCCAGAGGCCGATGCGCTCGGCCTCCATGAACCGTCCGATCTGGCGCAAGCCGATTCCGATCGCGACTTCCGACTGCCCGGGCTCGGCCAGCACCAGGGACGCCAGGATGCTGCTGGCCAGTCGCTCGAAGCCGATCGCATGGTCGAGCTGCTCCTGCGCATGCTTGCGTGCGAGGGCGCTGCCGAAGACATTCGCCAGCAGCCGCATGCGATTCAGAAGATCTTCCGGCCAGCAGCGCTCCGCGCGCACGCAACCGAAGCTCAGCGCGCCATGCAATTCGCCCGCCACGATGATCGGCATCGTCACGTGCGATTTGAGGCCGATGCTGCGCAAGGTCTCCTTGTCGACGGTTGCATCGGGCGGGAGGTCGTCGAGACGCTCGAACACGACCGGCCTGTTGGCCATCATCATTTCGAGAGACCAGGGAGCGAATTCGCGCGCCGACACATTCGTCATGGCGGGCCCGATGCCTTCCGCCGCGAACGAATGGGTGACCTGCATCCGCCCGCTCAAGGGAAAGACCCGGCTGAGGGTGGATCGATCGATGCCGAGCGTCGAGACGATGCGCGCCAGACTGTCGTGGATGGCACCGTCGATTTCCCCGGGGCACAGGGCGATGAACCTCGCCGACAGGTCCGACAGGAGCCGTTCGAAGCACAGGAGGTCGTGCATGGACACCGGCGCCGGCCCTGGCACTCGGGCCGCGGTCGGTGTCCCCAAGACAGCGGATGGCCGTACAGACATGGACGACGTCCCTAGTCGGCGTGAAAGCCCGATGCCTTCACGATGGGCGCCCAGCGCGCAATGTCGGCGTCCAGGGTCGCTGCGAGTTCGCCCGATGAGGTGCCGGTGAGTTCGAAACCCAACTCGGCGAGCCTCGCGGCCGCCTGCGGCGAATGCACGATCGTCGCGAACATCGTCGACCATCGATCGACGACCGTCTTCGGTGTTCCCCGAGGGGCGAAGATGCCGACCCAGCCGATGGCCTGGACCGACGGATAGCCTTGCTCGATGAATGTCGGCACCTCCGGCAGCTGCGCCAGGCGCTGGGTGCCCGACACCGCGATGATCCGAAACCTGTGGGCGCGATGCATCTCGATCAGGTCGGAGACCGACGAAATGCCGGCGGGAATATGGCCCGCGACGAGATCGACCGTCATCGGCCCGGCACCCTTGTAAGGCACGGGTTTCAAGACGATGCCCGCCTCCTGCGCAATCATGACGCCGAGAAACTGAGCCAGGCTTCCGGTGGAGCCCATGCCGTAGAACGATTCCGTCGGATGGTCCTTCGCCCAGGCCACGAAGCCGGCCACGGAGGTCGCGGGATGGTCCTGCGAAACCGCGAGCGCCAAGGGGTATGCCGCGATCTGCGAGACCGGAGCGAAGTCGCGCACCGCGTCGTAGCGGACATCCTTGAAGATCAGCGGCGCCAGGACCGGCACGACGAAGGGAAAGAGCGCCATGGTCTTGCCGTCGGGCGGCGCGTTCTTCAGCACCATGGCGCCGATGCGGCCGCTCGCGCCCGGCTTTTCCTCGACATGGATGTGGGCGCCATATTCGGCGTTCGCACGTTCCGCCAGGTAGAGCGCCAGCGCCGTGGCCGAACCGCCTTCGAAGGGCACCAGGAACCTGATCGGGCCGCCGTCGTCTGCCCGCGAAACGGCAGCGAGGCAGATGCCCGTTGCAAGAGTGAGAATCCTCAGGATCTTGGCCAGACGCATGGCCGCTCCTTCGAAAGTGCGCTCGCCCGATGGCCGAATCCGAACCCGCCGGCAGCGACTTCTGATCCGTCCGCCAGGGGCGGAGTATGGCACTCGCGACGCCCGAGTGCGACCGGAGGTCTTGGAAGCTCGTCCACGCAGTGCGGGCGCCGGCCCGCAGGACGGTGGGGCATTGGCCCTGTGAGCGGCGCACACCCGTGCCACGTACGTGGCGCTACGTGGCCGCAGGGCTGGATTTGTCCGGCCGCCGTGCGCACAATGCCTCGTCGCAGCGCGCAACCATGCGAAACGGATCTCCATGCAAGACCCTTCCTCAGCCACGCCGACCCACTCGACCCGGGGCGCGGCCGCGCTGGCGCAGAAGTCCTCCAGTGAGCTGGCGCTGTTCAACACCGATCTGGCGATCGATCGCACCCTGATGGCTGCGGACCGCTCGTTGATGGCATGGGTCAGGACGGCGCTGTCCATGATCAGCTTCGGCTTCACGATCTACAAGATTCTCGAGGGCATCCGTGAGCAGGGCGCGGCCTTGACAGCCAGCCACGTGCCGCGCGACATGGGGCTGTTCCTCACCGGCCTCGGAACGGTGGCGATGCTGATGGGCGTGCTCGAGTACTGGTACCGGATCAAGAAGCTGCGCGAGGTCAAGAATCTACACACCTTCCAGCCCTCTTTCGTCATGGCGCTGATCATGGCGGTCACGGGTCTGGGCACGTTCATGGGCATCAGCTTCAGGGTGCTTTGAGGCGGAGGAATCATGGTCGATCTCCCGATGGATTTCCTCACCCGCACCTGGGCCGACATCACGAGCGGCCGGCACGCGCCGCTGGCGTTCCGCTTCATCCTGCAGCCGGCGGTGGCGGCCTTCCTTGCGTACCGGGCCGGCAGGCGGGATGCGCTGGACGGACGCCCACTCTACTTCATGGCACTGGTACACGACCGCACGCAGCGTAAAGCCTTGATCCGCGAGGGCTGGGGACATGTCAGCAAGGTGTTCATCGTGGCGATCGTGATGGACGCGATCTACCAGTTCGTCGCGATGCGCTGGGTCTATCCGGGCGAGGCGCTCATGGTCGCCCTCGTGCTCGCGGTGGTTCCCTACCTGCTGTTTCGCAGCCTGGTGAACTGGATCCTGCGCCGCACGCGGTCCCGATGATGCCTAGCCGCCCGGCCGCTCCAGGCTGAGACGTATCAACTCGGTCATCGAACCCACGCCCAGTTTCTCGAGCAGCCGGCTGCGATGCTGTTCGACGGTCCGGTGGCTGATGTCCAGCTCCTTGGCGATGAGCTTGCTCGGCAATCCCTTCAGCGCGAGCTGCATCACCTCGCGTTCACGGTCGGTCAGGGCCTCGATCCGCTTGTCGAGGTCGTTGTGCGCATCGTCCACGGGCGTCCGAAGCTTCGCATCCCGGCGCAAGGCCTCGTCGATCGCATCGAGCAGCTGCTGCTCGCGGTACGGCTTCTGCACGAAGTCCACGGCGCCTTCCTTGACGGCCTTGACGGCCATCGCGATGTCGCCGTGACCGCTGATGAACACGATGGGGATGCGCGCACCGATCGTCGCCAGCCGTTCCTGCAGCGCCAAGCCGCTCATGCGCGCCATGCGCACGTCCAGCACCAGGCAGCCGGGACGAGCAGCGTCGAAGACCTCGAGGAAGGCGAGAGCCGAGCTGTAGGTCTCGGTGGCGAGGCCGACAGAGCTCACCAGTTCCCGCACCGAGTCGCGATAGGCCTCGTCGTCATCGATGATGAATACGGTGGGGTCCGGCATCTCGTCAGTCTAGCGAACTGGCCGCGTCGTGTTCCCGCTCGGCGCGTCGGCTGCGATTGCGAGCATCACCGCGGGCCGGCCTCGGGCTGTCACTGCGTCAGGGGCCTGGAGCCGTCCGCAGGCAGGACGATCGTCGAGTCGCCGTCCGGCGAAGTCACGGTGTCGGAGTCGCTCAAGGGCGGCGGCGCGCCTTGCGGAATGACCACGATGGCGCGGCCGCCGGGCGACGTGACATCGTCCAGGGGCCGCAGTCCGCGTTGGGCCTGGTCCAACGTCATTCCCGCATCGCGAACGCAGGCATCGCGTTGCGGGCGCGGCAGATGTCCGTCATTGCAGTACGCGATCGTGCGTTCGTAGCGCGCCCGGGCCGCGTCGAGGTCGAACGATTGCGCGAACGCTGCGGTGCACGCCGCAAGGGCGACGCAAGAGATCGCCGCATGCATGGGGCTGGGGGTCATGGTGCTGCTCCTCGGTGGGGGTGACGGGGCGATCCAGGTGAGACGAGTCAAGCGACCTGTCTTGAATTGTCCGGCAGGCAGTACCCTTTGACCAGCCCGGGGCCGCCGCCCGAGGCCCGCTTGACCTTGTAGTGGGTACAGGGTGTGAAATACCCTCGAAAGCGACAACGACATGGCCCAACACCACCACCCCCACGCGCCGGCGGCCGCAGCGGATGCCTGCTGCGCTGCCACGCCGCTGCGCGCGCCCGAGCCCGTGCGGGTCGAACCCGGCGACGCGCCGAACACCTTCCGCATCGCCACCATGGACTGCACGGTCGAAGAGTCCGAGATTCGCCGCCTGGTGGAGCCGATCGCCGGTATCCGGGGCTTGCATTTCCGCCTCGGCCAGCGGACGCTGCGCATCGACGGCACCGACGCCGCGGTGCCGCTCGCGCTGGCGGCCATTCGCAAGGCCGGCTTCGTGCCCGAGCCGCTGGAGGCCGCGGCCCAGACCGCGCAATCGCCCGATGGCGCGCTGCACGCGCACGGCGCGAGCCCCGGCCACCTGCGGCTCGCGGCCGCCCTCGCGCTCGCGGCGGCCGCCGAGGCGATCTCCTTCCTCGCCCCCGACATCCTGGCCTGGAAGGCAGCCGGCATGGCGGTCGCGGCGGCGGCGATCTGGCTGGCCGGCCTCGAGACCTACGCCAAGGGCCTGAGCGCGCTGCGGCACGGCAAGCTCAACATCAACGCCCTGATGTCGGTCGCGGTCACCGGCGCCTTCGTCATCGGCCAATGGCCGGAAGCCGCCATGGTGATGGCCCTGTATGCCATCGCCGAGCTGATCGAGGCGCGGGCGGTCGACCGCGCCCGCAACGCGATCAAGGGCCTGGTCGATCTCGCGCCCGCCGACGCCGAGGTGGCGCAGCCCGACGGCAGCTGGCGCCGCGTGCCGGCGACCGGGATCGCCATCGGCGCGATCGCACGCGTCAAGCCCGGCGAGCGCGTGGTGCTCGACGGCATGGTCACGCGCGGCCACAGCAGCATCGACCAGGCGCCCGTCACAGGCGAGAGCATTCCGGCCGACAAGGAGCCGGGCAGCCCGGTCTTCGCCGGCACGATCAACCAGAACGGCGAGCTGGAGTTCCGCGTCACCGCGACGGCCAGCGACTCGACGCTGGCGCGGATCATCCATGCCGTCGAGGAAGCCCAAGGCACGCGCGCCCCGACCCAGCGCTTCGTCGATCGCTTCGCCGCCATCTACACGCCCGCCGTGTTCGCCCTCGCGCTGGCGGTGGCGGTGCTGACGCCGCTGCTGCTGGGCTGGCCCTGGCTGGCCGCCGTCTACAAGGCGCTGGTGCTGCTGGTGATCGCCTGCCCTTGCGCGCTGGTCATTTCCACCCCCGTCACGGTGGTCAGCGGGCTGGCGGCCGCCGCGCGGCGCGGCATCCTCATCAAGGGCGGCAGCCACCTCGAGCACGCCCGCCTGCTCAAGGCCGTGGCACTCGACAAGACCGGCACCCTGACCGAAGGCAAGCCGAGGCTGGTGGCTTTCAAGGCCTGGCGCGAGGCCGACGAGCGCCAGGCCCGGCAATGGGCCAAGAGCCTGGCGGCGCGCTCCGACCATCCGGTATCGGCCGCGATCACCCTGGGCCTCGAAGGCGACGCGCTGCCGGTGGACGGATTCAAGGCCCTGCCGGGCCGCGGCGTCGAGGGAGTGGTCGGTGGCCGCACGATGGTGCTCGGCAACCATCGCCTGGCCAACGAACGCGGCCAGGCCGACCCGGCGCTCGAAACCGAACTGGCGGCCCACGAAGCCCAGGGCCGCACCGTCACCCTGCTGGCGGACGAGGGCGGCGTGCTGGCGGTGTTCGCGGTGGCCGACACGATCAAGCCCAGTTCGGTGCAGGCCATCGCCGCGCTGCGGGTGCTCGGCGTCACCTCGGTCATGCTGACCGGCGACAACCAGGCAACCGCCCTCGCGGTCGGGCGCGAGGCCGGCATCGACGATGCCCGTGGCGGCCTGCTGCCGGAAGACAAGCTGGCGGCCATCCGGGGCATGCGCCAGCGCTACGGCCCGACGGCCATGACCGGCGATGGCATCAACGACGCGCCGGCCCTGGCGCAGGCGGACATCGGCTTCGCGATGGGCGGCGCCGGCACCGACACCGCCGTGGAGGCGGCCGACGTCGTGATCATGAACGACGACCTCGGCCGGATCGCCGAGACGATCCGCCTGTCGCGCCGCACGCACGCGGTGCTGTGGCAGAACATCTCGCTCGCGCTCGGCATCAAGGCGGTGTTCTTCGTGCTGGCAGTGTTCGGCAGCGCGACCATGTGGATGGCCGTCTTCGCCGACATGGGCGCAAGCCTGCTGGTGGTGGCCAACGGGCTGCGGCTGCTGCGCGGCGTGCGCCCGCCTCTTCGTTCGCCTTGACACCCTTCAGGATTCGCAAGCAACATCGCCGCAACCGACCATGCCCACGCGCCTCCTCGCCTTCATCGCCTGCGCGTTGTGGCTCATCGGCGCGCAGGCGGCGACGGCAGCCGACGCACCGGTCGCCGCCACGGCGGCCTCCCCGATCGCAACCGCGGACATCACGGCCCGCGCCGACGCCGACGAGCAGTTCGTCCAGGCCGCCATGCGCCGCGCCACGTCGCCGGAAGAACTGCAACGCTCGAGAGACGTTCTGGCCCGCCAGTCCACCGCCGTCGAGGCGCTGTCGGCGCTGTCCACCGGCACCGACCTCGCCGCGCTGCCGGTGCGCCGCCTCGAGAGCCTGCAGAGGCACTGGCAGCTCTATGCCCGCGAGATCGCCGACGGCCGCGCCCGCCTCTCGCGAACCACCCACGCGCACGCCGAAGACGCCGCCTCGCTGGCCGCCCGCCGCACCGCCTGGCAGGCCACGCGCGCAGCGTCGACCGCGCTGGCGCCGGCGCTGCTGCAGCGCATCGACGAGCTGATCGCGCAGATCGAGCAAGCCGAGCAGCGGGTCGCGCAACCCCTGGCCGAACTGCTCGACCTCGGCCGCAAGGCGAGCGTGCTCGCGGCCGAGGTCGAGGCCGGCCAGGCGGCGGTACAGACCCAGGTCGAGGAACTCGACCGGCGCCTGCTGTCGATGGATTCGCCGGCCCTGTGGCAGGGCGCCACCGCCGGCCGGGCTTCCGAGACGGCCAACGCCAGCCTGCGCAAGAGCCTGGCCATCGAGACCGCCTTCGCGCGCGACCACGACGCCGCGAACGCACCCGTGCTGCGCGTGCTGGTGGCCGTCTGGCTGGTGCTGCTGCCGCTGCTGTTCTGGCTGCGCCATCGCGCCGGGCAGCTGATCGCCCAGGGCCATGCGAGCGCCGCTTCGCTCCAGGCGCTGACCCGCCCTTGGGCCTGCTGGCTGGTGCTGCTGGCGCTCGGTGCGGTGGTGTTCGACTTCCAGGGTCCGGCCATCCGCCAGCAGGCGGCCATGCTGCTGGCGTGGGTGCCCGTGCTCCGCTTGCTGCCTGAGCGAATCCTGCAGGCCGTCGGCCCCTGGGCCTATCTCAGCGCCGTCTTCTACTTCCTGAACGTGCTGGCCTCGCTGCTGCTCGGCAACGAATTCCTGTACCGGAGCATGCTGCTCGCGATGGACCTGGCGATGGCCGGCACCCTGGTCTGGCTGGTCGCGCGGGCGCGCCGCGCCGCCGCGACCGCCGACGCGCCGTCCAGTCCGACCCCGATGATCTACCTGCTGGGCGCCGCCTCGGCGGTGCTCGCGGCCGCCGCGGTCTCCAACCTGCTCGGCAACCTGTCGCTGTCGGCCATGCTGACCAGCGCCGTGCTCGACACCAGCTACCTCGCCCTGGTCATGTATGCCGGCGCCACGGTGCTGGTGGCGCTGTTCAGGGTGTTGTTGGCGCGGCCCGGGCCGGCGCGCCCGGGGGCCCGCAACACCAGCTCGCTGATCGACGCCGGCGCCAGGATCGGCCGCACGCTGATGGCGGTCGCCTGCGTCGTCATCGGGCTGCAGGCATTTCGCATCTATCGTCCGCTGTCGGACTTCCTGCTGGCGATCCTCTCCTACGGATTCACGATCGGCGTGGTGTCGCTGAGCCTCGGGAACATCGCGGCGTTCGTGGCCGCCGCCTTCCTGGCCTTCTGGCTGGCGCGCACGATCCGCATGCTGCTGGCCGAGGACATCCTGCCTTCGCTCGCCCTCACGCGCGGCGTGGGCAACAGCATCTCGACCCTGACCTACTACACGATCCTGCTGGTCGGCCTGCTGTCGGCACTGGCCGTGCTGGGCTTCCCGATCGGGCAGCTGGCCATCGTGTTCGGCGCCCTCGGCGTCGGTATCGGCTTCGGGCTGCAGGACGTCGTGAAGAACTTCGTCGCCGGCCTGATCCTGATGTTCGAGCGGCCGATCCAGCCGGGCGACGTGGTCGATGTCGCCGGCATGTCCGGCACGGTGCGCCAGATCGGCATGCGGGCCACCATCGTGACCACCTTCGAAGGCGCCGACGTGGTGGTGCCCAACGGCATGCTGCTGGCCGACAAGCTGGTCAACTGGACGCTGCGGGGCACGCGCCGGCGCATCGACATCAACGTCAGCACCGGCCCCGACGTGCCCCCGCGCACCACCATCGAGCTGCTGCTCGCGATCGCCCGCAGCGTCGACGGCGTGGCCACCGTGCCGGAACCCGCCGCCCTCATGACCGGCCTGACCGCCGGCGCCCTCGACTTCAGCCTGCGCGCCTGGACCACCGACAGCGTCAGCTGGGTGGTGGTGCGCAGCAACCTGGCGGTGGCGGTGCGCGAAGGCCTGGCGGAAGCCGGCATCGAGGTGCCCCGGCCGCAGAGCGACCTGCACCTGCGCGGCCTGTCGGCGGAGTTCGCGCAGGCGCTGGCCGGCAAGGAGCCCGGAGCGCCGTCTTAGGGCTGCCGCAGCACGTCGTCGAACAGCGCCAGCAGGTGGCGCGCGAACAGGTCCATGTTCAACGCCCGTTCGGCTTCGCCAGTCGCGATGGTCCTGGTCGACGTCGCGGCGCCGGCGACCGCCAGGCACACATGGCCTGGCGCGTCGCCGTAAGGGCTGCCCGACGGGCCCGCCGCACCGCTTTCGGCCAGGCCCCAGGTGGCGCGCAGCTGCTGGCGGACCCGGTTGGCGACCAGCGCGGCATAGGGCTCGGTCTCGCCGCGCAGACCGGCGACGTCGGCGGGCGTCAGGCCGAGCAGCGCCCTGCCGGCGCGCCGGGTGTAGACCACGGCGCCGCCGAGGAAGAAAGCCGAGGCCCCCGGTATCGCCAGCAGTGCCGCCGAGACCAGCCCGCCGGCCGAGGATTCGGTGACCGCGACCGTCTCGCCGCGCTCCTTCAGGGTGGCGCCGACGCGGGCGGCGAGGATGGCGAGTGGTGGCAGGTCGGACATGCGGCTATCGTAAGGGCGCTTTCCCCTGGCCGCAGAGCCCGCTAGACTCGACCGCCAGCGAGGTCCCCACCATGATCTTCGAGCAAGTTGCAACCGGCGGCTGCCAGTCCTACCTCGTGGGCTGCGACGAGACCCGCGCCGCCGTCCTGATCGATCCGGCGCTGAGCCAGATCGACCACTACGTGGCCCTCGCCGCCCAGAACGGGGTGCGCATCCGCTACCTCGTCGACACCCACACCCACGCCGATCATTTCTCGGCCACCAAGGAACTGGCGCGCCAGCTCGGCGTGCCGGTCGTGATGCAGCGGGCCAGCCCGGCGCCCTTCGTCGACATGCGGCTCGGCGACGGCGAGATGATCGTGGTCGGCCAGATGCGCCTGCAGGTGCTTCACACGCCCGGCCACACGGCCGATTCGATGTGCATCCAGGTCGACGACCGGCTCTTCACCGGCGACACCCTGCTGATCGGCGGCACCGGCCGCACCGACCTGCCCAGCGGCGACCCCGAGGCCCTGTACGACAGCCTCTTCAACCGGGTGCTGCATCTCGACCCCGCACTCAAGGTGTACCCGGCCCACGACTACAAGGGCCGCAGCCATTCGACGATCGCCGAGGAGCTGGCGTCGAACCCGCGGCTGCAGAAGCGCGAACGCGCCGCCTTCGTCGAGATGATGCGCGGCCTCAACCTCACGATGCCGACCCACATCACGGAAGCCCTGCGCACCAACATGAGCGGCGGCAAGACCGTGGCCCGGCTGCTGGCCGAAGCCACCTCGTCGGTGCCCTTCATGTCGCTGGTCGAGCTCAAGGGTCGGGTCGAGGCCGCCGAGGACGACCTGATCGTGCTGGACGTGCGCGAACGCGATGCCTTCGAGGCCGGCCACATCCCCGGCGCCCGGCTGCTGCCGCGCGGCCAGCTCGAGCTGCGCGTCAACCAGGAGCTGCCGGACCCGACGCGGCGCATCCTGACCTGCTGCGAGCTGGGCTACATCTCGACCCTGGCGGCGGCGACCCTGCGGGAGATGGGCTTCCTGCACGCGGTGGCGCTGGATGGCGGCATGAAGGCCTGGCGCGAGGCCGGCTATCCGCTGGAGACTACTGCGAATGCCGGCGCCCCCGGCCATACATCAGCAGCATCGCGATGATGACCGCGCCGTAGATCACCTGGCGCCCCATCTCGGGGATCTGCATCACCGAGAGGATCGACTGCAGCAGCGTGATCAGGATCACGCCCACCACCGTGCCGACATAGGAGCCCCGGCCGCCGAGGATGTGGGTCCCGCCCAGCACGACGGCGGCGATCGCGGGCAGTTGATACGCGTCTCCCATGGCCTGGTAGGCCTTGGTCGAATAGCCGGTGAGCAGCACGCCGGCCGCCGCCGAGCAGGCGCCGGCGATCGCGAAGCACAGCAGGGTGACCCGACGCGTGTCCACCCCCGACAGGTAGGCGGCGCGCTCGCTGTTGCCGACGCCGTAGATGGCGCGGCCCAGCGTAGTGCGGTGCAGCAGGAACAGGGTGCAGGCGCCCACCACGATCCAGACCAGCAGCGGATTGGGAATGCCGAGCAGCGAGCGCCCGGTGGCCAGCAGGTGCATGGCCGGCGTGGCGCGGTCCTGCGGCGCGAAGCCCCCGGTCTGGACCACGATCAGGCCCTGGGCCACCGCGTTGATGCCGAGCGTGAAGATCATCGACGGCACGCGCAGGTAGGCCACGCCGATGCCGTTGACGATTCCGAACAGGCAGCCGCAGAGAATGCCGAACGGAATCGCGAGCCACTCGCCGGCACTCCCCCACCAGCCGGCCGCGGCCGCCGACATGACCCCGCCGACCGTCACCAGCCAGGGCACCGACAGATCGATGCCGCCCAGCAGGATGACCAGCATCGCGCCGGTCGCGACGAGGCCGAGGAACGAGGCGATCTGCAGTTGCAGCAGCAGGTAGTCGGCCGAAAGAAAGTTCCTCGAGTAGAGGCTGCCGACCAGCAGCAGCCCGAGCGTGCAGGCCGCCGCCGCGACGACCGGCAAATGGCGGGAGCGCCGGAGGCGAAGGGCGAGCGCAGTCACGATGGCGGCGTCACTTGAAGAGGTCGAGCCGGTTGTCGACCTTCAGCAGCCGCAGCGCCCCGAGGCTGACCGCGGCCAGCAGGATGACGCCCTGGAACAGCGGCTGCCACAGCGGCTCGAGATCGAACACGAAGAGCAGGTCGCCGATGGTGCGCAGCACCAGCGCGCCGAACACCGAGCCGATGGCGCTGCCCGCGCCGCCGGCGAGCGAGGTGCCGCCGATGACCACGGCGGCGATGGAGTTCAGGGTGTAGACGCCGCCGATCGCCGCCGAGGCCTCGCCGGAATAGGTGACGAAAGTCAGCAGCAGCCCGCCGATCGACGCCAGCAATCCGGCCAGCGTGTAGGTCACGAGACGGGTGCGGCCAATGTTCACGCCCGACATGTAGGCCGCCGCTTCGGCCGAGCCGATCGCCAGTGCCGCGCGGCCGACCGCCGACCGGCGAAACGGTAGCCAGACCAGCAGGACCACCGCGAGCAGCACCACGAGCATCGCCGGGACGCCGCCCGGCAGCGCGCCGGTGAGCGCGTCGGCCAGGCCGGCATGGACGTCGCCGCCCGGCACCGGCCGCAGGCCCAGCGCCAGGCCGAAATAGACCGCGCCGGTGGCCAGCGTCGTGATGATCGGCTGCAGCCGGCCATAGACGATGATCGCGCCGTTGATCCAGCCGCACAGCGCGCCCGCGGCCAGCACGACGAGCACGCCGGCCGCCGCCTGCAGGGGCGTGCCGACCACCAGGTGCGAGGCGAGGCAGTTCGCCAGCACGAACACCATGCCGACCGACAGGTCGATGCCCGAGGTCAGCACCGGCAGCGTCTGCGCCATCGCGACGATCGCCAGCAGCACGCCCTTGTTGGCGGCGGTGGTGAGCACCGGCACGGTCCAGCCGGTCTGGTGCTTGGCGATGTAGAGCGCGAAGATCAGCACGAACAGGGCGGCGGCGGTCCAGCAGGCGCGCTGCTCGCGCAACCGGAAGCGCCAGTCTTCGCGCATCAGTGCAAGGTCTCCGCCGTGAGATTGAGCGCGCTGGACACCAGCGCGTGCTCGGTCAGCTCGGCGCCGGCCAGCCAGCGCACGATGCGGCCGTCGAAGAACACGGCGACACGGTCGCAGCAGCCGATCAGCTCGGCATAGTCGGTCGAATACAGCAGCACGGCGGCGCCCTCCTCGGCCAGGCGCCGCAGCAGTACATAGATCTCTTGCTTGGTGCCGACGTCGATGCCGCGCGTGGGGTCGCTCAGCAGCACGATGCGCGGCGCGTTCATCAGCCATTTCGCGATCACGACCTTCTGCTGGTTGCCGCCCGACAGCGTCGCCACCGGGTCGCCGAGTTCGGGCGCCTTGATCGACAGCCTGCGGACCATCGCGGCGGTGGCCTCGGCCTCCGCCGACGCGATGACCACACCGGCCCGGCTCAGGCGATCGAGCGCCGCGAAGCTCAGGTTGTCGCGCACCGACATCGGCAGCATCAGGCCGTCGGTCTTGCGGTCCTCCGGCACCAGGGCCATGCCGATCCCGCGGCGCTTGGCCTGGCGCGGGCTGCCGGCCGAGACCGGATCGCCGCCCTGGCGCACCTCTCCGGTCACCCCGCGCAAGACGCCGAACAGCGCCAGGAAGAACTCGCGCTGGCCCTGACCATCGAGCCCGCCGAGCCCGACGATCTCGCCCGGGCGCACGGCCAGCCGGATGTCGTGCAGCCGGCCGCCCCACGACAGGCCGCGCACGTCCAGGGCCGGCGGCGCCGTCTCGGCGGCAGCGCGTGCCGGCGGCTTGGGCGGGAAGGCATGTGCGATGTCGCGGCCGATCATCATCTCGACCGTCTGCGCGTCGCTCTGGCTGCCGGCGGCGAAGGTCGCCACGTGCCGGCCGTTGCGGAACACCGAGCACTCGTCCGCCAGTTCGGCGATCTCGTTCATGCGGTGCGAGATGTAGACGATCGCCAGGCCCTCGTCGCGCAGCCGCTTGAGCAGGCCGTAGACCCGCTGCACGTCGGCCGCGGTGAGGGCCGAGGTGGCTTCGTCGAGGATCAGGATCTTCGGCTGCCGCGACAGGGCCTTGGCGATCTCGACCATCTGGCGCCGCGACAGCGAGAGGCTGTCGACCGGCGCCAGCGGATGGATGTCCTGCGCCCCGGCGCGGGCCAGCGCCGCCTCGGCCACGCGGCGCTGGGCCCGACGGTCGATGAGGCCGAGGCGGGTCGGCGGGTTGGTGATGCAGATGTTGTCGGCCACGCTCAGGTGCGGCATCAGCGACAGCTCCTGGAAGATGCAGGCGATGCCCGCCGCCACGGCGTGCTGCGGATGCACGAAGCGGCGATCGGTCCCCTCGAGGACGATGCGCCCCTCGTCGGGTTGCACGACCCCGGCCATGATCTTGATCAGGGTCGACTTGCCCGCACCGTTCTCGCCCAGCAGCGCATGGATGCGCCCGGGCGCACAGGCGAACTGCGCGCGGTCGAGCGCCCGCACGCCGCCATAGCGCTTGGAGACGTCGACCAGTTCGAGGACCGGGTCCAAACCGAACGTCCGTCGCGTCAGTTGTTCTTCTCGTCCTTCGACATGATGTCGGTCGCCTTCAGCGTCACGCCGCACGGCGGGAAGTCGTTGGTGGTGAAGAAGTTGTCCGACAGATCGGGGAAGTAGTTCTCGCCGGCCTTGAAGTCGGGGTGGGTGGCGGTCGGGATCGGCACCGAGATCAGCTGCGGCATCACCTTGCCTTGCAGCGCCGCGACGGCCGCCTTCATCGAGATCGCGACCAGTCCCGGCGACTGACCGAGCGAGGTACACAGCAGGCCGTCCTTGGCGCGCTCGACGCACAGCTTGCGGAAGCCGTTCTCGGCCTCGCCGGCCACCGGAATCATCTTGTGCTTGGCATCGATCAGCGCCCGCACCGAACCGGTCGATCCGCCCTGGGTGTACATGCCGTCGAAGTTCTTGTGCACCGCCACGGCGTCGGCCACCGCCTTCTGGGCCGTGCCGTCGTCCCAGTTGCCGACCACTTCGACGACCTCGAACTTGTTGCCCGGCGCCTCGACCACCTTGCGGAAGCCCAGGTGGCGGTCGCGGTCGACCGAGTTGCCCGGAACGCCGCGCACCTCGAGCAGCCGGCCGCTCTTCGACGGGATGTTCTTCACCAGCCATTCGCCCGACTGCGCGCCCATCGCGGTCTGGTCCTCGTTGACCATCATCACCTCGGTGCTGTCGAGCACGTTGTCGAAAGGCACGACGACGATGCCGGCGGCATTGGCGCGCTTGATGACCGGCGCGAAGGCCGTCGGGTTCACCGCGATCGTCACGATGGCGTCGTAGCCCGAGTTGATGAAGTTGTCCATGGCCGCGATCTGGGCAGCGACGTCGGTGCCGGTGGAGACGATCTTGAATTCCTTGATCTGCGATTTCATTTCCGGCGTCGCCGCGTAGGCCTTGGCCATCTTGATCATCTGGATGCGCCAGGTGTTGCCGACGAAGCCGTTGGCCAGCGCGATGCGGTAAGGCCCCTTCTTGGCCGGCCACTGGAAGTACTTGGTGCTGGCGTCCCAGGGCTTGAAGCAGGCCGGGTTCTCGCCGGGTCCGCTGACCACTGCCGGTCCGGCCGCCATGACGGCACCGGTTGCGAGGCATGCGGCGACCGCCGCGGCAATGCGTGTGCGAATGACCATTGCTGTCTCCTTCGGAGGACTCGGTCGGGGCGACCGGCCAACGGACGAACAATGCCGTGCGCCCCCGGCACGTCGTCCGGCGCGCAAGGGGCCCGGACATCATACGAATATGTGGTCTTTCGGCCCGCTTGGTGAATACCCTTGCCTCAGGCGACGATCACGCGCGGGCACGCCTTGCGCAGCGCCGCCAGCGCGCCGGCCTCGCGCGCCTTGGCGTCCGTGACGGCGACGTCGATGTCGGCGCTGCGGATGTAGGTCACGCGGCTGGCCTGGCCGATCTTGCTGTGGTCGGCCAGGACCACCACCTGCTGCGCCTGTTCCGACATGGCGCGCGCGACGGCGGCTTCGTGGTGCTCGAAGCTCATGGCACCGTGCTTCGGATGCAGGCCCACCGGCGACAGCAGCGCCACGTCGGCACGAAAGCGCCGGATGTCCTCCAGCGTGCCTTCGCCATGCGTGGCCTGCGTCTTCACGTCGATGGCGCCGCCCAGCAGGCGCACCTCGTTGCGCGCGACCCGGCCTTCGTCGGCACCGGCCAGCTTGAGTGCGATGGCCAGTGAATTGGTGATCACCGTCATGCCGCTGAGCGTCGCGATCTCTTCGGCCAGGATCGACGTGGTGCTGCCGGCATCCAGGAACAAGGTCTGGCCAGGCCGCAGCAGTGCCACGGCGGCCCGGGCGATGGCGCGCTTTTCCTTCTGGCGCGCAATCAACCGCAGCGCCAGCGGCGGCTCGGGCTCGGCCGGCGTGGCGACGGCGCCGCCATGCACCCGGCGCAGCTCGCCCAGCCCTTCGAGCTCGAGCAGGTCGCGCCGCACGGTTTCGCGCGAGACGGACAGGTCCTGCACGACGCGGTCGACGCTCAGGCGCGAGAAGGTGGCCAGCAGGCTGCGGATGCGGAGGAAGCGTTCTTCTTGGAGCATGGGAAGGAGGGTCTGGGCGCCGCGGCAACGAGCGCCATGATTGCACGCCGCGGCGCCGCCCCGGTCAGAGGTCCGCCATGCCCATCGCCGGATCGCTGACCGTGTGCTTGCCGGTCTCGACCCGGCCGGCGAAGCGCCGGTAGTAGCGCGGGTCGGTGTCGCAGGTCACGGCGAAGTCATACCACTGGCCGCTGGCGGCCAGCTCCCAGTGCTGGTCGACCGTGGTGTTGCCGGCGACCGAGGCCGCCCACGGGCCATCGCCGCGATAGGCCTTGGCCTTGACCGTGAAGCCGGCCGCCTTCTTGCCCGTGTTCATCATGGTCAGGTACACGTTGCCGTTCGTGATGTCGTAGCACACACGCACTTCGGGTTGGGCCACGTCGTTGGCGCGCAGCGCATTGAGGTCGCCCTTGAAGTGGCGGTGGAAGCCGTTCGGGCCCAGCACCCACAGGTCGTACAGCCCGGCGTCGTCGGTCATCGCAGCCCAGCTGTCGTCCAGCGTCTTGCCCGCCTCGACCATGTAGCGGCGCGGCAAGCGGTCCAGGTGCAGCTTGTCGTAGACGTGGAACACGGCCGCCTGCTTGCCGGTGTTGGCGAACAGCAGCTGCACCTTGCCGCTCGCGGCGTCGCAGCGCGCGCTGGTGTGCAGCTCGTAGGGCAGCGCGCGCGAGGGCCGCGTGCCGGTGGCCTGCTTCGGCAAGGTCGCGGTGCCGGGCAGCGCCACCTGGGTCAGCGCGTCCTGCGACGCACGCAGCGTGTCGGCGGCGGCCTTGGTCGTGCGCCCGGCCAGCGTCGGCAGCACCTCGGTGTTCGGGGTCGCGAAATTGAAGACGCTCGTGAGGTCGCCGCACACCGCGCGCCGGAACGCGCTGATGTTGGTCTCCTTGACGCCGAAGCGGGCCTCGAGGAAGCGCAGCACCGACGTGTGGTCGAAAGCCTGCGAGTTGACCCAGCCGCCGCGGCTCCAGGGCGAGATGACATACATCGGCACGCGCATGCCGGGGCCGTACACGCGGCCGTCCGGCGTGTCCTGGTCGACCGTGCCGGGGGGCGCCGGATGGGTGAAGTACTCGACGCCCATGTCGGCATCGACTAGCGTGGTCTTGCCGGCGGCAACGCCACCCGCGTCCTTCGATGGCGCCGAGGGCGAGGGCACGTGGTCGAAGAAGCCGTCGTTCTCGTCGAAGTTGACGATCAGCACGGTCTTGCTCCAGACCTCGGGCACGGCGGTGAGCGCGTCCAGCACCTCCTGGATGTACCAGGCGCCCTGCACCGGGCTCGACGGGCTCGGATGCTCCGAGTAGGTCGAGGGCCCGACCACCCAGCTGACCTGCGGCAGCTTGCGGTTCAGGATGTCCTGCTTGAAGGTGGCGAGGAAGCCGCCGTCCGGCATCGTGTTGGCGATGCCCTTGTAGAGCGGGTTGCCGACGTTGTCGGAGGCCGGGTCATAGGCCGGCGACACCACGCTGCCGTCGTGGCTCACGGGCTTGCCCGAAGCCTCGTTGGCGAGGCGGTACTGCTTGAAGCCGCACAGCGGGTTGTCGGTGTAGTTCGACGGCATGTTCTGGTAGACGATCCAGCTGACACCGGCCTTCTCGAGGCGCTCGGGGTAGGTGGTCCAGTCGTAGCCCTGGGTCGAGGGGCCGATGTCGTCCCATTCGTTGGTGACCATCGCCACGTTGGCGCCGGTCGGTCCGTTGGTGCCGGTCCAGTGGAAGCTGCGGTTGGAGTTGGTGCCGGTGTGCATCGAGCAGTGGTAGGCATCGCACACCGTGAAGGCATTGGCCAGCGCGAACTGGAACTTCAGCTCGGCCTCCCGGTAGTAGCCCATCGACTGCGTGAAGGGCGCGGCCGATGTCTTCTTGTAGGTGGGCCATTTGCTCAGGCGGCCGCCGTCCCAGGCGTTCTGGCCGTCGTTCCAGTCGTGCGGCGTGCCCTTGACGCGCAGCGCGTTGCCCTTGGAGCTGTCGAGGTAGTAGGGCGTGACGATCTGGCCGGCCAGGTATTCCTGCTCCCACACGGTGCGGCCGTTGGGCAGCGGGATCGTGAACCGGTCGCCGAAGCCACGCACGCCGGCGAGGGTGCCGAAGTAGTGGTCGAACGAGCGGTTCTCCTGCATCAGGATCACGACGTGCTCGACGTCCATGATCGTTCCGGTCGCATTGTTGGCCGGAATGGCGAGGGCGCGGCGGATGGCCGGCGGAAAGGAGGCGAGCGTGGCGGCGGCGATGCCGGTGGTGGCGGCGCCGCGCAGGAAGTTGCGTCGTGAAGTCATGAGGGGTTCCGTACGGGGATCAGGGCGCGCAGCGCATTTCGGGTTTGGCGGAGGTGTCCGGCGCCACGGGCGTGGCAGGGGTCCCGGGCGAGGTCGCGGTGCCGCCGGCGACCGGAGGGATCGCACCGCTGCTGCTGCCGCCGCCGCCGCAGGCACTCAGCGCGAAGACGGTCGCGAGGCCGAGCAGAACCGCGCGCCAACCGGGCCGGGGTTCGGAGTAGGAGGAAGCGAAACGCGCATGCATGGAATCTCTTTCTTTCGTGAGCGGATGTCGGGTGGGCGAAGCTCCAGAGCGCGCCGGGTGCGTCTCGTTGCCGATGAGGCAACTCTTGCACTTGCACGAATTTCCACAAACACTCTGGATGCCACAATGATGGCCGCGGCACATGTCAGCGCTTTGACAAGCGCGGGCTGTCCCGCGTCGCTGCGGACGCGACGTCGGTCGAAGAGAGAGAGATTCAGGGAGCGGCGCGGGGGCCGTTCAGCCCCACACCTCGCCGCGATCGATCTTGCTCTTGGCGTAGCCGTCGGCGGCGATGAGGGCGGCTTGCGGATCGGAAAACTCGCCGGGCACGAGATGCCGCGGATGGGCGCCGGGAATTCCGGGGAAGAGGTCGAAGGACACCCACGCCCAATAGCGCCGATACGGCGACGGGCTGGTGAAGGCCAGCACCCGGTAGCCCTTGTACACGAAGGTCAGTTCAGCTGGGGCCACGGTGTTGTCTCTTCCTCGTTGAGCGCAAGAGTATGCCGGCATCCATCGCGTCGCGGCGAGCCCGGCGTCGACGGAGTAGGACACGTCCGTCCCGTTCTTCAGTCCACCGCTGAACCCTGGGGCCGCCGTGCCCGTCGCATAGTCGATTCACGGTCTCGGCAACACCCCACGGGGCACTCCGGAACCGCGGAGGCCCTCCGCACGGACGAAAGTCGGCGGAGGGCCTTTCGTTGCGCAACCAGTCGGAATCGGGAGAACGAGCGATGGAAGTGGGCGTCTACGGGTTTGTCGCACTGTCCGCGGTGCTCGTCGGTGCGGTGGCGGTCTATCTCCGCAAGCGGCGCCGCGACGACATCGCTCAGGAGATCGAGGCCCAGTTGCGGAAGTCGGCCGAGACGATCCGCGACCAGCCCTTCAAGTGACCCGGGCAGGCCGCAGAATGCGCGGATGGAGAACAGCCCGACCCCCGAGAGCCCAGGCCGGGCACGGCGCATCGCGCGCCAGGTGCTGATCGCGCTGTGCATCCTCGGCCTGTTGCTGGCCGCGGCATGGGTCGCCCTGCGGCGGGCCTATCCGCCAGAGCGGCTGGCGGCGATGCTCGCGGAAAGCGTGACGGCGGCGACCGGACGCGCCTTTCGCATCGACGGCGAACTCACGCTCCACCTGCTGCCACGGCTCACGATCGATGCCACCCAGGTGGCACTCGCCAACGCCGATTGGGGCACGGAGCCGGACATGCTGCGGGCCCGCCACATCGGCTTCGAGATCGATCTGCGCGACCTGCTGTCGGGCATCGTGCGTATCCGCAGCGTCGACATCGAGGGCGGTGAGCTGCGCTTCGAGTCCGATGGCAGCGGCCAGTACAACTGGCGCCTGGCCGCACCGGCCGGCAGCGCCAGCACCGGCAAGGCGGTGCCACGGATCTCCCTGGACCGGCTGGCCGTGACCGATGCCCGCATCAGCTATCGCCAGGGGCGCGAAGGCGCGGCGCAAGAACTGCACATCGAATCGCTGGTCGCCGAGTCGGCGGGCGACGGGCGCAGCCAGCTGAGCGCGGGCCTGGCGCTGGGCCCTCAGCGCTGGGCCGTCGAAGGCCACACCGGCCCGCTGGATGCCCTGCTGGCCGGTGCTCCCGAGTGGCCACTCGACCTGCAAGCCACGGGCGAGGGCATCTCGGCGTCGCTGCAGGGCAGCATGGGGACCGGCAAGCACGCGGGGGCGCTGGACGCGAAGGTGTCGCTGCAGGTCAGCGCCGCCAAGGCGCTGGCGCCCTGGGGTGCCGCAGCGGCCGCGGTCCCGCTCCCCCTCGAGTGGAAGACCACTCTCACGCACACGCCGGGGCAATGGCGCGCCGACGCGATGCAGCTGTCGCTGGCCGGCCAGCGCCTGAGCGGCAGCGCCAGCCTGAAGGCCGCAGCAGGCTCGCCCATCCGGCTCGAGGCCGAGCTCGCGGCGCCGACGTGGACGGTCGCAGGGCTGCCGCCACTGTCGGCGATCCAGGCCCGGGTCGCCTTCGAACCCGGGCGACTGCAGGTCGAGCCGTTCAGCTTCGCAATTGCGGGCGGGCAGGCCCGCGGCCAGCTCCGGATCGGGTTGCCGCCAGGTGCGGCGCCGCGGATCGACCTGCAGCTGAGCGCCAGGTCGATGGCGATCGAATCGCTGGAGGCCGGGCGCGGCGGCGCCCGGCTCTTCAAGGGCGGCCGCGCCAACCTCGACGCCAAGCTGGCCATGAGCGGCCACACGGCCTGGGCGCTGGCGGAAACGTCGACCGGCGAAGCGCTGCTGACCGCGCGCGATGTCGGGCTGGTGGGCCGGACCGCCTCGATGGACCGCGACATCCTGGCCCGGCTGATCGACGCCCTGATCCCGACCGGCCAGTCGCGCGACAACCTGGTCGTCCAGTGCGCCGTGGTGCGGCTTCCGCTGCGCAACGGGGTGGCGGCCATCGACCGCTCGATCGCGGTGGAGACGCGGCAGATGGCCATCTCGGCGAGCGGCGAAATCAATCTGGCCCGGCGCACCCTCTCGCTGGCGTTCCATCCGCAGGTCAAGCGCGGCCTCGACCTGAATCCCGGCAGCCTGGTCGACTTGCTGGTGCTGCAGGGCCCGCTCGACGCGCCCGTCCTCAGCATCAACCCGCGGGGCGCCGTGCGCCAGGCGGCCAACGTCGGCGCGGCGGCGGCGACCGGGGGGCTCACGCTGCTGGCGCCGATGCTGCGCCCCTTGAGCGGCGCGCCCTCGAGCTGCGGCCAGGCCGAGGGCAAACCGTCCGCTGCGGCCGGCAGCCCGGCGACCAAGGCGCAGCAGCCACGGCACCGGCTGCTGCCCTGGACAAATGCCGCACCCGCCCGGTAGGACGGCGACGCCCCCAACACGCGTTCAGCGGCCGTTGACCTAACATCGGCGCATGGACGAACTCCTTCAGCGCTCGGCGGGTCTGCCTGAAATCACCCTCGCGGCCGGCGACACGGTGGTGCGCGAAGGCGACACGGGCGACGGCCTCTGGATCCTGGTCTCGGGCACGTTGAAGGTCAGCAAGGACGGCGTCGCGATCAATTCGGTCAGCCGTCCCGGGGCGGCGATCGGCGAGATCTCCCTGCTGCTCGATTCGCCCTACAGCGCCACGGTGGTCGCGAGCGTCCCCAGCATCGTTCGCTTCGCAGCCGACGGCCGAGCCTTTCTGATGAGCGACCCGGCGATCACCCGGGTGATCGCCGCCGGCCTGGCCGAGCGCCTCAATCTCGTCACCACCTACCTGGTCGACCTCAAGCACCAGTACGGCGACTCGCCAGGCCTCGCCATGGTCTCCGAGGTGCTGGGCCATCTGGCGCACCGCCAGGGGCCGCCGGCGCGGCCCGGCTCGGCGCGCGAACCCAACCCGGACTACTGACGCCCGGCCGCGCCGGTCGAGGCTCAGAAGACCGAGCGCAAGGGAGCGCTCTTGGCCTCCAGCGCCAGCGCTTCCTCGCCCATCATCGAGTGCCACGAAGCCGTGCCGGCCGCCAGGTCGATCACGATGTGGGCCGGCACCGGGCCGATCTGCTTGCCGGCATTGAACACCCAGGTGGCGCCGATGCGGTCGGCCCAGGCGCCAGCCGGCTTGAACGGCGGCTCGTGCACATGGCCGCAGAACACCAGCTCGGGCTGATACTTCGCGATCCAGGCCGCCAGGTCGGCGTCGCCATATTCACGCTTGCCGGTCCAGCAGGTCGGCGAGCCCAGCGGCGGCCAGTGGTAGATCCAGACCCAGCGCGCGGGGCGTCTCGCGGCATCCGCGGCAAGTTGCAGTTCAAGCGCCGCGCGCCCGGCCGGGCCATCCCACCAGGGGCAGATGGTGATCAGGGTGTCGCCGATGGCCAGCGATTCGCCGTCGGTCGAGACACCGGCGCGGCGACACTCCGCCAGCCACAGCGCCGCCCGTTCGCCGTGCTGGTCCGGTCCCGTCAGGTCGTGGTTGCCCGAAGCCACCACCAGCGAGGTGGCCGGACGCATCAGCGAAAAGTAGCGCAGCAGCACGACCGACTGGGCATCGAGCGACACCGGCGAGCTGACGTCGAGGTGATCGCCCGCCAGCACCACGAGATCGTAGGAAGGGGCCGAGCGCACCACCCAGTCGAGCTGGGGCAACGCGTAGTGGAGGTCGGAGACAAGGAGAATGCGCACGACGGGGACTGCAGCGACGGAGCTCGCATTGTCGCGTCCGGGCCGTCCCGGCCAGGCGCGCAAGCGAGGCAAACGGCCGAGCCGCGCACCGCCATATTGCGTATTGACGTCCTCGTGCAAAACTCGGGCCGGCGCAGACTTCCGGAGACCCACCCATGACGACCGACGCCCAGCCCGCCACCCTCACCCTCGAAGACGGGCAGACTGTCTCCGCCCTGCTGCAGTCACCGCCGGCGCCGCGCGCCTGCTACGTGCTCGCCCACGGGGCCGGCGCCGGCATGGCGCATGCCTTCATGGCCGAGGCCGCCGACGGCCTTGCGCAGCGCGGCATCGCGACGCTGCGCTACCAGTTCCCCTACATGGAGCGCGGCTCGAAGCGCACCGATCCGCCGGCCGTCGCCCAGGCCGCGGTGCGCGCCGCCGTGGCGCATGCCGCGGGCCGGTTTCACTCGCTGCCGCTGTTCGCCGGCGGCAAGTCCTTCGGCGGCCGCATGACCTCGCAGGCGCAGTCGCTGGCGCCGCTGCCGGGCGTCGCCGGCCTGGTGTTCCTGGGCTTTCCGCTGCATCCGGCCGGTGCGCCGTCGAGCGAGCGCGCGCGTCATCTGTTCGATGTCCGGGTGCCGATGCTGTTCGTCCAGGGCACGCGCGACAAGCTCGCGGAATTCGACCGGATCGAGACGCTGGTGGCCGAGCTCGGTTCCACCGCCACGCTGTTGCGCATCGCCGAGGCCGATCATTCCTTTCACGTCCTGGTCCGCTCGGGCCGCAGCGACGCCGACGTGATGGCCGAGGTCCTCGACGGCGCGGCCGCCTGGATGCTGCGCTGAGCCGCAAGGCCCGGACGACGGCCTCGAGTTTCAGGACCCGTCTTCCATTTCGGCGCCGTAGCGTCCCTGGCTTGCCAGTGCGTTCAATCGGGCTCGCTTGAGCAACGCTTCCTGTGCGGCGTGAACCTGGGCGGGTTGCCCTCGCCACGCCTGCAGCACGGGATCCTGAAGCGCCCGCCCATAGGAGAAGCTCAATCGCCACGGTTGCGGCCCCTGTCGATTGAGCGCATCGAGGTTGGCTGTCGCTTCGCCCGGCGACTGTCCTCCCGACAGGAAGACGATGCCCGGCACGGCCGCGGGCACCGTGCGCCGCAGCACGCGCAGAGTCTCCTCGGCCACATCCCCTGGCCCCGCCCGCTGCGCATGGGCCTTGCCCGGCACCACCATGCTGGGTTTGAGCAACATGTGCTCGAGCACCACGCGATGGCGGTGCAAGGCGCCGAACACCGCGAGCAGAACCTCCTGCGTGACCGCTGCACAGCGCGCCTGGCTGTGGTCGCCGTCGATCAGCACCTCCGGCTCGACGATCGGCACCACGCCCTGGGTCTGGCAGATCGCTGCGTAGCGTGCGAGCGACTCTGCATTGGCTTCGACCGCCGCCCGGCTCGGCAAGCTGTCGGAGACGTTGTAGACGGCGCGCCATTTCGCGAAGCGCGCGCCCAGCTTCACGCAGGCTTCGAGGCGCGCCGCGAGCCCGTCCAGACCCTGGGTGATCTCGTCGCCCGGTGCGAGCGCCAGCGGGCCCTTGCCGGTATCGACCTTGATGCCCGGCACGATGCCCAGGCGCGCGGCCAGCGCCGGCAACGGCTCGCCGTCGTCGGCGCACTGCCCCAGCGTCTCCTCGTACAGGATGACGCCACTGACGAACTCGCCCAGCCCGGGTGCAGCCAAGAGCAGGCTGCGGTAGGCGCGACGGTTCTCGGGCGTCGATTCGACGCCGATCGCCGTGAACCGCTTGGCGATGGTGGGACCGCTCTCGTCGGCGGCCAGGATGCCCTTCCCCTGTCGAACGAGGGCCTCCACGGTGACTTGGAGATCATGGGACTGCGTCATGGTGAATCCTTTGCTGGAACACCGAAGTCTGCTGCTTCGAGCCACGGCGGCGCAAGCCCCGTTGGCGGCAATGCGCCGCCCGCTCGCGTTCCAGGCGACCGATGCAGCAGTTCCAGGAACTGCTCGGCAGGCCGGCTCAGGGGCCAGTCCTTGCGCACCAGGCTCCCGTAGGCCGGAAGCTTCTGGCGGATGCGGTAGGGCAGGATGCGCAGCACGCCGTGCGCCGCATCGCGCTGCGCAACCGCTTCGGGGATCACCGCCACCAGCGTGGAGCGCCGGATCAGGTTGATGGCGGTCAGGATGGACCCGGTCTCGACCAGGCCCGGCGGCAGCGCCGCATCATGGTCGCGGAACTCGTGCTCGATGACATCGCGCATCGGACTGCCGGTGGGCTGCAGGACCCACGAATAGGCCAGCAGCGACTCGAACTCGACCCGCCGCCGGCGCGCCAGCGGGTGATCGTTGCCGACCACCACCGCGAGGCCCTCGTCCTCGATCGGCGTGAAGCTGTACTCGAACTGCGGCGGGCCGACCCGACGGCCGATCACGACCTCGAGCACGCCTTCGCGCAGTTGCGCCAGCAGCCGGTCGCTGGTGTCGACCGCGATCTCGATGGCCAGCAGCGGAAACAGCGCCTTGAGCCCGAGCAGCGCCTCGGACAGCCGCCCCGGCGAGGCCGCCATGATGCTGCCGACCGAGAACTTGCCGGCGCTGCCCAGGCGCAGTTCGCCCAGCTCGCGGTTCAGCGCCTCCATGCTGCCGCGGATGCCGCGGAAGTAGCCGGTCACGCGGGCGCCGGCATCGTTCAGCTGCAGGCCGCGGCCGACGCGCTCGAACAACGGCTGGCCGAGGGCGTCTTCGAGTTCATGCAGCATCTTGGTGGCGGCCGGCTGCGTCATGCCGAGCTGCAGGGCGGCGGCCCGCAAGGTGCGCTTCTCGTCGATCGCGAGGATCAGCGCGATCTGCCGCATCCGCAGCCGGTTGAGCAGCTGCGGCGTGCTCTGCTGCCGATCGATCGAACCCACGATTGATCACCCCTGGTTATTGATTGATGACGAGCTTTCAGTTTACGGGAATCAATCGCGTTCCTAACATCCAGGCTTCGGTTCGACACATCCACTGGAGACAAGCACATGAAGCGACAAATCGCCGCGGTGACGGCTGCGCTCGCACTCGCCTGCACGGCCGGCCTGGCCCAGGCCCAGGACTGGCCGACCCGCCCGCTGCGCATCCTGGTCGGCTCGGCGCCCGGCGGCGGCACCGACGCCATGGCGCGCGCCGTGGCCGACCGCCTGGGCCCGCTGCTGAAGCAGCCGATGGTGGTCGAGAACCGGCCGGGTGTTTCCAACACCCTGGCCGCCGATGCCACCGCCAAGGCCACCGACGGCCACACCATGGTGATGGGGGTCGTCACCGCCCATGCGATCGCCCCGCACCTGATCAAGCTCGGCTACGACAACAACCGCGACCTGGTCCCGGTGGCCTTCGTCGGCGCGGTCCCCAACGTGCTGGTCGTCAGCAACACGCTTCCGGTCGACTCGGTGTCGGCGCTGGTGCAGCTCGCCAGGAAGGAGCCGGGCAAGCTCAACTTCGCGACCAGCGGCGCCGGCAGTACGCAGCACATCGCGGCCGAGATGTTCAAGGACGCGACCCGGATCGACATCACGCATGTGCCCTACAAGGGCAGCGGACCGGCCCTGATCGACCTCATCGGCGGCCAGGTGCAGCTGAGCTTCGACACCCTGCCATCGGTGATCGGGCAGATCCGCAACAACAAGATCCGGCCGCTGGCGGTCACCGCGGCCAGGCGCAATCCGCAGCTGCCCAACGTACCGACCTTGGCCGAGGCCGGGGTGCCCGGCGTGGAGATGAGCGCCTGGTACGGCATCTACATGCCGGCCTCGACGCCGAAGGCGGTGCAGGACAAGGTCCACGACGCGGTCAACCAGGTGCTCGCGATGCCCGAGACCCTGGCCCGCCTCGACGCCATCGGCGCCGAGGTCACGCCCATGACCCAGGCCCAGTTCGCGGCCTTCCACGCGGCCGAATACAAGCGCTTCGGCGACATCATCAAGAAGAACAGCATCCGGCTGGATTGACCATGAAACCCTCACCCCTGCCCGTCGTCGCACTCACCCTCGGCGACCCCGCCGGCATCGGCGCCGAGCTGATCGCCCGCCTGCTCGCCCGGCCCGAGGCCACCGCGCTCGCCAACATCGTGCTGGTCGGCGACCGCTGGCTGTGGGAGGACGGCCAGCGCATCGCCGGCCTGCGGGTCGAGACCGACGCCGTGCCTTCCTTCGCCGTGGTGCGCGATCGCAGCGACACCGGGCGCCCAGCCTTCCTCGCGATCGACAGCATCGACCCGTCGCAGGTTCACCGCGGCCGCGCCGAGGCGGCGGGCGGCCGCTCGGTGCTCCAGGTGCTCGACCGCTGCATGGACGCGACGCTGGCCGGCGAGGTCGACGCGATCTGCTTCGCGCCGCTCAACAAGCAGGCGATGAGGATCGGCGGCATGCAGCACGAGGACGAGCTGCACCACTTCGCCGCGTACCTCGGCGTCACCGGCTACTTCTGCGAGTTCAATACCCTGGGCGACCTCTGGACCTCGCGGATCTCATCGCACGTGCCGATGAAGGATGTCGCGCAGTACATCACGGCCGAACGCATCGAGCAGGCGGCCGAGCTCATCTACCGCGCGCTGCGGGCCAGCGGCATCGAGCGGCCGCGGGTCGCGATCGCGGCCTTCAATCCGCACGGCGGCGACGGCGGCGTCTGCGGCCGCGAAGAACTCGACATCATCGCGCCCGCGGTCAAGGCATTGCAGGCGCGCGACTGGCCCAGCGAGGCCCCGTTCGACGGCCCTTTCCCCGCCGACACCATCTTCCTGAAGGCGCAGGCCGGCGACTACCAGGCGATCGTGACCATGTACCACGACCAGGGCCAGATCGCGATCAAGCTGCTCGGCTTCAGCCGCGGCGTGACGGTGCAGGGCGGGCTGCCGATCCCGATCACCACGCCGGCCCACGGCACCGCCTACGACATCGCCGGCCAGGGCAAGGCCAGCGTCGAAGCCACCTGGCAGGCATTTCGCATCGCGAGCCGCATGGGAAGCGCACACCGGCTCGCCAACCGCGAGACCGCCTGATCCCTTTCAACCCAGAGACACCATGAAGATCAAATCCGTCCGCGCCCGCGTCTTCCAATGGCAAGGCAAGACCGTGCCGCCGCAAGGCAACTTCTGCTCCAACGCGATGGACCTGCTCTATTCGCCGGCCGAGACCATGAGCACCTTCCGCTTCCATGCGTGGACCGTGGTCGAGATCGAGACCGACGACGGCATCGTCGGCCTCGGCAACGTGGCGCTGGCGCCCGCCATTGCCAAGGCGATCATCGACCAGTACCTGGCGCCGCTGGTGGTCGGGCAAGACCCATGGGACTACGAATACCTGTGGCAGCGCATGTACCGCGCCACCCATGCCTGGGGCCGCAAGGGCGTGACCATGGCGGCGATCTCGGCGGTCGACCTGGCGATCTGGGACATCCTCGGCAAGTCGGTCGGCAAGCCGGTGTTCAAGCTGCTGGGCGGCCGCACGAAGGAAAAGATCCCGTGCTACTACTCCAAGCTCTACCGCACCGACCTCGACGAGATGCAGCGCGAGGCGCAGAAGTTCATGGACCAGGGCTTCACCATGTTCAAGTCGCGCTTCGGCTTCGGGCCGGCCCACGGCACCCGGGGCGTGGCCGAGAACCTGAAGGCGGTCGAGGCCATCCGCGAAGTCATCGGCTATGAGAACGACCTGATGCTCGAGTGCTACATGGGCTGGAACGTCGAGTACGCGAAACGCATGCTGCCCAAGCTCGAGAAGTTCCAGCCGCGCTGGGTCGAGGAGCCGGTGATCGCCGACGACATCGACGGCTACGCCGAACTGAACGCGCTCACGGCGATCCCGATCTCGGGCGGCGAGCACGAGTTCAGCCTCTACGGATTCAAGCAACTGCTGGAGCGCAAGGCGGTGAGCGTGGTGCAGTACGACACCAACCGCGTCGGCGGCATCACGGCGGCGCACAAGATCAACGCACTGTGCGAGGCCTGGTCGGTGCCCGTCATCCCGCATGCCGGCCAGATGCACAACTACCACCTGACGATGAGCACGCTGGCATCGCCGATGAGCGAGTACTTCCCCATGCACGATGTCGAAGTCGGCAACGAGTTGTTCTACTACATCTTCGACGGCGAACCGGTGGCCGACAACGGCTTCCTGCAACTCGACGACGACAAGCCCGGCCTCGGCCTGACCCTGAAGACCGACTACCTCGACCAGTTCCGGATCATCGAGTAGCCCGGAAGATCCGAGCCATTTCGAGGACTATTCGCTGAGAAGGACCAGAAAGTACTTCAACGATCCGCGCATTGACGGTATCGTCACAGCCTCTGGACGACGCCCATGCCGCCATGACCCTGCGCGTGATCCTCGCCGACGACCATCCGTTGATCCGGGCGGGCGTGCGAGTACTGCTCGGCAACGACCCGGGCCTCGCCGTGGTGGCCGAGGCCGACTCGGCGGACCGTCTCCTAACGGTCTTGCGCGAAACCCCCGCCGACCTGCTGATCACTGATTTCTCGATGCCCGGCGGACAGGCGGCGGATGGCCTCGGGCTGATCCAGAAGGTGCGCCGCGACCACCCGGAGTTGCCCATCATCGTACTGACCATGCTCGCCAATGTCGGCGTGCATGGCACGATCCTCGAAGCCGGTGCGCGCGGCCTGATCGACAAGGGCGCGGGCATGGCCGAGATCTCTTTGGCCATCCAGGCGGTCGTGCAGGGGCGCGACTACGTCAGCGAGACCTTCAGGGAGGGGCTGCGCCAAAGCCGGTTCGACCGCGACACCGGCGAATCCGCGCGGCTTTCACCGCGCGAAGTCGAAGTGCTGCGCCTGTTTGCATCCGGGCTCACGGTGTCGGAGATCGCGGAGCGCCTGTCGCGCAGCATCAAGACCGTGAGCCGGCAGAAGAACGACGCGATGATCAAGCTCGGACTCAAGAACGACCTCGACATCTTCGTCTACGCCAGCGAGCACGGCCTGACCTCGTGAATCGGTCCTGTCAGTGCGGGCGGGTCCACGCGCAGCGCATCGACGACGAAGACCGGCGCCATGGCGCCGCCCTTGACGATCGCGACCCTGACCTTGTGCGCTGCCCGTTGCCCGGATGCGTTGGGCAACTCGAGCCAGTTCCCCTTGCAGTCGCGCGCCAGGCCGCACCACTCGGCCCAGCGCAGGCGAAGAAAGCCCGGTCCGGGATAGTTGTACAACAGGTTGTCGTCCCCGCAGGCATCCGGGGCGGGAGCTTTGACGGCGTCCACGTATTCGACGTCGAAATGTTCGGAGTTCACTTTCAATCTTTTTTCTCACGCGTTGGCAGAGGTTGACTGCCCCATACGCACGAAATGAAATCTAAAAGCTGAAGCTGTCGAAACCCATCGGATTATTCTTAAAAAAATCGCCACGAAAAATCGCGCGAGACCGCATACGGTGCGTGCCGCGTCCAGTCAGCCCTCCATGCCGTGCTCGCGCGCATAGAAGAAGATTTCGTAGTCGCTCTTCAGGCCCAGTTTCATCATCGCGACCGATTTCTGGCTGCTCACCGTCTTGACGCTGCGCGACAGCCGCTCGGAAATCGCCGACACAGTCAGCCCGGAGGCGAACAGTCGCAGCACCTCGGTTTCGCGCGGCGACAGGCGGGCCGTCATTCCGTTGCGGAATGGTTCCGTCCTCTCGAACAGGCCCTTTCGGAACGACGGACTGACATAGTCCCGTCCGCCAGTGACGGCATCGATGGCCAGCACGACCTCGCCGATATCGGACGACTTGTCGACGAGGCCGCGGACGCCGCTGCGCAGCATGCTGGCGTGCACGCCCGCGTTGGAGATCATCGTGAGCACGATGATCGGCAAGTCCCGATAGTCGCGCCGCAGTCGCTGGATCAAACCAAGGCCATCGGGCGTCTCGCCATCGGGCATCGAAAAATCGGTGATCAGGAGATCGGCCGATTGATGGCTCAGCGCATTCAACAATGCAATTGAAGAATTAGCTTCCTCAATTAAAGAAATTTCCGATTTATCTTTCAGAAGCATCCTCAGACCGATCCGGATAAGAGGATGGTCATCAGCGATGATCAAACGGGTTGTCACGATTCATTTCCCAGGCCAAGGCCTGATCCGAGCAAACAAACAATTCTGGTTCAAAGGCTGACACCAGGTAATAAAGCCATAGTACTCGGATCAATATCGGACCCCAATTCCCCGATGACATTCACGTGAATCGACACCCTGGCCTGAAGCAGCCTCGTTGCCGGACGAATAGAATGCACCGCTTTGGGGCAGATCGACGCCTCGTCATGCCGCCTCCGGAGCCCCGCCTTGCCGTCCCCCAGCCACCCGTTCCTCGCCGACCGCAAGGTCGTCTTCCTGCTCGCCTTGTTCTGCTGCCTGCTGTGGGGCAGTTCCTTCCCTGCGATCAAGAACGGCTACGCGCTGTTCGGCATCGCCCCGTCCGACATCGCATCCAAGCTGGTGTTCGCTGGCTGGCGCTTCGCGATCGCCGGCCTGTCCCTGGTGGCCTGCGCCGCGCTCAGCGGCAAGCCGGTCCGTGGACTCGGTGCGCGGGCGTGGGGGCAGATCGCGTTCCTGGGGCTGGCCCAGACCACGCTGCAATACGTCTTCTTCTATATCGGCCTGGCCCACACCACCGGGGTGAAGGGTTCGATCATGAACGCCACGGGCACCTTCTTCAGCGTGCTGATGGCGCACTTCCTGTATCGCAACGACCGCCTCAGCTACGGCAAGGCCATGGGCTGCGCGGTGGGCTTCGCGGGTGTGATGGTCGTCAACCTGGGCCATGGTCTCGGCGGCCTGCTAGACCTCGACTTCACGCTGCTCGGCGAGGGCTTCGTGGTGATCGCGGCCTTCGTGCTGGCGGCCGCCAGCATCTATGGCAAGCGCATCTCGCAGGGCATCGATCCGATCGTCATGACCGGCTGGCAACTGACGATCGGCGGTGCGGCGCTGCTGGCGGCCGGCTATGCGATGGGCGGCGGGTTGACGGGCTTCACGCTGGCGTCGTCGGCCCTGCTGGCCTACCTGGCACTGCTGTCGTCGCTCGCGATCTCGATCTGGAGCCTGCTGCTCAAGTACAACCGCGTGAGCCTCGTCACCGCCTTCAACTTCATGGTGCCGGTGTTCGGCGCGCTGCTGTCGGCGGTCTTTCTCGGCGAGAGCATCCTGGCGTGGCGCAACGGCCTCGCCCTGGTGCTGGTGTGCTTCGGCATCTGGCGGGTGACCCAGGCCGGGCCGGCCGCGCCCAGCGGGTCCAGCGCCCATCGGCAGCCGTCTATGCGCGCGGCAGGATCTCGAGCACAGCTTCGGCGGGGCGGCAAAGGCGCGTGCCCAGCGGCGTCACCACGATCGGCCGATTGATCAGGATCGGATGCGCCAGCATGAAGCCGATCAAGTCTTCGTCCGACCATTTCGCATCGCCCAGGCCGAGTTCCTCGTAGGGCGTGCCCTTCTGGCGCAGCAGCGCGCGCGCGGAGCCGCCCGTGGCGGCGGCGAGTTGCCTGAGCGTCGCCCGGTCGGGCGGGTGCTTCAGGTACTCGACGACCGTGGGCTCCTGGCCCGCGTCGCGGATCAGCGCCAGCACGTTTCTCGACGTGCCGCAGGCGGGGTTGTGATAGATGGTGATCTGGTTCATGTCGATGGAGGGTCCCGTGGCGTTCCGCAACGGAACACCAAAGACGCCATTGTGTCGCCGGCCGCGTTCGGTCGGCGTGAACACGTCCGGCCCGGGACGGCCTCCGGAGCCCGCGCTGAAGAACGGCAGCGGTCCTTACGAAGACTTCGACTGACCGTCCAGGCGGCGACTGGCGTCAAGCGCGTAGACGACCTGCTTGTCGTCGGCCGACTTGTGGGCGGCCCCGCCTTCTGCCGAAGCGGACGCCGAACCCGTGCCATAGACTTCGCGCTCGAGCCTTTTCGCACGCTCGGCGTACATGCGCGCCAGCGCCCCATGATGCTCGGCCGCGGCTTGGTGCTCGATACGCGCCATGTGCGCTTCTTCGAGCAAAGTCATGACGCGCCGCAGATGGCCGTTTCGACCGGCCTGAAAGAAACCAAACATCGGATCCTCCTTCATCGAAACCATGGGGGCTCGCCGCTTTGTACTCCTATCGATTGCGTCGCGCTTGCAGGACGTATCCCACGGGAGAGGTAGGCCACCCGGGCGATGGCGGAAAAGCGGTTGCCATCGGTAGACTCGTCGGCTTCGGCGTCAGCGCAAGTGCGCCAGGTCCCTGACATCGGCGTTCAGGGCGGACTTGTCCGTGCCCGCCATCGGCAGGCTGACCAGCAGTTCGAGGCGACGCCGGAGCGATAAGAGCATCAAGGTCGCCGAATGGGACATGTCCCCGGCCTCCGCGCCGGTCGCGGCGAGATCGGGGTAGACCCATTCGGCCATGGCGGGCTGGCCGGGCCAGCGCGGCTCCAGCTCTTCCACCGAGGGGTCCAGCGAGATCACGAAATCGGCCCTGAGCGAGCTCAGGCGGACCAGATCGTCCCAGCTGCGCGGCGGCGCCGGCGGAAGTGCGATCGCGGCACTCTCGAGCGCGCTGGCAGCGGCCGGATGAACCGTGCGGCCGACCTGCCCCGGCTGGCCGCAGGAATAGGCCGCGAAGCGTCGCTCCCGGTCCAGGTAACGGAGGCAGGCCTCGGCCAGGATGCTTCGCAGCGTGTTTCTTCGCGAGACGAAAACCACCCCTATCCGTTTCTGCATGTGAAAGAGAATACAACCAGAGGCCCCATGCCGCCCGCCGGGACTTCCCCGAGCGCCGCCTCACCACGCCACCGGCAGCTTGCGCAGGATCGCGATCCGGCCGTCGCGCTGCGCGACATAGCCGCCGGCCGTCAGTTCCTTCATCACCCGGTTGACCATCTCGCGCGAGCAGCCGATGCGGTCGGCGATGTCCTGCTGGGTCAGCTTGTGGCGCAGCACGCGCTCCTCGCCGACCGGCTCCGACAGCTCGTTCAGGAGCCGCACCACGCGGCCGTAGACGTCCTGCAGCGCGATGCTGCTCAACTGCTCGGTCAGGCGCCGCACCATGCGGATCAGCTTGCGGTTGAGGTGCATCGCGAAGTCGGCGTGGCTCTCGAGAAACCGGCGCAGCTCGGCGCCTTGGACCACCCGGCAGGTGCAGGCCTCGATCGCCTTGATGGAGGCCGAGCGACGCTCGCCGTCCAGCGCCAGCTCGCCGAAGTAGCCGCCGGGCCCGTATTCGCTCAGCACCAGCTCGCGGCCATCCTCCGAGCTGGCGTAGACCTTCACCCGCCCGCTCAGCACGATGTAGAGCGAATCGGTGGCGTCGCCTTCGTTGATCAGGATCGCCTGGGCCGGAAAGGAACGGACGACGCCGTACGGCGCGATGGCGTCGAGCAGGGGCTGCGGCAGCCGTTCGCTGGCGTCCTGGTCCAGTGAGCCCATCTCCCACCTCCATGGCCATGGCTTCCGGCCTGGGCCCCGCCTGGGTGTGACTTTTGTCACACCGGCGCGGCGCACTGCGCACTCGCCGGAACGGGCGCCCTTCCCTAGATTAAGCCTCCATGACCGCCTCGATCAAGCATCTTTCGCTGCGCCGGGTGCGTGCGATGGGCGTCGCCGCCCTGGCGCTGGCCCTGCTGGGGTGGTGCGCGATGCTGACGGCCTGCGCCAGTCTGCCCGCCGAAGTCGAGCGCCCGGTGTCGATGGCGCGCACCGATGTCGACCACACCCGGCTGGCGGCGCTGGCCGCCGAGGCCGTGCCGGCCGACGCCGGCCGGCGCTCCGGCCTGCGCCTGCTGCCGGCCGGAGACCAGGCCTTCGAGGCCCGCATCGCGCTGGCCCACGCCGCCGAGCGATCGATCGATGTCCAGTACTACCAGATTGCCGACGACGCCTCCGGGCGCGAATTCCTGGCCGCGCTGTGCGAGGCCGCGGGCCGCGGCGTGCGGGTCCGGGTGCTGGTCGACGACCTGCAGGCGGCCGGCCAGGACGCCCTGCTGGCGGGCTTCGCGGCGCGGCCGAACGTGGAGCTGCGGCTGTTCAATCCGTTGCCGGTGCGCGAAGGCAGCGTCGGCGGCCGGGTGCTGTTCTCCGCCCACGAGTTCTCGCGCATCAATCGGCGCATGCACAACAAGCTGTTCATCGCCGACACAAGCTTCGCGATCAGCGGCGGACGCAACATCGGCGACGACTACTTCGGCCGCAGCGGGCCGATCAACTTCATCGACATGGACGTTCTCTCGGCCGGCCCGGTGGTGCATGAGCTGGCGGCGGTGTTCGATGCCTACTGGAACAGCCGGCACGCCTATCCGATCGAAGCGCTGGCATCGCCGACCGCCACGCCGGAGGCCGGCCGCCGGAATTTCGACGACCACGTGCGCGCGGCCGGCGCGACCGGGCGGCCGGTCACGGCGCGCGACCCGCTGGACCAGAGCAGCGTCGGCGACCAGCTGGCCGCCGGCCACGTCGCGCTGCACCCGGCCGCCGTGCGCGTGCTGGCCGACACCCCCCGGAAGATCGACGAGGACACCACCGCGCAGGCCGACGGCCCAGTCATGGAAGGCCAGCTCGCGCTGATGCAGGCGGCGCATTCCGACGTCCTGATCGCGTCGCCCTACTTCGTGCCCGGCCGCCGCACCCTGGACGTGCTGCAACGCGCCACTGGCGAGCAGGTCAGGGTCTCGCTCATCACCAACTCGCTGGCGACCACCGACGAACCGCTGGCGCACTTCGGCTACGCCCGCTATCGCACCGCGCTGCTCGACATGGGCGTCGCGCTCTACGAACTGATGCCCGACGACGGCGATGCGCACGAGGTTGCCGACGGCCCCCGGGGCTCGCTGGGCCGCCTGCACGCCAAGCTCGCGGTGGTCGATGGGCGATGGCTCTCGATCGGCTCGATGAACATGGACCGCCGCTCGGCCCATTCCAACACCGAGATGGGCCTGGTCGTCGACAGCGCCGAGCTGGCCGGCCAGGTCGCGAGCCTGCTGCAGCGCGACCGCCAGGCGCAGAGCTACCAGGTGCGCAGCCTTGGCGCCGGGAATCGGCTGCAGTGGGTGTCGCAAGGCGGCGCACAGGAGATCGTGCACCAGGCCGAGCCGAGCCTGACGTGGGGCACCCGGCTGCGCCTGTCGCTGCTCTCGAGGCTGATCGACGAGGAGTTCCTCTAGGACTTGATGCCGCGCACGCTGAAGGCGTCGACCGGGCGCTGGAAGCCCTTCAGGTTCAGCGCCGGCACCGGGTCGACTTCGAGCATCGGCTCGAGCTGCGCGTGGACCTTGCGAGAGATCAGGATCTGGTGGCTCGCCGCTTCGCCGCACAGCCGCGCGGCGAGGTTGGTCACGGTGCCGATCGCGCCGTAGTCCCAACGCCCTTCGAAACCGATCGCGCCCAGTGTCGCGAAGCCCTGGGCGATGCCGATGCCCAGGCCGAGCGAATAACCGCGCCGCAGCCACGCCTCGGCCAGCGATCCGATGCGCTCGCGGATCGCCAGCGACATCCGGACCGCGCGCTCGGCGGCGTCGGCAACCGGCACCGGGTCGTTGAAGAAGATCATCATGCCGTCGCCCGTGAAGTGCTCGAGCGTGCCCTCGTGGGCGAGGATCAGTTCGCCGGCCGCGCCGTGGTACTGGCGCAGCACGCCCATGACCTCCTCCGGCTCCGCGATCTCGGCGAAGGCGGTGAAGCCGCGCAGGTCGAGGAACACCACCGTGATCTCGCGCCGATGGCTCTGCAGCGGGTCCTCGGCGCCGCCGCTGACGATCGCCTCGGCCAGCTGCGGCGAAAAGAAGCGCCGCAGCCGGCCCACCCGCTCGAGCTCGGCGACCTGGGTCGCCACCCGGTCCTCGAGCGTGGCGTTCCAGCCCTTCATCTGCGCCACCAGCCCCTCGACCTCGTCGTGCAGGGCCTTGATGCGCAGCATCGAGCGCACCCGCGCCGCGAGGGCGGCGTGGTCCACCGGTTTGGTGAGGTATTCGTCGCCGCCGGCCTCGAGCCCCGCCACCACGTCCTTCAGGTCGGCCATGGCGGTGACGATGATGATCGGCGTGAACGGAAAGCCGGGATCGGCGCGCAGCCGCTTGCAGACCTCGATGCCATCGATCTTGGGCATCATCAGGTCGAGCAGGATCAGGTCGGGTGCCAGCGTGCGGGCGGCGGCGAGGCCCTCTTCGCCGTCGGCGGCCGAGACCACCTCGTAGCCTTCGCTGCCGAGGCGTGCCTGCAGAATCTTGACGTTGGTCGCGTTGTCGTCGACGATGAGGATGCGTGGGGGGGTTCTCACCGTCGGTTCTCCCTGAGCAAAAACTGTAGCGGCTTCGCACCCGATCCACAAGGCGATGCGGCCTGCGCAGCGGAGGCCTGGCCATCAAACTTGAACAGCTTGTTACGCGCGTGCTCAAGCGGTCACCATTTGCCTGGCTGGTGCTGCGGGTCGCGCACGTCCGGGCCTCGGTCCACACCAAGCTGCTGGTCGCCTTCCTGATCATCACGCTGCTGTTCATCGCGATGGCGGTCGCCAGCCTGCTGCTGCACCTGAACACCACCGCCCAGAGCCGCCTGCTCGACCAGGCCCACGAGCGGGTCAGCTGGTCGCAGCAGAGCCAGTACGCGCTGGGCCGGCAGATGCACTTCACGGCGCTGGCGCTGCTGTCGAAGGACGAGGCCTCGATCGAGCGGATACTGCGCGAGAACAATCGCTTCAACGAGACCCTGGCCAAGCTCGACACCGCCGCGACCGCGGGCCAGAAGGGGCTGATCGACCAGATCCGCGCTTCGCAGGACGACGCCATGGGCGTGGTGGCCGACATCGCCAACGCGATCCGCGACGGCAAGCTGGCGGACATCACGGGCGAGCTGCTGCAGCGCGAGGAGCGCCTCGATGCCGAGATCGCGCAGCGCATGGGCCAGCTGGTGGACGCGGAGCAGAACCGGATGGCGAGCCTGCGCGACAGCGTCGACGCCGCCAACCGCCGCGCGCTGGTCCTGACCTGCGTGTTCGCGGTCAGCGCCGTGCTGCTGGCCTGGCTCTGCGGTTTCGTGATCTCGTGGTCGTTCATCCTGCCGGTGCGCGCGGCCCATGGCTATCTGGACGATGTCGCGGCGGGCAACTTCGGGCGCAGAATCTCGGTCCCCAACCGTGACGAATTCGGAACGCTCGCCGACCGGATGAACCACATGAGCCAGCAACTGCATCGTCTCGACGACTCCCAGCGGCAGGCCGCCGCCAAGCTCGTGGACCTCAACGAGCAGCTGTCGCGCGCCAGCCAGGCCAAGAGCGAGTTCCTGGCCAACATGAGCCACGAGCTGCGCACCCCGATGAACGCGATCCTCGGCTTCAGCGAGATGATGATCGACGGCATCTATGGCGATGTGCCGGAGGTGCTGAAGGAACCGCTGACCGACATCCAGGTCAACGGACGCAACCTGCTGCGGCTGATCAACGACGTGCTCGACCTGTCGAAGATCGAGGCCGGCCGGATGGAAGTCGCGCTCGAGGACTACTCGGTCGGCGACGTGGTGAACACGGTGCGCAGCTCGCTGCGCTCGATCGCGGCCGAGAAGGGCCTGGCGTTCACGGCCCATGTGCCGGACGACCTGCCGGTGGCACGCGGCGACAGCGGCCGTCTCACCCAGTGCCTGACCAACCTGGCGGGCAACGCGCTGAAGTTCACGCGCCAGGGCAGCGTCGACATCGCCGTCGAGCAGGTCGGCGACCAGCTGGTCTATTGCGTCGCCGACACCGGCATCGGCATCGCGGCCCAGGAACTCGACAACATCTTCACCGAGTTCCGCCAGGTCGACACCACCATCACGCGAGAGTTCGGCGGCACCGGGCTGGGCCTCAGCATCTCGAAGAAGTTCGTCGAGCGGCTGGGCGGCCGCATCTGGGTCGAGAGCGAACTGGGCAAGGGCTCGCGGTTCATGTTTTCCGTGCCGCTGCGCGCGGGGGAAGGCGGTTCATGAGCGAGCGCAAGATCCTCTACGTCGAGGACAACGAGTACAACCGCAAGATCGTGCGGCAGCTGCTCAGCCGATCGCCCTGCCGCCTGATCGAGGCGGGCGACGGCGAGACCGGTGTCGCCCTGGCGCGGCAGGAGCTGCCCGACCTGATCCTGATGGACGTGCAACTGCCGAAGATGTCGGGACTCGACGCCACCCGCCTCTTGACCACCGAGGCGCCGACGCGCCACATCCCGATCATCGTCATCACCTCGTACGCCCTGAGCGGCGACCGCGAGAAGGCGATGCAGGCGGGCGCCGCGAGCTATCTCGCCAAACCCTACAGCCCGAGCGCGCTGCTCGCCATGGTGAAGCAGTTCCTGCCGGGTCTCTGAGGCCAACGCACAGGAGGTCGCATGACGAAGACCATCCGCACGGCCGCCGGTGGCGGCCACATGCTGCTGTTGCTGGGGCTGCTCGCCGCCGTCGTGCCGGCACGGGCCGAAGAAGACCAGGCGCAGCAGTTCACGCCCGAGTTCCGGCAGATCCACACCAGCAGCGACCCCAAGCACACGCCGAAGATCATCGCGCCCGACAGCGTCCGGCGCGGCGCCTGGTTCAACGTGACGGTGAGCGTCGGGGTCGGTTCGATGCACCCTTCGCTGCAGGAGCACTTCGTGCGCTACATCGCGCTCTACAAGGACTCGGTGGAAATCGCGCGCGCCTACCTGCACCCGGTGTATTCGGCACCGACCGTGACCTTCACGGTGGCACTCGACGAGGGCGGCTCGCTGCGCGCGGTGGCCGAGCCCACCCATTCCGCGGCCTGGGAGGCGTCCAAGAAGATCAGCGTGCTGCCCTGAGAACCTGTGCCGGGCCGCTCAGCGCGGCTTCATCTCGACCGTGATCTGCGCCGGCTGCTGGTCGCCGACCGTCACGCTGGCCGGCACCATGCCGAGGCGCTCGTGCCAGATCTGCAGCTTGTACGGGCCCGGCGGCAGCTTGTCGAAGGCGAAGCGCCCGTCGGCGCCCGTGACCGCATAGTAGGGGTGCGCCGCCACCACCACCCAGGCCACCATCCAGGCATGCAGGTCGCAGTTGATGCGCACGATCTCGGGCTCGGCGAAGGTGACCGGGATCGTCCGCCCCATGGGCTGCGTGCGGTTGAACGACACGTTGCGCTTCGGCGTCGCGTGGATGTTGTGCAGCAGCCGGTCGCTGTTGAGGAAATCCACCGTGCCGCCGACCGGCACGATCACGACCCGCGGCACGAAGGTGCAGCCCTTCTGGTCGAGTTCGACCTTCTCGGTGCGAGGCGGCAGCGGTGCGCCGGGCGGCGGCGTCTCGATCCAGACCACCGCGTTGCGGATCTCATTGGCGGCGGACAACTGCAGGTCGTCGGCGGGTTTCTCGTTGCCGCACAGGTACTGGTCGATCGTGACCGGCACCTTGACCGGCGCCGGCGGCGAGCCCGCGAACACCACCCGGCCGCGCAACTCGCCGGCGAGGGCGTGTCCGGCCAGGCCGCAGCCCAGGGGCAGCAGCGCCAGAAGCGTGAGGATGCGGGCTGGATTCAACGGAAATCCCCCTTGGGTCGCCTGGCACCGAGTATTGCCGCGCCTGCCGGGGCGTCAATACGTCGAAGTGGGGCGACGCCGACGTCATTCGGCGTAGGACGCTCAGGGCCTGTTCGCCCTACCCGCCCCGCCGCGAGACCAGGCGCCGCAGCGCCGCCCGCACACCCGGCTTGTCCGCCACGCCGATGGCGATCGGGCGATTGCGATAGAGGGCGCGCTGCTCCTCGAGCACGACGCGCAGCGCCGACATGCTGGATTCGCTGTAGGCCCAGACGCCGGTGACGACGAACTGGCCGGGCAGCGCATCGGCCTTGGGGCGGATCTGGACGTTGATGGCGCCGATGCGGTCCATGGTCTCCATGCGCGCGGCCGCCTGCTGGATGCCGCCCCCGAGGATGCTGACGTCGCGCGTGAACGCGAAGCTGATCGCCTGCACCTGGTGGAACTGCTCGGAGATGAAGGCGCAGATCTCGAGGAACACCAGCCGCCCGACATGCCGCTGCTCGTCCCGCACGACCCGGGTCGGCTGGAAATGCTCGATGTGGATTTCCGTACCGCCATTGCTCACGGGCACGGGATCCAGCGTTCCCAGCAGAACGTTGGCGTCGTACACATGCATGGGCTGACCGAGCTGGTAGGGGGCAGCCCCGGGCCCGGTGATCCGGAGTTTCTTGAACGTCATGAAGGGCTTCGCGGGGCGCGCGGGGCCGATTCCCCGGACTTGTTCCGAACGTCTTTGCCTGTTGCCGGGCTTTGCTGGACTTTAAGAGAAGTCCGGCCGCCGATCCGGAGGGCACCGGAAGTTAACGCTCTCCACCTTGACATAGTTCACGCAACTTGGCAGCAATTCACCTGTGCCGGCCCGGCGGGCGGCAAGCAGTCCGCACCCTCCAAAATAAGTTTGAATTTGAATTTGAATTTGATATCATCAGGCCACTCATCCGAGAGCAGCCCATGAACAAGAAACCCCTCCTTGCCGGTGCCGTCGCCCTCCTCGCTGCGGGCGCGTTCGCCATCTGGTACTTCAGCCGCCAGCCAGCCGATGCGCACCAGCTCGTGCTCTACGGCAATGTCGATCTGCGCCAGGTCTCTCTGGCCTTCAATGGCAGCGAGCGCATCGCCAGGCTCTCGGTCCAGGAAGGCGACCGCGTGACGGCCGGGCAGGTGCTGGGCGAGCTCGACACCCGCACCCTGCAGCTGCAGGCGGCCCAGGCCGAGGCCCAGATCGCCAGCCAGGCGCAGGTGCTGCAGCGGCTCAAGGCCGGCAGCCGTCCCGAAGAGGTGGCGCAGTCGCGCGCCCAGGTTGCCGCCGCGCAGGCCGACGCCGAACTGGCCCGCCAGCAGCTCGAGCGGATGCAGGGCATCCGCCAGACCACCGCCGGCCGCGCCGTCAGCCAGCAGGACCTGGACGCCGCGCAGGCGCGCCGCAAGGTCGCCGACGCGCAGCTGGAGAACGCACGCAAGGCGCAGCAGCTGGTGGTCACCGGGCCGCGCAAGGAAGACATCGCGCAGGCCCAGGCGCAGCTCGATGTGGCCACCGCCGCCCTGGCGGTGCTCCGGCACCAGTTGCAGGAAGCGCGGCTGGTCGCGCCGATCGATGCGGTGGTGCGCGCGCGCCTCATGGAGCCCGGCGACATGGCCTCGCCGCAGCGCCCGGTGTTCACGCTCGCGATCACCGATCCCAAGTGGGTCCGGGCCTATGTCACCGAGGCCGACCTGGGCCGGATCAGGCCCGGCATGGCCGCCACGCTGGCAACCGACAGCCACCCCGGTGAGCCGCTGGCCGGCAAGGTCGGCTACATCTCATCGGTGGCCGAGTTCACCCCCAAGACCGTGCAGACCGAAGAGCTGCGCAGCAGCCTGGTCTACGAGATCCGGGTGCTGGCCGATGACCCGGGCGACCGGCTCCGGCTGGGCATGCCCGTGACGGTGCGGCTCGCGCTGGACGCCGGCTCGACGAACGCGGGGAGCAGGCCCTGATGGCCGGCACCGGGCCGGCGCTGGCGGGCCGGGGCCTGCACAAGCGCTTCCAGATCAAGGGCGTGGCGGAGCCGGTGCGCGCGCTCGACGACGTGTCGCTCGAAGTGCCGGCCGGAACCCTCACCGCGCTGGTCGGCCCGGACGGCGCCGGCAAGACCACGCTGCTGCGCCTGGCCGCCGGCCTGATGCGGGCCGACGAAGGCGCGCTGCAGGTGCTCGGCATCGACGTCGCGAAGGATCCGCAGGCGGTGCAGGACCGCATCAGCTACATGCCGCAGCGCTTCGGCCTTTACGAAGACCTCAGCGTGCAGGAGAACCTCGATCTCTACGCCGACCTCCACGGCGTCAGCCGGGCCGCGCGGCAAGCGCGCTACGCCCGCCTGATGGAAATGACCGATCTCGGCCGCTTCACCGCGCGCCCCGCCGGCAAGCTCTCCGGCGGCATGAAGCAGAAGCTGGGGCTGGCCTGCACGCTGGTGCGCTCGCCGGCGCTGCTGCTGCTCGACGAACCGACGGTCGGCGTCGACCCGTTGTCGCGGCGCGAGCTCTGGCAGATCGTGCAGCAGCTGGTCGACGAAGAACATCTGTCGGTGATCGTCAGCACCGCCTATCTCGACGAGGCCGAGCGCTGTGCCCAGGTCTTCGTGCTGCATGGCGGCAAGCTCATCGCGCAAGGCTCGCCCGGCGAGATCCGCGACAACGCGAGGGATCTCTGTTTCGTCGCCACGCCGCCCACCGGCACCGCGCCGCGTACGCTGCAGGCCCACCTGCTCGACGCGCCCGCATCGATCATCGACGCCGTGCCGCAAGGCGGCGAAGTGCGCTTCATCCGGCGGCCCGATGCGCCGGCCGGAGCGCTCGACGCACTGCTGGCCGGCGCACCGGCCCAGCCAGTGGCGGCGCGCCTCGAGGACGGCTTCATGGTGCTGCTGCGCGCGCAGCGGGCCGCCGCCGCCGAGCACCCGCAGCCCGCAACGCAGCCCGTCGCCGCCGACACGCCCGAAGTCGTCATCCAGGTGAAAGACCTGGTGCGCAAGTTCGGCGACTTCACCGCCGTGGCGAGCACCAGCTTCGACGTCCGCCGCGGCGAGATATTCGGCCTGCTCGGCCCCAACGGCGCCGGCAAGACCACCACCTTCCGGATGCTCTGCGGCCTGCTGCCGGCCAGCAGCGGCTTCCTGCAGGTGGCCGGCGTCAACCTGCGCACCGCCCGCGCCCAGGCACGGGCGCGCATCGGCTACGTCTCGCAGAAGTTCGCGCTCTACGGCAACCTCACCGTGGCCGAGAACCTGCAATTCTTCGGCGGCGCCTACGGCCTGCGCGGCGATCGGCTGCACGATCGCATCCGGACCGTGCTGCGCCAGTTCGACCTGGTCGGCCAGGAGAGCGCCACCAGCGGCCAGCTGCCCGGCGGCTTCAAGCAGCGCCTGGCGATGGCGACCGGCCTGCTGCACGAACCCGAGATCCTGTTCCTGGACGAGCCCACCAGCGGCACCGATCCGCTGGCGCGGCGCGAGTTCTGGCGGCGCATCACGGCGCTGGCCGCCGGCGGCGTGACCGTGATCATCACCACCCACTTCATGGAAGAGGCCGAGTACTGCGACCGCATCGTGATCCAGGACGCCGGCAAGCTGCTCGCCATCGGCACGCCGCGGGAGGTGCGGGTGCAGGCCGGCAGCGCGGCCGACAGCCGGCTCAGCATGGAAGACGCCTTCATCGACATCGTCAGACATGCGCGCGAAGCCGGCCAGAGATCCACGCCGGCGGCGCGCGACCGCGCACCGGCCACGCCCCTGCGAGGAGCCAGCGCATGACCGCACCGGCCCAGCCGCAGCCCGACGCGCCGCGCAGCCGCTTCTGGCCGCGGCTGATCGCGCTCACGCGCAAGGAATCCCGCCAATTGATGCGCGACCCCAGCAGCCTGGCGATCGGCATCCTGCTGCCCATCCTGCTGATCCTGATCTTCGGCTACGGGCTCTCGCTCGACGTCAAGAACGCGCCGATCGCCGTGGTGCTCGAAGACACCTCTCCCACCGCGGTGCAGGCGGTCTCCGGCCTGCAGCTCACGCCCTACATCTCGCCGGTCATGCTGACATCGATGCGCGAGGCCGAGGCCCTCATGCACCAGCGCAAGGTCGACGGCATCGTGCGCGTGCCGGGCGACTTCTCGCGCCGGCTCGCTGCGGGCGACGCGAGCATCCAGCTGATCGTGCATGGCGCCGATGCGGGCAAGGCCACCATCGTGCTGCGCTATGCGAGCAGCGCGCTGGCGCAGGATGCCCTGCGCGTGGCGGACCGCGCCGGCGGCGGCACGCCGCCGGGCATCGGCAGGGTCACGATCGAGCAACGCATGTGGTTCAACGCGGCCAACGACAGCACGTGGTACCTGGTGCCGGGGCTCATCGTGCTCATCATGACGCTGGTCGGCGCCTTCCTCACCGCACTGGTGATGGCGCGCGAATGGGAACGCGGCACGCTGGAGGCGCTGTTCGTCACGCCCGTGCGGCCGGTGGAGATCCTGCTGGCGAAGATCATCCCGTACTTCGGCATCGGCATGGCCGGCCTGCTGCTGTGCCTGGTGGCGGCACGCTTCCTGTTCGAGGTGCCGATGTACGGCTCGCTCGCCGTCATCGTGATCAGCGCGATGCTCTACCTGATCGTCGCCGTCGCCGTGGGCCTCGTGATCTCCTCCGTCACGCGCAACCAGTTTCTCGCCAGCCAGGTCGCGCTGATCTCGAGCTTCCTGCCGTCGCTGATGCTGTCGGGCTTTCTGTTCGACCTGCGCAACGTCCCGACGGCCGTCCGCATCGTCGGGCAGGTGCTGCCGGCGACCTACTTCATGGAGCTGATCCGCACGCTCTTCCTCGCGGGCAACGTGTGGCCGCTGATCCTGCGCAACTGCGCCATCCTGCTCGCCTATGCGGTGGTGCTGCTCGGCGTCGCGCGCTTCGTCACCCGCAAGAAGCTGGACTGAAGGACAACGACCCATGAACGGCTCATTCATCGAATTCCTGCGGCGCGTGGCACATCTTTGCCGCAAGGAACTGCTGGTCATCCTCAAGGACCCTTCCAGCCGCGTGATCCTGGTCGTGCCGGCACTCATGCAGAGCCTGCTCTTCGGCTACGCCGCCACCTACGACCTGACGCATGTCGACTACGCGCTGCTCGACCAGAGCCGCAGCGGCGCATCGACCGCCCTGATCGCCAAGCTCGACGGCACGGGCGTGTTCCGCCGTGCCGCCACGCTCGATTCGCCGGTCCAGATCGCGCCCATCGTCAACGCCCAGGAGGCGCTGGTCGTCATCCAGATCGGGCCGCAGTTCGAGCGGCAGCTCGACGCCGGCGAGCAGGCGCCCATCCAGCTCATCCTCGACGCGCGCAACTCCAACACCGCCGGCTCGGCGGCGGGCTTCGTCGGCTCCGTCGTGGAGGCCTTCAACGTCGAGTGGCGCCAGCGGCATGGCGGCGCGCAGGCGCCGGTGCGGATCGAATCGCGCGCCTGGTTCAACCCCAACCTGGAGACGCGCTGGAACTTCATGCCGGGCATGATCGCCGCGCTCAGCATGATCCAGACCTTGCTGCTGACCGCGCTGTCGGTGGCGCGCGAACGCGAGCAGGGCACCTTCGACCAGCTGCTCGTCACGCCGCTCTCGCCGACCGAGATCATGATCGGCAAGGCAGTGCCGCCGGTGTTCATCGGGCTGGTGCAGTCCACCCTGGTGCTGCTGGTGACGCTGCTGTGGTTCAGGGTGCCGATGGCCGGGTCGCTGGTCACGCTCTACACCGGCCTGGTCTTCTTCACGGTCGCCAGCGTGGGCATCGGGCTGTCGATCTCGGCCGTGTCGGCCAATATGCAGCAGGCGATGCTCTACACCTTCGTGCTGATCATGCCGATGATGCTGCTGTCGGGCCTGACCACCCCGGTGAGCAACATGCCGCGCGCGCTGCAGATCGCGACGCTGGCCAACCCGCTGCGTTTCGCCATCGATCTCGTGCAGCGGGTGTACCTCGAGGGCGTCGGGCTGCTCACGGTCTGGCACAACCTCATCCCGCTTTTCATCATCGCGGCGATCACCCTGCCGCTGGCCGCCTGGCTGTTCCGCCATCGCCTGGTCTGAAGCTTCCAAGGACATCGACATGACGATCTCTCTTCGCTCCCCGTACTGCGCGGCCTGGCTGGCGGCGCTGACGCTGGCCGGTTGTGCGGTCGGCCCCGACTTCAAGCCCGAAACGCCCGCGGCGCCACCGAGCTTCGCCGCCTGGCACGGCGGCTCGCCGGCGCTGATCCCGCCGCAGGCGCGCACGGACACGCCGGCGCCCGCCGGCTGGACGATGTTCGGCGACCCGGTGCTCGATGCGCTGGAGGCGCGCGCGCTGGCCGCCAACGCCGACCTCCAGACCGCCGCGCTGCGCTTCCTGCAGAGCCGCGCACAGCGCAGCGTCGTCGAATCGCAGAAGGCCCCGCAGATCAACGCCAGCGCCGGCGTGACACGGCTGCGCCAGAGCGAGAACGGCGAGACAAGGCGGCTGCTCGACGCCATCAATCCGCCCAACCAGGAACAACTGATCCAGGTGCTGAGCGAGCCGCACTACTTCTACCAGGCCGGCTTCGATGCCTCGTGGGAACTCGACCTCTGGGGCCGCATTCGGCGCGCGGTCGAATCCGCGGACGCCAACGTCAGCGCCTCGCAGGCCCTGCTCGCCCAGGCGCAGCTCAGCGTGCAGGCCGAGGTCGCGCGCCGTTACTTCGAGTTGCGTGCGGCGCAGCGCCAGATCAAGATCGCCCGCGAAGACATCGCCGCCGCCGAGGAGACCCTGGAACTGATCAAGGCCCGCGCCGACGGCGGCCTGACGACCGACCTCGACGTGACGCGCCAGAGCGCGCAGGCGGCCGATCTGCGGGCGCGCCTGCCGCAGCTGCTGGCCCAGGAAGCGCTGGCCATCAACCAGATCACGCTGCTGCTCGGCGACCGGCCCGGTGCGCTGCAGTCGCAGCTCGCGGCCCCGTCCGATGCGGCCGCTGCCGCCGCCCTGCCCGACCTTTCGCTGGGCCTGCCTTCGGACATGGCACTGCGCCGGCCCGACATCCAGGTCGCCCAGGCGCAGCTGCACGCCGCCACCGCCAACATCGGCGTGGCGGTGGCCGACCTGTACCCGCGCATCACCATCGGCGCGGGCTTCGGCTTCCAGTCGGTGGATGGCGACAGCTTTGCCGACTGGGGCAGTCGGCAATGGTCCATCGGTCCCAGCCTGCAGGTGCCGATCTTCGACGGCGGCCGCCGCCGCGCCACCGTGACCCTGCGCGAACTGCAGCAGCAGGAAGCGGCGGTGAGCTATCAGCAGACCGTGCTGAAGGCCTGGCACGAGATCGACGATGCCCTGAGCGCCTACACGGCCGAGCGGCTGCGCAACGTGCAGCTCGCCGAGCGCGAACGCAGCAGCCGCGACGCGCTGCAGCTGGCCCGGGTGCGCTACGACCACGGCCTGACCGACTTCCTGGTGCAGCTCGACGCCCAGCGCACCTGGCTGCAGGCGCAGCGCGAGTACACCGAGAGCACGAGCCGGCTGGCGCTGGGTCTGGTGGCGGTGTCGAAGGCGCTCGGCGGCGCCGGTGAACTGGCGGCGAAGTCCTGACCCGCCGGGCGCAGCCGCCGATCGGTCCGGCATGTGCGTACGATGTCGGCAGATGACCGCCGCCTCGTCGCCATGGGTCGAGACCCTGACCGAACTCAACATCCTCGACCTGCTGGATGCGATCGGCCTGTCGCGCCTGCGCGGCACGCCGTTGCGCCACCTGTTGCGGCCCGCGGCCCGCCGCTTCGCCCGGACTGCGCACGAGTTCGACACCCGGGTCGGCGACCATGGCCTCGCGCAGGGCAGCGCCTGGCTGATGGACCGGATGACCGCCGGCCTCGTCACCTCGGGGCTGGAACATGTTCCGACGCAAGGCCCCGTGGTCATCCTGGCGAACCACCCGGGAATGACCGACACGGTCGCACTCTTCACCAGTCTCGCGTCCCGTCCCGACCTGCGGGTGATCGCTGCGGATCGGCCATTTCTTCGCGCCCTGCCGAACGTCGCGCGGCAGCTGATCTTCCTGCCGGATGATGAAGATGGCGGGCGGATGGCCGTCGTTCGGGCCGCCGCCCGGCATTTGCACGAAGGCGGCGCCCTGCTGACCTTCCCGGCCGGAGAGATCGAGCCCGACCCCGCCACCTTCGGTGCGCAGCGGGCCACGGCGTCGTTGCGGAACTGGTCCGGCAGCTATGCCTTGTTCGCCCGGCTGGCGCCGGCCACGCGCTTCGTGCCCGCGCTGGTGAGCCATGTCATCTCGCCGGATGCGCAGCGGCATCCGCTCACGCGGCTGCGCCGCACGGCGCACGACAAGGAGAAGCTCGCCGCGGCACTGCAGGTGGCACTGCCGCGCTACCGGGGTCTGGTCGCCAGGGTCAGCTTCGGCCATCCGGCGAGCGCAGGAGCGGACGAGGCGCAGGCGCTCGGCGCGGCCATCACGGCGCGGATGCGCCAGCTCATCGACGCGGAAGTGCCCGACGACCGCACAGGCTACAGTCGGCCAGACCCCGACGTTCGCAGCGCCTGAGACAGGCGCCAAGGACACGGCCTTTCCCCGGCCACCGCCGCGAGACAACCTGCCCATGCACTCGACTGGAACCCTGCGCGGCATCGCCGCGATGCTGCTGGCTTGCGCCTTCTTCGCCGGCATGGACGCGCTGCTCAAGAACCTGGCCGGGCACTACCCGCCGGTGCAGGTGATGGCACTGCGCGGTCTCACGGCCCTGCCCCTGGTGTGCCTGTACATCGCCTGGCGGCGCGAGGCCGCCGGCGTTTTCAGCCGCCGGCTGCGTTGGCGCCTGCACCTGCTGCGCACCACGCTGAACATGACGATGCTCGTGCTCTTCGTCTATGGCCTGAAGACCCTGGGCCTGGCCGAAGCCTACACGCTGAGTTTCATCGCTCCGCTGCTGATGGTGCTGATCGCCGTGCCGATGCTGGGCGAGTCGGTCCAGCCGCGGCACTGGATCGCGATCGGGCTGGGCTTCGTCGGTGTCCTCATCGCACTGCGGCCCGAGCAGGGTGCCTTCCTCTCGATGGGTGCGCTGGCGGTGCTGGTGGCCGCAGTCTGCTATGCGCTGTCGAACATGCTGGGCCGGCTCATCAGCCGCACCGAATCGAGCGCCGCGCTGGTGTTCTGGACGACGGCCGGCATGGCGGTGGGCGGCAGCCTGTTGGCGGCGCCGCAATGGGTGCCGATCCAGGCCCAGCACCTGGGGGTGCTTGCGGGTCTGGCCATCAGCGGCTTTCTGGGCCAGATGGCCATCGCCGAGGCCTTCCGCCACGGCCAGGCCGCCGCCATCGCGCCCTTCGAATACAGCGCCCTCGCCTGGGCGCTCGCGCTGGACTGGCTGTTCTGGCGTGCCGCGCCCGATGCATGGACGCTGTGCGGCGGCGCGCTGATCATCGCGAGCGGACTGTGGCTGGCGCGAAGCGAAGCGCCAAGGTCGGCACGGCAGAAGCGGCAGGCCGCCTGAGCCGCCGACGCTGGGTCAGGGCATGGTGGCGGTCGCCGTCGTGGCTTGCGTCATGACGGTGGCCCATGCACCGTCGATGCGCTTCCAGACCTCCACGACCCACAGCCCGCCGCTGAAAAAGCGAGTGACCACAAGGTCGCCCTGCTGTTCGTGCTGCTCGCGTTCGCGCGGAACATAGGGCCGCTGCTCCTGCGAATGAAGGTTGCCGATCCGTTCGGACCGAGACATGAATTGGCCGTTCTGCTGGACAGTCGTGAAGTCGTTCGCGGTGTACCTGCCCCACTGCGCCGCATCCACGGCATAGAAGGCTTCGTCGCGTGCGCGCATGGCAGCTCGAAGGTCGGAAGGGAGAGTGGTCGCATCAGTCATGGGGGCACTGTAGCGCCCATGGCCCAAGGTCTGCGCTACTTCGCCGTCTGTTCGAAGCCGCGCCGGGCGGCCTCGCCAGCATCGAGGTTCTCCTCGCGAGCCAGCTGCCCCAGCGTCTCGTAGACGAAGCGTGGCGGCTGGATCCGCCAGCCATGGCGCTCGCGGATCGCCATCACCGCGCGCATCGCCAGCAGCGAATGACCTCCCAGGTCGAAGAAGTTGTCGCGCAGGTCGACGGTGTCGACCCCGAGCAGTTCGCACCAGACCTCGGCGATGGCGCACTCGGCAGGCGTGCTCGGCGCCGCACGCTGGGGGTGGTTGGCCGGCCTCGGGTCGACCCGAGGCGGCGGCAAGGCATTCCGGTCGATCTTGCCATTGGGCAGCAGCGGCAGGCCGTCGAGCGTCACGAAGTGCTGCGGCAGCATGTACTCGGGCAGGTGTGTGCGCAGATGGTCGCGCAGCACGGTCGGGTCGGGCGCCTCGCCGCGCGGGACGATGTAGGCCACCAGGCGCACGTCGTCCTCGCTCTGCGAATGGGTTGCGACAACGGCTTCGGCCACTGCCGCATGGTCGTGCAGTGCAGCCTCGATCTCGCCCAGCTCGATGCGCAGGCCGCGCAGCTTCACCTGCCGGTCGAGCCGTCCAAGGTGCTCCAGCCAGCCGTCATGACGCCAGCGACCCAGGTCGCCGGTGCGGTAGTAGCGCGCGCCCGGCTCCTGGCTGTCGAGGTCGGGCGGGAATCGGTCGGCAGTGAGTTCATCGCGACGGTGGTAGCCCAGCGACACGCCCGCGCCGCCGATGCAAAGCTCGCCGGGTACGCCGATCGGGCACAGCTGACCGCCGGCGTCGCGCACCTGGATGTCGGTGTTGTCGATGGGCCGGCCGATGGAAATGCCCTCGCGCGGCGCCGTCACGCGCCACACGCTCGACCACACGGTGGTCTCCGTCGGCCCGTACATGTTCCAGAGTTGGACGCCGCTGTCGAGCAACTGTACGGCCAGCGCGGCCGGCAGCGCCTCGCCGCCGATCAGCGCCTTGAAGTGCGGCACCCCGCCAGGGCGATGCCAGCCGGCACCGAGCAGCATGCGCCAGAGTGTCGGCGTGGCCTGCATGACGGTGGCGCGCTCGCGCGCGATCAGGGCCCGCAGCGAATGCGGGTCTTGCACCTGCGCCGCGCCGGCCAGCACGACGCGCGCGCCGACGGCCAGCGGCAGCAGCAACTCGAGGACCGCGATGTCGAAGGAAAGCGTCGTGACCGCGACGAGGCGATCGTCCGCGTCGAGTCCCGGCTCCCGGGCCATGCTCGCCAGGAAGTTCACGACCGCACGGTGCGGCACCGCCACGCCCTTGGGCTGGCCGGTCGAGCCCGAGGTGTAGATCAGGTAGGCCGGGTCCAGCGGACCGGCATCCTGCGACGCATCGGGCGCGAGCGCCTCGCCCTGCTCTGGCGCCAGGTCGCGGTCGATGTCGAGCGCCAGCACCGGCACGCCGGCGGAGGCGAGCCAGTCTGCCGGCACGCCGCGCGTGACGAGTGCCGACAGGCCGGCGTCTGCGGCCATGAAACGCAGGCGCTCCTCCGGAAACCCCGGGTCGAGCGGCACGTAGGCCGCGCCCGACTTGAGCACGCCCAGCAGCGCCACCAGCAGGCCGGCGTCGCGGGCGACACCCAGGCCCACGCGGTGGCCCCGGCCGATGCCGTGGGCGCGCAGCGAGCGCGCGAGGGCATTGCCGCGGGCTTCGAGTTCGCCGAACGAGAGCACGGCGCCCTGCGCGTCGACCACCGCCACCGCGTCGTCGGTGACCGCGCGGGCAACGCTCAGGTACCGATGCACCACCTGGTCCGCAGGCAACGGACGCTGCGTGGCGTTCCAGCCGTTGCGCAGGACGGCCTGCTGGGCCGGCGAGACGATCGGGATCTGCGACAGCGGCAGCGACGGCGTGGCGAGCAGCCGCTCGACCAGCGCGAGGTAGTTCTCGAGCATGCGCTCGACGGTGGCATGCGCGTAGAGGTCGGTGGAGTACTCGAAGTGCACGCGGTGCGTGAACTCGGTGTCGATGTGGACCGACAGGTCGAACTGCGCTGTGGCGCGGTCGAAGGGGAATTCCTCCACCTCCAGGCCGGCATGGTCGAGCCGGCCGAGCGGCGCGTTCAGCACGTTGAAGAGCACGCGCACCAGTCCCTCGGCGTGCACGGCGCGATCGTGGCCGAGCGACTCGACCAGTTCGTCGAAGGGCGCTTCCTGGTGCGCATAGGCTTCGATGGCGGTGGCGCGCACGCGCTGCACGAGCGTGTCGAAGCTCGGGTCGCCACCGAGGTCGGTGCGCATCACCAGCGTATTGACCAGCGTGCCGACCAGGTGCTCGGCAGCGAAGCGGTGGCGGTTGGCGACCGGCGTTCCCACGGCGATGTCGGTGCTGCGCGCCTGGCGCGCGAGCATCAGCTTGAAGGCCGCGAGAAGTACGACGAAGGGCGTGGCCGAAACCCGGGCGCCGTACCTGCGGATGGCGGTGCGCAGGCCGACCGGCACCATGGCGGAAACCCGTGCGCCGTGGAAGCTGGGGCGCAGCGGCCGCACGAAATCGGTCGGCAGGTCGAGCGGCGCCAGGTGCGCGAGCCGCTCGCGCCAGTAGTCCATCTGCGGCCGGCGCTGCGCCACCGACGCGGGGCTGCGCTGCCACGCGGCGTAGTCGGCGTACTCGATCGGGATCGGATCCAGCGCGTGCGCTCGGCCTTCCTTCCACGCCGCATAGGCGCCAAGCGCCTCGCGCATCAGCACGGCGAAGGACCAGTTGTCGGCGATGGCATGGTGCATCACCCACAGCAGCACATGGTCGTTCGCGCCCAGCTGCAGTACCGTGGCATGGTGCAGCGGTGCGCGGTCGAGTGCGAAGGGCCTGTCCAGCCGCTCGGCCAGCAGCGCGCGGGCGCGTGCCAGCCGGTCGGGGCATGCAGCCAGGTCGATCCGTTCGATCGGCGCATGCGCCGTCGGTTCGATGAGCTGCATCGGCTCGACACCGTCGAGCACGAGGCGCGTGCGCAGGCTTTCGTGGCGCTCGACCATGAAGTCGAACGCGCGCTGCAGCAGCGCCACATCGAGCGCACCGCGGATGCGCAGCGAGACCGCGACGTTGTAGGCCGTGGAAGCCGGATCGAACTGCTGGATGACCCACATGCGCCGCTGCGACAGCGACACCGGCAGCGGCGCGCCACGCGGCATGCGCGCAATGGCCACAGGCACGACCGGCGCGACGCCGCCAAGCTCGGCCTGCAGGCGTGTGACATGGTCGGCGAGCGCCGCCACGCTGGTGTGGTCGAACAACGCGGCGAGCGGCAGCTCGACCCCGAGCTGCTGGCTCACGCGCGAGGCCACCTGCGCCATCAGCAGCGACGTGCCACCCAGCTCGAAGAAGTTCTCATGCACGCCGAAGGCGGTGGTGTCGAGCACCTCGCGCCAGATCTCCCAGACCTCCTGTTCGGCGGCGGCGCGCGGCATCGAGTGCATCGTCGTCGCGAGTCCCTCGTCGGCCGCGTCGTCGGCGCCTGGCGGCGTCGCTTCCCGTGCGAAGACGGCCTGGACGTCGAGCGTCCCGTCAAGGTAGCGCTGCCGAATGGCGCGCCGCTGGATCTTGCCGCTGGAGCTGCGCTGCAGCGAGCCGGAGCGCACCAGCACCACCGCCTCGACCGGCAGGCCGTGCGCCTCGCCGATGGCACGGCGCACTGCAGCCGCTGCGGCCTGCGCGGCATCGTCGCCGGTACGGCGCTCGGTCTCGAGCGCCAGCACCAGCGCCTCGCCGTCGGGCGTCTCGACCGAGAAGGCGGCACCGTAGCCGGGCCGCAGCGCCGGGTGTGCATGCTCGGCAGTCCACTCGATGTCTTGCGGGTAGTGGTTGCCGCCGTGGACGATCACCAGGTCCTTCAGCCGGCCCGTGACGAAGAGCTCGCCGTCGGCCACGAAGCCGAGGTCGCCGGTGCGCAGGAAGGGTCCGTCGACATCGGCCAGGCGCGCGCCGAAGCCGGCTTCGGTCAGCTCCGGCTGGCGCCAATAGCCCTGGCCGACGCTGGACGACTGCACCCAGATCTCGCCCACCGCGTCGGGCGCTGCCACGACGCCGGTCGCCGGATCGACGATGCTCAGCGTGGTATGCATGAGCGGCAGGCCGCAGCCCACGATGCGGACAGCCCCCGCGCCGTCGCACCGCGCCGGCAGGACGCGATCCTGCTGGAGCGCATGGGCGTCGAGCGCCATCATGCGCGGCGGCCGGTGGGCCGTCGACAAGGTGACGCCCAGCACCGTCTCGGCCATGCCGTAGGCGGGCATGAAGGCTTCGGGACGCAGGCCGGCGGCACCGAACACGTCGAGAACACGCTCGATCGCATCGGCACGCAGCGGCTCGGCGCCGCAGCTGAGCGACACCAGCGACGAAAGATCACTGGCCAGCGGCGCACCGGCGAGCGCCCGCAGACAGGCCACGTACGCCGACATCGGCGCCCCGGTGTGCGTGATGCGCAGGGCATCGACGGCTTCGAGCCACCTGAGCGGTCGGCGCAGGAAGGTCAGCGGCGACATCAGCCAGCTGGTGGCGCCGGCATGGAAGGGCACCAGCAGCCCGCAGACCAGGCCATAGTCGTGGAAGTGCGGCAGCCAGGTCAGCGTGCGGGAATGGGTGTCGAGCCGGCCCGCCGCGTCGAGCGCCTGCACGTTGGCCAGCGCCTGCGCATGGCTGATGCGCACGCCACGTGGTGCAAGCGTCGACCCCGAGGTGTACTGGAGGTAGGCCAATGCGTCGGCGTCGACGAACGGCAACTGGCCAGGCATGCCGGGTTCGACCGTCTCGAGTTCGGCCGACGAGATCCATCGCGCCACAGTGAACAGGGAGGGCTCGAGCGCCTGGCGCGCGCTGTCGAGCAGGTCGGCTGCGGTCCATACCAGCGCGGCGCCGGTGTCCTCGAGGATGCCGCGCAGTCTCGGCGCCGATCGCAGCAGCCGCACCGGGTCGGGTGCCGGAACCGGCACCGCGACGCAGCCACAGAGCACGCAGGCCCAGAACGCACGCACGAAATCCAGACCCGGCGGCAGGGCCAGCAGCACGCGCTCTCCCGGCCGGGCGAGCGCACCCAGACGGGCGGCCAGGCGGTGGCAGTCGATCGACAGGTCCCCATAGCTCGACTGTTCAGCGGGCGACAGGTCATCCTTCAGGAAGACGTAGGCGAGACGGTCTGAGTGCTCGGTACAGCGCGACTCGAAAACGGCGGTCAGGGAGTTCGGGAGCACGAGGCCTGCGTCATGGTTCATGGTATTGGGCGGCCCTCGCAGCGGGGCTTCAAGACGGCGCGCGCCGGCTTCCCATGTAGGCCGCTGCCCAATGACCGGTCATTCCACCGCACATTCCAGCGAAAAGAGCGGCACATCGGCCCGTCGGCTGAGCCACAGGCCACCGCCCAAGCCCTTGAACTTCCTCGACAGGCCCTGCCGGTAAAGCCCTGCGCGGTGCCGAAAGAGGAGCGGGTCTGTGAGGTCTTCGTCGACGATGTCATTTTCGTAGTCCTCCAGCGTCACCGCCTCAACGTAGAGCGCGCCATGGCTCAATGTCCCGAGATTGCGCAGGGCACGCTTGAGGTCGACAGGACTCAGATAGGCCAGAACGCCCTGGCAGATGACGAAGTCAAATGGCGCCTGAGCCTGGTAGTCCACGACCGAGCCGCGTTCCCAGCCGTAGCGAGCGCACAGGTATTCGCTGATCTCGACGCCTTGATAGCTCGCCTGCGGAAAGTGATGGGCCACGATGTCCCGCCACAGCCCAACGCCGCAACCGACGTCCAGCACGCGTTGGACAGGGACGCGCAGGTACTTCAGGTAGGCGCTCACGAAGGCACCCAAGCGTTCGACGTGCTGCGGGTCGGCTACCTTGGTCTTCTTGTCGAAATAGTAGCGCGCGTAATAGGACTCATCGAAGGTGGCGGCATCAGCGGATTCCATGCGTGCATCCTACCTGTACGCGCTTTCGCGGTTTCGAGCTTCGTGAGGGTGTGCCCGGTCGGCAACGCTTCCTAGAGACCGATAGCAAGCCGCGCGACGGGGACCTTCTCACCGATGCCGAACCTCAGCGTGTCGGGAGACAGGTCTTTCGGGCTGGTGAATGTTCGGAACATCCTGTCCCATACCGAAAGCAGAACGCCGAAGTTGCTTCCGTAGTGCAGCGGGTCGTCGCTGTGGTGGATGTGATGGCTTTGCGGCGTGACCAGTATCCAGTCGAGGCCGCGCAGGCGCCAGTTCACATTCAGGTGCATCCAGCCGTTGGTCGTCGCATAGAAGAAGAACAGCGCATTGGCCAGCCAGAATGGGGACACGCCGAGAATCGGACTGGCAAAAATGTAGGGAAGATTGAATATCGCCTGCTGGAGGATGGAGGTTCTGCTGCCGGCCAGCCAGTACATGTGGGTCGGCGAATGGTGCCAGCGGTGCACCCGCCAGAGAGGCTTGAGGTGCACCAGTCGGTGCATCCAGTAGGCGCCAAAATCAGCGACCAACAGGTAAAGCACCAGACGCACCGGGAGCGGCCAGGAGCCTATTGCTGCGGGCCAAGGGCCATAGATGCCGGTCCAGCCATTCAGGTAGCCTGCTGCCCGCCGCACGACGAGGGCGAAGAAGAGAACCGCAATCAAGTCCGCGAGCAGGACCTTGCGCCATTCGATCCGCCGCGCACCCCAGCGCCACTCGATCCAACCGAACACCGCGACCTGAAACATGAACAGCAAGCAGAGGAAAATGAGCTGCCGCAAGCTGATCATGGATTGACGCCACTGATGTTGAATTGAGTCACGCCGGCAACGACAGAAGGAAGCTCAATGGTGAACGATGAGGAAGTGTTGAAGCCGTAGCATGCCCGTCTGCGGCGCTGGCCGAGAACGCCGGAGCCAGGCGCGGCGGGTCATTCTGAGGAATCTTTCACGGTCGGCGTCGACGGCGAGAGGCGAAAGACATGCAAGGCCCTGCGACGGCACTTTGACAGCAAAAGCGGTTATTGCCATGGGACCCGATCATATTCACCGGCCGTGCGCCGGAAGGTCCGGTTGTGGCCGTGCTGCCACAGTCACCTGCCGCTGGCACGAGCCGGGCCGCGTGCCGCGGACGGAATCTCATCAAGACTGTGGAGGAGACACGTCAGGCTCGGGCTGCGATGCACCAAGGAGCAATGTCGCCGCATTCGGATTTCGGCTAACTTGACGGCGCTTCGAACAACAAGAATTCGCCCGGTCTGAGCAGCCGGGCGCCCCAGCACGCCTTCGAGGGGAAGAGGTGAGCCAGCCCACAGTGTTTGTCATCGACGACGATGCGGCTTGTCGCGACTCCGTTCGCGAACTCGTCAGCGCGGCCGGACTCGCGGTCGTGGCCTTCAGTTCAGCGGTCGAATTCCTGGCCGCCTTCGAACCCACCTGGCATGGTTGCCTGATCCTCGACCTGCACATGCGCCAGATGGATGGTCGCGCGCTGCAGGAGCGGCTGCGCCAGTTGGGCATTCATATGCCGATCGTGTTCGTCAGCGGCAGCGTCGACATCACGACGGCGGTCCAGGCCATCCGAGATGGCGCCGTGGATTTCCTGCAGAAGCCCTATCCCGAGAACAAGTTGCTGGATGCCGTCTACAAGGCACTGCGCCGGACCTCTTCCTGATTTCGAGGGCAGAGCAGCGCGCCCCGGCATGGCGCACAGGCATTAAGCTCGCAGCACTGCGCATCACCAGGTCTCGAGCTCGTCGCCCATGCCATCCAACAGCCGCGTCATTCAGCACCCGCAACGCGTGGAGCTTCACAACGAAGTCCACGCCCGACCGCCTGAAGCGCTGACCGGCGCCCTGGGCATCGCCCATATCGTGATGCTGGCGGATGCACAGCAGCGGGCGCAGAGCCGCGCCCATCTTGCGAGCCTTCTGCGCGACCATCACCTGGCGCCCCCTGACGTCAACACCACGCACCTGCGGGTCGAGTTCGGATCGGTCCGTCTGCGCTGGGAGCTGCACACGGAGTTCGTCACCTGGACCTTCACGGTGCCCGGACCCGCCGAGGCGCAGCATCCTCGCCAGCCGGCCAGTGCGATCGGTGCCGTGCCGCAGGACTGGCTCCACGGGCTTCCCGGGCAGTGCCTCTGCAGCCTCGATCTCTGGGTATTCCCGGGACGCGGAAGCGCTGGCGACGCCCGCGTCGCGGAGTTGCTCAACGAGCAGACGCTGGTGGGTTCCAGCGTGGCGGGCGAGCAGGCGCAGGTGTTCACGGACTTCGCCATCCACGCGGACGGCGCGTCCCGCATCCTGCTTTTCGCCGATGCGCTCCAGTCGCGCCGGCTCGGACGGCTGGTGCAGCGGATCCTCGAGATCGAGACCTACCGGATGGCAGCCCTGCTCGGCTTGCCGGCGGCGCGGCAAGCGGGCGAGGCGCTGGGCAGCGCGGAGGGCGAGCTGGCGGCGCTCGCGCAAGCCATCCGCAGCGCCGAACGTGACGCGGAACCGGCCCTGCTGGACCGGCTCACGCGCCTGGCCGGCGAGGTCGAGAGCCAGCATGCGGCCACGCATTCGAGACTTTCCGCCAGCAGCGCCTATTTCGAGTTGCTGGACCAGCGCATCGGGCAGATTGCCGAAGCCAGGCTGGACGGACTCCAGAGCATCGCCGAGTTCATGGAGCGGCGCCTGACGCCGGCGCGCAAGACCTGCGAATGGGCGGTCCGGCGGCAGGACTCGCTGTCCCAGCGCGTCTCCAGGATGAGCAATCTGTTGCGCACCCGGGTCGAGATCGAGCAGCAGCAAAGCAGCCAGGCCCTGCTCGAAGCCCTGAACCGCCGGCAGGACCTTCAACTGAAGTTGCAGGCCACCGTGGAAGGACTCTCGGTGGCCGCCATCACCTACTACATCGTCGGCCTGGTCAGCTACCTGGCCAAGGGCGCCCAGAAGATCGGATGGCCGCTGTCACCCGAAACCACGGCCGCGCTGGCGATTCCCGTCGTGGCGCTGAGCATCTGGTGGTCGTTGCGGCGCCTTCATCGGAAGATGTTCGTCCACTAGGGACGCCTGCGCGGCCGGCTACCAGCGGGCACCGAAACTGCGCCGCAGTTCGTTGATCTCGGCCTCGCCGAGCGGTTTCGGCGGGTCGCCCCCCGCGCGCGCAAGCGCCCAGAGCCGCGCCGTCTCCTCGAGTTCCTCGAGCACCGCCATCGCCGCGGCCGGCGTGTCGTGCCAGACGTTGGGGCCCAGCCGCTCGAGCATCACGGCACGGATCGGCGTGCCCGCGGCGCCGTAGCGCTCGATCGCCTCGGCCACTTGTGCCGCCGCCTCGGGCGCGCCGGGACGGTGGTAGCGGATCACCGGCACGCGGCCGACCTTCATCACGAAATAGGGCGTCAGCGCCGGCAGCAGCTCGCCACCGGTCTCGCGCAGCGTGAGCGCCACGCAATGGGTGCTGTGGGTATGGATCACGCAGCGCGTGCCGGCATCGAAGGCGCTGGCGGCGCCATAGATGCGGGCGTGCAGCGCCATGGTCTTGCTGGCCCGGTCGCCGTGGGTCTGGCGCAGGCTGCCGTCGAGCCGCGCCAGCCGGGCCGGATCGAGGAAGCCGAGGCAGGCATCGGTCGGCGTGATCAGGAAGCCATCGTCGAGCCGCACGCTGATGTTGCCGGCCGTGGCGTGGACGTAGCCGCGCTCGAACAGGCTGCGGCCGACACGGCAGATTTCGTCGCGGGCGCGGTGTTCGTTCATCGCAGCGCGCCGAAGGCCTTGGAAAAGAAATCGTCGCTGCCGAAGTTGCCCGACTTCAGCGCGATGTGCAGGCCCGCCCCGCCGGCGGCCTTGCTCGCCGCGTGGCACCAGGGCACGCCGGGGTCGATCTGGCCGCCGATCTGGAGCTGTGCGATGCCGAGCGCCTGCACGCAGGCGCCGGAGGTCTCGCCGCCCGCCACCACCAGCTGCCGCACGCCGCGCTCGACCAGGCCACGCGCGATCGCGGCGAGCGCGCGTTCGACCATGGCGCCGGCCTCCTCGACACCCAGGCGACCCTGGACCGACTTCACGGCCGAGGGCTCGGCGGTGGAATAGATCAGCACCGGCCCCTCCGGCAGCAGCGGCCCGGCCCAGGCCAGCGCCTGGCCGACCGCGTCGCCGCCGGCCGCGAGCTGCAGCGGATCGAGCGCCAGCGCCGGCCGGCCGGTGGACAGGAAGTCGGCCACCTGCCGCTGGGTCGCCAACGAACAGCTGCCGGACACCACGGCCCGCAGGCCGCCGGCCGCCGGCAGCGCACTGGCGGTCGACGACGGCGCGATGCCGAAGTTGGCCGGCAAGCCGATCGCCACGCCCGAGCCCGCGGTCACCAGCGGCATCGCGGCCAAGGCGGGGCCGAGGCGCAGCAGGTCGTCGTTGGAGACCGCGTCGACGATCGCGATGGCGACACCCTCGCTGCGCAGCTGCGCGATGCGCGCACCGACGGCCTCAGCACCCTGCGCGACCGCCACGTGATCGATCAGGCCGACCTTGCGCCGGGTCTGGGCCTGCAGCACCCGCACCAGGTTGGCATCGGTCATCGGCGTCAGCGGGTGGTTCTGCATGCCGCTCTCGTCGAGCAGCACGTCGCCCACGAACAGATAGCCCTTGAAGACGGTGCGCTTGTTGTCCGGGAAGGCCGGCGTGGCGATCGTGAAGTCGCAATGAAGCGCATCCATCAGCGCCTCGGTGACCGGCCCGATGTTGCCGGCGGGCGTGCTGTCGAAGGTGGAGCAGTACTTGAAGTAGATCTGCCGCGCGCCCTGCGCCTGCAGCCAACGCAGCGCGTCCAGCGATTGCGCCACAGCTTCCGCCGGCGGGATGGTGCGCGACTTCAGCGCCACCACCACGGCGTCGACGTCGGCCGCGAGCGGCGCCTGCGGCACGCCGATGGTCTGGACCACGCGCATGCCCGCGCGCACCAGGTTGTTGGCGAGGTCGGTAGCGCCAGTGAAGTCGTCGGCGATGCAGCCGAGCACGATGGAGGGGGCCTGGGCGGTCATCCAGCTAGTTTACTGACAGCCCGGCGCCGCGGAGAATGCCCTCATCTGCGTGGAAAGTCATGGAGCAGCACAACGATCCACAGGGTGCGCGCGTAGCATCCGCGCCAATGGCAAGCGGACGGCACGGCATCGTCGGCCTGATCGACTGTGTCTGGGGCGCCATCCTGCTGATCCCGGCCCTGGCGATCTTTTCATCCACGCAGGTCCGGGATCTTGGGGCCGCTTCCCTCCTTGCCGCAACCGTGGTGTTCTTCGGCTTGCTTCGGGCGATCCTGGGGCTTCGCGTATTCCTGGTGCTCACCTACGTCCCGGCGCTGTTCGGCGTTCTCGCCGTGGGAGCCGATCTTCTGCGCGATGTCAACCTGTTCGAGGCGGCCTTGATTCGGCCGGACCCCCACGAAGCGTGGCCGGTCATTCAGCCTCATGTCCAGTGGATAGCCCTGACCGCGGCCCTGCTCGCGGCGCCGATCTGGGTGTCGTTTCGCACTCGGTCGACCGCGACGGCGCGCTGGAGGATGCCTTCGGCTGCCCTTGCGACACTCACTGTCGCCGCAGCCACATGCGGCGCCGTCTTTCACGATACCGTGCTGCGCGCTTGGCCGCTGAATGTGATTTCCGTGGCCGCGGCTTCAGCGATCGGCCGTGACGACTTCATCTCGACGGCGTCGCCCTATGCGGCCGCGAACCCTCGGTCGGCGTCCGCGAGCTGGGGCGCCTCGCGGTTGCCGGGACTGCACCCGCCGAGCGAGACCTACATCCTCATCATCGGGGAGACGGTGCGTGCCGACCGGCTCGGCGCATGCGGCGGCCAGCGGCAGGTCGGCATCAGCCATGAAGACGCGATCATCTATTGCGATGTGATGTCCGGGTCCAGCAGCACGCACACGTCGGTCCCTTTGCTCGTCTCGCGCGAAATGCCTGGCGGTGCATTCCGGGTCAGCAAGGACGCAACATTCATGAGGGCTTTCGAGGAAGCTGGATTTCACACCTATTGGCTCGCCCTCCAGGAGAGAGGCATTGCCTGGCCCGACGCCAACACTGACATGTTCCTGGCGATAAAGAGGACCGATCGAGAAATCCTTTTGCCGTCACTCAGAGAGGTGCTCGCGCAGGATGCGCCCAAGAAGTTGATCGTGTTGCATGCCTACGGCGCACACTTTTCTTACTGCGATCGCTATGACCCCGCGACAGCTGCTTTCCCGGCCGACTGCTCGAAGCTTTCTGAAATCCCGGATGATTCAACGCTGCCGGAGTTCATCCGCGCCTACGACAACGCCGTCGCCGAATCCCTCCGATTCGTCGATGCCGTGATCTCGGAGGCAGCGCAGGCGAAAGGCTCGTCCTTCGTGATGTACACGGCTGACCACGGCGAGAACCTGCTTGACGACGGACGGAAGCTTTTTCAGCACGCACTGAAAGATCCGACGCGCTGGGACACCACAGTCCCGGCCGTCGTGTGGGCGAGCGATGAATGGCGCGGCAGCAACGCCGCGCGTTGGGAACGGCTCCGCGCCAACCATGGTGTCAAGGTGATGCATGCCGACCTTGTCCCCACCCTGCTCGGTTCAGCGGCCATCAGCTATGTCGACGAGCGGCGAGTGGCCATCGATCTCGGAGCGATGTCACCCGCTGCCGATAGAACCCGGTGGGTCATGCGACGTCTCGGTGAGAAGTCGGATGGCGACCAACTGCGTCGAACCAGCTCGGTTCAAGCATTGGCTCGGTAGATGACCTTGAAGCGCTCGCAGGCGACCGGCATGGTCAGGCTTGGTTCTCGACCCAGACGCGCGCATTCTCGGCCGAAGTAGGCCCAGTGCACTCGGCGCCAGTACGCCAGGGAGCCATCACCTTCGCCCTCGAGTGCCGCGAATTCGGCGGAGACTTTCTCGAAGGGCACCACCTCGACCTCCAGGGTCTCGATGACACAGACAGGCCGTCCATCCCAGTAGGTGACAACACTGAGGGCGCCCGGCTTGGGTGGCGCCCCGCCGCAAGCGCTCTCGAATGACCAGAGAAGCCCGGCAGTGGCCCGTTTGACGCCTGCAAGCACGAGGTCGGCAAGTTCGTCGGCGCTGGCCTCGTTGTCATCGAAGTGGAACGCCTCGAAGAATCGCTCGGAGCAATCTCTTTGCCCGACGTCGGCGGAGAAAGCGTCCCAGAAGGCCGCGATGTTTGAAGGAATAGTCATGCTCGTCCTGGGCAACAAGGCTGCGGGACAGACACCTCGCGCAACCGCTGGTGGGCAGCGCCATCCATCGCGATGGGCTGCTGGTTTTTCGCATGCAGATAGTGTTGGGTGAATACCGCCAGGTAGGCCTCCAGAGCTTGCTCGGCAACGCGCTCGCCCGCCAGGCTCATGCACAGGGCGGCCACTTCGCTGGTGCAGAAATGGTCGTTGCGGCCCGAGTTGCGCAATTTGTATTGCGATGTCTGGTCGGGCTCCAGGCTCAAGACCGGCAGTCGGTCCAGGTAGGGGCTTCTTCGGAACATCTTGCGAGCCTCGGACCAGGTCCCGTCCAGGAGAATGAAAAGCGGTCGCTTCTTCTGGGCATCATCCCGAAGGCTGTCGGAGGGTTGAACGGTGCGCACGACCCGCTCGGGCGCTGCATATCGGCCGGGAAACACCACGTACGGATGCCATTGCGGGTCGCGCAGCAGGGCCAGAAGGGCGGGGTCGGTTTCGGTGCGCTTCCAGCCGAAGGCAAAGGTATCGGGCACCACATCGGCGACCAGCCAGCCCGTATTGCTCGGCTTGAGCGGCTCTATATCCGCCATGAGCAGGCACACCCCTGCCCGTGTCGTCAGTGAAGGGCGCAAGGCACACATGCAGTGGCTGGGTACCAGCCGGCAGTCCGCGCAGCGCTCGCGCTTGAATCCACCACGGGCGAGAAATGGTTTGGCGCTGCGCGCGAGACGCGCGGCGCGCAGGTGGGAGACGGCGTGTGGCATGCGGAGATTCTCAGGCAAGCGACGACGCATGCTGAAGATCCGCCCCTCGGCCGCAGGCCGCTCGTCGCGCGCTTCATGTTAAAACCGATGTCGACCTCCCCGCGTTCGGGGAACGGTCGCCATGATGCAGTCGCAGTTGCCCCAGCCAGAATGAGTGCCGCAGATTTCCTCCTCGCGCCAGAAGTCCAGAAGTTGTTGAAGGTCGTTCTCGCAGCACCGACGAACAAGTTTTCCGTTGCGGAACTCGCCAGGAAGACCAAGTTGAATGCGGACGAAGTCGAGCGGACACAGGAGCACCTGGTCAAGTGCGGCATCCTGACCAGGCGCAAGTCGGAAGCCGACGAACCCGAGACGGTCGAGGCGAACACGTCGTTCGTTTTCTACAACGAGCTGCGGTCCATCGCTCTCAAGTCCTTCGCGGCCGCCGAACCCATCCGCGCGATGCTGCGCTCAAAATTCAAGGATTCAGTCTTGCGCGCCTTCGTGCTCGGGGAAGACGAGGACGCGACAGTGCAGCTTGTCGTGGTTCACGGCCGACTGGTGCCGGATGAATCGGAAATGTCCATCGCGTGCCGGAGGCTGTCCATGTCTATCGGCCGGCATCTCGAGGTGCACGTGATCTCGAGCGCCAGGTACGCGGCCCTCACGCCAGGGGACAACCTCGGTGCAAGGCTGGCTGGCCCCTCTGCGATCGAAATCGTCGGCCAGGGCGAGACCAAGGCAAAGCCGGAAGCGGAACGCGAGGGCCTGCTGCAAAGCGCTAGAAAGCGATTGGCCGCCCTGGCTCGGCGGTAGCTTTCTATGCCGACGCCCTGCTCTTCTGGAAAGGCGCATCCCAATACGGCGGGTCGCTGAAGGCCGTCTGGAGCATTTCCAGGAAGCAGTGCACCTTGGCCGTCATGTAGCGATTGGGCAGGTACAAGGCATACAGCGCGCTGTTGACGGTGGGCTGGTAGCCCGCGAGCAGCGGCACGAGCCGGCCGGACTGCAGGTGCTCGCCGACCAGGTAGGTCGGCAGCAAGGCGACGCCCAGGCCGGCCAGGGCGTGGTCCGCGATGATCTGGCTGCTGTTGACGTGAAAGCGCGCGTGGGTCGGCACGTTGTGCTGTGCCTCACCCCTCGTGAAGCTCCAGCGACCGTGCTTGATGACGCTAGGGTAGTGGTAGCACTGGTGGTCCGCCAGTTCGGCGGGGGTGGTCGGCGTGCCGTGGAGGGCCAGGTAGCCAGGGCTGGCGCACACCGCCCAGTGGACGCTGGTCAGGCGCTTGGCGATCACGCCGTCGTCCAGGTGGTTGGTGATGCGCACAGCGATGTCGAAGTCGCCTCCCGACAGGCTTTCGAGCTGGTCGGAGATCTTCAGCTGCACCTCCACATGCGGGTAGCGCTCGGTAAAGCGCGAAATCAGCGGACCCAGATGCTTGATGCTGAACAGCATCGGTGCCGTGAGGCGCAGCGTGCCGCGCGGCTCGACCTGCAGGTCCTGCACGCGCGACATCGACTCCTCCGCCAGCAGCAGGATGTGACTGGTCGAGTCGTAGAAGGTCTTGCCGATCTCGGTCAGCGCCACCCTGCGAGTGCTGCGCTCCAGCAGCTGCACGCCCATCTTCTTCTCCAGTCGGGCGATCTGGCGGCTCACGGTGCCTGTGGAGATGTGCAGCTCGGCCGCCGCGCCGGAAAAGCTCATGCAGCGCGCTACCCGCACAAACACCGAGATCAGAGCCAGGCTGTCCGTATCCATAATCTATTGTTGCATTAAGGAAATAATGATTTGAATTTTTCGGTGTTGTGCTCGTTCGATGCATCAATATACTGCCGCCAGCCCCCTCCAGAGAAAGCGTTTGATGAGCGAAGCTTCCGCAGCCACCTTTTTGCATCCCGAGACGCGCGTGACCCACGTGGGCCGCGATGCCAAGCTGTCCAACGGCCTGGTGAGCATCCCGCCGTACCGTGGCTCGACAGTGCTGTTCGACAAGGTGGAGCAGCTCAAGAACAGCAGCGGGCATCGCGCCTACGGCCGCTGGGGCACGCCCACGGGCCGTGCGCTGGAATCGGCGCTGGCGCAACTCGAAGGCGGCGCCAACGCGATGCTCACGCCATCGGGCCTGTCGGCCATCACCACGGCCCTGCTGGCCAGCGTGAAGCCCGGCGACCACATCCTGATGGTCGACAGCGTCTACCCGCCGGTGCGCAACTTCTGCGCGACGGTGCTGAAGAAGATGAAGGTGGAAACCACCTACTACCCACCCCTGGTCGGCGCCGGCATCTCCGAACTGATCCAGCCGAACACCACGGTCGTCTACACCGAATCGCCCGGCTCCGGCACCTTCGAGGTGCAGGACATCCCCGCCATCTGCTCGGCGGCCCATGCGGCCGGCGCCCGCGTGCTGATGGACAACACCTGGGGCACGGCGCTGCTCTTCCCGGCGCTGCAGCACGGGGTGGACCTGTCCATCCATTCGCTGACCAAGTATGTGGTGGGCCATTCCGACGCGCTGCTCGGCGTGATCGTGGCACGCACCCGCGAGCTCTACCTGGACGTGCGCGCATTCCACGGCGCGCTGGGGTTGACGGTCTCGCCCGACGACGCCTTCCTGGGGCTGCGCGGCCTGCGCACTCTGGCCGTGCGACTGCGGCAGCACCAGGAGAGCGCGCTGCAAGTGGCCCGGTGGCTGCGCGAACAGCCCCAGGTGCGGGAGGTGCTGTACCCCGCACTGCCGGGCGCACCGGGCCACGCGCTCTGGAAGCGCGACTTCAACGGTGCCAGCGGCCTGTTCGGCGTCGTGCTGCGACCGGCCTCCGAGGCCGCCGTGATCGCCATGCTCGACGGCATGCAGCTGTTCAAGATGGGCTTCAGCTGGGGCGGCTTCGAGAGCCTGGTGATCCCGGTCAAGCCGGGCAGCTACCGCTTAAGCGGCCCGATCGCCGCGGACGAGGTGGGCCTGCGGATCCACGTGGGCCTGGAGCATCCGGAAGATCTGATCGCCGACCTCGGCGCCGGCCTGCAGCGGCTGTCAGCGCACCCCGGCTGACGCACCGACGTCGCGCACAGACGATTTTTTCAACAACAACTCCCGAGACAACAGATGAAGACAATGACCCACGCGATCTCCATGGGCGCGGCCGCCGCGCTGCTCGCCCTGGCAGGCGGCGCCGCACTCGCGGACCAGCTCGACAGCATCAAGGCGGCCGGCTCGCTCAAGTGCGGCGTCGGTTCGCAGTACAAGCCCTTCTCCTTCGTGCAGGACCCCAAGACGCGCAAGTTCGTCGGCTACGACGTCGACATCTGCGAGGCCGTCGCGACGAAGATCGGCGTGAAGCCCGAGCTGGTCTTCATCACCGGTGCCACCCGCGTCACCGACCTTCAGTCGGGCCGCACCGACATTGCGCTGGCCAACCTGACGCACACGCCCGAACGCGCCCAGCTAGTCGACTTCAGCGACAACTATTTCGCCAGCCAGGTGAAAGTGATGGTGCCGGCCTCCTCGTCCATCAAGAGCTTCGCCGACCTGACGGGCAAGCGCCTCGCGGGCATCAGCGGTTCCAACCACGAGGTGAAGGTGCCCAAGGTCATCACGGGCGCGGACCTGAAAGTCTTCCCCTCGCCGGCCAACGCCTACCTGGCGCTGGAGCAGGGCAAGGTGGAGTCGATGGTCGGTGACGAGACCACGCTCATCGGCCTGATCGGCGGTCAGCAAGACAAGTGGCGCATCCTCGACCAGCCGGTGGACACCCAGCAGATCGGCATCGGCGTGCGCAAGGGCGAGGCGCGCATGGTCGCGGCCGTCAACGACACGCTCAGCGACCTGGAAAAAAGCGGCAAGGCCACGCAGATCTTCGACCGCTGGTTCGGCAAGGATTCCGAGCTGAAGATGAAGCGCAGCTTCAGCTTCGCGCCCTACATGCAGCCCTGAACCCGTGGACGCCTTGGCATCCATCGACTGGGGCGTCATGCTCCGGCCCGAGTACCGGAGCATGCTCCTCAAGGGCATCGAGTACACGCTGGCGCTCACGGCCGGGGCCATCGCAGGCGGATTGCTGCTGGGCATGGTGGTGGCCTTCGGCCGGCTGGCGTCCTCACGCTGGATTCGGCTGCCAGCCACCGCCTACGTCGAACTGGTGCGCACCATTCCGCTGCTGGCGCATGTGATGTTCTGGTATTTCGCCGTGCCGGAGATGCTGCCCGAGGAACTCAAGCGCGCGCTGTACAAGCACGACGTCGGCTTCTATGCCTCCCTGGCGGCCCTGATCCTGTATTCGGCCGCCTTCATCTCCGAGGACATCCGCAGCGGCATCCGCGGCATCCCGCACGGACAGGCCGAGGCGGCCAACTCGCTAGGCTTCGGTTTCTTCGACACCTTCCGCCTGGTCGTGCTGCCGCAGGCGCTGCGCGCCACCGTGCCGCCGCTGCTGGGCCAGGCCATGAACATCACGAAGAACACCACCGTGGCGTTGATGGTGGGCGTGGGCGAGCTGGCCTTCGTCACCCGCGCAGTGAACGACGCCTCCTTCCTGAGCGTGGGCGTGTATGCCTTCACCACGGTCTTCTTCCTGCTGATCGCCATCGTGCTCACCGCGCTGGGCAAGTGGTATCAGCATCGTTATCCCGCGAGGTAGGACGCGATGTGGGACATCCTTGAAACCTATTGGGTGCAGCTGCTGATCGGCTACTACCCCGACGGCCCGCTGGGCGGACTGGCGATGACGCTGATGCTGGCCCTCGTGGGCCTGGTGCTGGCGATGCCGGCGGGGCTCGCGGTGTGCCTGGGGCTCATCAGCCCCTGGCGGCCGCTGGCGCGGACGGTGAGCCTCTTCGTGTTCTACATGCGCAGCGTGCCGCTGATCGTGCATCTGCTGTGGGTCTACTTCCTGCTGCCTCTGGTGGTCAAGGGCGCGCCGCTGTGGCTGGTGGTGCTGGTGGTGATGACGCTCTTCAACGGCGCCTACCTCTCGCAGACCATCCGCGCCGGCATCGAAGCCTTGCCCAAGGGGCAGTACGAGGCCGCGCGTTCGCTGGGCCTGCCGCATGGCCGGGCGATGCGGCACGTGATCCTGCCGCAGGCGCTGCGCAACATGCTGCCCAGCATCGTCAGCCAGTTCGTGCTGCTGATCAAGGAAACGGCGCTCGGCTCGGTCATCGGCCTGCACGAGATGACGCTGGAGTTCATGGGGCTCAACGACACGCTGGGCGACAAGGCCATCCCGATCTTCACGCTGCTCGGCATCTCCTACTTCGTGCTGTGCTATCCGCTCACCCTGCTGGGCCGCTACATGGAACGCCGCTTCGCCGGCCCGTCCCGCAGCGCCTCCGCCCCCGCCGCCCAGGCCTGACCCATCGACGAGCCGAAGATGCCAGAACAAGCCAAATCCATCGAATTCCAGGGCGTCAGCAAACGCTTTGGCGACAACCCGGTCCTGAAGGACATCTCCATCGACTTTCGCCAGGGCGAGGTGGTGGTGATCTGCGGCCCCTCGGGCTCGGGCAAGTCGACCTTGCTGCGCACCATCACGCGGCTGGAGACCATCGATTCCGGCCGCATCCTCGTCGAAGGCCGCGAGCCCGGCCACTCGGCCAGGGAAGTGAATGCGATGCGCCAGCGCGTGGGCTTCGTGTTCCAGAGCTTCAACCTGTTCCCGCACCTGACGGTGATGGACAACATCTGCCTGGCGCCGCGCCACCTGCTCAAGCTGTCGGACAAGGAAGCCCGGGAGCGCGCCATGGCGCTGCTCACGCGCGTAGGGCTGGCGTCCAAGGCCGATGCGTCGCCCAACCAGCTCTCGGGCGGCCAGCAGCAGCGCGTTGCCATCGCGCGCACGCTGGCCATGCAGCCGCCCATCATCCTGTTCGATGAGCCCACCAGCGCGCTCGACCCCGAGATGGTGGGCGAGGTGCTGGCCGTGATGCGCCAGTTGGCCGGCGAGGGCATGACGATGCTGTGCGTGACGCACGAGATGGGCTTCGCGCGCGAGGTGGCCGATCGCATCGTCTTCATGGCCGACGGCCAGATCATCGAGGACGCCTCGCCCGAGCAATTCTTCACCGCCACGCGCAGCCCCCGCGCGAAGGCTTTTCTATCGGAAGTCCGCCATGCCTGAAAACACCCCACCCACGACCGACGGGTCCGCCCTCACCGACCAGCTCTTTCGCCTGCTGCGCCTGAAGACCACGCCCGTGGGCATCCAGATGTTCGAACGGGTGGAAGACATGGAGGCAGTGCCCAAGATCCGCCGTCCCAACGGCGCCATCTACACCACCGACCAGATCGTGGGCCAGGCCGCGCGGCTGGGCTTCACCGTGGGCATCACCGCGGCCGACCTGGTGGGGCCGCAGTGCGCCACCGTGATCGGCCTGGCGCCGCAGAACGAGGAATGGCAGGCCGGCAAGCCCTTCTCGGGCGTGTGGTTCGCCACCGAGGACGACGCCGCCGCGCACCAGCGCGCCATGCACTGCGTACCCTACGGCCGCTATCGGGCGATGGCGGTTTCGCCGCTGGCCAGCGGGCGGCTCGACCCCGACATCTGCCTCGTCTACGCCAACCCCGCGCAGATGATCCTGCTCATCAACGGCCTGCAATGGTCGGGCTACCGCAAGCTCGAATGGGGCGCGGTCGGCGAGTCGGCCTGCGCCGACTCCTGGGGCCGCGCGCTGGCCACCGGCGAGCCGAGCCTGTCGCTGCCCTGCTTTCCGGAACGGCGCTACGGCGGCGTGCCCGACGACGAGATGCTCATGGCCCTCAAGCCCGCGGATCTGGCCAAGGCGCTGGAAGGGCTGGCCGCCCTGGCGCGCAACGGCCTGCGCTACCCCATCCCGCCGTACGAGGTGCAATCGGACGTGCGTGCCGGCATGTCGGTGAGCTACGCCAAGAAGTAACCCATGACACGCAATACGGAACACACCAACGCGGGCATCCGCGCCATCCTCGATCCGCGCTCCATCGCTTTCATCGGTGCCTCGGACGACATCGTCAAGTGGGGCGGCGTGCTGCTGCATGTGCTGCGCAAGTTCAACTACCCGGGCGCGATCTACCCCGTCAACCCGAAAGCCGAGACCATCCAGGGCCTGCGCGCGTACCGCAGCGTAGGCGAGATCGGGCAACCCATCGACCTGGCCGTGATCTCGATCGGCGTGGATGGCGTGGAGCAGGCGATGCACGAGTGCGCCGCCGCCGGCGTGCGCGCCGCGATGGTGGTCACGTCGCAGTTCGCCGAATCGGGTGCCGAAGGCGCGGCCAAGCAGGAGCGCGTGCTGGCAGTGGCGCGGCAGGCGGGCATCGCCATGATCGGACCCAACTGCATGGGCGTGCTCAATGCCAATGAAAGCATGGCGCTGCTCAACTCCACCGCGCTGGTGGAGTACTTCGACGACATCCCGCGCGGCCGCATCGGCGTGGTGAGCCAGAGCGGCGCGGTGGTGGGCGCGATGATCGCCCGAGCCGGCTTCGTGGGCGCGGGCTTCAGCAGCTGCGTGTCGCTGGGCAACCAGGCCGACCTGGAGATCTGCGATTTCTTCGACTACCTGGTCGACGACCCGGCGACCGACGTGATCTGCCTCTACATGGAAAGCGCCCGCTCGGTGGAGCGCATGCTGGCCATCGCCCGCCGGGCACGGGCGGCGGGCAAGCCGGTGCTGATCACCAAGGCCGGCCGTACGCCGCACGGCCAGAAGGCGGTGGCTTCGCACACCGCCAGCATGGCCGGGACCTACGACACCTTCCTGGCGCGCTGCCGCAACGAAGGCATCCTGGTGCAGACCGACGCGCTGCAGATGCTGCTGACCGCGCAAGCGCTGCAGGCCTTCCCGTTGCCGCCTGTGCCTGGCGTGGCGCTCTTCAGCGGCTCGGGCGGACAGGGCGCACTGGGCAGCGACGCGCTTTCGGACTATGGCCTGGTCCCCGGCGAGCTGAGCCCGGCCACGCGCACGGCGCTGGCGCCCTTCTTCACCGAAAGCAACCAGCAGTTGCCTTACGACCTGGGCGCAGCGGCTTCCGGCCCCGGCAAGGGCCGGCCCGACCTGCTGCCGGGCTCGATGGAACCCATCTTCGCCGACCCGTCCGTCGGCGCCTGCGTCTACCTCATGACGCCGCAAGGCGGAATGGACGGCATTGCCAAGCTGTTCACCGAACTGGGCCGCAAGTACGGCAAGCCGGCGCTGCTGGCGAACTGCGCCAGCGGCATCACCGAGCACATGCGCCAGGCGCTGCTTGGTCTGGGCGCGCCTTTCTTCCCCAGCCAGCACGAAGCCTTCCTGACCCTGCGCGACCTTCAATGGCTGCGCAGCCACGACGGTCCCGATCCGGCGCAGGAGATTCCCGCGCTGTCGGCCCAGCTGCAGGGCTTCACGGAGGCGCTGTCGGAGGGCATCCAGGATGAAGACACGAGCAAGGGCCTGCTGGCCCTGGCGGGCATCGACGTGGCGGCGGGCGAACTGGCGGTCGACGCCGATGCCGCCGTGAGCATTGCCGGCGCGCTGGGCTACCCCGTGGTGCTGAAGATCGTGGCCGACGGCGTGACGCACAAGAGCGACATGGGCGGCGTGCAGCTCGACCTGCGCAATACCGAAGCCGTGCGCGCCGCCTTCGGGCGCATCCGGCGCGCCGCTGAAGACCTGCCCGGCGCGACGTTCCGGGGTTGCCTGGTCCAGCCCATGATCCAGGCCGAGTCCGAGCTCATGATCGGCACCTTGTACGACGCCGAGTTCGGACCCTTCCTGCTGATCGGTGCCGGCGGCACGCTGGTCGAACTGATGAAGGACACGCAGCTGCTGCCCGCACCGGCCAGCCCGCAGGCCATCGAGTGCGCGATCCGCGGACTGCGCTGTTTCCCGCTGCTCGACGGCTACCGGGGCCGTGCGCCGGCCGACCTGGACAAGCTGGTCCGGATCGCGCACCGCGTATCGCTGCTGGCGGCCCAGTTGGGCGCGCGCATGCCGGAGATGGACATCAACCCGCTGGCGGTGCGGGGCGATCGCGCGGTGGCGCTCGACTCCCGCCTGCGCTGGTCCTTGCGGCCGGAGTGACTTTCGGTTCGCCACCTCGGCGGGCCGCTCGAGTCGCGGTCACCCTCCCCAGGCAAAAAAAGCCTCCCGAAGGAGGCATAAATCCTTTCGGCTGCGTGGAGCCGAGGGAGTCGAGTTCTTTCAGTGCACGCTGCTGAGGAGCGTCGGCGTGCAGTAGCCGTTGCGATAGATGCCTTCGATGTTGCCGGCCACCGGGTCGCTGGTGCGCGCGGTCACGAACTTCGCCTGCGGCGTACGGTAGACGACGATGGTGCACGACAGGTGCTTGCTCAGGGTGCGGGCGACGCCGTTGGCCTGGCTTGCGGTGGGATAGGTGTTCATGTTTTTCATTTGCCTGTGCGATGGCTGAATAGTAGTACCAAGGTACTTACAAATCGGCACATGTAGTCGCTAAGTACTAATCTCGGTCGTGAAATAGTTCACGACTGACCCAGGCGTTCAAGCGTCAGCGCATGGCGGGTGGTGCTTCCGCCCAGTGCCTTGGTCGCCTCGCGGGCGGCCTCGAGCAGTTGGCGACAGGCCGCGTGCAGGGCATCGGGCCGGGCAAGCCGCTCCCTTGGCCCCGAGATGGCCAGGGCCCCCTGCAGCTCTCCGGTCGCACCGAAGACCGGCGCCGAAGCCGAAGCGGTCTCCGGGTCGCGCTCTCCGTGGGAGACCGCCCAGAACTGTTCTCGAATGGCCTCGTACTCGGGCATCGCCGGCGACGAAAACGCGAGCAGGACCTTGCCTGACGCGCCTTGCGCGATGGCGTATTCCTGACCCACTTGCACCGATGCGCGAACGGCTCTGGACGGTTCGACGCGGAACAGCGCAATGCGCTTGTCGCCGTGCCTCACGTAGAAGGAAGCGGTCTCCCCGGTGGCGGCGCTCAGCCGTTCGAGGATGGGCTCGATGACGTGGCCGACCTGAAACGAGCCTTGGTAGATCGAGGCCAGGCGCAGCGGCTGGGGCCCGATGGCGTACTGCCCGTCGGACAGTTTCCGGATGAAGCCTCCGTGCTCGAGTGCGGCCAGCAGTCGCAGCACCGTGCTCTTGTACAAGCCCGTGCGTCTGGACAGCTCCGTCAACGTCAGTCGCCCATCCGTCGGGCCAAAGGCGGCAAGCAGCGAGAAGGCCCTGTCGAGGACCGCGACGCCGCTTGATTCGGCGCTGTCGAGGGGTCGTGAGGCAGGGGTCGGGTCAGGCATAGGAAATCACCAGGCAATCAAGACAGCCTCCCCGAGGAGGCCGTGCACCCGAGTGTGACACGCACGGCGCGGTGGTCCGGACGCCGTTCCAAAGACACGAGACGTAAAAAAGCCCCCGCGCATTGCTGCGCGGGGGCCAATCCATCGAAGGGACGATGGAGGAGACAACCAGGGATCTTCAGGTCAGCAGATTTCGTCGAGTTTCTTCGAGGTCACATAACCGGAAACAACGACGGCAGCGACGGCCACCAGGCAGATCAATACGTTCAACATTCGGGACTCCAGGATGAGTGCGTTGAGTCGATTATAGGGTAAACCCTAGTTCCTTGCAGGGCGTGCTCGGAGGGTGCCGAAAAGCCACCCGCCGCCGGGCCATCGACTGACGTTGCCGACAGGGCCTTGATCCGGCGCAAAGCCATGTCGGCGCGATGCGCCTACATTTGGTTTCTTCCACGATGCGGAGGCAGCGATGCGCGAGGTTCTGGCGCGACCGGTCGGCCGGCGGCTTCGTACCGCCGTCGCGGTCGGCGTCATCGGCTTGATCGGCGCCTGTGCGTCGGCACCCGAGCGCCCGGCTGCACCGCCGCCAGCGCCGGCCTCCGACATCGCCGCACCGGCCGCGCCCGCCTTCTCCTCGCTGGTCGCCAGCCGCAGCGCCAGCGTGGTCGACGTGAGCACCTTGCGGATCGGCCGCGACGCACGGCCCGAGGGGGCCGAGCTGGAGTTCGCGCCCGAGAACGATTTCGCCGACCGGCTGGCCCGGCCATTGCCGGCCACCGTGCGCATCAGCCAGATCCGCGACCTCGCCTCGGGCGTGATCCTCACCAGCGACGGCCTGATCCTCACCAGCGCGCATGTCCTGGCCGCCATCGACGAGGCGCAGGTCCGGCTGGACGATGGCCGCCGCTTCCAGGCGCGGGTGGTCGGCACCGACAGGCGGACCGACGTCGGCCTGCTGAAGATCGATGCCAAGGGTCTCGCGACCGCGGCCATCGGCGACTCGTCGCGGCTGGCACCGGGCGACTGGGTCGCAGCCATCGGGGCGCCGTTCGGATTCCATGGCAGCGTCACGGCGGGCGTGGTGAGCGCGGTCGACCGCTACATCGGCGGCGCCGGGGAAGTGCCCTTCATCCAGACCGACGTCGCGATCAACCCGGGCAGCTCGGGCAGCCCGCTGTTCAACGGCCGCGGCGAAGTGGTCGGGATCAACTCGATGATCTACAGCGGCAGCGGCGGCTACATGGGCCTCTCGTTCGCAGTGCCGATCAACCTGGCGATGAAGATAGCGACGCAGTTGAAGGACACCGGTCGGGTGCGGCGCGCGCACCTGGGCGCCGAGTTGCAGGAGATGACACCAGCGCTGGCCCAGTCCTTCGGGCTGAAGGAGTCGATCGGCGCGCTGGTGGTGCAGGTCGATGCCGAGGGGCCCGCCCGGGCCGCCGGGCTGGTTCGCGGCGATGTCCTCACCGCCTTCGATGGCCGCACGATCTCGCACTTCACCGAACTGCTGCAACAGATCTCCGACGCCCCGCCGGGCCGTCGCGTCCGGGTCGAACTCTGGCGGCACGGCGCGAAACGGACGGTCTCGGTGACGCTGTCCGAGGATGCCGGACCGCGGTTCGCCGCGCCGGCCGGATCCCCGCCCGACTGGAATGATGGCCTCGGCCTGAGCCTGGGCGAGTTGTCGGCGGCGCAGCGGCTCCAGCTGGGCAGCGACGGTGGCCTGTTGGTGCGCGAGGCCACCGGGCTGGCGCGCAGCGAGGGCATCCGCGCGGGCGACATCATCGTCGCCGTCAACGACACCCGGCTCGACCGGGTCGAGGACTTCAGGATCAAGCTGGCCGCCACCACGCCGGGCCGGATGGTCGCGCTGCTGGTGCTGCGCGACCGCCGGCTGGCCTACGTGCCGGTGCTCAATGCGCCGTGAGGACCCGCTAAGGCGTCCGCAGACGTTCCAGCAAGGCCGCGCTGGGGTAGCCGTCGGCGGGCTGGCCGATGCTGCGCTGGTACTGGCGAATGCCTTCGCGGGTGGCCGGCCCCATCATGCCGTCGGGCGTGCCGCTGGCGAAGCCGCGCTGGTTCAGCGCGGTCTGGAGTTCGAGCAGCTGGCTGCGCGACAGCGCCGCCAGGTCGCGCGGCCAGGGCGCCTGCACGCCGGGCCCGTCGGTCAGGCGCTGCGACAGCAGGCCGACCGCCAGCGCGTAGCTGGTCGAGTTGTTGTAGCGCAGGATGGCGCGGAAATTCGGCCCCACCAGGAAGGCCGGCCCGCGCGCACCCGCGGGCAGCAGGACCATGCCGTCGGCGAACGCCGGCAACGGCCGGCCGTCGATGCTGCGCACGCCCTCGGCAGCCCACTGGGCGCTGGACTGGCGCACGCTGCTGTCGGCGCGGCCGAAGTCGAAGCCGGGCGGGAGCTGGACCTCGACGCCCCACGGCTGGCCCGCCTGCCAGCCCGAACGGGCCAGGAAGTTGGCGGTCGAGGCCGTGACGTCGGCCATGCTGCCCCAGATGTCGCGCCGGCCGTCGCCGTCGGCGTCCACCGCGTAGGCCAGGAAGTTCGACGGCAGGAATTGCGTCTGCCCCATGGCGCCGGCCCAGGAGCCGATCATGTGCTCGCGGTCGATGTCGCCGCGCTCGAGGATCTTCAGCGCCGCCAGCAGTTCGCGGCGGGCCCAGTCCTCGCGGCGGCCCTCGAAGCCCAGGGTCGCCAGGGCATCGATGGTCGGCGTGCTGCCGTAGTTGCCGCCGAAATTGCTCTCCATGCCCCAGATCGCGACGACGACCGCGGACGGGACGCCGTAGCGCGCCGCCGCCGCGTCGGCTTCGACGCGGACCTGCATCAGCTTGTCCTTGCCGAGCGCGACGCGCTGGGCCGTCACGGTGTTGTCGAGGTAGTCCCAGACCGTGCGCGTGAACTCGGGCTGGGCGCGGTCCAGCTCGACGACGCGCGGCAGGTACTGCACGTCGCCGAAGGCGGCCTGCAAGGTCGCATCGCCGATGCCGGCGGCGCGCGCGCTGCTGCGGAAATCCGCGACCCAGCGCGCGAAGCCCTGCTGGAGCGCCAGCTCGTCCGCGCCGGTGCCCGATGGCTGGGCCGAGGGAACCGGCGCAGGGGGACGGGCGGCCGGTGCCGGCTGGGCGGGCGCTGGCGCGGCGGTCGGCGGCGCGGAGGCGCAACCCGCCAGGACGGCAGCGGCCAGCGCCATGGCGGCAAGGCTTCGAAGGCGCGGCAGGGGGAGAGGGTGTCGATCCATCCGGGTCATTTTCACCTGCGCCGGCGCCTGTCACGGCCTTGCGGATTCGCCCGCGCGCCCCCATCTGAGTCGAACAACGACCCCGTGAAATAGCCGTTATCGCCAGTTATGACGCGCGGGGGTTGGAACAATGTTTGCTGGAGACAGACATGCTGACCATCGACCAAAAAGAAGCCATCCTTCGCAGGGCAGGCGTGACCGTTCCCGCGTTCCCCGAGCGGCATCCGGACACGCATCCGAAAGACCACGACGCCGAAGCCGAGCACAAGGCGCGCCTGCAGCGCTGGACCGAAGCCATCGAGGTGCTGTACGTGCAGTACGCGGCGGCCAGGGCGGCGAAGAGCCTGCGCGACGCCGAGGAGGCGGCGCGGCTGGACCAGCTGCGCCGCGCGGCCGAGCGCTCGAACGCCTGAAGCGTCGTTGCGCTCAGCGCGACCCGTACGTGAACTGCAGCACCCCGTCGTCGACCGCGCCGAAGCGCATGGCGACCAGGTCGCTCAGGTAGTTCTGGTTGAGCTTCCAGGGCTTGGCCGAGCCTTGCTTGGGCAGCTGGTCGGCGGCCCGCTCGAAGTAGCCCGATGAAAAATCCACCCACGGCTGCAGTTCCGTGTCCGGGTCGGCCGGGGGCCGGCAGATGCGCGCGCCGGTCTTGCGCATGTGGTTGAGCAGCCGGCACACATACTGCGCGGTCAGGTCGGCCTTGAGCGTCCACGAGGCATTGGTGTAGCCGAAGGTATTGGCCATGTTCGGCACACCGCTGTACATCAGGCCCTTGTAGTTGACCGTGCGCGAAGGCTCCACCCGCTCGCCGTCGACGTGCAGCGCCGCGTGGCCGAGCATGGCGAGCTGGAGGCCGGTGGCGCTGACGATGACGTCGGCGTCGAGCGTGGCGCCCGAGCGCAGCGCGATCCCGGTTTCGGTCAACGACGCGATGTGGTCGGTCACGACCGAGGCCCGACCGGCGTTGATGGCCCGGAAGAAATCGCCGTCCGGCACCAGGCACAGGCGCTGTTCCCAGGGGTTGTAGCGCGGCGTGAAATGGGTCGCGATGTCGGCCTCCGGGCCGAGCGCATGGCGGACGCCGCCCAGCAGCAGCTGGCGCATGCGCTGCGGGTTGCGTCGGCTGAGGCGGAACACGTACATGCCCAGCAGCACGTTTTTCCAGCGCGTGAGTTGCAGCGCCAGCCGCAGCGGCAAGCGCCGCCGCAACCGCATGCCGACCGGATCGACCGACGGACGGGCCACCATCCAGGTCGGCGAGCGCTGCAGCATCGTCACGTGCGCCGCCTTGTCGGCCAGCGCCGGCACCAGCGTCACGGCGGTGGCGCCGCTGCCGATGACGACGATCTTCTTGCCCGCGCAGTCGAGGTCGGCGGGCCAGTGCTGCGGATGCACCAGCCGCCCGCCGAAGCGCTCGCGCCCCGGGAAGTCGGGCTGGTGGCCGGCCGCGTAGTCGTAGTAGCCGCTGCACATGAACAGGAAGCCGCAGCGGATGCGCGCGCTGCCGGTACCGTCGGCGCGGCGGAGCTCGACCGTCCATTGCGCATCCGGCGAGGACCAGTCGGCCCGCACGACCCGCTGGCCGAAGCGGATCTTCGGCTCGAGCCCGTGTTCGCGCGCCGTCTCGCGCAGGTAGTTCAGGATCGTCGGCCCATCGGCGATGGCCTTGGGGTCGGTCCAGGGACGGAACGAATAGCCCAGCGTGTGCATGTCGGAATCCGAACGCACGCCGGGGTAGCGGAACAGGTCCCAGGTGCCGCCCAGCGAAGGGCGGGCCTCGACGATGGCGAAGCTGCGCTCCGGGCAGAGCTTCTGCAGGTGGCAGCCGGCGCCGATGCCCGAGATGCCGGCGCCGACCACCAGCACGTCGACGAACTCGTCGGTCATGTCATGGCGTCCTTGTGGCTTGAGCCGACGATTTTGCGTCGACGCACGGCCCGGGGCAGCCTCGCTTACCCGGGGTCGCCCGCCGCGGTCTTCACGCCTGCACGGCCAGGGGATTCGGCGAAGGCTCGCCGGTCTTCGTGAGCGTGTTGCGGTCCGTGTGGTGGAAGGGTTCGGACAGCCCCTGGATCTGCATCACGGTGTCCTGGTCGTACGACCAGGTGCCGTCGGGATGGAAGGCGACCTCGATGCGCCACTCGAGCGTGGTGAAGGCATGCTCGATGAACGGATTCGACACGATGCCGTTCACCAGGCTGCCGTGCGTGGCCACGAGTTCGAAGCGGTCCGCGTCGGCGGCCACCTTGCCGCTGGCCATGGCGATCTGCCCGCGCGGAATCGCCAGCGTGAGCATCACGGTGCTGGTGGCGGGCTCCCACAGCCAGTAGCCGACCTGGTCGTGGTACATCTTGGTCAGGCCGGGCTTGTGGATGTAGGTGTGGTAGCGCAGTCCGTAGAGCACCTGCGGGCCGTTGGTCTGGGGGTCGATCGGCTGCAGTTCGTAGTGCTCGACATAGACCTGGGTCTTCGGGCCCTGGGCCTTGGGCTTGACGTCGACGCCCTTCTCGCCGCGCCACAGCCCCGCCATCCGGCGCAAGGGCCCGAGGTTGGCAAGCGTGTGGCCGTCCAGGTCGGAAGGCTCGGTGTAGATATCGGATGGGAATTCGGACATGGGGGCTGTTGGAAGAGTGGAGCCCGCCAAATGTAGCAAGGCAGCCCGGCTAGCTTGTCGGCATCCGCTCGAAAGCCTGGAGTGCAGGGTCGATGGCATCCCACGCCAGCCCGCGCACGCCATAGGTGAGCACCTGCGGCGCGAAGCGGGACGGTTCGTCCAGGCTGGCCGCGGGGACCGCGATCAGGTCCGGCATGGCGGCGAAGCGCAGGTAGACCGGCGTGCCGCAGACCGGGCAGAACGCGTGGAGCTTCATGTTGCCGCTGTCGCCCGCGACCTCCCACAGCGTCGCCTCGCCGGTGATCGACATCTCGGCCCGCGCCGGAAAGGTCAGGTAGGAGCCGTGCCCGGTGCCGCTGCGCCGCTGGCAGTCGCGGCATTGGCAGTGGTTCTGGAAGATCGGCGCGTGCGCGGTGGCGTAGCGGATCGCGCCGCACGCGCAGCCGCCGGTGTAGGGCTGGGTCATGGTCGACTCCCGGTTCAGGCCGCCAGCGGCTTGGCGAAGACATCGATGCCCTGCCCCGTCTCCAACAGCGACTTGAGGCTGGAAAGAACGATCGGCCAGCCCTGCTGGATGCCCTTGGCCATCCCGCTGCCGGCTTCGAGTTCGTCGTGGGTGACGGTCAGCCGCACCATGTCCTGGTACGCCTCGACGTCGAAGCGCACGCGGCTGTAGCTGGCCGGATCGTCTGCTTGCGCGGGGCTCGCCCAGGTGATGACCAGCCGCGTCGGCGGCGCGACCTCGACCACCTTGCCCAGCACGTTGACCGTGCGCTGCTCGTTGGCGCGCACGTGCTCCCAGGTCGAACCGGGCTTCCAGTCGGACACGTTCTCGTGGCCCCAGTAGCGCCGCGTGATCTCCGGCTGGGTGATGGCCTCGAACACCTTTTCGGGCGTCGAACGGATGTAGGTCACGTAGACGAAGCTGGTCTTCTCTTTGCGCATGGTCAGTCTCCTTCGAGTTCCTTCTTCAGGTCTTGCAGCAGGCTGAGCCGCTGGCGTTCGAATTTCCGCACCCACCGCTCGTAGACCTCGTGCAGCGGCACCGGGTTGATGAAATGCAGCTTCTCCCGGCCCCGCCGCACGGTACTGACCAGATTGGCCTCCTCGAGAAGCCCGATGTGCTGCGCGGCGGATTGCCGCGCCATGTCGAGGTGCTCGCAGAGCTCGCCCAGCGTCTGCCCGTTCCTCTCGTACAGCAGGTCGAGCAGCTTTCTGCGAGTCGGGTCGCCCAGTGCCTTGAAAACCTTGTCAGCGTCCATTCGTCGTGTGAGTGCGTGGGGCGATGATATGCAGGTAAATACCTGCATGTCAAGCCCGCTCGCCTAGTCCAACGACACGCGGCGGAACTCGGCGTACGCGGTCGGCCGGAAGCTGGCCACCGGCACGCTCTGCTCTTCATGAGGCAGGGAGACCCGGACACTGCCCGCTTCCCGCACCCAGCAGCCACGGGTCGTCTCGCCGTCCCAGGTGGCCAGGAAGCAGACCCGGCTCGGTGCCGGGCAGCCGTCGTGGGCGTCGGTCAATTGCAGCAGGCGGACCGGACTTCCATCGGCCACGAACAAGACGCTGGGCGCGAGGTCGCAGCCGGCCAGACAGGTGCCGCACACCACTGCTGCGAAGACGGGGTCCAACCACCATTTCAAGGAATCGAGTTTGAACATGATCCAGGTCCGGAAATGAAAAAAGGCAACGAGCTGAACTCGTTGCCTTTGAGGGAGGGCGCCTGTCGAACTGAAGGAGGGCTATCCGCCCCGCTTGATTCGACCGCGCTGCTCGAAGGCAACGAAGGTGCGAAGACTCGGGATCGACAGATGCGGGGACATGATGAGAGTGTTCATTGGCAGAGATCGAAAGGAAGTCTAGGCAGCGCACCAACGACTGTCTACGTAAAAATTGCCAGACTCCGGTGGCACCTCCCTCGCGCTATATTGGTTCCGCGGTCGCCACGCAAGGAGAGAGATGCCATGCCTGCCGAAGTACCCACCCCGACGGCCACCCCCCTCTCCGAGACCGGTGCGCTGATCGTCGTCGTATCGCGACGGCTCTTCTTTGCGGTCATGGGGCTGGCGGCCATCGTGGTCGTCGCCGTGGTCGTCCTGATCAGCACGAACTGGGCCACCTCGGCGGCCGTCATCCTCTCGGGCACGATCGGCGGCTTCATCGGCCTCCAGCGCAGGCTGAAGGAGTTGACGGTGGAGGACCTGCGGGTGCTCGCGAATTCGTGGGTCCAGATCTGCCTGCCGCCGCTGATCGGCGGCGTGCTCGCGATGCTGCTCTACGTGATCCTCCTGTCCGGAATGATCTCGAGCCCGCTGTTCCCGCATTTCGCGGCCGACCCGTCGACCCGCGAAGGCTGCGAGGCGCCGCACTTCCGGATTCTCCTGTGCCACCACGGCGCGGATTTCGGGGAATACGCCAAGCTCGTCGTCTGGTCCTTCGTCGCCGGGTTCTCGGAGCACTTCGTGACCGACATCATCGGCCGCTTCGAAGGCGAAGCCGCGAAGAACGTGGGCGCCACCGACGACAGCCCCAAGCCGCCTCAATGATTGTGACGAGGCTGGGTGTCGGCCACGCCGCGATACTTGATCGCCAACTCCATGCAGGCGCCCGACTCGAGTTGTCCGACCGTCGCGCGATAGATCTCCTGCCAGGGCGTCTGGCTCGGCCGGATCGACGGCGTCCCTTCGTCCTTGCGGCGCGCGATCTCCTCGTCGGACACCAGCATGTTGCATTGACCGGCGGAGAGGTCGATGCGGACGACGTCACCCGTGCGCAGGTACGCCAGCCCGCCGCCGACGGCACTCTCGGGTGACGCGTTGAGAATCGACGGACTGTCCGACGTCCCCGACTGCCGGCCGTCTCCCAACGTGGGAAGGCTCGTGATGCCACGCTTGAGCAGCGCATCCGGCGGCTGCATGTTCACGACCTCGGCCGAGCCGGGCCAGCCGACAGGCCCCGCGCCGCGTATCACGAGGATGCAGTTCTCGTCGACGGCGAGCACGGGGTCGTTGATTCGTGCGTGATAGTCGTCCGAGTCCTCGAAGACGATGGCCCGGCATTCGAACTGTCCCTCGGCGCCCGGATGGCTCAGGTAGCGCGCCCTGAATTCGGCGGAGATCACGCTCGTCTTCATGATCGCGAAGTCGAACAGATTGCCGCTGAGAACGAGAAAACCGGCCTGGCTCTTGAGAGGACGTGCGAACTCGCGGATCACCTCCCGATTCACGCTTTGCCGGCCTTCGAGATTCTGTTGCATCGTCACGCCGGTCACAGTGGGGCGCGCGCTGCGCAGCATGCCCGCCTGCTGGAGCTCCCACATCACGGCCGGCACACCGCCCGCGCGGTGAAAGGCCTCGCCCAGGTACTTGCCCGCCGGCTGCATGTTCAGCAGCAGCGGCACGTCGAAGCCGAACTCGGTCCAGTCGCTCGGACGCAGGTCCACGCCCGCATGGCGCGCCATGGCCATGAGGTGCGGCTGCGCATTGGTGGACCCGCCGATCGCGGCGTTGACGACGATCGCGTCGAGAAACGCATCCCGCGTGAGGATCGAAGAGGGCCGCCGGTCCTCGAAGGCCAGTTCGACGATGCGGCGACCGGTCTCGTAGGCGATCTGCCCTCGTTCGCGGTAGGGCGCCGGAATCGCGGCACAGCCGGTCAATGACAGCCCCAGCGCCTCCGCCAGCGCATTCATGGTCGACGCGGTTCCCATGGTGTTGCAGTGCCCCACCGAAGGCGCCGACGCCGTGGCGATGTCCATGAACTTCGCTTCGTCGATCTGGCCGGCCGCCAGCAGCTTCCGGCTCTTCCAGATCGCCGCCCCGGAGCCCACGAGTTCGCCTTCGAACCAGCCGTCCAGCATCGGACCGCCGGACAGCGCGATCGTGGGAATGTCCACGGTCGCCGCGGCCATGACCTGCGACGGCGTCGACTTGTCGCAGCCCGTGGTCAGCACGACGGCGTCGATCGGGTAGCCGTGCAGGATCTCGACCAGCGCCATGTAGGCCAGGTTGCGGTCGATGGCCGCCGTCGGCCGCCGGCAGTTCTCGAAGGTCGGGTGCACCGGGAATTCCATCGGGATGCCCCCGGCGTCGCGGATGCCGTCGCGCACTCGCTTGGCCAATTCGAGATGAACGCGATTGCACGGATTCAGGTCGCTTCCGGATTGCGCGATCCCGATGATGGGTCGGCCGGAGCGCAGCTCCGCGGGCGTGATGCCGTAGTTCATGAAGCGCTCGAGATAGAGCGCCGTCATGTCGATGTGATCGGGGTTGGCGAACCAGTCCTGCGATCGGAACCGGCGAGCGGTGCGGTTGCCTTCGGTCATGCGCCGTGCCATCCAGCGTCCACGTAGTACTCGCGTCCGGAGCATCGCGCGGCATCGTCCGATGCCAGAAAGAGCGCCATCGCCGCGACATGCGCAGGATCGATTCGCTGCGGCAGGCACTGCGCCGCCACGACCTGCGCCTCGCTTTCAGGGGATTGCCAGAGCTTCATCTGGCGGGGCGTCCGCACCGCGCCCGGGACGATGCAGTTGACGCGGATGTTGAATCCGCCCAGGTCGCGTGCCAACCCTTTCGTGAGGCCCTCGATGCCGGCCTTGGCAGTCATGTAGATCGACAAGCTGGGCAGCGCGAGATGCCAGGAGATGGAGCCGAGGTTCAGGATCACGCCGCCCCCGGCCGCGCGCATGCCGCCCGAAACAGCCTGCGCGCAGAAGAACTGGTGCCTCAGGTTGACCGCGATCCGCTGGTCCCAGTAGTCCGTCGTCACCGTACCGATCTCATGCCGGTCGTCGTTTGCCGCGTTGTTGACGAGGACGTCGATGGGCCCGCCCGATGCCTCGATCGCCGCGAAGGTCGCCCGGACCCCCTGCAACTCGGTCAGATCGCAGCGGTGAAAGACAGGCGGCTGCGCAGCATCTGCGAGCTTCGCTTGAAGCGCCCGGCCATCGGCGTCGGCGATGTCGAGAAAGAACACCTGGGCACCTTGTCGAGCGAAAGCCTCGACCATGGCCGCGCCGATGCCGGAGCCCCCGCCGGTGATGACGACTCGCTTGCCGGCGAGGCTCGGATAGATGGCAGACATGGATGGGTCCTTTTGTTGATCGGGTCGTGCCTCAGGAAGCGGCGATGCCGCGGGAGGACAGGTTCCGGTAGAGCGCCCGGACGCCGAAGGTCCAGGGTGCGATGGCATCGGAGCGCTGCACGCGATTGACCAGGGCCCCCAGCGACGGCGTCGAGATCGTCACGCGATCGCCGAGGCGGTGGGTGAACCCTTTGCCTTCGTCCCCCCGGTCCTGGATAGGGGAGAACATCGTGCCGAGGAACAGGAAGAAGCCGTCCGGATACTGGTGGTGCGCGCCGCAGGTCTGGCGCACCAGGTCGGTGGGGTCGCGGCTGATCTCGGCCATGCGGCTGGATCCTTCGAGCCGGAAGCCGTCGTCCTGCCCTTCGATGACCAGGCTCACCGTGGCTGCGCGGATCGTGTCCAGCGTGAAGTCATCGTCGAACAGGCGCAGGAACGGTCCGATCGCGCAGGAGCCGTTGTTGTCCTTGGCCTTGCCCAGCAGCAGGGCACTGCGGCCTTCGACGTCGCGGAGATTGACGTCATTGCCCAGCGTGGCGCCGACGATCTGCGCGCGGCTGTTGACCGCCAGCACGATCTCGGGCTCGGGGTTGTTCCATGACGAGCCGGGGTGCAACCCGACGTCATCGCCGAATCCGACCGCGGACATGGGCTGCGCCTTGGAGAACACTTCGGCATCGGGACCGATCCCGACTTCCATGTATTGAGACCATGTGCCCTGGCGGATGAGTTCGTGCTTGAGCGCTTCCGCCTCGGGCGAACCGGGGCGAATGGCCGACAAGTCCGACCCGATGGTGCGTTGAAGCTCGTGCCGGATCTGCACGGCCTTGGTGGCGTCGCCGCCGGCCTGCTCCTCGATGACGCGTTCCAGCAGGCTGACGGCGAAGGTGACGCCGCATGCCTTGATGGCTTGCAGGTCGCACGGTGCCAGGAGCTTCTCGGCGCCAGGCTTTCCCGACGCCGTCATGGTCTTGTCGAGCCACCCGGCGACCTCACCCAGGGGCTCCCCTGGGCAGCTGCGGATGAAATCCAGGAGGTCATCCCGCTCGAGAAGGTCGGACACGGTGGGCGCCGAGGCAGTGATGTCCACCACCTGGCCCGTTCGAACCACCACGACGCAGGGCCCGTTGACGGGGCTCGCACGCCAGACCCGGCCAACGAGCAAGGCGCCGGAAGCGTCGGTGGGAAGAAAGGATGAATGGAGGTTGGTTTGCATTGGGAGAACTAAAGGAGGGTTGCCGGGGACAGCGGATGGATCTCGCAGCTGCTTTCCATGCGCCAGTTCCGTTCGAGCGTGCGCGTGCTGCCGCCTACATCGATTTCGGCACGCAGCCGGATGTCGGCGCTCGATGCGCCGATCCCCAGCTCGAAGATGCCCGGCTCGATGATTCGCACGCCCGCCATGCCGGTGAAGGCCAGCATGTCCACCGGGACGCGGAAGGTCACCCGGGCCACGTCGCCCGCGCCCAGTTCCACCCGGCCGAAGGCCTTCAGTTCCCGCACGGGCCGCACGACGCTAGCCAGGCGATCGCGCACGTACAGCTGCGGGATCTCCACGCCCTTTCGGGATCCGGTATTGGCGACGTCGAAGCTCAGAACGATCTCGCCGTCCTCGATGGGGACCGCCGAAAGGGGCACGTCCAGATTGCGGTACTCGAAGCGCGTGTAGCTCAGGCCATGGCCGAAGGGATACCGGCTGCCGAAGTGCAGGGCAATCGGCGTGCCCCCACTCTTGAACTTGTGGTTGTAGTAGTAGGGCATGGCGCCGACGCTGTGCGGCACCGAGACGGTCAGCCTGCCCGTGGCCTCGGCGCGGCCCGACAGGACCTCGGCGATGGCGGTGCCGCCCTGCTGGCCGCCGGCAAAGGCCATCACGAAGGCTGCGATGCGATCTTCCAGTCCGCCAAGGTTGTAGGGGCGCCCGCTGGTCAGCACGACCACGGTCGGCGTGCCAGTAGCGACGACGGCTTCGAGCAGCTGCTGCTGCACGCCGGGCAGGTCGAGCGAATCGGCATCGGAGCCTTCGCCGATCGTGCCCGCCTGGAAAAGGCCCGCGAGGTCGCCAACGCAGACGAAGGCGACGTCGGCATTGCGGGCGGCATCGACTGCTTCGGGGATCTGATCGGTGCGAAGCGAAACCGGCGAGGTTGGCTTGATGCCCTCCGCGCGCACGTCGCCCGGGAAGACCGGCGTCCCCTTCCTGCGGACCTCGATGATCGAACAGCCTTTTGCGTAGCGCACGTTGTCTGCGCCGTAGATCGCCTGCAGACCCTGCAGCGGCGTCACGATGTGCCGGGTGTCTTCGACCTGGTTGTGCAGCACGACATGCGCGGGGTAGCTGTAGCCGCTGAGCATGGCCAATGGATCGTCGGCCGTGGGGCCGATGACGGCGACGCGGGGACCGCCGGCCGTACCGAGCGGCAGCACGCCACCCCGGTTGTCCAGCACCACGATCGCCTGGCGCGCCGCTTCGAGGGCCGTCGCGACGACTTCGGGCGTGCGCAGCGCGGGCGCCGCTGCGGCGTCCTCGAAGGTCTTCTCGAACAGTCCCAGCCGGAACTTCTCGGTGAGGACCCGGGAGACGATGCGATCGACGGTCGCCAACGTGATCAGGCCGCGCTCGATCGCCGCGACGAGGTGCTGCGCGCAATCATCCGCGGGCAACTCGACATCCAGCCCCGCATTGAAGGCCAGGGCCGCGGCCTCGGTCGCATCCGCCGCCACCGCGTGGTGCTGGTAGAGCAGGCTCACGCCGACGTAGTCGGCCACCACCAGGCCGTCGAAGCCCCATTGCTCGCGCAACACTTCTGTCAGCAGGTGGTGCGAGCAATGCGCCGGCTCGCCGTCGATGTCGTGGTACGCCGGCATCACAGAGCCGGCGTTGGCCTGCTTCACGGCCATCTCGAAGGGAAGCAGGAAGGTGTCGTTCAGCTCGCGCCAGCCGACGTGCACCGGCGCATGGTTGCGTGCGCCCTCGCTGAACGAATGACCCACGTAGTGCTTCAGCGTCGCGAGCACGTCCCGCCGGGGGCCCTGGACGCCGCGAACGTAGCGCGTCGCCATGACGCCGACGAGATAGGGGTCCTCGCCGAATGTCTCCTCGGTTCGGCCCCACCGTACATCGCGCGAAACGTCGAGCACCGGCGCCAGCCCTTGCTGGCATCCCAACTCGCGGCATTCGAAGCCGATCTTCGCGGCCACCTCTTCGACCAGCGCCGGATTCCAGGTCGCGCCGAGGGCCAGCGGAGACGGGAACAGCGTGCCGTCGCGGGTCATCATGCCGGCGAGGCACTCTTCATGCGAAATCGCGGGAATGCCCAGGCGTGTCTCGTTTCGCAGATAGCGCTGCAACTTGTTGAGCGCGCGCAATCCACTGCCTGCCTCGACGCTGCGCGTGCCCAAGGGCCGGGTGATCTGTCCGATGCCGTTGGCCAGGCGCCGCAGCACGGAATCGGCGTCGCTGGCGACGACGAAAGCCTCTCCGGGGCGCACCCGGTGTTCGCCGCTCTCGGACAGGATCAGCCAGAAGGCGTGCATCTGGGCGATCTTTTCCTCGAGCGTCATGCGTCCGAGCAGGTCGTCCACGCGCGCGGGCAGCGGCTGCGCGGGGTCCTTGTAGAGGGGCGTGGAAGAAGTCATGGGAGCGGGCCGTCGGGGGGTGTCAGCGTGCCGCCCAAAGCATGCCGCGCTCCAGCAGCGTGCGCATCTGGGGCACCTGGAACTCGCTGGCGACATGGCCGAGCGCGCTGTAGAACACCCGTCCCTTTCCGTGCCGGCGCTTCCATGCCACCGGCATCACCACGCCATCGATCCACGGCGCGTGTTCGCCAGTGAAGGTCGTCGTCGCCAGCACTTCGTTCGAGGGGTCGACGTGCATGTAGTACTGCTCCGAGCGATAGTCGAAGTCGCCGATGCCCTGCATCACGGGATCGTCCGGTTTAGCGATGTTGACGCGGAAGTCGATGACGTTGCCGGGATGCGCGACCCACTGGCCGCCCGTCATGAACTGGTAGTCGACCGCGTCGCGAAAGGCATCGCACATCCCGCCATGAAACCCTGCCAGCCCGACGCCTTCGCGCACTGCAGCCGTCAGGTTGGCCAGTTCGTCCTTTTCGATCTTCGACATCGTGATGATCGGGACGATCAGGCTCAGGTCCGCGATGGCCGGGTCCTCGAATGCCTTTGTCGAGGTTTCGACACGGACCTTGAAGCCGTGCTCGGTCAACATGTCCGAGACGATCTTCGCCGCCTGGTCGGGCTCGTGCCCCATCCAGCCGCCCCACACGATCATGGCTTCGCGCATTGAGTTGCCTCTGTTCAATTCGTTGACGGGTTCGGTTCAGCCGAGGCCGCCTGCCGAGAAGGCGGTCGGCAAGATCTGCGGCCGCTCCGGCCGGGTCTCGATGCTCACGTGTCGGCCCAGTCGCGACGAGGTCTCGAACGCCTCCATCACTTCGAGCACATGAAGGGCCAGTTCGCCGGACGCGCGGTGCGGGCGGTCGGCGCGGATGGCATGCGCCATGTCGGCCACGCCGATGCTTCGGTAGTTGCCGTCTCCGTAGGCATGCCCGATGGGCTGGTCGACCCACTCCTGCCCGGCCTGCGCGAGCTGGATCGTGCCGCCGAAGTAGTTCGGGTCGGGCACGATCATGCTGGCCTCGGTGCCGTAGAGCTCGATCGGCACATGCCGGTGCTTCGGCACGTCGAAGCTGGTGGCGATCGACACGATGGCGCCCGACGCGAACTCCATCGTGCCGGCGACATGGGTGGCCACTTCGACGTCGATCTTCGTGCCCTTGAGCGGCTCGCTGGTGATGACCCGCTCGCTGCGCACACGCGAGGTCGAGCCCGAAACACGCGCGACGGGTCCGATGAGGTTGACCAGTGCCGTGATGTAGTACGGCCCCATGTCGAGCATCGGCCCGCCGCCCTCGGCATAGTAGAAGGCAGGATTCGGATGCCAGCGCTCGTGGCCCGGACACATGAAAGTTGCCGTGCCCGCCACCGGTTTGCCGATGGCGCCTTCGTCGACGAGCTTGCGACAGGTCTGGTGCGCGCCACCGAGGAAGGTGTCGGGCGCACAGCCGACGCGAAGGCCACGCTTGTCGGCGGCTTCGAGCAGCGTTCTTGCGTGGGCCGTCGTGAGGCCCAACGGCTTCTCGGAATGCACGTGCTTGCCGGCGGCGATCGCCATCAGCCCGACCTCCACGTGCGCCGCCGGGATCGTCAGGTTCACGATGATCTCGATCGCCGGATCGCGCAGCAGCGCATCGACCGACACAGCCTCGAGCCCGAACTGCGAGGCACGCGCCTGCGCCGCCTCCGGCTTCAGGTCGGCGACGCCGCGGATGTCAAGGATGGGGAACTTCGCCACGGCCTTCAGGTAGGCCTCGCTGATGTTCCCACAGCCGATGAAGCCGATTCCGACCTTGTCCATCAGTGCTCCTGCACCGGGAAGGCGGAATACTTCTTCACGATGCCGGCGAGCTCGTTGTTCACCTTGCACTGCTTCAGCGAGAACGACGAGAGGACCCGATCGATCTGCGATTCGGACAAGTCCTTGAACAGGCGGGCGTAGGTCTGCTGCATCAACGCGCTGGTGTAGAAGCAGAGCACCGCCGAGCTGAAGCACTTGCGGTTGTAGACCTGGGTGATGCTGTCGTCGCCGATGACGTCGTAGATCTGCTGCGCCAGCTTTCCGGTTTCCTGCTTGACCGCCGTCGGAGGCATCCACACCATCCAGTCGTCGGCGCCCAGTTGAACCTTCTTCCGGATGAAGTCCCCGACCCGCTGCTGGTACTCCGATTCGGGGTCGAGGGTCACGAGACCCATCACGCCGACATCCTTGTAGGTCCAGGTGGTCCAGTGCGCGCCATGGCGCTCGAAGATGCCGATCTGGTCGTCCATCGCGCGCACGCGGTCGGGCACCTCTGCGTCGCCTCCGTTGTAGACCGATCCGAACTCGCCGACCCACAAGGGAGCGCCGTGCTTCTTCGTGAACACGGTGCCTTCGTGGTTCGTGAACTCGAGCTCTTGCCGTGCCAGGTCCCAGTGCTCGGGGCCGTCGCTGCGGGGCTGACCCGCATCGATCGTGCCGGGGTACTGGCCCGGGCCGAAGCCCGCGATGGTGTAGTTGTGGCTGCTATAGACGAGGTTGTCCGCGAAGGGGGCTTCCAGGCCATCGAAGAGGTAGGAGTAGCGATCGCCCTCCAGAAAGATGATGTGCCGGGGATCGATCTCCCGCACCGCGTCGACGGCCCGCCGGTAGACGGTGTTCATCAGGTCCCAGTCCGGCCGATAGTTCTTGTGGATGTTCCACGGCAGGTCGCCGAACTGGTTGTTCACGCAGGGCTCGTTCATCAGGTTGAATCCCGCGACGACGGCCTCGTCCTTGTAGCGCCGGGCAATCTCCTTCCACAAGGCGATGAACCGGTCCTGGTAGTGCGCGTGGTTCCAGAACAGGCTGTGCCTGTTGGCATTGTCCGAATGCCAATGCACGTTCTGCCAGCCCTGGACGGCGTGCAGGTCGAGGATGGCGTAGAGGCCGTGCTTCTCGCACCACCGGAGCACCTGCGTCAGCCGCTGGAAGCCGGCTTCCTTGTAGACGAAGGGCTTGTTGTCGTCCTCGAAGTGCCGGTAGTTCAGCGGGAGCCTGACCACCGTGGTGCCGAGGCTCTTGAGGTACTCGATGTCGGACTCGTTGAAGAAGTGATCGTGGAATCGTTCGAAGAAGAATTCGGCCTTCGACTTGCCCAGGACCTCGGCCATCTCGAAGCGCAGCGTGTGCTCCGCGCCGGAGAACCCGTTGATGAAGTCCTCCATGTTCATCCAGCCGCCGACACAGGTGCCCCGGAGGCGCACGCTCTTGCCTCGGGCGTCGACGATCTGGTTGGCCTTTACGCTCAGAAAATCCATTTGTTCTGCTCCTGTTGCATCAGTTGATTCGTTGCTCGGTCGCCGCATCGAACAGATGCGCGTGCTCGATCTGTGCGGCGATCCGGATGACTTCGCCGGGCCCGGCGGTGATGCGTTCGCGGAACACCGCGCAGATCGCCTGTCCGCCGATCTGCGCCATCACCTGCGTCTCGGAGCCGGTCGGCTCGACCACCTCCACCGTGATCGGGAAGCCCGCGTCGTCGAGCACGAAGTGCTCGGGCCGGATGCCATAGACCGCCGGCAGTCCCGGCGTTGCGGTCGGTGCATTGGCAAAGGGCAGCGTGAGGCCACCCGATCCATCGACCACGAAGCCTTCGCGCTCGACCTTGCCCTTGAGCAGGTTCATCGCGGGGCTGCCGATGAAGCCGGCAACGAAGAGGTTGGTCGGACGGTCGTAGAGGTCGAGCGGGGCGCCGACCTGCTCGACGACGCCGTCATGCAGGACCACGATCTTGTCGGCCATCGTCATGGCCTCGACCTGGTCGTGGGTCACGTAGACGATGGTGGTTCCGAGGCGCTGGTGCAGCGCCTTGATCTCGGTGCGCATCTGCACCCGGAGCTTGGCGTCGAGGTTGGACAGCGGCTCGTCGAACAAGAAGACCTTGGGGTCGCGAACGATCGCCCGGCCCATCGCGACGCGCTGGCGCTGGCCACCCGAGAGTTCCTTCGGCAGGCGGCCCAGCAGCGGTTCGAGACTCAGGATCTTTGCCGCCCGCGCGACCTTCGGGTCGATCTCGCTCTTCTTGGCGCCGCCCATCTTGAGCGAGAAAGCCATGTTCTGCTCGACCGTCATGTGCGGATAGAGCGCATAGCTCTGGAACACCATCGCGATGTCGCGCTCCTTCGGCGCGAGGTCGTTGACCACCCGCTCGCCGATGCGGATCTCGCCCCCCGAAATATCCTCCAGCCCGGCGATCATCCGCAGCAGCGTCGACTTGCCGCAGCCGGAGGGGCCGACGAGGATCACGAACTCGCCGTCGTCGATTTCGACATCGACGCCGCGAATGACGGGCACCGGGCCATAGTCCTTCTGGACTCTTCTGATACTCACCGAAGACATGGATTGATCCTTCTCAGCCTTTGACAGAGCCGGAGGTCAGGCCGGCGACGATATGCTTTTGCGCCGCAAAGAACATGATCACGGCCGGAAGGATCGTGAGCGTGATGAATGCCAGCACGAGGTTCCAGTCGGTCGAGAACTCGCCCTGGTACGCCATGATTCCGAGCGGCCAGGTGTAGAGCGTCTCGCGGTTGAAGACCACCAGGGGCAGCAGGTACGAATTCCAGCTGTGCACGAAGACGATCACCGCCACCGTCGCCAGGATGGGCCTCGACAGGGGCAGCACGATGTGCCAGAAGAACCTGAAGTAGCCGCAGCCGTCGATGAGTGCCGCCTCGAACAGCTCCGCCGGCAGTTGCTTGAAGTAGTTGCGGAACAGCAGGATGCTCGACGCCAGGCCGAAGGCGACCTGCGGCAGGACGACGCCCCAGTAGTTGTCGAGCAGGCCCAGGTCCCGGATCTGGATGAAGAGCGGCAGAATCGCGGTCGCCGCCGGGAACATCAATCCGAGAAGCAGGTAGTTGACGAGGAAGGCCGAGCCGAAGAACTGGATGTGCACGAACACGAACGCCGCCATCGCCGAGACCATCACCGTCAGGATGACCGTCAGCACCGCGATCACCGCGGAGTTCCCCATCAGTTGCCAGTAGCGGCTGCCGCCCAGGATGTCCCAGTAGTTTCGCCATTCCCACTGCGCCGGGAATCCGAAGGGATTGACGCGCAGGTCGCCGAGGGTCTTGAAGCCGCCCAGCACGGTGGCGACCAGCGGGATCAGCACCAGCCCGGCGACGAGGAACAGCGCCGCGTAGCGGACGACCGGCGACATGGACGCGGACTTCGGCGCGGATGAATCGTGACTAGTCATGGCGCATCAGGACCCGCTTGTAGCCGAAGGCGAAGACCACGCAGATGAGGAACAGGACAACGCCGACGGCACTGCCGAAGCCGATCTCCATGCGCGTGACACCGTAGTTGTAGAGGAAGGTCACCATGGTCTGCGTGCTGTCGGACGGACCGCCCTTGGTCAGCGGCATGATGAGATCGAAGAGCTGGATCGACCCGAGGATCGCGAAGAACACCGACAGCCTGATCGTCGAGCCCAGCAACGGCACCGTGATGCGGCTGAAGATCTGCCAGCGCGATGCGCCGTCGATGCGGGCGGCCTCGTACAGGCTGCGATCGATCTGCTGCAATCCGGCGATGTACAGGATCATGTGGAATCCGAAGTACTTCCAGATCACGACGATCAGGATGGCGTACATCGCGAGCTCGGGTTCGGACAGCACGTAGGGTGCGGTCGCTCCGAACGACTCCCAGATCTTGGCCAGCAGGCCGTAGTCGCCGTCGTAGACGAAACGCCAGATCAGGCCGGCCGCGATCTCCGCCAGGATGTAGGGCAGGAAGAAGATCAGCCTGAAGCTGGTCGTGCCGATCACGCGGTCGGCGAGCAATACCGCCATGGCCAGCGCCAAGGGCAGCTGCACGGCCAGCGACCCCACGATGATCAGCAGGTTGTTGCCGAGGGCCGTGTGGAACGCAGGGTTCTGGAACAGGTCCACGAAGTTCCGGAAGCCGACGAAATTCGTGGGAACGCCATAGCCGTTCCAGTTGAAGAAGCTGTACCAGCCGGCCGCGCCCATCGGCAAGGCAACGAACAACGTAAACAGCAGGATCGCCGGCGGCAGAAAGAACAGCACCACTGCCGTCGTTCCGCCGACTCGCCTGGATGGCTTGCGTCGCCAGGCCCGCGACCTGCCCGTCGGGGCAGGCGCCACGGCCCCTGCACTGTGATCGATCGTCGTCACGATGGTCCCTTCCCTGTCTGCGCGCTTCGAGTGCCGGCGTCTGATTCGAGATCGTGCGAGTCGTTCAGTTGGTACTGTTGACGCGCTGCCAGGCTGCCTGCACGGCGGCGGCTGCATCTGCGGGCTTCATCTTCCCCGAGGCGAGCTCGACCGACACGTCGTTGACGACCGCACCGACCGACGGGCCAAGCATCTGGTCGTAGTAGATCTGGTGGTAGTGGGACTTCGAGACGTTCTCCGCCAGCTGGCGAAGGATCGGATTGGCGATGGCCTCCTGCGTGCCGTTGACCACGGGGATGTACGACCCGCGTTCAGCCGGAATGCGCTGATTCTTCGCTTCCGAGAAGAAGCGCAGGAATTCGGCAGCCTCCTTCGGCGAGCCCTTGGTGACCAGCCAGCCATTCATGCCGCCCAGGGTGTCGGTCGGGTCGCCCTTGCCGCCCGCGACGACCGGGAAGGGGAACCATCCCAGCTTGTCCTCGGGGATGCCGAGCTTGTTGGCGGAGTTCGCCTTCATCGAGCCGAGCATCGAGTTCAGCTGGAGGACCATGGCGCCCTTGCCGTCGCCGAACTGGCCCGACGACTGGGGAAAGGTGGCGCCGAGGTAGCCCGGCTGGAACGGCTTCAGGTCGGTGAGCTGCTGGAACAAGGTGCCCGCCTGGACGAAGGTGTCGCTCGCGAAGCCCTTGCCCTCGCCTTGCATGGCAGCGTCGAAGGCCGCCTTGCCACCGAGGCGCAAGGCCAGATGCGACCAGTAGAAGTGCAGCGGCCACTTGTCCCCGCCGCCGACGATGATCGGCGTGGTTCCCGAGTCCTTGATCTTCTTCACTGCGCCGAGCAGGTCGTCCCAGGTCTTGATCGACCCTGCGTCGACGCCGGCCTTTGCAAACAATTCCTTGTTGTAGAAGAACCCGACCTGGCCCAGCTGCAGCGGCACACCGTAGACCTTGCCGTTGACGGTAAAGGCCTGCAGCGCAGCCGGCATGAAGCTCTCGCGCCACTTCGCGTCCATGGGCGCCGAGATGTCCTCGAGGACGCCGGCCTTGATCTGGTCGCGCATGGTTCCGCCACCCCAGCTGTACAGGATGTTCGGCCGATCGGGCGATTGCAGCAGCGTTGTCAGCTTCTTCTTGTACGACTCGTTCTCGAGGTACTGGATCTCGACCTTGACGCCAGGGTGCGTCGATTCGAACCGGCGGGCAACGTCGTTGTAGAAGGCGCCGGTCTCGGGGTTCTGATCCACGTGCATCAGACGGACGGTCGCGTCGGCAGCGAGGACACCGGCCGCGGACAGCCACATCCCCGCGGCGAGCGCCGCAGAAGAAACCAACTTGATGCTTCTCATACTGTCTCCAATTTGTTTGATGGCCAAACAAATGTGCCACCGAGCGCTGATGCGGTCACTAGGGAATACTCTGATGGTGCTAAATTTCGAACTTGACGCTACGCTTTCCACGTGTTTCGTCCCCCCGACGGCTTCGAAGATCGCCATGACACATCTGAAAAATCGAAACGTGAGACCATTAGTTCGACCAGCAGCCATAAAACGATCGAACGCGCCGAAAGAGCCAATGCACACGCCAGCGCCAGTCACGGGAGATCAGGCTCTCGTCAAGAACATCAATCGCATCGCCATGCTTCGCCTCCTGCGCGAACACGCCGGCATCTCGCGCGCCGGCCTGTCCGAGCGCAGCGGCCTGACGCGATCGACGGTCAGCCTGCTCATCAAGGAACTCATCGATGAAGGGTGGCTGGTCGAGTCGGATGCGTTCGTGACCGGTACGGTCGGACGCCGGCCCACGCCGCTCCGGCTGGTCGGCAAGAACATGGTCCTGCTCGGCGTCGATCTCGGACCCGATGTCGTCCAGGTCGTGGCGACCTCGATCGACGGAGAGATCCTGGAGTCGAGCCAGGCCGCCCTGCGCTCGAAGGATCCGGATGAAGCGTGCCACCAGCTCGTCGAGATGGCCACCGCGCTCTCCGCGAAGATGACACGCGGCGGCTCGCGCCTCCTGGGCATCGGCGTCGGACTGCATGGCCCGGTCGACAAGCGTTCGGGCATGCTGGAATTTGCGCCGAACATCGGCTGGCGCCACGTCGAGATCGGCCGGCGATTCGGCGCCGAACTCGCACAGGCGGGTCTGGCGGACGTCCCCGTCTACTATCACAACGAAGCCGACCTGGCCGCGGTCGGCGAGACCGAGTTCTGCGAGCGACCGGTCGACGATCCCCTGGTCTACGTCAGCTGCGGCGTCGGCGTCGGCGCAGGGATCATCCTCAACCACGCGCTGTTCACCGGCGCCAGCGGCTCAGCAGGTGAAATCGGCCATACGACCCTCGTGATCGACGGACAGCCCTGCTCGTGCGGGCGCCTCGGTTGCGCCGAGGCCTACATCGGGCTCAAGGCCATCGCAGCCGCGGCAGGCTGCTTCCAGGACGACGTCATCGACCGGCGGGCGCTGCGAGCGCGCATGAGCGCTCGCGATCCGGCGACCCGGAGCGCCTTCGCGCGGGCCGGCGCGGTGCTTGGCGTGCTGCTCCAGAATGCCTGGACGACCTTCAACCCGCAGGTGATCGTGCTGGGCGGAGAGACTGTGACCCTCGGCGGCGACACCCTCCTCGATGCGGCAACCCAAGTACTTGCCCAGTACGCGCAGAGGGCCGGCCTGACGCCGCCAGTGGTGAAGGCAGCGCGGTACTCCGACCTGGCGACTGCCGTCGGTGGCGCAGCGTACGTCCTGCACGCGATTCTCAATCCTCACCAGCAAGCCCTTCAGTCGCAGTACGTCGCGAAGCCGTCCTCTGCTTGAAGGGCTCGCCCGAGGTTGCCAAATTTGTTCGATCAGTGAATTAATTGAAGCGAAGATTGCCCGCACTCACGAAGAGGAGAAACTCTTTCATTGGACGTTCGACGCGCCGGCGCGGATCATCGAAAGGCGTGCGGGGGCATGGCAGTGCGTCCGCCTGGCATGCCCGCGCTGATTGTGGAGGCAATGAAATGAACGAAGCCATCTACTGTTTCGACACGGCGACGGTGCGGTTCGCGATCTACCCCGAAGGCCTTGCCGGCGAGCGAGTCATCGCCGAGATCGCGGAAGACCCTCTGCGCGACCTGTTCGGCGCCAGCGGCGGCGGCGACACCCTGGTGGAGGCCTACAAGGCGAACGCCGCGGTCATCGACGCCTGCGCCCTGGAGCGCCATCACGCGGCGCCGCATCACCCCGTGCTGCTGGAAACGCGGGATTTCGAAGCGATGGAGCACACGGCCGGCGCCTGAGTCGCGATCAGGCCACCCATTGCAGGTCGAACACGTGGTGGCCCCACGGCGGCATGTCCAGGAACAGGCCACGGGCCAGCAAATCGTCACCCGCCCGGTCGTAGACGGCCGGGCCAAGCAGATCCCGCAGCCGCAAGCGGCGGCCCGCCATCTGCGGGAAGGGCAAGTGCACGAAGCACTGGGATTGCTGCGGCGAACAGTTCACGGCCACGAGCACCGGTTGCTGTGCGGCGTCTGCCCAACGGAAGGCGATGAAGTTGTCCGCCGTCGGGTTGCCGGCCCATGCCGGAACGCAGTCCAGCAGGGACCAGTTGCCCTCGCGCACGATCGGCAGGCGCAGCACGGCGAGCAGCCGCTCGTAGAACTGCTGGAGCGCGGCATCCGCGGCTTCATCCGGCGCGCGGACCAGATGCGGCGAGATCCGGATTCGCCGCCCGTCGAGCTGCCCCTGGTGGAAGAAGCGCAGGCCGGGTGAGAGAAAAGTCAGCACCGCGGCGGCGGCATGGACATCCGGCGCGAAGGTCGATGCCGCGCGCGGCTCGTCATGGTTTTCCAGAAAGCGGGCCAGCCTGTCCTGATAGGCCATGTCCGCCCGGAAATGCTCGCGCACGGGGCGGGCGTGCTGGTCGCGCAGGCGGTCGTACAGGCGCTTGTCGTAGGTGTAGTCGAAGCCTTGCTGCTGCAGGGTCCATTCCATGTCCCAGTAGACCTCGGCCATGAACAGGAACGCCGGATGCGTGCGCCGCACCGCGTCGGTCGCCTTCGGCCAGAAGGGTTCGGCCCCGATGCCCCAGGTGCGCTCGAACACCTCGGGCAGCACGAGCATGGCCATGTCGCAGCGCAGGCCGTCGCACTGGCCGGCGATGCGTTCCAGCTCGCCGATCATGGCCGCCTGCAGCGCCGGGTTGCCGTAGTCGAGCTGCAGCGTGTCGGGCCAGCCGTCGAAGTAGGGATCCCGGCCGTAGGCGAGCAGCAGCGGTCCATTTTTCGTCTCCACCCGGGCGAAGTTCTGGGGCGAACGCGCCAGGTCGGCTTCCGTGCCGTGGACGAAATAGTCAGGGTGCGCGTCCGTCCACGGATGGTCGGGCGCCATGTGGTTCGGCACGAAGTCGAGCATCAGGCGCAACCCTCGTTCGCGCATGCGCGCGCGCAGCCGCGCCAGTGCCGCGTCGCCGCCCAGGCCGTCGTGCACGCGGTAGCCGGTGATCGCGAAGCCCGAGCCCGCGATGTCCGCTTCGCGCAGGTCGGGCAGCGTGTGCTCGAACTCGCGGCGCCACGCCGGATGGCTGCGCGAGATGCGTTGCGCGGCCTCCCCGGTCTGCCAGACGCTCAGCAGCCAGATCCAGTCGAACCCCGTGTCCACCAGACGATCCAGTTCGGCGTCGACGATGTCGTCCAACGTGGCCCGACGCCCGAGCGAGGACGACAACGCGGTCAGCCAGACCCGCGTGTTGATCTGGTAGAGCACCGGATAGCGTGGATCGGGCATGGCGGTCACCGTTGGGTCTCGAATCCGAGGCAGCCGGTCCAGCCGGTCTGGTGACTCGCGCCGATGCCCCGGTTCGCCTGCGCGTCATCGAGCCGTTGCTTTTCTGCTGCATCGATGCCCATGGGATGGTCTCCTCGAGCCCCGTGCCGGCGGGGGGATTCGACGCATCTTCGTCACTTGATCCAGGCTCCGCAAGGGGCGGCGCAACGCATCCCCGGGTTCAGGATTCGTGCTTCGCGCAGCGTGACAAAAACCGGAATGCCCCCTACGCTTTGCCAAGCCAGCTCCACACTTCTTCGTCATGCTCCAGAAACGCTCAATGTTCCTCAGCCACAAAATCGGCGCTCACTTCATTCTTGTCGGTGCAACGCTCGCCGCCTTGCTCACGACCCACGACGCGAAGGCCCAGGCCCGGCTGGACCAGGCGGCCGATGACAGCTGGCGGTTTTCGGCCGGGCTCGGCGTCTTCAACCGCCCCAGGTATCCCGGCAGCGGCGACACGCAGACGGTGGCTGTGCCGCTGGTCACCGCCAACTACGGACGCTACTTCATCGGCGGCACGCCGGGGGCCGGCTTTCCATTCGGTGTCGGCTTCAACATCATCCAGGATGACGCCTGGCGCTTCGGGTTCGCCTTGGGCGGCGAACTGACCAAGCCGCGCAAGGAGTCCGACGCGCCGATCCTCCGCGGCTGGGGCGACATCCCCGAGACCGCACTCGGCAGCGTGTTCGCCTCCTACACCTACGACTGGCTGACGGTCCGGGGCTTCCTGCTTTCCGACATCGGGGGCAACGACCAAGGCACCCGGATCGCCGTCGACCTCGAGGGGCGGTATCTGGTCAACGACAGGCTGGTCCTGACGGCCGGGCCCGGTGTCACCTGGGCCAATGGCAAGTACACCCAGACCTTCTACGGCATCAGCGTCCCGCAAAGCCTGATTGCCGGCGTTGCGCCGTACCAGGCGGGAGGCGGCCTCAATACGGTGCGCTTTTCCGTCGGTGCCCAGTACCAATTGACCGCCCAGTGGGGCCTTGGCGCCAGCGTCGCCGTCGCCTGGCTGCAAGGCGACGCCGAACGCAGCCCGATCACCGAAGACAGGACGCAAACCACCTACGGCGTCTTCGCGTCCTACAGGTTCTGAAGGCGGACTACGCGCCGAGGATGCTCTCGAGGTCGGCCTCGTCGCTTCCCGCATCGAGCTTGAGGCTTTCCTGGATGTGATCCAGGTGATGGAGCATCAGTGTCTCGGCCCGCTTCGCATCGTTGCGCTTGATCGCTTCCACGATCTCCTCGTGCTCGTCGGCGCGGCAGCTGGTCGCGGTGGGCGCGTCGTACAGCGAGATGATCAGGCAGGTCAGCGTCGACAGCTCGCGCATCGTGCGTGCCAGCGCCGAATTGCCGGCGAGCTCGGCCAGCAGCAAATGGAACTCGCCCGACAACCGAACCACCGCGCGCGCGTCGTTGCGCTGGCGCGCGTCGGCTTCCAGCTCGAGGTGCCGGCGCAGGCGCTGCATCTTGAAGTCGTCGATGGTGCCGACCAGCCGGCGCAGCACGCCGGGCTCGATCAGGCGGCGCGCCTCGAAGACATCGCGCGCCTGCTCGATGGTGGGCTTGGCGACATGCGCGCCGCGCTGCGGCACCAGCTCGACGATCTGTTCGTGCGCCAGGCGGGCCAGCACCTCGCGCACCTTGGCGCGGCTGGTGCCGAAGATGTTGGCCAGCCGGTCTTCGCCGAGCTTGGTGCCCGGCGCGAGCCGGTGCTCGAGGATCGCCGTGGAGATCTTCTCGGCAATGGCGTCGACGCTCTGCTCGCGGGCGGCGCCGCTGGCTTCCTTGGGTGAACTCTGTTTCTTTGGCATGGCGTTCGATCTTAGCGACGACGCACGGACCCCGTGCCACCGCCGCATCGGCGAGGCCTCATCGCTGCGTGCGGTCGCGGGCGAGCAAGCGCGCGATGCCCTCCGGAAGGCCGTGGTTCGGCTTGATCGGCGGCGGCGCGAAGCTGCCCTGCCGCGCCGGCAGCGTGCCCAGCGAAACCAGGGTCTGCGCATGGCACACGGCGCTCGACACGCCATCGACCACGGGCACGGGAATGCGCTCCCGGATGGATCGCGCCAGGCCCGCCAGCGGGGCGCCGGCAATGATGATCACGTCGGCGCCGTCGTCCTGCACGGCCGACAGGCACAGGGCCTCCAGGCGCGCGGTGTGGTCTTCCTGCACGCGGCCGATGTCCTTCAGCGGGTCGTCCAGGTTCCGGATGCTGGCCAACCGGCCGCTCAGGCCGTTGGCGGCGACGCATTCGCGGTACCAGGCGGTGATGCGGTGCGAGATCGCCACGATCGAGAAGCGCTTGCCGAGCAGGCAGGCGCTCATCAGCGCCGCCTCGGTGAGGCCGACCACGGGGATGTCCAGCACTTCGCGCAGGCCGTCGATGCCCGGGTCGCCGAAGGCCGCGACCACGATCGCATCGTGCCGGTCGCAGTGTTCGGCCGCGAGCGTGGCGGCCGCGTAGGCGCCGATCAGCGACTCGAAGCGGGTCTCGATGTAGGCGACGCCGAAGGGCGCCGTGAGCACGCTCACCTGCGTGCCCGGCGCGGCGGCGCGGCGGGCCTCGGCCTCGATCAGGTCGGAGACGCTCTGGGAGGTGTTGGGGTTGATCAGCAGGATCTTCATGGCGTGCCTCGCTGTGGCGACTGCGGCAGCAGCGTGGGCCGGCCGCGGCGCAGGAACTCTCCGCGGCCGGCGCGCGGATGGAATGTCTGTCCGTCCCACACGACCTCGCCGCGCGCCAGCGTGAGGGCGGGCCAGGCCTTCACGTCGATGCCTTCGTAGGGCGTGTAGTCCACGGCATGGTGCAGGTCGGCGTTGCGGACCTGCCGGGGTGTCGCGCCCCAGACCACCAGGTCGGCATCGGCGCCGATCGCGATGGTGCCCTTGCGCGGATGCAGGCCGTAGGCCTTGGCGGGATTCGTCGACGTGAGTTCGACGAACCGGTTGATCGTGATCCGCCCATCGAGCACGCCGTGCGAGAACAGCAGCGGCAGGCGCGTCTCGATGCCCGGAATGCCGTTGGGGATGTGGCGGAACTCGACCTCCTTGCCGCCCGGCTTCTTGCCTTCGGGCGCGTCGTAGCGGAACGGCGCATGGTCGGACGAGAAGATCGTGAACAAGCCGTCGGCCAGGCCGTTCCAGATGACCTGCTGGTTGTCCTTGTTGCGCGGCGGCGGGCTGCAGACGCAGCGTGCGCCACCGTAGCTGTCGTCGATGCCGAGGTCCTCGGCCGTGAGGAAGAGGTACTGCGGGCAGGTCTCGGCGAACACGTGCAGGCCGTGCGAGCGCGCCCAGCGGATCTGCTCGACGGCCTCTTTGCCCGAGACGTGGACGATCATGATCGGCACGTCGACGAGTTCCGACAGCGCGATCGCGCGATGGGTCGCCTCGCGCTCGACCAGCATCGGCCGCGAATGCGCATGAAAGCGCGGCGCGGTGCGGCCGCTGGCCTCCAGCCGCCGGGTCAACCACTCGATGCAGTCGGCGTTCTCGGCGTGGATCATCGCCATCGCGTCGTGGCTGCGCGCGACGTCCAGCACGTCCAGGATCTGGCCGTCGTTCAGCTTGAGGTCGTCGTAGGTCATGTAGATCTTGAACGAGGTGTAGCCCTCGGCGATCAGCTGCGGCAGCTCGTTCTTCAGCACTTCCTCGGTGGGGTCGCTGACGATCAGGTGGAAGGCATGGTCGACGTGCGCGCGGCCTTCGGCCCGCTCGTGGTAGTCGCGCACCGCGGCGCGCAGCGACTGGCCTTTTTGCTGCGCCGCGAAGGGAATCACCGTGGTCGTGCCGCCGCAGGCGGCCGCGCGCGTGCCGGTGTCGAAGTCGTCCGCCATGCGCACGGGCGCTTCCATGGGCTGGTCCAGATGGCAGTGGGCATCGACGCCGCCGGGCGTGACGAAGGCCCCGGCGGCGTCGATCTCGCGGCGCCCCGGCGGCAGGCCCAGTCCCAGTTGCACGATACGGCCGCCCACGATGCCGATATCGGCATCGAAGGTGTCGCTGGCGGTGGCCACGCGCGCGTTGCGCACGACCAGGTCGAATTGGCTTGCGCTCATGCGAACAGCCCTCCCCAGCCCTTGACCGCGCGCGGATCGGCGCCGGCGAGCTTCAGTGCCTTCCAGACCACGGTCGCCACCGAGTCGTAGATCGGGATGCCGAGCTCGCGCTCCATCTCGGCGGCCAGGGGGGCGCCGTGGAGGTTGGTGCACATCACCGTGATGGCGTCGGGCTTGTGCTGCGCGACCTCGCGGATCATCGTGCGCAAGGTATCGGGCGCGACCTCGGCGAACGAGAAGTTCACCGTCAGGTCCAGGTGGCGTTCGGCGACGCATTCGATGTCGAGCGCCGCGTAGTTGGCGACGATGCGCCGCTGCACGTCCTCGACGTAGGGCGACACCAGGCCGAGCGTGCGTGCGCCCTGGGCCGCGAGCAGCTCGTTGAGCGCCAGCACCGACGTGGTCGCCGGGATGCCGGTCAGCTCGGTGATGCGGGCGCACAGCGCACGGTCGCGGTCGAAGCCGAGCCAGCTGGCGGAGGTGCCGCTCCAGCAGATCACGTCGACCTTGGCATCGGCCAGCAGCTGCGCGGCGTCGAGGATCGTGCGCTCGTCGAACTGGTTCTGCGACTTGTCGCCCATCGAGATCTCGGTCACGCGGAATCGCGAGAAGTGGGCCGAGACGCCCGGCACGCCGGCGACCATCGCGCTGGTCAGCGGCTCGAGCGCCGTGTTGGAGGACGGCGTCAACACGCCGATGCGTTTTTGCAGGGACATCTCGCGGATCTCGAAAAGTGAACTAGACGGGCAGCTTCTTGCTGTAGTCGATCAGCAGCGTGGAGCAGACGAAGAGGCCTGCGCCGGCCGCGGCGAAGAGCATCAGCGCCAGGAAGTAGGACCCGGTCGCCTGCACGATCAGGCCGACCACGATCGGCACGCCGATGCCCGCGACGTTGCCGCCCAGGTTCATCGTGCCGCCGAGGAAGCCGACATGCGCCCGGCGGCCGAGGATCGACGGCACGCACCAGAACAGACCGCACCAGCGCAGGAAGAACAGCGTGACCGACAGCAGGATGACGACCACCACCGGGTCCGTGATCTGCGAGACCATGTAGATCGCGAGGGTCGCGATGACCGAGGAGATGCCGAACAGCGTGCGCAGGACCTTCGCGTTCGAGGCGCCGGCGGCCTTCCATTTGTCCGCCAGCCAGCCGCCGAACATTTCGCCGACGAAGCCCGAGAAGAACATGATGAACACCGCCCCGCCCATCTGCTTGATGTCGAAGCCGTGGACCTTGGAGAGGTAGTTCGGCATCCAGGTGAGCAGGCCGTAGAAGAGCGCGTTGAAGCACATCCAGCCGAAGAACATGCCCCAGACCGAACGGAAGCGCAGGAAGTCGAGCAGGCGGCCGCTGGCGCCTGGCGGCTCGCTGGCGGCGTCCTGGGCGTGGCTGGCCTCGATGTACTTCGCCTCGGCCTCGTTGACGCCGGGATGTTCGCGCGGGTGGTTGCGGATGTAGCTCCAGGCGAACAGGCCGGCGACGACGGTGCCGACACCGGCGATCACGAAGGCCAGCCGCCACGAGCCGAGCACCGCGATCAGGCCCGAGATCAGGATCGCGCCGAGCGCGGCACCGAGCGGCGCGCCGCCGTCGAGCAGGGTCGCGCCGCGGCCGCGCTCGTTCTGCGTCATCCAGATGCCGTTGAGCTTGCCGCCCGCCGGGTAGATCGGGGCTTCCGCCGCGCCCAGGCCCAGGCGCGTCAGCAGCAACGGAACCCAGCCGGTGCAGAAAGCGGCGATGGCCTGGAAGAAGCCCCAGCCGAGCGTTGCGCCGGCGATGACGACGCGCGGGCCGAAGCGGTCGGCCAGCATGCCGCCCGGAATCTGCATGAGCGCATAGGTCCAGAAGAAGGAGCTGAGCAGCAGGCCCTGCACGGCCGGCCCGATGTCGAACTCCTTCGCGATCAGCGGCATCGCCACGGACAGCGAAGCCCGGTCGATGTAGTTGATCGAGATGAGGAACAACATCATCAGGAAGATCTTCCAGCGGACCTTGGAGGGCTGGAGGGCGGTGTCGGGTGCTGCGGCGGTCGCCGTGGCGCCGGCCGTCATGGTGGGTGGCATCGGTTCTGTCTCCTTGCGTGGCACGGATGCCAGCCTGCAGGGGAGCACCCGGCACGCTGGCGAGCTTGCAGCCGCGAGTCGGGGCGGGTCTGGCCCATGCACCACCGAGGCTGTGGGGCGGACTTTAGAATCGGCCGGAAATGATGTCAACATCGTTGTTGACAATGAATGTCGACTCTAGTGAAAACACCTACTCGATCGGCCGACTTGCGACATCGGCGAGGGGTGTTTCAGCAAAGAAAGCCATGGCGGCCAGCACGCCGCTGCCGGCCAGCGGAACGCCCGCCAGCTTGAGCCCCATCTCGACGCCGGTCAGCGCCGCCATCAGTGTCAGGTCGTTGCAGTCGCCCAGGTGGCCGATGCGGAACATGCGGCCCTTGAGCTTGCCCAGCCCGGCGCCGAGCGACAGATCGAAGCGCTCGTGGATGAGCTTGCGCAGCGCATCGGCGTCGACGCCCTGCGGCGTGATGACGCCGGTCAGCACCGGTGAATGCACGCGCTCGTCCGCGCATTGCGTGGGCAGGCCCCAGGCGCGCACGGCGGTGCGAACGCCCTCGCCCCAGCGCCGGTGGCGCGCAAACACCGCGGGCAGGCCCTGCGCGAGCAGCATGTCGAGCGCCTCGCTGAGTCCGTAGAGAAGATTCGTGCTCGGTGTACAGGGCCAGTAGCCGCCCTTGTTCATCTCGACGATCTCGTCCCAGGCCCAAAAGGCCTTGGGCAGCCGCGCGGTCCTGGCGGCCTCGATGGCCTTGGGCGACAACGCGTTGAAGCTGATGCCCGGCGGCAGCATCAGCCCCTTCTGCGAGCCGCTGACGGTGACATCGACGCCCCAGGCGTCATGGCGGTAGTCGGCACTCGCGAGGCCGGAGATGGTGTCGACCATCAGCAGGGCCGGATGGCCCGCCGCGTCGATCGCTCGGCGAACCGACGCGATGTCGGAAGTGACGCCCGTGGAAGTCTCGTTGTGCACCACGCACACGGCCTTGATGCGATGCCCGCTGTCCTGGCGCAGGCGCTCCTCGATCAGGTCGGCCTGCACGCCATGGCGCCAGCTGCGCGGCAGCCCGGTCTCGTCGATGCCCGGCAGGGCGAGAAACTCGGGCTCCAGGCCCAGCCTCTGGGCCATCTTGCGCCACAAGCTCGCGAAATGGCCGGTCTCGAACATCAGCAGGCTGTCGCCGGGACTGGCCACGTTGACCAGTGCGGCCTCCCAGGCGCCGGTGCCCGACGCCGGATAGATCACCACCGGGTGCCCGGTCTGGAAGACCTGCTGCAGCCCGCCGATCACCTTCTTGCCGAGGGTCGCGAACTCGGGCCCCCGATGGTCGATGGTCGGCAGGCTGATGGCGCGCAGGATGCGATCGGGCACCGGGCTGGGCCCGGGGATCTGCAGGAAATGCCGGCCGCTGGCATGGTTGTCTAGAGCGATCATGGGTGTCTCTGTCCTTTGACTTCTTCAGGGGTCTACAACTGCACCGACGCACGGCCGATGCCCGGGAATTCAGCGCTGACGAGGTCGCCCTCGGCCGCGTTCAGGATGCCGACCCAGGTGCCGGTGGTGACCACCGTGCCGGCCGCCACGCGATCACCGTTGCGGGTGGCATGACGCAGCCACGCGGGCAGCAGGTATGCGGGGTCGCCAAGCGAGTGGGTGCCGCGGCGCTCGACCGTCGCTTGCGAGCCGATGCGGACCGTGCAAGGCTGGGCAGCCCAGTCGCGCGCGACGAACGGGACCCAGTCGCCGAGCACCAGCGCACCGTGCGACTGCAGGTCGGCCAGCTTGAAAAGCGCCGGCGCATCGAGGGCCTCCCGCCAACGCGAATCGACGATTTCTATCGAGACGGCCATCGCGTCGACCAGGGCCGGCGCGCTTCGCGCATCCAGCGTCGATGCCAGCGCCTGGTCGACCTCGCGCCCGAGCCGCAGGGCGATTTCGGCCTCGATCCCGCGAAGATGGAACGGCCGCTCGCCGGCCCGGGCCGGACTCGGCCACACGCCTTCGGGCGGCAGTGGCGCGCAGGTCAGTTCCGCTTCGCGAGACGCGCCGCCGGCCTTCCAGTGGCGCGGCGGCGAGGTCGCGAACCAGCCGAGTTCTTCGGCCACCCGTTGCTGCACCGCATAGGCATCGCCAGCGTCGCCCAGCGCGTCGGCCAGCGACGCGGCGAGTGCCAGGGTGTCGTCGCGGCGGGCAAGGGTCAGTGCCTGGACGACGACCTCGATCTTCGATGGGGACATATGGATTTCCTGTGACGGCTTCGAAAAGCTCAGAAGAAGATGCTCAGCGGCGCGAGGCCCGACACTTCCGCGCGCACCGCCGTCCCTTGCGAGGCGAACAGCATGCCGGTGCACGAGCCGGTGGTGACGATCTGGCCGGCCTGGAGGCCCGCGCCTCGCGCCATGCAGTGGTTGGCAAGCCAGGCCAGCAGCGCGCCGACATCGGGGTGCGCATGCTCGCCGATGGTGTGCGCGACGACCTGGTCGTCGAAACGCATCACGGCCTCGATCCGCTCCAGGTCGAACCAGGCGATGTCGAAGGCCGCGGGCTCGCCCACCGCCAGCCCGCCATGGCTGAGCAGGTCAGCCAGGAGCGCCGCGGGCTCGGCATCGAGCCAGTCGGTCAGACGGGTCTCGGCCACCTCGATCACCGGCAGCACGGACTCGACCGCCAGCGCCACCTCGGCGCGCGTGTACGGCCAGGCGCGCGGCGGCAGGTCGGACCCGAGCCGGAATGCGACCTCGACTTCGGCTCCGCGCAAGTGCCATGCGCCGCCGTCGAGCGTCGATCCGCCGGGCGCCAGCCCCGCGGCCGGCAGCGGCGCGCAGACCGGCTCCTGGCCGGGGCCGGTCGCGCCGACCTTCCATCCGCCGATCGGGCCGATCGCAGCCAGGGTCGCGTCCTGGATCGCGTAGGCCTCGTCGCGGCCGCGCGCCTGCAGCAGCGTCGACGGCACACGCCGCCCGTCGCGCCGCGCACGACCCAAGGCCTGCGCGGCCGCCTCCGGCGTGACCTGCGCCGCCGCGGGCGCGCAAGGCGTCATAGGTCGGGGAAGCGCTGCCATGGATGGGCTTGCTCGATCGAGCGGGCGAGTGCCAGCAGCGCGTCGTCCCCGCCTTCGCGGGCGACCAGCTGCATGCCGACCGGCATACCGGCCGCGAAGCCGCAGGGCAGCGCGATGGCCGGCAGGCCCACGGCATTCGCGAAGCCCGCGAACACCGCATGGCCTCGCGGTCCGACATCGCGCCCGTCGATGAGCGTCGGGTGCGTTTCGCCGGCCGGCCACGGCAGCGCGGCCGCCGCCGGCGTCAACAGGAAGTCGTACCGCTCGAACAGGCCCGCCAGGCCGGTGCGCAGCCGTTCGGCCTCGAACAGCAGGTCGAACAGGTCCGCTGCGCTGGCCTTGCGGCCCGCCTCGGCGTTCGCCTGCATCGCTGGCCCGAACAGAGCCGGATCGAAGGGCCGCCCCGACAGTTCCTGCGGCTGCCCGACCAGCCAGGCCAGGCCCACCTGCGCGAGCAGCGGCCAGCGCGCGTTGACCGCCTCGGCCATGTCGAAGTCCTGCGCCGTCGCGACCTCATGCCCTCGATCGGCGAACCGGCGCGCGGCCGCTTCGGTCAATGCCGCGATCTGCGGATCGACCGGGTGATCGCCGAAGCGCGGGATGAAGAGGATGCGCGCGCGCGCGGGACCTGGCGCCTCCACCGGGCCGCGGCCGATCACCTGCATCACCGCGGCCACGTCGGCGACGCTGCGCGCGATCGGCCCCGCCACCTCGAAGTCCAGAAAGATCGGCGGCAGGCCGCCGCCGCGCGGCACGCGTCCGCGCGAAGGCTTGAAGCCCACCAGGTTGGTGTGCGAAGCGGGCCTGCGGATCGACCCGCCGCCATCGGTGGCCAGCGCGATCGGGCACCCCCCGGCGGCCACCAGTGCCACCGCGCCGCCGGACGAGCCGCCCGGCGTCAGCGACGGGTTCCACGGATTGCCAGTCGGGCCGAACACCGGGTTGTCGGTGTAGCCCTGCATCGTGAACTCGGGCACGTTGGTCTTGCCGAAGATCACTGCGCCAGCGTCGCGCAAGCGTGCCACCGGGATCTCGTCGCGCTCCGCCACGAAGCCGGCCAGCGCCCGGCTGCCCCAATGGGTCGGCAGGCCGCGCACCTGCAGGTTGTCCTTGATCGTGACGGGCACGCCGTCGAGCGCACCCAGCGAACGCCCTTCGCGCCAGCGGACCGTGCTCTGCTCGGCGGCATGCAGCGCTCCCTCGACATCCAGGGCCACCAGCGCATTCAGCCGGGGGTTGACCGCATCGCTGCGCGCCAGGCACGCCCGGAGCGCGTCGCCCGGCGTGAATGCGGCGATGCGGTAGCCCGCGGCGAGCTCGGTCGCGGTGAGTTGCCAGAGCGATTGCATGCCGGGCTACTTGAAGCCGACCACCGGGCCCACGACCTGCTTCCAGATCGCCGAACACTTGTCGTAGGACTTGTCGCACAGTTCGCTCCACGTCGGGAACGACACGGTGGTGAGTGCGTCGCGAACCAGCTGCTGGTCGGCCGCCTTCACGGGCACGTCCTTCATGGTGAACTTCTTGACCGTCTTGCAAGGCTCCTTGCCGACGTTGCATCGCGAGGCGTCATCGAAGAGCTCCTTGGAGTAGGCCCAGACATCGTTCTCGAAGCCTTTGAAGGCAGCCGTCAGCTTGGCCTGCTGGTCGGGCGTCATCGCGTTCCACCTGGACAGGTTGATCGCATAGGCATTGAGCGCGATCTGGAAGCCGATCGGCATGAAATGCGTCGTCACCTCGGGCCAGCCCGCGGAGTTGGCGGAGCTGGGTCCGGTGATGGCGCAGTCGGTCACGCCGCGCTCCAGGGCCTGCTGCGTTTCGCCGAAGGGAATCGTGACCGGGATGCCGCCGAGCTTCTCGATGAACTTGGCGAGCGACTGGTCGTACACCCGCACCTTGCGCCCCTTCAGGTCGGCCAGGCCGCTGATCGGCACCTTGCAGAACACCACCTGCGGGCCGAAGGGATAGATGCCCAGCAGCTTGCCGCCGTGGCGCTCCTGGAGCCGCTTGTCGAAAGCGTCGCGGTAGGCGTCGACGACCTTGCGCGCGACCTCGAAGTCGGTCGACAGTCCGACGATGTCGGGCCCGAGGAAAAAAGGCTCGTCGCGAGACACCTGGGCCAGGCGCAGGGTGACGACATCGAACAGGCCCGACTTCAGCACCCGCAGGCCGTCGGCATCCTTGATGCCCAGCACGTCCATCGGCTTGTAGTCGGCGTCGATGGGCAGCCCGGTGTTCTTCGCGAAGTTCTCGAAGAAGGGCTGCTCCCTGGTCTGCTGGATCAGCCCGGTGGCGACCAGGTTGCCGGCGACGCGCAGCTTGGCATTGTCGGCCTGCGCCGGCAGCGCCAGCGCGAGGAATGCCGCGACCAGCGGGAGAACGAATTTCAGTTTCATGCCTGACTCCTTGGAAGAAAAAGTTAAAGACTCGAAAGGGATGCCGTCACTTGCCGAACATCAGGTTCGGCAGGTAGGTGGCGATCGAAGGGTTGTGGATCAGGATCGCGGTCATCACGATCATGGCGGCGAAGAAGGGCAAGGTGCCCTGGAACACGTCGTTGATGGAGCCTTCGCCGCGCACGCCCTGGATCACGTAGAGCGTCATGCCGATGGGCGGGCTGATGAGCGAGATCTCGCACATCAGCACCATGAAGACGCCGAAGAAGACGGGATCGATGCCCGCGGCCTGGATGATCGGAAACACCACCGGCAGCGTGCCGACCAGCATCGGCATCGTCTCGAGCGCGATGCCGAGCACCAGGTACAGCACCGCCAGCATCCACAGCAGCATGATCGGCGAGACGTCGGCCGACTTGATGAGGGTCGCCAGCGCCTGCGGCACGCCCAGCATCGAGAGCACGAAGTTGAGGTACAGCGCCGCCACCAGGATCAGCGCCGTCATCGCGGTGAGACGCATGGTCGAGCGGAAGCACTCGTGCAGCATCGGGATGTCGAGCTTGCGATAGCCCGCCGCGATGGGCAGGCAGACGATCACGCCCAGCGCGGCGCTTTCGGTGACGGTGGCCCAGCCCGTGTAGATGCCGCCCATCACGACCGCGAACACCGCCAGCGGGCCGAGCAGGTGCACCGAGTGGCGCAGCTTCTCCCCCAGCGGGGTGCGGCCCTCGCGGGTGCCCGCGACCGAGGGACGCCAGACGCAGATCGCCAGGATGGTGAGCAGGAACAGCACCGTCATGATCGCGCCGGGCAGGATGCCGGCCATGTACAGCCGCGCGGCCGAGGTGTTGGTCATCGAGCCGTAGATGATGAAGGCCACGCCGGGCGGAATCAGGTTGCCCAGGCTGGCGCCGGCGGCGATGGTGCCGAGCACCATGCGCTGGTCGTACTTGCGGTTCTTGAAGGCCGGCAGCGCGACCGTCGAGATCGTCGCCGCGGTCGCGACCGAGGAGCCCGACACGGCGGAGAACAGCGCCGAGGCGCCGATGTTGGTGTGCAGCAGCCCGCCCGGCATGCGGTTGAGCCACTGGCCGAGCGACTGGTACATCTTGTCGGTGGCGCCACCCCGCATCAGGATCTCGCCGAGCAGGATGTACAGCGGGATCGACAGCAGCAGGTAGTCCTCGCCGGCCGCCCAGAGCTGCTCGCCGACCGCGTTGATGGCCGGCATGCCGAAGTGCACCAGCGCGCCGAGCAGCCCGACCACCAGCATCGTCGTCGCGACGTGGAAGCCGAGGAACATGAGGCCCAGCATGATCGCCAGGCCGGCCAGGATCTCCAGCGGCCCGATCATGATGCGGCTCCGGTTGCGACGGCGTGCGCGGGCACCGGCTGCGCCGGTGTCTTGAGCTGCACCTCGGTCTCGGCCTCGATCTCCTCCTCGATCGTCTGCGGCCCGAAGCGCTCGTTCAGCTCGCCCGTGCGCCGCTGCACGAACAGGCGCAGCGCATCGAAGGCCGCCCAGGCCGCGACCAGGGCGAACATCAGGTAGCCGCCGAGCCAGATCGATTGCGGGATCCACATCGGCGTGGCCAGCGGCGTCGCTGCGGTGCTGCGCAACTCGATGCTCTCGAGCACCACGTTGTAGCCGCGCCAGAGGCACAGCAGCGACAGCGCCGCCAGGCTCAGCATCGCGAGCATGTTGAGCAGGGCCCGCGTGCCGACCGAGAAGCGCGACAGCAGGAAGTCGACCCGCGTGTGGCTGCGCGTGATCAGCGTGTAGGCGAAGCCGAAGGCGCCGACGATGCCGTAGGTGTAGGAGCCGATCTCGTCGATGCCCTGGAGGCTGAACGAGAAGACCTTGCGGCCGAGCATCTCGGCGCAGGTCATCACCGACAGAGCGATCAGCCACCAGCCGCAGGCGATCACGGTCCAGTCGCAAACCCGCGTCAGCGTCCGGCTCACGCCGTGCGGTGGAAGCAATGTTTTCATGGTTTTGTTTGCAAGGAGATGCGGTTGAAGTGCATGCATTGGAGCGTGCAACGGGCGCGCGCTGCGGACAATTCCGCTGCGCGGGACGACCAGCAAAAGCCTTTGGAAATCAATCACTTGGCGCCTTGCGCCAGTGGAAGGCCAGGGGCCGAGGGGGCCTAGCGGGCCCTTCCGCCGTAGGCGGCGGTGATCTCGTCGGCAGCCGCGCGCACCATGGCGCCGAGCTGTGCGAAATCGGAACTCCGGATGCGCTGCGTCGGGCCGACCAGCGAGATCGCGCCGAAGGGCTGGCCATGCTCGTCGCGGATCGCGGCGGCGATGCAGCGCAGCCCGACCGCGTTCTGCTCGTCGTCGATCGCGTGGCCCGCGCGGCGCACTTCGCCGAGCGTCTCGTGCAGCCGCGATGCGCGCGCGATCGTGTTGTTGGTGAGCTTCGGCAGGCCGTAGGTGCGCAGGTACTGCAGCACGTCTTCCTCGGCCATCGCCGCCAGGATCGACTGCCCCATGGCGGTGCCATGCAGCGGTGCACGAAAGCCGGGCTTGCCGATGGCGCGCATGGTCTCGCGGCTTTCGACCTGGGTCACGAAGACGATGTCGCCGAGATCGGCGATGCCCAGGTTGATGCTCTCGCCCGTGCTGTCGCGCAGGCGGCGCATCACGGGCAGCGCGAGGTGCGCGATGCGACGCCGGCGCGCGAAAGCCGAGCCCACCGAGAAACAGCGCACGCCCACATACCAGAGGTTGGTCTCACGGTCGAACTGGACGAACTGCCGCTGCTCGAGCGTGGTGAGCAGCCGGTGCGCGGTGGAAGAGGAAAGCCCGCTGTGCGCCGCGATATCGACCAGCCGATAGCCTTCGTCGTCATCGGCGAGCAGCTCCAACAGCTGCATGGCGCGGGTGAGCGACTGCACGGTGCTGTCGCTGTCGCGGTCGATGCGGGTGACCTTCGTGGTCTTGCTGGACGGGCGCGGCGAGCTGGCTGTCATGGCGTGCCTTATGCAATTTGCGCGCCATCGGCCCGGCCGCATGGCGCGCGATCCGGGGGTCGATGGTCGGGCACAACCAGGTTGTCAAACACAGTGTTTACACCGATGTCGACATTGCCGAGGCGATCGGCCGGACCGTCACTGGGGCAGGTCGCCGGTGGGGCGGCCCAGCCACTTGACCGACAGCCGGTCGAGCTCGCCGCTCTTCCTGGCGTCCGCCAGGATCTCGTCGACGCGCGCGCGCAGCTTGTCCTCGCCCTTGGCGACACCGACGAAGTTGGGCGAGTCCTTGAGCACGAACTTGTATTCGGCGCCCAGCTGCGGGTTCTTGCTCATCATGGCCGAGGCCACCTGCGCGCTGGTGGCGACCAGTTGGGTCTGGCCGGCGACGAAGGCGGAGATCGTCGTGTTGTTGTCCTCGAAGCGGCGCAGTTCGGTCGATGGCGGCGCCACCTTGGTCAGCTCGGCGTCGTCGACCGAGCCGCGCGTGACGGCGATCGACTTGCCCGCGAGATCGGCCGGCGACTTGAGCGCGATGGTCTTCGGCCCGAACACGCCGATGAAGAAGGGCGAATAGGCGATCGTGAAGTCGATGACCTTCTCGCGCTCGGGATTCTTGCCGAGGGTCGAGATCACCAGGTCCGCCTTCCGGGTCTGCAGGTACGGAATGCGGTTGGCGGTCGTCACCGGCAGCAGCTCGGCCTTCACGCCGAGCTTGGCCGCGATGAGGCGCGCCATGTCGATGTCCAGGCCTTGCGGCGCAAGGTCGGTGCCGACCGAACCGTAGGGCGGGAAGTCGGTCGGGATGGCGATCCGGATGGTCCTGGCCTTGAGCACGTCGTCGAGGGCCGTCTGCGCCGAGGCGGTGCCAGCGGCTGCGAGGACGAGCGCGGCGGCGAGGCCGATCGAAGCGAGGGAAAGGAAGCGGGTCGGGTGGGTCATCGTGTGGCTCGAAGGGGCGGGAGCCCGCCTTGTATGCAAGATGGGTGCCATCCATTCGACGGCCTGGCAGGGGCTGTATAGAGACCCTACACTCGGGAACGCGATCGGTGCCTCCCGATCTTGTCTTCTCAAGGAGAGCCTCCCATGAGCAGCGAAACAGCAGAACGGCGCCGGCTCGACGACACGCATGCGGGCCTCGCGGCCTGGAAGAAGTGGGGGCCGTATCTGAGCGAGCGGCAATGGGGGACGGTGCGCGAGGACTACAGCGACAACGGCGATGCCTGGAACTACTTCACCCACGACCAGGCCCGGTCGCGCGCCTACCGCTGGGGCGAAGACGGGCTGGCCGGCATCAGCGACGACCACCAGGTCCTTTGTTTCGCCCTGGCGTTGTGGAACGGCCGCGACCCGATCCTGAAGGAGCGCGCCTTCGGCCTGGCCAACAGCGAGGGCAATCACGGCGAGGACGTCAAGGAGTGCTACTTCTATCTCGATTCGACGCCGACGCACTCGTACATGAAGTACCTGTACAAGTACCCGCAGGCGGCCTACCCGTACAACGACCTCGTCGCCACCAACCGCGGCCGCGGCAGGGACCAGCCCGAATACGAACTGCTCGACACCGGCGTGTTCGACGACGACCGCTATTTCGACGTCTTCGTCGAATACGCCAAGGCGGCGCCCGACGACCTGCTGGTGCGGATCACCGCCTTCAATCGCGGCGCCGACGCGGCGCCCCTGCACCTGCTGCCGACCCTATGGTTCCGCAACACCTGGTCGCAGCCGGGCGGCGGCTCCAAGCCGGTCATCGAGCGCGTGGCCGCCACCGGGGGTGCGGCCGTGCGGGCACGCCACACCGATCCGCTGTTCCTCGAATCGCTGGCCGACTACCACCTCTTCTGCGATGCCGACGTGCCGCTGCTCTTCACCGAGAACGAGACCAACAACGCGCGCCTGTTCGGCGGCACCAACGCCTCCCCGTTCGTGAAGGACGGCATCCACGCCTTCGTCGTGCAGGGCGATGCGGGCGCGGTCAATCCCGCGGGCCAGGGCACCAAGGTGGCGGCGCACCATCGGCTGCTCGTCGCCCCGGGGCAGTCGCAGGTCGTGCGGCTGCGGCTGACGACCCGCGAGCCCGCTGCGTCGCCCGCGCCGTTCGACGACTTCGACGCTGTCTTCGCCAGCCGGCTCGAGGAGGCCGACGCGTTCTACGCCGCGGTGACGCCGCCGGCGGTCCGGGATGACCCCGACCGTGCGCGCGTCCTGCGCCAGGCGCTGGCCGGCATGCTGTGGACCAAGCAGTACTTCTACTACGACCTCGATCTCTGGCTCGACGAGCACGGCGCCGGCGGCCAGCTGCCACCGTCGGAGCGGCGCCGGGTGCGGAACATCGACTGGGGCCACATGTTCAACGACGACATCATCTCGATGCCCGACAAGTGGGAGTACCCGTGGTACGCCGCCTGGGACCTGGCCTTCCACATGATCCCGCTGGGCATGGTCGACCCCGATTTCGCCAAGCAGCAACTCGACCTGATGCTGCGCAACGACTACCTGCATCCGAACGGCCAGCTGCCCGCCTACGAGTGGAACTTCGGCGACGTCAATCCGCCGGTGCACGCCTGGGCCACGATGCAGCTGTTCCTGATCGACAAGGAGCGCCGCGGCGACAACGGCGACATCGAGTTCCTCAAGTACGCGTTCTCCAAGCTGCTGGTCAACTTCACCTGGTGGGTCAACCGGAAGGACCGCACCGGCGCCAACGTGTTCGAGGGCGGCTTCCTCGGACTCGACAACATCGGCGTGTTCGACCGCTCCGCGCCCCTGCCCACGGGCGGCTACCTGGACCAGGCCGACGGCACGGCCTGGATGGTGTTCTTCAGCCAGCAGATGCTGCGGATCGCGGTCGAGCTGGCGGTGAACGAGCCGCTGTACGAGGAATTCGTCGAGAAGTTCTTCCAGCACACGATGTTCATCGCCGGCGCGATGGACCGGGTCGGCGAGCGCCAGGACGAGATGTGGGACGAGGAGGACGGCTTCTTCTACGACGTGCTGCGCCTGCCGGACGGCAGCGCCACGCGCCTGAAGGTCCGCTCGATCGTCGGACTGCTGCCGCTGGCCGCGGCGGCCGTGTTCGAGCAGGACACCATCGACAGGCTGCCGCGGTTTCGCGATCGTGCGCGACAGTTCATGGCGCGGCACCCGGAACTCGTGGCGAACGCGCATCTGCCGAACGAGCCCGGCGTCGCCGGGCGACGCATGCTGGCGATCGTCGGCAAGGACAAGCTGCGCCGCATCCTCGCGCGCATGCTGGACGAGGACGAGTTCTTCGGACCGCACGGCATCCGCGCGCTGTCGCGCGTCCACCTCGAACACCCCTACGTCTTCGAGCACGCCGGCCAGTCGTACCGGGTGGCCTATGTGCCGGGCGATTCCGATTCAGGCATGTTCGGCGGCAATTCCAATTGGCGCGGGCCGGTCTGGATGCCGATCAACTTCCTGCTCTACACCTCGCTGCTGCGCCTGTACGCCTACTTCGGCGACGACTTCAAGGTCGAATGCCCGACGGGATCGGGGCAGATGATGACCCTCCTCGAAGTGGCGAAGGAACTGGGCGAGCGCCTGTGCCGCCTCTTCCTGCGCGGCCAGGAAGGCCAACGGCCGGCACACGGCCCGGCGCCGAAGTTCCGAGACGACCCCCACTGGCGCGACCTGGTGCTGTTCTACGAATACTTCCACGGCGATTCCGGCGCCGGCATCGGCGCCAGTCACCAGACCGGCTGGACCGGCTGCGTCGCGCGCATCATCCAGATCAACGCGCTGCTGACCCGGGAGCTGCTGCTCATGCCGGACGCCGAGGCGCAGGCCGCGCGGGCACTGCACGGGGCGACCAGCGCCGGCACCACCGCGCCCTGACCGCTACGCGTGCGAATCCGGCCCGGCCTCGCCGGCCGAGGGGTCGGCGCTGTCGAGCCAGGCGTTGATCAGCGTATAGGAAACCGCCAGCAGCACCGGACCGACGAAGATCCCGACCAGCCCGAAGCCGAGCAGGCCGCCGATCACGCCAGCGAAGATCAGCAACAGCGGCAGGTCGGCGCCGCGCTTGATGAGCCACGGGCGCAGGAAGTTGTCCATGGTGCCGACGATCACGGTCCACACCAGCAGGAAGACGCCCCAGCCGGTCGAGCCGTTCCAGAAGACCCAGATCGTCGCCGGCGCCAGCACCAGCGTCGGCCCGAGCTGCACGATGCACAGCATGAACATCACGGCAGTGAGCAGGGCCGCGAAGGGCACGCCGGCGATCGCGAGGCCGATGCCGCCCACCACGGCCTGGACGATCGCCGTCACGCCGACGCCGAGGGCCACGCCCCGGATCGCCTTGCCGGCCAGCACCACCGCATCCTCGCCGCGCGCGCCGCCCAGCCGGCGGCCGAAGCGCCGGACCTCGTTGGCCGCCGATTCGCCCTGGGCATACATCAGGCCCGCGATCACCACGGTCAGCAGGAACTGCAAAGTGAGCGCCCCCACCACCCCGGCCTGCGAGAACAGCCAGCCGGTGACGCGCGAGGCATAGGGCGTGACCTTGGCCTCGATGCCCGCCACGCCCGAAGCCACCAGCTCGTCCCAGGCCAGCACCACCTTGGGCCCGACGAAGGGCACGCCGCCGACCCAGTCGGGCAGCTGCGGAGGGCCCTTGCTGATCTGGAGCTTGAACCAGGCGATGACTTCGTCGGCGTTGGCCGCGATGGTGGAGATGGCCATCGTCAGCGGCAGCACGAAGAGCAGCAGCAGGATCAGCACCATCACCAGCACCGCCAGGCTGCGCCGTCCCCACAGCCGGGCCTCGAACCAGAGCAGCGCCGGCCAGCTCGCCACCACCACCATCACGGCCCAGATGGTGGCACCGAGGAAGGGCCGCAAAATCCAGAGGGAAGAGGCGATCAGCAGGAAGATGGTCAACACGCTGAACGTGATCTTGGCAAGGTCCGGGCGCGTGTCTGTCATGGGGCGTCACCTCTGTACGGAAGGCGCCATCGTAGCCGAGCCCCGGCGCGGCGCGTGACGCTCAGGGCGAGCGGTGCAGGCGCGGCGCCGACAAGGCGTCGACGCTCTGGCGGATGGTCTCGTCGACGTCGCGCCAGCGCCCGGTCAGCCGGGCCAGGACCAGCGCCGCCTGGAGCGCCTGGATGTCCTTGACGCTCGGCGCGACCCTGATCTGCGCGATCGCCGCGTCGGTGTTGCCGCCCTTGAGGAGCGTCAGCACCTTGGCCGCCCAGTCGCTTGTTCTTGCCATGAGTTCCCCTGTGTCGGATCGGAGGGCGACTCTACACCGGCTTCGGCGCCGGCACCCGCGGCGCCGGTCAGTCGACGGTGATGTGGGTGGCCTTGATCACGCGCTCCCAGCGCCGGATCTCGCCCGCGATGAGCTGGCCGAAGACCTGCGGCGTGGCGGGCGTGGCCTCGGCGCCCTCGGCGGCCAGCCGGGCGCCGACCTCCGCCGAGCCCAGCGACCGGTTGATCTGCTGGTTGAGCATCGCGACGATCTCCGCCGGCGTGCCGGCCGGCGCGACCACGCCGTACCACTGGTCGGCCTCGAAGCCCTGGGTGCCCGCGACGCCGCTCTCGGCCACGGTCGGCACCTCCGGCAGGAGCGCGATGCGGCGCGGGCTCGACACCGCCAGCGCACGCATCTTGCCGGCCTTGATGTGCGGCAGCAGCGCCGGCGCACCCGTGAACAGCAGCTGCACCTGGCCGGCCAGCAGGTCGTTGACCGACGGCGCCGTGCCCTTGTAGGGAATGTGCAGGAACGAGGCGCCGGTCTGCAGCTTGAGGTATTCCATCGTCATGTGCGCGGCGCTGCCGTTGCCGCCGGAGCCGTACGCCAGCTGGCCGGGACGCGCCTTGGCCAGCGCGATCAGCTCGGCCAGCGTGCGGGCCGGCACCGAGGCATGGACCACGAGCACGTTCGGCACCCGCGCCACCCAGGCCACCGGCGCGAAGCTGCGCAGCGGGTCATAGCCGAGCTTGGGATAGAGCGAGGGGTTGACGGCCAGCGTTCCGATGTGCCCCATGAGCAGGGTGTAGCCGTCAGCGGGCGCGCGCGCGACCTTCTCGGCGCCGACCGATCCGCCCGCGCCGGGCACGTTCTCGATCACGACGGGCTGGCCCAACGCGCGGCCGAGCTCCTGCCCGATGGCCCGGCCCAGCACGTCGGAAGATCCGCCCGGCGTGAACGGGACGATGAGGTGCGGCGGCCGGCTCGGATAACCCTGCTGCGCCATGGCCGCGCGGCTCGCGCTCCACAGCGCGCCGCCGGCCGCGGCGAGGCAGGCCTGGCGGCGGGTGAAGCCTGTCGTCATCTGTTGCCCCGTCTTCATTCGGGCTTGATGCCGGCTTCGCGGATCAGCTTGCCGTAGCGGGCCGCATCGCTCTTGAGCAGCTGGTCGAACTGCGCGGTCGGCCCCGGCAGCGGAAGGCCGCCGGCGGCCGCCAGCTGCTCGCGCACTTCGGGCGACTCGATCGCCTTCTGCACCGCGGCGTGCAGCTGCGCCAGCACCGGCTTCGGCAGCCCGGCCGGCGCGACGAAGCCATACCAGACGCTGGCCTCGAAGCCCGGAAAGCCGGACTCCGCGACCGTCGGCACGCCCGGCAGCACCGCGGAATGCTCGGCGCTCATCACGGCCAGCACTCGCAGCTTGCCGCCCTTGGCCAGGGGCAGGGCCTCGAGCGCGTTGACCGCCACCACGTCGACATGGCCGCCAAGCAGGTCGGTCAGCGCGGGCGCACCGCCCTTGTAGGGCACATGGCGCAGCGACAGGCCGGCCGTGTGCTGGAACAGCTCCATGGCCAGGTGCGGCGTCGAGCCGTTGCCCGGCGTCGCCACGGTGACCGCGCCCGGCTTCGCCCTGGCGGCGGTCACCATCTGCTGCAGGGTCTTGAACTCCGAGCCCTCGCGCACCGCGAACACCACCGGCACCCGGCCGACCAGGGCCACCGGCGTCAGGTCGCGCTCCAGGTCGTAGGGCGGCGGCTGGAACAGCGACGGGTTGACCGCCAGCGCATTCGCCGCCAGCAGCAGGGTGTAGCCGTCGGGCGGACTGCCGATCAGCGACTTCACCGCGATGTTGGTGCCGGCGCCCGGCTTGTTCTCGACCACCACGGGCTGGCCGAGGATGGCCGCCATCCGCTGGCCGACCGAGCGCGCGATCGCGTCGACCGCGCCGCCAGCGCTGTAGCCGACGTAGATCTTCAGGGGCCTGGAGGGGAAGGCCTCGGCGGCGCCCGCGGGTTTCAGGCCCCCGATGGCGAGCAGGCCGGCCTGGGCCAGGACGAGTCGACGGGTGATTGTTTTCATGATCGGCTCCGGATGGTCGATGCGCTGCGCAGGCTCAGGCGCCCTGCAGCGGCTCTTCGAAATTCGCCAGCAGCCGCGCCCTGCCGGCATGCACATGGCGCTCCGCGGCGGCGCGGGCGCGGGCCTTGTTCGATGCCACGATGGCTTCGAAGATCGCCCGGTGCTCGGCATTCGAGCGCCGCATGTTGCCCGGCGCGTTGAAGTACTTGCGGCGCACCAGGTGCAGTTCCTTCACGTAGTCGTCGTAGGCCTGGTGGGCGCGCCGGTTGTTCGAGATCTCGAGGATCAGCGAATGGAACTGCAGGTTGAGCTCGTAGTAGAGCGTGCCGTCCTCCGCGTCGCAGGCGGCATCCATGGCGTCGAGCAGCGCCTCCATCTGCTTCCTGTGCTCTTCGGTGAAATGCTCGCAGGCCCGGTCGGCCGCGTAGCCGAACACCAGCGCGCGCAATTCGTAGATCTCGAGCATCTCGCGCAGCGAGAGTTGCCGCACGAACACGCCGCGGTTGGCGACCGCGGTCACCAGGCCCAGTCCGGCCAGCACCTTGATCGCCTCGCGGATCGGACCGCGGCTGGTGCCCATGCGCAGCGCCAGCGCCGCCTCGTTGAGGCGCTCGCCGGGCTTGAACTCGCCGCTGTAGATCAGCTGCTTGAGCTCGCTCACGATGGCATGCGACAGGCCGGCGCCGCGGGGGCTGGAGGAAGGAGTTGGCATGGGCAAATCCTACCTGCACGGCCAATGCGAGTCCGCCGCCGGGCCGCCCCAAGGCGGACTGCGGCCCCCCTGGGGGGCAGCGACCACACGCAGTGGGGAGCGTGGGGGCACTATTACTCCACCTTGACGTTGGCGGTTTTGACCAGCTTGACCCAGAACTTGCCGTCCTCGGCCAGGAAGCTGTTGAACTGCTCCGGCGAGGCCGACAGCGACACCTCGGTGCCGTCGCGCGCCAGCGATGCCTTGACCGCCGGGTCCTCCATCGCGGCGATGGTCGCCTTGAAGATCTTCTGCACGATGGCCGGCGGGGTGCCGGCGGGCACGAACATGCCATACCAGAACTCGAGGTTGTAGTCGGGCAGGCCCGCCTCCTTCATGCCCGGCAGCCCGGGCACCAGCGGTGAGCGCTCGCGGGTGCTCACGGCCAGCGCCAGCAGCCGACCGGCGTTGGCCATCGGCAGCACCGAGGGCGAGGTGCCGAAGGTGAGCTGGGTGTCGCCCGCCATCACCGACTGGATCGCCAGGCTGCCGCCGCGGTAGGGGACGTGGGTCATCTCCGCGCCGGTGATCTGGCTGAACAGCGCGGCCCCCAGGTGCGGCGCCGAACCGTTGCCCGAGGTCGAGTAGTTGAGCTTGCCCGGCTCCTTCTTCGCCGCCGCGATCAGGTCGGTGACCGAGCGGATGCCGGTGGCGGGATTGACCGCGAGCACCAGCGGCGAGGTGGTCATCTTCGTCACGGCCGCGAGGTCGCGCGCCGTGTAGGCCAGCTTGGGATTGAGCGCCGGGTTGACCGAGATGCTGCTCGGGCTGGCGATCAGCAAGGTGTAGCCGTCGGCCGGCGACTTGGCCACCAGTTCCGCCGCGATGCTCGATCCGTTGCCCGGCTTGTTATCGACCACCACCGGCTGGCCGAGCGCCTTGCCGAAGGCCACGCTCATGGCCCGGGCCACGTAGTCGGCGGCGCCGCCGGGGGCGAAGCCGATGACCAGGCGGATCGGCTTGCTCGGGTAGTCCCCGGGCTGCGACCAGGCGACGCTGCCCACGGCGCACAGGCCAAGCGCCAGGGCGATCTTCTTGATGTCCATGTCTTGTCTCCTTTTGTCGTTCTTGGGCTCAGGCCGCGGCCGGCATGCGCAGCACGATCTTCCCGACATGGCCGCCGCTCTCCATCGTCGCCTTGGCTTCCTTCAGCTGCGCGAAGTCGCAGACCCGGTCGATCTGCGGCCGGATGCGGCCGGCGGCGATGTGCGGCAGCACCTCCCGCACGAAGGCGGGGATCGCCGCCGCGCGCTGCGCCTTGCTGCGCAGCTTGTTCGAGACGCCGAACAGCGTGAGCCGCTTCGCGTGCAGCGCCGCGAGGTCGAGCTCGGCCTGCACCACGCCATCGACATAGCCGACCGTGGCCAGCCGGCCCTCGAAGGCCATCGCCCGGATGTTCTCCGCGAAGACCGTGCCGCCGACCGTGTTGATGACCAGGTCGGCGCCGTGTTGTTCGGTCGCCTGCATCACCGCGGCGCCGAAGTCGGGGGCGCGCGTGCAGAGGGCGAGATCCAGGCCCAGCGGCTTCAGCCGCGCCAGCTTGTCCTCCGAGCCCGAGGTGCCGATCACCTTCGCACCCAGCAGCTTGGCCAGCTGCAGGGAAGCCACCCCGACGCCGGACGACACGCCATTGATCAGCACCCACTCGCCGGACTGGAGGCGCCCCTGCAGCACCAGCATGTCGTAGGACACCAGGAAGGTCAGCGCGACGCAGGCGGCTTCTTCCCACGACAGGCTGGCCGGCTTGGCCATCGCCTCGATCTCTTCCATCAGCGCGTACTCCGAGAACGCGCCGGAACAGCGGCCCATGACGGCATCGCCCGGCCTGAAGCGCGTGACGCCGGCCCCGACGGCGACGACCTCGCCGGCGCCCTCGCCGCCGATCGCCTTCCAGCTGCCGGGCTGGCCGTGCAGGCCGTGGCCGGCCACGAACTCGCCGCGATTGAGCGACGCCGCGTGCATCCGCAGCAGCAGCTGCTGCGGGCCGGGTTTCGGCGGCGCCGTCTCGCGCATTTCCAGCACGGTCGCCGCGTCGGTCATCTGCATCCAGTAGGACTGCATCGTTGGATCTCCTGGTTTTTTGTTCGGTGCTAGCGGCCCGTGAAGACCGGCTTGCGCTTCTGCATGAAGGCGGTGCGGCCCTCGGTGTAGTCGGCGCTCTCGAAGCAGCCGCGGATCAGGGCCGCGCACAGGGCCTGGTCCAGATCCGGCGAGGGCTTCAGGATCTCGCGGGTGATGGCCTTGCCGGCCGCCACGGTCAGCGGGGCGTTGTCGGCCAGCGCCTGCGTGTACTCGGCCAGCAGCGCGGCTAGCCCCGCCACCGTGGCGACGCGGGTCACGAGGCCGAGCGCCTTCGCTTCCGCGGCGTCGATCCGGCGCGCGGTGAAGAAGAGGTCCTTGGCCGCGCCGGGGCCGATCAGGTCGACCAGGTTCTTCATCGCCGAATAGCGGTAGCCCAGCCCCAGCCGCGCGGCCGGGATCGAGAACACCGCGTCGTCCGCCGCGATGCGGATGTCGCAGCTGATCGCCACGTTCACGCCGCCGCCGATGCACCAGCCGCGGATGCAGGCCAGCGTCGGCTTCGGGAAGTCGTGGATGCTCATCAGCGCTTCCTCGGCCATCGCCTCGTAGCGGGTCACGGCCTCGCGCGCGGCGCGCATGTCCTCGAACTGCGAGATGTCGGCGCCCGACACGAAGGCCTTCTCGCCGGCGCCCGAGAAGACGACCAGGCGCACCCGGTCGTCGTCCTGCGCCAGGCGCAGCAGCGGCGGCACGGCCTCCCACATGTCGACCGACAGCGCGTTGTGCCGTGCCGGGTTGTTGAAGCGGATGTGCAGCGTGCTGCCGTCGAGCCAGGTCTGGACCCGCTCGGTGGCGGATGCGTAGGTGGGATGGGTCATGTCAGAAAACTCCGTTCGCTTGCATGCGGACCAGGTCGTCCGCGCCGATGCCCAGTTCGCGCAGGACTTCCTCGGTGTGTTCGCCACGGCGCGGGGCCGCGCGGGCGATGGTGCTGGGGGTGCGCTCCAGCTGCATCGGCTGGCCGACCAGCCGCTGCCGGCCGAGCCGCGCCGACACCACCTCCTTCACCATGCCCAGGTGTTCGATCTGCGGCTCGGCGAAGACCTCGCGCATGTCGCTGATGAGGCCGCAGGCGACGCCGCCGGCATTGAACTGCGCGATCCAGTGGCTGCGGTCGTGCGCCGCGAGACGCCGGTCGATCTCGGCGTTGAGCGCGTCGCGGTGGACCGAGCGCGAGGGCTTGTCGTGGTAGCGCTCGTCGGTGATCCATTCGGGCGCGCCGAGGATGTGGCAGAAGCGCTCCCAGATCTTGGAGCCGAACACGGCAATGTTCAGGTAGCCGTCGCGGGCCTTGTAGACGCCGGTCGGAATGCTGGTCGGATGGAAATTGCCCGCCTGGTGGCCGACTTCACCGTCGATCAGGTAGCGCGAGGTCTGGAAATCCATCATGTAGACCATCGACTCCAGCAGCGAGGTGTGCAGCCACTGCCCCTTGCCGGAGGTCTCGCGCTCCAGCAGGGCGACCAGGATGCCCTGCGCCGCGAAGATGCCGGCGCACAGGTCGGCGATCGGAATGCCGACGCGCATGGGGCCGTCGCCCGGCAGGCCCGTGACCGACATCAGGCCGCCCATGCCCTGCGCGATCTGGTCGAAGCCCGGACGCGTCGCCAGCGGGCCCGACTGGCCGAAGCCGGAGATGCTGGCGTAGACCAGGCGCGGGTTGTCCGCCGCCAGCGTCTCGTAGTCGATGCCCAGGCGGAATTTCACGTCCGGGCGGAAGTTCTCGACCACCACGTCGGCTTTCGCGATCAGGCGCTGGAGGGTCGCGATGCCATCGGCCTGCTTGAGATCGAGCGTGATGGAGCGCTTGTTGCGGTGCGTGTACTGGTAGTCGGAGCCGTCCTGCCCGCCCAGGGTGTCGTCGCCGCGCATGTGCTCGGGCATCTGGACCTGGATGACGTCGGCCCCCCAGTCGGCCAATTGGCGGCAGGCGGTGGGACCGGCACGAACCTGGGTCAGGTCGATCACGCGGAAGCGTTGCAGGGCGGATGAGGCAGGCAGATGGGGCATTCGGAATGAACCTGGAGGGCCTTTGGATGCGCTGGATTGTTGATATCCCTCGACGAAGTGTCAACACTTTTTATAAAGTGGTGGACATTTTAGAATTGGTTCGTATACGATATCCACATCACAACGGACTTTCGCATGCTGCCCTGGCTCTCCGAACTCCCTACCGACCCGCTGTCGGCCGTGCGCGACATTCCCCTCGCCAAGCTGGTCCGCGATGACATGCTGGCCATGATCCTGAGCGGCGAGCTGCCGGCCGGCCAACGCATCAACGAGCCCGACATCGCGGCGCGCCTGGGCGTTTCCCGGGTGCCGGTGCGCGAGGCGCTGCGCGAACTCGAGAGCACGGGCCTGGTCGTGGCCCGCAAGCACGCCGGCGTGTTCGTGCGCGAGCCGGATGCGGCTGAGCTGCGGGACTTGTACGAGATGCGCGGGCTGCTCGACGGCTTCGCCGGCCGCCGCGCCGCGCGGCTGGGCGACGCGGCCCGCATCGCGCTCGCCGATGCGCTCGATGCCTCGATCGCCGACATGAACGCCGCCTTCGCGGCCCGCGACGTGCAGTGCTACTACCGCGAGAACCTGAACTTCCACTGGGCCATCGTCGAGGCCGCCGGCAACCACGCGCTGGCCGACACCTATCGCGGCGTGGTGCAGAAGCTGCACCTCTCGCGCCTGAAGAATCTTTCGCAGGACATGGGCATGCGCGCCTCCATCGCCGAGCACGTGGCGATCGCCAGGGCGCTGCGCGATGGCGATGTCGCCCGCTGCGAAAGGCTGATGGCGCGCCACGTCGGCGATGCCTACATCCGGCTTTCGGGCCTGACCGGCTGAGCTCGCCCTTCAAGACAACCAGGAGACAAGACAAATGAAACGACGCACCTTCGTCCTCGCGCTGCCCCCGACCCTGATCGGGGTGCATGGCCTGGCCCACGCCCAGGGCTATCCGAACAAGCCGATCCGCTACATCGTCCCGGTGTCCGCCGGCGGCGGCAGCGACATGATCGGGCGCACCGTGACCGAACGCTGGGGCAAGGTGCTGAACCAGACCTTCGTGGTGGACAACCAGGCCGGCGGCGGCGGCGTGATCGCGTCGCAGAACACGGCGCGCGCGCCCGCCGACGGCTACACGCTGATGCAGGGCTACGTCGCGACCCACGGCACGGCCCCGGCCACCCGGCGCCTGCCCTACGACGCGGTCAAGGACTTCACCCCGATCGGCATGATCGGCGGCACACCCAATGTGCTGGTCGTCAACGCCGACGTGCCGGCCAAGGACTTCAAGCAGTTCGTCGCCTACGTGAAGGCCAATCCGAGCAAGGTCAGCTACGGCTCTTCCGGCGCCGGCTCGCTCACCCACCTGACGATGGAACTGTTCAAGCAGCAGGTCGGGGTGTTCATGGTGCATGTGCCCTATCGCGGCATCGCGCCCGCCTTCACCGACCTCATGGGCGGGCAGACCCAGGCCATGTTCCCGGGCCTCGCCGCGGCGATGCCGCACCTCAAGTCGGGGCGGGTGCGCGCTCTGGCCGTCACGGGCGCGAAGCGCCATCCCGCGGTGCCGGACGTGCCGACGCTCGAGGAACTGGGCCTCAAGGGCTTCGACGCCATGCAGTGGTACGGCGTGGTCGGCCCGGCCGGCATGCCGGCCGAGGTGGTGCGCCAGCTCAACGAATCATTGAACACGGTGCTCAAGGCGCCGGACCTCCGCGAGAAGCTGTCGGTCGAGGCCGTCGAGCCGATGCCGATGAGCCCTCAGCAATTCGCCGACTACATCCGGGCCGACATCGCGCGCTGGACCAAGCTGGCCCGCGACCGCAACATCGAACTCGACAGCTAGGGCCTGGCGCGCCGCACCTTCCGTTTTCTCTCCAACCTTCCAGCAAGAACTTTCACATGGCACGCAACACCCAGGTCGCAGCCGACCACAACGCCCCTCCCGTCACCCGCATCCTGGCCGAGTACGTGGCCGGCCACGCCTCGCGCGGCTGGAGCGACGCGGTGGACCACGAGGCCCACCGCACCTTCCTCAACTGGCTGGGCTGCGCCGTCGGCGCCGCGCGCCACGAGGCCGTCGAAGCGGCGCTGGCCGCGGTGCAGGAACTGCAGCCCGCGCCGCAAGCCAGCGTGCTGGGCCGCGCCGAACAGGTCGACATCGCGAACGCGGCGATGCTCAACGGCATCAGCTCGCACACCTTCGACTTCGACGACACGCACCTCAAGACCATCATCCATCCGGCCGGCCCGGTGGCTTCGGCGGTGCTGGCACTGGCCGAGCGCAGCGGCGCCAGCGGCCGTGCCGTGCTCGACGCGCTGGTGCTCGGCATCGACGTCGCCTGCCGCCTGGGCAACACCGTCTATCCAGATCACTACGACCGCGGCTGGCACATCACCGGCACCACCGGCATGCTGGGCGCGGCCGCGGCCTGCGCGCGCCTGCTCGGCCTGGACGCCGACCGCACGGCGATGGCGCTGGGCATCGCCGCGTCGCAGCCGGTCGGCCTCCGCGAGCAGTTCGGCACCATGACCAAGCCCTTCCATCCCGGCGGCGCGGCACGCGCCGGCCTGATGGCCGCGCTGATGGCCAGGCATGGCTACACCGCGAGCCCGAAGGCGATCGAGGCACCGCGCGGCTGGGCCCAGGTGGTGTCCACCAAGTACGCATGGAACGAAGTGACCGATGAACTCGGCGAGCGCTTCGAAATCTCCTTCAACAGCTACAAGCCCTTTGCGTGCGGCATCGTGATCCACCCGAGCATCGATGCCTGCGTGCAGCTGCGCGAGCGCGGCGTCAAGCCCGAGCAGATCGAGCGCATCGAGCTCAAGGTGCACTCGCTGGTGCTCGAACTCACCGGCAAGAAGGAGCCGGCCGATGGCCTGCAGGGCAAGTTCAGCGTCTACCACGGCTGTGCGGCCGGGCTGGTGTTCGGCCGCGCGGCAGAAGAGGAATTCGCCGACGACATCGTGAACCGCCCCGACGTCGTCGCATTGCGCCGCAAGGTCGTGGCCACGGTGGACGACAGCATCGACGAAGCCAGCGCCGACGTGACCGCCGTGCTGACAGACGGCCGCCGCGAGCACGTGTTCGTCGAACACGCGATCGGCTCGCTGCAGCGCCCGATGAGCGACGCCGACCTGGAGCGCAAGTTCCACGGCCTGTCGGACGGCATCCTCGGCGCCGGGCGGACTTCCGAACTGCTGGCGGCGTGCTGGTCGCTGGGCCAGGCGGCGGACGTTCGTGCGCTGACCCGCCTGGCGCGGCCGTAGCCCACCTCCTGCTCGCGCGATCCGCTCGACCCGGCCAGGACTTGCAGGGCCAAGCGGCGCCCTGCTCTACCTGGTCAACCGCATCGACACCGAGAACCGGTCCGCCGGATGCACCGAGACCGAGATCTCGAACACCTCGCCCTCCGCATCGAAGTATTGCCGCAGGATCTTCAGCGCGGATGCGCCCACCTCGACCTGGAGCTTGCGGGCCATGGCGCCGTCGGTGATCGCGAAGGCCCGGATGTCCTGGCGGATCTCGGCGATCTGCCGGTCATAGCGCTCCGCGATCAATGAGCTGATCAGGGCGTCGGGCGATGCCTGCACGAGGTCCCCGATCTCGGCGTAGCTGGGGTCGATGTAGACGTCGGTCCAGCCGATCGGCATCGCCGTCTCGTCGCCGACCATGCGCAAGGTCGAGATCCGCAGCCAGGCGCTCCCCTCACCACAGCCCAATTCCTTCGCCAGGTCGCCTGACACCGTCTCGGGCGCGATCGACTGCACCACGCGCAGGTGCTCTTCGCCGAACTGGACCAGATCGTCGACCGATGCCAGCGACGGACGAAAGCCGGCCCGCGGCTTCGCCGAGATGACCCGCGTGCCCACGTTCTTGCGCCGCGAGACAAGGCCGAGCTGCTGCAATTCGGCCAGCGCCGCCCGCACGGTGTGCCGGCTCGTGCCGTAGTGCTTGCACAACTCGAGTTCCGTGGGCAGCAGTGCGCCCACGCTGAAGTGCCCCGAGGAGATCGCCTCGGTCAGGTGGCGGGCGATGTTCGCGAAGTTGGCCTTCTGCGGAGCCGGTTCAAGAGTGGCGTTCATGGCTTAAGGGTAAACCCCGAATTGAAGTTATGTCCGAACATATTAGAGTTGCATATGTCCGAACATATTAATGTTCATCTCTCCCCACTTCAAGAGGCATGCATGTCGACTCCTTCGTTTCCCATGGCCAGCACCGTCGTTGATTCCATCCTGTTCCGAGATGCCTTCGGCACCCGGAAGATGCGGCAGATTTTCTCCGATGGCGCGCTCATCCAGCGCTACATCGACGTCGAAGTGGCGCTGGCGAAGGCCGAGGCGCGCGTCGGCGTGATTCCGGCCGCTGCGGCCGAGGTGATCGCACGCGAATCGAAACTCGAGCGCATCGACTTCGACCACATGCGCGAAGAGACGGACATCGTCGGCTATCCGATCCTGCCGCTGGTGCACCAGCTGGTCGAGATGTGCGGCGACGCCGGCCGCTACGTGCACTGGGGCGCGACCACGCAGGACATCATGGACACGGCCGTGGCGCTGCAGGTGCGCGACGCGCTCGACAGCATCGAGGGCGACATCCGCGAGCTGCGCGCCATCCTCGCCTCGCTGGCGAAGAAGCACCGCGACACGCCGATGGCCGGCCGCACCCATCTGCAGCAGGCGCTGCCCGTGACCTTCGGCTACAAGGTCGCGATCTGGCTCGCGATGTTCGACCGCCACCAGCAGCGCCTGGCCGAACTGCGCCCGCGCGTGGCGGTGGTCGAGTTCGCGGGTGCCGCCGGCACGCTGGCCTCGCTCGGCGACAAGGGCTTCGAGGTCCAGAAGGCGATGGCCGAGGAACTGAAGCTGGGCGTGCCGGCGACGACTTGGCACGTGGCGCGCGACGGCTTCGCCGAAGCGGTGAACCTGCTGGCGCTGGTCACCGGCTCGCTCGGCAAGATCGCGCTCGACATCATGATCATGGCGTCGACCGAGTTCGCCGAGGTCTACGAGCCCTTCGTCAAGGGTCGCGGCGCGTCGAGCACGATGCCGCAAAAGCGCAATCCGATCTCCAGCGAGCTGATGCTGGCGGCCTCCAAGGCGGTGCGCCAGCACGCCGGGCTGATGGTCGATGCGATGGTGCAGGACTTCGAGCGCGCCACCGGTCCGTGGCACGCCGAATGGATTGCGATCCCCGAAAGCTTCATCCTCAGCTCGGGCGCCCTGCACCAGGCCAAGTTCGCGCTCGGCGGGCTGATCGTGGACGAGGCCCGCATGGCGCACAACCTGGGCATCACCAGGGGCCTGATCGTGGCCGAGGCCGTGATGATGGGCATGGCGCCGCACATCGGCCGGCAGCAGGCGCACGACGTGGTCTACGACGCCTGCCGCACCGTGAACGAGAAGGGCGGCACCTTGTCGGAGGCGCTCGCGGCACTGCCCGAAGTCACGCAGCACTTCGACCGCGCCACCATCGACCGCCTCACCGATCCGGCCAACTACCTCGGCCTCGCGCCGCAGATGGTGGACCGCGCGCTGGCGCTGTCGGCCGAAGTCAGCGCCTGAGGCGAGGGGAGAGAGACAACATGACACACGCATCCACCGCCGACGCGGGCGCCCTCGCCCTGCCCCGGAAGCTGCCCTGGTATCGAAAGCTCGGAACCCAGGTGCTGATCTCGCTGATCCTCGGCATCGTGGTCGGCTTCGCCTTCCCCAGCTTCGCATCGCAGCTCAAGCTGCTCGGCGACATGTTCCTGTCGCTGATCAAGGCAGGCGTTGCGCCGCTGGTGTTCCTCACCATCGTGCATGGCATCGCCTCGGCCGGCGACGTGAAGAGCGCCGGCCGCGTCGGCTGGCGCGCCATCCTGTATTTCGAGGTCATCTCCACGATCGCGCTGGTGGTCGGGCTGCTGGCGGGCAACCTGCTCGGCATCGGCAAGGGCATGACCACCGTCGCTGCGGGCGCTGCCGCGCCGGCGGCGAAGGCCGCCGCACCCCAGGGCTTCCTGGAGTTCATGGCGCACATCGTTCCCGACAACTTCGTCGGCGCCTTCGCCAAGGGCGAGCTGCTGCAGGTCGTGGTGCTGGCCGTCATGGTCGGCATCGGCATCCTCGCGATCCCCGAAGGTCGACGCGAAAGAATCAACGGTGGCCTGGACTACATCTCCGAGGTGCTGTTCTCGTTCATCAACCTCGTGATGAAGCTGGCGCCGATCGGCACCTTCGGCGCGGTCGCGTACTCGGTCGGCAGCAACGGCTCGGCCGTGCTGATCGCACTCGCGCAACTCGTGCTGAGCTTCTACGCGGTGGTGTTCCTGTTCATCGCGGTCGTGATGGGGCTCATCGCGAAGCTCGCGGGCTTCAGCCTGTGGCGCTTCCTGCGCTACATCAAGGACGAGATCCTGATCGTGCTCGGCACGGCCTCGTCCGAAAGCGCGCTGCCGCGCCTGCTGATCAAGCTCGAGCGCCTGGGCTGCGCCAAGCAGACGGTCGGCCTGGTGCTGCCGACCGGCTACGCCTTCAATCTCGACGGCACCTCGCTCTTCATGGCGATGGGCGTGATGTTCATCTCGCACGCCTACGGCGTTCCGCTCTCGATCGACCACCAGATCGGCATCCTGCTGCTGATGCTGCTGACCTCCAAGGGCGCGGCCACGGTGTCGGGCGGCTCGTTCGTGGTCTTCGCGGCCACCGTGACCTCGACGGGGATCCTTCCGGTCGAGGGCCTGGCGGTGATCTTCGGCGTCTACCGCTTCCTGTCGATGGCGATCGCCACCTGCAACACGATCGGCAACAGCGTGGCGGTCGTGGTGGTTGCGAAATGGTCGGGCACCTTCGACCCGAAGGTCGCCGAGCGACACCTGTATCCCGAGCGCCATCCGGACATCGCCGCAGCAGATGCGCAACTGGCCGACGGCAACCTGCTGCCGGAAGACATGAAGGACACCAATCCCCATCCCACCGGCATCGACATGCAGGCGCCGATCCCCGCCCGCTGAACTCATTCACCCTGAAGGAATTCGTCATGAAGTCGAACTGGAAACTCGCCGCGCTTGCCCTGAGCTTCGTTGCAGGCAGCGCGCTGGCTCAGGGCTACCCGGCCAAGCCCGTCACCTGGATCGTCCCGTTCGCGGCCGGCGGGCCGACCGATGCGCTGGCGCGCCACATCGCCGAACGCGTGGCCCGCGAACTGGGGCAGCCGATCATCATCGACAACACGCCCGGCGCAGGCGGCACGGTCGGCGCGGCCAAGGCGGCGCGCGCCGCGCCCGACGGCTACACCATGCTGGTCGGCCACATGGGCTACATGGGCGCCGCGCCGGCCCTGTACAAGAAGCTCAGCTACGACCCGGTCAAGGACTTCGCGCCGGTGTTCCGTTTCCCGGACACGCCTCTGGTGCTGATGGTCCGCAAGGACCATCCGGCCAAGGACATCAAGGCGCTGGTCGACTTCGGCCGCGCCAACCCGGACAAGCTGTTCATCAGCAATGCGGGCGTCGGCTCCAGCTCGCACCTGATCGCCGCGCTGTTCGCTTCGTCGGCGGGCATCAAGGTCTCCCAGGTGCCTTACAAGGGCGCCGGGCCGGCGCTGATCGATGTCATCGGCGGACAGGTGGACGGCATCTTCGACCAGACCAACACGGCGCTGCCGCAGATCAGGGAGGCCAAGGTGCGCCCGCTGGCGGTGACCTCCAAGGTCAGGCTGCCCCAGCTCAAGGACGTCCCGACGCTCGCGGAAACCGTGCTGCCGAACTTCGAGGCCTCGACCTGGTACGGCATCTATGCCCCCAAGGGCACGCCCCAGCCGGTGCTCGACAAGGTGCAGGCGGCCTACCAGAAGGTCATGGCCGACCGCGCCTTCACCGACAAGATGGCCGAGCAGGCGATCCAGATGCTGCCGGCCGACCAATACACCGGCGCGGCACTGGGCAAGCACACCGAGAGCGAGGTCGCGCGCTGGAAGTCGGTCGCGGCCAAGACCAACATCTCGCTGGATTGAGCATGGGCGCCCCACGCAGCGACAGCCCGCGCATCGAGCGCGACGCCTTCGGTCCGGTCGAGATTCCTGCCGAGCGCTACTGGGGCGCGCAGACCCAGCGCGCGCTCGGCGTCTTCGAGATCGGCGAGGAGCGCTTCCCCGCTTGCCTGATCCGGGCCTTCGGGCTGCAGAAGATGGCGGCCGCGCGTGCCAACCGGCGTTGCGGCGCGCTGCCGGCGGCGCTGGCCGAAGCGATTCAGACGGCTGCGGGCGAGTTGCGCGATGGCCGCTTCGATGCGCACTTCCCGCTCACGATCTGGCAGACCGGTTCGGGCACGCAGACGAACATGAACGCGAACGAGGTGATCGCGAATCGGGCCAACGAATTGCTGGGGCAGCCACTGGGCACCAGGTCGCCGGTGCATCCGAACGATCACGTCAATGCCTCGCAGTCTTCGAACGACAGCTTCCCGACCGTCATGCACCTGGCGACGGTGCTGGAGCTCGAGCAGCGGCTGAAGCCGTCGCTCGCCTTGCTGCGCGACAGCCTGCGCGAGCGTGCCGAGGCCTTCGCCGATGTCGTGAAGATCGCGCGCACGCACCTGATGGACGCGGTGCCGATGACGATGGGCCAGAGCTTCGACACCTTCGCCCGCCAGGTCGGGCACGGGATCGACCGGATCGACGCCACCATGCCGCGCCTGCTGTCGCTGCCGCAGGGCGGCACGGCGGCCGGCACGGGCTTGAACGCACCGCCGGATTTCGATGTGTTCTTCTGCGAGGAGGTCGGCGCACTCACCGGCTTCGGCTTCTCGCCCAATGCATCGAAATTCGAGGGCATGGCCGCGCACGACGCCCTGGTCGAGGTCTCGGGCGCATTGAACGTGCTGGCGACCTCGCTGCAGAAGATCGCCAACGACCTGCGCTGGCTCGGCTCCGGCCCGCGCTGCGGCCTGGGGGAGCTGAAGATCCCGGACGACGGCCTCACGAGTTCGATCATGCCGGGCAAGCGCAACCCGACCATCGCCGAGGTGCTGGCGCAGGCCTGCATGCAGGCCGTGGGCAACCACGCGACGATCACCCTGGCCAACGCGTCGGGCAACTTCGAACTGAACGTCGCCAAGCCGGTGCTGATCGCCAACCTGCTGCAGTCGATCCGCGTGCTCGCCGATGCGTCGAGCGTGTTCGCCCGGCGGCTGGTCCAGGGCATCGAGGCGGAGCCCGCGCGCCTGGCCGCCAACGTCGAGAACGCCTTGCTGTCGGTGACGGCGCTGAACCCGCACCTGGGCTACGACCAGGTGGCGCGGATCACCGCCCTGGCGCTCGAGCAGCGGATCACGCCGCGCGCCGCGGCCCTGTCGCTGGGCGTCATCGACGCGGCGACCTACGACCGGATCGTGGATGCCGGGAAGCTGGCCGATCCCCACGCCGGAGGCTGCACGGGACTGGATTGAAAAGCGTCAGCCCCCCGGCCTCCCCGACAATCCGCGCCATGACTGATTCACCGGATACGGACACCCGCCCCGTGCTGATCGCCGGCGGCGGCATCGGCGGCATCGCGCTCGCCCTCACGCTGCACCAGATCGGCGTGCCTTGCATCGTCTTCGAGGCCGTGCCCGAGCTGCAGCCGCTGGGCGTCGGCATCAACCTGCAGCCCAATGCCGTGCGCGAGCTGTACGACCTCGGACTGGACGCCAGGCTGCTCGACACCATCGGCATCCAGGCCCGCGAGTGGGCCCTGGTCGGCCGCAACGGCAATGACATCTATGCCGAGCCGCGCGGCCTGCTGGCGGGCTACCGCTGGCCGCAGTACTCGGTGCACCGCGGCCAGCTGCAGATGCTGCTGTACCGGGCGGCGCTCGAACGGCTCGGCGCCGATGCGATCCGCCTGGGCCACAAGGTCAGCGGATACCGCAACGACGCCGCCGGCGTCACCGCCTTCGTCGACACCCGCGATGGCCGTCGGCTCGAAGTCGAAGGGCGCCTGCTGGTGGGCGCCGACGGCCTGCACTCGGCGGTGCGGGCGCAGATGCACCCCGCGCAGCCGCCCATCCAGTGGGGCGGCGCGATCCTCTGGCGCGGCACCACGCAAGGCGTGCCGATCCGCAGCGGCGCGTCCTTCGTCGGCGTCGGCTCGCTGCGGCACCGGGTGGTGCTCTACCCGATCTCTGCGCCCGACCCGGCCACCGGCCTGGCCACCATCAACTGGATCGCCGAGATCACGGTCGACAACGCCAAGGGCTGGACCCAGGGCGACTGGAACCGCCGGGTTGCGGTCGACGATTTCATCCATCACTTCGAGGGCTGGAACTACGACTGGCTCGACGTGCCCGCCATGCTGCGCGGCGCCTCGGAGGTCTTCGAGTACCCGATGATCGACCGCGACCCGGTGCCCAGCTGGGTCGACGGCAGCGTGGCGCTGCTCGGCGATGCCGCCCACGTGATGTACCCGGTGGGCTCCAACGGCGCCAGCCAGGCGATCGTCGATGCACGGGTGCTCGGTGCGGCGCTGCTGGCCCACGGCGTGACCCCCGCCGCGCTGCAGGCCTACGACGAGAAGCTCTGCGCCGACATCTCGGCGCTGGTGCTGCGCAACCGCGGCGCCGGTCCCTTCGGCATCCTGGGCCTGGTCGACGAACGCTGCGGCGGGGTCTTCGACGACATCGACCAGGTCATTCCGGCGGCCGAGCGGGAGGCCTTCATGGCCCGCTACAAGGCGGCCGCCGGCTTTGCGATCGAGACCCTCAACGCGGCGCCGCCGACGATCGCGCCAGGTGCGCGGGTGCGCTGAGCCGCACGCCGAGCGCCGCCAGGGCGGAGACGGTCGCCAGCACGGTCACGCCCAGCCAGCCCCAGGTCGGCAGCACCAGCGCAGCCAGCGCCGAGCCGATCGCCATGCCGATGAACATGCCGGTGAACAGCACCGCGTTGAGCCGGCTGCGCGCCGCCGGGTCGATGCCGTAGACGATGGTCTGGTGCGCGATCAGCGCGGCCTGCACGCCCAGGTCGAAGCCGACCGCGCTGGCCGCCAGCAGCCAGAGCCGCGCCGGTGTCGACAGCAGCGGCATCAGCGCCATGGCCGCGAACGACAGCACCACCAAGCCGGCGCCGAGGCGGGTCACCAGTTCGGGCCCGCGGCGGTCGGCCAGCCGGCCGGCGAGCGGCGCCGCCAGCGCGCCGGCGGCACCGGCCAGGCCGAAGGCGCCGGCGGCGGCGCTGCCGAGGTGGAAGGGCGCGCCATGCAGCATCACGGCCAGGGTCGACCAGAAGGCACTGAAGCCGATCGCCAGCAGGCCCTGTGCCACAGTGGCGCGGCGCAGGGCGCCGTGGCGCCGCCACAGCGCGGCCAGCGAACCCAGCAGCGCGCCATAGGCCAGCTGGGTCGTCGGCCGGAAGCGCGGCAGCCCGCGCCAGGCAGCGCCGCCGACCAGCGCGATGCTGGCCGCGGCCACCACGAACATCGAGCGCCAGCCGAAATGCTCGGCCACGAATCCGCTCACCACCCGCGACAGCAGGATGCCCAGCAGCAGCCCGGTCATCACCATGCCGACCACCTTGCCGCGGTGCGATTCGGGCGCCAGCGTGGCGGCGGCCGGGACGATGTCCTGCGCCATCGAGGCCGACAGGCCGATCGCGAGGCTGGCGACCAGCAGCCAGCCGATGCCCGGCGCGGCGCCGGCCAGCAGCAGGGCCGCACACAGCACGGCCGCCTTGGCGAGGATGATGCGGCGGCGATCGAAGCGGTCGCCGAGCGGCGCCAGCAGCAGGATGCCCAGCGCATAGCCCAGCTGCGTCAAGGTTGGCATGAAGCCGACGGCGCGGGTCGAGGCGCCGATGTCGGCACCCAGCACGCCGAGCATCGGCTGGCTGTAGTAGATCGACGCCGCCGCCAGCCCGGCGCCGGTGGCCAGCAGCAGCACCAGCGACGCGGGCAGCCGGTCGGCTGGCGCCGCCGGGCGGGGCGCTGCGTTCGCATGCACTGTTTGAATGGAAGACATGGTGAAAACCCTTGATTTCTTGAATGCATCGAAGTTTGAAGGCATCGAGACCGCTTTGGTAGCCGTAGCGAACGCACAATAGTTATACGATTCGCGTATGCAAGCCTTTGCCCCGCTGCCAGCGCCCGCGGCCGCCTCGTCCGACCGCATCGAGCTGATGAAGACCTTCGTGCAGATCGTCGAGGCGGGCAGCCTGTCGGCCGCCGCGGCCCAGATGCGGACCACGCAGCCGACGGTCAGCCGCCGGCTGCAGGCGCTGGAGCGCCTGCTGGGCGTGCGCCTGCTGCGCCGCTCGACCCATGCCATGAAACTGACCGAAGACGGCGAGCGCTGCGTCGAGCGCGCCCGGGAGCTGATCGAGAGCTGGCAGGCCTTCGAGTCGGACCTGCGCGGCGACGACGACGAGCCGGAGGGCATGCTGCGCGTGGTGGCACCGCACGCCTTCGGCCAGCAGCTGCTGGTCGGGCCCCTGGCCGACTACCTGCGCAAGCATCCCCGCGTCAGCGTCGAATGGCTGCTGCACGACCGGCGGCCGGACTTCATCGCCGAGGGCGTCGACTGCGCGATCCAGGTCGGGGAAGTGAGCGACCTGGGCGTCGTCGCCATCAAGCTCACCGAGGTGCCGCGCATCGTCGTGGCCGCCCCCTCGGTGCTCCAAGGCGCGCCCGCACCCACCCACGCGCGCGAACTCGCGGCGCTGCCATGGCTCGCGCTGCGCACCTTCTACCGCACCGAGATCCTGCTGTCGCACGTCGGAACCGGCGAGGCCTGCCGCGTCGCCATGCGCCCGCGCCTGAGCACCGACAGCCTCTACGCCTTGCGCAGCGCCGCCGTGATGGGGCTGGGCGTGTGCGTGGGGTCGACCTGGCTGCTGGCCGAGGACCTGGCCGAGGGCCGGCTGGTCCAGCTGGTGCCGCAATGGCAGGCGGCCACGCTGCCGGTGCACCTGGTGTATCCGCAATCGCGGCTCCAGCCGCCGAAGCTCAAGCGCTTCATCGAGGCGATGCGTTTCCAGTGGAACCATGGCGCCGTGCCCGACAATCGGATCGCCGCCAGACCGGGAGAACCGTCGTGACGCCCGTTCCCAAGCCCACCGACGCCGCAGCACCGCTGCGCTGGCTTCCAGGCTGGCGCACGCTGCGCGCCTACGAGTTCGCCTGGCTGCGCCACGACCTCACGGCCGGCCTGGTGCTCACCACCATGCTGGTTCCGGTCGGCATCGCCTATGCCGAGGCCTCGGGCATCGGCGGCATCTACGGGCTCTACGCGACCATCGTCCCGCTGCTCGCCTACGCCCTGTTCGGACCCAGCCGGATCCTCGTGCTGGGCCCGGACTCGGCCCTCGCAGCCCTGATCCTCGCGGTCGTGGCGCCGCTTGCCGCGGGCGACCCGATGCGCGCGGTCGCGCTGGCCAGCGCGATGGCGGTCGTCTCCGGCGTGGTCTGCATCGGTGCCGGCATCGCCAGACTCGGCTTCGTCACCGAACTGCTCTCGAAGCCGATCCGCTACGGCTACATGAACGGGATCGCGCTCACGGTGATCGTGAGCCAGCTGCCGAAGCTGTTCGGCTTCTCGGTCGAGGCCGAAGGACCGCATCGCCAGCTCTGGGCCTTTGCGCAGGGCCTGCTGTCCGGGCAGTGGAACGGCACCGCCCTGGCCATCGGCGCGGGCACGCTGGTGGGCATCCTGCTGCTGCAGCGCCTGCCACGCTTTCCCTCCGTGCTGCTGGCGGTGGTGGCCGCCACGGCGGCGGCGGCGGTGTTCGACCTGGCGGCACGGGCCGGCATCTCGGTGCTCGGCGACCTGCCCCAGGGCCTGCCCAGGCCGGCGCTGCCGATCATCGGCATGGCCGACGTGGGCCCGGTGCTGCTCGGCGGCCTCGCCGTGGCACTGGTGTCCTTCGCCGACACCAGCGTGCTCTCGCGCGTGTATGCGGCCCGGATGCACATGCCGCCAGCCCCGAACCAGGAAATGATCGGCCTCGGCGTCGCCAACCTCGCGACCGGCTTCTTCCAGGGCATGCCGATCAGCAGCAGTGCGTCGCGCACGCCGGTGGCCGAGGCCGCCGGGGCGCGCACGCAACTCACCGGCGTGGTCGGCGCCCTCGCCATCGCGGCGCTGCTGATGTGGGCGCCCAACCTGCTGCACCACCTGCCGAGCGCGGCGCTCGCCGCCGTGGTCATCGCGGCGGCCATCGGCCTCTTCGAGGTCACCGACCTGCGGCGCATCTACCGCATCCAGCAGTGGGAGTTCTGGCTGTCGATGGTCTGCTTCGCCGGTGTCGCGCTGTTCGGCGCGATTCCCGGCATCGGCATCGCGGTCGCCATCGCGGTGATCGAATTCCTCTGGGATGGCTGGCGGCCTCATTCGGCGGTGCTCGGGCGGGTCGACCGCATCAAGGGCTACCACGACATCACCCGCTATCCGGAGGCGGCCCGCATCCCGGGCCTGGTGCTGTTCCGCTGGGATGCACCGCTGTTCTTCGCCAACGCCGAGCTGTTTCGCGACCAGGTGCTCGCCGCGGTGGCGAGCTCGCCGACACCGGTGCGCTGGGTCGTGGTCGCCGCCGAACCAGTCACCAGCGTCGACGTGACGGCCGCCGACATCGTGGCGGAACTCGACGACAGCCTGCTGGCCGAGAACATCGAGCTCTGCTTCGCGGAGATGAAGGACCCGGTCAAGGACAAGCTCAAGCGCTTCGGTCTTTTCGCGCGACTGGGCGCCGAGACTTTCTACCCGACGATCGGCGAGGCGGTGCGGACCTACCTGCGCAGCCATCCGGTGGCGTGGGAAGACTGGGAAGACGATGCCGAGGCGCCGGAGCGGCCCGGCCCCAAGTGAGCCCGCCACTTCGGCATACTCGCGGCGCGCCAATTTTCTATTCCCCATCTGGAGACCTTATGTCAGGCAACGGCTTTCACGTGCACGGCCCGCACGACCACGAGTTGGAACACGCGAGCTCGCAAGGCGGGCACGCCCCGGACCCGGCGCATGGCGGCGGGGGCAAGAGCATGACCAGCCAGATCGCGGTGTGCACCGCGGTCATCGCCACCGTGGGCGCGATCTTCGCCTACATGGGCGGCCACACCCAGGCCAACGCGGGGCTCTACAAGAACAACGCCGGCATCAAGAAGACCGAGGCGTCGAACCAGTGGAATTTCTACCAGGCCAAGAGCACCAAGCAGGCGCTGGCCGAGTTCGCGCGCGACCTGGCCCCGGACGAGCGCAAGCCGGCGCTGCAAACCAAGGTCGGCCGCTACGAGCAGGAGAAGGCGGAAATCCTGCTGGTCGCCCAGCAGCTCGAGAAGGACGCCCTCGACTGGGACCGGCAGTCCGAGCAGCAGATGCACCAGCACCACCGCTGGGCCCAGGCCACCACCGCGCTCCAGGTGTCGATCGCGCTCGCCGCGATGGCACTGCTGACGCGCAAGAAGTGGCTGGAGTGGGGCATGCTGGCGGTCGCCGGCATCGGTGTGGTCGTCGGCGCCCTGGCTGCGCTTCACATCTGAGGGCGGGCGCAGCGGGCCCGCCGCTGCGAATCAGGGCAGGTCGACGATCTGGATCCAGTTCGGGTTCTTGCCGACGGCAAGGCGCTTCGGGGCGCCCAGCGCGCCGCTCGCCGCATCGATCGCGTGCACCGACACGCTGTGGGAGTCCTGCCCGGCGGCCACCAGCCAGCGGCCGCTCGAATCGATGGCGAACCCGCGCGGCGTCTTCTCGGTCGGCGTCTGGCCGAGCGGCTGCAGCAGGCCGCTGGCGGGATCGACCCGGAACGCCGACAGCGTGCTGCTGGTGCGCTCGGACGCATAGAGGAGCTTGCCGTCGGGCGTCAGGTGCAGGTCCGCCGCCCAGGGCTTGCCGGTGAAGCCGGCCGGCAGGGTCGTGGTCCGCTGCAGTTCGCGCAGCGTCCCGCGCGCGCCGTCCCAGGCATAGACGTACAGCGAAGCGTCGACTTCGTTCACCAGGTAGAGGAAGCGCTGCCCCTGGTCCCAGACGAAATGCCGCGGCCCCGACTTCGGCCCCGCCGGGACCAGCGCCGGATCGCTTGATGTAAGCACCCCCTTCTCGGCATCGAGGCGCCAGACCGAAAGGTTGTCGCCACCCAGGCTGGTCGCCAGCACGAAGCGGTTGGTGGCGTCGGCATGGATCGCATGGGCATTGGGCGCCGTCGGGATCAGTTGCTGCACGGCGCCGACCGCACCGTCCTGGCCGATCGAATTGACCGTGATCTTGTGACCCGGGTAGGACGCGGCGAACAGCCAGCGGCCGGTGGCATCGACGTCGATGTTGGCCATGCTGTCGGCCAGGGGCGCCTCGCCCAGCTTGCGCAGCCGGCCGCTGGCGCCGTCGATGGCGAAGCTGGCGACCCTGAACGGCTGGGAGCGCAGGGCCGCGTACAGGAAACGCTTGTCCGGGCTGACCGCCATCGGCATCACGGTCCCGGCCACCGCGACGGTGTCCACCGGCTTGAGCAGCCCCTGGGCCCGGTCGAGTTCGAGCACCGAAATGTCCTGGCTATCGGCGTTCGCCACATAGACGAAGGTGGCGGCCTGGCCAGCGGCCGCCAGCCACAGAAGGGCGGCGCCCGCCAGCAGGGTGATGGCGCGGGGCCGCGTGGTGCGCGATGGCATGGATCGTCTCCTGGTGGGTGGTTGTTCGCTGCAGAGGTTATCTGTTGTCGTACAACTTATCAATATTTCGCCAAGTCATCGGACGACATTAAGGTCCATATCGCCTGCAACCGGGTGCCGGCAACCAGCAAAACGTCAATCCACAGTGCCACTTCGGCAACAACGCAAGGCGAACGCGACATCCTCGAAGCTATCGGTTGACATGCGGGCCGGGGACACTGGGTGTGCATTCACCCGGGACCTTGCCATGACCCGCCCATCCCATCCCACCACCCTCTACCTCAGCGCCCCGGAGATGATCCGGCTGGTCCGGCGCCTGGGCCTGCCGGCGTGCATCGCCGGCGTGGCCGAGCGCATCCGCCGCGAGTTCCTGCGCTGGAACGAATTCGACAAGAGCGCGCGGCTCGCCTGCCATTCCGAACTCGGCGTCATCGAACTGATGCCGATCGCCGACACGTCGCAGTTCGCCTTCAAGTACGTGAACGGGCACCCGGGCAACCACCGCCTCGGGCTGCCCACGGTGATGGCCTTCGGCGTGCTCGCCGACGTCCGCACCGGCATGCCCCGGCTGTTGTCCGAGCTGACGCTGACCACGGCGATCCGGACCGCGGCGATGTCGGCGCTCGCCGCGCGCAGCCTGGCGCGGCCCGGCAGCCGCCGGATGGCCCTGATCGGCAATGGCGCACAGGCCGAATTCCAGGCGCTGGCGTTCCGCGACCTGGTCGGCATCGAGGTGCTGAGCCTCTACGACACCGACCCCGCCGCCACCGCCAAGCTGGTGGCCAACCTGGCCGGCCAGGGCCTGCGGCTCGAGGTCTGCGCGAGCACCGCCGAAGCGGTGCGCGGTGCCGACATCGTGACCACGGCCACCGCCGACAAGACCCGCGCGGCCATCCTCACGCCCGACATGATCGAGCCCGGCATGCACCTCAACGCCGTCGGCGGCGACTGCCCCGGCAAGATCGAGCTGCACCGCGGCGTGCTCGAGATGGGCTCGGTGTTCGTGGAGTTCGAGCCGCAGTCGCGGATCGAAGGCGAGATCCAGCAGCTGCCGGCCGATTTCGCCGTGACCGAGTTCTGGCAGGTGCTGGCCGGGCACCGGCCCGGCCGGCGCGGCCCCTCGGAGGTCACGGTGTTCGACTCGGTCGGCTTCGCGCTCGAGGATTTCGCCGCCCTGGCGTTCATGGGCGAGAAGGCCGCGGAACTCGGCTTCGGCGAGGCGATCGAGCTGGTGGCGAATGCCGCCGACCCCAAGGATCTGTTCGGCCTGCTGGCATCGAAGCATCCGCTCGCTGCCGGCGCCGACGCGACGACGGGCCTGCCCGTCGCTCGACGCCGGCCTCCGATTCGCCTACGCTCTGCGCCCAGAGCCGGCGCTGCCGCACCATCCGGCGGCGCTGGTCGAATTCCTGAAAGGCACAAGGCATGAATCTCCAACTCACGGGCCGGCTGGCCCTGGTCTCCGGCAGCACGGCCGGCATCGGGCACGCCATCGCGCAGGCCCTGGCGGCCGAGGGCGCCCGGGTGATCGTCAACGGGCGTTCGCAGGCCTCGGTGGACGCGGCGGTCGCCCAGATCGAGGCGGCGGACGGCGGCGAGGTCATCGGCTTCGCCGGCGACCTGGGCACGGCCGCCGCCGCGGAGGCCCTGGTGGCCCGGCACCCCGGCATCGAGATCCTGGTCAACAACCTCGGCATCTTCGAGCCCAAGCCCTTCGAGGAGATCCCGGACGAGGACTGGACGCGCTTCTTCGACGTCAACGTGCTGAGCGGCGTCCGCCTGGCGCGCCTGGTGCTGCCCGCGATGCGGCGCGCGGACTGGGGCCGCATCATCTTCATCTCCAGCGAGAGCGCGGTCCAGATTCCGGCCGAGATGATTCACTACGGCATGACGAAGACGGCGCAGCTGGCCGTCTCGCGCGGCTTGGCCGAGGCGGTCGCGGGCACCGGCATCACCGTCAACAGCGTCCTGCCGGGGCCGACCCGGTCGCGCGGCGTGGGCGAGTTCGTCGAGGCGCTGGCCAAGGCCGACGGCAAGTCCTTCGAGGCCTACGAGCGGGAGTTCTTCGAGAAGGTGCGGCCCACCTCGCTCATCCGGCGCTTCGAAACGCCGCAGGAGATCGCCTCGCTGGTGGCCTACATCGCCAGCCCGCTGTCTTCCGGGACCACGGGCGCGGCGCTGCGCGTCGACGGCGGCTGCACCAAGAGCGCCTTCTAGCCAGGTCGACACTTGGCATCCAGAGCCGCCCGCATCGCATTGTCGGCCTCGGCCGCCGCCCTGGGGAGCATCGCCGCCTACTGGGGCCTGCTGGCGACACGCCAGGGACACATCATGTTCGACGCCCGCAAGCATCCGGTGGTCCACCTGACCGACGACTTCTCCGCCTACTCCCACGCGGTGCCGGGCGGGATGGTTCGGGGCTATGTCTACCACCCCGAGGGCGAGCCTGCCATGCAGGACCTGTTCATCTACTTCGCCGGCCGCGGCGAAGACGTCCGCGCCACGGCGCAGGCGCTGCACTGGCTTCCGGCGGGCTTCGGGTTCGCGGCGCTCAACTACCGGGGCGTGGCGGATTCGCAGGGCGACCCCTCCGAGGTGGCGTCCGTTCAAGACGCGCGCCAGTTCGCCGGCCACTTGCGCCGGGCCTTCCCGCAGACCCGCCTGCACGTGGTCGGGCGCAGCCTGGGGACGGGCGTGGCGATCCAGCTCGTGGCGCGGCAGGATTTCTCGAGCCTGCAGCTGGTCACGCCCTACGACTCGATGCTGGAAGTGGCAAAGCGGCGCTATCCGCTGGTGCCCCTGTCCCTGCTGCTGCGCCACCAGTTCAACTCCCTGGCGCACTCCAGGGAGGTCGCGGCGAAGACCCAGGTGCTGCTGGCCGAAAGCGACGACGTCGTCCTGCATGAGCGTTCGCAGAAGCTGATCGCGGCCTGGCCGACGCCCGTCAGCGTGCAGACCATCGCCGGCTCCAACCACCACGACATCATGAGCTTCGAGACCACCTGGCTCCACCTGGTCGATTTCGCGTTGACCGCCGTGCTGCCTGCGCCGGAAGCGGCCTAGGCGGCGAGCGGGACCGGCCGGGCCGGCCGGGCCTGCCGCGCCCACAGCACATTCACCATTTCATGGAAGCGCTTCGTTCCGAGATGCATGAAGCGCAGATTCATCGTCGCCAGCGCCTCGATGGCATCGTCCATGTCGGCTGCGGTCGGAGGCGGCTCCTGGAACAGCGTGGCCCGGACGGTTTCCCAGGTTGCCTGGATCGCCCTCATCTCGTCCTGGTCGGCGCCGGGTTCGAACAGCGCGACGACTTCCCCCGGCTCGAAATTCTGGGCGCCGCGCGACCGGGCGTCGGTCTCGATGACTTCGATGGCGCAGCGCAGCGCGTCGAGCCTTCCCTTGTCCGGCTTGAAGCCCCTCGACATCTTCCAGTAGTTTTCGATCGCCTCGTAGCGGAAGCGAAGACCCAGGCGCAGCAAGGTCACGAGCAGGCCGAGGTCGCCCGGCACGTCGAACAGGGGCGCGACGACGGTGGGCACGAGATGGACGTGAAAGCGACGCGCGCCCCGCCTGAACACTTCGAGCTTGGCCAGCTGCGGCTGGAACGACCCCTTGGTGCCGCCCGCATGGAAGACGGCCTGGATCGGCACGAACTCGCGGTCGTTGCTCGCCAGATAGACGCTCTTCTGCAGCTCGGTCAGCCATCGCTTGTCGAGCGAGGGCGCCACCGCCTCCACGACGCTCTTCCAGGTCAGGCTGCCCCGGGAAATGAGGCCGAAGAGCCTCTTGGTGTCGGCGCCCATCTCGACGACGGCGTTGTCCGGCAGGGAGGGCCCGCCAAGGCGCCCGGGGGCAGGCAGGACGATGTCCATGTAGTACTCGAACTGGACGCAGTCGTCCTGCGGCAGGCTCAGGAGTTCGGCCAGCCGGGCCAGCCAGGCAGCCCCCGGGACCGGCGTCCTCTGCAGCTTCAAGCGGCGGCCGATCATCTGGTAGAGGGCCAGCAGCCCGTCGCCGGTGCCGAGGTCCGCGCCCTCGTAGTCCTTCAATGGCGTTGCGAGGTCGGTGGGATTCATGCCCGAATGGCAGACCGGGATGATCGGCAGGCCTTTCATCCATGCCGCACCGATTTCGAACTGGACCCAGGGCCGCTGGACCGATGCCTTGCTGCACAGCACGATCACGGCGTCCGCCTTCGCGATCGCGCCCTCGACGGCCTCGAGCCATTGCACGCCGAGTTCGATGGTGCCCACGTCCGAGGACGCGAAGAACTCGACCATGCCGAGGAAGTCCTCCTCCATCATGTCCTTGAGGAGGATCGCGACGTCTTTTTCTTCGGAGATGTGGCTGACGAACAGCTGGACCATAGACCACCTCGCACCATCACATGCCGATTGCAGTGATGGCAGGTATAGCCTGTCTGGCGATATTTATCGTCCCCCGTACGGCGTACGCCGGAAGAGCGGGTCCTCACATCGGTGCTAGCCGAGGTACTTGCCCCGCAGGTAGTCGAGGTAGGCCCGCGAGTCACTGGACACGTAGGGCGAGATCAGCGTGAGCGTGTAGAAGGCCGCCAATCCGGGGTCGGCCTGCGCCGCTGCCTCCCGCCCCGGCACCAGGCGCTCGAACGACAGCCAGCAGGTGGTGGTGAAGACGATCTGCAGGGCGAGGATGCGCGCCTGCTCGGCGCTGGTCTGGATCACGCCCGAGGCCACCAGCCCCTCGCACAGGGACTGTGCGGCAAGCAGGTTCTGCGCCGTGAGGTCCTGGGCCCGCTGTCCCAGGGCGGGGTATTCGGCGGCCAGGAAGGCCATGTCGCGGTAGACGAAGCGGTATTCGTCGATGGCTTCGAAGCGCAGGTGCAGCGCCAGCCACAGGTCGTCGATCGCGGCGACGGCGGCGGTCGACCCGTTCAGCAGCCCGAGCCGCTGCTCGAAGCGCATGAACAGCCGTTCGACGATCAGCTGCTTGGCCTTGAAGTGGTAGTGCAGGTTGCCGGGGCTGATGCCCATTTCGGCCGCGATCTTGTGCGTCGACACGGCCGCCAGGCCTTCCGCATTGAACAGCGCGAGGCTGGTCAGCAGGATGCGGTCGCGGGTGTTGGGACTGGCCACGGGCGATGAAGGACGGCGCTCGGGATCGGGGGTCAGCGCTTGCGCCGGGTGGCCGGCTTCGCCGCATCGAGCTGCTCGCGCAGCTGCCTCACCTCGTCGCGCAAGGCCTGGAGTTCTTCGGCGCTCGGCATGCCCAGGCGCTGCAGTGCGCTCGCCACGCGCTGGTCGAACACGTCCTCGAACTTGCGGATGCCGAAGCTGTCCAGGCCCGGGAACCCGGCCGCGGGCCGGGCGCCGCCGGCATCGGTCTTCTGGATGCCGAGCAGGCCCTCGATCACGTGGGTGTGGCGCTTGACGACGTCGGTGCCGACGTTGCCCAGCGCCTTCAGGCCCGCGCGCAGCAGGCCTTCGGCGCCGGCGGGCTTGCCGGTGGTTTCGGTGGGGGGCGCCGCCGCGCTCGCCTTCCTGCGAGGCGCGGCTGGCTTCCTGGCCGGCGCCGGCTTCTTCGGCAGCGCCGAGTCCTTGCGGGTCGCCATCCTTCGGTCCCCGGGGATCAGGCGGCCTTGCGGCTGGCGCGGCGGGAGGTCTTGGCGACGGCCACGGCCCCGCCCTTCGCTGCCGGGGCTTGCTCGGCTGCGGCTTCTTCGGCGTCGGCCACGCGCGTCTCGAGCTTCTTGGCGCCCTCGGCAATCTTGTCGGCGATCTGCGCATGCACGTTGGCGATCGGCAGGTTGATGGCGCTGAACGTGCTCAACAGGGAGGTCGCGATCGGCGACTCGATCCGGGCCGCGCGGTCGGCCACGGTCTCGATGCCCTTGGTGCCGGCTTCGGCCATGCGGTCGAGCACCTGCACCACGCGGCCGGTGTCGACGTCGAGGCGGTTGGCGAGGAAATCGGTCACCTTCTGCATCTGGCCGTAGCGCGACGCGGCGCCATCGAGCAGGCGGCGTGCGCCGCTGCGCCAGGCGCCGACGAGGGTCTTGCCGGCTTCGTGGTATTGGCCCACGACGTGGACGGCGACGGAAGAGAGGTTTTGCGCGGACATGAGGTTTTCCTTGGTTGTGACTGACGATTCGCGGGATGCGACAGCCTGATGTTCTTCGCAAGGGCCTAGGCCAGGAAAACTAGATTCATCACAAAGTTAGTCCAAATGCCCCAATTTCCTGCATCCGCATTCTGCGACAGCTTAGGCTGCTCCCTGCGAGATCGGCCATCTCGACAAGTGCGTGCCGGCGGCCCATGCTTCGGCTCCCGGCCACTCCGCCTCCCCGACACGCCATGACACTCGCCCATGCCTACGCGGCCCGGTCCGCCACCAGCCCGCTCGCCCCCTTCACCTTCGAGCGCCGGACCCCGACGGCCCGGGACGTCGCGATCGACATCCTGTATTGCGGTGTCTGCCACTCCGATCTGCACACGGCACGCAGCGAATGGGGGCCTGCAGCCTACCCCTGCGTGCCCGGCCACGAGATCGTCGGCCGCGTGCGCGCCATCGGCAACGAGGTCTCCAGGTTCAAGGTCGGCGACCTGGTCGGCGTCGGCTGCATGGTCGACAGCTGCCAGCATTGCCAGCCCTGCGCCGACGGCCTGGAGCAGTATTGCGACAACGGCATGACCGGCACCTACGACAGCCAGGAGCAGGTGTCGCGGGCCAACACGCTGGGCGGCTATTCCGACCATATCGTGGTCTTCGAGAAGTTCGTGCTGCACGTGAAGCACGACGAAAAGGACCTCGCGGCCGTGGCGCCGCTGCTGTGCGCCGGCATCACCACCTACTCGCCGCTGCGCCAGTGGAAGGTCGGGCCGGGCCAGAAGGTCGGCATCGTCGGCCTCGGCGGGCTCGGCCACATGGGCGTGAAGATCGCGGCGGCGCTCGGGGCCCAAGTGGTGCTGTTCACCACCTCGCCCGGCAAGGCCGACGATGGCCGCCGGCTCGGCGCCAGCGAGGTCGTGGTCTCGCGCAACGCCGACGAGATGGCCGCGCACGGCAACAGTTTCGATTTCATCCTCAACACCGTCGCGGTGTCGCACGACCTCGACCCGTTCCTCGCGCTGCTCAAGCTCGACGGCACCATGACCTTGGTCGGCGCCCCCGGCACGCCGCATCCCTCGCCCGGCGTCTTCGCGCTCATCACCAAGCGGCGCCGGCTGGCGGGCTCGCTGATCGGCGGTATCGCCGAGACCCAGGAGATGCTCGACTTCTGCGCCGAGCACGGCATCGTCTCGGACATCGAGACGATCCGCATGGCGCAGATCAACGACGCCTACGAGCGCATGCTCGTGAGCGACGTCAAGTACCGCTTCGTGATCGACATGTCGACGCTGCGGGAGGCCGCAGCCGGATAAGACAACGGACATCTGGCGAACGCGGTATTGCGCATCGCGCCGTTCTGCCTAAGCTCGCCCTCTCTGCCCAGGAGGTCGTGCATGAACATCAATGCGGTGGTCCGAAGCGTCCAGGCGGCGCTGGGGGTTTCGGTCGATGGCAATCCGGGTCCCGAGACATGGCGGGCCATCCACGAGAAGATCGTCGGCAAGCCGGTGCCGAAATCGGCCGCCTTCGCGGGCAAGGCGGACGAGCGCAGCGAGAAGACCATCGCCACGCTGCACCCGCAAGTCGCGCCCTACGCGAGGATGCTGGTCGAGCGCGCGGCGGCCGCCAACATCGAGATCAAGATCCTCAGCGGCACGCGGACCTATGCCGAGCAGGACGCCCTGTTCGCGATCGGCCGCACCAAGGAAAAGAACAGGCGGCCCGTGACCAATGCGAAGGGCGGCGAGTCCAACCACAACTTCGGCATCGCCTTCGACGTCGGGGTGTTCCGCGGCAAGGACTACCTTGGCGACAGCCCGCTCTACGCCACGGTGGGTGCGATCGGCATGGACATCGGCCTCGAATGGGGCGGCCAGTGGGAAAGCTTCGTCGACATGCCGCACTACCAGCTGCGTCCCGATTGGTCGCAAGGCATGTCGGAGCGCGAGATGCTGCGCGAGTTGCGGGCCAGGAAGGCGTCGGGCAAGGATGCCTACGCCACTTGAGCCAGGGGCCGGCCGGCGCTGACGGTCAGGCCGGGCAGGTACTGCCGAGCAAGGTCTTCGAGTCCGCCAGCGGACGCGCGCCGGCCTCGCGCAGCGCGTCCACCCGTTGCTGGAAGGCGCTGCGGTGCGCGGGGCTTCCCTTCTTCGCGGTGAACGAAAGCTCGACGACCCGCTTGCCGGTCGGAAGCAGCCACTCCTCGACTTTCCAGTCGTCCTGCGATTTGAACCGGCGAACGTGGTTGACGCAGGGCTTGGGCACCATGCCGGTGGCCGGCGGGAAGGCCGCATCGGCGGCGGCCTCGACGGAACAGCTGAAGGAGATGGCTTCGTGCGGCGTCGGCGCGGCGTCCGCCTCTTCGTCGACCGCCCAGTTCACATCCACCTCCAGCTTGCTCTCGCGCTTCGGGCCGGCCAGGGGGCAGGACCATGTCGACAGCAGCTTCCTGGCCGCCTTGGACCCAGGGGCTCGCACCTTGTACATCGACTCCGGCCCGTCATCGTCGGTCCGCTCGCGCGCCACCGCGCCGTAGCTGTCGTCGGGCAGCCCCGCGGGTCGCCGGACGTCGAGGTAGCGGACCACGAACTGCTTGGGTTTGTCGTCGTAAATACCGAGTTGCCTGGCCGCCTGCTGCGCCGTCGCCGGCCCGCCCTGCGCCGGGTCCCAGCGGAACGCGTACTCGGTCCGGTCCGCATGGGCGCAGACGCAGGTCGCCAGGGCGAGAGCGGCAACCAGGCAGGAAGTTCGCATGGCGGGCTCGTCTCTCAGCGGGGCATGGCCATGTCGCCCTTCTTGAAGGAGGTCTCGAACTGCTCCCAACCGTGCAGGCCACCGTTGACCAGGCGCCGCGCCGCCTGGAAGTTTCCGTGCAGGATCGCATCCTTGATCTGCAGCTCCCGGTCGGCCAGGAACAGGCTCAGCAAGTCGGCCGCGACGGTGGCCGTGTTCGCCAGTTCGGGTTTGTTCGCCAGGTCCACGGGGGTGGGCAGCCGTGGCCCGTAGCGCAGGTAGTTCGAGCGGCCCGTGAGCTGCACGAAGCCGCGCCCCTTGAACAGCGCGCCATCGGGCGGGCCCTGGTTGCCGAGGTCGCTGCGGTGGTCGTAGAGATCGAAGGGATGCCCGGTGGGGGAGGTGTTGAATGCGCTGATGCCTTCGCTGATCGGCGCGCAGCCCGCCGTCTCGGCACGGATGGTGGCGATGGCCATGAGCACCATGGTCCGGTCCGGGATCTCGAAGGCGCGGAGCGAAGCCAGGATGACCGGCAGATGGGTCTTGATGTTCGCGAGCGGCGCACCGGGCAGCATCAGCGAGGCGACCTGGACGCTCATGTCGCCGGTGGCGTCGGGCAGGTCCGCGGACTCGGCCAGGCCCAGGGCATGGAGGGTTCGGGGCCCTGCGATGCCGTCGGCGAGCAGTCCCTTGGCTTGCTGGAACGCGGACACCGCGTTGAAAGTGCCGGTACCGAAGTCGCCATCGATGACGCCGGGGTTGAAGCCCGCGGCCAGCAGGGCCTGCTGAAGCGCGACGACATCGGGGCCTTGGTCGCCATAAACGAGCTTGAGCCTCATGGTTGCATCTCCTCGCGACAGCTGTCGGCAAAAAAGTGTCGATGGCAACAGGGGCGGGTGTCAAGGCTCGCCGAGTTGGAAGGCCGGCGTCGTGCTCAGGCAGCCGCCGGCGACGCCGACGCCCTGGGCTGCTGAAGCACGAGCGCCGCGAAATCCACGAAGGCCCGCACCCGCGCCGCCAGCTGGTGGCGCTGCGGATACACGGCGTAGATGTCCGCGTCCGGCGTGTAGCAATGGGGCAGCACCTGCACCAGCCGGCCGTTGCGCAGGTAGCGTTCGATGTCCCATTCGGCCCGCATCAGGATGCCGTGGCCATCGAGCGCCCAGCTGACCGCGATCTCGCCGTCGTTGGTGGTCAGGTTGCCCCGGGTCCTGACCGACTCGGTGGTCGCGCTGCGGCCCCGGCCGCTCGCCAGCCGCCAGACGCCGTAGGCCTCTTCGCCCTGCCGGATCCCGATGCAGTTGTGCTTGGCGAGGTCGTTCGGCACCTTCGGAATGCCATGCTTCGCGAGGTAGGCCGGCGCAGCGCACAGCAGCCTCCGGTTGGGCGCCAGCTGCCGGGCGATCACCCGCGAATCCGGCGGCGCGCCGAAGCGGATGCAGATGTCGAACAAGTCTTCGGTCAGGGCCGGTGGATTCACCGACAGCTGCAGCTGCACCTGGACCTCGGGGTGCTTGCGCACGAACTTCGAGATGATCGGCGCCACATGGCTGCGGCCGAAGCCCAGCGTCGCGTTGACCCGCAGCAGGCCCTTCGGCGTGGCCTTGGCCACCCCGAGGATCTCCGCCATGCCATCGATCTCGCCGAGGATGCGCCGGGCGTGCTCCAGGTACAGCTCGCCTTCGGGGGTCAGGCTCATCCGGCGCGTGGTCCGGTTGACCAGCGCCACGCCCAGGCGGGACTCCATCAGCGCCAGGTGCTTGCTCACCGCGGGCGTGGTGATGCCGAGCTCGCGTGCCGCCGCGCTGAGGCTCCCCGCGCCGGCAAGGGTCGAGAAGAAGCCGAGGTCTGCAGGTTGGATGCCGGGTGTCATGGGCCGCTGATTGTTGAATTCAGGTAAATGATGGATTCACTTTAGCCCCGATCCAATGCCCCGTCGAGTTCCTACAGTACGCCTACCCCCTACCCAACCCTCCAGGAGACAAGCCATGAAGACGTACAAGATCGCGACCATCCCCGGCGACGGCATCGGCAAGGAAGTCGTTCCCGCCGGCCAGCAGGTGCTGGCCGCACTGGCCTCGGCCAGCGACAAGTTCCAGTTCGAGTTCGAGAACTTCGACTGGGGCGGCGACTACTTCCGCGAGCACGGCGTGATGATGCCGGACGACGGCCTGAACGCACTGCGCGACAAGGACGCCATCCTGTTCGGCTCGGCCGGCGACCCGCACATCCCCGACCACATCACGCTGTGGGGCCTGCGCCTGAAGATCTGCCAGGGCTTCGACCAGTACGCCAACGTGCGCCCGACCCGCATCCTGCCCGGCATCGACGGCCCGCTCAAGCGCTGCGGGCCCGACGACCTCAACTGGGTCATCGTCCGCGAGAACTCCGAAGGCGAGTACGCCGGCGTCGGCGGCCGGGTCCACCAGGGCCATCCGATCGAGGCCGCCACCGACGTCTCGATGATGACCCGCGCCGGCGTCGAGCGCATCATGCGCTTCGCCTTCAAGCTGGCCCAGTCGCGCCCCCGCAAGCAGCTCACCGTGATCACCAAGAGCAACGCCCAGCGCCACGCGATGGTGATGTGGGATGAGATCGCCTTGCAGGTCTCGAAGGAGTTCCCCGATGTGAAGTGGGACAAGGAACTGGTCGACGCATCGACCGCCCGCATGGTCAACAACCCCGCTTCGCTCGACACCATCGTCGCCACCAACCTGCATGCCGACATCCTGAGCGACCTCGCGGCCGCGCTGGCCGGCAGCCTGGGCATCGCGCCGACCGGCAACATCGACCCGGAGCGCCGCTACCCGTCGATGTTCGAGCCGATCCACGGCTCGGCCTTCGACATCATGGGCAAGGGCCTGGCGAACCCGGTCGGCACCTTCTGGTCGGTCGTGATGCTGCTCGAGCACCTGGGCGAATTCGACGCCGCCAAGCGCGTCATGGCGGCGATCGAGACGGTCACCGCCGACAAGAGCCTGCACACCCGCGACCTCGGCGGCAAGGCCACCACCGCCGACGTGACCCAGGCGGTCTGCGGCCAGGTGCTCGCGGCGTCGCAGCGCAAGGCGGCCTGAGGCCCCACCGGGCCCCGGCAGGCGCCGGGCTCGCTCCTCCCCTTCATTGATCCGGGTCCGGCGCCGCGCGCCGACCCAGGTTCCGAAGCAGCCGCCAGAGCTGCCGGGGCCCGCTCGCGCCCACCCAACGCCAGGAGACAAACCATGCGCCGCTTCTTGGGAAAACTCTACGTGCAAGTGCTGATCGGCGTGTTTGCCGGCGTCGCGCTTGGCTTCTTCCAACCGAACCTCGCCAGCGACTTCAAGCCGCTCGGCGACATCTTCATCAAGCTGATCAAGATGGTGTTCGCGCCGATCATCTTCGCCACCGTGGTCCTGGGCATCGCCCGCATGGAGAACATGAAGGAGCTCGGCCGGGTCGGCGTCCGGGCGCTGATCTATTTCGAGCTGCTGTCGACCTTCGCCCTGCTGCTCGGGCTGGTGGTCGTGAACGTGGTCGGTCCGGGCCGGGGCATGAACATCGACGCCTCCCAGCTCGACGCCAAGGCCATCGCCAGCTACACGGCGGCGGCCGCGAAGCCGGAAGGCTTCATCGAGTTCGTCATGCACCTGGTGCCGATCAGCATCGTCGATGCCCTGGCGAAGAACGACATCCTGCAGATCCTGGTCTTCGCAACGATGTTCGGTGTCGCCCTCTCGCACATCGGGCCGCGCGCCAAGCCCGTGGTGGACTTCCTCGACTCGTTCACGCACGGCATCTTCTCGGTGGTCGGGATGATCATGCGGCTGGCGCCGCTGGCCGCCTTCGGCGCCATGGCGTTCACGGTCGGCAAGTACGGCCTCGGCTCGGTGCTCTCGCTCGGCAAGCTGATGGGCACGATGTACCTCACCTGCTTCCTGTTCGTGACGCTGGTGCTCGGCGGCATCGCACGCCTTTCGGGCTTCAGCCTGTGGAAGTTCCTGAAATACATCAAGGACGAGCTGTTCACGGTGCTCGGCACCAGTTCGTCCGAATCGGTGGTGCCGCAGTTGATGCGCAAGCTGGAGCACGCGGGCGTGTCGAAGCCGGTGGTCGGCCTGGTCGTGCCTGCCGGCCTGACCTTCAACCCCGACGGCCAGTGCATCTACTACACGATGGCGGCGATCTTCATCGCCCAGGCGACCAACACGCCGCTGTCGATGACCGACCAGTTCGTGATCCTCGGCGTGCTGCTGCTGACCTCCAAGGGTTCGGCCGGCGTCACCGGGTCGGGGTTCATCACGCTGGCCGCCACGCTGGCCTCGATGGGCAAGATCCCGGTCGCCGGCATGGTGCTGCTGCTCGGCGTGGACCGCTTCATGTCGGAGGCCCGCGCGATCACCAACACGATCGGCAATGCCGTGGGCACGGTGGCCATCGCGCGCTGGGTCGGCGCGGTCGACCGCCCGCGGCTGGCGCAGGTGCTCGACGGCCGGGCGGAGCCCGAACGGCTCGAAGACCTGTACGAGGAGCCGGACGACTCCAACGTCAAGCCGCTGCGCGCGCCCGCCGATGTCCGCATCGCCGCCTGATGCCCCGGCACGGAGCCCCGCCATGAACGACACCGCGACCCGCCAGCTGATGCGCGCCATGTTCGACGCCGCGGTGGCGGCCGCGCAGCCCGCGCTGTGCGTGCCGCGCCATCTGCCCGCGCCCCCCAAGGGCCGGCTGGTGGTGATCGGCGCCGGCAAGGCGTCGGCGGCGATGGCCCGCGCGGTCGAGGACCATTGGCAGGGACCGCTGTCCGGTCTCGTGGTGACACGCTACGGCTACGCGGTGCCCTGCCGCCGCATCGAGATCGTCGAAGCCGCGCATCCGGTGCCGGACGCGGCGGGCGAGCTGGCCGCACGCCGCATGCTGCGGCAGGTCGAAGGGCTCACGGCCGACGACCTGGTGCTGTGCCTGATCTCCGGCGGCGGCTCCTCGCTGATGCCGCTGGCGCTGCCCGGCCTCACGCTGGCCGACAAGCAGGCGCTGAACCGCGCGCTGCTCGCCAGCGGCGCCCCGATCTCGGAGATGAACTGCGTGCGCCGCCACCTGTCGGCGATCAAGGGCGGCCGGCTGGCCGCGGCCTGCCGGCCGGCGCGGGTCGTGAACCTGCTGCTGTCGGACGTGCCCGGCGACGATCCGGTCGACATCGCCTCGGGCCCCACGGTGGCCGACCCGAGCACCTGCGGCGACGCGCTCGAGATCCTGCGCAGACATGGCATCGACATTCCGCCGCGGGCGCTCGCGCTGCTGGAGAGCGGCGAAGGCGAGACGCTCAAGCCCGGCGATCCGCGCCTGCCGGAGATCGAGACGCGCTTCGTCGCGACGCCGCAGATGGCGCTCGAAGCCGCCGCCGAGGTGGCGCGCGCGGCCGGCCTGCGGCCCTTCATCCTCGGCGACGCGATCGAGGGGGAGGCGCGCGACGTCGCCCGGACCCTGGCCGGCATCGCGCTGCAGGTCGCGCGCCGCGGGCAGCCGGTGGCCGCGCCCTGCGTGCTGCTGTCCGGCGGCGAGACCACCGTGACCGTGCGCGGCCGGGGCCGCGGCGGGCGCAACGTCGAGTTCCTGCTGGCCCTGGGCATCGCGCTCGACGGCGAAGCCGGCATCCATGCCATCGCGGGCGACACCGACGGCGTCGACGGCCAGGAGGAGATCGCCGGCGCGCTGCTCGCGCCCGACACCCTGGCGCGCGCCTGGGCAGCGGGCATGAAGCCGCGTGAACGGCTCGACGACAACGACGGGCACGGCTTCTTCGAAGCGCTCGGCGACGCGGTGGTGACCGGACCGACCCTGACCAACGTGAACGACTTTCGCGCGATCGTGATCGCTGGGCGCAATCCTGCGGCCGATGCATCCGACCGCGCATCCAGGAGAAACTGAGATGAGAAGAAGCAAGCAGGCCAAGATCGTGGCCACCCTCGGGCCGGCCAGCGACGACCGCCGGACGATCCAGGCGCTGTTCGATGCCGGCGCCGATGTCTTCAGGCTGAACTTCAGCCACGGCACGCACGAAGACCACCAGCGCCGGCTCGCTCTGATCCGAGAGATCGAGCGCGACAGCGGCCGCCCGGTCGGCGTGCTGCTCGACCTGCAGGGACCGAAGCTGCGCATCGGCACCTTCCCCGGCGGGCCGGTCGAGCTGGTCGAAGGCCAGCCGTTCCGGCTCGACCTCGACACCCGGTCGCCCGGCAACATCGAGCGGGTCGCGCTGCCCCACCCGGAGATCTTCGCCGCGCTGGAGACCGGCACCGAGCTGCTGCTCGACGACGGACGGCTGCGGCTGCGGGTCGAGGGCTTCGGCCAGGACTTCGCCGACACCCGCGTGGTCAACGGCGGCACGCTGTCGGACCGCAAGGGCGTCAACGTGCCGGGCGTGGTGCTGCCGCTGTCGGCGATGACCGACAAGGACCGGGCCGACCTGGCCTTCGGCCTCGGCTTGGGCATCGACTGGGTGGCGCTGTCCTTCGTGCAGCGGCCCGAGGACGTGATCGAGGTCCGCCAGATCGTCGACGGCCGCGCCGGCATCGTCGCCAAGCTCGAGAAGCCCGCCGCGATCGCATCGCTGGACGCCATCGTGGCCGAGGCCGATGCGGTGATGGTGGCGCGCGGCGACCTCGGCGTCGAGATGCCGGCGGAGCAGGTGCCGGCGATCCAGAAGCGGATCATCCGGGCCTGCCGGCGCGCCGGCAAGCCGGTCATCGTGGCGACGCAGATGCTGGAGTCGATGGTCGCCGCGCCGGTGCCCACGCGGGCCGAGGCCTCCGACGTGGCGACGGCCATCTACGAAGGCGCCGATGCCGTCATGCTCTCCGCCGAGTCGGCCAGCGGCCGCTACCCGGTCGAGGCGGTGAAGATGATGAGCAGCATCATCACCCACACCGAGAGCGATCCCAACTACCGGGCCGCGATCGATGCCTCCCGCCCGGAGCCGCTGGCGCGCACCGCCGATGCGATCGGCGCCGCCATGCGCGACATCACCGGCCTGCTCAATGCCGCGGCCACCGTCGCCTACACCAGCTCGGGCTACTCGGCCCTGCGCATGGCGCGCGAGCGGCCCCGCGCGCCGATCATCGGCATGACGCCGCGCCTCGCCACGGCGCGCCGCCTGGCACTGGCCTGGGGCGTGCACGCCGTGCTCTGCCACGAGGTCGTGGACGTGCCGGAGATGAGCGAGCTCGCCAGCCGGACCGCGCTGAAGGAAGGCTTCGGCGCCCCGGGGCAAACCATCGTCATTTCCGCCGGCATGCCGTTCGGCACCTCCGGCACGACCAACCTGCTGCGCATCGCGCAGATCTGAAGGACACGCCATGGCATCGATCCAGACAGTGCGGGGATTCGAGATCCTCGATTCGCGCGGCAACCCCACCGTCGCGGCCGAAGTGGTGCTCTCGGACGGCGCGCGCGGCCAGGCGGCCGCGCCGTCCGGCGCATCGACCGGCGCGCGCGAGGCCATCGAGCTGCGCGACGGCGATCCGCGCCGCTATCTCGGCAAGGGCGTGCTGAAGGCCGTGGCCCACGTCAACGGCGAGCTGGCCCGGGCGCTGGCCGGCCGCGCCGCGGAGCACCAGGCCGAGTGCGACGCGCTGATGATCGCGCTCGACGGAACGCCGACCAAGGCCCGCCTGGGCGCCAACGCCATCCTGGCGGTGTCGCTCGCGCTGGCCAAGGCGTCGGCGGCCTCCGCCGGCCGGCCGCTGTATCGCCACCTCGGCCGCGGCCGGCCTCCACGGCTGCCGATGCCCATGATGAACATCATCAACGGCGGTGCGCATGCGGACAACAACGTCGACATGCAGGAGTTCATGATCGTCCCGGTCGGTGCGCCGCGCTTTGCCGAAGCGATGCGCTGGGGCGTCGAGGTCTTCCACGCCCTCAAGGCGCTGCTGAAGTCGCGCGGGCTCGCGACCGCCGTCGGCGACGAAGGCGGCTTCGCGCCGAACCTGTCGTCCAACGAAGCGGCCATCGAGCTCATCCTGGCAGCCATCGAGCAGGCCGGCTTCAAAGCCGGGCAGGACATCGCACTCGGGCTCGACGTCGCCAGCTCCGAGTTCCACCAGCACGGCGTCTACACGCTGGCGTCGGAGAACAAGCGCTTCGAGGCGGACCGCTTCGTCGACCACCTGGCGCGCTGGGTCGACGCCTATCCGATCGTCACCATCGAGGACGGCATGGCCGAGGACGACTGGGCCGGCTGGGAACTGCTGACGGCGAGGCTGGGCCACCGGGTGCAGCTGGTCGGCGACGATCTTTTCGTCACCAACACCGAGATCCTGCGGCAGGGCATCTCGCGCGGCGCCGCCAATTCGATCCTGATCAAGCCGAACCAGATCGGCACGCTCACCGAGACGCTGGCGGCCATCGCGATGTCCGACGCGGCCGGCTATTCGAGCGTCATCTCGCATCGCTCCGGCGAGACCGAGGACACCACCATCGCGGACCTCGGCGTGTGCACGGCCGCGACCCAGATCAAGACCGGCTCGCTGTGCCGTTCGGACCGGATGGCCAAGTACAACCGCTTGCTCCTGATCGAAGCCGAGCTGGGCGGCGCCGCCCGTTTCGCGGGCCGCGGGGCGATCCGCTCATTGTTGAACGCAGGTTAACCATGGATTCACTTTCGCAGTGATTCAGTGCCTGCATCGCTGACACCATTCCCCGCATACCCACAAGGAGACATTCATGACATCGACTCTCGCGCGCGCCCGCGTGCTCACCGCGCTCGCCTTCGGCCTCGCCGCCACCCTCGCCGGCGCCCAGGCGTGGCCCACCAAGCCGATCAGCCTCGTCGTGCCCTTCCCGCCCGGCGGCAGTTCGGACGTGCTGGCGCGGGCCATCGGCGACAAGCTCGGCCAGAGCCTGGGCCAGCCGGTGATCGTCGAAAGCCGGCCCGGCGCCGGCGCCACCTTGGGTGCCGACTACGTGGCCAAGGCCAAGCCCGATGGCTACACGCTGCTGATGGGCGCCGTGCACCACACCATCGCCACCAGCGTCTACAAGAAGCTGCCCTACGACTTCGAGAAGAGCTTCGCGCCGGTCACCACCATCGCGATGGTGCCCAACGTGCTGGTGGTCAATGCGAAGTCGCCGGCCACGGACGTCAAGCAGCTGGTCGCCCTGGCCAAGGCATCGCCCGGCAAGCTCTCCTACGGCTCGAACGGCAACGGCACCGTGCAGCACCTGATCGGCACGCAGTTCGCGAGCCTGGCCGGCGTGGAGCTGCTGCACGTGCCCTACAAGGGGAGCGCGCCGCTGACCACCGACCTGCTGGGCGGCCAGGTCGACATGTCCTTCGACACGCTGACGCCGGTGGTCCAGCACATCAAGGGCGGCAAGCTGCGCGCGCTGGCGGTCACGACGGCGAAGCGCTCGAGCACCTTGCCCGACGTGCCCACGCTGGCCGAATCCGGCCTCAAGGATTTCGACCAGGGCACCTGGTTCGGCATCCTGGCACCGGCCGCGACGCCGAAGGACATCGTCGAGCGGCTGAACACCGAGCTGGTGAAGATCATCCAGTCGCCGGAGTTCGGCAAGCGCATGGCCGAGATCGGTGCCGAGCCGGTCGGCGACACGCCGGCCCGGATGGCCACGCAGATCAAGAGCGACACGGCCAAGTACGCGCAGCTGGTGAAGGACGCGAAGGTCACGATCGACTAGCAACGAGTCGGCTATCTCGTGAACGCCACTCCGGATGGGCCAGGGCGATCACCTGCGCCGAGCCAAAGCCGCAGTCCTGAGGAACTCTCCTCGCGGCGCTTGCGGTGCGCCTCCAGCGCAGGTACGCTCCTTGCTCACCTCCGAAGTACATGGACGCGATTCCCCGGATCAATGATGGCGAGCTCGATCTGCAGCATCTGCAGATCTTCGACATCCTGCTTGTTGAGCGCAATCTGACGCGCTGCGCACGCGTGCTCAACATGACGCAGCCGGCGCTGAGCAAGACGCTTGCGCGCCTTCGCATCTACTTCGGCGACCCTCTCTTCGTGCGTGTTGCGCTCAAGATGGAGCCCACGCCCAAGGCGCTCGAACTGGCGCAACCCGTGCGCGCCATCCTTGATAGCGTGCGCGCGCTGCGATCGGACCATGCTCCCTTCGACCCTCTGGTCTCCGAGCGGCGATTCTCCTTCTTCATGATCGATGCCGCAGTGGTCCAGCTGCTCCCGCCGCTGCTCGCGATCCTTCGCGTCGAGGCTCCCAAGGTCCACGTGCAGGCCGTTCCCTGCGACGTCCATCACCTGGACCAATGGCTCGAATCGGGCCTGGTCGATCTGGCCATCGGCGCCTTCGAGTCGCTCACGCAAGGTATCCGGCGACATCCTCTGTGGACGGAAAGCTATGTCTCCCTGTTCCGCAAGGGACATCCGCGACTCGATGCCAGGAGCCTGATGGAGCATTCCGACAAAGCAGGCACACCGACGGCGCTCGAGCGCTTCGTTGCTGAACAGCACGCACTCGTTTCGGTGGCCGGCACAGGACACGGCTACGCGAATGCCGAGCGCCTGCTCGAATCGGTCTTGCCGTCCGGCAACATCGTGTGCCGCGTGCCAACCTTCGCGGCTGCCGCGCACATCGCCAGGAACTCGGACATCGTCGCAACCGTGCCGCGCACGCTGGGCGTCGCTCTCGCCCACGATCTGGACCTGGTCGCCGTGGAGCCACCCCTGCCACTGCCCAGCATGGACATCGCGCTGTACTGGCACGACCGCTTCCACCGCGATCCGGGCAGCCAATGGCTGCGCGAAGTCTTCCGCCGCCTGTTCCTGCGCGACGCCGCTCAGGCCGCTTGAGCTTCGTCTTGCGGGACCGAAGCCGCCGCGGCCGGCCCGTCGGATTCGGGATTCAGGACCAAGTCGAAATCCAGCAGGTAACTGCCGTCGGCCTGCTTCACCCACTCGCCCACCAGCGATTCGCGCACACCGAACACCGCGTCCGAATCGAGGTACGGATCGCCCTTGCGGAACACATGGGTCACCAGCGTCTGGAAGCCGGGTGCCTTCACCATGAAGTGCAGGTGGGCCGGCCGCCACGGATGGCGTCGCGTGGCGCGCAGCATGTCGCCCACCGGGCCGTCATCGGGGATGGGATAGGCCACAGCGGCAGTGGTGCGGAAGTGGAAGCCGCCCTGCGCGTCGGCGCGGAGCACGCCGCGCCCCTGGGCATGGTCGAGATCCGCGTGCTGCACGTCATAGTGACCTCCGCTGTCGGCCTGCCAGACGTCGAGCGTGGCGCCCGCGATGGGAGTGCCATCGAGCGAGCGCACCCTGCCGCGCACCAGGCAGGGCTCGCCGCTCGCACCATTGCCGACATCGTCGCCGTTTTCGTAGCGCGGCGCCCCCTCGACATGGAAAGGCCCGAACACGGTAGCCTCGGTGCAGCCTGCGGGCTTGTCGTGGTTCATCATGATGGTGAGCATCGACAGGCCCAGCGTGTCACTCAAAAGGATGAACTCCTGCCGCTTGTCGTCGCACTTCTTGCCCGTTGCCGTGAGGAACTGGATGCCCTGCATCCACTCGTCCTCGGTCAGTGCGACCTCGCGGGCGAAGTCGTGCAGGTGCCGAACGAGACTCGTCAGGACACGCTTCAGGCGCGGGCTCGGCGTGTCCGCAAATCTTTCAATCACCGCATCGGTGATGTTGTGCTGGTTCAGGTTGCGCATGGTGGGGTCTCCTTGAAACAAGTGGGTCGGACATTCAGAAGGGGCACAGCGCCATGGCCCAGAAGCGTGTGCCCTGCGGACGGTTTCGCGCGCCGAACTCCGACTGGACGCGCAACGTCAGTGAGAAGTTGGGGCTGAAACGGAAACTCGCGAAGGGCCCGAGCGCGTTGACGCGGCCCTTGTTGCCCTTCACCGGGACACCGTTCACCCCGTCGTCGGTGGTCTGCCGATAGATGTAGCCGTTGATCCCGACGAGCATTTCCAAAGTCGCGCGCAAGCCGGCACTGAATTCGATCGACGCCTCGTTGCCCGAGTGGTAGCCGGTCGCCTTGTTGCGGTCGTTGAAGCCCCAGCGGAACTTCGCGCTGATATCGCTGCGCGATGTCGGGAACCAGGTGAAGGCATAGGCCGGTGCGACCTGGTCGTAGTTGCGGCCGGTGTTGACGTAGCGGTGAACGTCGTAGCTGCCAGTGCTCAGATTGGTCTCCACGCCCAGCGTCTGATGGAAAGTCGCGCCGTGCCAGCCGAGGATGATCGGTGAGAAGAAGAGGTCGGACAGCCCGCCATGCCGCCCACCGTGATCCAGCGGCGCGAGCGGCGCCGGCCGGGCGATTCCAAGGGTGAGGTCGACCGCGCTGACCGGCTGCACGATCCGCGTCTCGACGTTGGCACCGAGGACGAGGACGTCCGGCCACACATACGACAGTCGCGGTGCTACCACATCGGACTGCAGCCGGAAGTCGGTGAAACGAGGGTTGTCCCTGCCCGTGTTGTCCTTGAACTGGGTCGCCGTGTAGTGCTGATAGAACAACAGCCAGTGAGCGCCCTCGGGCAGCATATAGCCGGCGAAGGTGTTGTCTACACCGATCGGGTAGGAGTTTCCGCCGCCTTCGGTGGCGAACGCATCGCCCACCGGGGTGCAGCAGATGACGAGCGCAAGCAGCGCGCTCCATGGCGGGTTGCGACGGCTCTTGACGCTGGCCGTTCGCCGTCGGGATTGGGTGAAGGCCTTCATGCGCGCATGCTTTCCTGTCCGCTGGGCGCTTTTCCATGCCGGGCTCGGTCGACGAAACGGATGCGCAATTCATCGCCGGGCGAAACGTCCACTTCGTCTACCGCCTGCATCTGCACCATTCGCCGCCTTGACCGTCGGTCGTCGCGCACCCGCAGCAAGGCCGGAATCCAGGGAGCCGCCGAGCCGTTGCGGCGGACCGCGCCAACATAGTCCGCCTCGGCGGGCGCGCACATGGCGCTCGCCAGGGCGGCGTGGATGCGGGACCGCGGGGCGCCGGAGGTGTGTGTGATGGTGCCCGTCATCTCGTGCGGCCGCTGCAGGACCGACGAGGCGCCGGCCAAGTCCCCGATCTGGATCAAGCGCCGCGCCTCGGTGGAAGAACTGCGCACAGCCTCCTGCGTGCCGGGCACGGCATCGAGCGCGACGGGCGACACGCTGAAACCAAGCGTCGACCCCAGTGACGAGAGATAGGCGACCGTTCCGACCCGCCCACGCCCACAGGCGAAGTTCTCGCCGACGATCAATTCGCGCATGCCCAACTGCGCAAGCAATGTGTCGCGCACGAAGGCCCCGGCGTCCTGGTGGCTTCGCTGCTGATCGAAGCGGAGCACCAGGCAATGGTCGACCGCGCCGGTCGCGGCCAGCAGTTGCATGCGGTCGTCCACGCTCGACAACAGTCTCGGGCATGCCTCAGGCCGGACGACGGCGCGGGGATGCGGGTCGAAGGTCACCAGCGCAGTCGGCAGCCCGAGCCGTTCGCCATGGTCGCGAAGTTGCCGGAGCACCTTCGCGTGACCGCGGTGGACGCCGTCGAACATGCCGATCGACACGACCGCGGCCGGTATCGCGAAGCCACTGGCGTCAAGGATGACCTTCATGGCACCACCTCAGATCGCGAGGGTGCTGCTGAGCGAAAGCTTTTCCTGATGCCGCGCAGCGTCCATCGCTTTCGCGTAGTCGGCCGTCGCCTTGTAGTCGGTGTTGTCGTCGATTTCGGATTCGATGCCGCAGACCTGGCGCGCCAGCTTGCCATAGGAGCCGGAGCCCGAAAACTCCGCGCGCTGCATCGTCAGCATGCGAATGCTCTGCAGCGGCGTGCCGTTGAAGTTTTCGAACACGAAGAGCCGGTTTCCCCAGTCGGTCAGGAACAGGTCACGAATCACGCGGCCGATGCGAAGGCGGTCCTTCGGCCTGCCGACCGGTCCGGAGTTCATCTTCTCGAACAGCACGTTGAGCTTCGAGTCTTCCCACTGGTCCTCCGTCGCGAAGAGCAGCGCGCTGCGGCCCGACAGGTCGACCAGCTCATAAATCATCTGCGAGAAGTTCTCGAGGTACAGCGCCCGGCCGAAGTCGTAGATCAGGATGTTCGGCTTGTAGAGTCCTCCCGGCGTATGGAAGCCGAGTTCCTCGCTTGCCACCACGTGCGCCAGCATCGCCTGGTGGAAACCGATCAGCTTGGCAACGCGCGTCTGCACCGCCGGAATCTTGCTCGTGCCAATGTGTTCCGTAATGAGCACGGCCAGCCCGGCCATCAATTCGGCGCGGACCATCTGGCGGACCAGTGCGTGGTAGTGCAGCCAATCGAAGACACGCTGCGGATAGAGCTTCGCATGCTCGGCATTGCCGAGATGGAACACATGCGACCAGGGAATGAAGACGTGGTCGAACACGGTCATGCCGTCGAGTTCGTCCCCCTTGGACGCCAGCGGATGCTCGATCGCATCCTCCTTCACGAGGCTTTCGCGGCACACGACGCTGAGGCCCTTGGTGGCTACCGGCACAGCGGCAAAAATGATCTGGTCTCCGGGAATCCCGGGACGGAAGAAGACGCCGATGTGGACCCAGTCGGCGAAGGCAGTACCGGTAGACACCGCCTTGACGCCATCGACCACGATCCCCATCTCATTGCGCTCGATCACACGCAAACCCGGGGACCTGGCCTGGGCATCGGGGCTGGAGCGGTCCATCTGCGGATCGACGAAGTTGGGCGCGCAGTTGTGGTCGCGCTGGCGCACAAAATCGGCGAAATTGGTGATGTGCTGAGCAAGCGGCTGGCCTTCGGTGCCGATCGACTGGGCCTGCCAGGGCATCGGATCGTCGGTGTACGTCGTCAGCACGTAGTTGTTGACGTCCGGCGTCCGCGGGAAGGATGCACCCATCATCTCGCGCATCACTGTCTCGTGGTAGCGACGCTTCTTCTTGAGCTCTTCCTTGGTCCGGTGGCCGAACCACATCATCGAGCGGCGCTCGCCGGCCTCGTCGACATAAGTCATCACATCCTGCAAGTCGGGGCGGTGGTGCAGATCGTAGAAGTCGGCGTGGCGCTCGGCATAGTCGCGGGTCTTCGGGTGCGTGGCGACGTTGTCGATCTTCTCGTTGCCGACCCAGACGACACGGCCGTCATTGAGGGACTCGAGGTATTGCTTTCCGGTTCTCAGCATGGCTGTTCCTTGGTGGTGGTGACGATCGAAGCCGTGGGCTCAGACGTGAGCGGTCGGCTGGGTGGTTGCATAGGTCCTCTTGCAGTACACAAGCGGATCCCGGTGCTCTTCGGTGTGCGCTGCGGTCGCCAGCACATGGGCGATGAAAATGCTGTGGGTGCCGACCTCCGTCGCGCTGACCACGCGACAGTCGAGGGCGACGAGTGCTTCCTCGCTGTAGGGTGCGCCGGTGGAAAGCGTGCTCCAGCCGCCCTGCTCGAAGCGCTCGCTCATCGGTACGGCGCCGACACCGGCGAACAGGTCGGAGGTGCTGCGCTGATGCGCGCTGAGCCAGTTGACGCAGAGCACATCGTTGGTCTTTATGACGCTGTTGACATAGCTGCGCCGGTTCATGCAGACGAGGAGCGTGGGCGGGTCCGCGCAAACCGAAGCAACGGCCGAGCAAGTCACCCCGGCGATGCCGGCGGGACCGGCAGTCGTGACGACGGTCACGGCGGTCACCGCATGGGCCATCGCTTCCCGGAATTCGAGGTCCGAGACACCTCCTCCGGCCAGTGATTCGACTGCATCGTTCAATACATGGTGGGTCATGTCTGCGCTCCTCAGGGCCGTTGAGACAGAGGCCGGACTGGTCTCTGCAGGTGAGGAAAATAGTAGGCGGCGCAGGCGCGCAGCACCATCGGTCGCTGAGGAATAGACACTATTCCCCGATCGGGGGTCGGCACCAGGGCATCTACGTGATCGTCCTGGCCTAGATTCAAGCGAATCGTCAAAGATTCGATGAAGCGTTCAGCGGAACATGGGGCCAACGAGATCCGGAGGTCATCGATGAACGCCCGCCATGCATTCCGGCGCAACAGAACTGCGATCAGCACCTCCTTCATGGCGGCGACCGCGCTGCTCCTGGCGAGTTGCGCATTGCCGGTGAAGCTCGACCCCCCGGCGTCACGATTGGACGGTGCCGCGCTCGGCCTGCCCAAGGACGCGGCGCCGGTTTCGGTCAACGAGGACTGGTGGCGAATCTTCAATGACCCGTCACTCGACGCGCTGGTGGACAAGGCTCTCAGGGACAACCCCTCGATGACCATTGCCGAGGCCCGCCTCCGGCGCGCGAACGCGCTGGCAGACCGTGCCGACAGCGAAGACTGGCCGCAAATCGTGGCCCGCTACGACGACACTCTGCAGCGCTTTCCGCAGCATGCGCTCTACCCGCTCACCGTCGCTGGCACGCGGCAGCATCTTGCGACCGCGCAGCTTGCAATGGTCTGGGAGCTGGACTTCTTCGGCCGGCATCGCGCGGCCTTCGAATCGGCACTCGGCACGGTGCGTGCGACGCAGGCCGACGCCGCGATGGCGCGCCTGTTGCTGGCGGCACAGGTCGTGCGGACGTATGTTCAGATGGCGCGCCTGCTTGCGCTGCGCGAAGTGGCCGAACGCTCGCTGTCCCAGCGCGCCGAGGTGCTGGCGCTGGTACGACACCGCACCAGCGCGGGCCTCGATACCGCGGTCGATCTCCAGCAGGCCGAAGGGGCGATCCCCGACAGTCGGCAGTCGATCGAGGCACTGGACGAACAGATCGACTCTCGCCGCAGCGCGCTGGCGGCGCTCACCGTTCAGCCCGCCTCCGCGCTTGCCGGACTGGATCCACGCATGGCGCAGCTCAGTCCAGCGCCGCTGCCGTCCAGCGTACCGGCGGATCTGCTCGGCCGCCGCGCGGATATCGCTGCCGCACGAAGTCGCGCCGAAGTCGCCGTCAGCGACCTCGACGTCGCCCACGCGGACTTCTATCCCAGCGTGAACCTGATCGCCTTTGCGGGCTACAGCGCGCTGGGCCTCGGCAACCTGTTCGAGAGCGGAAGCCGTCAGTTCGGCATCGGCCCCGCGATTCGACTGCCGATCTTCGATGCCGGCCGGCTGCGCGCCAACCAGCGGGCCAGGGCTGCCGAACTCGACGCCGCCATCGGCGCCTACAACGCAGCGGTACTGGAGGCGGTCCGCGACGCGGCCGACCGGATTCTGGCGCTGCAGTCGATCGATCGACAGCAGCAAGACCAGACCCGTGCGCAGGTCTTCGCCGAGCGCGCCTATCGGCTCGCGGTGCAGCGCTACAAGGCCGGCATCGGCTCGTACCTGGTCGTGCTGACGGCCGAGTCGAGCGTGCTGGCGCAACGTCGCGCCGCAGCCGACCTGCGGGGCCGCGCCCTCGACGGGCAGGCCGAGCTGATGCGGGCGCTCGGGGGTGGCTACACCGCATCCGGGAACAGCGATCGAACGTACTAGAGGCCTGACGAGGCGCTCCCGTCATGCGGGCGACACGGCCTCGGGCGTTTTGCGAAAGCCAATTGCCAGCCGGTTGAAGGCATTGATGAGGCCGATGGCCAGGGTCAGGTCCACGCGCTCGCGTTCGGTGAACTGCTCGCACAGGGCTTCGTAGTCAGCGTCCGGCGCATGCGTCTGCGACACTTGCGTGAGCGATTCGGCCCATTGCAGCGCGGCGCGCTCCCGTGCGGAAAACACGCTACCGGCCTCGCGCCAGGTCGTGAGCATCAGCAAAGTGCCGGTCGGCACGCCCGCCTTGAGCAAGTCGCGCGAGTGCGAGGACACGCAGTAGGCGCACCCATTGATTTGCGACACACGCAGGTAGACGAGGTCGACCAGCTCGTGTGGCAGGCCCGACTTGCGCACATACATGTAGACGCCACCGAGGCTGCGCATGCCCTCGGGGGCGATGGCTTGATGGTCCAGGCGTTGTTCCATGGTGCTTTCTCCTTCAGGGTTGATCGGGGGTCTTGAGCGCGTCGCCGGTGTTCGCAACGAACACCACCAACAAGCGGGCCGGTTGGGTGCGGCTCGCGTTTTCTGTCACGGGATGACGCGTGCCAGGCGGCTCGGACCAGTTGTCGCCGGCACGGTAGACACGCGGCGCCTCGTCGTTCAGGGCGCTACGCACCGACCCCTTGAGCACATAGGCGTAGACGAAGGCGTCGCCATGGCGGTGCGGCTTCGCCTTCGCGCCCGGCGAGAAGTCGACAATGGCCGAGGTGAAGGTCTTGCCCGGCACGTTGGGCAGCGCCTGCGTGAGCTTGGGCGAGACGGTCTCTTCGCCCGCCTCGTGCGCGTCGGTGGGCGGTGCGTGAAAGAGCAAGCCTCCCGTGCAAGCGAGAGCCAGGACGATGGCGGACTTTCGAAGGGGCATGACGTTCTCCTGCGGAGTGATCGAACAAGTGGAGATCGTGGCGCGATCCAACGCCGCGCGATGGCATGAAGCAAGCGTGTTTGGCCGCGTCCTGCCAACAACTGGCGGAGCCTGTATCGCGTGATCGGTATCGTCCAAATCGACGCGATTCATGAAAGAAGCGCGCCGGCGCGCGTCCGACCATCGGTGCTTCCGGGAAGCCTGGCCATGAACACACCGACCGAAAACGCTGCCTCCGTTCCGCCCCCCCTGCCCACGGCCAACGCATCGCGCCGCGGGATCACCCTGGCCATCGGCGGCCTCGTCCTGGTCGCTTTGTCCGGCTATGCCGGCTACCGTCTGCTCGGCCTCGGAGGCACGGTGACCACCGACAACGCGTACGTGCAGGGCAACTTGATCCAGATCACGCCGCAAATCGCCGGCACTGTGCTGGAAGTGCGCGCCGACGACACCGACTTCGTGCGCGCGGGACAGCTCCTGGCGCGGCTGGACCCCGCCGACTCGCGCGTAGCCCTCGACCAGGCCGAGTCGCAACTGGCGCAGACAGTGCGCGAAGTGCGCACGCTGTATGCCAACAACGAGGTGCTCGGCGCCCAGATCGCGTTGCGGCAGGCGGAAGTGAGCCGGTTCGAATCGGAGCTGGCGCGCGCCCAGGTCGACGCGCGTCGTCGCGAGGCGCTGGTAGAGGACGGTGCTGTCGGACGTGAGGAGTTCGAACACGCCAACACCCAACTGACGTCGGCGCGCAGCGCGCTCGCGTCGACCCGTGCCGCCTCGCGAGCTGCGCAGGCCCAACTCGCGGCCAACATGTCGCTGACCGACCGCACGACGATCGAACGCCATCCGAACGTGCTGCGTGCCTCGGCACGCGTGCGCGAGGCCTACCTCGCACTGCACCGCGCCGAAGTGAACGCGCCGGTCGACGGCTTCGTGGCGCGGCGCAACGTGCAAGTCGGCCAGCGTGTGCAGGCCGGCGCGGGCCTGATGACGGTGGTGCCGCTGGACGGCATCTGGGTCGATGCCAACTTCAAGGAGGCACAGTTGCGCCACCTGCGCGTGGGCCAGGCGGCAACCCTGGTGTCCGACCTCTACGGCAACGACGTGCGCTATCACGGGACGGTCGCCGGGCTGGGGGCGGGCACAGGCGCAGCCTTTGCGCTGCTACCCGCGCAGAACGCGACCGGCAACTGGATCAAGGTCGTGCAGCGCGTGCCCGTTCGCATTCAGCTGGACCCGCGCGAGGTGGCGGCTCATGCGCTGCGCATCGGGTTGTCGGTCGAAGTGTCGGTCGACACACGGCGCAGCGACGGACCACGGCTCGGCGAAGTCGCGCCACCGACAGCGGCCGTGACCACCTTCCTCGGCGGCGAGGATCGCGCGGCCGACGAGGCGGTGCGCCGGATCATCGGCGAGAACCTGCCGGAGGGCACCCCTGCGACGACGCGCAAGACCGGGGCCACCCGAACGCCGGCATTTCCGACATCCCCGCCTGGCTCGCACTCGATAGAGAAGCACGAGCACCTCGTTCGAGTGCGGGTGGCAGATTGACCACCTGAGACATGCCCGCCATGCTCGCCAGCCCAGCACAGTCCGCCCCGCCCGCGAGGTCGCGCACGCAGCATCTTTCGCTGCTCCTGCTCATCGGCGCCCTGCCCTTCAGCGACTTCCTGCAGACAGGTGTCTTCGCCTTCAACGCCGCGCCCATCATGGGTGATCTCGGCGCCAGCCCCGAGGAATACAGCCTGGTGGCCACGTTCTACGCCGTCACTGCCATTGGCATGATCTTCAACCACCGCTGGCTGGTCGAGAAGATGGGCTGGCGCTGGTTCATGCGCTGCGCGAGCTTCTTGTTCGCGGTTGGCGCCATCGTGTGCGCCACGAGCGACACGCTGGCCACCTTCGCAGCCGGACGGTTGATCACGGCGATGGGCTGCGCCTCTTTCTTCACTGCCGGGCGCGTGCTGGTGAACCTCATCCCGCCATCGCCCAAGCGATTCACCGGCGTGAAGTTCTTCGCTTCCGGCATTGCGTGGGGTGGCGTGTGCGGCCCATTGCTGGCATCGGCGGCGCTGTCGGCGCAAGACTGGCGTCTTGCTTTCTCGGCGCAGGTGGTGCCTGCGGCCTTGATCACGCTGTTCGGTGAACTCTCGCTGCCGCACCTGCCGCCGCCGACGCGCGCGCCCTTCGATGCGCGCGGCCTCGTCACGCTGGCGGGCGGCAGCGCGTTCATCCTGTTTGCATTGCAGCGCAGTGCCTTCGACTTCTACTCCGAGAGGCCGACGCTGTATGCCTATGCGTCGATCGGCCTGCTCGCGCTCGTCTTCGCGGTATGGCTGGTGCTACGCAGCGAACTGCCTGCCATCCGCCTGCACGAAATGTCGCAGCGCCGCTACCTTGTCGGTCTGGCCGCCTTCGGCGTCAGCTACGCGCTACTGGGCGGCAACAACACGGCCGTGCCGCTCCTGCTGTTGCGAGGGCTGAACCTGCCACTGGAAGTCATTGGCCGCTACGTGGCCGTCGGCGGCTTGGGGGGTGTGATGGTTTGGATCCTGCTGGCCCGCCTGGTGCCGCGCAACCCGGGGCCAACGCGCTACTACGTGCTGGGATTCTCGCTGCTGGCCGCCTGCGGCGTCCTCCTGGGGAGGCTCAGCGAAACGGTGGACCCCGAGGCCCATTTGCTGCCGGCGCTCCTGTGCAACGGCGCCTTCGTGATCGCGGTGCTTTCGACGACAGCCGTGCAGACCTTTCGTGACCTTCAGCGCGACGAAAGCCTGTTCTCGCATGCCAACCAGGTGAAGAACGTGCTCGCGCAATTCGGCGTGGCCGCGGGCATGTGCGTCGCAACGCTCTTCATCCAGTGGCGCACCACCCTGCACTACGCGCGCGTGGGCGAGGCGCTCGGCCCGTCGAGCCTGGCGCTGCAGGAGACGCTGCGCATCCTCGCACTGCGCTACAGCGCCACGCACGACCCCGAAACAGCCGCCCGCATGGCAACCGCCACGGTCAACGGACTGCTGCAGCAGCAGTCGAGCTTCATGGCCGCGCTGGACTACTTCGTCTCGATCGCCGCCGTGGCGGGACTGTGCCTGTTGGCGGTGTTGGCGGAACGCGTGCTTCGCTACCTGCGGCGTACCGCTACATCGTCAGCGTGACCCACGCCCCCGCGGTCGCTCGGGAGCCGGATGTGTCATCGACCCTGCCCGGCAGATTTCCATTGGCGAACCACCGTCGTCACCAGCCGAGTCACCATCGCGCGGGTGTCCGACCATTCCATCGTCCGTGTCATGCATGGGAACACGATCGCACCGTGAACCGCGGCGATCAACATGTCCGCCGCGAGACGGGAGGGCATGGGGGCTCGCGGCAGGGTGCGGAAGAATCCGTCAACCGTCTCGTAGTAAAGGTCGAGGCTCTCCTGCACGACTGGGGACCTGCCGAACGGGAGCGCGCCCGGTGCAACCTTCGGGTCCTGCGTCGATGGCGCGGGAAAGATGATCAGGAAATCCTCCATGTGCGCCAGCCAGTAGTCCGCGGTGCCGACGAAAAGCTTCTCAACGCGCCTGGCGGGATCGCGCGTCCGGGCGATGAGCCTGCGCAGCTGCTCCGTCGCGGCATGCATGTCGCGCGAACGCACATGGAAGAAGAGTTCGCGCTGGTCCGCGAAGTACTGGTAGATCGCGCCGGGCGCATAGCCCGCTTCGGCGGCGATCATCCGAAGCGATACCCGCGAGGGGTCGCCCTCGGCCAGCAGTCGGCGACCGGCCGCGATGAAGGCGTCCCTGACCTTGGCCTTGTCCTCCGGCGTCCGGGCACGGCTGAGTACCTCGTTCTTGGGTTCGCGGAAGGACATGGCGCTGAAAGATCGGTGAGAGTGGCGGAGAGACGTATAGGGTGGCCCGGTGGCCTCACTTGCCGAGGTCGCCCGGAGCGCTGCCTGGGTGCTTGACAATCGCTGACATCTTAATCGAACGCGTTCATTTATGATGCGATCCGGCGCATGAATCGTGTGGCGCCACCTCAAACGGAGCGATGCCAATGTCCTCGAATCCCGCCAACCTCATCGACAACGATGTCCTGCTCGAGCAAGCGCTTCGATGTGACGCCCGATCACCGCGTCTCGACAAGTTGCAGCTCGGCCACCTGCGCCACATCGAGAACCTTGCCGCCCGCCCTGACGGCGACTGGTCGCTGATGGGCACCGCAGACCCGGGCCAGGAATGGCTGGACGCCTATCGCTACCAACTCGCCAAGATGGTCTATGCGCTCGGCCTCGCCCACTACCACCGGCTGCCTGCAGCCCCGTGCATCTTCCAGCCGCTCATGCAGACGTTGATCCGCAAGATGCTGCGGCGCGATGTCTGGGGTTATTGGAAGGAAACGAGCCAGTCGGGCCCCTTCCTCGATCCAGGCCTTACCGAGCTGCGAGCGCCGTGGATCGATCCGGTGGTGAAGGAGAACATCATGTACAGCGGCCATCTGCACGCGATGACCGGCATGTACGCGGTCCTGTTCGACGACGACCGCTATGCGCAGCCCGGCGCCCTCACATTCGTCCACCAGCCGATCTTCTATGGCCTGGGTCCGCAGACGTTCGAGTACGACTTCCGGAAGATCAATGACACCATCTACTGGCAGATGGTCGAGAACGGCTGGCTCGGCGTGGCCTGCGAGCCAAACTGCATCTTCCTGATCTGCAACCAGTTTCCGATGCTCGGTTTCAGGTTTCATGACCTGCGGCACGGCACACAGCTCGCCGAGGAAGCGACCTCTAGCTACCGCGCCGCCTGGCAGCAGAAGGGCATGCTCGACGAACACGGACACTTCCAGTATTTCTGGCGCCAGAAGCAGGACGTGTTCTTCTCGCCCGGCCGGGCGATGTCCGACACCTGGCTCGGCGCGGTGATGAACGCCTGGAATTCCGAGATGATCCAGTCGCTCGCGCCGGCGCAGGCCACGGACTGGTTCAAGCACCATGCCGACGGCACGGTGTCGCTGCGGCCGCCGACCGTGGTGAAGGCGCGGCGAGAGGCGCTGGCCGCGGGCACTGCGCGTCCCGCCGACGAGGACACCACCTACAACTTCGGCGCTCCCGAATTCGGCTACGCGGTGATCTGGGCTTCGGAACTCGGCAATCAGCCACTGCTGGATGGCCTCCTGGCGCATGCCGACCTCTACATGGATCCGACCTGGGCGGACGGCGGCCTCTACTACCCCCGCCACGATGCGAGCTGGGACGCCGAAGGCCACATGCGCTACATGGACCCGTTGACCGGCAATGCGTTGATTGCCTATGGGCGGCTCAACGTCGCCAACGGCTTGCGCACGCTGTACGAAAAGCCTTGGGATGCCAGGCACTTCGAGCAGCCGGTCGTGAGCGCCATCTCACCCGGCTTCGACCTGCTGCGGGCGCGCTTCGACGCCGAGACGCAGGCGCTGGCCTTGACCTTCAGTCCACGCAAGCCGGGCCTGCAGTCCTTCTCGCTGACCATTGATCGTGTCGACGCCGGTCGCCGCTGCCTCGTGCTGCGCGACGGTGCGCAGGTCGATCGTGAGAGCGTCGGCATGAGGGTCGAGGACGGCAACATGACGCTGGCGTTCGATCTGAACGGGAGCACCGACATGATCCTCGCATGGGAGCTGCAATGAGCACCCCCGCCGCCGCGGGTGCCGCGCCCGGGTGCTGCTGCGGCGGCACGCCAGCCGCCCTTGCGACGCCGCCCGTGAAAGGCGCCTACGACCTCGTCGATCACTTCGGCCAGCCAGTCACCGAGCGCAGCTATGCGGGCCGCTTTCAGCTGATCTTCTTCGGCTTCACCCATTGCGCCGTCGTCTGCCCGCGCGAGCTCGCCAAATTGACGCGCACGCTCGACCTCCTCGGAGAAGAGGCAGCGCGGTTGCAACCGCTCTACATCAGTGTCGATCCGGAGCGCGACACGCCGGCGCGCATGCGCGCTTTTCTCGCCGACTACCACCCCTCCTTCGTGGGACTGACCGGCACGCGCGCGCAGGTCGACAGCGCCAAGGCCAACTTCAGGGTCTTCGCCAGGCGGAAGGAGGATGCGGAGGCCCCCGGCGGCTATGTCGTGCCGCACACCGCATTCACTTACCTCCTCGACCGCGAGGGGCGGTACCTTGCCCACTTCGGCGACAACATCGATCCCGTCACCATGGTCCGCAAGCTGGCCATGGGCGAGGTCGAGCAAATGCATTCGTCGTCATCGCCGACGAGCGAAGGCAACGATTCGGAAGGCCAGTGCGGAGCGGTGTGATCGACGGTTGGCGAATCGGGCCTCGGCCTTTCACCGATGGAGATACCTGAACCGGCGCGGCGACTCACCCATATGCGCTGTGAACACCCGGGTGAAATGACTCTGGTCGAAGAACCCGACCTCCAAGGCGATATCGGACATCGGCCTGTCGGTCGACCTGATCAAGGCAGCCGCTGCCTGCACGCGGCGCGACAGCACGTATCGATGCGGCGGAACGCCCACGCTCTGCTTGAAGGCGCGCGAGAAGTGGCACGCTGAAAGACCCGTCAAGGCAGCCAGCTGAGCGACGTCGATATGCTCGCAAAGATTCTGGTCGATATGCTCACGCACACGATGCAGCGCAGATGGAGCAATACCACCTCGCGGGGTGGTGCTGCGTTTCCGACGGGCATTCGCATCATGCGAGTCACCCAGCGTTCGAGGCAAGACCATCGTCCCCATCAGGCTGCACACCGTCCTCAGCAGATCGTCCTGACGGCAGCTGTACGGCAGGCATGCGCTTACGCCGTGAGGCAATGCCTGTAACCCAGGCGCGTCATCCCTCGACGCTGTCAACAGGACGATCTGCGGCCGCGCTCGCGCGGGTGCGGGCCACGCCCCGGGGTCACTCCGAGTCGACCGCGGCAGTGAGGCGGAGTCGGCGATGATCAAGTCGATGTCGTCAAGCCGGTTGGCGAAGTCGATGTCATCGCCCTCCGTGTTGCACTGGATCTCGCAGTCGCGCAACTGCTGCATCGTCGCCACCAGACCCGCAGAAATCAGAGCGTTCGAATGCGAGATCAGGATGCTCATCGCCGAGGAGCCGGGCCAGGCAGAGACAACATGCGTTCTCATGGGAACTCCGGATTCTTTGTGCAGGTAGGGCCTCCAGCTTGACGTCCTTCCGCCCTTGCACGATGTCCGATCGGGAAACTCGGTATGTCATCTGACAAAGACGGCCCGGGTTGCCGGGGCGATCGCGCTGCACAGCGCCGATGACTACTATGTCAAGTGACACGCGGGCACTGGCACTTTGCCGGACTGGAAGCACCCAACTGAGGTTCAATGCGACCTGAGACCAAGGGGAACCCGACGAAATGACCAATGCGCGCCGCATTGCGGTGATCGAGGGAGACCAGCTCGTGCGCGAACTCGTGCGAAGGTGGCTTGGCGATGCGCGTCATGTCGTCGAGCTGCATTCCGTGTCTTCCACGATCGGTGCAGTCGACCTCATAGTCGCTGACGTCGCGAACCCCCGCGCTGCCTCGCCACTTCTCGTCCGGCTTCTTCAGACGCATTCGAACATCCCGGTCCTGCTGCTGTCGGCGAGGTTTCGCGCAGGCCAGGGCGGCTCGGTACAACTCGCCACCGAACTCGGCGTGGCCGCGGTCCTTCCGAAGCCATTCACCCAACGTCAACTGCTCGCCGCGGTCCGGCAGTCGCTGACCATGCGGGGAAAGGCCAGGAGTCAGCCCCGCAGCACATCGACGAGAGCTTCGAACGAATAGCCCTTGCCGCGCGCCGTGAGAATGAATGTCGGCGATTTCGGATCAGGCTCGATCTTCCTGCGCAGGCGCCCGACTTGAACGTCGATGGCCCGATCGAACACTTCCGCGTTGTAAAGCCGGGACGATTCGAGCAGTCGCTCGCGATCCAGTACGGTCCGCGGGGCGGTGAGGAACGCGACCAGCAGGTTGAACTCGCTGTTGCTCAACGTCACCGTGCGTTGGAGCGGGGAAGTCAATCGCCGCAATCGGATGTTGAGCTCCCAGCCGGCGAAGCGATAGGCCCGCACGCTTGCGAGCGTGTCGGACATCCGCTCGTGCATTCGGGTTCGGCGCAACAATGCGCGAACGCGTGCCAGAAGTTCTCGGGGCGAGAATGGCTTGGTGACATAGTCGTCGGCACCCAGTTCGAGGCCCATGACCCGATCTGCCTCGTCGAGCCGGCCGGTCAATATGATGATCGGGATCTTGGAGCGCTCGCGAAGGCGGCGGGCAATCTGGAGCCCGTCCTCTCGTGCGAGCCGAAGGTCCAGGACAACAATGTCTGCCGAGTCCCGGGCCATCAACCCGGTCATCTCGCTCTCGTTCGTTGCCGTGCTCACGCGAAAGTCATGGTCGCCAAGGTAGCTGCTGATGAGGTCGAGCACATGGGGATCGTCATCGACGGCGATCACATGGGCGGGCGATGTCGAGGTCAAGGCCTGCATGACGGGCCACCTTTCATGATGCTGGCTCGGACCGCGGAACGACCCGCAACGCGTCCGAGAGGGCCAGGGCGAGATCGCGCCGCGAAAGCGGCTTTGCAAGAATGACGTCGGCGCCCAACTTGCGGGCCTTTTCAGCAGTCGATCCGGCCAGGAACCCACTCATCAGGAGAATCGGCACCTTCACGTCCAAGCCTCTCACGGCATCGATGAATTCCATGCCGGACATATGGGGCATCCGAAAGTCAGTGATGATTGCATCGAAGGACCCGGCGTCCTGTCGAAGGGCCTCCACCGCCAGTTCAGCCGAAGTGTAGGCTGCGGGTCGATAGCCGAGCTCCGACAGCATGTCGCTGGTCAACTGGACGAGGGGCTCCTCGTCGTCGACGATCAGGACGCGCTCGTTGTTGCCCCGTGCCGCAGGGACCGACCGTTGCTCGTACGGCGCTGCCCTCTCGCCCGCGCGCGGCAGGTATGCATTGAAGCAGCTGCCAACATCGAGTTCGGTCGACACGTCGATCGCGCCGCCAAGTTCAGTGACGATGCCATGGACGAGCGAAAGACCGAGCCCCGTGCCGGTGCCGACGTCCTTCGTCGTGAAGAACGGATCGAATATCCGGTCTCGAATGCTTGGGTCGATCCCTGCACCGTTGTCGCGCACGGACAGCACGATGTAGTCGCCCGGCGCCAACGGCCCCGTGGTGGCCATCCTTTCCTCCTGGATGGATGCGCACGACAGCTCGATCTTCAGGCACCCGGAGGACCGCATCGCCTGGATGCCATTGGTCGCGAGGTTCATCAGGAGCTGGTGGACCTGGGTGGGGTCTCCGATCATGGTCGCGCTGCCGGAGCCCAGCCGCGCGGTCACTTCCACATGCGATGGGCGCATGGCCTCCAGCATCGCCAATGACTCCGCAACGACGCTTTCGACGTGCACCACGACGCGCGCGCCGACACTGCTGCGACTGAACGTAAGGATGCGCTCCACCAGGGCACGCCCCCGCTCCCCGGCCGACAGGATTCGTTCCAGATCGCGGCGCATTCTGCTGCCTGGCCGCGTGTTCTTCATGGATGCTTCGCCGAAGCCGAGGATGACCGCCAGGATGTTGTTGAAGTCGTGGGCCACGCCGCCCGCGAGCGTGCCCACTGCCTCAAGTCTTTGCATCTGCTGGATCGCGGCTTCCGTGCGCCGACGTGCATCCACGTCACTGACCGATCCTGCCATGCGTGTCGGCTGACCTTCGTCGTCGCGCAGGCAGACGCCCCGAAGCCGGATCCAGCGATAGACGCCATCTGGGTGCAGGATGCGCCATTCGCTGTCGTAGCTGGCGACTTGGCGGTCCAGGTAGTCGCGGAGCAGTTGGTTCTGACGTTGCTCGTCGTCTGGGTGGAGGCTCACCATCGCGCCCCATTCAGCCCGCGGCCGTATCAGGGCACCGTGCTCGAGGCCATAGAGATGCTGCGCGCGATGGGACAGGAACATCCGGTCCGTGCGCATGTCCCAGTCCCACAATCCGTCGTTGGATCCCTCCGTCGCAAGGGCAAAGCGTTCTTCGGACTCACGCAGGGCGGCCTCCCCGGCCTTCCGCTCGGTGATGTCGCTGACCGAACCCGTGTACCGCCTGGGTCGACCCTGGTCATCGCGGGACAGCAGCCCATTCGTATGGATCCAGCGCACCTCGCCATGGCGAAGCAACCTGAGCTCGATCTCGAAGCGGGATCTTCCGCTCGCGAAGTGCTCAGCCACCGCCGCCTCCCATCGGGGACGGTCGTCGGGATGGAAAGGAAAGCGCTCGAGAAAGTCCTGCCTTCCATTGAAGCGAGTATCAGGGGGAAAGCCGTAGATCTCGAGCATCCGCGGCGAAGCGTAGTACTCATCCGTCTCGGCGATCCAGTCCCAGTGCCCGTCGCGCGCAGCTTCCATGGCCAGCGAGTGGCGTCTTTCCGATTGCTGCAATGCAAGCACCGCGCTCCGTTGTTCGGTCACATCCGAGGAGATGCCGCTGACCCGTCGCGGCCCGTTGCTTTCCTCGCGCAGGAAGACACCACGCTCATGGATCCAGCGAATGCATCCCGAGGGCGGGAGCACCCGGAATTCGACGTTCCAGCCTGCACGGCCGTCCGATAGCACCCATTCACCGAAGGCGGCGCGAACACCGGATCTATCGTCCGGATGGATGCCCTCCATCCATAGGCGCGGATCCTGGTAGAGCCGTTCCAGGCTGACACCCCATATGCGCTCGAAGCTGGGACTTGCGTACAGCACGCGCTCCGGCTCGGTCTCCATGATCCATATGACGTCAGGCGTGGCATCCACCATCGCGCGGAACCGCCCCTCGCTTTCGCGGAGCGCACGCGCGGTCCGTTCGGCGCTCTCCTCCGCGAGTTGGCGTTCGTGGTTCTCGCGTTTCAGTTCGCGATAAAGCCGGGCTTTTTCCAGCGCGATGGCCGCTTGCGCAGCCACCAGCCTGAGCACTGCAATGCGCTTGCTGGTGAAGGCGCCGGTGATCAAGTCGTTCTCGAGATAAAGCACTCCGGCCAGGCGCGCTTGCTCGAGCAACGGCAGGCACAGCACGGACCGCGTGCCCCGTTGCTGGAAATAGGTCTCCCCTGCGTGATCCGGCGAATGGCATGCATTGTCGAGAAGGACGGCTTGAAGCTTCTTCGTCACGATCTCCAGCACCGACGCCGGCCGGGGCACCTCCGGATTCATGCCATCGGAACGCGCGACCCGGACGCTCTCGCCGAGAACCTCCGCCTGTGCCTCGAACTGCATGCCGCCCGGGCCGCGCAGGAACAGCAGTCCACGCTGGGCGCCGGCGTGCTCGAGCGCCACCCGCATCAGGGTTTCGATGAGGCGTTCCGAGTCGATCTCGCTGGAAATGGCCTCCGAGACGGCGATGACCGTTTCGAGGTCGAGCGATCCGACGAATGTGCGCGACGGGTCGACCGCCCCCACAGGCGCGTTCTCGAAGAGCCAGGGGTTTTCGCGCTCGATGACTTTGACCTTGCCGCCGGCGTCCCACCGGATGTACGCGGAGTGCGCCTGACGCAGGTAGGTCTGCGCGACTGAGGCCAGGCCCCTTGCGGCATGAAACCTCGCTGCCATCTCGTTGGCCAATGCTTCGGTCCAGGTGCACGCATTGGCGCGCGCGAGGCGAACGGCCTCCTCGAAATGGAGCTCGGCATCCAGGTCCCGGCCCTCGCAGCGCGCAAGTTCAGCCTCGACCAGTTCGCTCTTGTCCGCGAAGGTTGCAGGATTGCAGACACGCCAAGCCCTGAGCCGTTGAAGGTGCGCCATGACGGTGGCGCAGGTCAGCGCCCTCGCCTTCGGTGTCGAAATACCCGTTCCGGCGCCGGCGGCGAGCGCCGAGTACAGGTGGTAGTTGACCAGCTGGCTCTGGACGGCCGAGGACATCCAGGGTGTTGCCTTTCGAAGCGCTTCGCGGGCTTCCTCGAACCTTCCGGCGATGAACCGAAGTTGGCCCTTGAAGACCCAGTACCAGAAAGCCAAAGTCGGCATGCGCCCATCGACGAGGCTCGACTCGAATTCGGCTTCCTCGAAGCCCTCGCCATCGAAGGTGCCGAGTTCCGGCGTGAGGCCCCTCAATGCCGCCACGAAACGCTGTTGCGTGACAAGTTCATCGACGACGTCGCGGAACTGCGCGCGGCGAACGAACTCGAGATGACCCTCGATTTCCCTTGCAACGTCTTCGAGACGGTCGCCTCGGACCAGAAGATCGTTGACGGTGTGGTGACAGGCCCAGCAGGCGACGGCGATGTCGCCGCGGTCCATGCCAGCCGCAAGTGCCGCGCGGCCGGTGTCGACAGCGACGGAAATCGGTTTCGCCCAGACGCTTGCGAGCTGCAACGCAAGGACGGTCTTCGCCTCGCTCGCGGCGAAGCCGTGCTTGTCGACGATGCAGCGCGCCAGCTCCGCAAACCGATAGCCCTCCAGGTAGCGACCGAAGTGTTGGCCGATCATGACGCCGAACCAGGCGAATCCCTGCGCCGACGCCGGCGTCAACCCGTGCTGCAACGTCAGCCGCACCATCCGGCAGAGATGCATGACCACGAGTCCCGCGTCGGTGAAGTAGGAGAAAGAAAAAATCTCACCCAGCACCTTCATGGCCGCTGCGACCTCGGGATCCGATGACACAGGCAGGTCGACAAGCCCTTCGATGGGGCGCGTCGAGAGCAGCGCCATCGTTTCGGCAAATGTGCGGTCCACCTCCTCGACCGGCGGGTGGAGATCGATATCGACCCCGAGGCGCTTCAGGCAACTGACCGTCTGCTCCGCAGCTTCGGTGTAGCGAGAACTCACGACGTAGAGTTCGATCAGCCGTCCTCCTATGGCTGCGCTTTCCAGAGGGGTGCGTTCGCCCCGGATGAGGCGGCGCAGCGCACGCTCGGCGGGCTCGACCAGACCCGCGAGGAAATCGCTTTCCGCGCAAGTCAGTTCGAGCTCGAAGCTGATGCGTCGCTGCCGCACGTGACCCTCTGGGCCCAGCAGACCGATGCCTGCCTTTGCGAAGCCGCGGGCCGCGGCATGCGCCGTCGCCGTCAGTGCGTTTCGCGCCGCCTTCAGGTTCAACCCGGCGACCTCGTCGCGTTCCGCCTGCGATCCCAATGCGACAGCTCCGAGGTTGAACTGCCGCACGAGGTCGAAGCCGCCTGCGTCCCCGGTGCGATCGGAGGCGGCCATCGCCATCCCGCGCAGGCGACGGGCGATCTCGAGGTGCTCCGCCGCGCGCCGATCGTGCGGGATCATTGCATAGGCGGCTTCCTGAACGCGGTCATGGAGAAATCGATACTCGCCCGGTGATCGGAGGCACAGGCCTCCAATGACGGCGGGCCACAGCGCCTCGTGCAGATCATCCTGGGTCGACCCGGCCACATGCGCCAGGGTCGCCGCCGGACTGCGGATGCCGAGGCACGCGAGTAGCTTCACGGCCTTGCGGGTTGTGGCCGGCAGCTTGCGGATCCGTTCGATCATCAGCGCAGGCAAGTCGGCTTGATGGGAATGGATGCGAAGGCGTGCCACGTCCCAGACCCAGTCGCCCGAATCGTTGCGTCGCTCGAAGAGCCCTTCGTCCGAGAGCCCGCTGATGAACTGCGTGGCAAAGAAGGGGTTTCCGGCGCTGGCCCGATACACCAATTGCGCGACTTCGGCACAAGTCTCCGGCGTGCGGGCCAGCGTGTCGCCGACCAGGTTGCCGATTTCTCCGGCCAGCAGCGGCGCGAGGAATATCTCCTCGACGTCCGCCATCCGGGTTCGCAGTCTTTCCAGCCAGGCAGCCAGCGGACGATTGGATTCGATCTCGTTGCTTCTGTAGGCGCATATGAGCAGCAGCTTCAGGCCGGACTCGGCGAGCAAGGCGTGGTCGATGGACTCCAGCGTCGCGCTGTCCGTCCATTGGAGGTCATCCAGAAACAGGATGAATGGCAACGGTTCCGAGCCGAAGACTTTGAGAAACCGGGTCAGCGTCGTCTGGAATTGGACCTGATGGTCGCGAGGCGACAGATCCGGCAGTGATTGCTGGGGACCGAGAAGCTCTAGCAGTTGGGGCGCCATGTTCGCGATGATCCGACCGTTGGCCAGCACGGCCTCGTTCAGCCGTGTTTGCCAGGCTTCACGCTCGATGGGAGGCAGGGCAAGCAGCGGCTTCACGAGGGCCTGAAGGGCCTGCGCCAAGGTGGCATGGGGCACCTCCGATCGATACTGATCCGCCTTGCCTGAGGCGAAAAATCCGCTCCCCGCGGGCACCGATCGCTGAAACTCGGCGACGAGGGCCGATTTGCCAATGCCCGAGTACCCGGACAGGAGGACGATCTTGACCCGGTCCTGCGAAGCCGCCTTCGTGAGTGCATTTCGCAGCGCTGCCAACTCGCGATCCCGTCCATAGAGTCGCTCCGGTACACGCAGTCGACTGCGGCTCTCCGATGAGGCCAGCACAAAGTCATCGATCTGCCTGCGCGTCGACCAGGCGTGCATGGACAGGCGCAGGTCTGCTTCGACCCCCGCCGCGCTTTGGTATCGGTCCTCCGCAGCCTTGGACAGCAGCTTGAGCACGATGCGTTCCAGCATCGGCGGCACGCCTTCCACGATCGTCGTCGGCGCCTGTGGCGGCTTGGCGAGGTGCGCGTGGATCAGTTCGCGAGCGTCCGTGGAGAGAAAGGGCAATCGCCCCGTCAATAGTTGATAGAAGAGGACGCCGAGCGAATAGAGGTCGCTGCGGGAGTCGACGCTGTGGTTGATTCGCCCGCTGATTTCGGGCGACGCGTGGGACAGCGCCGAGGTGCCGGGGCCTTCCTCTGAACCTGAAGCCGTCGATAGATTGCCGTACGAAGCGGCCGCGTTGGCGAAGCCGCTGAGCCAGGCGCGCCCGCTGGACATGTCGACGAACACGTTGACGGGACGAAGATCCCTGTGAACGAGTCCGGCGTCGTGTGATCGTCGAAGCGCTTCGGCGACCCCCACCGCAACGCGCAGAAAGCGCTCGATCTCCCAAGGCTCTCCGATGGCGTGCTCGAGCACTGCGCCTCCAGGGTCCGTCATGCGCAGTTCCTGCCGTTCATCGGTGGCAACCAGCGCATAGGGAACGGTGGCCCAGGACGTTTGCAGGCGCTCGCGCAACAGGAACTCATGCTGCAACCGCTGGAGCGACGCCAAGCTCGGATGCACGCGCGTGCGGCGAAGAACGTACCGACCCGCAGCGACGTCCGAGTGGCGGATGAGGCTCGTGTCGCCATCGTCGTGCAGCTGAATCTCCGTCGCGGAGGCCGCGGCGGCACGGCTCAGGATTTGAACGGGAGGGTCGTCCATGCCCGGATTGGACGCGAATTTCCCGACGAATAGCCTATCGGACGCTGATTTCTTTGAACGACGGATGTCAGCTGACACAAAACGCGGTCAAGGCCTTACTGGCGCCCCCCGAACGATAGGGGGTAGGCGCTGGTACGGAGCTTGAGCATCGGGTCCGCGGCCTCGATGCCTGCATGCGGCACGCCGGGCAGAAAGAGCGTCGCTTTGTCGGTTGCTGCATCATCCGCGAGCGTCGCGACGGCAAGTGTCCCCAGCTTGACCAGTTTTCGCTCGTCGGGCCATGCGATGGAAGGATCCTCAATCTTGTCGCCGTCGTCGGCAATTTGAGCGAACCAGTCGAAGGCAATGGCGCCTTTGGCCAGCCGTAGGGACAGTTCGTCGCGCAGGTAGCCCGGCCCCTTCGCTTTCAACTCCTCCGTCGTCAGGTAGTGCTCGCCGTCGCGCGGCACGAAGCGGTATCGGACGAAGACCGATTTGCCGGCAGCGTTGGTGAACTTGAACGAGTTGACACCAAAATAGGCGGCCGTCGCATACGAGACCGGGGGCGGCTTCTGACTGGTCAGGAACGTCTTGGCGACCGGATGGTCCGCCAGGAATCGCTCCACCGCCGTGGGATGGGGTGCATCGCCCCCCGATGCGCCAATGCTGCGCAGCAAGGCGGCAAACTCGTCGCTCGTCGACGTCGGGAAGCCGTTGTAGCTATGGCTGACGATATCGAATTCCTCGCCGTCTCTTGCTTTCACCTTGACCGCAAAGCCGCGTGGGTTGGCTTCCGGAATGGTGTCTGGAATGTCGGGAATGCCTGTGAAGTCGGAAAACCGTACGGTCATCGGCAACGGTCCGCGCGCAAAGATCGTTGCTTTCGACAGCGACCCGGCACCAGGGTCCGGGCTGAAGGTTCCTCGAAGGATGACGCCCTTGGCATGGACAGCGCGGGCGCGGTGCACGCCGAATGCAGAGTGCAACGCATCGACGAGATCGCCAGGGGACTGATTTGGAATTACAGACTCGGGGGCAGCACCTGCCTCGACAGGCGAGGCCGCCGCCATGAGCCCGGCGATCGCCATGGCAGTCCCGGCACCAAGTTGCGCTGCGCGAAGGCAGAGTGTGCTCTCGGAGTCTTTGTCCTGGTCGCGCATATAGCCCCTTTGATGGTGAATGAAGTGATGTGGATCTTTTCAGGGTCGGCTATTGGCGTCTTTGATGGAACGAGTGTGTTTTGGCGAATTCACGCTGCATTCCGTGGATGCAGACTGGCACCAGCGAACAGAGGCACAGGGCCTGGTCGCTGGTGAAGGAAGCGAAGGTCACGATCGACCAGGTTGTCATCCTGTCGCGCTTGCGCCAAGATCGACCCGGCCCGCGGGAGGGGGTCCGTCGATGAGCCTTGCCACCAACGATCCGGGCCAACAAGCCACAACCGCACGCAAGCCGCCGCCCTGGGGCCTCTACCTCGCCGCGCTGGCCATGGTGGCCGTGCTGGCCCTCCCCTTGCCGGACGGCCTGCCGGTCGCCGGGCACCGCATGCTGGCCATCCTGGTGTTCGCGATCATCGTCTGGATCAGCGAGTCGGTGAGCTACGAAGCCAGTGCCATCATGATCACCTCGCTGATGGCGGCGCTGGTCGGGCTGGCGCCGCAGGTCGGCGACCCTTCCCGCCTCTACGGCACCTCGCAGGCCCTGGGCATGGCGCTCGCGGGCTTCTCGAGCACGGCGCTGGCGCTGGTGGGCGCCGCCCTGTGCATCGCCGCCGCCATGACCATCACCGGCCTCGACCGGCGCATCGCGCTGGTCACGCTGTCGATCATCGGCACCACCACCCGGCGCATCCTGATCGGCAGCATCATGGTCACCATCGTGCTGTCGCTGGTGGTGCCGAGCGCCACCGCGCGCAGCGCCTGCGTGGTGCCAATCATGATGGGCGTGATCGTTGCCTTCGGGGTCGACCGCCGCTCAAACATCGCCGCCGGCATCATGATCACCGTGGCCATGGCCACCAGCGTCTGGAACGTCGGCATCCAGACCGCGGCGGCGCAGAACCTGCTCACGGTCGGCTTCATGGACAAGCTGCTCGGCGAGCGCGTCAGCTGGCTGCAATGGCTGATCGCCGGCGCGCCGTGGGCCGTCGTGATGTCGATCGTGCTGTACTTCATGGTCCGCTGGCTGCTGCCGCCCGAATCAGAGGCGATCGCCGGCGGCAAGGAAGCCGTGCAGAGCGACCTGGAGGCCCTGGGCCCGATGACCGGTCCGCAGAAGCGGCTGGCCGCGGTGTCGGTCGGCCTGCTGCTGTTCTGGGCCACCGAGGGCAAGCTGCATGACATCGACACCGCCTCGATCACCTATGTCGGCCTGGTGGTCCTGATGCTGCCGCGGCTCGGCGTGATGGACTGGAAATCGCTGCAGGGGCGCATCCCCTGGGGCACGCTGATCGTCTTCGGCGTCGGCATCAGCCTGGGCACGGCGCTGCTGTCGACGCAGGCGGGCCAGTGGCTGGGCCGCTTCGTGGTCGCGCATTCGGGGCTGGCCACGCAGGGGCCGGTGATGGTGTTCGCGATCCTGTCGGCTTTCCTGATCGTCATCCACCTGGGCTTCGCCAGCGCCACCGCCCTCACCGCGGCGCTGCTGCCGATCCTGATCTCGGTGCTGCAGACCCTGCCGGGTGACATCAACAAGGTCGGCATGACCATGCTGCTCGGCTTCACGGTGAGCTTCGGCTTCATCCTGCCGATCAACGCGCCCCAGAACATGGTCTGCCTGGGCACCGAGACCTTCAACGGCAAGCAGTTCGCGCGCGTCGGCGTGCCGATCACGATCGCGGGCTATGCGCTGATGCTGCTGTTCGCCGTCACCTACTGGCACTGGCTCGGCTGGACCTGAAGGCCCTCGCTCAGGCGGCCGTCGGGTCGAAGAACCGGCGCGACAGGCCAGCCCGCCCCGGATAGAACTTGAAATAGGGCCGCGCCTGGTCGATCACGGCCGCGACCGACGGGTGATCCATCAAGCGCTCGAAGTAGGCCGACAGTTGCACCCGCTGCGGCGGCAGCGGCAGGTAGGTCGCGGCATAGAACAAGGCCGGCGCCGCAGCGCAATCGGCCATGCTGAACGCGTCGCCAGCAACCCAGGTCCGACCCTCGAGGCGGCGGTCGATCATGGCGTAGGCCATCGACAGGGTGTCCCGCGCCCGGGCCACGCTGCGCGGATCGCGGTCGCCTTCGGGCTTGAGCAGGTCGGCCGTGAACGCCTGCATTGGCGTCATCACGTAGAGGTCGAAGAGGCGATCCCACAGGCGCACGTCGAGCGCGTCGGCGGCGTCATGCGGAATGAGCGTACGGCCGCCAGCGGCGTGGCTGTGCTGCAGGTGCTCGATGATGATGCTCGATTCGGGCACCGGCCGCCCCTGGTCCACGAGCAGCGGCATCTTGCCGGTGGGCCACAAGGCCAGCCAGGCGTCGCGCTCGGCGGGGTTGCCCAGGTCGAGCAGCCGCTTGTCGACCTCGACCCCGAGCAGGTCGATCGCGATCAGCACCTTCTGGCAGCAGGACGACAGGGGGTGGTAGTGCAGCGTGAGGGCGGTCATGGCGACCCGCATCGTGTGCGAATCCGGCAAGTTGTCAAGCCAGGCGGCAAGCAAAATACTTGTGTATTGTCACTTTATGATAATCAATGCATAATTTATCCGAACAATCGCCGACAGATCGCCGAGATTTTTCTCCAGGAGACAACCCATGCCAGAACAGAACCCGTCGCAGCTGCAGTTCAGCCACATGGGGCTCTACGTGACCGACTTGCCGCGGATGGCCGCCTTCTACAAGCGGGCCCTGCGATTCACCGAGACCGACGCCGGCGACCTCGGGCCGGTCCAGCTGGTGTTCCTGAGCCGCGACCCGTCCGAGCATCACCAACTGGTGCTGGCCACGGGACGGCCCCGGGAGATCGGCTTCAACGTCGTCAACCAGATCTCCTTCCGCGTCCCCGACATCGCCACGCTGCGCCTGTTCCACGACCGCCTGCTGGCCGAAGGCGCGCTGGACATGCACCCGGTCACGCACGGCAACGCCGTGTCGGTCTACTGCCGGGATCCCGAGGGCAACCGGCTGGAGCTGTTCGTCGACACGCCCTGGTACTGCGAGCAGCCGCTGCGCGAGCCGATCGACCTGTCACGCTCGGACGAGGCCATCCTCGCGCAAGCCGAAGCCATCGCCAAGCGCTTGCCGAAATTCATGAGCCGCGCGCAATGGCAGGCCGACGTGGCGCGCCGGATGCAGGAAGACCAGCGTGGCTGAGCCCGCGCGCGTGCACGACGTGGCGATCGTCGGCCTCGGGCCGACCGGCGCGACCCTGGCTAACCTTCTGGGCGCCGCCGGCCTGTCGGTGCTGGTGCTCGAGAAGGAAGGCGGCATCTTCCCGCTCCCGCGGGCCATCCATTTCGACGGCGAGGTGCTGCGCATCCTCCAGGCCGCGGGGCTGCGCGAGCCGGCCCTGGCCATCGCCCGGGCCGGCGAGCAGGGCATGCACTTCGTGAACGCGGCCGGCGAGACCATGCTGATCCGCGGCGGCACGGCGGCGCTGGGCCCGCACGGCTGCGCCAACAACTACTACTTCCACCAGCCGGAGCTCGAAGCCGTCCTGCGCGCCGGGCTGGCGCGCTACCCCGACGTGCAGCTACGGCTGCGCCACGAGGTGGTCGGCGTGGCCCAGGACGAGGACGCCGCGACGCTGACGGTGCGCAACCTCGACGACGGGCAGACCGCCGCCGTCCGCGCCCGCTTCGTGGTCGGCTGCGATGGCGCGCGCTCGCCGGTGCGCCAGCACATGGGCAGCCGGATGGTCGACCTCGGCCTGAAGCAGCCCTGGCTGGTGTTCGATGTCGTGCTCGAGGAAGACGTCGCCCTGCCCACCCATACCGTGCAGCACTGCGACCCGGCCCGGCCGATGACCTACTGCAACGTGGTCGGCCGCCGGCGGCGCTGGGAGATCATGGTCCTGCCGGACGATGACAGGGACGCGATGGTGCAACCCGCCGCGCTGTGGCGCATGGTCGCCCCCTGGGTGCGGCCCGACCAGGCGCGACTGGAGCGCGCCGCCATCTACACCTTCCACTCCGTCATTGCCGAAGGCTGGCGCCAGGGCCGCCTGCTGCTGGCCGGCGACGCCTGCCACCAGACGCCGCCTTTCCTCGGCCAGGGCATGTGCGCCGGCCTGCGAGACGCCGCCAACCTGGCGTGGAAGCTCGAGGCCGTGCTGAAGCACGGGGCGCCGCCCGCGCTGCTGGACAGCTACGAGTCCGAACGCGCGCCGCACGTGCGGGCGCTGATCGAACTGGCGGTGCGCCTGGGCAACATCATCCAGACCACCGACCCCGAACTCGCCGCCCAGCGCGACGCCAGATTCCGTACCGCCCAGCCCGAGATCTTCGAGCTGCCCCCCCAGTTGCTCGGCGCCGGGGCCTTCGATGCCACGCCCGGCACGCCAGCCGGCCGGCCGTTTCCGCAACCGCGCCTCGACGATGGCCGCCTGCTCGACGAATTGCTCGGACGGCGCAGCGCGGTGATCGGCCGGGCCGGGGCCCTGGCAGCGGCCGCTCCGGCCACGGCCGAGCGCTGGCGCCGCGCCGGCGCCATCGTCATCGACCGGCCCGACACCTTGCTCGACCGCTGGCTGCAGGCCCACGAGGCCCAGGCCGTGATCCTGCGGCCCGACCGCTACATCGTCGGCGTGGCGCGCACGGGGACGGACCTCGATCGCATCTCGCAATACCTGCCGGTCGCGCCATGAACCCGCGGCCAGGCACACACCCATCCGATCCACCTGCACACAGAGGCATTCCATGAAACTCATCAGCTACCAACACAACGGCGCCGACAGCTATGGCGCGGTCGTCGGCGACCGCGTCGTCGACCTGCGCCGGGCCTTCGGCGAGCGCGCCGCCGACCTGAAGGCGCTGATCGCTGCCGGCCTGCTGGGCGAGGCGGGCCGGGTCGTCGCTGCCGCCGAGCCAGGGCCGAAGCTCGACGAGGTCCGGCTGCTGCCGGTGATTCCCAACCCGGGCAAGATCGTCTGCGTCGGGCTCAACTACGGCGAGCATGTGCGCGAGACCGGCCGCGAGATCACCGAGCAGCCGACCCTCTTCCTGCGCGTGGCGGAGTCGCAGCTCGCCCATGGCGAGGACATCGTGCTGCCGCCCGAGTCGACCCGGCTGGACTACGAAGGCGAGATCGCCGTCGTGATCGGCAAGGCAGGCCGCCGGATCGCCGAGCAGGACGCCTGGGATCACATCGCCGGCTACGCCTGCTACAACGACGGCAGCATCCGCGACTGGCAATCGGCCACGCCGCAATGGACCGCGGGCAAGAACTTCTGGCGCACCGGCGGCTTCGGCCCCTGGATGGTGACGCGCGACGAGATCCGCGATGGCCAGGTGATGACCCTGGTGACCCGACTCAATGGCCAGGAGATGCAGCGCACCACCACCGACAAGCTGATCCACAGCATCCCGCGCCAGATCGCCCACATCTCGGCCTTCACGCCGCTGGCCGCCGGCGACGTGCTCGTGACCGGCACGCCCGGCGGCGTCGGTGCCAAGCGCACGCCGCCGGTCTGGATGAAGCCCGGCGACATCGTGGAGATCGAGGTCGACGCCATCGGCATCCTGCGCAACGGCATCCGGGCCGAATAGGCCTGCGCCGCAACGGCGACGCAGGGGTTGCTCAACCGGCGGTGCGGCCGCCGACGAGCACCGGCTCGGCGCGGTAGCGATCCGGGAACACCTTCTTCAAGTTCTCGATCTTGGGCAGGTCGTTGAAGACGATGTACGGCTGCGTCGGGTTGCGCGTCAGATAGTCCTGGTGGTAGGCCTCCGCCGGGAAGAAGCGCTTCTGCAGTTCGATGGTCGTCGCGATCGGCTGGCCGAAGCTCTTGGCCTTGTCGAGCTGCTCGATATAGGCCTTGGCGACCCTGGCCTGCTCCGCGTTCTGCGCGAAGATCGTCGAGCGGTACTGCGTGCCGTGGTCCGGACCCTGCCGGTTGAGCTCGGTCGGGTTGTGGGCCACCGAGAAATAGATCTGCAGGATGCGCCCGTAGCTGATCTGCTTCGGGTCGTAGGTGATCGCCACCGCTTCGGCATGGCCAGTGCGCCCGGATCCCACCGACTCGTATTTGGCGGTCTTCTCGTCGCCGCCGGCATAGCCGGAGACCGCGTTGGTCACGCCCTTCACGTGCTGGAACACGCCCTGCACGCCCCAGAAGCAGCCACCGGCAACGACGGCGGTTTCGGTCGCTGCGGTCGCGGCCGCGGCGTCGTCGGCCGGCACCGGAATCACCACTGCGCTCTCGGCCGCCAGCGACGGGACGACCCGAAAGGCGGCCGCTCCGGCGAGAACGGCGACCGCGCCCAGGGCGGCACGGCGCGAAAAGAAGGCGCCGCCGGCGAAACGCGGCGCAGGGGGGGTGGATGGCTTGTTCATGCTGGCGTCGTCCTTCGCTGGGTTGGTTGCGTTCGGGAGCCTGTCCCGCTCGATGTGAGTTCGCGAGCCGCGGGTTCCCGGTTACACCCATGGCGTGAAAGTTGTCGCGGCCCCGGCTGTAACCGCCGACCGACGCACGACGAACTATGTGTCGGATGCACTGATTTGCAAAGGAACGACCATGCGCCCCCAAGGAAGACGCTTTGCCCTGCTGGCCGGCAGCTCCACGCTTGGCCTGGCGATCGCCAACGCGCTGGGCTGGAGCTCGCGCTCCGCCATCGCGGCGGAGCCGGCGAAGTTCGAGGTGACCCACACCGACGAGGAGTGGCGCAAGCTGCTCACGCCCAGCCAGTACGCCGTGCTGCGCAAGGAGGGAACCGAGCGACCCTATTCCAGTCCGCTGAACGACGAGCACCGTGCCGGTGTCTTCGCCTGCGCCGGCTGCAGCCTCGACGCCTTTTCCTCGAAGACCAAGTTCGACAGCGGAACCGGCTGGCCGAGCTTCTGGCAGCCATTGCCGAACGCCGTCGGCCAGACCGAGGACAAGACCTTCGGCATGGTGCGCACCGCGGTTCACTGCCGCCGCTGCGGCGGCCACCTGGGCCATGTGTTCGACGATGGGCCGAAGCCGACCGGGCTGCGCTACTGCATGAACGGCGTGGCGCTCAAGTTCACGCCGGCCGCGGCCTGATCGGCTTCGGGGCCCCGCAGCGGGCGGGGAGCTTGCCCGGAAAAAACTGAAACGCCCGGCTTCATCGCCCCATCTAATGGGGCAGGAAGCCATGCCACACACCGCCCCCCACCCCATCGCCCCGGAGTCCGCCTCCGACCACGAACTCGCCTTGCAGGCCGCACGCGGCGACGCGGCCGCCTTCGAGCGCATCATGCGACGCCACAACCAGCTGCTGTTTCGCATCGCGCGCGGCATCCTCAAGAGCGACGACGATGCCGAAGACGCACTGCAGGACGCCTATCTCGGTGCCTGGCGCGCGATCGGCACCTTTCGCGACGACGCGCAGCTCGCCACCTGGCTCAGCCGGATCGTCATCAATGAATCGCTGGGACGCCTGCGCCGGCGCAGCGCGCAGGTGATTCCGCTGGACACCGCCATCGGCGCCGACGATGGCGACGCCCCCTGGATGGCGGACGATCCCTGCGACCGACCCGAAGGACTGGCCATGCGGGACGAGATTCGACGACTCATGGAGGCCCGCATCGATCGGCTTCCGGACAGCTACCGCACGGTGTTCATGCTGCGCGCGGTCCAGGAACTGAGCGTCGCCGAGACCGCGGCCATGCTGCAGCTTGCGGAAGCCACGGTGCGAATCCGCTTCTTCCGCGCCCGGAGCCTGTTGCGCGAGGGCCTCTCGCGCGATCTCGACGTCGCGCTCGGCGATGCGTTCTCGTTCGACGGTGCGCGCTGCGACCGCATCGTGGCGCACGTGCTCGCCGAAGTTGCCGCCGCTGCTCACCCGCCCGTCATCGACCCCAACCTACCAGGAGACTAGCCATGTCGTTCTTTCAAATGCCCGCCCCGATCGCCGCCCGGCGCCTGTTCCTCGGCCAGTCCGGCCTGCTCCTGTCCGGGAGCGCGGTCGCGCTGCTGTCCGGGCAGGACGCGCTGGCCGCCAAGTCCGACGGCGCGACGGGCAACGACGTCCAGATCCTCAACACCGCCCTGGGTGCGGAACTCGAGGCGATCGCCGCCTACCAGCTGGGCGCCGAGAGCAAGCTGCTGGAGAAGCCGACGCTCGCGCTGGCGCTGACCTTCCAGGGCCACCACAAGGAGCATGCAGAGTTGCTGGCCAAGACGGTCGTCACGCTGGGCGGCAAGCCGGCCACGCCCAAGCCGAACTACGACTTTCCGGTGCAGCAGCTGAAGACGCAGGCCGACGTGCTGCGCTTCGCCGCCCGCCTCGAGCAAGGCGCGGTCAGCGCCTACCTCGGCGCCGTTCCGTTGTTCGGCAACCCCGACCTCGCCAAGGCCGCTGCCAGCATCCTCGGCGACGAGGCGATGCACTGGGCCGTGCTGCGCCAGGCCATCGGCGAGGCGCCCGTCCCGTCGGCCTTCGTGTCGTGAAGCCCTGCAGCCGATTGGCGGCCAGCCTGCTGGCCGCGTGGATGGGTGCGCCCGCGCAGGCCGCACCGGACGCGCTGCGCGGCGAACAGGTCTATGCCCGCTGCCAGGCCTGCCATGCACTGGCCACCGACCGGGTCGGTCCGCACCACTGCGGACTGTTCGGCCGGCTGGCCGGCAGCGTGCCCGGCTTCGACTACTCGGAGGCGATGAAGAAGTCGCGCATCGTCTGGAACGACGCCACCCTCGACCGCTTCCTCGCCATGCCCCTGGCGGCTGTGCCCGGCAGCTCGATGACCTATGCCGGGATCGCGGACCCGGCCGAGCGCGCCGACCTGATCGCCTATCTCAAGCAGGCCAACGGGACGCCGGCGTGCGCCGCACTCTCGAAGGCGCAGCCCTGAAGGCGCACCGAGAAAAATCGACCGGCCCCATCCGACGGCACCGCGCCGGCATCCGTTAAATTCGCTCCTGTCGCGCGTCATGCGCCTGGAGGCAAGGAGCGAGAATGCAAGCTGTGTCGATCCACGTCGTTGACGTGGCCAACGGGGTGGTTGCGGTCGGCATGCGGGTCGAGGTCCTGCGCAGGGAAACCGGCGAACGCGGTCGGCCCGAGCGCTGGGAGCCGCTGGTCGCCGGCAAGGTGGGGCGCAACGGCGTGGTGGACGGCATCGAGGGGCAGGCCCAACTGTTCGACATCGGTGTCTACGAGATGCGGCTGCACGTGGGCGACTACTACCGGGCGCGCGGACAGGCGCTTCCCGAGCCGGCCTTCATGGACGTGCAGTGTTTCCGCTTCGGCCTGGCCGATCCTTCGCAGCACTACCACCTGCCGGTCAAGCTCACCCCCTGGGGGCTCTCCTGCTTTCGCGGCGCCGCCTGAGCTTGCCGGCCTGCTTCAAACAGGCAGCAGGGTCTTGACCTGCTCGAGGATCTGCGCAAGGGGTATCTGCGTGGCTGCCACGCAAATCAGCGGAAGCACCGCCGCAAGGACGATCGGCATGACGCTCTCCAGGGTGACCGGCACCGGAAGCATGCGCTTGATCAGTTCGTAGCCGGCTGCGAAGTCGGCCATCGACGACGGGTCGGGCGAGCCCAGCATCTCTTCGGCCGGTAGTGCCCTGGTCGCGGAGATCCACTTCTTCTCGAAGGCGATGTTGTGCTGGCTGGCCAGCGAGCCGTAGTGCGCCAGACCGGCGTGCTTCAGCGCCACGAGCCGGGGCGCGAAGACCGCGAGCGGCGCGACGAAGGCAATGGCGAAGAAGACGATCATGCCGATCAGGGCAAACTTGAAACCCATCAGGCTGGCATCGCCGTGCACCACCAGCTTGAGAACCGTGGCGGACACCACCGTGCTTTCGGCCAACACGAACAGGACGTAGGTCTTCGGGTACTGCCCCATGAAGGCGAGTCCGCCGCAGCGATCGGGATGCGTCGCGACCAGGCGCATGTCGCAGCGCGCGATCTCATACAGCATCAAGCCCCATGTCACGAAGCGCCACAGCCAGCGCCCGAGCAGGAACCAGTACAGCGGCAGCGCGACCAGCATGGCCCACCAGCCGGCCAGGGTCGGTTGGAGGGTGCCGTCGACCATGCGCCCGTGCCATGTGCCGCCAGCGGCAGCCATCGGGGCCTTGGTGAGCCACAGCCAGGACAGCAGGTAGGCCAGCACGAGGATCAGGCCTTCGGCCAGCCACGATCCGGTGCGCCTTTCCATGTTCGCGCGGGCCTTGGCAAAGCCGCTGCGCGATGTCGGCGGCACGATGCCCCGGTCCTCGAATTGACCGACCAGCTGCGCCATGCGCTGGTCCGAGCTCTGCTCCATCAACACGAAGGCCACGATGGCGAACGCGTACGCATAGGCGCTGTAGTCGAGCAAGATGGCGCGCTCCGGATGCGCATCGATGGCAAAGCCCTGGAACGCGGCCAGGACCAGTGCGGGAATCCACCCCACGGCCACGAACAGCGCGGCACGGCGACCCGCCGCGAGATCGGTGTCGGTCAGCAGGCCGAGACGGCGCTGCAAGCGATAGAACGGACCGTGCCTGTTGAACGAGACGCGCATGCGCTGCCACTCCTGTTGTTCGAGCACAGCACGGCCATGCCGCCTGCGCGCACCGCGGCTGCCGAGGAAACCGATGTTGGCGGTGATGGCGCCGGGGTGCAATTGCCCTTTGGTGCAAGCGCTGCTTCGCAGCGGCACCAGCGTGGCCGCCGCGCAAATGGTTTCGCTCCATCGTGAAAGAAGTGAAACCGGAAGTGGCCGTGCCGCGAGTGAGACACACCCGGTTGCGTGTAGGCAGGCCCGCAGACTTGCGCGCACCTATCGTGCTTCACAGCACTGGCTCCGGCCGAGGGCTCTCATCAACATCAGCAAAGTGAGGCTTTCATGTTCGTCCGACGCACTTTCGCAGCTTGCTGCGCGCTGGCTCTTCCGTATGGTGCCTGCCTCGCGCAGACCACCTTCGCACCGGACCAGTACTTCGACAACCGCTGGTACATCACGCCGTTCGGCACCTACGTGCATCCCGACGGTGACCGCAATGCCGACAACGGTTGGGGCGGAGGCTTCTCCATCGGCAAGCCGATCAGCCCGAGTTGGAACATCGAGCTGCGTGGCCAGTACGAGGAACTGGACGGCAACGTCGGCACCAACTTCGGCGTCTTCAACAGCACGAACAAGTACAAGAACTGGAGCGGCACGCTCGACGCGCAGTGGTTCCCCTGGAGCCGCCTGGGGATCGACCGCTGGCAGTCGAACAAGGTGCATCCCTATCTCGTGGGCGGCATAGGCGCCATCGACAACAAGGTGGAGCGGGCGTTCGGAATCAACGACAGCCGCACGAGTTTCATGGCCAATGCGGGGGTCGGCATCGTCTGGCCGTTTTCCTCCTGGGGCCGCCTGGTGGCAGACGCACGCTATCGCTATGTCGACAACGCCAACAACAGTTTGACTGCCAACCGGCAGAGCATGAACGACTGGCTGTTCTCGGTGGGCCTGCAGATTCCGTTCGGGCCGGCCCCGCAGGTGGCGCGACCGGCCCCGCCGGCGGCGATGCCGGCACCGATGCCGCCGCCGCCCCCGCCGCCGCCGGCTGCGCGCAACTTCGAGCTCAAGGCCGACGGCACCTTCGCCTTCGCCAAGTCGGATCTGACGCCCACCGGCCGCACCCGGATCGACAACACGCTCGCGGAGCTCAAGTCCTCGGGCATCCGGCTGCGCGCGATCTCCATCGTCGGCCACACCGACCCGATCGGCAGCAACGAGTTCAACCAGCGCCTGTCGCTGGCGCGGGCCAACTCCGTGCGTGACTACCTGGTCGCCCAAGGCGTCCCGGCCAACATCATCACGACCGAAGGCCGCAGTTTCTCGGAGTTGAAGGTCACCGAAGCCGATTGCAGGGCCCAGGGCAAGGCGAAGACCCGCACCGCGCTCATCGCCTGCTTCGAGCCGAACCGCCGCGTGGAGATCCGCGCCACGGGCGAGCAGCCGGGCTAGCCGCGCGTCGTCGCCGCCGCCGCTGGTCGGGTATTGACCAGCGTGCACAGCAGCGCCGTCAGCAGCGCCAGGCCGATGTGCCACTTGTAGAGGGCGTCGAAGTCGCCGCGCTGCAGCACGCCGTGGCCGAGCAGCACCACCGTGATCGCGACGCCGATCACGGAGCCGATCTGGCGCGTGGCCTGGTTGACCGCGCTGCCGACCGCGTAATGGGCGGCGGGCAGCTTGCTCACCGCCGCGCCCGACAGCGAGGGCATCACCAGGCCGACACTGGCCCCGCTCAGGAACAGGCCAGGCAGCCACTGCGTCGCATAGGCCGGCTCGGTGCCGGGTACCAGCAGGAACCACAGGCCGGTGGCGGCGAACAGCAAGGCGCCGCCGACCAGGAACGGCCGATGGCCGTAGCGTCCGGCGAGCCGGCCGGTGACGATGGCCACCGGAATCACCATCAACGGTCCCGGCGCGATCGCCAGGCCGGCGAGCGCCTGGCTGTAGTGCCAGACATTGCTCATGTAGAAGAAGAAGGCGAAAAACATCATCGCGAACGCGATCCCGAACGTGAGCGTCGCGGCATTGACCGCGCTGTAGGTCGGGTGGCGAAACAGCGCCAGGTCGATGAGCGGCGCGCGCGCGTTGCGGGCCCAGATGACGAAGCTCACCAGCGCGATCGCGCCCGTCGCCGCGACCGCCGCCAACTGCCCGCGCGACCAGGCGGGCGATTCGGACTCGACGATCGCCAGCGTCAGCGCACCGACGGCGACGATCAGCAGGCTCATTCCGACGCCGTCGATCCTGGTCCGGTGGGCCGATCGCGTCGACTCGGTCAGCAGGTAGGCGCCGCACCAGAGCGACAGGGCCCCGATCGGCAGGTTGATGAAGAAGGCCCAGGGCCAGCCGATGGTCTGGATCACGAAGGAACCCAGGCTCGGCCCGACCGCCGCAGCGAAGCCGCCCACCGCGCCCCACAGGCTGACCGTGACTGCACGCTTGCTCTGCGGAAAGGCCGCCAGCACGATCGACAGCGACGCCGGCGTCAGCAGCGCGGCGCCGACCGCCTGCAGCACCCGCGCGGCGATCAGCCAGCCGACGCTGCCGGCCAGTCCGCAGGCGGCCGAGGCGGCGATGAACAGCGTCACGCCGAGCATGAAGACCCGCTTGCGGCCGTGGGCGTCCGACAGGCCGCCGGCGGGAATCAGCATGGCCGCATAGACCACCGTGTAGGCGTTGAGCACCCACGACATCTCGGCCGCGCTGGCGTCCGGGAAACCGGTCCGCAGCGCGCCGAAGGCCGAATACAGCATCGTGCTGTCGAGCGAGACCAGGAAGGCCGCCACGCTGGCGACCCAGAACACCGGCCAGGGCGAGGCCTTGGGTGGATGGGAGGCTCCGGCCGAAGCCGAAGCCGTGGGTGCGGTGGCGATCGTCATCGTGTCGTCCGTCGGATTCGGCCCGGCGCTCAGGCGCGCGTCGGCAGGTAGCTCGGCGTGGCGGCCGTCAGGCCCTGCTTGACCAGCCGGGTGCGGTCGTCGGCCAGCACCTCGTCGAGGCCGGCTTCGAGGCCATCGAGGGCGCTCTTGACGATGTCCTCGGGGCTGGTCTTCGGGCCCTCGAGTCCGCGCGCCAGGTCGGTGTCGACGAAGGCCATGTGCAGCGCCAGGACCTGCGTGTTCTGGGGCGCCAGTTCGTGGCGCAGCGAGTTGGTGAGCGACCAGGCGGCCGATTTGGTCGCCGCATAGCCGGCGAGCTGGCCGCCGTTGATCCACGAGACGATCGACAGCACGTTGAGTAGCGCACCGCCTCCGTTGGCCTTCAGCACCGGCGCGAAGGCCTTGCTCATGCGCAGCATGCCGAAGAAGTTGGTCTCGAACTGGCGCCGCGCGACCTCTTCGCTGTCGGCCGCGAGGAAGCCGCCGACCTGCGCGACGCCGGCGTTGTTGATGACCAGGGTCACGTCGCCGGCGCGGGCCACGGCCGCGGCGACCTCGTCGGGCTTCGTGACATCGAGCCGGATGGCCTCGACGCCGGGCTGCGTGACGCTGGATGGATCGCGGGCGCCGGCGTAGACCTTGCGGGCGCCGCGCGCCAGCAGCTCACGGGTGAAGGCCAGGCCGATGCCGCGATTGGCGCCGGTGACGAGGACGGTGGCGTTGCTGATTTTCATGATGGCTTCCTTGGGACGAGTGAGGGTGGAGGGAGGGAACAACAATATGATCTATGTCATATTAATAAGCAAGACATGACGATTGCAGAAAGTCGGCGGGGTTCAGTGGGTCGCGGCGGCGGGCGGCTCGTACTGCGCGAGCAGCGACTTGCGCGCATCCGCCAGCACCGCGCGCGCCTCTTCGCCGTCGCCCAGCGCCCGCGCCAGTTGCAGTGCGCCGACCAGGGTGCCTGCCACCGCCGCGGCAGCCGCGCGTGGCGCGTCTGGAAGGGCGCCGCGCACGCCGGCGATCAGGCGCCGTACCCGGTGGGCGGAGGCTTCGCGCACGGCCTCGGACTGCCGCGGCATGTCGGAGCCGAGCGCAGCCACGGGGCAGCCGCACGCCAGCGATGCCAGGTTCGAATCGGCCAGGTAGGTCTCGACCAGCGCGCGGAATGCGCTCACGCCCCTGCGGGCGCGCCGCTCGGCGGCGAGGGCCACGGCCTCGGCGCTCTCGCGGCCCGCCCGTTCGAGTGCCTCGACCAGCAGGGCGTCGCGCGAATCGAAATGGGCATAGAAGCCGCCATGCGTCAGGCCGGCTTCCTTCATGACATCGGCCACGCCCACCCCGGCATAGCCGCGCTCCCGGATCGCGCGGGCAGCCACGGCGACGATGCGCTCGTGGGTTTCTTCCTTGCGGCTGTTCGGGGTGCGGCTCATAAAAAGGCTCGTGCCAATCGGAATTAATATGATCGTAATCATATTCTGCAGATTGCCGGTTGTCAATCTGCGCGGCACCGCCGGACTGGACAAGCGCCGACCCGGTCGCTACATTGAAAAACTTCGCCACGTGCAAGCGCCTGCGCGCCGTGCGGGGCAGGCGCTCGCGTCAGTCAGGTACTCCACCCTCGACCAAGGAGCACAGCATGCCGACCATGAAAGCCGCCGTCGTCCACGCCTTCAAGCAGCCGTTGACGATCGACGAGGTCCCCGTTCCCGAGGCCGTGCCGGGCCGCATCGTCGTCAAGGTCATGGCATCCGGCGTCTGCCACACCGACCTGCACGCCGCCGATGGCGATTGGCCCGTGAAGCCCAGCCCGCCGTTCATTCCGGGCCACGAAGGCGTCGGCTACGTCTCGGCGGTTGGCGCCGGCGTGAAGCATGTCAAGGAGGGCGACCGCGTGGGCATCCCCTGGCTGCACACCGCCTGCGGCCATTGCGAGCATTGCATGACCGGCTGGGAGACGCTGTGCGACGGCCAGCAGATGACCGGCTACACCGTCAACGGCGGCTATGCCGAATACGTGCAGGCCGACCCGGGCTATGTCGGCCACCTGCCGTCGAACATCGGCTTTTCGGCCATCGCGCCGGTGCTCTGCGCGGGCGTGACGGTCTACAAGGGCCTGAAGGTACTCGACTGCAAGCCCGGCGACTGGATCGCGATCTCCGGCGTGGGCGGCCTGGGCCACATGGCGGTGCAGTACGCCAAGGCGATGGGCTTCCACGTCGCCGCGGTCGACGTCGACGACGAGAAGCTGGCGCTGGCCAGCAAGGTCGGCGCCGAGCTCGTCGTCAACGCCAGCAAGGTGGACCCGGCCAAGGAACTGCAGCGCGCGCTGCGCGGCGCGCACGGCGTGCTGGTCACCGCGCCCTCGCGCAAGGCCTTCGATCAGGCACTGGGCATGATGCACAAGCGCGGCACGATGTCGCTCGTCGGCCTGCCGCCCGGCGAGTTCGGCCTGCCGATCTTCGACGTCGTGCTCAACGCCAAGACCATCCGAGGCTCGATCGTCGGTACCCGCATGGACCTGCAGGAAGCCCTGGCCTTCGCCGGCGATGGCAAGGTGCACACTGTCTACTCCGAAGACACGCTGGAGAACGTCAACGGCATCTTCGATCGCATGCGCCAGGGCGCCATCGAGGGGCGCGTCGTGATGAAGCTGGCCGACGGCTGACCGCAGGGTGCAGATGGCCTGGCGAATCCGCGCCTCAGGCCGTCGCGCGCGCCTCGGGAAACTCCGCCAGCCGGTAGTCGTTGCGGCCCGCGCCCTTGGCCTGGTAGAGCATCTCGTCGGCGGCAAGCATCAGCTGCGTGGCGGTCGCCGCGCTGCCGGCGACATGGAAGGCCACCCCCACGCTGGCGCTGACGTCGACGCGGCAGCCGCTCAGCATGTAGGGCCGGCTCAAGGCGTCGACGATCTTGGCGGCGATGCGTGCCGCGGTCTGGGCGTCGGCCACCTGCCCGATGATCACCGTGAACTCGTCGCCGCCCACGCGGGCGACGAAATCGCGTGCCCGCAGGGCCTGGACCAGCCGGTCGGCCACCTCGCGCAGCAAGGCATCCCCGGTGCCGTGGCCGAACTGGTCGTTGACCTGCTTGAAGCGGTCGAGGTCCAGGAACATCAAGGCCGCCACGCGGCCTCCCCCGGGCGCCGCCGCCAGCGTTTCCTCAAGCCGCCGGTTGAAGCCGGCGCGGTTGGCCAGCCCGGTGAGCGGGTCCTCGTGCGCGAGCTGCAGCAGGCGCTTCTCTTCCTGCTTCTGGCGCGTGACATCGGTCGAGACCGCGTGGAAGCCCGTGAGGACGCTGCCGTCGATGCCGCGCTGGGGAATGTAGTTCGATTCGAAGCAGGCATAGCCGCCGTCGCTGACCAGCTCGCTCTGGAACGTGACCGGCTCCCCTTGCAGGGCCCGGGCCACGTGGGCCTCGATCGAATGAAAGCGGCTGCCGAACAGCTCCTTCACCGTCCGGCCGACGATCGCCTCCCGCGGGATGCCGAAGGCGCCTTCGTAGGCGCGGTTCACGAACCTGTAGCGCTGCGAGGTGTCGATGAACGCCACCCGCATCGGCAGCGCATCGGCGATGGTGCGCAATCGCGCCTCGCTCTCGAAGAGCGCGACCTCGGTCGCCTTGGCTTCCGAGATGTCGCGCATGATGCCCGAGAAGCGTTCGATCTTGCCGGCCTTGTCGCGGTGGGCGATGACCATGTGGCTGACCGGAAACACGTCCGCCGGATGGGCACCGCAGATGTCCGATTCGCCCACCCAGACGCCGCGGGAAACGGCCGTGGGGACGATGGTTTCCCGCAGCCGCAGCAGGGTGGCCGGCGGCATGAAGTCAGCCATCGTGAAATGCGTGACAGGCGCGTCCTGGGCCACGCCGGTGCGCTGGCGCGCCGCCGGATTCATATAGCTCAGGCGGCCATGCTTGTCGAGCTGCACCACGTAGTCGGTGGTCTTCTCGAAGATCGCGGTCTGGGTGCGCAGCGCCTGCTCGGCCAGCGTGCGCTCGGTGATGTCGATCAGCGTGCCGACCTGGCCGACCACCCGGCCGGCCGCGACGATCGGCTGCATCTGCAGGGACACCAGCACGCTGCTGCCGTCGGAGCGCCGGATCCAGCGCTTCAACTGGAACGGCTCGTTGCTGGCCACCCGCGCGAGCCATTGCCGCCATGTCTCCTCGCGTTGCGCGGGCCGGATGCACCCGAGCCAGCCATCGGCCGCATGTGCCCGCTCGATCCCGTGGATGGCCAGGTAGGCATCGTTGACGTCCACCATCCGCCCCCGCTCGTCGCAACGAAAGAGGCCGACCGGCGCGGCGTCGGTCAGCGCGGCCTTTTCGCTGCGCTGCGTGCGCAACTCGGTCATCAGCGCATCGAACTCGCGCGCGAGGTCGCCGTACTCGCCGTTCGCGCGCACGTCCAGCAACACTGGCGCGTCGGGATTGCGGCGGAGGCGCCGGATCACCGAATGCAAAGAGCCGAGCGGGCGCACCAGCCACAGCGTGCCGGCCCACACCAGGATGCCGGTCAGCACCGCGAGCAGCAGCATCTGGAGCAGCAGCGCCCGGCGCGCCTTCGCCAGCGGCGCATAGGCGGTCCGGGCCGGCAGCACCACATGCACGTTCCAGCCGGTGGCCGCGATCTTCGCGCTGCTTTCGAGGTCATCGGGCTGGCGCCACTCGGTGTCCGCCTCCCCGCCTCGCACCGGCTGAAGCACGCGCGCCGGGTCGGGGTGGACGACGTAGACCGGCGACTCGCCGCCGGAGTCGACGATGTAGTAGCCCTCGCCGCCCAGGCGCGCCGCCGCCAGGTTGCCCAGCATGTTCGGCCGATGCAGGTTCAGGCCGCCACCGAGCACGCCCAGCACGCGCCCGTCGGCGTCCTTGACCGACACCGCCATGAGCACCGCCGACTCGCCGCTGGTGCGCGCGCTCAGCGGCTGCGAGACCGCGGCGACCCCGGTGTCGCGGGCGCGCCGGAAGTAGTCGCGGTCGGCCACGCTGACCTCCTTGGCGACCGGCGGCGGCTCGGCCTGGAGGATGTGGCCCGCGACGTCGATCAGTGCGATGCCGTCGAACATCGGGCGCAGACCGCTGTGGGCGAGGAATGGCGCACGCCGCCCGGGATCGGAGAAGGTCGCGGCATCGCCGCGCCGCGCCTCTCGCGACAGCGTCGCGAGGTGCATCGCGAGCTTGTAGTCGAGGTCCGCGGCCGCGGCTTGCGCGAGGCCCTGGAGCTGCTGGCCGAGCAGTGCCGTGTACCCGCTCGACAACTGCCGGTACTGCCAGGCCGCGGTGGCGCCGACCAACATCAGCACCAGCGAGGTCGTCAGCAGCGCGGATCGGGTGGGCAGGTTCATGCGCATGCGCTTCATCACTCGGCGTCCCAGGCGATCGGCGGCAGGGACGCGATGACAGGCCGCGAGAAGAGATAGCCCTGGAACAGCTTGACGCCGATGCCGCGCAACGCGCGCAACTCTTCGCGCGTCTCGATGCCCTCGGCGACGACGCGCACGCGCAACTCGCCGCAGGTCTGGACGAAGCCGCGCACGATGGCCAGGCGCACCGGGTCGGCATCGACGCCCCGCACCAGGCTCATGTCGACCTTCACGATGTCGGGCTGGAAGCCCGCCAGCAGCTCGAAGCCCGCGTAGGCAGCGCCGAAGTCGTCGATCGCCGAGGTGAAGCCGTAGCACTTGAAAGTCTTGAACGACGCCGCCAGGCCGGGCAGGTTCTGCACCCGTTCGCCCTCCGTGAGTTCGAACATCAGCTGTTCGACCGGGAAGCCGAAGCGCGCCGCAGCGGCCATCGCGCTGCGAAAGCACTGCTCCTGGCCGGCCACGTCGTTGGGCATGACGTTGAGGCTCAGCTTGGCCCGCATGCCCAGCCGGGCCGCCAGTTCGATGGCGCGCATGCGGCAGGCCTCGTGGAAGGCGAAGCGCTGCTCGGGGCCGACCTGTCCCAGCACCTCGAGTGCGCCCTCCCCCTCGAGCCCCCGCACGAGTGCCTCATAGGCGAAGACCGCGCGCTGGTCGGCGTCCACGATGGGCTGGAACGCCATGGTGAAGGCGGGGAGGGTGGGGGAAGCCATCTCTCCTCTATCGGCGCCCGGCGCCGAAAGTTGAGTGCCGGGGCCGCGCCCTCAGAAGGCGTACTCCCCGACCACCCGCCGCACCGTCCTCAAGGCACTGTCCAGGCTGTCGAGCGCGACCGAGCCGAGCGCCAGGCGCAGGGCGTGCGGCACCTGCCGCGAGGTCGCAAAGGGCTCGGCCGTCGACACCGAAACCCCTTCGCGCATCAGCGCCGCCGCGACCCGGTCGGCGCGGACCTCTTCGGGCAGCGGCAGCCAGGCGAAGTACGACGACGGATGGCGCACGCAGCGCAGGCCGGCGAGCGCGGCGCCGGCCATCGACTGGCGCCGCGCGGCGTCCTGTCGCTTCTCGGCTTCGAGCCGCGCGACCGTGCCGTCCTCCAGCCAGCCGCAGGCGATCGCCGTCGTCACGCCCGGCGCGCACCAGGTGGTGGCCCGGATCGCGCGCTCGATCCTCGGCACCCAGGCCTGGGGCGCGACGACGAAGCCCACGCGCAGCCCGGTCGCCACGCTCTTCGACAGGCCCGAGACATAAACCGTGCGGTCCGGCACCAGCATCGCCATCGGCGGCGGCGGGTTGTCGGCCAGGAAGGCATAGGCCGCGTCCTCGATGACGAGCAGGCCGTGCTGCCGGGCGATCGCGGCCAGGCGGCGGCGACGGGTCGCGCTCATCACCCAGCCGAGCGGGTTGTGCAGGGTCGGCATCGTGTAGACGGCCCGGACCCGGCGCCGCGCGCACAACCGCTCCAGTGCGTCGAGGTCGGGCCCCTGCCCCGCGGCCGGAACGGGCGCCAGTTCCAGCCGTTGCGCCTCGGCCAGGACCTTGAATCCCGGGTAGGTCAGCGCATCGACCGCGACCACGTCGCCCGGTTGCAGCAGCGCCATCACCGTCACCGCCAGGCCGTGCTGCGCGCCATCCACGATCAGTACCGAAGACGCCTCGGCCGCCAGCCCCCGCGACGCGAGGTGCCGGGCGACGCAGGCGCGCTCGTGCATGCGCCCGCCATGGGGCGCATAGCGCAGCATCGCTTCCAGATCGCCGCCGGCGGCGACCTGTCGCAGGGCCGCGCGCAGCAGCTCGGCCTGTCCCGGCAGCGACGGGTAGTTGAAGTTCAGGTCCACCAGGCCCGCCGCCACCGCCTGCTGGTCGACGCCCTGGCCGTAGGGAAGCGCCGCCTCCCGAACGAAAGTGCCGCGTCCGACCTCGCCGCTGACCAGGCCCATGGCCTCGAGCTCCGCATACACACGCGACGCCGTGACCAGGCCCAGGCCGTGGCGCTCGGCCAGCCGGCGATGGGTGGGCAGGCGCGTGCCCGGCGGAAGACGCCCGGTGCGGATCTCGGCTGCGAGTTCATCGACCAGCTGCTTGTATCGGGCTTCGGCCATCGTTCGGTGTATTCATGACAATTTTTTGATTGTATTGATCGCTGCGCCTACGATGGCAACACCATGCACATTGCCATCCTCACCTTCGACGGCTTCAACGAACTGGATTCGCTGATCGCCCTGGGCGTCCTGAACCGGATCAAGAAGCCTGACTGGCGCGTGACGCTGTGCTGCCCGACGGCGGAAGTCACGTCCATGAACGGCGTCACCGTGCGCGCCCAGTCGTCGCTGGCGGACGCTCGAGATGCGGATGCCGTCGTCGTCGGCAGCGGCGTGCGGACACGTGAAGTCGTCGACGACCCTGCGCTGATGGGGCGCCTGGCCTTCGACTCCGGCCGGCAGCTGATCGCGGCCCAGTGTTCCGGCGCCTTGATCCTGGCCAGGCTCGGCCTGCTCGGCGGCGTGCCGGCCTGCACCGACCTGACCACCAGGCCCTGGGTGCAGGCGGCCGGCGTCGAAGTCCTGAACCAGCCCTTCCATGCACGCGGCAACGTCGCCACCGCGGGTGGCTGCCTGGCCTCACCCTACCTGGCGGCCTGGATCATCGCCCGCACCGAAGGACCCGAGGCCGCGAGGGCGGCGCTGCACTACGTGGCGCCCGTGGGGGAGAAGGAAGCGTACGTCGCCAATGCCTTCGGGCAGATCGCACCGTACCTGCCGCAATAAGGTCTCAGCTCTCCCGGCCGGCGTCGCTGATATGCCGCGCATAGACCGCCAGCACGATGCGCTCGGAATGCACGAGGTAGTCGTTGAGCGCGGCCGCCGCGCCCGCGTAGTCGCCGGCTTCCGCGAGTTGGAGGATCTTGACGTTCATGTCGACGTACGGTGCGTGCAGGAACTCGGGATCGCGCAACAGCCCGAAGGCCAGCCGCAATTCGGCCAGGACCGGCGCGAACAGTTGATTGAGCCGCTCGCTGTCGGCCAGCTCGACAACGGCCATGTGGAAGGCCATGTTCGCGGTGCCCACGCCCAGCCAGTCGCCTTCGGCACGGCAACGCAGCGCGGTCTCGACCGCGTCGCGCATCTTCTTCTTGGCCGGATGCCTTGGATAAGCCTGGGCGAGTGCCTGGCACTCGATGAGCCGCCGCACGCGGTAGATGTCGATGATCGACGCGATGCTCGGAACCGCGACGAACACCCCGCGGTTGGGCGCGTGCTTGACGAGGCCGTCCTTGGTCAGCACGCGGAAGACCTCGCGCAGCGTGTTGCGCGAGACGCCCATGCTGTCGCTCAACGCCTGCTCGGAGAGCCGCTGGCCGGGTGAGAACTCGCCCTGGGTGATCTTCAGGCGCAGCTGTTCGGCCAGACGCTCGCTGAGCGGCTGATTCTGCGTCTCGAGGGGGACGGGGGGCGGGGAAGAAGGGGGGGGTGCGGCAGGCCTCATGGGGCCCTGGTTCTAACAGATGCGCTGCCACCGCCCCGCGATTGCTCAACAAAACTGGGGTTTTTACCTATAGATTGGCACGAAACTTGCCAGCAATCTTCATTGAATTGTTCAACAATCTTATGCCTTTGACTCAACTGAACATTCAATTTGTTGAGCCAACCACCCTTCACCAGGAGTAACCGCCTTGCCCACCGACATCAACCTTTGGCCTCTGCTCGGGGTCGCCGTCATCATCGCGGGGTTCATCCTGCGCTTCAATCCGATGCTGGTCGTCATCGTCACGGCCATCGTCACCGCCTTCGCCGCGCACTTCCCGGTCGACAAGATCCTCGCGGCGATCGGCACCGGCTTCATCAAGACGCGCAACCTGCCGCTGATCATCCTGCTGCCGCTGGCCGTGGTCGGCCTGCTCGAGCGCCACGGGCTGCGCCAGCATGCCCAGAACTGGATCAGCACGATCAAGTCGGCGACGGTCGGGCGCCTGCTGATCGTCTACCTGGGCGCACGGCAACTGACGGCCGCGGTCGGCCTCACCAGCCTCGGCGGCCATCCGCAGATGGTGCGGCCGCTGCTGGCACCGATGGCCGAGGGTGCGGCCGAAGCGCGCTACGGCAAGCTGCCGGACCGCATCCGCCACAAGCTGCGCGCCTACGCCGCCGCCACCGACAACGTCGGCCTGTTCTTCGGCGAAGACATCTTCGTGGCCTTCGGCGCCATCGTGCTCATGACCACCTTCCTGCGCGAGGCGGGTATCGACATCGAGCCGATCCATGTCGCGCTGTGGGGCATTCCGACCGCGACCTGCGCCTTCCTGATCCACGCCTGGCGCCTGCGCCGGCTCGACCGCATGCTGGAACGCGAACTCGGCGGCGCCGCGCCTGCGCCAGCGACCGGCGATGACGTCGCAGTGAAGGGCGCCTGATCATGACGCTCTCGATCGTTCACCTCTACTATCTGGTCGGCGGGATACTCGCCATCACCGCGGTCATGACGCTCAGGGACCGCCAGCATCCCAAGCGCTATTCGAGTGCCTTCTTCTGGGGCCTCTATTCCCTGGTGTTCCTGGTCGGCGACCAGTTGCCGCCGGTGTGGGTCGGAATCGGCGTCGTGGTCATGGCGCTGATCGCCGCCTTCGGCGGTGTGGGCGTCGGCCGCCACAGCGAGCGTTCCGCGGCCGACTACGCGGCCAGCGCCAAGCGGCTGGGGAACAAGCTGTTCATTCCGGCGCTGGCGATCCCGCTGATCACGATGCTCGGGACCGTCTTCGCCAAGTACCTCGTGTTCGGCGGCACGCCCCTGCTCGATCCGAAGAACAGCACGCTGGTGAGCCTGGGCGTGGGCTGCATCTTCGCGCTGGGCCTGGCGTGCTGGCTCACCAAGGAAACGCCGGTGCAGGGCATCCGCGAATCGCGCCGCCTCACCGATGCGCTCGGCTGGGCGCTGGTGCTGCCGCAGATGCTCGGCATGCTGGGACTGGTGTTCTCCGATGCGGGCGTGGGCAAGGCCGTCGCGCACATCACCACCAACTACATCAACATGGACGTGCGCTTCTTCGCCGTCGTCGTGTACGTGGTGGGCATGGCGCTTTTCACCGTCATCATGGGCAACGGCTTCGCGGCCTTCCCGGTCATGACGGGCGGCGTGGGCGTGCCGATCCTGGTCGGGGTGTTCCACGGCAACCCGGCGGTGATGGCCGCCATCGGCATGCTCTCGGGTTACTGCGGCACGCTGCTGACTCCGATGGCCGCCAACTTCAACATCGTGCCCGCCGCGCTGCTGGAGCTGCCCGACAAGAACGCGGTGATCCGCGCCCAGATACCGACCGCGCTCACGCTGCTGACCTGCAACGTGTTCCTGCTGTACTTCCTGATGTTCCGCTGAAGGTTCCGTGATGAAGATCGACCTGAACAGCGACCTGGGCGAAAGCCTGGGCGCCTGGCGCATGGGTGACGACGACGCGATGCTCGGCATCGTGAGCAGCGCCAACGTGGCCTGCGGCTTCCATGCGGGCGATGCGGCCGGCATCCTGCGGACGCTGCGCCGGGCGCAGGCGCTCGGCGTCGCGGTGGGCGCCCACGTGGCCTACCCCGACCTCGCCGGCTTCGGCCGGCGCAACATGGACGTCGCCAGCGCCGACCTGGTGGCGGACGTGATCTACCAGATCGGTGCACTCCAGGGCCTCGCGACGGCCGCGGGCACCACGGTGCGCTACGTCAAGCCGCATGGCGCGCTCTACAACACCATCGCGCACGACGAGCGCCAGGCGCGCGATGTCATCGCCGCCATCCGTGCGATCGACGCCCGGCTGGTGCTGGTCGGATTGGCCGGCTCGCCCTTGCTCGACTGGGCCGAGGCGGCCGGGCTGCACACCGTGTCCGAGGCCTTCGCCGATCGTGCGTACATGCCCGACGGCTCGCTGGTCTCGCGTCGCCTGCAGGGCGCCGTGCTGCACGATCCGCAGGCGGTGGCGGCGCGCATGTCGCGGCTCGCGACCGACGGCGTGATCGAGGCCATCGACGGCAGCACGGTACGCATCCGGGCCGACTCGATCTGCGTGCATGGCGACAGCCCCGGCGCCGTCGAGATGGCACGGCAGGTGCGAAGCCTGCTCGAGCACTCGGGCGTGACCATCCGGCCCTTCGTCGACGCCGCGGCCCAGGGGGCGCCGCGATGATGCGATTCCTGCCCGTCAACCTCGACGCGCTGATGGTCGAGCTCGACGACCTGGCGCAGACGCTGGCCCTGCTCGAATCGCTCCAGGCCGAACCCATCGCCGGCATCGAGGAACTGGTGCCCGCGGCACGCACGCTGCTGATCCGCTATCGACCCACGAGGGTGTCGCACGAGGAACTCGTCGAGCGCATCGGTGGCCGCAGCCTGCACGCGCCGGTGGCGCGCGCGGCGACCCGGGTCGAGATTCCGGTCGACTACCAGGGCGAGGATCTCGACGAGGTCGCGCAGATGCTCGGGATCTCGCGCGAGGAAGTGATCCGTCGCCACACCGGCAGCGACTACACCGTCGCCTTCACCGGCTTTGCGCCGGGCTTCGCCTACCTGAGCGGCGGCGATCCGGGCCTCGACGTGCCGCGGCGCACGACACCGCGTACGCGCATCCCCGCGGGCGCCGTCGGCCTGGCGGGCCTGTTCAGCGGCGTCTATCCGCAAGCCAGCCCGGGCGGCTGGCAGATCATCGGCCTGACCGCCACGCCGATGTGGGACCTGGGCCGCGAGGTGCCGGCGCTGCTGCAGCCGGGCTTCAAGGTGCGCTTCGTCGACGCCGCCAGGCGGCCCGCCCCGCCCTCGCCAACGCCGCGGATCGCGGCGGCCGAACCGGCCGTCGCCTCCGATCCCGGCGTCGCGGCGCTGGAGGTCGTCGCCACCGGATTGCAGGCACTGTTCCAGGACCTGGGCCGGCATGGACAGGCCGGACAGGGCGTGTCGGCGTCGGGCGCGATGGACCAGGGCGCTTTGCGCGCGGCCAACCGGCTGGTCGGCAATCGCGCGGACGCGGCCGGCCTCGAACTCGTCTACGGCGGCTTCCAGTTCGTCTGCCGGGGCGAAGCCGTGGTGGCCTTCACCGGTGCCGATGCGCCGGTTCGCCTCGTGAACGCCGCTGGCACGGTGCTGACACTTCGGCGCCATGAAGCCGTGGCGCTCGCGGACGGCGACACCGTGACGCTCGGCGAACCGGTCGCCGGCATCCGCACGTACCTCGCGGTTCGCGGCGGCTTCAACGTCGCCCCGGTCCTGCACAGCTGCTCGACCGACACGCTGGCCCGCATCGGCCCGCCGCCCATCCAAGCCGGCGACCGGCTCGGACTGCGACCGGTCGAACGCGGCGCCGTGGTGGGCCTGCCCGAACCGGGGCCGGGCGACCTGCCGACTTCAGGCAACGTCGTCGTGCTCGACGTCGTGATGGGCCCGCGCACCGACTGGTTCACGTCCGAGGCGATCGCGCTGCTCGCGAGCCAGTCGTGGTCCGTGACGCCGCAATCCAACCGCGTCGGCCTGCGCCTCGCGGGCGAAGTCCCGCTGGCCCGCGCCCGTGCCGGTGAACTGCCGAGCGAGGGCACGGCGCTCGGCGCGATCCAGGTGCCGCCGAGCGGCCAGCCCGTGCTGTTCCTTGCCGATCACCCGTTGACCGGCGGCTACCCAGTGATCGGCACCGTGGCGCCGCATCACCGCGATCGCGCCGGGCAGATCCCGATCGGCGCCGTCGTTCGCTTCAACCCGATCCGCTCCTTCCATCCGACCACCCGTTCCGTCCCGCGAGAGAACCCATGAAAAAAGTCCTGATTGCCAATCGCGGCGAGATCGCCGTGCGAATCGTTCGCGCATGCGCCGACTACGGCGTCCAGTCTGTCGCCGTGTACGCCGATGCCGACCTCGACGCGATGCATGCGCGGATGGCCGACGAGGCCTACGGACTCGACGGCCAGCGGCCCGCCGACACCTACCTCGACATCGACAAGCTGCTGACAGTGGCGGCACGCAGCGGCGCCGATGCGGTGCACCCGGGCTACGGCTTCCTGTCGGAGAACGCGGCCTTCGCGCGTGCCGTCATCGGCGCCGGCCTGACCTGGATCGGCCCGCCGCCCGCGGCCATCGAGGCGCTGGGCGACAAGGTGCAGGCCCGCAAGATCGCGCTGGAAGTCGGCGCGCCGCTGGTCTCCGGCACATCGGAACCCGTGCGCGACGCGCAGGAGGTCGTCGCCTTCGCCGAGAAGAACGGCCTGCCGATCGCCATCAAGGCGGCCTTCGGCGGCGGCGGCCGAGGGCTCAAGGTCGCGTGGCGGCTCGACGAAGTCGCCGATCTCTACGAATCGGCCGTGCGCGAGGCCGTCACCGCGTTCGGACGCGGCGAGTGTTTCGTCGAGCAGTTCCTCGATCGGCCGCGCCATATCGAGGCGCAGGTGATCGCCGACACCCACGGTCACGTGGTCGTGCTCGGCACGCGAGACTGCTCGCTGCAACGGCGCAACCAGAAGCTGGTGGAGGAAGCGCCCGCGCCATTCCTCAGCGACCTGCAGCGCGAACGCATCCATCAGGCCGCGCGCGATGTCTGCGCGCGTGCCGGCTACGTCGGTGCAGGCACGGTCGAGTTCCTGCTGAGCCCTTCGGGAACGATCTCCTTTCTCGAAGTGAATACGCGCCTGCAGGTGGAGCATCCGGTGACCGAGGAAACCACGGGCATCGACCTGGTCGTCGAACAGCTGCGCATCGCCGACGGCTTGCCGCTGTCGATCACCGAGACGCCCCGGCCGCGCGGCCACGCCTTCGAGTTCCGCATCAACGCCGAGGACGTCGGCCGCGGCTTCCTGCCCACGCCCGGACCGGTGCACCTCTTCGAAGCGCCTTCGGGTCCCGGCGTGCGTGTCGACACCGGCGTGCAGTCGGGCTCGACGGTGCCGGGCACTTTCGATTCGCTGATGGCCAAGCTGATCGTCACCGGTGCGACGCGCGCGCAGGCCATCGCGCGAGCGCGTCGTGCGCTCAAGGAGTTCCGCATCGAAGGGGTGGCTTCGGTGCTTCCCTTTCACCGCGCGGTGATGGCGCACGCCGACTTCGTCTCCGCCGATGCCTTCAAGGTCCACACCCGCTGGATCGAAACCGACTTCGCGAACACGCTGGCCGCGGCGGTGCGGCCCGAGCCTTTGGCGGACGTGGCGCTCGTGCGGACGGCGGTGGAGATCGACGGCCGCCGGATGGCGCTGGGCCTGCCGGCCGCGCTGTTGCGTGGGCTCGGCTCGGCAGCGGGCACCGGCGCGGCAAGCGAAGGCACGGCCGAGGCGCCGGCGACGGTCGATCCCGCATCGATCGCGGCGCCGATCTCCGGCACCCTGCATGCGTGGGCCGTGGCCGACGGCGACGCCGTCGCAGCGGGCGACACGATCGGCACGATGGAGGCCATGAAGATGGAGATGCAGGTCAAGGCGCATCGCACCGGACGCATCACGCTGAAGTCGGCGCAGGGCGCCTATGTCGCCGCGGGAGCGAGCATCGCGGAGATTCATTGACCGAGCAGGTCGGACTCAAGCCGTCCACTCGACCCATCGAGCGCGCCAGGCGGGATCTGGCCTGAGTCGAATCTTCACCGAGTTCCCGCAGCCGGCGCCGACTCGTCGTCGATCGCCTTGCGCACCGCCTTGTAGAAGTCCTCTCGCGCCATGCTGTCGGCACGGTCGTTGGCCCCGCCCGCCCAATCGCCGTTGGAGGCGATCACCAGCCTGCGCTTCGGATCGATGAAGATGCCCTGGCCGAAGATGCCGCGCGCCGCGAAGCTGCCGTCGTCGTAGGTCCACCACTGGAAGCCGTAGCCGCGGCCCGGCTGCCCGATGTCGGCCTGTCGCGTGGTGGCCTCGGCCAGCCAGCCGTCCGCCACCACGGGCTGCCCGCCGGCACGCGCGCCGTCGAGGACGAACTGCCCGAAGCGCGCGAAGTCGCGCGTGGCCGCCTGGATGCAGCAGCCGCTGATCTCCTGGCCGGTGCGGCTCAGGAGCCAGGTCGCCTGCTGCTCCATGCCGGCCGGCACCCAGATCTTCTCCGACAGGTAGCTGGCCAGCGGCTTGCCCGTCGCCCGCGCGACCAGCACGCCCACCAGGTTGGTCTCGCCGGTGCTGTAGTTCCAGCGCGTGCCGGGCGGCACCGCCCGCGGCAGCTTGCGCAGATAGCTCACGAGCGCATCGACGCCTTCCTCGGGCTGGTGGTTGTTGAAGCGCGCCACGTCCGAGTCCGGATCGGCGTAGTCCTCGTTCCAGCGCACGCCCGAGGTCATGGTCAGCAGTTGGCGGATGCTGACCTCGTCATAGGCCGAGCCCTTCATCTCCTGGATGTAGTCGCTGACCTTGTCGTCGAGGCTGCGGATCTTGCCGTCGCGCACGGCGGCGCCGAGCAGCGTGGAAGTGATGGACTTCGCCACCGAGAAGCTGGTCCAGCGCCCGTCGCGGTCGAAGCCCAGGCCATAGCGCTCCAGGCGCAGCTTGCCGTCATGGAGGATCAGCAGTGCCGCACTCCTTTGCTGGGCCATGTAGGCATCGACATCCACGGGCAGGGCCAGTGGCGGGCCCGGCGGCAACGGCGAGGGCTTGCCGCCAGCGGCGACGACATGGGCCTTGGCCAGCACCGGCAGGCGATCGAGGGCCCGGAAGGCGGCGTCGCGCTGCGGCTGGCTCCAGAACAGCAGGTCGCGGTCGGTCGGCAGCGTGGCGAGCAGCCCGCGCGTTTCCTTGTCCAGGCTGAACCAGCCCGCGGTGGCGGCGATGGCGGCGACTGCGAGGGCGCCGAGGATGATCTTGCCGAGCTTCATGCTGCAACCCACTGAAGTGATGATGTGCAGCGCATTGGACAGCAATCCGGACGCACCGGCCAAGCGCGGCCCTCGGGCGTTCCCCGCCCCGCCCCCCCTCCGCCAAGGAGGGGCGTCCACGCCACCCCCCCTTCCAAAATTCCGCCTGTCCCGCAAGCACACCGGGTGGTCGAGGCTGGCCCTCGCCAGCGCTCGATCGCTTCACTTCCTCGCCATATTTCCAAAACCGCAGAGACCCCATGAAGAAAACCCTGATCGCCCTGACCGTCCTCGCCGCCGGCGGCGCTTCCGCCCAGTCCACCGTCACGTTGTTCGGCGTCGTCGACGCCACGGTCAGCGGCTATTCGAACAAGGCCGAGACGCCGTTCGGCGTCGGCGTCACGACCAGCAGCACGGGGCAGAACAGCTCGGGCTACACCGGCAGCCGCCTGGGCTTCCGCGGCACCGAGGATCTGGGCGGTGGCGCGGCCGCCAGCTTCTGGCTCGAAGCCGGGATCCTCAACGACACCGGCAACGGCGTCACGCCCAGCGGTGGCCTGGCCTTCAACCGCCGCTCGACCGTCAGCCTGTCGGGCGCCCTGGGCGAGGTCCGCCTCGGCCGGGACTACACGCCGACCTTCTGGAACGACGCCGTGATGGATCCGTTCACCTCGAACGGCGTGGGCATCAACCTGATCGCCACCGCGAGCGGTTTCAACACTCCGGGCCAGGTGGCCAACGGCTTCCAGGGCAATCCCAACTATGTCCGGGCCTCCAACTCGGTGGGCTACTTCCTGCCGCCGAACCTGGGCGGCTTCTACGGCCAACTCATGTACGCCTTCAACGAGGCGACCAAGTACGACCCGGGCACGCTGACGCCGAACGTGCCCAACAGCCAGCGCGCCGGCCGCTATGTGGGCGGGCGCTTCGGCTACGCCAAAGGCCCGCTGGATGTCGCCGTGGCGGCCGCCCGCAGCACCATCGGGGACCAGTTCTTCCAGGGCACCACGAGCTATCTCGACATCTGGAACCTCGGCGCCACCTACGACTTCGGAGTCGTCAAGCTGTTCGGCGAGTACTCGCACAACAAGACCAAGACCGACTTCTCCGGCATCCCGCCGCTGCCCAATGCCTTCGGCTTCACCAGCCCCGGTGCCAACGGCGCCCTGGTCGGTGCCACCGTGCCGGTCGGACCCGGCCTGATCCGCGCCGTCTACACCCAGGTCAAGTACAACAACGTCACCGCCCTGAACCAGCTCATCCCCGGCCTGTCGCCGGATCCGAAGTCGGAGAAGTTCGCCCTCGGCTACGTGTACAACCTGTCGGCGCGCACGGCCCTGTACGCGACCGCGGCCCGCATCGACAACAAGGGCGGCGCCGACCTCACGGTGGGCGGGCCGGCCTTCTACGCGAAGCCGATCAACGGCGTCGTGCCGACCGCCAAGACCTCCACCGGCTACGACGTCGGCATCCGCCACATCTTCTGAGAGCGGCGGACAGCGGACTCACCATGAACATCCCCAAGGACTACACCCTGGCCGCGCTGAAGGCGCATGTCGGCCACGACTTCGGCCACGCGGCCCCCGTGCTGCTCGACCAGCGGCGCATCGACAGCTTCGCCGGCTGCACCGGCGACAGCCAGTGGATCCATGTCGACGTCGATCGTGCCCGCACGCAGGGGCCATTCGGCCACACCATCGCGCACGGCCTGCTGGTGCTGTCGCTGATTCCGGCGGCGCATTTCGAGCTCGGCGTCTATCCGGCCGACGCGAGCGGCGTGCTCAACTACGGCTTCGACCGCGTGCGCTTCCTCGCGCCGGTGCCCAGCGGCAGCTATGTCCGCCTGCAAGTGGAACTGGCGGAGGTCACTGAGAAGCAGCCCGGCCAGTGGCTGGTCCGCTGCCGCAACACGGCGCATGCCCGTGGCGAGGCATGGGGCTCCGTGATGGTGGCCGAATCGCTTGCGCTGGTGATGGCATGAGCACCGGTGCGCACATCCGCGACGACCTGCCTCGCGACGGCACGCGGCTTGCCGATTCGCTGGCCGCGCTCGCCGCCGCCGTCGGCACCCGTCCGGTCGAGGCCCTGCAGAGCCTGCACCGGTCCGGCGCGGCCCTGCTGGACGTCGCCATCGGCCGCTCGACCGTCGAGCCCGCCGCCGGCGACCGCCGCTTCGACGATCCGGCCTGGCAGGGCAATCCGCTCTATCGCGGCCTGATGCACAGCCACCTGGCGCTGGTGCGGGAAGCCCAGCGCCTGGCCGGCGAACTCGATCTGTCGCCACGCGACGAGGCCCGCACCCGCATGGCGCTGGGCATGGTCGCCGACACGCTGGCGCCGACCAACACGCTGCTGGGCAATCCGGCGGCGCTGCGCCGCACGCTCGATACCGGCGGGCGCAATCTGCTCGACGGCGCACGCAACCTGGTGACCGACTGGCGCGACAACGGCGGCCTGCCCGCGATGGTCGACGGCACCGCCTTCGGCGTCGGCGAGAACCTCGCGGTCACGCCCGGCTCGGTCGTGTATCGGCATGCGATGCTGGAGCTGGTCCAGTACCGGGCGCAAACACAGAAGGTGCACGGCACGCCGCTCTTCATCGTGCCGCCGCAAATCAACAAGTACTACATCTGGGACCTCGCGCCCGGCCGCAGCCTGATCGAGTACCTGGTGCAGCAGGGCTTCCAGGTCTTCGTCGTGAGCTGGTTCGATCCCGGCGCGGCACAGTCGGGCTGGGGGCTGGAAGACTACGTGCTGGCGCTCGAAGAGGCCATGCAGGCCGTGCGCGACATCTCCCGCGCGCCGCAGATGCATGTGCTGGGCGCCTGCTCCGGCGGCATCACCGCATCGGCCCTGCTCGCCTACCTGGCGGCCAAGGGCAGCGACTGGGCGCGAAGCCTCACGCTGCTGGTGTCGCTGCTCGACGTGCAAGGCATCGCCGACAGTTCCATGGGCCTGTTCGCGCACCTCGAAACGCTCGAGCTCGCGCGCACGGCCAGCGGGGGCAGCGGCGTGCTGCAGGGCAAGGACCTGGCCAAGGTCTTCGCCTGGCTGCGGCCGAACGAGCTGATCTGGAACTACTGGGTCAACAACTACCTGATGGGCGAGAAGCCGCCGACCTTCGACGTCCTCTACTGGAACTCCGACACCACGCGCCTGCCCGCACGGCTGCATGCCGACTTCATCGCGCTGCTGGAGACCAATGCGCTGGCGCACGAAGGCGGACTCTCGATCGGCGAGCTGCCGCTGTCGCTCGCCAACGTCGCCTGCGACAGCTACATCGTCGCCGGCCGCACCGACCACATCACGCCCTGGGAGGGCTGCTACCAGACCCGCCGCATGCTCGGCGGGCACAGCGAGTTCGTCCTGACCTCGAGCGGGCACGTGCAGTCCATCGTCACGCCGCCCGGCGGCAAGAAGGCGTCGTTCCTGACCAACGCCGATGCGCACGACACGCCCGAGGGCTTCGAATCGGGCAGCCTGGCGAACGAAGGAAGCTGGTGGCCGCACCTCACGGCCTGGCTCGCGGCGCGCTCCGACGCGCAGAAGCGGGCACCGGCCCGTGAAGGCTCGCGCGACCATCCGGCCCTGTGCACGGCACCGGGAACCTACGTGCTCGGGCCCACCGGGTCGGCGGCCGAATGAAGGCCGGGGTCCGGCCTCTGGAGACCTTCCCGGTCCGCATCGGAACCCAGCGCCTGCGCGTCGCCATCGGCGGCGCGCAGGACGCCGAACGCACCCTGCTGCTGTTCAACGGCATCGGCGCCAGCGTCGAGACGCTGGCGCCTTTCATCGCCCGCTTCTCGCACACCCGGGTCGTCACCTTCGATGCGCCGGGCGTCGGCGAATCGCCCGCGCCCTGGCTGCCCTACCGTCCGCGCGACATCGCGCGCCTGGGCGCCGACCTGCTCACCCACCTGGGCGTGCAGCGCGCCCATGTGTTCGGCGTCTCGTGGGGCGGTGCCGCGGCGCAGGAGTTCGCGATCAACCATCCGCGCCGCTGCAGCACGCTGACACTGGCCGCCACCTGCGCGGGCATCGTCATGGTGCCGGGCCGGCTCAACGTGCTGCTGAAGATGTTGAGCCCGCGGCGCTATGTCGATCCGGCCTACCTGATGCGCATCGGCGGCGAGCTCTACGGCGGCGAACTGCGCTTCGAGAGCGAGCTGCTGCAGCTGCATGCGCAATCCATGCGCAGCCCGAGCTGGCACGGCTACTTCTACCAGCTGCTCGCCACCGCGGGCTGGACCAGCTGGCCCTGGCTGAAGCGGGTGCAGGCGCCGGCGCTGGTGATGATGGGCAGCGACGATCCGATCGTGCCGCCGGTCAACGGCCGCATCATCGCGGCCGGGCTGCCCCGGGCGACGCTGGAGACGGTCGACTGCGGGCATCTCTTCGTGCTGACCCGCGCCGCGCAGACCGCGCGGCGCGTCGAGCGGTTCATGGACCAGCACGCGGCCTAAATCAATCCACGCAGCCGGCGCTGGGCGCGGTCGAGTCCGACGACCAGGCGATTCTCGATGCCTTCGGCCTCCGTGATCCGCTCGTCGAACCACATCGCGTCCGCGTTGGCGACCTCGGACATCTTCTGCATCATGGCGACGATCAGGGCGTTGTGGTCCCTGATCAGCCCGTCCCAGAGATCGACATCCGCCTGGGCGCCTTGTATTTCCACGTAGCTGGCCGTCATGGTTGTCTCCTGCGCTCGTGTGCCGCATAGCGTAGCACTGCGACGTGCCGGCGGCGAGCGCGGTGGAGACGGCCCGGTCACTCCTCCAGCGCGTTCAGGATGTACACCGCCTCGAGCAGCGGCGAGGGCCGGGCGCCGGCCGGGAAGGACTGGCGGAACACCTCGGTGATCGCGCCGCTGCGGTAGGTCTCGGCCAGCCCGCGGTTCACCGCCAGCCGCAGGTCGGCGTCGCGCCGCATCATCAGCGCGTAGGGCTCGATGGACAGGTAGTCGTCGCTGAGCTTGAGCGCCACCGTGGAGGGCTGGCCGAGCGCTTCGCCCAGCAGGATGAGGCGGTCGGTGGCGTAGGCGTCGACGCGAGCGGTGCGCACCGCCGCGATGCCCTCGGTGTGCGTCTGCATCGGGACCAGCACGGGCGCGATGCCGCGCGCCGACAGCCTCTTGAGTACCGCCTCGGTGGTGGTGCCGGGGATGACGCCCACGCGCTTGCCGTTCAGGTCGGCCGGGCGCGCCATGGGCGACGAGGCCTGCGTCACGAAGGAGGCACCCTCGACCCAGATCGTGTTGCTGAAATCCACCTGCTGCTCGCGGCCCAGCGTGCGCGTGGTGCTGCCGCATTCGATGTCCACGGTGCCGTCGTTCACCGCCTGCATCCGCGTGGCGGCGGTCACCGGAACCCACTGCACATCGAGCTTGGGCAGCTTGAGCTGCGCCTGGATGGAAGCCGCCACCCGCTGGCACAAGGCCACCGAGTAGCCGGCCGGCTTGCCGTCGGACCCCTTGAAGGAGAAGGGCTGTGCATCCTCCCGGTAGCCGAGCTTGAGGGTCTGCGTCTGCGCGACCCGCGGCAGCGGAGCACCGGCTGCCGCGCCGGGCGGGTTGGCGCAGGCGCCGAGCAAGGCAGAGACGAGCACGAGCGCACACGGCGCCAGCAACCGAGCTTTCATGGATTCCTCCTGCCCCACATGACCGGGAGCGGGTGCATTGTGCTTGCCGCCGTCAGCGCCGTCCATGCCCGCCCGACGGACCGGCGAAGGCGCCGTCGTCATAGGCCGCCGAATAGGCCGACCAGTCCGCGCGCACCTGGGCGGCACATTCCGCCGATGCTTCCAGCAGGCGGCCCCTCCATTTCGCGCGGCCGCCGAAATCGATCAACGCGTCGGCGGTGGCCGATCCTTCGCGCCCGGAACTGCGCAACTGGGCCCACGCCACCAGCTTGCCCATCACCGCGATCACGCCTTCGAGGTCGGCGAGATTCCTGGCCGACTGGCCGCCGAGCACGACCCGGTCCTCGGTCGGTTGCAATGCGCGCAACACGTAGGGCGTACCGCCGGCGACGATCGGCTGCAGAAAGGCCATCGACACCGCCTGGAGGCGACGCTGAAGCGCCACCACGCGGTGCGCCTGCGACTTCCACTTCGGTTGCGCCACCTTCAGGTGCGGCGTCAGCGACGACGCAAGCGCCTGCTTGAGATCGAGCACGTAGTTGCCGTCCGGCGAACCCTTGCCCTCGACCAGGATCGCATAGCGGTCGACGCCCAGGCTGCCGGTGCCCGCAATGCGGCGCGCCACGTCGAGCACCTGGTAGAAGTCCGGGTTCGGCTGCGCCTCGGCGTACTGTGCGACCACCGCGCGGACAGCCGCGTCCTGCGCCTTGTCGACGGCGAGCGCCTTCTTGCCGTCGATCCGCAGCACGCGACGACGCGCCCTGAGCTCGGTGCGCGCAGCGAGGAACTGCGTGCGCTGCCGCTGCCGCAGGCCGTCGAGCAGCGCCCCCACCAGGCCCTGCGCCGTGTCGCGCTCCACCCAGTAGGCCTTGCCCGCGCGAAGGGTCGTCGCATAGCTTTCGAGGAAGATCTCGCAGAGCTTCCGCGTTTCGCGGCGGCGTGCCGTGAGCGTCTCGCCGCCGACCCACAGGCTCGCCAGGCAGCGGACCAGGTCCCAGCTCACCGGCGCCAGCGCCGCCTCGTCGAAGTCGTTGATATCGAAGTAGACCAGCCGGTTGTCGCCCTTGTAGCTGCCGAAATTCTCAAGATGCAGGTCGCCGCAGACCCACCCCAGAGGCGCCGACCGGAAGATGCCGCCGCCCGGAAGGCGGTCGTAGAAGAGATGGCAGGTGCCGCGCAGGAACACGAACGGGCTGGTGCGCATGTTGCGGTACTTGAGTTGCAGCCGCTCCGGGTCCCGGTTCGCGTTGAAGGCGAGGATCTCGCGTACGACGTCCATGTCTGCACCTCCAGGTACGGTCCATTCGAGCCTAGCACTGCACGTACACTGCGTCGACCCGTGATGCCCGACCGCATGGAGAAAACATGAACAACCGTGTGCTGGACCCGATCGATCGCAACTCGGAGATCCTGTTCGGGCTCTTCATGGTCCTGACCTTCACCGGCACGCTGAGCGTGGCTTCGGCGGGACCGAAGGAGGTGCGCGCCATGCTGATCGCGGCCATCGGCTGCAACATCGCCTGGGGCCTCGTCGACGGCGTGATGTTCATGCTGCGCCGCATCGTCGGCCGCGCGCGCCAGGCGATGCTCTGGCGCCGGGTGGTCTCCAGCCAGCAACCCGAAGAAGCGCATGGACTGATCGCCCAGGAGATCGGCCCGCTGTCGGACGCGCTCGGGCGCCAGGATTTCGAACGCACGCGCCAATGGATGCTGGCCCAGCCCGCGCACGTCGCGCCGGCCCGCGTGCTGAAGCGGAAGGACGTGGTCGGCGGCCTGGGCGTCTTCCTGCTGGTCTTTCTTTCGACCTTTCCGCCGACGCTGCCCTTCCTTTTCTTCTCCGACCTGCGCACCGCGATGCGCGCGTCCGCCGCGATCGCGATCGTGATGCTGTTTCTCTGCGGCTACGAATGGGGCCGCTACGCCGGCACCCCGCCCTGGCGGGCCGCACTGCTGATGGTCGTGCTGGGCGTGACCATCGAACTGATCGTCATCGCGCTGGGCGGTTGAGCGCGCGGCCCCGCGGCCGACCCTCCCCCTCCTTCGCGGAGGGGGCCGCCGGGACGTCCGGACGATAGATTGGCGGCACGGACCCCACGGGTCCGCCCCTTGCCGCGCCACCCGGGTGCGGCCCCCTTCCACAGGAGCACAGCATGCATTCGCCCGAGCCGGCGCTGGCCGCCGCAGACCGCGAGGACGCGGGCACCCAGCCCACGCTGACGGTCGAGGTCTACTTCGATTTCGTCTGCCCCTGGTGCCTGATCGGCAAGCGCCAGCTCGACGCCGCCGCCAGCCGTCTCGCTGAACTGCGGCCCGATGTGCGGTTGCACATGGTCTGGCATTCGTACCCCTTGCTGCCCGACGTGCCGGCGGCCGGCCTGCCTTACCAGGCCTTCTATGTGGCCCGCCTGGGCAGTCCCGAAGCCGTCGCCAGGCGGCGCGCGCAGGTGCTGCAGGCCGGCCAGGCGGCCGGGGTCCCGTTCGCCTTCGACCGGATCGCCGTGATGCCGAACACGGCCGCCGCCCACGCCCGGGTCGCGCAGGCGGCCGCGGTCGGCACCGAGGTCCAGCAGCGCCAGCTGATCGACCGCATCTTCATGGCCTACTTCAACGGCGGCCGGGACATCGGCGACGCCTCCGTGCTCGCGCAGCTGGCGCGCGAATGCGGGCTGCCGGCCGAGGCTCCGGTCCCTGGCGGCGAGCGCAGCCAGGGCCGCCACCCGCAGGCCAAGGTGCGCCACCTGGTCAGCGGGGTGCCCTTCTTCGTGTTCGACGCATCGCTGGCGCTGGCCGGCGCCGTGTCGGCCGACACGCTGCTGGACGCCATGCTGCGCGCACTCACTCCGGCTTGAAGTCGATCGACTTGAGCACCTCGCCCACGCGCCGGTAGTCAGCCGCGAGCGAACCCGTGAGCTCCTCGGGCGTGCGGGTGCCGCCGGCCTCCAGCCCGGTGTCGAGCAGATGCGCGCGCAGCGCCGGCTGGGCCAGCGCCTTCAACGTCGCCTCGCGCACGCTGGCCTGCACCGCGGCGGGCACGTCGGGCTTGAGCCAGAGGCCCATCCACGAGACGGTCTCCAGCTGCGGATAGCCCAGCTCGGCGAAGGTCGGCACCTCGGGCAGCAGGGGCGAGCGCTTGGGCGTGCTCACCGCGAAGGCCTTGATCTTGCCGGCCTTGATCAACGGCAGCGAAGTCGCGATGCCGTCGAACATCAGCGGCACGTGGCCGCCCATCACGTCGGCGAGCGCCGGCGTGGAGCCCTTGTAGCCGACGTGCGTCATGTCGAGGCCGGCCGCCTTGTTGAGCTGCAGCCCCGCCACGTGCGACACCGTGCCCGGGCTGTACGAGGCATAGCTCACCTTGCCGGGGTTGGCCTTGACCCATGTCAGCAGCTCGCGGAAGTTCTTCGCCGGCACCGTGGGCGCGCCGACCATCACCAGGCCGCCGTGGCCGAGTTCCGCCACCGGCTTGATCTCCTTGGCCATGTCCACCCGCAGCTTGATGATGTGCGGGATCTCGCTCACCAGCGAGTTGACGCCCACCAGCAGGGTGTGGCCGTCGTGCGGCGCGATCGAAAGCTCGTTGACCGCCAGCACCCCGCCCGCGCCGGGCTTGGGGTCGACCACGAAGGGCTGGCCGGTGTCTTTCGACATCTGGTCGGCCACCAGGCGCGCGATGATGTCGGCGGTGCCGCCGGCCGGGCCGGCCACGATCACGCGCACCATCTTCTCGGGCCATTTCGCCGCCGGCTGGGCCTGCGCCATCGCGAGACCCGAAATGCCGAGGCAGGACACGCACGCGGCCTGGATCATCCGGCGCCGCCATTGATTCGGATTCATGTTCGGTTTCCTTCTAACTGTTGTTCTGTTCAGGATGTCCAGCGAATCAGCGCAATTGCCAGTATCGCGAGAAACACCGTTTCGCCCAACATCAGGACGACGGGCTTCAGGCCCACCGTGGCGAGGTCGCGCAATTGCGTCTTCATGCCGATGCCGGCGATGGCGGCCACCAGGAACCAGCGCGAGCAGTCGCTGCCGGCGTCGGTCAGGACCTTCGGAATCCAGCCGGTGCTGTTGACCGCCACCAGCAGCGCGAAGGCAACCGCGAACCACGGCAGCAGCGGCGGGCGCGGGCCGCCCTCGCCCTTGCCGGCGGCGCGTGTGCACATCACGGCGAACACGATCACCGGCAGCAGCATCGCCACGCGCATGAGCTTGACCAAAGTGGCGATGTCGCCGGTCTCCTTCGACATGCTGTAGCCGGCGCCGACCACCTGCGCCACGTCGTGGATCGTCGCGCCGAGAAAGATCCCGGCGGCGCGCTCGTCGAGCCCGAGGGCGTGAGCGATCATGGGATAGGCGATCATGGCGAAGGTCGACAACGCCGAGACGCCGACCACCGTGAACAGCGTCGCGCGCTCCTTCTGCGGATGCGACGGCAGCGCCGCCGCCAACGCCAGCGCGGCCGATGCCCCGCAGATCGCCGTGGCGCCGCCGCTGAGCAGGCCGAACAGCGACTGGAAGCCCATCAGCTTGGCGACCACCATCGACACCCCGATGGTCAGCACCACCGACAGCACCACCAGCAGCACCGGATGCCAGCCCAGCGCCACCACCTGGGCGGCCGTGATGCGCAGGCCCAGCAGCGCCACGCCCCAGCGCAGCACCTGGCGCGCCGTGAACTCGATGCCGGGCTTGCAGGCGCCGTCGACCGACAGGAAGTTCATCGCCATCCCGAGGATCAGCGCGAACAGCATCACCGGCGCGCCGTAGTGCTGCGACAGGAAGGTGGAGGCGGCCGCGACCACCGCGCAGGCCAGCACCCCCGGGAAGAGCGTGCGGCTGCGCGCCGGCCAGGCGGCGATCGACAGGGCGGTCATGCGAACCTCATTCCGCTGTCGGCCATGAGGTGGTTGCCGTAGGCGTCGCGCAGCAGGTTCTTCTGCACCTTGCCGGTCGCGCCGAGCGGGATGCGGTCGACGAAGACCACGTCGTCGGGCGTCCACCACTTGGCGATCCGGCCGTCGTAGAAGCGGATGAGTTCCTCGCGCGTCAATTCCTGGCCGGGCTTCTTCACCACGATCAGCAGCGGGCGCTCGTCCCACTTGGCGTGGCGCGCCGCGATGCAGGCCGCCATCTCCACGGCGGGGTGCGCCATGGCGATGTTCTCGAGGTCGATGGAGCCGATCCATTCGCCGCCGGACTTGATCACGTCCTTGCTGCGGTCGGTGATCTGCATGAAGCCGTCGGCGTCGATGGTCGAGACGTCGCCGGTGGGGAACCAGCCGTTGACCAACGGGCCCGCGCCCTCGCCCTTGTAGTAGCCGGAGATCACCCAGGCGCCGCGCACCATCAGCTCGCCCGAGGCCTTGCCGTCCTGCGGCAGCTCGGCGCCATCGGCACCGACGATCTTCATGTCGATGCCGAACACCGAGCGGCCCTGCTTCGATTGCAGCGCCAGGCGCTGCTCGCCGTCGAGCGACCGATGGCAGGGCTTGAGCGTGCACACCGCGCCCACCGGGCTCAGCTCGGTCATGCCCCAGGCGTGCAGCACCTGCACGTCGTAGCGCTCCTGGAAGGCGCGCATCATCGCCGGCGGGCAGGCCGAGCCGCCGATGATCGTGCGGCGCATGGTGCTGAATTGGAGGTCGTTGCTCTCCACATGGGCGAGCAGGCCCTGCCAAACGGTGGGCACGCCGGCCGAGACCGTCACGCCCTCGGCTTCGAAGAGATCGTGCAGCGACTTGCCGTCGAGCCACGGACCCGGGAACACCAGCTTGGCGCCGACCATGCACGCGATGTAGGGCAGGCCCCAGGCGTTGACGTGGAACATCGGCACCACCGGCAGGATGACGTCGTTGGCCGAGCAATTCAGCGCATCGGGCAGTGCCGCCGCATAGGTGTGCAGCATGGTCGAGCGGTGGCTGTAGAGCGCGCCCTTCGGGTTGCCGGTGGTGCCGGAGGTGTAGCACAGCGATGAAGCCGCCTTCTCGTCGAACACCGGCCACATGAAGTCGGGCGAGTGGTCCTCGATCAGTTCCTCGTAGCACAGCAGGTTGGGCACCTTCGACTCGGCCGGCATGTGGGCGCGGTCGGTCATGGCGACGAAGGCCTTGATGGTCGACACGCGCGAGGCGATGGCCTCGATCAGCGGCAGGAAGCTCAGGTCGAAGAACAGGATCTCGTCTTCGGCGTGGTCGGCGATCCACACCACCTGGTCGGGGTGCAGGCGCGGGTTGAGCGTGTGCAGCACCGCGCCCGAGCCGGAGGCCGCGTAATACAGCTCCATGTGGCGGTAGCCGTTCCAGGCCAGCGTGGCGACGCGCTCGCCCTTCTCGATGCCACGCGCGGCGAGCGCATTGGCGAGCCGGCGCGCGCGCTGGCCGAGGTCACGGTAGGTGTAGCGGTGCAGGTCGCCTTCGACCCGGCGCGAGACGATCTGCTGGTCGCCATGGTGGCGCTCGGCGTGGGTGAGGAGGCTGGAGATCAGCAGCGGCTGATCCATCATCAATCCGTTCATGTCGGTTTCCGTTCGTTCGTTCAAATGGACAGGGTGGCGCGGCGGCGGCTCAGGCCGGCACGCTGCGGGGAGCGCCGGCCGGCGCGGGGTGGATGTCTTCGTCGGCGCTGTCGCCGGCGCTCTGCAGGTCGGCCCCGTAGCTGCGCGAGGCAACCATGAAGGCCCAGGCGGCCAGCAGTCCGAAGACCGGCATCACCATCAGGGCGTTCTCGAGCGTCCACAGGTCCGACAGCGCGCCGGCGATGAGCGGACCCACGGCCAGTCCCAGCAGGTTCTGGAACAGCGACAGCACCGAGGCGCCGGTGGCGCGGATGCCGGGGTGGATCACGTCGATCACCACGGCGGCGACCACGCCGACGGTGCAGGTCATCAGGAAGCCGCCCAGCGCGAACAGTGCGAACTGCGCCTGCTTGCCGAGGTCCAGCCCGAGGTGGCCGGCGCCGAAGGCGAACGCCAGCACCGCCGCCGAGGCCACGCACACCGCGGCCGTCACGTGCAGCTTGGCCGCCGGATTCTTGCGGCCGGCGCGGTCGGCGATCGCGCCCCACACCACGCTGCCCAGCGCGCCGCACAGCACCACCAGCGCGGCCTTCACGCCCGCCTGTTCCGGCGCCATGCCATGCATGCGGTTGAGGTAGCTCGGCATCCAGGCCCAGATGGCCGACACCAGGATCAGCTGCGCCGGTGCGCCGATGCAGACCCACAGCAAGGTGCGCGAGCGCGCCAGCCGCTTCACGATGGCGCGCGCCGTGCCCTGGGTCGAACGGGTGGCCTGCTCGATGCGCGGCGTGAGCGCCACCGTGCGGTAGTCGCGCACCCGAGAGTAGAGCAGCGCCAGCAGCAGGCCCGGCACGCCGACGACGCCGAAGGCCGCCTGCCAGCCCCATTTGGCGGCGATGAGGCCGCCGAGCATCACGCCCAGCACCGACCCGACCGAGGCCGAGGCGAAGAAGGCCGCCATCAGCGCGCCGCGCATGCGGGCCGGGAAATGGCTGGCGATGAGGGCCGCACCGACAGCGCCGTAGCCCGCCTCGCCCAGTCCCACCGCGGCACGCGCGGCCAGGAGTTGGCCATAGTTGCGGGTGAACATGCAGCTGATCGAGGCCAGGCTCCAGATCGTGGCCATCGCGACGATGCTCTTCACGCGGCTGAAACGGTCGGCGAACAGCGCGATCGGGATCGCGCCCAGCGCCACCGTCACCGAGACGGCCGACACCAGCGCGCCGAGCTGCTTGTCCGACAGGCCCCAGGCCTCTTTCAGGTGCGGGAACAGCGACACGATCACCTGGCGATCGATGTAGTCGACCATCATCAGGCCGATGGTCATGGCGAAGGCGAACCAGGCCTGGCGCGGGCCGATCAGGTAGCTGTCGGCCGCGCCCGGCTTCGCGTCATGGGAATGCAGATCCATGGTCTTCCCCTCAGGGCACCAGCACGGTCGCGCCGGTGGTCGCGCGCGATTCGAGCGCGCGGTGCGCGTCGGCGGCGTCGGCCAGGGCGAAGCTCTGCTTGGGTTCGCTGACGATGCGGCCTGCCAGCACGTGGCCGAACAGCTCCTCGGCCATCGACAGCATGTGGGCGCGCGGCGTGATGTAGTGCATCATCGCCGGGCGCGTGACCCAGATCGAGCCCTTCACCGCCAGCGTCTGCGAGTCGATCACCACCGGCCCCGAGGTGGTGCCATTGCTGACCAGCGAGCCGCGCGGCTGCAGGCTGTCGAGCGAGGCTTCCAGCGTGTCCTTGCCGACCGAGTCGTACACCACCGGCACGCCCTTGCCGTCGGTGATCTCGCGCACCCGCTTCGCGATGTTCTCGCGCGACGTCACGATGGTGTGGGCGCAGCCGTTGGCGCGGGCGATGGCGGCCTTCTCGTCGGTGCTGACGGTGCCGATCATCGTCACGCCCATGGCGCGCGCCCACTGGCAGGCGATCAGGCCGACGCCGCCGGCGGCCGCGTGATAGAGGATGGTCTCGCCGCCCTTCAGCGGGAACACCTGGCGGAACAGGTACTGCGCCGTCATGCCCTTCATCATCAAGGTCGATGCCGTGCGGTCGGACACGCCCTCGGGCAGCGGGATCAGCAGCTCGGCCGGCATCACGCGCGCTTCCGAGTACGCGCCCTGGGGGCCGATCAGGTAGCCCACGCGATCGCCCACGCGGATGTCGGTCACGCCGGGACCCACGGCCTCGACCACGCCCACGGCGTCGGAGCCGAGCCCGTTGGGCAGCGGCAGCGGATAGCGGCCGGTGCGGAAGTAGATGTCGATGAAGTTGACCGCGATGTAGGTGTGGCGCACGCGCGCCTGGCCCGGGCCGGGTTCGCCGACGTCGACGTTCTCCAGCCTGAGGACTTCCGGTCCGCCGGTTTCATGAAAGCGAATGGCCTTGGCCATGGTGTGTCTCCTTGGTGTCTTCAAAAGCGGCCGGCAGCATGCGAGCCGTGGTGCCCGGCGGTCCGTGCCGGGCCGTCCGGGAATGGTTCAGCGGTGCGAAAGCTCGGCGATGAACAGTTCGGCGCGGGGCCATTCGCCGAAGCCCGAGGCGGGGTTCAGGTGGCCCACCTCGCCGAGGTCGACCAGGCGGCTGCCCCAGTCGCGGGCCAGTTCCGCCACCCGGCCGTAGTCGGCCAGCGGATCGTTGCGGCTCCCCGCCACGATGCTCGGGAAGGGCAAGGTCCGGCGCGGCACCGGCAGCCAGCCGCTGGCGCGCAGTTCCTCGAGCGTGGGGTAGCCCTCGGGCATCGGCCGGTCGAAGTCCGGCGGCGCCGCGAGCAGCGCGCCATGGACCGTCCGCTTGGTCTGGCGCGCCCAGTGCGCGACCATCACGCAGCCGCCGCTGTGCGCCACCAGGATCAGCGGACCTTCGACGGCCTGCGCCTCGCGCTCGATCGCGGCCACGCGCGCCGCGCAGTCGAGGTCGGCCCGGCCCATCGGCGGCACGCAGCGCACCTGGCGGCCGCGCGCCGCCAGGCGCGCGGCCAGCAGCGTCTGCCAGTGCGCGTCGACGTGGTCGCGCAGGCCGGGGACGATGAGCACGGTCGGCATGGGGGATGCTCCGCTCACCTTCAGGCCACGCGGCGCAGGTAGCCCTGCTGGCGCCCCTTCGGATTGGGCGCGAAGCCGTTGGCGGCCAGCGTCTCCTCGACGGTGTCGTAGAACACGCCGATCTTCAGGATCTCGCGGGCTTCCTTGCCGTTGGCGACTTCGCGGCCGAACTCGCGCGCCATGCGCACCAGCTGCTCGATCTGCTCCACCGAGGTCATCTTCTCGCTGCGCGACTGGTTCCAGAGGTTGTCCTCGATGCCGCAGCGCACATGCAGGCCCAGCGCCATGCCGATCATGTTGATCGGCAGCACGTTGCGCATGCTGCTTTCCACGGTCAGCATCGCGCCGTCCGGAATCGCGCGCAGGAAGTTCGTCAGGTTGTAGGGGTTGGGCGCATCCATGCCGCCGCTGATCGCCACCCAGTTCATCACCAGCGGGCCCTTGTAGACGCCGCGGCGGATCAGCCGCTCCACCGTTTCGTAGCTGTTGATGTTGTAGAACTGGAAGGCGCTCTGGATGCCGGCGGCGCTCAGGCGGCGCACATGCTCCTCGATGAAGCCGGGGCCCGAGGGCACGATCATCTCGCGGTAGGCGGCGTTGTTCTGCGGCTCGGCCAGCGAGGTGCCCGCGATGTCTTCGGCCTCCATGTGCTCCAGCACGTTCATCTGCGTCGTGTTGACGGTGACCGTGACCTGGTCCGGCTTCGGGTCGAGCTCGGCCAGCATGTGGCGCGTGTCGTCGTGCAGCCACTTGGCGTTGGCGCCGTCGCTCTCGGGGGCGAAGGAGATCGAGCCGCCGACCTGGATCACCATGTCGGGCACCGCCTTGCGCACGCCGGCGATCAGCTCGTTGAACATCGACAGGCGCTTGGAGCCCTTGCCGTCCAGCTCGCGCACATGCAGGTGCAGCACGCTGGCGCCGGCGTTGTAGCAGTCGACCGCCTTCTGGATCTGCTGTTCCATGGTCACCGGGATGTCCTGCGGGAAGTCGGAGGGGATCCACTCGGGACCGTAGGGCGCCACGGTGATCACCAGCTTGTCCTGGTTCTCCGGGAAGAGGGAGCCGTCGAGGAAGTTCATGGTTGGTCTTTCAGTTGCGTGTTGGATGAGGGGTTCAGTAGGTGGTCTCGCCGATGATTCCGGCGCGTTCCATCTTTCGGTGGCAGGCCGGGTAGTCCATGACCGCGTAGTGCTGCGTGCTGCGGTTGTCCCAGAAGGCCACGCTGTTCTTCTTCCAGCGCCAGCGCACCTGGAACTCGGGGATCGCGGCCTGGCTGATCAGGTAGCTCAGCAGCTGGCCGGCGGCCGGCGCGTAGTCCTGGCCGAAGCGCACGTTCGCCGGCGTGTGGAAGTTGGTGAAGTGCGTGGTGAAGGCGTTGACGAAGAGGATCTTCTCGCCCGTTTCCGGATGGGTGCGCACCACCTGGTGCTCCGCATCGGGGAACTGCGCGTGCAGCGCCAGGCGCTTCTCGATCGGCATCGCGGCGCCGAAGCTGGCCTCGATGCTGTGGCGGGCGCGCAGGCCCTCGATCTTCAGCTGGATGTCTTCCGGCAGGCGCGCGTACGCCTCGACCATGTTCACCCAGATGGTGTCGCCGCCGACTTCCGGCGTTTCGACGCAGCGCAGCACGCAGCCGAAGGGCGGCTTCTCGCGCCAGGTGGCGTCGGTGTGGAAGGCGTTCTCGTAGCGGTCGTTGGGCGTGTCGGGCGACTTGTAGATCCGCACCAGGCCGGGGTGCTCGGGGTCGCTGCCGGCCACGGGATGGTCTTCGAGTTCGCCGAAGTGGCGGGCGAAGGCCACGTGCTCGGCGCGCGAGAAGTCCTGGTCGCGCAGGAACAGCACCTTGTGCTTGAGCAGCAGCGCGCGGATCTCGGCCACCGTGTCGGCGTCGCGCGAGGCGGCGCCGAGGTCCACGTTGCGCAGCTCGGCGCCGATGGTGCAGGTCAGAGGCTCGACCTGGATGGATGTCTTCAGCGCGGCGCTGGACACCACGGCGGGTGCGCCTTTCAGCGGCGCGGTTTCGGTTGTTGAGGGCATGTCTTGTCTCCGTCTGGCGGGAGGCCGCTTGAGTGCGAATTCCCAAGCCCGAAGAATAGGATTCAGCGCCCTTTCGGAGCCCCTCCTTGCAGGAGGGGGGAGGCCCATTCCGCCAGTGCGGCGCCCTGCTATGGCGCCGGCTGGAGCAACCCGAGGATGCGGGCGCGGACGACGACTTCCTTGCGCGTGCCGGCGTCCAGCTTGGCCAGCAGGTTCTTGACGTGCCACTTGACCGTGGTTTCGCCCACCTGCATGGCGCGCCCGATCTCCTTGTTGGACAGGCTGCGCGCCAGCAGCTCCATCACCTCGCGCTCCTTGGGCGTCAGCACCATGCCGCGCACGGCCGGAGGCCGGGGCGTCTCGGCGGCCGGCACCGGGCGCGTCGGCGCGGCCACGGCCGGCGCCACCGGCGCGCGTTCGTCGCCTTCGCCGGCGACCTGCCTGGCCCATGCGCCCAGGTCCGGATGGGCGTCCTCGAAAATACGCACGAGGCCGTAACTTTGAGCCAGGTCGATCGCCTCGCGCAGCATCGGGGCGGCGCGCTTCTCGCCGCAACGGTCGAGCGCGAAGGCGCGCAGGCCGAGGATCTCGATCTCCAGCCGGCCTTGCCGCACCACCTGCACGAGCTCGCTGGCCTGGGTCAGCGGCGCCAGGGCGCCGCGCCAGTCCTGGGCCGCGATCGCCGCGTAGCCGTGGGCCAGATCGCGCAGCGCGTCCACGCTGCGCCGCCAGAGCCGCCCCTGCGGCAGGGCCGGGTCGGCCAGCAGGGCGTCGATGCGCTGGCACAGCTCCCGGCAGCGCTGCGCCCGAAAGCGCCGGGCATGCAGGCGCACCAACTCCACCAGGCTGGCGATGCGAAGCCGCGGCAGCGCGCGCGCCGAGCCCGCCGCATCGAGCGCGCCGAGCAGTTCGACCGCCCGGTGCTCGGCGCCCTCGGCCACCGCCTTGCGGGCCATCGTCCGGTAGGCCAGCAGCAGCGCTTCAGGCAGCCCGCTGCGCTCCAGCACGTCGAGGCGGTCGGCCAGCAGCGCGGCGGCATCGACGGGGCGGCCGCGCTCCCACAGCGCGGCGGCAAGGAGGGCGGCGAGCATGCACACGAAGCTGTTGCGCCGCCCCAGGTCCGCCTCGGCGCTGGCCACGGCCGGATGCAGCAGGCTCTCGACCAGCCGGACCTGGCCTTCCCAGACGTAGGAGAGGGCGATGATGAGCTCGCCCCAGCGCCCGATGAAGCCCTGCCCGCGCCCGAAATCCCCGCGCGGCGACTGCTGCTGGCGGAGCCGCGCCAGCGCCGGGTCGCCCTCGAGCAGCGTCCGGTAGGCGGTGCGGTTGGCGTGCACCTGCAGCAGCAGCGGATCGCGCAGAGGCGGCGCCTCGGCCCAGGGGTCGTGCAGTGCCGCGAAACGGTCCGGGTCGTCCGCGAACACCGCCCCGCCGCTCAGGATCAACGCGCATTCGCAGCGCAGGGGGGCATCGGGCGCGTGCTGCGGCTGCGCCAGGATCCGGTCGACCAGCCGGCCGGCGTCTTCATGGCGTTCGCTGGTGGCGAGCGTCCAGGCCGCGGCCAGCAGCAGCCGCGGCCGTCGGTCCAGTTCGTCGGGCGGCAGTTGCGCCAGCCATTCGAGCACCACGCCCTGCCGTCCGTGGGTCATGATCGATTCGTAGAGGCTGCGCTCGGCCAGCTCGTAGGCCCGCTCGCGCTGGCCGGCGACCAGCGCGTGGCGGGCCGCGTCCTCGAGCATCCCGCGCTCGGCCAGCCACCCGGACGCCCGGGCATGGGCTCCGGCCTGCACCTCCGCGGGGAGCGCGCCGAAGCCCTCGCGCAGCACATCGCGGGCCAGCGCGTGCATGCGTAGCCAATCGCCCTGCTCCGCCGCCACGAACACCGGCGTGTCGCGGCTCAGTCGCGCCAGCCGCTCCGTCGCATCGTCCATTCCGGCGACCTGCCGGCACAGCTCCGGGTGCAGATGGTCGAGGATCGCGATGCGGGTGAGGAACTCGCGGTCGCGCGAATCGAGATTGGCCAGCAGCATCGCCAGGAACTGCTCGCGCAGCTGGCCGCCAAGGGCGCTCATCCCCGCCACGTCGGCTCGCGCGTCGGTGCCGCGCGCCAGCACGGTGAGCGAGAGCTGCAGTCCCAGCGGCCAGCCTTCCGTGAGCGCGTGCAGCCGGGCGGCGGTGTCGTTGTCGACGCTGGCACCGAAGCGGCCGTGGATCAGTTCCAGCGTCTCTTCGAGCCTGAATCGCAGCATCGCGGGGCCGACCACCACGCACTGCCCATAGGCGATCAGGTCGTCGATGTCCAGGTTGCAGTCGGGCCGGCTGGCGATCACGGTGCGCAGGTTGGGTGGCGCATTGCGCAGCAGGTAGGCCAGCGCCTCGCGCGAAGCCGCCGGCAGGCGCTCCGCCTCGTCCACCACCAGCACCACGTCGAGCGCCGTCTGCGCCAGCTCCGCCAGCCAGATGGTGATGCCCTCGAGGCCGCTCGGCCCTGCCGCGTCGAGCAGCACGTGGCCGAAAGTGGAGCGCCCCGCCGCGCGCCGCACCGCCAGCGCCAGCGCCTGCGCCAGGCGCTGCGGCGTGTCGCGCGCCTGCGCCGATACCCAGGCCACCACCAGGCCGTGCGAGAGATGTTCGAGCCGCCATTGCGCCAGCAGCGAGGTCTTGCCGAAGCCCGCCGGCGCCTGGATCAGGATGGCCGGGACATCGCGGAACGCCGGGTCGGCCGCCAGCAGCCGCGGCCGCGCCACCAGATGGCGCGGCACTCTCGGCGGCGAGACCCGCAGCAGCAGGTCGTCGCTGCCGGCGTCGGGACGGGTGGTGTCGGGAATCAATTGGGCCCCCGCTGCATGGAGGGCGCCGGCGGAACCGCGCCCGCGCCTACTGTACGTCGACCTTTCTCCAGCCCGCATCGGGGTCGAACCGGGTCATCGCCCGTGCGGCGGCGTCCGTGCCGGCGCCCAGGTTCTTCTCGTAGACCACGCCGTCGTGGTTGACCATGAAGCTCATCACGCCGGTCTCGCCGTACTTCACGGGCCAGGCGACCAGCGCGAAGCCGCCGCGCATGCGATTGCCGATGACGTAGTCGTAGGCGCCGCCAGGTGCGTTCGGACCCTGCGCCTTGAGGATCTTGAAGTGGTAGCCGTGGTAGCCCTCGCCGGGCCGGGCCGGGGCGTAGAGAGGGCCGAGCGGACTCTCCGCCTCGCCGGGGCCGGTGTGCCAGTACAGGCCGTCGTGCTTGCCCGGCGTGCTGGCGAACTTCTGGGCGAACTCGAGCACGCCGTTGCCGTCGCGGTCGACCTGCGCGTACTCCCGCTGGGCATCGAAGTAGGCGAGCGCGGCCCGCATGGCGGCCAGTTCGTTGCGGCCGATGCGGCGCGTCTGCATCTGGTCGGCGCCGGCGCGCGGGTCGAAGTGCCAGCCGCCCGCGCCCTTGACGATCGGGATCGGCAAGGTCCAGCCACTGTCGCCCGCCCCCAGCAGCGCCCGGTCGGGCCCGTCGGGCACCACCTTGTGCTGCTTGGCGTAGGCACCCAGGAAATCGTAGATGTCCTCGCGATCGACCTCGCCCGCCGGCACGAAGCGTCGCCAGTCGTTGCCGAGCACCGTCTGCAGCGCCTTCTGGTCGTTGTCCGCCAGCGCCCGGAAGAAGGCCTCCGAGGCCGCCTCGGCACTGGGATAGGCGCGCTGCGCGAAAGCGGGGGCGGAAAGCGCCAGCGTGAGTGTGGCGACCGCAGCGACCGCCGCAGCCCTGGTGCGCATCGGATTCAGCATGTTCGAGCCTCGCATGAAGTGGAGTGGATTCATCGCCGTCATCACTGGTGCCTAGCGCCGGCCTCCGCCGCCGCCGCGTCCGCCGCCACCACCGCCGCCCCTCATGCCACCGCCACCGCCGCCGCCGGCGCGGGCGCCGCCGCCCGCATGGCCACCGCCATAGGAACCGCCGCTCGGTCGCGCACCGCCGCCGGCATGCGCACCGCCGCCCCCATAGCCGCCGCCGCCCGCACGCGCACCGGCACCGGCGTGCGCACCGCCGCCACCGGCCCCGCCCATCGACTGGCGGCTCGCGTTGCCGCGATCGGCCTGTTGCCGCGCCTGCGCGCCGCCGTCGCCCGCGCCGCGCAGGGCGTTGTCGGAGCCGCCACGATGCTGGACCTGCTCGCGGCCACCGGCGCCGCCCCGATCGAAGCCGCCGCCCTGCCCGCCGCGGTCGCCGGCCCCAGCCCCACCCTGGCCGCCCCGCTGGCCGCCGCGGTCGGCGGCCTGCTGTGCCCGTTCGCGCGTGCCCGGATCGTTGCGCAGGTTCTCGCGGCCCTGCCCCGGGTCCATGCCGCGCTGCTGCAGCGAGGACTGCGCCTGCTGCCGCTGCGCATCGCGGCCCGCGTTGTCGCGGCCGCGGTAGTCCTGGCGCTGGCCCGGATCGCCGGCGTTGCGGCCGTACTGCTGCTGGCTGCGCGAGTCGCGGTACGGCACGCCCTTGCGGTTGGCGGCGTTGTGCTGGAAGTTGGTCTGGTTGGCCGCGATCTGGCGGTTGCTGTTGATGCTGTTGTAGCGGTTGACGTTGACGTTCACGTTGCCGCCGCCCCAGTTCGCATTGCCCCAGAGCGCGCCCACGGCGGCCACGCCGACGCCGAAGGCGATGCCGGTGGCGAGCGCCGCGCCCGGGTAGTAGGCCGGATAGGGCGGGTAGTAGTACGGCGGATAGGCCGGATAGGGCCAGGCGCCATAGACCACGGTCGGGTTGTAGGCCGGCACGTAGACCACCTCCGGGTTCGCCGGCTCGATCTTGATCACCGTCTGCTGCGTCTGCGGTTCCTGCTCGACGATGACCTTCTGTTGCTCGGTCGTCTTGAGGCTGCCCTGCTGCTGGGCCTTGGTGCGCAGCCGCTGTGCCGAGTCGAGCACGTCCTTCGACGAGGCGAGGAAGGCGTCGCCGAGGTTCTGCGTCCAGTCGGGCTGGTCGCCCATCATCTGGATCACCGGCGGGAAGGCGACCAGCGACTGCACGCTCGGGTCCCAGGGCTTGTCCTGCACCGCCTTCACGGCGGCATCACCCTGCTGCTTCGAGTTCGCCTTCGACCATTTCGCGGCGTCGACCACGTCGGCCGGGTAGGTGGAGGCCATCAGCACCTGCGACAGCAGCGAATCCGGATAGAGCGCGATCGGCGCCATCATCTGGTCGAGCTGCTCCCGGCTGAAGGTGGGCGCCTGCTGCGCCGTCACCAGGGACGCCGACACCAGCAGCGAGATCGTCACTGCCAGCATGCGCGTGAAGCGGGTCGCAACAGAGAACATGGGGACTCCTCTCCAGGTTGGCCGCCAGCATACGGGTGTATGCCGGAGGCTGCAATTGGCTAACTGTAGGCAGTCGATGTGCAACTCACTACGATCGCGGGACGATCGACCGGAGACACGAATGAAGTTCATCATCACCTTCCTGCGGGTCGCGGCATTGGGCGCCGCCCTGGTTGCCAGTGGCTGCTACTACCCGCCGCCCGCGTACCCCGTGACCGTGGGGGCCCCGGCCAGCTTCGACCGATCGTTCGCGGCCGCGGCCGGCGCGATGCGCGACCAGGGGCTGGCCATCGGCACCGAAGACCGCAGCGCCGGCATGATCATCGGAACGGCGGGCAGCGCCACGGTGTCGGCCAGCGTGCGCCAGCAGGCGGATGGCAGTGTCCGGGTCCAGTTCGACGCCACCGGCGCGCGCGATCCCGCGCTCATCGATCGGGTCTCGCGCAGCTACGACGCCCGCATGGGTCGCTGAGGTCGAGCCGCTTTCGTTCGCCATCGCCCTAGACCCCGCCACCCAGGGCCAGGTACAGATTGGCCCGCTGGGCCAGCTGCTCGCTCTGCACCCGCAGCCTCGACGTCCGCGCCGCATAGAGCGCCAGCTGGCTCTGCTCCACCGTGCGCAGGTCCGCCGTGCCCACCTGGTATTGAATCCGCGCCAGCCTCAGCGCCTCCTCGTTGTCGCTGATCGCGGCCGCCAGGATCGCCTCGCGCTCCCGCAGGATCGACTCCGTGCCCAGCGCGGTCTCGACCTCGCTGAACGCCTTCTGCCCGGCGCGCGCGTATTCGGCCACCGCCTGCTTCTGCTCGGCCGAGCGGATCTCGACCTGCGCCCGCAGCGCGCCGCCCTGGTAGATCGGCGCGATCAGGTTGGCGCCCAGGCTCCACACCGGGCTGCTGACGTCCTTCAGGACGATCAGTTCGCTCGAAACGTTGCTGCCGCCCGCAGTCAGCCTGATCTTCGGCAGTTGCGCCGCCTTGGCTTCGCCCACCCGATTGAAGGCGGCCGCCACGCGACGCTCGGCAGCGACCATGTCCGGCCGGCGCTCCAGCACTTCCGAGGGAACCCCGACAGGCAGCGGTGGCGGCATGCGCGACAGCTGGTCCGCGACCGCGATCTCCGCGCCCGGGTAGCGGCCGACCAGCAGCTCCAGCGCGCGCAAGGCCTGCTCGCGCGACAGCTCGATCTGCCGCAGCGTGTCGCGATAGCCGTTGACGCTCGCACGCGCCTGCGCCAGCGAAAGTGCCGTGCCGTTGCCGATCCGCAACCGATCGTCGGCCAGGCGCATCAGGCCCTCGGAAGAGCCGAGAGAATCTTTCGCGATCGCGCGCTGCATGCCGGCCTCGACCGCCAGGAACCAGCTCTTCGCGACCATCGCGGCCAGCGACTGGCGCGCGTAGGCGTAGTCGGCCTCGGCCGCGGCGAACTGCTCGCGCGCGGCCGCGCTTTCATAGCGCAGCCGGCCCCAGACATCGAGTTCGAGCGAGGCATTCAGGAAGACGCCGTTCAGCCCGCCCCCGCCGCCCGACTTGTCGCCGCCCAGGGCAGCCACGCCGACCGACGGCAGCAGGCCGCCTGACGCCACCTTGACATAGCCCGCCGCCTGCTCCACCCGGGCCGCGGCGACTTGCAGGTCGGCGTTGTAGGCCAGCGCTTCGTTGACCAGCGTGGTCAGCGCCGGCTCCTCGAAGGAGGCGAGCCAGCGGTCGGCCACCGGAGTCGAGACGCCGCCGCCGGCCCTGAAGGCCTCGGGAATCGGCCCCTGCTGCAGCACCTCCTTGCGCAGGTCGTCGGTGGTCGGCGGCGGCTTGAGCGCGCAGCCCGCCAGCGCCGCCGCGAGCGGCGCCGCCAGGACCCAGGGACGAAGCGACGGCATGGACATCAGTGCAGTTTCAGCACGAGGTAGTTGGTGATCGAACCGACCCGCAGGATCACCATGCGCAGGATATGGATGGCCGCGACGTGTTCGGTGTAGATCGCGCCCTGCCCATCCGCGCCGGCGGCCAGGAAGAGCCCGGCGTCGGGCTCGTCGACGATCAGCTTGACCGGAAAGCGGCCCGGCACCTGCGGGAACGCGCCGGTCTGCGGCAGCGTGCCCGACTGCTGCACCTGCCCCTGGCCTTGCGCCCACACGATGGAGTCGACCGTCGCGCTGATGATGCGGCCGGGATAGGTCTTGAGCGTGAACTCCGCCTTGTCGCCGGGCTCGACCAGCCGCAGCTCGTTCTGGTCGAAGAGCGCGATCACCTGGTAGGTTTCCTCGACGAAACTCATCGCCGGCGAGAACGGCACCGAGACCACGAAGGAGCCCGGCCGCAACTGGACATTGATCGCATAGCCGTTGGAGGGCGCGTAGACGGCCGTCTGGTCGAGGTTCCATTGCGCATTGCCCAGCTCGGCCCGGCTGAGGTCGACCTGCGCCTTGGCGGTCGCGAGCTGGGCCCGCGAGGTGGCGACCGACGCCTGCTCGCCGTTGACCTGCGCCGCCAGCCGCTGGGAGACCTGCGTCTCGTTGGCGGAGGCGGTCGCGATCTGGCCCTGCAACTCGGCCAGCGTGGATTCGGCCTGCTCGAGCGCGAAGCGCTCGCCCGCGCCGGTGGCGACCAGTTCGCGGTTCTGGCGCACCCGCAGGCGGGCCAGTTCGAGCTTGGGCTGCAACGCCTTGACCTGGCCGGTGGCGGCCTTCAACTGCTCCTGCAACTGGCGCGCGCCGGCCGAGGCATCGACCAGCGAGGCGCCGGCGGCCGCGAACTTTGCCTCGTCGGACGCCAGCTTGGCCTTGGCCGCGTTGAGTTCGTTCTCGTACTGGGTCGGGTCGATGCGAAACAGCAGCTCGCCCTTCTTCACGAGCCGGTTGGGCTCCACCGGCACCTCGAGCACGCGGCCGCGCACCTGCGGCACCACCTGCACCACGTACTTGAGGACGCGCACGTCCGCGGTCGACGGCGCGACGACGTTGAGCGTGAGGATCAGGATCGAGAGCGCGACGATCGGGATGATCACCACCGTGACCTGCCAGGCGGTGTTCCATGGCAGCCACTTCAGCTTGATGAAGATCAGCCAGACGAAGAAGGCATAGATGCCGAGGAGAAGGATGTCCATCAGGTGCTCGCGTCTCGGGTGGCGTCCGCTTCGGCGCGCCGCGCCTGCAGCGCCGCGGCCAGGTTCCGGCGCACCTGCTTGAGTTCGGCGGACAGCGCGCCCTTGGCCTCCATCGCATCGAGTTCTTCGCGCAGGTGCGCGATCTCGTGTTCCAGCAGCTCACCCGCGTGGGCCTTCTCGCTCTGCTCGTGGAAGTAGTCGTCGTGCTTCTCGGTGCCGTAGGCTGCCTGATAGCCCACCGGCTTGACGAAGGCCCACAGCCAGGCCAGCGGCCACAGCATGCCGCCGAACACCAGCGACAGCAGGCACAGCGTCTTGATGGCATCGCGCTGGGGGTGATGCCGCTTGTGCGCGATCTTCTCGGGCAGCACGTGCACCATCCAGAACAGCACGATCACGGCGATGGGCACCACGACGACGACGAACCAGGCGATGCCGGTGGCGGCGGAGGCCAGCATGTCGGGCGGCAGGAAGGACGCATGCGCCGCCGGCGCCGCAGCGAGCGCGCCGATGCCCAGCAGGCGCGGCGGATGGAGGCGCTTCGCCGCATGGTCCCTGAGTGCGAAAGTCATGTTTTTCCAATCAGGCCGGGTTGCAAGCGCTTGCCCGAAGCGTCACGATGCATGCCGTCGATCGATGTAGAAAAGGCCGGCCATGTACCAGCGAATCCTTGTCCCCCTCGACGGCAGCGAGACCTCGCTGCGCGGCCTCGACGAGGCCGTGCGCCTCGCCCTCCTGCACGGCGCGAGCCTGCGCCTGGTGCACGGGCTCAACCGGTTCGGCCGCACGCCCGGCCATGCCTCGCACGCGTCCTACGCCGCGCTGCTGCCCAGGATGAAGGAAGAAGGCGATGTGCTTTTGCGGGAGGCCCGCGAGCGCGCCGAGCGCCACGGTGCCAAGGACGTGGAGACGCAGCTGCTGAGTTCGCTCACCCTGCACCTGGCGGAGCTGGTCGCGCAGGACGCGATGGACTGGAAGGCCGACCTCATCGTGGCCGGCACCCGAGGCCGCAAGGGCATCGAGCGCATCCTCTGGGGCAGCGACGCGCAGCAGGTCCTGCGCCTGACGACGGTGCCCGTCCTGCTGGTCCAGGCGCCAGATACCGCGGCCAGCGGGTAGGCGATTGAAGAGGGGCATCCGTTCGTTCCCGGTGTGGCGGCGTGGTCAGCTTCTCTTCAGTAACGCTCTTCGATGAAGCGCATCGGATGGTTGGACTCGCGGTAGCCGTCCGCCTTCTGCCGCTTGGGCAGTTTGATCTTCTCGCGATGCACCTCCCGGTACGGCACCTGGCTCAGCAGGTGCGCAATGATGTTGAGGCGGGCCCGGCGCTTGTCGTCGGACCGCGCGACGTTCCACGGGGCGAACTCGGTGTCGGAGGCCGCGAACATGTCGTCGCGCGCGCGGGAGTAGTCGTACCAGCGGCTGTAGGACTTGAGGTCCATCGGCGACAGCTTCCAGATCTTGCGCCCGTCGTCGATGCGCTCCTCGAGCCGCCGGGTCTGCTCCTCGGGGCTCACCTCGAGCCAGTACTTGACGAGGATGATGCCGGAGTCGACCATCACCCGCTCGACCTTCGGGATCGCCTCGAGGAAGCCCTTGACGGCCTCGTCGCTGCAGAAACCCATGACCCGCTCGACACCCGCGCGGTTGTACCAGCTGCGGTCGAAGATGACCACCTCGCCGGCCCCCGGCAGGTGCGGCAGATAGCGCTGCACGTACATCTGGCTCTTCTCGCGCTCGGTCGGCGCGGACAGCGCGACCACCCTGAATACGCGCGGGCTCACCCGCTCCGTGATCGCCTTGATGGTGCCGCCCTTGCCCGCGCCGTCGCGCCCCTCGAACACGATGCACACCTTCAGGCCCTTGTGCACCACCCACTGCTGCAGCTTGACGAGCTCGACGTGCAGCCGCTCGAGCTCCTTGTCGTACTGGCGGCGGCCGAGCTTGCCCTTGGTCGCCTCGGCATCCTTGGGTTTGGCCTCGTCGTGCACCGCAACGGCTTCGTGCTCCTGCTTGTCCGACGCTTTGTGTTTCTGCTCCATGGCGACCTCGCTCGTCAGTGTTGTGCGTCGAACGTAGCGCAGCCGACCGGGGGCGCAAATCCTACTTTGGTCGGATTTCCTCGGCGGCGCGGCGCAAGGTCATCTACAGGCCGCCTCACCCGCCCAACAGCGCCGGCACGATGTCGACGAACAGGATCTTGATGATCGTCATGCCCGGAAAGATCATCGCGTAGCCGATGTCCGGCTTGTCGGTGGGCGCCAGCTTGTTGGCATAGGCGAGGATGGCCGGATTGCCGCAGGCCCCGGCCACGATGCCGGCCACCTCGTCGTAGGGCATCTTGAAGACACCCAGGCCCAGCAGCAGGATCGGCAGCACCAGCGCCACCACCACGATGGCGCCGAGGCCGAGCATCAGGAAGCCCGTCTGCGACACCGTGGCGGCGAACTTCGGGCCCGAGGACATGCCCACCTGGGCCAGGAACAGCGTCAGGCCGAGGTTGCGCAGCACCAGGTTGGCCGACAGCGGGATGGTCCAGTTCAGTCCGCCGGTGCGGCGCATCTTGCCGAGCACCAGCGCCACGATCAGCACGCCCGACAGTCCCAGCGCGAGCTTGCCGACACCCGGCAGCGGGAAGTTGATCGCCCCGAGCAGAAAGCCCAGCGCCATGCCGAAGCCGATCGAGATGTAGCTGAATTCGGCCGTGCCCTTGATCGAATCGCCGAAGAACTTGCGCAGCCCGGCGAAGTCGTCGCGGTGCGCCAGCATGCCGATGCGGTCGCCGAACTCCAGCACCAGGTCGGGCCTGGGCATGATGTCGGCGTCGCCGCGCCGGACCTGGACCAGCGCGTGGGGCCGGCCCTCCGGCAGCTTCAGGTCGCCGAGGCTGCGGCCGACCACGGCCGCACGCGAAGCGAAGATGCGCACGTAGTCGAGGTCGCGGCGGTCGCCGGTGACGCGGCCGGGATGCACCTCGCCGAGTTGCTTGGCGGCCTGCTCCAGCGCCTCGCGGCTCGGCCCCGTGACCAGCAGCACGTCGTTGGCCGCCAGCGCCATCGAGCGCGAGGCCGGCAGGTTGTGGTGGGCCCGCCGCAGCGCCGCGATGTCGATGCCGGCGGGCAGTCCGGCGAGCAGGTCGCCGATCGTCTTGCCCTTCAGCGCCGAGTCCTCGGGTGCGATCTCCAGCATCTCGATGCCACCGCCGGTGGGCGCCTGGATCTTCGGCTTGAGGACCATGAAGCAGATGTACAGGAAGAGGATCGGCCCCGCGACGCCCAGCGGATAGGCCACCGAATAGCCCACCGCCGGATCGTCGTTGCCCAGCTGCACGATGGCGGCCTGCAAGGTCGGCGTGCTGGTGCCGGCGCCCGCGAACAGTCCCAGCGCATGCCCGAGCGGCAGGCTCGACAGTTTCATGAACAGCACGCTCACGATGCCGGACAGCAGCACGCCCGTGAGCGCGATCAGGTTGGCCCGGCGGCCGCTGGCGCTGGTGAGCCCGACGAAGAACTGCTTGCCGTACTGCACGCCGACGGCATAGAGGAACAGCGCCAGCCCCAGCGTGCCGACCATCGGTGCGGGCGCCGACTTCGGCGCCAGCCAGCCCATGAACAAGGCCACGAACAGCACCGCGCCGACGCCGAGCGAAAAGCCCTTGATGTTGACCTCGCCCAGCAGGTAGCCGAGCGCGATGGTGAGGAACAGCGCCATCATCGGCTGCTGCGCGAGTATGTTGCTCAATGTCTCCAAGGTCTTCTCCTCGTTTTTCTTGGTTCTGGTCCGGGATTCGCTTCAGTAGACCGTGAGACCGCGGCTGCGAAACTGGCCGCGCACTCGCTCCGCGAGCTCTGGTGAAGGCGGCTCGACATCCTTCAGCGGATAGTCGAGCCCGAGCCGCTGCCACTTGTCGCGGCCCATCTGGTGGAAGCGCAGGATCTCGACCCGCTCCAGCGACTTCAGGCCGGCGCAGACGTCGGCCACCTTCTCGACGTTGTCGAATCCGTCGGTGAGGCCCGGCACCAGCACGTAGCGCACCCACATCGGCCGGCCCAGGTCGGAGAGCCGGCGCGCGTAGTCGAGCGTCGGCTGCAGCGGCTGGCCCGTGACCTGCTGGTAGATCGCCGGGTCGCCCGACTTGATGTCGAGCAGGTGCAGGTCGATCTGGCTCAGCTCTTCGTCCGTCATGCGCTCGCCGAGGCGGCCGGAGGTGTCGATGCAGGTGTGCAGCCCGAGCTGCTTGCAGCGCCTGAAGATCTGCATCGCGAAAGGCTTCTGCACCATCGGCTCGCCGCCCGACAGCGTGATGCCGCCGCGGCTGATCTTGAGCACCTTGGCGTACTTGGCGATCTCGCGCATCGCCCGCGCCACCGTCACCGGCTTGCCGTTCTGGCGGTGCCAGGTGTCGGGGTTGTGGCAGTACTGGCAGCGCAGGAAGCAGCCCGTCAGAAAAGCGACGAAGCGGATGCCCGGCCCGTCGACCGTGCTGCCCACCTCCCAGGAGTGGACGTAGCCGACGATGTCCTCGCCGGTGTCCGGCGCCTGCTCGAGATCCGCCGCGTGGATCGTGTAGTAGTCCTGCGACTTGGTGTCCGCCGCCCATTTCCGCGCGACGTGCAGCTCGTAGCGGCTGCCGCTCAGTGACTGGCCCATGTCGTGCTCCGGGCCGGCCTACATCGCGCCGTGGAAGGTGCGGTTGATCACGTCGAGCTGCTGTTCCTTGGTGAGCTTGATGAAGTTCACCGCGTAGCCGGAGACGCGGATCGTGAGCTGCGGATACTTTTCCGGATGGGCCATCGCGTCCTGCAGCGTCTCGCGGTTGAGCACGTTGATGTTGACGTGGAAGCCGCCGCTCGCGAAGTAGGCGTCGAGGGCGCCGGTGCCGCGCGTGAGGCGCTCCTCCTCGCTGCCGAGCGCCGAAGGCACCACCGACAGCGTCAGCGAGATGCCGTCTTCCGCATCGTCGTAGGGGATCTTGGCGACCGACATCAGCGCCGCCAGCGCGCCGTGCGTGTCGCGCCCGTTGGACGGGTTCGCGCCCGGCGCGAAGGGCTCGCCCTTCTTGCGGCCGTCCGGCGTGTTGCCCGTGCCCTTGCCGTAGACCACGTTCGAGGTGATCGTGAGCACCGACTGCGTGTGCACCGCATTGCGGTAGCTCGGGTACATGCGGATCTTGTTCATCATCATCGACACCAGCTCGGTCGCGATGCTGTCGACCCGGTCGTCGTTGTTGCCGAAGCACGGGAATTCGCCCGTCGTCTGGTAGTCGACGATGAGCCCGCGCTCGTCGCGCACCGGCCGCACCTGTGCGTAGCGGATCGCCGACAGGCTGTCCGCCGCGTGCGACAGGCCCGCGATGCCGCAGGCCAGCGTGCGCAGCACGTCGCGGTCGTGCAGCGCCATCTCGATCGCCTCGTAGCAGTACTTGTCGTGCATGTAGTGGATGACGTTGAGCGCGTTGACGTAGGTCTTGGCCAGCCAGTCCAGCATCGGGTCCAGCCGCTTCATCACCTCGTCGTAGTCGAGCAGGTCGCCGGTGATGGGCGCCAGCATCGGCCCGACCTGCTCGCCGGTCAGCTCGTCGCGACCGCCGTTGAGCGCGTAGAGCATCGTCTTCGGCAGGTTGACCCGGGCGCCGAAGAACTGCATCTGCTTGCCCAGCCGCATCGCCGAGACGCAGCAGGCGATGGCGCAGTCGTCGCCCCACTTGGGGCGCATCAGGTCGTCGGATTCGTACTGGATCGAGCTGGTGTCGATCGAGATCTTGACCGCGAAGCGCTTGAAGCCTTCAGGCAGGCGCGGCGACCAGAACACCGTGAGGTTCGGCTCCGGCGCCGGCCCGAGGTTGTTGAGCGTGTGCAGCATGCGAAAGGCCGACTTCGTGACCAGCGTGCGGCCGTCCTCGCCCATGCCGCCTTCCACTTCCGTCACCCACACCGGGTCGCCGGAGAACAGCTGGTTGTATTCCGGGGCGCGCAGGAAGCGCACCAGCCGCCACTTGATGACCAGGTCGTCGATGATCTCCTGGGCCTGGGTTTCGGTCAGCGTGCCTTCGCGCAGGTCGCGCTCGAAGTAGATGTCCCAGAAGGTGGAGAGCCGGCCGGCGGACATCGCGGCGCCGTTCTGCTGCTTGATCGCGGCGAGGTAGGCGAAGTAGGTCCATTGCACGGCCTCGCGCGCATTGTTCGCCGGCACGGAGATGTCGAAGCCGTAGCGCGACCCCATCTCCTTCAGCTCCTCGAGCGAGCGGATCTGCTCGGACAGTTCCTCGCGCAGGCGGATGGTCTCCTCGGTCGAATGGCGCTCGTCGAGTTCGTGCTTCTCGCGCGCCTTGTCGGCCAGCAGGAAGTCGACGCCGTAGAGCGCCACGCGGCGGTAGTCGCCGACGATGCGCCCGCGCCCGTAGGCGTCCGGCAGGCCGGTGATGACGTGCGACGAACGCGCCTTGCGGATCTCCGGCGTGTAGGCATCGAAGACGCCGGCATTGTGGGTCTTGCGGTATTTGGTGAAGACGTCGACCAGTGCCGGGTCGGGCTCGTAGCCGTAGGCGCGCAAGCTGTCTTCGACCACGCGCCAGCCGCCGAAGGGCATGATCGCCCGCACCAGCGGCGCGTCGGTCTGCAGGCCGACGATGATCTCGTTGTCACGGTCGATGTAGCCGGCCGCGTGCGCGAGGATGCCCGACGGCACCTGCGAGACGCCGAGGATGCCCTTCTCGCGCTCTTTCGCGAACAGCGGCGCCAGGGACTTCCACATGGCCTGGGTGCGTGCAGTCGGGCCCTGCAAGAAGGCGTGGTCGCCCTCGTAGGGCGTGTAGTTGCGCTGGATGAATTCGCGCACGTTGACGCGGTCCTGCCACATGCCGGGCGTGAAGCCGCGCCATGCGCCCTCGGCCTTGCGGCTCGACAGATCGAATGCGAACTGGGTTTCCATTTTTGTCTCCTGTCTGGCGCTGGATGCGCCTTTGTTCCGCGCTATCGCGGCGATGCTGTCGCGCTGGTCGGGTCGTCGACTTGCTCGGAGGGGCCTGCCGGCTGCTGCAGCAGCGGCGGCTCCGCGGCGAGGCCGGCGGCCTCGCAGATCCGCACCAGTTCCGCGACCGAATGCACGCCCACCTTCTCCATGACGCGCCCCCGGTGCTGCTTGACGGTCTGCTCCGCGATCAGCAGGTCGGCGGCGATCTGCTTGTTCAGCCGACCCCTGACCACGTGACGCATGATTTCGCGCTCGCGCGGCGAGAGACGGGCGATCCGCTCCTTGGCCGCGTCTTGCATGAGCGCCTGCCGGCGCTCGCCGGCATGGCGCTCGACCGCGCGGCGCAGCGCCGCGAGCAGGACCTCGCCGTCGACCGGTTTCTCGAGGAAGTCCGACGCGCCGCGCTTCATCGCGTCGACGCCGGCCGCGACATCGCTGCGCCCGGTGATGAAGATGAGCGGCGGCGCACAGCCGCGTTCGAGCAGGCACTGTTGCAATTGCGGCCCGGAGAGGCCCGGCATCTGCACGTCGAGCAGGACGCAGGCCAGGTCGCCCGCCGGAGGGTTGGCGAGGAATTCCTCGGCCGAGGCATAGCCGGCGCCGGTCCAGCCGGCGCCGTCGAGCAGCCGCAGCAGGCTGCCCCGCACCTCGGGGTCGTCGTCGATGACGCTCACCACCGCCTCCCCGCCGGCCGCCCGGCACTGGCACGCGGGCACGGCGTCCACGGGCTCGTCGGGCGGCGGCTGCGACGCATCGCCGTCGAGGGTGGCCATCGGCAATTCGACGCTGAAGGTGGCACCGCCTTCGGGGTTCGACTCGGCCCAGATCCGGCCGCCGTGCGCCTCGACGATGGAACGGCAGATGGCGAGTCCGAGGCCCAGCCCTTCCTGCCCGGTGGTCCAGAAGGGCTCGAAGATCGACGCCAGGTCTTGCGGCGCGATGCCTTTGCCCGCATCGCGCACCGACATCCGCACTTTGCCGTCATCGCCCTGCGACACCTGCAGCCGGACCACGCGCGGTGCCTGCGCTTCGTCCCGCACGGCCGCGGCGGCATTGAGCAGCAGGTTGAGGCCCACCTGTTCCATCTGCACCTTGTCCGCCAGCACCCAGCAGGCGGGGTCGAAGGCGGTCTCGATGCGCACGCCCTGGCCCGCGAACTCGCTCTCCAGCAGCCGCTTGGCCTCGCCCAGCGCGGCCGCGAGGTCGATGCGCTCGCGCCGGGTCTGGTCGCGGCGGATCAGGGCGCGCATGGTGCGGACGGTCTCGGCGGCGCGCTTGCCTTCGCGCACCACCGATTCGAGGATGTCCTTGATCGCCTCCGGCGCCGCGTCGCCGCGCGCGAGGTACTGGAGCCCGGCCTGGGCGTTGCTGAGGATGGCCGCGAGCGGCTGATTGATGTCGTGGGCGATCGCCGCGGTGAGCGCACTCACGCGCTGCACGCGGTCGGCATGCCAGACGCGATGGCGCAGCTGCCGCACTTCCTCCTCCGAGCGCGCGAGGGCGACCGAACTGCCGAGCAGGTCGCCGACGATCCGGAGCCGGTCGACCATCTCGGGCGGCCAGCTGCGCGCCCTGCGCACGGCGGCGAACGACAGCACGCTGGTCACGCGCCCGCCGATGCGCACCGGGATCGAGATGTGCGAGCGCAGGCCGGTGCGCCGGCAGTGCTCGGCCTCCTCGATCGCCTCGGGCGGCAGCTCGTCCGGCAGGTTCGACAGCGCCACGATGCGACCGCTTCGCAGCGCCTCGATGAACCACCGGAACGGATGCTGGAACCGGCCGCGGGGCAAGGCACCGAAATCGGCCGAACCCACGGAGCACAGCACATTCAGGTAGTCGCCGGCGACGAACTCGGAGAAAGTGCAGCGGTCACAGTCGAGGAACTCGAGCAGCCGGCTCAGCGCCCGTTCGACGCGGACCAGGAAATCGGGTTCCGCGATGTCGCCCAGGCGCTGGGACAGCTGGGCCAGCAGGCGTTCGAAGGCGTGCCGCTCCAGCAGAACGGCTTCGGTCCGTCCATCTGCGGCGGGCACGCCGCCCGCAGCCAACCTGGCCTGTGCCTGGCGCATCGATTCCTCCTCGCGTGGATCGCGGGTTGTCGTACATGGCAGCCTGTCGCAGCGCCACCCGCAACGCGCCAGGCGTGCCGAGGGCCGGAATTCCGCACGATGATGATTCCCGATCGCGATCCCTGTCAAGCGAAGAGCAAGGCCCATGCCATCCTCAGTTTGGGGTGCTTCGGCCATCGCCCTGCATGACCCACTCGATCGAATCGAGCAGGGCCGCCGCATCGACCGGCTTGCGGAAGAAGGTCTGGGCCCCCAGCTCCCGTGCGAGCTGGCGCGCCGTCGGATCGTCGCTCGATGACAAGGCGATGACAGGCAGCACTCTGGCAACCGCCAGCAGCGCATTGCGCACCGCCACCTCGCACTGCCGCGCCCCCCAGACGTCGAGCAGCACGCAGGCGACGCGCATCCCGCGCGCCTGGTCCAGGAACTCCGTCACCGAGGCGCAGGGGCGCGCTTCCAGTCCGGCGGAGTCCATCAGGCGCGACATGCCTTCGCGCACCGAAGCGTCGCCATCCACGACATAGACGATCCGGACGCTGGCTGACTTCGACATGGGCGTCGCCTCCCTGGTCGGCAGCTAGAGGTATCGCTCGGCGTTGGCGAGCGGGTCCGCCTCGGCGGGCAACTCGGCGAGCGGGCAGCGCACGATGGCGATCACCGCGACCACGCCCTCGCCGATGGCGAGTTCGGACAGCGTGAACGCGTTGACCGGCCCCGGATGGGTGTCGTCCACGCGCACCCCCATCCGGCTCAGCCGCATCGGCGTGCGCTGCAGGCTCACTTGCTGCTCGGGGTGGTCCAGGATGGCCTTGATGTGGCCGGTGTAGCTGGCCATGGTGGCGACGCTGGCCTTGGTCTCGATGTAGTCGTGCACCGTCTCGTTGAGCTCGCGCTCCAGCGCGGCCATCTTCGAGCGCGTGTCCACCGTGTCTTCCAGCAGGCCGGCCGCGCCGTCCACCGCCAGCTTCACCAGCCGCAGCCGGGCGGCGAGCCAGGCCTTGCGCTCGCCGAGATCGGCCGCCTTCATGTCGAGGTCGACGATGCGCTTGAGCGCCAGCTGGGACAGGCGGCGGATGATGCGGCGCCCGACCTCCAGCCGCGTCGCTTCGAGCGTGGCCGAGGGTGCGAACAGCCGGTGGCCCGAAAAACTGACCGTGACCTGCGGCACCTCGTGCTGCACCCGGTCGCCGTCCTGCTTCGGCGCCAGCACGGTGCGCTCCTCCCTCTTCATCGCCAGCAGCGCATAGGCCTCCCCGAGCTCGCGCTGCGAAGGCACGCCGAAGAAGGCGCGGAGCTCCTTGCTGCGACCCAGGAACGCCGGCACGTCGTCGGCCGAGGCGAAGAACGCGTTCAGCCGCGGATCGTCGTTCCAGCTCGAACGGGAGAGCAGCAGCGGTTCCAGGGGCTGGCGGCCGATCTCGCGCAGGTGGGCGATGGTCTTGCGCACGCAGCCTTCGAGCTTCTCGGCGTAGCGCGACTGCAGGCGAATGCGCGCGTCCACCGTCTCGACCACCAGCTCGGTCATGTCGGCGACGAGCTGCTTCTCGGCCGCGTCGTCGGGCGGCGCACCATCGCGCCCGAACAGGGCCGAGGCCACGCGATCGAACAGCGCGCTCAGGTCCATGGCGGCGCGCTACCAGTCCATCTTGGGCACCCAGGCGCGCAGCACGCGGCCCTGGTAGGAGCGCCCGTTGATGCGCTGCGCCAGGGCCTCGACCTGCGCGCGCGGCATGTCGACGTCGATCAGCGCGCTCGGCGTGCCGGTCTCGTTGACCAGTCGGATCTTGTCCGCCTGCGCGAAGGCGCTGAGCGCCTCGCGAATGCCTTCCTCGGTGACGTCGTCGGGGAGGTTTCCGATGACGATGTGCACTTGTTGTTGCATGTGTCGTCCTTCGATGCAAGCGGCAGTGGGTCGACCGGGAGGTGGCCGCACGAATGGAGGCCCTACGCTAGTCCCTGCCCGACGGGCCGAAAATCCTACTTTGGTTGGATTCACACGCCGCGCGGCGCAGGCGCAAGCTCAAGCCACCCGAACCTGCCCGGCGACAGCCCGCCGCAGCGCGAATCCCAGCCTACCGACTCATGAATGCAGCCGAGTACCTTGCGTTAGAAACCCTGCGCGATGGCCGACCCGTTCGCATCCGCGCGCTGAAGCCGGCGGACCGCGAGTCGATGCTCGCGGCGGTGGACCGCATCGGCGACGCCTCGCTCTACCGCCGCTTCTTCTCGCCCAAGCACCACTTCACCGACACCGAGATCGACTACTACATCAACGTGGATTTCGTCAGCCACGTTGCGCTCGTCGCCGAACTGGAGGAGAACGGCGAACCGGTGATCGCCGGCGGCGGCCGCTACATCGTCTCGGCGCCGGGCTGCGCGGAGATGGCTTTCGCGGTCGACGACCCGCACCACGGACTCGGCATCGGCACGCTGCTGATGCGCCACCTGGCGTTGATCGCCAAGGCGGCGCGGCTGCACACGCTGAAGGCCGAAGTGCTGGCGGACAACGCGCCGATGCTGGCCGTTTTCAGGCGCAGCGGGCTGCCGATCACGCTGGCGCGCGACGGCGGCGTGACGCTGGTGCGCATGGATTGCCGCCACGAATCTGAAACAAAGGGCGAGGACGATCGGGCTTCGCCACCAGGAGTGCATTGATGGCCAACAAAGCCTCTCCCCCTTCCGCCTCTTTCCCTTCCTCCCCGCTGTGGCCGATGCAGGCCGCGCAGGCCGCCGCCGAATACGGCATCGATGCCTGGCAGCGCAGCATCCTCACCATGGACGTGCTGCGCGAGCGCGGCAACCAATACCTCGAGCACACCAAGTCCGGCAAGCCGCCGGTGCTGGTGTTCGACTACGACACGGTGCTCGACGCGCGCGATTTCCCGAAGCCCGCGAACTACGCGCTGGTGCGCATCAAGCCCGATGCCAGCCATGCCAAGACCGACGCGAAGAAGCGGCCCTTCGTGGTGATCGACCCGCGCGCCGGCCACGGCCCGGGCATCGGCGGCTTCAAGATGGACAGCGAAATCGGCATCGCGCTCCAGCACGGCCATCCCTGCTATTTCGTGATGTTCTTTCCGTACCCGATGCCGGGCCAGACCATCGAGTCGGTCTGCGCCGCCGAGATCGCCTTCATGAAGAAGGTCAACGAGCTGCATCCCGACGCCGACGGCAAGCCCTTCGTCATCGGCAACTGCCAGGGCGGCTGGGCGCTCGTCATGCTCGCCGCGCTGGCGCCGCAGCATGTGGGCCCGCTGCTGCTGGCCGGGTCGCCGGTCTCCTACTGGGCCGGCGTCGAGGGCAAGAACCCGATGCGCTATTCGGGCGGCCTGCTCGGCGGCACCTGGCTGGCCTCGCTGGCCGGCGACCTCGGGCACGGCAAGTTCGACGGCGCCTACCTGGTCAACAACTTCGAGAGCCTCAATCCCGCCAACACCTACTGGAGCAAGCTCTACAACCTCTACGCGCAGGTGGACACCGAGCGCGAACGCTTCCTCGAGTTCGAGAAGTGGTGGGGCGGCCTCTTCCTCATGAACAAGGAAGAGATGGAGTGGATCACGAAGAACCTCTTCGTCGGCAACAAGCTCTCGGCCGGGGAGGTCGAATCCTTCGACGGCAAGCACCGCGTGGACATCCGCAACATCCGCACGCCGATCGTGGTGTTCGCCTCCTGGGGCGACAACATCACGCCGCCGCAGCAGGCGCTGAACTGGATCCCGGACGCCTATGCGAGCGTGGACGAGATCCGGCTCAACGAGCAGACCATCGTCTACTGCCTGCACGAGAAGATCGGCCACCTCGGCATCTTCGTCTCGGCCGGCGTGGCGAAGCGCGAAACCTCGGAACTGGCGAGCGCGCTCGACCTCATCGAGACCCTGCCGCCCGGCCTCTACGAGGCCGTGATCCAGGACACCCAGCCCGACATGCCCGGCCTGGCCTACCTGGAAGGGCGCTACCTGATCCAGTTCGTGCCGCGCACCATCGAGGACATCCTGGCCTTCGACGACGGCCGCGAGGACGAGAAAGCCTTCGAGGTGGTCGACCGCGTGGCGCAGATCAACCAGGGGCTCTACGACACCTTTGCCTCGCCACTGGTCAAGGCCATGAGCAGCGAGGCGAGCGCCGAGCTGTCGCGGGCCACCAATCCGTCGCGCATGGAGCGCTGGGGCTTCTCCAACCTCAACCCCTGGATGTTCTGGGTCCAGGCCATGGCCGAGAACGTGCGCGCGAATCGGCGCGCGGCCGCGCCCGACAACCCCTTCACCAAGGCGGAGCGCGAGATGTCCGGCGGCATCGAGCGATCGCTCGACCGCGTGCGCGATGCCAAGGATGCGATGTCGGAGCGCATGTTCAAGGCCATCTACGAGGCCCCCTGGCTCGCCGCGGCCGTCGGCCTGGGCGCCGACGCGCTGGGCCGGCGCGGGCCGCCCTCGGCCACCTGGGAGCAGGACGAACTGAAACGCCTCAAGCGGCAGGAGATCGAATCGCAGTTCGAATCCGGCTCGGTGCTCGATGCATGGGCACGGATGTTGCTGTACGTGCGCCGCGAGGAAAACGTGGTCGACGAACGTCCCTACAACCTGATGCGCCGCATGATCGACGAGATGGATCCCGAGCACCGGCCCGCGCTGGCCGCCGTCAAGGCGGCGATCAAGCGGCAGGCCTTCGTCCTCGCGCTCGACGAGGAACGCGCCATCGCCGCGCTGCCGGCGCTGGTGCCCGAGATGCACCTTCGCCGCAAGGGCGTCGAGGCTGCGCGCAAGGTGGCGGGCGCGCGCGGCAAGCTGTCGGCGCACCAGGAGGAGCGCTTCCGCCGGCTGGCCAGCGTGCTGTCCCTGGATACGCCGGTGCGCCCGAGGAGAGCGGCATGAGCCCCCGCCCGGCCGTTCCGAAGGGGGCTCGCACCGCAGTGCGAAGCACGGAGGTTACCGAATGAGTCACGAGAAGTACGACCGGCTGATCGAGGTCGCGAAGGCGCTCGACACCATCCCCACCGCGGTGGCGCATCCGTGCGACGCCAGTTCGCTGTCCGCCGCCCTGGACGCGGCGCGGCTGGGCCTGATCCGGCCGATCCTGGTCGGCCCCCGGGCCAAGATCGAAGCGGCGGCCAGGGAGTGCGGCCAGGACCTGGGCGGCTTCGAGATCGTCGATGCGCCGCACAGCCATGCCGCCGCCGCCAAGGCGGTCGAACTGGTGCAGTGCGGCCAGGCCGAGGCGCTGATGAAAGGCAGCCTGCACACCGACGAACTGATGGCCGCCGTGGTGCGCAAGGACACCGGCCTGCGCACCGCGCGCCGCATCAGCCATTGCTTCGTGATGGACGTGCCCGGGCACGAGGACGCGCTGATCATCTCCGACGCGGCCGTGAACATCTCGCCCACGCTGGAGGAGAAGGTCGACATCGTGCAGAACGCGATCGACCTGGCGCACGCGCTGCGCCAGCCCGAGGTGCGGGTCGCGATCCTGTCGGCGATGGAGACGGTCAATCCGAAGGTGCCGTCGACCGTCGAGGCCGCGGCGCTGTGCAAGATGGCCGACCGGGGCCAGATCACCGGCGCCATCCTCGACGGACCACTGGCGCTCGACAACGCCATCGACATGGCAGCCGCCGGCATCAAGAAGATCGTCTCGCCGGTGGCCGGCCGCGCGAACGTGCTGATCGTGCCCAACCTCGAAGCCGGCAACATGCTCGCCAAGAGCCTCAGCTTCCTGGCGCAGGCCGATTCCGCCGGCATCGTGCTGGGGGCGAAGGTGCCGATCATCCTCACCAGCCGGGCCGACTCGGTGACCGCGCGGCTGGCCTCCTGCGCGGTCGCCGTGATGGTCGCGCACGCCCGGCGCGAGAGCGCGGCGAAGGCGATTCAATGAGCCCCCGCCCGGCCGCTCCGAAGGGGGCTCGCACCGCAGTGCGCAGCACGGAGGTTGCCTCATGACCGACGCGATCGTCGTCCTCAACGCCGGCTCGTCGAGCCTGAAGTTCTCGGTGTTCGCGGGCGCGGACGACCTGCCCTTCGTCGTCGGCGGCCAGGTCTCGGGCCTCTACACCGCGGCGCCGCGTTTCGTGGCGAAGGACAGCGGCGGCAACGCGATCGCCGAGAAGCGCTGGGACGCCGAGGCCCGGCTCGACCACCACGGCGCGATCGCGCACATCGTCGAATGGCTGCGCGCCACCTACGGCCACGAACACCACCTGAGTGCGGTCGGCCACCGCGTCGTGCACGGCGGCATGGACTTCGCCGCGCCGGTACGGGTCGACGGCGACATCGTGACCCGTCTCGAAAAGCTGATCCCGCTCGCGCCGCTGCACCAGCCCCACAACCTGGCGCCGATCCGGGCCCTGCTGCAGCAGGCGCCCGGCCTGCCGCAGGTGGCCTGCTTCGACACGGCCATGCACCGCTCCAACCCGCCGCTGGCGCAGATGTTCGCGCTGCCGAAGGCGCTTTCCGATGCCGGCGTGCGGCGCTACGGCTTCCACGGCCTTTCCTACGAATACATCGCCTCGGTGCTGCCGCGCTTCGACGAACGCGCCGCGCGCGGCAAGACCGTGGTGCTGCACCTCGGCAACGGCGCCAGCATGTGCGCCCTCGACGCCGGCCGCAGCGTCGCCAGCACCATGGGCTTCACCGCCGTCGACGGGCTGCCGATGGGCACGCGCAGCGGCGCGCTCGACCCCGGCGTGATCCTCTACCTGATGGACGAGCACGGCATGGACACCCGCGCCGTCGAGAAGCTGATCTACAGCGAGTCGGGCCTGCTCGGCGTCTCGGGCGTGTCGAGCGACATGCGCGAACTGCTGGCGTCCGACCAGCCGCAGGCCCGGGTGGCGGTCGACCTCTTCGTCTACCGCATCGGCCGCGAACTCGGCTCGCTGGCCGCCGCCCTCGGCGGGCTCGACGCCATCGTCTTCACCGCCGGGATCGGCGAGCGCGCCACCGCCGTGCGCGAGCGCATCTGCGCCCAGGCCGCCTGGCTGGGCGTCACGCTCGACCCCGAGGCGAATGCCAGGGGCGGCCCCCGCATCAGCACGCCGGACAGCCGCACTGGCGCCTGGGTGATCCCGACCAACGAAGAACTGATGATCGCCCGCCACACGCGCGATCTTCTCGCCTGAGGATCCACCCATGCCGCCACCGCACAGCCCCGTCCTCGCCGGCATGAAGGCGCTGGTGGTGGGGGTCGCCAACGAGTACTCCATCGCCTACGGCTGCGCCAATGCCTTTCGCAGTCTCGGCGCCGAACTGGCGATCACCTACCTGAACGAGAAGGCGCGGCCGCACGTCGAGCCCCTCGCGAAGGCGCTCGATGCGCCCATCTTCATGCCGCTCGACGTCGAGCAGCCCGGGCAGCTCGAAGCCGTGTTCGACGCCATCGCCAACCAGTGGGGCCGGCTCGACATCCTGGTGCATTCGATCGCCTTCGCACCCAAGGAAGACCTCCAGGGCGGCCTGCTCGACTGCTCGGCCGAGGGCTTCCAGCGCGCGATGGATGTCTCCTGCCACTCCCTCGTTCGCATGGCGCGGCTGGCGACGCCGCTGATGACCGAGGGCGGCACCATGATCGCCATGAGCTACCTCGGCGCGCAGAAGGTGGTGCCCAACTACAACGTGATGGGGCCGGTGAAGGCCGCGCTGGAGGCCGTGTGCCGCTACCTGGCGTACGAGCTCGGCCCCAAGGGCATCCGTGTGCACCCGGTGTCGCCCGGCCCGCTCAAGACGCGCGCCGCCTCGGGCCTGAAGGATTTCGACCTGCTGCTGAACGAGGCCGCGAGCCGGGCGCCGGTGGGCGAGCTGGTCGACATCGACGACGTGGGCTTCGCCTGTGCCTACCTGGCGACGCCGTATGCGCGCAGGCTGACGGGACAGACGCTGTTCGTGGACGGCGGCGTGAACATCATGGGCTGAGTCCGCGCGCCGCGCTCAGGGCTGGCGCGCGGGCGCCGCATACCACTGGTCCTTGTCGACCACGACGGCCCGGTCCGGCTGGCCGAGGAAATGCGGCGACATGATCTGCACCCCGTAGGCATTGAACTCGTCCTGGATGCTCGCATGCAGCACCGACAGGATCGGAACGCGCTCCAGCGGGTTGTCGATGCTGACGAAGAGTTCGTACTCGACATAGAAGTCCGACAGCGCGCGCTGGTAGACGTAGGGGACGGGCGTGGCGCGCACGCCGGCGGTCTTCTTCGCGGCGCCGAGCAGGAGTTCGTGGACCTGGCGCCAGGGCGCGTCGTAGCCGATCGTGACCCGGGTGGTGAGCAAGGTGCCCTGGCTGCCTGCGAGCTTCGAATAGTTGTGGATCGGATTCGCGATCAGGACCGAGTTCGGAATCGTGATCTCCTCGTTGCGCACGTTGACGATCTTGGTCGCCAGGGAGGCCACCTCGGTCACCACGCCCTGCACGCCGTTGATGTCGACGAAGTCGCCCTTGTGCAGCGAGCGCGAATAGACGACGACCAGGCCGCTCATGGCCTGGGTGACGAGCCCGGACGAGCCGAGCGTGACCATCAGGCCGAACAGCACGGAGAGTCCCTTGAACACATCGCTGCTCGAGCCCGGGAGAAAGGGGTAGGCGATGGCGACACCCAGCGCCCAGGTCAGCAGGGTGAAGATCCGGCGGGTGGCGGGCACGGTCTCCGAGTGGACCATCGGCAGGCGCAGCCGGCCCTTCTGCAGCGCATCGAAGAAGTAGCCGAGCACGTCGACCGCGGCGCGCGTCAGCATCAGCACGATGAAGACGGTGACCAGGCCGGGCAGGCTTTCCAGCGAGCCTTCGGCCAGCCATTCGACCTTGCCCAGGAGCCAGTTGCCCAGGCTCTTGGCGATCGGCTCGGTGGCGACGAAGCTGTCGAGCACGTAGTACACATAGAAGTAGCCGATGGCGAGCAGGACGACCCACTGCACGATCTGCAGAATCCCGACGGCGAGCCGGGCCAGGAACTCGCGCCAGTCGACGTAGGGAAAGCGTGCGGCCAGCACGTCGCGCTTTTTTTCCATCCATTCGACCGCCTTGGCGCTGACCCGATAGACGATCCAGATCAGGGCGCCGAGCGCCAGGGTGGCCACCAGCGTGCTCAGCAGGCCTTGCAGCAGCAGCGGCTTGCTGCGGGCCTGGCGCCAGGCGGTGCGGATCTCCTCCAGCCGCGCCCGCGTCTGCAGCACCAGCGCATCGAAGCCCTGCTTGGTTTCGATGTCGGCGTCGCCTTCAAGCACCGAGAAGAGCGGCAGATCGCCGAGCAGGAACTGCACGCCGTGCACCTCGCCGAGGTTGAACTGGATCTGGTTCAACGGCAGGTCCACGGCCTCGTCCGGCAGCGCCCCGATCCGCTCGCGGGCGCGCTGCACGCGCGCCTGCGGGGTCAAGCCGGCGAGGCGTGCGCGCATCGTCAGCACTTCGCGATTCAGGATGCGCAGGGTGGCGGGCTCGTCGACCTGATCGGCCACGACCGCGCCGGAGGTCGGCGGGTGGGCCGTGGCTGCCGTGTCCGCCGCCGCCGCGCCGGCAGCGCCCAGCGCGAACAGAGTGCCCAGCAGCGCGCTCGCCAACATCCCGCTCATGCGTCCCATGGTCTTTCCTCTCGCACGCCAAGGTGCCGGCCCGGGCCGGCCCGGCGGCTCAAGCCGGACCCTCCTCGAGAAGCTTCGTGAATCGATCCGATCGAGCCACGGCATCGGCCAGGGCGGCAAAGTCTGCCAGATCGACGGGGCAGCGGGCGAGGCCGGCGCATTCGGCGCTGCCGCCGCGCGGGGCCCAGATCTGCCGGGTCGACAGGAGGTAGACGCCATAGGTCGCCTGCAGGTCGCCCTGCCCGACGCCGCCGAGTTCCTTCTGGACCGTGTAGGCGGTCAGCGCGGCGTTCAGCACGACCGAGGCCTCGATGAGCGCATCGCGGTAGCCCGGACAGCGGGTGACCTCCGGTCCGAGGATCGCCTGGACCCGGGTCGCCGACGCGTGGACGACGATCAGCAGGCGATCGAGGATCGCGCGCAGGGAATGGTCCGGGGCCAGCGAGATGTAGGTCGCCGGCTGGAGGAAGGCGTCGACGGCCGCAGACACGGCGCCGCAGCCGCTGTGGCCCAGCACCACGACGAGCTTGAGGCTGTCGCCCAGGTTGTCGGCGGCGTATCGCAGGCTGCCCAGCACTTCGCCGCCCAGGCCGTTGCCCGCGACCCGGACGACGAAGAGATCGTTCGGCCCTTCGTTGAAGATCAGTTCGATCGGCACGCGGGCGTCGGAGCAGCCGAGCACCGCCGCGTAAGGGCGCTGCTTGGGCGGCCCATGGTCGCCGGGCAGGATGCCGAGGTCGCGCGAATCGACAGCGATGACCCGTCGCGCCATGCCGCTTCCCGACACCAGGCTGTCGAACAGCGTGGCGAAGGCCTGGTTGCCCTCGTCGAGGCGTCGGCATGCCTCGTCCGCATCCGACGGCCGCGGCCGCGAGACCGTGCTGTCGGCGTCGTACCGGTAGGTGATCTCGACTTGCCTCATCGCGTCTCCCTTGGCGAACGAACATGGCGGCCGGGCGGGCTTCGATTCTAGGCGGGGGGCCTGCCCCGTGCACACCGCGGCGCAGTCTCGACCGTCCCTAGAAGCTGTCCGCAGCGAATTTCGGGATGTCGCGCGCCATGGCCAACAAGGCCCGCGCTCGCGTGTCCACAAACCGGGCAAGCTTCTGAACGAAGGCGACTTCCTCTCCCGTATACGCGGGGTTCGCCGCCTGCGCCGGCGCCTCTTGAAGCGCGAACTCGCAGAGTCGGGTCAGCTCGCGTGCAAAGTACTTGCGATCAACGCTCATGCGCACGCAGAAGTCGGCGAGTGCGAAAGACAGCACGGCATCCAGTTCGAATTCGTCCCCGAATGCCATCGCCAGGTCGTGATGGAACGCCTCGTACTGAACGACGCTCACCAGGTCATACAGCGGTGTCGGCGTGAGCCCTGTTCGGTCTGCAAAGAAAGAGATGTTCTTGCCGTGCGAATCGCTGTTGCCGAAGAGCAGGGTTGTCACGGCCCAAAGCACCAGCCGCTGCATCGCGAGCGCCGGCTGGACGAACCCGGGCCTGAGCGTGCCGAGCTTTTCGAAACTGGCCCCATCGCGAATGTGCCGAACGTCCGGTTGTTCCCCCACGTTGCGCTCGTACTTCGCACTCACCGACAAGTCGAGCGCCTGGCACCCATCGATGATGTGCAGCCGCTCGACGCCGCCCGGCGTCCTGCGCCGGTCGAATCGCTCGATGCTCAACACCGGCGACGGCACCCGCAGGATGTTCACCTGCGCGGCGCAAGGCGCTTTCCAGCGCCGCATGCTGATGCGGTTGGCCAGCTGCATGCAGAAATGCTCGTTGGCCACCATGCAAGGCGCCGCCTCGCGCGCCGGCTCTGGCTTGAGGATGTGCGTGGACGACAGTGCCCCGTCGACGAGGAACAGTTCTCCATCGTCGATGGCCACCAGAAGCTTGTCCTGGTGCCCCGCGATGGACATGCGCACTTTGCCGTCCCACCGGTTGAAGGGCTCGTTCGCGCGGTTGTCGATACGTGCCTGCAGCTCTTCGAACGGCAGCTGCCGGCGCAGCGGCTCCTGCTCAGCCGGCACCTGGCCGGCGGCCACGAAGCTCAGCGCCCCAGCGGTCTCATGCCCGAGGTGGCGAATAAGCCCGAAGACGTTGTTGCGCGCCACGCGGGCATCATTGGCCGCCACAACCAGAGCCTCACCTTCAGGGAGCAGGTTCTCCAGAAAACGGCGAATGGCGTGCGGCGCCGCGCCGCCCTCCAACGGCAGATGTGGCGAGAGTGGGTACCGGCCTGGCAACGCGCGCCATGCAGCGTCGTAGGTGAACTGGAAGGTATCCTGAGCTTGGTCATGCCCCAGCGTGCCGACCCGCACGCCGCCTGCGTACACGTCGAGGATGTACCCGTCCATCACCGGCCCTCGCTCGGAGCGCTCTGGTCAAGCACCGCTTCGATGGCAGGAATTTCCGTCTTGGGCACAACGAGGATGCGCAGGCCCAAGCTCTCCAGCACAAGGATGAGCTTGTCCGCGGTCACCGGCTTGCCGTTCTCCAAACGCGAAAGCACGTCACTGGAGACGCCGCTGAGGGACGCCGCGTCGTCGATGCGCAGGCGAGACTGGGCGCGTCGATTTCGCACGAGTTTCCCGAGCTGCTCGAGCGTTGCGGCTGCTGGACTCAGGTTTTTCTGGAATTCGGGAAGTGTGCGGGCCATATTGTTTCGGGTTTGCCGAAACTATACCCTCGAAAACCACAAACGCTCCTTTAGTTTCGTTATTACGGAATAAAGCGCCATTGCGACGAGGAAGGCGGGTTGTTTCGGTATGGCGAAACAATACTGCGCGATGCAGCACATAAGGCAGGCCAAAGCTACATAAACCAAGCCAAAGCCAAGGGCTGCTGACCAGCCGGGAACTTGCTCAACCTCTCAACAATAGTCAAAAATATCAACATCCTCGTTTTCCGGAAAACGACGAGATTTCCCTAGAGAGAATCTCAACAACCAAGGGCCGTCATGCCCGACGACAAAGCGAAGTTCGACAAGGAAGCCCTGTCGCTGATCGAGTCGCTCAAGGGCCGGCGCAAGCCCGCCAAGCGCGCGCCGCGGTCGGCAGCAGCGCCCGCGGGCGCCAAGCCGCCGGCCAAGGACAAGACGGTCATCCGAAGGGCAACGGGCCGCTTCTAGACAACCCGCCCGCCGGCTCGGAGAATCCCCTGTCTGCACAGCAACGCTGGCGGACCTGATGAACCTCGATGCTGCCCCTCCCGTCGCGATGGTGGTGGATGACGAGCCGGTGACTCGCCTGCTGGTGAAGCGCGCCCTCGAAAGCCTCGGCTGCGCCCCGGTCCTGGAGGCGGTCGACGGCATCGCCGCCCAGGCGGTCCTTCGCGCGCACCCCGAGATCGCCCTGGTGCTGACCGACATCATGATGCCGCGGATGGACGGCCTGGAACTGCTGCGGTGGGGACGCCAGGCGGTGCCGGACGCCATGTGGATCGTCCTGTCGGGGCTGGAGACCTTCGACTCGGCGGTGGCCGCCATCCGGCTGGGAGCGTTCGACTTCCTGCCGAAGTCGCCGCGCGCCGAGGAAATGGGGGTGGCGGTGCGCAACGCGCTCGAACGGCGGCAACTGCTGGCCGAACGCGAGCGTCTGCACCGGGAACTGCAGCGCAAGGTCCGCGAGCTCGAGGAGACCTCCGAAGTGCTGCGCCGCGACCTCGAGCGGGCGGAAGTGATTCAGCGCGCCCTGCTGCCGCGCAGCCCGCCCCCGATGGAGGGCTATTGCATCCAGGCGCTGTATCGCCCGGGGCAGCACGTGGGCGGCGACCTCTACGACGTGGTCCGGCTGGGCGAGCGGCACCTCGCCTTCTACCTGGCCGACGCCACCGGCCACGGCGTGACCTCGGCGATGCTGTCGGTGCTGTTCAAGCAGCGGCTGGTGCTGGTGGACCCGGCGACCGGCCTCGCGCTGCCGCCGGCGGACGTGCTGGCCGCGGTGAACCGCTCGATCTGCGAGGCGCATGCCGCGCCGGGGCTGTTCCTGACGGCCGTCTTCGGCCTGCTGGACACCTCGGACGCGAGCCTCACGCTGGCATCGGCAGGCCATCCGCCGGTGCTGCACGCCCGCGACGGCCAGCCGGCGCGCCTGGTCCGCCGCACCGGGCCCGCGCTCGGGCTGGCACCGGACGCGCATTTCCTGCAGGAGCGTCTCCAACTGCTGGCGGGCGACCGGATCCTGCTCTATACCGACGGGCTCCTGCCCTCCGGGTCGGAACGCGACCTGGACCTGCTGCAGCAGGTACTCGCCAGCCCGGTCGCCAGCGCGCAGGAGGTCATCACCCGGCTTCACGCCGGCGCGCCGGCGGGAGCGGAACGGGACGACGTGACGATCCTGCTGATCGACGCGCATGCAGGCGCCTCCTGGTTCGACAACGGCGCCGGGCTGCCCGAGGCGACGGCGTCCCGCGCGCCTCGCCCGGAGAGCGAGGTGGTGTTCTACGGCGAATCCGACCATGCCGCGCACCTCGCGCTGCGCGGCCGGGCCACCTGGCTGCATTGCGATGCCTTCCATGAAACCGCCCTCGTCGTGCTGGACGGCGGACGCCCGCTGGTCCTCGACCTCTCCGGCTGCGAGTACATGGACAGCACCTGCCTCGGCACGGTCCACGAACTGGTCGCCCGGGGCGGCGTGGTACTGGCGGAGGTGACGCCCGCCGTGCGCGCCCTGTTCGAGGAACTGAGCATGGCGCAGGTGCTGGCCGCGATCCGCGAGCCCGGTCCCGCCGCGCCCCCTCTCTACGCGCTCGGAACAGGAGACGTTCGTGCCGCCGTGCAGCAGCGGATCCTGCAGGCACACGAGGCCCTCTCCGCGCTGAGCGAACGCAACCGCGAGGAGTTCAAGGAGGTCGTCGAGTCGCTGCGCGGCGAGCAGGACGCAGCGCGATGACCGCCGCCATTCGCGTGCTGCAACTGGAGGACGACCCGGCCGACGCGCAGCGCATCCGCGGCACGCTGCAGGACGAGGGCCTGGTCTGCGACATCGTCTGGGTGCAGACCCGGGAGGACTTCGTCCGCGCCCTGCATCGGCAAGCCTTCGACCTGGTCCTGTCCGACTACGAAGCCGGCGGCCTGGAGATGCTGCACGCGGTGCGCCAGCAGCAGCCGGAAGCGCTCCTGATCGTGCTGTCGACCCGCCTGATCAGCGAGGAGGAGGCGGTCGAATGCATGAAGGCGGGCGCCACGGACTACGTCTTCAAGGAGCGGGTGCGGCGGCTGTTCTACTCGGTGCGTCGAGCACTCGCCGAACAGCGGCAGAAGGCGACGCTGCGTCGGGCCGAAGACGAGCTGCGGGCCTTGAACGCCGAGCTGGAGGCGCGCGTGCACCTGCGCACGGCCGAACTGGAAACGGCCAACGCGTTCCTCAACTCGGTGATCCACCACATTCCCTACCAGGTCATGGTCAAGGACGCGGCCGACCTGAAGCTCGTGCGCGTCAACCGCCGCATGGAGGAATTGACGGGGCTCAGCCAGCAGGAGCTGCTGGGCAAGACGGTGGACGACTTCGTCAGTTCCAAGACAGAGGCAGCCTTCTTCACGGCCAAGGACAAGGAAGCGCTGGCGCTCGGCCGTGAAGTGGACATCCCCGAGGAGACGCTGCATGCGAACGATGGCAGCGTGCGCGTGCTCCACGCGAAGAAGATCCCGATCCTCGACGAGGCCGGCCAGCCGCGCTACCTGCTGACCATTGCGGAAGATGTGACGGAACGGAAGAAGCGGGAGCGCGAAATCGAGCGGCTGAACGCGGCTCTGGCGCAGCGCAGCGCCGAGGTGGAGGCCGCCACCCGCGCCAAGAGCACCTTCCTGGCGACCATGAGCCACGAGATCAGGACGCCCATGCACGGCATGCTGGGGATGCTGGAACTGCTCGGCCTGACCGAGCTGGACCCCGAGCAGCGCGAGACGCTGGGGCTGGTGCGCGAATCGAGCCGGTCGCTGCTGCGCATCATCGACGACATCCTCGATTTCTCGAAGATCGAGGCCGGCAAGCTGGAGATCCGGCCCGAAGTGGCGTCGATCAAGCGCCTGGTCGAGGAGGTGCAGAGCATCTACCTGGGCAATGCCAGCAGCAAATGCCTGATCGTCCGCCGGATGGTCGATCCGCGCGTCAGTCCGGCGCTGACGGTCGACCCGGTGCGGCTGCGCCAGATCCTCAACAACTTCGTCAGCAACGCGATCAAGTTCACCTCCGAGGGCTGGATCGACATCAACGTGCAATGGCTGGGCCGATCGGAAGGGATGGAGCGCCTGCGCTTCGAGGTGAAGGACACCGGCATCGGCATCTCGCCCGAGGACCAGCAGCGCCTGTTCCAGCCGTTCAGCCAGGCGGTCGGCGAGCAGGCGCGGCGGCGGCCCGGCGGCACCGGACTGGGGCTGGTGATTTCCCGCCAGCTGGCGCAGCTGATGGGTGGCTCGATCAGCCTGGACAGCCGGCCGGGAAGCGGCACGACGATCGCCCTGGAGCTGTCGCTGCCCGTGGCCGACGCCCTCCCGGAGAGCGCCGGGAGCGTGCGTGCGCTTTCGACGGCCATCGCCATGCGGCGCGCGGCACCCGCCGCGGCGCAGGCAGCGGCCGAGGGCACGCTGGTGCTGCTGGTGGACGACCATCCCGTCAACCGCATGCTGCTCCTGCGCCAGGTGCGAACGCTGGGCTATGCCGCCCAGACCGCCGACGACGGCGTCCAGGCACTGAAGATGTGGCAGGCGGGCCGCTATGGCCTCGTCATCACCGACTGCCACATGCCCCACATGGATGGCTACGAACTGGCGCGCGCCATCCGCAGCGAGGAAGCCGGATCGGGGGGCGGCAGTCGCGTGCCGATCGTCGCCTGCACCGCGAACGCGCTCCAGGGGGAAGCCGAGGCCTGCCTCGCCGCCGGCATGGACGACTTCCTGGTCAAGCCGGTCGAACTGGCGCGGCTGACCGAAAAGCTGGACCGATGGCTGCCGCTTCCCCTGGCGCCGCCGACGCCCGCCGCGCCCGGTGGCGCAGGCCCGGCCATCGCGCCCGCGGCCGGCCCGATCGACGAGGCGCTGCTGGCGGCGAAATGCGGCGGCGACGGATCGATGGTGGAAGAGGTTCTGGCGACGTTCCGGCGAACCTGCGAGGACGACTCGGCAGGACTCCGGCAGGCGGTGGCGGCCGACGACGCCGCCCAGGCCACCCAGTTCGCCCATCGCATGGCGGGCGCCGGCAAGATGGTCGGTGCGCTCGCGTTCGCAGCGGCCTGCGAGACCATCGACCGTGCCAGCCGCAACGGGGACTGGAAGGCGGTGCTCGCCGGCATGCCGGCGTTCGAGCAGGAACAGAACCGCCTGGTCGATTATTTCGCGGGACGCAGGGAAGCAGCCTGAGGGGCGCATCACGCGGCATGCACCTACCTGGACACGGGTGGATGCGCCGGTGGTCACAGGCGGCGGTTCGGAGCAACTTGAGTGCATGAAAACACTCATTCCCTTGCTGCTGGCCGGCGCCGCACTCACCGGCTGCGTCGCCGTTCCCTATGACGCCGGTCCGCCGCCCGGCACGTACTACAGTCGCCCTGCCCCGCCACCACCCCACGCTGGCGGGCGGCGTGACTACGACCGCGACGGCGTCCCGGACCGCTACGACCGCCGTCCGGACAACCCGTATCGCTATTGACGCAGCCGCGGCCTGGCGCGGCCTGCTGTATCAGTTCGTCTCATTGCTCTCGTCTTGTGTCGACCGTGGGCGGCCACGCCCGTGACGAAATACCATCGCCAAGAAGGGAGCCCGAGCGATGCCGACTCTGATCGTGACGAAGAACGGTGTGGCGCTGCGCAATGTGCGGCTGCTCGAAGGCGAGTTCAGGATCGGTCGCAGCATGAGCAACCACCTGGTGCTCCCGAGCACCACCGTCAGCAAGACCCACGCGGTCCTCACGCGACTCGGGAATTTCGTCACCCTGCACGATCTTCACAGCACCAACGGGACCCTGGTCAACGGCGACGACGTGGCGCTGCGGCCGTTGCTGGACCGGGACGTGATCCAGATCTGCAACTACGAAATGATGTATCTGGACCGGGACTTCGCGTCGGCCGAAGTCATTGAAGATCCGCAGCCAGAACCCGTCGAGGAAACCGTCGAAACCGCGCGGGCGCCGTTGGAACCCCGTCAGGGCATCGATGCCAGCGGCCATCGCATCGGCGGCTCGCGCGGCGCGCGCTGGGTCGGCAATGGCGTGGCCTTCGCACTCCCGGTGCAAGGCCGCGAGATCGACGCCCTGATCACCGACGATGCGCTCGCGGCCCATTTCGGGGCCTACGTGCATGCCTCGGATGGCGCCAGCCGCGCGGTGAGTGCGTACGAGGAAAACTACGTGGCGATCAACGTGGCCGCCTGGTCGCGCTATGACGCCACGCGCCGTGAACCGATCATCGTCCGGTCTTCCGATTTCTGAGTCATGCCGCCAGCTGCTCGGCCAGGGCGGTCAATGCGTCGCCCACCGGCTGCGTGACCTTGAGCGCCAACAGATCGTCGGCACGCGTGCGTCCGAGGTTGACCGCCACCACCGGCTTGCCCGCGGCCACGGCCGCCTGCACGAACCGGAAACCCGAATACACCATCAGCGACGAGCCGGCGACCAGCACGGCATCGGCTTCGCTCAGCGCCGCGTAGGCGGCTTGCACGCGCTCGCGGGGCACGCTCTCGCCGAAGAACACCACGTCGGGCTTGAGCATGCCGCCGCAGAGCGAACAGGCCGGCACGTCGAAGCTGGCGAAATCCCGGCCCTCGACATCCGCATCGCCGTCGGGCGCAGCGCCGGCTTCCAGTGCGGCCCACGCGGGGTTGCGCGCACGCAGCGCCTGCTGCAATCGGGCACGCGGCGTGCGCGTCTCGCAGCCGAGGCAGCGCACGGTGTCGATGCGGCCGTGCAGGTCGATGGTCTGGCGGCTGCCGGCGGCATCGTGCAGGCCGTCGACGTTCTGCGTCAGCAGCAGTCCCACGCGGCCCGAGGCCTCGAGCCGGGCCAGCGCGCGGTGCGAGGCGCCGGGCCGGGCTGTCGCCATGGTCGGCCAGCCGACGAGGCTGCGCGCCCAGTAGCGGCGGCGCGTGAGTTCGTCGCCGGTGAACGCCTGGAAAGTCACCGGCGACGGCCGCTTCCAGTCGCCGTTGGCATCGCGGTAGTCGGGAATGCCCGAGTCGGTGCTGCAGCCGGCGCCGGTCAGCACGAAGAGGCGGCGGTGGCGCGCGGCGAAGTCGGCGAGCGAAGCGATGTCATCCATGGCCGCCGCGCTCAGCGGAACTGCTTGCGCAGCAACGCCTTGTGCCGGGCGATGTGCGCGAGCTGCGCCTCGGCAACCAGGCCGCCCAGATCGACGCCGTCGCCGTTGAGCACCTCGTTGGCGTGCACCAGCGCGCGGGCCACCACCTCGTCCTCGCTCACGCCGAGCTGCGCAGCGAGGTCGACCGCCACGCGTTTCATCGCGCGCTGCGACAGCATCCACATGGCGCCGAAGGCGTCCCACGCGGCGGCCGATTCCTTGAAGCGCTCGCGGTCCGCCAGAATCTCGTTGAGCGGCTTGGCCAGCAGCTCGTTGACCGCGTCGAGCTGCTCGGCCAGCGCGGCGTGCCGCGCCTGCGCGTCGCGCAGCGCGTCGGCGGCGCTATCGGCCGGCGGAGGCGCCGGCGCGGCAAAGCTGCCGTCCGGGTTCGGCGCGGGAATATGAAGCTGGTCGGACAGGGACATGGCGTTGCGTTTCGTGGGGCACACCGAAGAGTGTAGTGACGCCGTCATGTCGACTGCGCGGCGCCCTGGCCCGGCGGGAGATGGACGAGGGTGAGCGATACCCAGCGAATCTGTTGCGTCTCGGTTCGCTGGATCAGCCCGAGGCTCTCCAGTTCCTGCACAACCTGCGGCAGCCTCTCGGCCAGCTGCTGCGACAGGGACACGCCTTTCTTCGTGACCAGCGACAGGGTGCGCAGCGCGATTTCCGGCGCCGAGGCCTTGCGGCCTGCTCGCGTGGCCCCGTAAAGACGAACCAGCAGGTGCGCATGGACCTCGGTGAGCACCGCGCTCGCCGGCCCCAGCAGCGATGCGAGCGCCGCCGTGAATGCGCCGATGCCGACCTCCGACCGGAGCCCGGCGGCACGGACCGGGTCCAGCAACGCGCCGACCAGGCCCCAGCTGGGCAATCGCACCTGCCTCGGCTGGTCGTTGTCCACGATCTCCAGCGTCGCCAGGCGGACAGCGGCCGCCAGTTCTCCCTTGAGGTACTCCGACACGCCCAACACCGTCGGCCAGGCATGGATCAGGTTGCAGAAACCGCTGATCTCGCCTTGCGTCTGCCGGCCGGTCGCGAGGGCCTCGAGCACGGCGCGAAAGGCCAGTTGCTCGTCTTTCGTGGGGACCCACTGCCGTTCGGCTGGCAGCATGCTCTGGGCCAGGGGCGCCAGGTCGTCCAATACGCCTCGCCGCAACGCCCACAACGTGCGTCTCCCACTGGAGGGCAGGAGCGCATCGGGCTGCAGGGAACTCCAGATCGCCACCTGGCTCGCCGGGCTGAGACGAGCCATCCCGAGGTTCAGGGCAGACTGGCAGGAAGCGACCAGGCCGATGTACGCCGACACGCTCAATCGGCGCTCGCCACGCACGAACACACCTTCTTCCCTTTGCGCTTCAATGGGCATCCCACGGGCCTCCAGTGGCATGGCGATACTTGCCGCAAATGTTGCCGCCGTGCTGCCTGATCGCAGCGTCCCCGAGGGACGCCATCGGGCACGTCAATGGCTCCAGCCGGCAAGCGGAGAACTCTCACCATGCTCTGGAGCGAATGCTACGGGAAGATCCAGCAGATGAGTCCGAAGGCCGCCAAGCTGGCTTCGCCAGGGACGAGTTCGTCGCGGGGAAGGTCAGAAACTTCGCGTAGCGCCGGAAAGTCGACCTTCACCGGACGCGACGAAGTGTGCAGAAACTTCGGACGCCACGGCCCCGGCGGATCGACCCTGGGTCGCCGAGGCCTTTGCCACTTCGAGCTCGTACTGTTGCCAGCCCGTCGCCGGCACCACCTCCCCCGCGCGCGAGCTGACTGCCTGCAACTGGTCGCACAGCGCCTCTCCGGCGCGCGCTCGGTCGGCCAAGTGCACGCCCTGGGTCATCGTGATGTGCGCGCACTCGAAACTGCCCGCCCCGGCCAACAGGATCATGCGCGTCGGTGCATCATCGCCCACCAGGGCCACCAGCCCCGGGCTCACCTCCTCGGGCGTCAGGCGCGCCAGTGCCTCGGGCGGCAGGATGGCCTCGGTCATGGCGGTGGCGGCGCTGGGCGCCAGGCAGTTCACGCGGATGTTGCGGCGCTCGCCTTCCAGGGCCAGGGTCTGCATCAGGCCCACCAGCGCCATCTTGGCCGCGCCATAGTTGGACTGGCCGAAGTTGCCGTACAAGCCGGAGGACGAAGTCGTCATCACGATGCGGCCGTACTGCTGCTCCTGCATCCGCGCCCACACCGCCTTGGTGCAGTGCACGGCGCCCATCACGTGCACGTCCATCACCAGGCGAAAGTCCTCGAGCGACATCTTGGAAAAGGTGCGGTCTCGCAGGATGCCGGCGTTGTTGACGAGTATGTCGATGCGTCCCCACCGCTCGACGGCATGCGCCGCCATGGCCTCCATCTCGTCGGGGCGCGTCACGTCGCCCGTGAGCGCGATGGCATCGCCGCCTGCCCGAAGGATTTCGTCCACGACCGCACTCGCCGCCGCGGCGTTGCGCTCGTGGGCCAGGTCGTTGACCACGACGCGCGCACCGTGGCGCGACAGCTCGAGCGCATGGGTACGGCCCAGTCCGCCTCCCCCGCCGGTGACGATGGCCACCCGGCCCGACAAGAGTTTCTTCATCACGTCTTCTCCAACTTCAGTGTTCAGGATGCCGCCGCGGCGCGGCCCTTGACGCCCAGCATGGCGCGGGCTTCTTCCGGCGTCGCCACTTCGAGCGACAACTCGTCCAGGATGCGTCGAATCTTGCGTACCTGCTCGGCGCAATTCCGTGCAAGCTGACCCTTTCCCAGGTACAGGCTGTCTTCCAGCCCCACACGCACGTTGCCGCCGAGCACCGCGCCCATGGTCAGCAGCGGCATCTGGTGCCTACCCGCTCCGAGCACCGAGAAGCGGTAGCCGCCTCGCCCGAACAGGCGGTCGGCGGTGCTCTTGAGCGTGACCAGGTTCTCGGGGTCGGCGCCGAGTCCGCCCAGGATGCCCAGGACGCCCTGGATGAACAGCGGCCCCTCGATCAGGCCTTCGTCGACGAAATGCGCGAGGCTGTAGAGGTGGCCCAGGTCGTAGCACTCGAACTCGAAGCGCGTGCCGCACTCCTTGCCCAGCACCTGGAGAATGTGCTTGATGTCGCGGAAGGTGTTGCGGAAGATCAGGTCTTCCATGCCCTCCACGTAAGGCTTCTCCCAATCGTGCTGCCACTGGCTGTACTTGCGCGCCAGCGGATGCACCGAGAAGTTCATCGAGCCCATGTTGAGCGAGCACATCTCGGGCTTCTCCTGCAGCGGATAGGCCAGGCGCTCCTCCAGCGTCATCCGTGTGCTGCCACCGGTGGTGATGTTGATGACGGCATCGGTGCTGGCCTTGATCCGGGGCACGAACTGGTCGAACACGCGCGGATCGGCAGTCGGACGGCCGTCCAGAGGGTCGCGCGCATGCAGATGAAGGATTGCCGCGCCGGCCTCGGCGGCCTCGATCGCCTGGGTGGCGATCTGCTCCGGCGTCAGCGCCAGGTAGGGCGACATCGTCGGCGTGTGCACCGAGCCTGTGACGGCGCAGGTGATGATGACTTTCTCTTGGCCTTGGGCCATTGATTTGCTCCTGTTCATCAAACCGCCAACCACTGGGACAGCAGTCCCCGGTCGGCCTCCAACTGTGCGGGCGAGCCCTCGAAGACGATGCGGCCGTGCCCCATGACGCACACCCTCGACGACACCTTCAGCGCAATCGCCAGCTTTTGTTCGACGAGCACCACCGACACGCCCTGGCGCCGCATGTCCTGGATGCACTCGCCCACCTGCGCCACGATCTTGGGCGCAAGGCCTTCGGTCGGCTCGTCGATCAGGATGGCCAGCGGGTTGCCGAGCAGCGAACGGCAGATGGTGAGCATCTGCTGCTCGCCGCCCGAGAGGCTGCCGGCCTTCGTGTTCCGGCGCTCCTTCAGACGGGGGAAGTACTCGAACATCTGCGGCACCGTCCAGCGCCGAGCACCCTGCACCGGCGTCTGCTCGCCCATTCGAAGGTTCTCGTCCACCGTGAGGTTGGCGAACACCTCGCGCTCTTCCGGCACATAGGCCAGGCCGGATCGGCAGATCGCATGTGGCTTGGCGCCGGCCAGTTCCCGGCCTTCGAGCCACACGCGGCCCGAACTTGGCGGCACCAGGCCCATGATGGCCTTGAGCGCGGTCGAGCGGCCAGAGCCGTTGCGCCCGAGCAGGCTCAGCACCTCGCCGCGCGCGAGCCCGAAGCTGACGCCGCGCAGGATATGGCTCTTGCCATAGTGGGCCTGCAGGTCGTCGACGCGCAGGAGCGCAGGGGTCGGTGCATTCATGCCGCGACCTCTTCGCCCAGGTAGGCTTCGCGCACGCCCTGGTGGTTGCGGATCTGATCCGGCGTGCCGGTGGCAACGACCTCGCCGTAGACCAGGACGCTGATCCGGTCGGCCAGGGCGAACACGACGTCCATGTCGTGCTCCACGATCAGCAGGGCGCGCCCGGCCGTCACTTCGCGGATCAGTTCCATCGTGTAGTGGGTCTCTTCGCTGGACATGCCGGCCATGGGCTCGTCCAGCAGGATCGCCTTGGGGTCGGACGCCAGCGTCATCGCCAGCTCCAGCGAGCGCTGCTCGGAGTAGGACATCTCGCCAGCCAGCGTCTGCGCCTGGGCCTGCAGCCGCACTTTTTCGAGCAGCGTCTCCGTGGCCGCGCGCAATCCGGCCAGGCGGTCGATGACGCGCCAGAAGGTGTATTGCCGCTCGTGATGACGCATCAGCGCCAGCCTGATGTTCTCGAACACCGTGAGCTTGGGGAAGATGTTGGTGATCTGGAAGGAGCGCGCCAGCCCGAGGCGGTTGATGCGCTGTGGCGCCCAGCCGGTGATGCGCTGGCCGTCGAAGATCACCTCGCCCGAAGTTGGAGCGAGGTTGCCCGAGACCAGGTGGAACAGGGTCGATTTGCCGGCGCCATTGGGACCGATCAGCGCGCGCCGCTCGCCGGGGCGAAGTTCGAGGTCCACGCCCCGGATGATCTCGGTGGCGCCGAAGGACTTGCGCAGACCGCGAAGCGAAAGAATGGAATCGTTCATGGCAAGGCTCGTTCACTCAGGTCTGCCGCGCGCTCCGGGACTTCGGGCGAAGCCGCGAGCGCCAGCCCGCGACGGCAGCGTTGCGCCACGCCGGCCATCAGCGCCCCCGCAGCCAGCAGGCCCGCCGGCACGATCCAGGTGCCCACCGCAGCGGCCGACCAGGCGCGACCGAAGAGCTGCACCGGCGGCGCAGTCCCGCTCATGCGCGCGAGCGAGCGATAGTCCTGTGAGCAGAGCCGCTGCAGCATCTCCACCAGGAAGACGGCCCCGCCCGCCAGCAGCAGTCCGGCGACCACCGCGCTCAAGGCCAGCGGCAGTACCGCCATGACGCCGTGGCGCCCGAGCAGCCGCAGCGTCGCGGTCGCCAGCCCGGTCAGCCCCTCGGGCATGAACATCATCACCAGCACGAACAGGACGCCCTGGTAGAGCAGCCAGGACGGCGTGGTGTCGGACACCGCGTAGCCGAAGAAGCTCATCAGCGCAGCGCCCAGCGCCGGGCCGAGGAAGCTGCCGACGCCGCCGATATAGCTGTTGAGCACCACGGTCGCCGACACGCCGGCGTCGAAGACGACGTAGTTGGCCGACTCGTTGCCCAATACCTGCAGGCCGCCGGCGATGCCGGAGAACATCGACGAGACGGCGAAGGCCGACACGCTCAGTCCATGCACGTCGTAGCCGAGGAAGCGCAGCCGATGCTCGTTTTCGCGCAGAGCCAGGGTGAGTCGGCCCAGCGGCGTGCGCGTGTGGAAGTACAGCAGGGCGAGCGAAACCAGCACCCAGGCCAGCGTCAGGTAGTACACCTGCGTGGTCGAACCGAAGCTCAGACCCCAGGCCGGCATGCGCATGGTCGAGATGCCCGATTCACCGCCGAACCAGCCCTTGAGCTGCGGCGCCAGCGCGTGCAGCAGTTCGGCGATCGCCAGCGTGATCATCGCGAACGCCGTGCCGCTGCGCTGGGTGGCGAACCAACCCGCGATCAGGCCAAAGCCCAGGCCGCCGAGCGCCCCGACCAGCGGCATCAGGGGCGTCGGCAACAGGCCGGTGCCGCCGAGCGCGTTCATGGCGTGCACCGTGGCGAAGGCGCCGACGCCGAAATAGGCCGCGTGGCCGAAGGAGAGCATGCCGGCGCGTCCGGCAAGCAGGCTGTAGGCACAGGCGAAGAGAGCAGCGATCAGCGCCTGGATCGAGGCGTTGAGCAGGCCGGCCGGCAGCAGGACCGGAAGCGCGCCGAGCACGGCCACGGCGGCGAGCGCAGGCAGGAGCGGGGTACGCATCGTCATCAGGCCTTCTCGCCCATCAGGCCGGAGGGGCGCAGCAGCAGCACGAGCAGCATCAGGGCAAAAGGCAGCGAGGCCGCGAGACTCGACAGCTTGAGCGTGAGCAGGCCACCCGCGCTGCGGGCCCACTCGCCCGCACCCACCAGGGCCAGCGCGTCGGCCAGGCTGCGGTCGACGCCGACTGCCAATGAGGTCAGCACACCGATGAGCAGCGAGGCGAGCATCGCGCCGCCCAGAGAGCCGAGCCCACCCACCACCACCACCACGAACACCATGACCCCCACTTCGAGCGCCATGTTCGGATTGGTGGTGTAGAACGCGCCCGCGATGGCACCCGCCAGGCCCGCCAGCGCGGCGCCGACGCCGAACACGCCCATGAAGACCAGCTGCACGTTGTGGCCCAGCGCCTCGACCATGCGCGGCTTGTAGATTGCCGAGCGCACGACGATGCCCACCCGCGTGCGGGTCAGCAGCAAGTAGATCGCGGCGAACATCGCCAGCGCCACGCCCCCCATCAACAAGCGGTATATCGGGTACTGCTGGCTGCCGATCACGAAGGCCGCGGTGTCGAGTGCGGGCGGAATGCGATAGTCCACCGGATAGTTGCCGAAAAACAGCTTGATGGTCTCGGCGATGATGAATGAAAGACCGAAGGTCAGCAGCAGTTCGTGCGCGTGGCCGTAGCGATGCACGCGGCGCAGGAACCAGCGCTCCACCATCGCGCCCACCGCACCCGCCAGCAGCGTGGCCAGCACGACCGCCGGCGCGAAGCCGACGATGCCCTGCATCGTGTAGGCGAAGTAGGCGCCCAGCATGTAGAACGAGGCGTGGGCGAAGTTGAGCACGCCCATCATCCCGAAGATCAGCGTGAGCCCGGCCGAGACCATGAACAGCAGCAATCCGTGGATCACGCCGTTGAGGAGCGAGAAGATGATCCAGTCCATGGCTCAGAGATACTCGAGGTTGCCGTCGACGCTGATGGCCTGGCCGCTGAGATTGCGCGCCGCCGGCGAGCACAGGAAGAGCGCCATCGCGGCCACGTCGCTCGCGCTGACCATGCGCCGCAGCGAGATCTTGCGCAGGTACTCCTCGCGCATCTGCTCGACGCCCTGGCCCAGCGCAGCCGCGCGCGAAGCGATGACGCCGTCCATGCGTTCGCCCTCCACGACCCCGGGGAGGATCGCGTTGACGCGAATGCCCTGCGGACCGAGCTCCATGGCAAGCGACTTGGTCAGGCCCACGATGGCCCACTTGGTGGATGCGTACGGCGTGCGGAAGGCATAGCCCAGGCGACCCGCCACCGAACTCATCGCGATCAACACGGGATCGGCAGTCGATTCCTTCAGCAGCGGCACGGCGCGGCGGGCGAAATAGAACTGGCTGTTGAGGTTGACCGACACGGTGCGCTCCCAGCCGCTTGCGTCGAAGCTCTCGATGGGTCCGGTCGGCCCGGCGATGCCCGCGTTGTTGATCAGCACGTCCAGGCCACCCAGGCAGCCGCGCACGTCGTCGAACACCAGGTCGACATCGGCGGCTACCGACACGTCGGCCATGCTGCCCGTGATTCCGGGCGTCTCGGTCACCAGCCGATCCAATGCCGCGCGATCGATGTCGCACACGTGCACCCGCGACCCGGCCTCGTGAAAGGCACGCGCGATGCAGGCGCCGATGCCGCTGGCACCGGCGGTCACCAGCACGCGCAGTTCCGGCAGGGGTCGAAGGGATTCGTACAGCGGCATTGGGGGTCCTCCACACTTGCGCGCCGCCACCCATGGCGCCGCGTCGTCTGACTGAGTCTCTACGTGGCGCACGCCTCGCCCTATGTGTCGGGCGCACACTTTTTCCCCGGCTTCGATGTCATCGTCCCTCGTGCAAGCGGCGACTGCGTCTGTTAGCCTCGTCACGGGGACCGCATGTCCCCGTCGGCACGAGAACTCGAGACAGCACGATGAGAACCAATGAAGAGGAGACCGGCGAGCAGATCGCCTTGCAGCTCGTTCGCCTGCTGCACCAGGGGACGCCCAGCGACGAATTCGCGCAATGCATGGCCGAGGTCGATGCATTGCCCGCCAGCCGGCCTGGCAAGTCCAACCTGGTCGAGGCGGTGCGCATGGCGATGGCCGTGCGCAACCGCCTCGAACTGCTCCAGCAACGCGAAAGTGGCATGTCGGCCGTGATCGAGTCGGCGCAGGAACTCTCGAGCCGGCTCGACCTCACCAGCCTCCTCGGCGCCATCGTGGCGCGCGCGCGAAAGCTGCTCGGCTCGGACCTGGCGTGGCTGTCGGTGCACGATCCCGCGCGCGACGAATTCCGCGTGCTGGTGGCGCAGGGCGCCATCTCGCCGCGGGTGTCCGACATGGTGACGCTGCGCGATCGCGGCGTCGCAGGCGTGGTCATGTCCACGCACTTGCCCTTCACCACGGCGGACTACCTGCACGACACGCGCTTCACGCATGATGCCGGTCTGGACGAGATATTCCGGGAGGACGGCATCGCCGCCCTCGTCGGCGTGCCGCTGATCTGGGAGGGCGGGGTCATCGGCCTGCTGTTCGTGGCCGACCGCTACCATCGCGTCCACACCACGCAGAGCCTGTCGATCCTCTGCACGCTGGCCACCCACGGTGCGGTCGCGCTGAAAAACGCACGCGACTTCGAGGCGGTGCGCGCAGCGCTGGACAAGGCCGATGCGACCCGCGCCGAACTGGAGCGGCACCTGCGCGGCATCCAGGCCGCCGCGGACGCACACGAGCAGATGACCTCGCTGCTGGCCCGCGGCGCATCGCTGTCCACGCTGTGTCAATCGGTGGCGCAACTGCTCGGTGGCAGCCTGGTGGTGCTGGACGAGGCGGCGCAGGTGATCAGCCAGGGTGCCGCGACAAGTTATGCAGGCCTCGGTGCACAAGGCTACGAGCCGCACGGCGGGCGCAGCGCAGAGCTGGCGCACGCCTTGCGGTTGAGCCGCCAGGCGGGCCGTTCCGTCCAGGCCTTCGAGGTGGACGGTGAATGCTGCCGCGTGATGCCGGTCATCGGCGGCGACGACATGCTGGGTTCGATCGCGCTCTTCCATCGAGGCGCACTCGAAGAGGTGGCGGTGCGTACCTTCGAGCGCAGCTCCAGCGTGATCGGCATCGTGCTGCTGTCGCAGGAACGGATGGAAGCCGCCAAGAGCCGCAATGTCTCGGCGCTGCTGCGCACGCTGGTGTCGCCGCGACAGGACGAATGGGCCGTGCTGGTCAACCGCGCCGAACGCCTGGGTCTCGATCTGTCACAGCCGCTGACCCTCCTGCTCGTCGAGATGGAGGGCCCCGGTGCCGGCTACGCGGCGCGGTATTTCCGCTCCATGGCGTCGATGGAGCGGACGCTGATCGACGAGATCGACGGCATGCTGGTCATCGTCTGCGGCGCACCGCGGGCCCTTGACCTGCGACAGGAATTTTCGGCCTGGGCGCGCCGCAATGCGGGCGCGATGCATCGCGGTGTGCTCTCCCGGCCGGCAGCGTCGCCGGCCGAGCTCCCCCAGCTCTATGCCACGCTCAGGCGCGCCCTGGGCGTGCTGGGACGGCTGGGCATCCAGGGCCAGGTGATCGGCCAGAACGAGTTGGCGCTCTACTCGGCGCTGTTCGAGACGCACGACCAGGCGAGCCTGTCCCATTTTCTCGAAGCAACCATCGGCCCCCTGATCTCGCACGACCGCAAGAAGAACGCCCAGCTGGCGTCGACGCTGCTGCACTACTTCGACGGCAACCAGAACGCCAAGACCACTGCGCAGCGCCTGGGCATCCACGTGAACACGGTGCGTCAACGGCTCGCCACCATCGAGGACATGCTGGGACATTGGGGCAACGCCGCGCGGGCGCTGGAGATCCACATGGCGCTGCGCCTGTGGAGCCTGATGCGCCAGCCTGAAGCCCCGCCCGCAGCCGACATGCCCTAGCGCCGCCCGAACTCCTTCCCCCCGAGGTAGAGCCGGTTGAACACCGGTGAGATCACCAACTCGTTCACGCAGACATGCGGCGGCAATTCGGCGATGAAGCGGATGGTGCGCCCCAGGTCCTCTTCCTGCAGCATGCGCGCCATGTCCTCGTCGCTCGGCGCCACGGGGCGCGACTTGAGGATCGGCGTAGCCACTTCGCCCGGGCACAGGGCCGTGGCGCGCAAGCCATTGACGCCCTCTTCGATGTTGAACGAATGGCTGAGCGCGATCATGCCGGCCTTGCTCGCGGTATAGGCCGGGCCCGTCAGGTGCGTCAGGTGCCAGCCGACGAACGAGGCGACGTTGATCACCGTGCCACGCCCGAGCGAGCGCATGCCGTGGATGACCGCCAGCGTGCAATAGGTCGCGCCATGGAGATTGACGGCCATCACCTTGTCAAAGGTCTCGCCGTCCGTGTCGCCCCAGTAGCGCTTGGGAAAGTTGATGCCGGCACTGTTGACCAGGATGCTCACCGGGCCGTGCGCCGCGTGGACAGCCTGGGCCACGCGCCGGACCGATTCCCTGTCGGCGACGTCCATCGGCATCGCGCTGACGGCATCGGCATCGACGCCGTCGCGCCGCGCCGTGGCCAGGGCGGCCTCCAGCTTGGCTGGGTCGCGACCCGATATCACGACACGGCAGCCCGCACGTGCCAGTTCGATGGCACCGGCAAGGCCGATGCCGCTGCCACCACCGGTGATCCAGGCGAGCTGGCCTTCGAGAGATGAGGACATGGATGGTTCTCCGTTGGGTGCCAAGGGTACCTGACTCAGCCCGGACGCTGCATCTTGCAGCTTGCCTGTGCAGGCACCGAGATCGCTTCGGCGCTGAACACCTTCACCGGCTTGAATCCCATGTCGGTTCCGTCGGCCTTGTACTTCGCGTCCTTGGACACCACCGACACCACCAGCGGCATCTGCACCTGGTGGTCGGCCGCGCGCATGCTCATTTCGCCCATGGGCGTCATGAACTTGCCGGCTTCCAGCGCCTTGGCGAAGGCGTTGACGTCGAGCGCACCGCCGACGGGCTTGGTGCGCTTGAGCGCATCGGTCACCATGTCGAGGCCGAACACCGTCTGCGGCTCGACGAACACCGGCGCGTGACCGATCTTCGCGGTGTAGTCGGCCACGAAGCGCTCGCCAGCCGCGCCGGCGGCTTCCGCATTGAAGGCATGGACCACGAAGTTGCCGATCGCCAGATCTCCCGCGTTGCTGACGTTGCCGGGCTGGTCGAGGTAGACCGTGCCGAAGCGCGCCTTGAGGCCGGAGGCCTTGGCTGCCTTCATCATCAGCAGCAAGTCGTTCGACCAGTTGCCGGTGATCACGGTCTCGGCGCCGGAGGCGCTGATCTTGGACACGTAGGGCGCGAAGTCCTGGATCTTGTTGACATCGTGCAGCGTCTTCTCCACCAACTGGTAGCCTCCGGCGCCCGCGTTGTCGACGATGGCCTGCTCCATGTCCTGGCCCCAGGAATAGTTCTGGTTGATGGAATAGACCTTGGTGCCCAGCGCCTTGGCTTCCTTCATCGCCTGCACCAGGGCCTTGGCACGGATCTGGGCGTTGCCCGCGAAGCGGAAGTGATAGAAATTGCACTTGTCGCCGGTGAGTTCGAGCGCCTCGGCACCGACGTTGATGTAGACCACCTCCTTGCCGGGGTTGCGCAGGTTGTACTTGCGCACGTCCTCGGTGATCTGGCCACCGATCGCGGACGACGAACCCTGCACGATGATCTGCACGCCGTCGGCGACCGCCGCCTTCAGCTTCTCGGACGCGCCGGCCGGGCCGCCCTGGTTGTCGTACTCGATCAGTTGCACCGGCTCGCCGTTCCAGCCGCCAGAGGCGTTGAACTTGTCGATGGCATAGCGCACGCCTGCGCGGTAGGCCTGGCCCGAAGAGGCCTGCGGACCGGAAAGCGTCTCGACCATCCCGATCTTCACCGGCGCGGCTTGGGCCACCGCGGCGAGCAACAGGGAAGCCGGCAGCGCGGCACGGACAAGTTGGCGAACGACCGTCATGGGTTTTGTCTCCTTCAGTGGTAATGCGAGGGAAGTCTCCGCAAACCGCGCGGTACGCCCTATGTGTCGCACGCACACATTTGCAGCCCCCTCGATGTCATCGACTCGCCGGTCGATGGGGAGCGCGAGACGCCGCCCCGATGGTGCGTGCACGCCCCTCGAAAACCCGACCTGGGGCTTTCCCGCGCTGTCCGCAAATGACTCCTGGCGTTCCGCGCACGACCTTTCGGGCCGCCACGCCGCGCATCAACATCGGCCGCCAAGGCGCTGGGTGTGGTCACCGACCACGGCGCCCCATCCAAAGAAACATGGAGACTCCAGTGAAACAACGACATCTGTTCCTGCTCGGCTGCCTGAGCGCCGTGACGCTTTCGGCCTGCGGCGGCGGAGGCAGCGGCGGTACGGGCTTGCTGGCCGCGCCCACCTCGACCCCCGTAGCGGCCACGCCCGCCTCCCCTCCGGCCTCGCCGCCCGCCGTGCCCACGCCCAAGGCATGTGCTGACCTGGTCGGCATGGCGATTCCCGCCTCGGCCATCGGGCTGCCCACCACCGGCGGCAAGGTGACCGCGGCGACCGTCACCGCGGCAACCGGCACCGGCGCCACGGCGCTGCCGGAGTACTGCAATGTGCTCGGCAGCATCGCGCCGGTGGACCCCAACGCGCCCAGCATCAACTTCCGCCTGGCGCTGCCCACCGCCTGGAACAAGAAGGTGGTCATGTTCGGCGGCGGCGGCTTCGACGGCACGCTCCCCAACGTGGCAGGCAACGTGCCCGCGGGTCCGGCCGACCAGCCTGCGCCCCTCGGCCGCGGCTACGCCACCTTCGCCAGCGACTCCGGCCACCAGGCCAACGCCGCCGGTTCGCTGGACGGGCAGTTCCAGCTCAACGACGAGGCCTTCCGCAACTTCGGCGGCCACGCGCTCAAGAAGACGCGCGATGCCGCCGTCTATCTCATCCAGGCCCGCTATGCGGCCGGCGCGCCAGTGAAGTCGTACTTCGCCGGCGGCTCGACCGGCGGCCGCGAGGCCGTGTCCGTGGCGCAGCGCTGGCCGCAAGACTGGGACGGCATCATTGCCTGGTACCCGGCATGGAACCAGCTCTCGGCAATGCTCGGCGGCCACCGCATGAGCCGCGCCCTGGCCCAGCCGGGCGCCTACCCGAACACGCCCAAGCGGGCGCTCTTGCGCCAGGCGGTGCTGGAGGCCTGCGACACGCTGGACGGCGTCGCCGACGGCCTGGTCAGCAACCAGCTGCGGTGCAACAGCACCTTCGATCCCTCGGTGGCCACGGTGAACGGCGCGCCGCTGCGTTGTGCCAACGGTGCCGATACAGGCGACACCTGCCTTTCGGACGCGCAGATCGCCGCGCTCAAGACCATCAACACCGCGACCAGTTTCAACTTCTTCCTCGCCAGCGGCTCCACCGGGTACCCGGGCTACAACGTCTGGGGTGCCGACCTGGGCATCACCAGCAACCCCTCGCCGCTGCAGCCGACCGTGACCTTCCTGAACTTCGGCACCGAGCAGCCGGCGATGCCCGTGCCGGCCGGCGCGCCCTACATCACCAAGCAACTCGACCAGACGATCAAGTACGGCGTCACGCGCGACCTCCAGTTCGACTCCCTGTCCCTCGATCCCGAGAACCCGGGACCTTGGGGCGCCCGCCTCAGCGAATTGAGCACGATGCTCGACGTCAGCAGCGACCTGTCGGCGTTCGCGGCACGGGGCGGGAAGCTGCTGCTCGCGCACGGCCTGTCGGACGTGCTGGTGAGCACCCGCGCCACCGAGCAGTTCTACCAGCGCCTGCAGGCGCAGTTGGGACCGAACTACGTCGACGGCTTCGCGCGCTACTACGAAGTCGCGGGCTACGGCCATGCGGTCAGCACCGTGTTCAACGCGACCTGGGACTCGCTGACGGCGCTGGAGCAATGGGCAGAGAACGGCACCGCGCCCAAGGCGCAGGTGACCACCGACACGGCAGGGGTGCCGGGCCGCAAGCGGCCGCTGTGCGACTACCCCGCGTGGCCCAAATACAAGGGCACGGGCGACGTGAACGCCGCCGAATCCTTCACTTGCGCAACGTTCTGATCTGGCGGGGCCCTCGGTGTGCTCACATCGTCGCGCCCCGATCTATGTGACATGACGACATAGGCGCGGCGCACGCCGCGCCGGAGACTGCAGCCAGGATCGATGGCCCTGGCGAGTCCGACGCATGTCACAACGGATAACGCCCCCCTGGGGGCGGCACTACCCTCCTTACCAAATCACCGCCCTGGTCCGGCTGCTCCAGCGAAAGGACGTGCCGGCAGGCGCGGTACTGGCCGGCACCGGGCTGGACGCTGCGGCGCTGGACGACGTCGCTTGCCGCACCTCGGTCCTGCAGCACCTCGCGGTCTGGCGCAACGCACTGGAGCTCCGGGCCGTCCCGGGCCTGTCGTTCGAACTGGGTCGCGGCCTGCACCTGCCCGACCATGGCACCTACGGCCTGATGCTGCTGTCCTGTGAATCGGTGGACGACTACTTTCGCCGGGCCGAGACCTACCAGGGGCTGGTGGCCAACGCCCTCGCCCTGGAGGCCCGCACCGACGGGGGTGATGCACTCTGGGTGCTTGGCGACGGCGGCGACCGCGAGCTGCCCGACGGCCTGCGCATCTTCGTGCTCGAGCAGCAGTTCGCCCAGCTCGTCACCCAGCTGCACGACCTGCTGGGGCCCGAAGTCCGGCCCACCTTGGCGCGCTTCGCGTATCCCGCGCCGGCACATCGGGCGATGTACGCCGAGCAGCTGCAGTGCCCCTGCATATTCGGCTGGCATCGCAACGAGCTTCACTTCGGCGGCGAGCTGCTGTCAATGCGTCCGCGGCTGGCCAACGCCTTCACCGCCGCCGTGCTCCAGTCGGCCTGCGAGGGCCTGCTGGCGGAGGTCGAGGAATCTCCCGGCTTCGCGGGAAAGGTCTACCAGGCCCTGCGCCTGCTGCCTGATCCGGGGGCCGGGATGAAGGCGATGGCCTCGACGTTCAAGATGAACGAGCGCACGCTGCGGCGACGCCTCGCTCGCGAGGGCACCTCCTTCTCGAACATTGCCGACCAGGTCCGCCACAGCGTGGCGACCCAGCACCTGCAGCGGCCGGATGCCAGTGTCGAGCAGATCGCCCTGATCACGGGCTTCTCGGACTCGGCCAACTTCAGGCGCGCCTTCCTGCGCTGGACCGGGATGACACCGGCGCAGTTCCGAAGGCAGCATCAGGAGCGCCGCGCGCATCCGCATCCATGGACCCTGCGTGGCGAGAACGCCTCGGTCTCGCTCGCCGCACCGTGAGGCGCGTGCGGCAGGCGTCGGGCACCGCCGCGCGATGCATCACTCGACCGTGATGTTCGCGGACTTGATGATCTGCGCCCACTTGCGCGTCTCGCTGGCAATGAACGCACTGAATTCGGCCGCGGTGCCGCCGCGCAACTGAAGTCCCGCGGCCTCGGCCTTGCGGCGAACCTCGACGTCGCCCACCGCCGCATTGATCCCGGCATTCAGTCGCTCGACGATGCTCGCCGGCGTTCCGGCCGGCGCGAGCATGCCGTACCAGCCATAGCCCACCACGGACGGCAGTCCTTGCTCCCGGAGGGTCGGCGCCTGCGGGTAGAGCGGCGTGCGCTCTTCCGTCGCGACACCCAGCACCCGCAGCTTGCCGGCCTGGATGTGGGGAACCGCGGTCGAGATGGCCGTCAAGGTGGCGTCGATCCGTCCCGCAAGAAGCTCGGTGTAGGCCGGCGCATCGCCGCGGTACTGCACCACGATGCCATTGGCACCGGCACTGCGCAACAGAAGTTCGGCCGTCAGGTGCGGCGCGGAGCCAGCGCCGGGCGAGCCGAAGGTCACGCCCTTGGGGTCGGCCTTCGCGTACTTGATGAACTCGGCCAGCGATTTGTACGGCGCCTCGGCATTGACCACCAGGAACAGAGGCGCGATTGCCGTGCTCGCGATGGAAGTGAAGCTCTTGTGCACGTCGTACGGCAAGTCCTTGTAGAGGGCTTCTCCGATCGCGATCGGTGCTGCCGCATGGAGCAGCGTGTAGCCATCCGGCGGCGCCTTGGCCACATACTCGTTGGCGATGCGTGTCCCGGCACCGGACTTGTTCTCGACCACGATGCCCTGGCCAAGACCTCGTGAAAGGAAGTCGCCAAGCACGCGCGTCAGGATGTCGTTCGACCCCCCGGCGCCGTAAGGAGAGACCATGCGGATCGGCCGTGCGGGCCATCCCTGCGCATGGCCGGATGCGCTCCAGGGCAGTGTGAGGCCGGCAGCCGCCGCTGCAAGAAGCTGTCTGCGGTTCATTGTCATTCCTGCTTGTCTCCGTTGATTTTATTTCTCGACAGTGTCAGACCGGCCGGACCGGCGGATAGTCGAATCGCAGTTCCAGGTGGTCGGCATGCGGTTGATAGAGGCGCAGCACGATGTAGAACGGTCCATCCTTCGGCGCCGGCAGCCAATTGACGCCTGGGCCCGGATCCTCGGCCTGCAGGCGAATCGCAAGGCTGCCGTCGGCGTCGTGGCGCAAGCCCGGCGTGCGATCGCCGATCGAATACCGGTGGATGGGATTGGCGACGAAGAGGCAGTCGCTGCGGCGGTACATCGTGAGTGACCAGAAGGCGCCCACCTTCGGTCCCTTGCCCGGTGCGAACCGCAATTCATATCGCCGCGATCCGTCCAGCGGCGCGCCCTGCGCGTCCACTTCCGCGGTGGGATACATCGCCTCCTCGATGCCCAGGGCGCCGATGAAGTTGCGAGCGATGCGGGCGCGCGCCAGGTAGTCGTCGCCCCAGTGGGTTCTCACCACGACCGGGATCGCCCACCCACCGCCCAGATCGCGAGGGTGGTTGCCTGTTCGCAGCCGGTCGTACACCGCCGGCAGGGACGCTGCGAGGTCGACTGCCGCAGGAGGCCACGCCAGGTGTTCTCCCGGAAGGGGTGGATTGCGGCGGAGCGCAGCGTCCAGGACCGACAGATACAGGTCCGCGGAGGGGATGCGGGTATCCCGCCCGTCGATCCATGTGTCCACCGCCATGGCCGCGTCGCTGCCATCCGGGCGAACGAGCCGCATCAAGGATTGCGACTCTCGAACACGAGCAGCATCCTCGCCGTCGCCCTCCACGAGATGGCGTCCTATGAGCCACACGTCATCGCCGGGGGCGGCAATCGTCAGCGTCACGTCCGCCGGGACGGCCCCGCGCCAGCCGGGCCCGTGCACCATCGTGCGCTGGGGCCTGCCGCCGGTGGTCCTGCGGCCCACGTAGGCGAACGGATTCGTCCATGCGTCCAGCAACCCCAGGGTCCAGTAGCGGTCGCCCATGTCGGGCGTCTCGATGATGACCGGTCCCTCGGAGAGGTCCAGCCAGGCATTGCTGTAGACCGTGTCGTTGTTGGGGCTCACGACCTCCCTGTCCTCAGGCCCGAGCCGACGGTGCGTATGAGTGAACTGGTTGACCCATCGCACGGTGGAGCCCGGGTTCGGCGCCGCGAAGCCGAAGGCGGCATGGCGACGCGCTGTCGTCGCCGCGCGCATCCGCATCATTTCGAACAGCGGCAGCGACTGGACGACGGCATCGTCGCAGCCGTGCGCGATGGAGGCGACCTCCGAGGTCATGGCCTGCGCCTGCGGCGTCATGCCACCACCCCGGCGCTGCGAAATTCGTCGATGTCGCGGCCCGTGAATCCGAGTCCGCCCAGGAGCCGATCCGTGTCGGCGCCGCAGGCCGGCGCGGCCGACGGCACGGCGCGCGGTGAATCGCCCAGCCGGTAAGGCAGCGCCAGGGCCGGGTAGCCCTGACCCGTCGGGCCATGTGCATCGACCAGGATTCCACTGGCCTGGACGTCCTTGCTCTGCAGCACCTGCTGGTAGCTGCGGACGGACCCGACCACGATCTGGTGGCGGCTCAGCAGCGCCACGCACTCCTCGCTGGTCAAGGACGAGAGGCATTCGCGCAGCACCATGCGGAGCTCGGCGCGATGCTGCACCCGAAGGGCGTTCGTCCGGAATCGAGGGTCCGTCGCGAGCGACTCGCGCCCCATCGCTCCGCAAAAGCGTGTCCAGTGCTCGTCGGCATAGGCGGACAGGACGATGTGCCCGTCCCGCGTCGGCACGACCTCCGCAGCCGGCGCATTGTTCGGCTGGCCATCGCCGATGCGCGTGGGCTCGGGCGCACCTCCGAGATAGTCGCACCATGTGGTTGCCTGCAGATGCATGGCCACCTCGAGCAGCGATGTCTTCAGCGTCTCGCCGGCACCCGTCCGCTCGCGGCCGTAGAGTGCCGCGAGCACAGCCTGCGCACCGAGATGCGCAGCAGCGGCGTCGATGATCGGAACGCCCACCTTCTGTGGCAGTCGGTCCGGCTCGCCCGTGACGGACATCAGGCCGCTCTCCGCCTGTGCGGCGATGTCGTAGCCGGGCCGCTCGCTCGAGGGCCCCAGGTCCCCGAACCCGGAGATCGACAGGTAGATGACCCTGGGGAACCGCTCGCGCACCGCCACCGGTCCCAGGCCCAGCGCGTCCACCGCACCCGGGCGCAGGTTCTGGATGACGACGTCGCTTTCGCCGATCAGGCGCCACGCGATGTCCCGGCCGGCATCGCTCTTCAGGTTGAGCGCAATGGATTGCTTGCCGCGGCTGTAGGCGCGGATCATCGACTCGCCATAGCGGCCGATGTGCCTGGCCTGGTCACCGGCCAGCGGCTCGATCTTGATCACCTGCGCGCCCAGTTCGGCCAGCACCATGGCGGCGCCGGGCCCGGCGATGTACTGCCCCATGTCGATCACCCGCACATTCTTCAGCGGGGCGGCGGGTTCAGAGGTCTCTTTGGATCTGGTGTTCATTGGCCGCGACGTTATCGCCTTCCGCGATTCTTGAAAATTCGATAATCGTGAGGGAGTGATCACGATTCGATATAGCCGGAGCCGCCGAAATGGATACAAAGACCGCCCGCCTCGTCCGCACGCTGCGACTGAGACACCTCGAACTGCTTGTCGCGCTCTCCGAGACCGCCACGATGCGCGGTGCGGCGGCGCGATTGCATCTGAGCCAGCCCGCGATCAGCAAGATGCTGGGCGAGGTCGAAAGCTGCTTCGGGGCCAGGCTGTTCGAACGCAGCCACCAGGGGATCCATGCGAATGCACTGGGCGTCAGTGCAGCATTCAGGGCGAGAGCGGTTCTGAACGAACTGGCCCGCGCAACCGAAGACGTCGACGCATTGCAGAGCGGTGTCACCGCGGTTCTGCGTGTGGGGACCCCGTCGGTGACCGCGGCCGTTCCAGCGGCCATCGTCAGGCTGCGGGAGCGAATGCCCGGCGTCGCGGTGCAGCTGAGGGAGGGCCGCGTCCACGAGCTCATCCATCGACTGCTGCAAGGAGAACTGGACTGCGTCTTCGGCGCCATCACGCCCGAACTGCTCTCCAGCGACATGGTTCCCTTGCTGGAGCCCGCTGTGCTGCTGAAGGACGCGCTGTGCGTGCTGGCTTCCGCTTCGAACGAAAGCATCGCCGCACGAAGCTATCAATGGGCCGAGCTGCGAGCGGCAAAGTGGGTACTGCCGCCCCGGGAGACGCTGGTTCGACAGGCTTTCATGACGGCCTTTCTCAACAGCGGCGTGACGCCGCCCGTGCCGGTGATCGAGGCCATGTCGTCGGTGACGATCGGCACGGTGCTGCGCCAGGATGCCTCGCTGCTGTGCGCGGTACGGCTGGAGCATGCGGTGGACGAGATCGCCAGGGGCGGTGCGCGAAGGCTCGATGTCTCGCCCTCCATCGACCTTCCATCGTTCGGCCTTTTCTTCCGGAGGGACGGGATGGAGAGGCCCTTGGTCCTGACGGCGTTCGCCGATGCCATACGCCACGTGAGCCAGGTCGCCGCGCCGAAGAGACGGGCGGCAAGACGCCGGTTCGAGGTCAATTCAGCGGGAACTGCCTGATCAGGCCATCGAGGAATTTCTGCTCATCCTCGACCGCGGCGGCGAAGTCGCGGGTGGAGCCGAACACAGGCTCGGCGCCGAGTGCCTGCACCACCTGCCTGGCCTCCGGATCGGCGGCGAGCCCCTTCAGCATGGTTTCGATGCGCGCCACGACTTCGGGCGGCGTCTTGCGCGGCACGAACAAGCCATACCACGAGCCGCGTGCGGGCACGTTCAGGCCCGCCTCGCGGAAGGTGGGCACATCGGGCGCTTCGGGCGAACGCTGCTCGGCGTTCACGGCGAGGATGCGCAACAGGCCGGAACGATGCTGTGGCAGCGGCGCCGCGATGCTGGTGATGCCGATCGCGATGTGGCCGCCGAGCAAGTCGTTGACGACCGGGCCGGTTCCCTTGTAGGGCACGTTCACGCTGTCCTTGATACCGCTGACCGCGAAGGTGCGCTTGCCGTACAGGTAGGACAGCTGCTGCCCGGAACCCCACGTGCAGGGCGTGGGTGCGCTGTTGCAGTAGCTCACGAGTTCCTTGAAGGTCTTGATGCCGCTCTTGCCATTGACCGAGATGGCCGAAGGCGTGCGCGCAAGTTCCGAGACAGGCGCCAGCGAACCCACCGGATCGAAGGAAAGGTCCTTCGCGTTGTGCTTGAGCAGCAGCAGCGAGGGAATGGTCAGGAGCATCGTGTAGCCATCGGCCGGCGATTGCGCAACGCGCTGCGTCGCGATCAACCCGTCGGCGCCGCCCTGGTTTTCGACGATCGCAGGCTGGTTCCAGGCCTCCTGCATGCGCTTGGACAACAGCCGAGCAACGCCGTCCAGCCCTCCGCCGGTGGATGCCGACACCACGATCGTGATGCGGTGGTTCGGGAAGTCGCCCTGCGCGAACGTCGGCAATGCGAGCGCCGCGATCAGGGCCGCCAAGGGGTAGCGGGTCTTCATGCTGTCTCCTGTGTGTCGTTCGACGGGGCCACCGTGTTCTCAGGGATAGGCCCAGGGCCGGCGCTCCCGGTCGGCGAGGCGGTAGCGGTCGATGGCCGGCTGGTGGGTGCGCGTGAGCGCGATCTCGTCCAATCCCTCGCGCAGCATCCGGCCGAGCAGCGGCGGCACGCTGAAGGCATGGACCTCCCCGGTCAGCGGGAGGGTGACGGTGCCCTGCTCGAGGTCGACCGCGAGCACACAGCGCCCGCCATCGCCGCGCTCGCGACGCATGTGTTCGGCCAGCGCCAGCACCGTGTCGGCCGGAAGGCGAACCGGCACGATGCCGTTGCGGAAGCAATTGCTGAAGAAGATGTCGCCGAAGCTGGGGGCGATCAGCGCACGGAAGCCGCGTTCACGCAGCGCACGCGGCGCCGCCTCTCGCGACGATCCGCAGCCGAACATCGGGCCGGCCAGCAGGATGCTGGCGCGGTTCCAGGGCGCCTGGTTCAGCAGGAAGTCCGGTTGCGGGCTGCCGTCTCTGCATGTGGCCCATTCGGCGAACAGGCCTTCGCCAATGCCATCTTCCGAAAGGCGCGCGAGAAAGCGCGTGGGAATGATCTGATCGGTGTCCACGTTGGCGTACATCAGCGGTGCGGCGATGCCGGTCACATGTTGCAGGCTTTCCATCAGGTGTGCGCCTCCTTGCGCGGATCGGCGATATGTCCCGCAACGGCCGATGCGGCCACAGTCAGGGGACTGGCCAGGTGCGTGCGCGTGCGTTTGCCCTGGCGATTCTCGAAGTTGCGATTGCTCGTGCTGATCACGCGTACATCCTCCAGCCGCCCGCGGCCGCTGCCGCACATGCCGCAGCCCGCGTCATGCCATTCGAAGCCGGCTTCGCGAAAGACGGCATCGAGCCCTTCGGCCTCGGCCGCCCGTTTCACGCCGGCCGAACCGGGCACGCAGATCGCCGTCACGTGCGACGCGACCCTGCGCCCCCGCAGGTACTCGGCGGCCAGCCGCAGGTCGGACAGCCGTGCATTGGTGCAGGTACCGATGTACGCGACATCGATGCGCACCGACTCGAGCGCCGTACCCGGCATGAGTTGCTGATAGGCCAGCGCCGCCTTCGCATTCGCGCGCGACGGTCCGTCGCCGGCCTCTTCAGGCACGGGCACGCTCGAGTTCACCGGGGTCACGTGCTGCGGGCTGGTGCCCCAGGTGACTTGCGGCTCGAGCGTGTTCACGTCGATGAACACCTCGCGGTCGAAGAGCGCGAGCGCATCGGTGGCGAGCGAACGCCAATGCGCCACCGCCATGTCCCAGGCAGCGCCCTTGGGCGCATGGGCACGACCCTCGAGGTAGTCGAACACGGTGTCGTCCGGCGCCACCACGCCGTACTTGGCCGAGCACTCCACGGCCATGTTGCACAGGGTCATCCGTGCCTCGACCGGCAGCGCCCGGACGGCCTCGCCCGCGAATTCGATCGCGAAGCCCGCACCGCCGCCAGCACCGATCTCACCGATCAGACGCAGGATCATGTCCTTGGCGGAGACGCCCGGACACAGCCGGCCTTCGAAATTGACGCGCATGAGTTTCGGTCGGGTCTGGGCGATCGTCTGCGTGGCCAGCACATGCACGCCCTCGGAGGTTCCGATGCCCCAGCCGATCGCCCCCAGGCCGCCGAGCGTGCAGGTGTGGCTGTCGCCGCATACGATCATCAGGCCCGGCAGCGCGATGCCCAGTTCGGGCGCGATCACGTGCGTGATGCCCTGGCGAGGGTCCTCCACATCGATGAGCTCGATGCCGAGTTGCTGCGAGAGATGCCGCGACTCGCTGATCATCTGGGCGGCCACCGGCGTCCATCCATCGCGCCGCTGGGGCTGCGGCCTGGTCACGAGCAGGTGATCTATCACCCCGAACACTTGCGAGGGCGAGGCCGGTGCATGGCCTTCGGTCACCAGCGTGCGCATGATCGCGCCGCCGGTCACGTCATGCAGGAGCAGCCGATCGGCCTGCAGCAGCCAGGTGCCGTCGCCCAGGTCAGCGATGGCGTGTTCGTTCCAGACCTTTTCGAAGTAGGTCAGAGGGCGTGTTTCCATGGACCCGGCCTCAAGCTTCCGCATGCACTGGCCGCCGAGGTCCTCCGACTCGCGAGGGCGCTGCGCCTATGGCTCGCGTGACGGCCATCGGCGTTCCGCCCCAGCGTTGACGGGCAAGCCAGCTGGCCAGACCCTTGTCCATCACTTCGGTATGGCCCGGGAACCAGTCGGCAAGAGCGACGGCGAACGCACGGACCACTTCAGTGCGGCCTTGCGCCAGTGCGGCCTTGACCTGACGCAGACTTTCCAGGACCGCCGCATGCTCGTCGACGTGACAGCGCGCCGAGTCGTATCGCGAGCTTCGCATCGCTTCCTCTTCCTGTGCGAAATGCGTGCAAGCGTGTCGTTCGAAGACTGCGAGTGCGGCCTCCAGGGCCTCGTCATCCGATGTGAGCAACGCATCGACGCAATCGACGAATTCGCGGTGCGCCAGATCCATTCCTTGTTCGCCGAGCGCGAACCCGTCGTCCCATGCGAGACGCGGCATGAGGCGCTGGGTGCCGCTCACGGATTGCTCCCGAGTCCTGCCTCGCGAATCACGTTGCTGAGCTTCTTCACGTCCTGCTCGAGCCACTGTCGCGCGTCAGCCGAGCCCACGAACTTCGGCTGCACTTCCAGCTCGTTCAGGCTCTTCATGACGGCGGGGTCGTTCATCGCATCACGGAAGGCCTTTTCCAGACGTTGCAGCACGGGTGCCGGCGTTCCGGCCGGCGCCGAGATCGTCACCAGCTGCTCGTTGCCGTCGAGCTCCGGATAGCCCTGCTCGCCCGTGGTTCCGGCGTTCGGCAGCGCAGGCAATCGCTTGTCGCGCTGGACTGCGATCACCCGGAGCCCCGCGCCGTCCATCTGCTTGACCAGGGAGCTGTAGGGCAAGACGCACGCGTCCACATCGCCCGCCTTCATCGCGGTCAACGCCGGTGCCACGCCGTTGTATGGGACATGGGTGATGTTGAGCTTCTTGCCGGGATTCTTCTTCTGGTAGGCGAACCTCAGCATTTCAAGTTGCAGGTGGTTGATTCCGTTGGCCCCGGTGGAGCAGATGCTCAGTCCGCTCGGCTTGCTGTCGGCCAGGGCGACAAGCTCGGACAAGGACTTCGCGGGGGTGGCTTCGCTCACCGCGAACAGCGACGTATAGATGCCGAGGCCGGCGATGGGCGCGTAGTCCTTCAGGTAGAAGTCGTGATTGCGGACCAGCAGATGCACGAAGCCGAATGCCGATCCGGATGCGATGAAGAGCGTGTAGCCGTCGGGCTTGGCCGTGGCAGCCGCGCGTGCGCCGACCGCACTGCCAGCACCGGGCCGGTTGATGACCAGCACCGGCTGGCCGAGGATCTCGTCGAGCTTCTTGCCCAGCACGCGTGCAGTTGCATCTAGGCTGCCGCCGGCAGCAAAGGGCACGATGATGCTGATCGGCTGCTGGGGGTACGCCTGCCCCGCAGCCAGCGCGGTCGAAGCGCCCGTGCAGGCGAACGCCGAAATCAGCAGCGAGGAAATTGCGCGCCGGCCGAGCTTCGGCACTTGAAAGGTGGAGCGGGCGCGACGCGCCAGCCCGACGATGGTCGGGATCATTGCTTGTCTCCTTGAGGAATGACTGTCTGTGAATCGGTTCAGGCGCTCAGTTCTGAGCGGGGGCGCCTTCATTGGGCCGGGCCGTTGCCATGAGGGCATCCGAGTCCTCGGGGTCGGCGTCTTCCGGCAAGACCGTCTGGGTGGCCCGGACACGGTAGAGATGCGGCATGAGCGAGCCCTCGGGCCGCACGCCGCGATCGCCGCACGCGACGGCCGCATCGATCAGCGTGCGACGCATCGCCACCACGGCCCGGTCGCTGCTGCCCAGGTTTTCGCGCGTGCGATCGACGATGGCACCCGCCGATTCGCAGACCATCGCATCCTGGGCACGAACCCCCGCGATGCCGGTGAACGACTGCGTCTTCTGCGCATCGCGATCGATCAGGTAGTTGTTGTCCTTGCGCTCCGTCGGCACCGTCGTCCCCGGAACGACCTTCCGATGCGCGACATCCCCGTTGCGCCATGCCGCCAGCTCCTTGTCACCCAGGGGATGCTCCGGGCGGAAGGTCACGCAGATCACCCAGCAGCGCTCGTCCGTCATGGGCACCCACATGCGGACCAGCTGGGCATCGTTGGGATGCGGCGGGATCATGGTGTAGAACGGCGTCAGGAACTGGTTCAAACGCCAGTAGCGCTGCCCGTCCGCCGTCCGACGACCGTTGCATGCCATGAAGCCGGCCGGTGTCGGGACGATCTTCCAGGTCGGCGCCTTGTCGTCACGGAAGTACTCGCCCGTCAGCGTCTGGGCGTCGCCCTCGATCTTGTTGACGAGGCTGTGCAGGAAGCCCACGTGCGCGCTGTCCAGCTCGCCTTCCATCGCCTGGGCGTAGTTGCAGTCCTGCTCCCAGCGCGACGCGTAGATGTGATCGTCCGGCAGACCCAGAAACTCGAAGTCGGGCAGCGGTGGCGCATCGCCCTCTCCCATGTACACCCACAGGACTCCACCGGCCAGACGCGCGGGATAGGCGACCGCGCGGACTCTGGAACGCATCGGGCTGCCTGGCGCTTCGGTGGGCATGTCGAGGCACTGGCCTTCGACCGAGAACTTCCACCCGTGATAGACGCAACGGATACCGCCTTCTTCATTGCGGCCGAAGAACAGGCTGGCCGCGCGATGCGGGCAATGCTCGTCGAGCACCCCGATGCGGCCCTCGGTATCGCGAAATACCACCAGGTTCTCGCCCAGCAGGGTGAGTCGTACCGGCGGCTCGTCCGCTGCCGGGATCTCGCGCCCGAGCATCGCCGGCGTCCAGAAGGAGCGCATCAGCTTGCCCATCGGGGTCTCGGGTCCGGTACGCGTCAGAATGGCGTTGTTCTCTTTGCTCAGCATGGCTTGGGAAGGTTGATTGTTGCGGTTGTGCGGGCGCAGGCTGGAGTGCGGCCGACCACGGGAGTCAGTCGGCCTTGGCGCCGGATGCCCTGATCACCGGTGCCCACTTCAGAATGTCGGCGCGGATGCGCTGGTCGTACTCATGAGAAGTGGAGCCCACCGGGTCCAGCCCCATCTCAAGGAGTTTCTGCGCGAACTCGGGCGTGCGGGCCGCACGGGCGATGTCCGCGCTGATCTTCTGCACGATCGACGCCGGGGTTCCCGCGGGCGCGATCACGCCGACGCTGCTTTGGCCCGATACGCCCGGCACGGTCTCGGCGACCACGGGGATATCCGGCACGCTCGCGGGGCGTTCGGGACTGAACAGGGCGATGGGTTTGAGCTTGCCCGCCTTGATGAGGCCGGCACTCGCGTAGAAGGTATCCATGAGCAACGGCACCTGCCCGCCCATGACATCCTGCTGCGCCGGTGCTCCCCCGCGATAGGGCACGTGGACGATGTTCACACCCGCCTTTGCCTTCAGCAGCTCCATCACCAGATGGTGCGCCGTGCCGCTTCCCGGGCTGGCGTAGCTGAGGCTGCCGGGCTGCCGACGCGCAAGGTCGAGCAGTTCCGCGAGGTTGCGCACCGGAAGGGACGGGTTGGCATCCAGGATGATGTGCTGTACGCCCACCTCCGAGACGGGCTGCAGGTCCTTCAGCGTGTCGTAGGGCAGGTCCGACCGCAAGGTCGGATTGATCGCATGGGACGACACTGCGATGCCCAGCGTATAGCCGTCGGGGGGTGCCTTCGCGACCACGTTGGTGGCGAGCACCGCACCGGCGCCGGGTCGGTTGTCGACGATCACCGGCTGTCCCCACAGGTCCGAGAGTTTCTGAGCCAGCAGACGGCCCTGCGCGTCGGTCGATCCGCCGGGCGGAAACGGAACGATGAGGCGCACCGGCCGGTTGGGCCAGGCCTCCTGCGCCCGTGCCCAGGAGGCTGCGACCAGCGGAATCAGCGGCAGCGCCAGGCGCATCCTGTTTTTCATCGCATGTCTCCTTGACCCTGTGGAAGGCCGCGTCATTCGTCTTCGTCCGGCATCGATCGCATCGGCGCGCCGCGACATCAATTGCATTATGCAAGTATTGAAGTGCGTTCACAATGCCCCTGGACAAGAATCGACGACATCGTCGCTATCGCTTTCCCGTACGCCGCGGGCCCCGTTTTCGCATCGCGACGCACCGCCACGGCTATGCTCGTCCGGCACCGCACGCCGCCCATCACTCATTTCGCGCCATGGCCAGCAAGAAGAAGCTCTCCCTCGAACATTGGATCTCCTATCGGTTCGGGCTCGTCGCCTCGCGCACCGGGGCCGTGATGTCCGCCCGCTACGTGGCCCCCCATGACCTGCCCATGCCCGCGTGGCGGTCGCTGGCTGTCATCGCGCGCTTCGGGCCGCTTTCCGCCGGGGAGCTCGGAGAACGAACTTCATCGGATCCGTTCCGGGTCGTGCGTGCGATCGACCTGCTGGTCAAGCGCGGACTCATCACGCGCAACCCCGATCCGTCCGACAGACGGCGAGCCCGGCTGGAGCTGACGTCCGCGGGCCGCGCGGTCTACGAGGAAATCGTCCAGGGCGCCATCGCCAACGAGAAGTTCATTCGCGCAGGCCTGACGGCGCAGGAAATCAGGCTGCTCGAGAGCATGCTCGACCGCATCGACGCCCAGGTACAAGCCCTGAGCGCAGGACTGTCCGGGCCGCCCGAAGCCGACGATCTCTAGGCGGGGAATGTCTTGCGGCAGGCTCCAATTATTTGCATAATGCAAGTAATTGGCGCCGCGATCGAGGTGCCTGCCAACTCCGCGAGGCAACCCCATGAAAGAAGAGCGTGCGACGTCCCAGCCGATTCGCTTCGTCGGCAAACGCCAGCAAGGCGGAGGCTATGGCAAGCCGCCTGGGCAGTCCGACGAATTCCTCACGCTGGTCGAACCCGGCACGCCTTGCGGCGAGTTCATGCGCCGCTACTGGCATCCGGTGGGCGTTTCGTCGAAGGTCACGACGGACCCGAAGCGGGTGCGCATCCTCGGCGAGAACCTGATCCTGTTCCGGGATGGCCAGGGCAAGCCGGGCCTGCTGCACGAGAACTGCGCACACCGCGGCACCTCGCTCTACTACGGCAAGGTCGAGGACCAGGGCATTCGCTGCTGCTACCACGGCTGGCTGTTTGCGGTCGACGGCGCGTGTGTCGAACAGCCCTGCGAGCCGGGCGGAGGACAGCATCGCGACAAGTGCCGCCAACCGTGGTACCCGGTGCAGGAACGCTACGGCCTCGTGTTCGCCTACATGGGGCCGCTCGATTCGATGCCCCCCCTGCCGACGTATGACGTCCTGGAGGGCCTGGGCCCGGACGAGGAACTGCAGCAGGAAGATCAGAGCTTCTACATCGGCGGCGGCGTCTCGCAGGAAAACCCGGTGGCGCCCTATAGCTGGCTGCAGAACTTCGAAAACGTGATGGACCCCTTTCACGTGGTGATCCTCCATTCGCGTTTCAGCGGCGTCCAGTTCCGCGAGCAGATGGCTGCGATGCCGACAGTGGAGTGGGAACTCTGCGACCACGGCGTCATGTACCGCTCGGTGCGCCAGGCCAAGGACGCGCAGTTCACGCGCATCACCCAGACCCTGCTTCCCAATGTCCGCATCGTTCCTTCGATCGAGCTGGCGCCGGGTCAAGGCCGGGAGGTCGCCTGGCTGGTGCCGGTGGACAGCCATCACCATCGCACATTCGGCGTGGCACGTGTCCCTAAGAACGAGGAGCCGCTCTATTCACGACGCTCTCGCATGGCGGTTTTCGAGGGCAAGACGTGGTCGGAAATGACCGAGGACGAGCACCGGCGCTTTCCGGGCGACTACGAGGCGCAGTCCACGCAGGGCAGCATTCCGGCGCACAGCGACGAGCACCTTGCCGGCAGCGACAAGGGCCTGGTGATGCTGCGCCGTCTGCTCGCGCGCCAGATCCGCGTCGTCCAGGAGGGCGGTGACCCGGAAGGAACGAGCCGGGAACAATCCAGGGTTTCGGTCAAGGCAGGGAACTTCTTCGAATGACCGGGTCGACCTTGTTCGACGTCAGGGTCGTGGCACTGCGCGAAGAAGCACCCGGTGTGGTTTCCTGCGAGTTGCGCGCGGTCTCGGGCGAGCTGCCCCCGTGTCCCCCGGGCGCGCACGTGGACGTGCATCTTCCCAACGGACTCGTGCGCCAGTATTCGGTGGTCCAGGCCGGGACCGGGAGCTACCATGTCGGCATCAAGCGCGATCCCGAAAGCCGCGGTGGATCGGCCTTCATGGCCGAATCGCTGCGCATCGGGAGCAGGCTGCGGATCGGCGCCCCGCGCGACAACTTTCCACTCGCCGCTTCGAGCGGCCGCGTCGTGCTGATCGCAGGCGGCATCGGCATCACCGCGCTTCTTCCGATGGCGCGGAGCCTCGAAGCATCGGGGCGAGACTGGACGCTGCACTACGCGGTGCGCACGGTGGAGGACGTGGCGTTCAAGCCTGCCGTCCGCGATCTGGGCGACAGGCTTCGCATTCACGCCTCGTCGGCCGAAGGATGCCGGCTCTCGATCGCGGGCATCGTCGAGCAACAGCCCGCCGGCACGCACTTCTATTGCTGCGGCCCGGCACCGATGCTCGACACCTTCTCGAAGGCCACCGCGTCCTTGCCGCGCGAGCAGGTTCATCTCGAGCGCTTTGGTGCCGAGCCCACGAGCGGAGGCCAGGAATTCGTGATTCGGCTGGCACGCAGCGGCGCGACGCTGCCGATCGCCGCGGACCAGACGATCATCGACGCGCTCCTGGCCGCGGGTCACGATGCGCCCTACTCGTGTCAGCAAGGCATTTGCGGATCGTGCGAGGTGAAGGTTCTCGAAGGCAGGCCGGACCACCGAGACGATGTCCTGACGGCGGCAGAGAAGGCTTCCAACAAGACCATGATGATCTGTTGCTCGCGCGCCTGTTCTGCCGAGCTGGTGCTCGACCTCTAGCCCGGCAACCGTGCCGCGGCCTCCTTCAGCGCCTGGGCAAAGGCAAGTGCCGCAGGCTTGGGCTGCGCGCCACGCCGCGACACCATGAACAGTTCGAGGTGAACCACGGGCTCGCGCAACATCGCCACGCCGAGGCCCTGCCCCAAGCACTCTTCCATTGCGAACGAAGGAACGATGGCGTGGCCGCGTCCCGCCCGAACCATCCCGATGATGGTCCCGATCAAGTTCATCCGCGGCCGCTCCTCGTGCGCGCGGCCCAGCCGGGCCAGGTGCTTCTCGATCACCACTTGAATCGGGTTGTCGGTCGGCAGGCTGACGAGCGGCAAGCCCGCGATGCTGCTCCAAGGCTGGCTGGGAGCAAGGCCGCCCGAGTCGGCTCCCGGCGGGCTGACGCGCATCAGCCTGAACTTGCACAAGGGCTGGCGCAGCAGGCCGACAGCGGGTTTGACGAAGAACCCCAGGCCGATGTCCGCCTCGCCGTCCAGCACCCGCTGGCGGACGACGCTCACGTCGACGTCCGCCAGGTCGACACTCACCTGCCGATGGCTGTCGGCGAACGCGCGAATCACCTCCGGCAGCAGGCTGGCCGATACCATGGGCGTGGCCGCCACCTGGAGCCGGGAACGCACCGCAGCCTCGGATCCACCCACGACGGCGCTCAGGGCAAGCAGTTCGGCGACGATGCGTTCGGCCACGGGTTGCAGCCGCCGACCCGCGCCGGTCAGGGTGACGGACCGCGTCGTTCGATCGAAAAGGCGCGCGCCGACCTGCTCTTCCAGTTCCTTCACCAGCATGCTCATGCCCGAAGGCGAGAGATGAACCTGCTCGGCCGCCTTGGCAAAGCTCTGCAGCCGCGCTATTTCAAGGAACGCATGCAGCTGACGGCTGCTCACATTGATCAATTTTGTTGACGAATTCATCAGAATATTCCGTTTGATCAATGTCAAAGGTACCGCTTTAATTGTCACCCAACTCCCAAAGAGACATCGCCGTGAACACTTCCAGGACTTTGCAGCCGTCGCCGTCATTCCGGCACCGCCGCCGCATTCTGCTCAGCGGACTCGCCGCGCTGGCGACCCCCTTCGCCCGCGCCCAAGGCTCGGCGGACGCTCCCGTTCGCCTGATCGTTCCCTTTACGCCCGGCACCGGCATCGACCTGATCGCGCGCCAGATCGCCCCCGGCCTTACCGAACGCCTCAAGCGCCCCTTCTTCGTCGAGAACAGGCCCGGCGCCTCGGGCAACATCGGCACGCAGGAGGTCGTTCGCGCGACACCGGACGGCACCACGCTGCTCGTGAGCGTCAACACGCTGGTCATGAACATGGCCCTCTATCCCAAGCTGGGATTCAATCCGGTGACCGATCTCGCGCCAGTCAGTCAGACGAGTTGGGGTCAACTGCTCCTGGTCGCGTATCCGGGCACCAAGATCGACTCCCTGCAGGAGTTGATCGCACGCGCCAAGGCAAAACCGGGTGCCCTGAACTACGGCTCGCCCGGTGCGGGCACGCCGCACCACCTGGCCATGGAGCTGCTCAAGAACCGGGCCGGGGTGTCCCTGACGCACATCAGCTATCGCGGCACCGCGCCGGCCGTCACGGACCTGCTGGGTGGCCAGATCGACGTCATGTTCCTGCCGATCCATGTCGCCCTGCAGCACGTGAAGGCGGGCAAGCTCAAGGCGCTTGCGATCAGCTCCGACAAGCCGAGCCCGTTGCTCCCTGAGGTGCCGCCGCTCAGCGTCCTCAAGCTCGGGAACATGAACGTCGACATGTGGTACGGCGTCTTGGCACCTGCAGGCACGCCGCGTCCGTACATCGAGCGCCTGAACAAGGAGCTGCGCGAGATCCTGGCGCAGCCGGCCATCGCCAAGGCCTTCGAGACCCAGGGCATGACGCCTGCCCACAGCACGCCCGAGGCGTTTCAGCAGATGCTGGCGGCAGACGCCAAGCGCTGGGCCGATCTGATCAAGGCCCAAGGCATCACCGCGGAGTAGGCAGAGCATGAACAAGCAATCAGCCATCTCGGCGCAATTCGATGCCGAGGTCGTCATCGTCGGTGGAGGTCCCGTGGGCATGGGCCTCGCCATCGAGTTGGGCCAGCGCGGCGTTCGCACCATCGTCGTCGAACGCTATCCGCAGCCCCAACCCATCCCCAAGGGCCAGAATCTCACCCAGCGCACGATGGAGCACTTCCACTTCTGGGGGGCGGAAAAGGAACTGCGGGCTGCGCGCACCATTCCACCGTCCTACGGGATCGGCGGCCTGACCGCCTACGGCACGCTGCTCGGGCCTCACAGCTACGACTGGCTGCAGCGCGACCTGGTCAAGCCCTACTACTTCACGTCCAACGAAAGGCTTCCGCAGTACGCCACCGAGGCGGTGCTGCGACGACGCGTCGCCGAACTTCCCTCGGTTCAGACGCTGTACGGCTGGGACGCGGAAGCAGTGACCCAGGACGCCAGCGGCGTGTCGGTCACGATCGGCGAGCGCGAAGGAAGCGGCCGGCGCGTCTTGAGGTCCGCCTACGCCGTCGGCTCGGATGGGGCCCGCTCGCTCGTGAGGGAGCACGCCGGCATCACGCAGACGCGCACCGACCACGACCGCATGATGGTGCTGCTGGTCTTCAAGTCGCATGAATTGCACAGGCTGCTCGAGTGCTACCCGGGCAAGTCCTACTACAACGTGCTGCAGCCGGCGCTGAAGGGCTACTGGAAATTCTTCGGTCGCGTCGACCTGGGCAGCACCTGGTTCTTCCACGCGCCGGTGCCTCCCGGCACCACCAAGGACAACTTCGATTTCGCGGCCTACCTTCGCGAGGCCGTCGGCGCGGAGTTCGACGTCGAGTTCGAGCACATCGGTTTCTGGGACCTGCGCTTCATGCTGGCCGACAACTATCGCGAGGGCCGCATCTTCGTTGCGGGCGATGCGGCCCACAGCCACCCGCCCTATGGCGGCTACGGCGTGAACTCCGGGCTGGAGGACGCGCGAAACCTCGGCTGGAAGCTCGCCGCGACGCTGCAGGGCTGGGGTGGCGAACGCCTGCTGGACTCCTACGACGCCGAGCGGCGCCCCGTGTTCGGCTCAACGATCCGCGACTTCATCGCCAAGTCGATCGATGCCGACCGGGAGTTCCTGGACGCCTACGATCCGGCCCGCGACCAAGCGGCGTTCGAAGCCGCCTGGCAAGCGCGCGCCCAGGGCGCGGTCGGCGAGGTGCACGCCTTCGAGCCCCACTACGAAGGCTCGACCGTGGTATGCGGGAGCGAAGGCCGAGTGAGCAGCGCGAAGGGATCCCACCGCTTCGATGCCCGCGCGGGGCACCACCTGGCACCCGCCGCGCAAGCGTCCGGCAAGAACATCTACGACGAGCTCGGCGCCGGATTCACGCTCCTGGTGATGGGCGGGCCGGCTTCGGCGGTCGAGGCGTTCCGCGAAGCGGCGGTCGAGCTGTCGCTGCCCCTGTCGATCGTGATGGCGGACAGCGGCGACGAAACTGCCCGCTACGCGGCCAAGCTGGTGCTGGTGCGCCCGGACCAGTTCGTCGCATGGGCAGCCGACGCGGCATCACCCGACGACGCGCGACGCGTGCTGGCCGTGGCGTCGGGCCAGGGGTGAATCCCGGGGCGGGCCGCCTCGCACCGCACCGGGCATTCGAGTCAAGCAGACGGCTCGACATCCAGCCGCACCACGATGCCTTCGAGCTCCGGCCGTGGCGCAGGATAGCGGCTCATCACCATCGGGTCGTGGCCCGGAATGATGTGGGCCGGACTGGGTGCCGCGGCGCGCAGCGCCTTGAACGACGCCACGGCGTCCGGCACGCAGTACACCCCGGGGAACGGCCTGCCGCTTTCCAGGTTGTCGTAGAAGTGCGTGGCGTCCGAGGCCCGCACGACCCAGCCGCGCTGCGTGTGAACGCGAACGAACTGCATGCCGGACGTATGTCCCCCGTCGGAATCAACTGAACAGGCGGCAATCGTCACGGGCGCGGCGAGCGGCCTGGGCCTGGCGATCGCGGAGACGCTCGCTGCCTGCGGTGCGCGCGTCACGCTGCTGGACCTCAACGACCAGTGATCGGAATGGCCTACATGGCCGCCAAGGCCGGCGCTGCTCATCTGGTGCGCACCAGCGCCCTGGAACTCGCCCGCCACGGCATTCGCGTCAATGCCATCGCGCCGGGGCCGTTTTCCACCAGCATCTCGGCTGATCGCGCCGACGAGGCGGAATTCCGCGCAGCCCAGATTGCCGCCGTCCCGTTGGGGAGAGTGGCCTTGCCCGACGAGATTCGAGGGCTCGCGCTCCTGCTCGCGTCCGACGCCTGAGAATCCGCGCGTCAGCGGCTTGCCGCTCGAACCTGGCCCGGTAGCCCGTCGTGCAGACCACATCGCGTGAGTCCACACGCCTCCGCGATCACGCGGCGCGGTCTTACAGGCCCACGATGCATGCGCTTCAGAATGACCGAAACAACTCAGAGGTCACTCCATGAAAGCCATTGCATCCATCGCTATCGCCATCAGCACGATCATGACGCTCGCCGCGTGCGACGTGAAGAAGACGGCTGACGGGAACATCACGGTGCCGAAGTACGAAAAGACGCAAGAGGGCGACGTGACGCTTCCCAAGTACGACGTGACGGCTCCCGACGTGAAAGTGACGAAGGAAGAGAAGACCATCACGGTCCCGACAGTGAAGACAGAGGAAAAGGTGATCGAGGTCCCCAAGGTCTCGGTGACCCCTGCCAAGGACAAGTAGCCCGGCACGTCCCATGACAACTTCTCCGCGCCGATCCTTTCTCCTCGCCGCCGCCTGCCTCGGCATGGTCGCCGCCGGCGCAGTACCGTGGCGCGCGAACGCCGCCAGCCCGGCCACGGGTCCCGCCCCACTCGACCGGCTCAATGCGGCCCCCGAGACGCCGTTGCTCTCGCAAGGTTCGCGGGGCGCCGCCGTGATGCGCGCGCAGATCCTGCTCGACCGCGCCTGGTTCTCGCCCGGCGAGATCGACGGCGGCTACGGTGCCAACATGCGCCGCGTCGTCACGGCCTACCAGCGGTCGTTCGGTCTCACCGAGAGCGGCAAGGTCGACGCTGCGACCTGGGCCGCGCTCAAGGCCGACAGCGCGCCGCTGTTCACCACCCATGTCCTGACCGACAAGGATGTCGCGGGTCCCTACGCACCGACGCCGAAGGAGATGGCGGATCGAGCCAAGCTCAAGTCGATGGGCTACGAGAACCTGCGCGAGGCCCTCTCGGAGAAGTACCACATGTCGCCGAAGGCCCTGGCCGAGCTGAACCGCGCAGCGAAATTCCAGGCCGGCGACGAGATCGTGGTCGTCAACATCACCGGCGCGGCCGATACCGGCGTCGTCAAGGCCGCCAAGTCGATCGAGATCGACAAGAGCGAACACATGCTGTTCGTGCTCGACGGCACGGGCAAGGCGCTGGCCGGCTTTCCGATCAGCATCGGCGGACCGCTCGACCCATTGCCCCTGGGAAGGATGAAGATCATCAACGAAGTGAAAGACCCGACCTTCACCTACGATCCTTCGATCCTCAAGAACGCGCCGGCCGACGCGGTGAAGGTCGACGTCGCTGCCGGGCCGAACAACCCGATCGGCAATGTGTGGATGGGCCTGTCGAAGCCGCACTGGGGCATCCACGGCACGCCGGCGCCCGATCGCGTCGGCCACGAGGAAACCAATGGCTGCATCCACCTGACCAACTGGGATGCGGCCCGCCTGTCCCAGCTGGCGAAGGCCGGCTTCGCGGTCGAGGTCAAGGCCTGAGAGGGCGGCTTCCGTGCACCTGTCTCGCGTTCGACTGGCGGTGGCGTGCGCCTGTCTCGCCGCGTGCTGCGGCGCGCTGGCGCAATCCGCCAGCGAGCACATCGGGCCGGCGCTTCTCGCGGCCCGTCCGTTGCAGTTCCCGGTCGACGGCATCCGCCCGGAGACGGTGCGCGACACCTTCGAGGACGGCCGTCCCGGCCATCGCCACGAGGCGCTCGACATCATGGCCCCGCTCGGTACGCCCGTGCGCGCCGCGGACGATGGCAAGCTGGTCAAGCTCTTCGACAGCAAGCCGGGCGGGCTCACCATCTACCAGTTCGACCCCGCCGGGCAACTGGCCTACTACTACGCGCACCTCGACCGATACGCCGACGGCCTGCACGAGGGCATGCAACTGCGGCGCGGCGACCTCATCGGCTATGTGGGCACCACCGGAAACGCTGCGACCGGTGCGCCTCACCTCCATTTCGCGGTCTTCATGCTTGGGCCTGAAAGGCAATGGTGGAAGGGCGAAGCGTTGAACCCGCACAGCGCCCTGATGAGGGCGTCTCGATGAGCCGGTGCGAGGCCGGCCGCGATCCAAGACGGGTTCAGCGCGCCGCCGGCGGCTCGCCACCTCCCAGACTCCCCAATCTCTTCCTCAGGAACTCCGCAAACGCATAGGCAATCACCGGAAGCTGTCGACCCCGCAAGCTCGCCAGCACCATCTCGCCCCTGGGAAACCCGCGATCCTCGATATCGCGCGCGACGATGTCGCGGTCGTCCCAAGCGGCGCCGATGGCCATCTGGAACGAGATCGACCGCCGGTCATCCAGGCAGCCGCGCAAGAACTCGAAGCTGTTGCTTTCCACCATGGCATTGAGTTGGGTCGAACTGCGCGCCAGGAAGCGTTCCAGCAGCTGGCGCCCCCCGGTGTCGCGGTTCGGCAGCACCACCGGGTACTCGGCGCAGTCGCGCAGGCGCAGTGACGACGCGCTGCCGGCGGCGAGCGGATGCCTCGCATGCAGGATCGCCATGAGCTTCTGCTCGACCACGATCGCGCGCTGGATGTCGGCCTCCGGCGCCAGGTTGAACACCAGCGCCAGGTCGGTCTCGAAGCTGCGCAGCGCGCGTGCGGCCTGCACGTGGTCGCCGATGTGGACGTCGAAGGCGACCAGCGGATGCGCCTTGCGGAAGTCGCCGATCACCCCCGGCAGGAACCTTGGCGCCAGCGCCTGGCTCGCCACCAGGCGCACGCTGCCGCGCCGCAGGCCTTGCAACTCTTCGATCTCGGAGCGCACGCGCTCCAGGTCGGCGGCGCGGCCGCGGATGTAGCGCACGAACAGCTCGCCGGCCGCCGTCAGCCGCATGCCGCGCGGCAGGCGCTCGAAGACCGGCGTGCCGAGCTCGTCCTCGATGTCCTGGATGCGGCGGTTCACGGCGGAGGGCGCCACGTGCAGCCGCTCGGCCGCCTGGCGGATCGAGCCCGCGCGGGCTACTTCATCGACGTAACGCAGAAGACGCAAATGGTTCATGCGGCCCGTCTTGCAACCTTCGTGCCTTCGATGACCGTTGCCGTTCCGGCAACGCAGCAAACGCGAAAAAGCGTCACAGTGGCGCACTCCCGGGCACGTCGCGTGCATGACATCGGGCATGAAAGCCCCTTCGCGTCCCCCACGCCCCAGATTGGCGCGCAAGCTGCCTCCTGCGAGAGCATCGTTCGGCCCCGCCGCGCACAACGCCTGGCATTTGCAGGATGAAAACTGCGTGAGCTTCGTGCGCAAGGCACGCAAGCCGCGGCCGCTGCTGATCGCCGATGCCGCGCCGCAGGCCGTCGAGATCGACCTGGCGCGCACCGCGCTGCTGGTCGTCGACATGCAGAACGACTTCTGCCACGCCGAAGGCTGGTTCGCGCAGAAGGGCCTGGGCACCCAGGCCGCGCGCAAGCCGATCCCGATGCTGCAAGCGCTGTTGCCGGCCTGGCGCGATGCGGGCGGCGCGGTGGTGTGGCTCAACTGGGGCATCCGCGCCGACAAGCGCAACCTCGCCCCCACGGTCCAGTTCAAGGGCAAGCGCACGGCCGATGGCGTCGGCTATGCCGAGCACTCGCCGATCGACCATGGCCCCTCGCTGGTACAGGGCTCCTGGGGCGCGCAAGTCGTCGACGAGCTGTCCGTGGCGCCATCCGACATCAGCGTGCACAAGCATCGCCTGAGCGGCTTCTGGGACAACGAACTCGACACGCTGCTGCGCCAGCAGGGCATCACCACGCTGCTGTTCACCGGCATCAACACCGACCGCTGCGTGTTCTCGACCTTGCAGGACGCCAACTTCCTCGGCTACGACTGCGTGCTGCTGCAGGACGCCTGCAGCACGCCGTCGCCGGCCTACGTGACCAAGGGCGTGCTCTACCTCGTGGAGTTGCTGCACGGCTTCGTCGCGAGTGCCGAGTCGCTGCTCGACGCGCTTCGAGTCGTTTCTTCCACATCCTCATCCAGAACCAAGGAGTCTTGAGCATGAAATTCCCTCTCCCACGCGCCCTGCTGTCCGCCTGCGGCCTCGCGCTCGCGCTCACCGCGCTGCCGGCCGCGGCGCAGGTGCCGATCAAGGTGGTGCTGAACTGGAAATACGAAGGTCCGCAGGCGTGGTTCTTCCTGGCGCAGGACAAGGGCTACTTCAAGGAAGAAGGGCTCGACGTCACGATCGACCAGGGCGAAGGCTCGGCCGCGTCGATCCCGAAGGTGGCCGCGGGCGCCTACCAGGCCGGCTTCGGCGACATCAATGCGCTGGTCGACCTCGCGTCCCGGCGCCCCGCCGACGCCCCGGTGGGCGTCTACATGCTCTACAACACGCCGCCGTTCGCGCTGGTGGTGAAGAGCGACAGCCCGATCAGGACGCCCAAAGACCTCGAAGGCAAGACGGTCGGCGGGCCGGCCAATGATGGCGCACTCAAGCTGTTCCCGGCCTTCGCCAGGATCGCCGGGATCGACGCCGCCAAGGTCAACATCACCAACATGGCGCCCAACCTGCGCGAGCAGATGCTCTCGCGCGGCCAGATCGACGCCGGCTTCGGCTACGTCACCACCGTCAGCTTCAGCGCCAAGGGCATGGGACTCGACCCGGCGAAGGACCTGCGCTTCATCCGCTACGGCGACTACGGCATGGACCTCTATGCCAACACGGTGTTCTTCTCGAAGCGCTTCGTGAAGGAGAACCCGAAGGCCGTGGCCGGCTTCGTGAAGGCGCTCAACCGCGCGGTGAAGGAAGTCATCGCGAACCCGGATGCCGGCGTCGACCATGCGATCCAGCGCGAGCCCCTGCTCAAGCGCGAGGTCGAGAAGGACAAGCTGCTCGCCACGCTGAAGAACGACATGAGCCACCCCGAGATCGCGCGCATCGGCCTCGGTGACGTCGACGACGCGCGGCTGAAGAAAGACATCGCGATCGTCGTCGAAGCCAACGCGCTGCCGCGCACGCCCGAGCCGGGCGAGATCTTCGACCGCAGCTTCCTGCCGGCACGCGCCGATCGCCCTTCCGCCACCACCACCCACTGACCCCGCACAGGAGACCCCGACATGGATTTGCAACTGAAAGACAAGGTGACCCTCATCACCGGCCCCGCCAAGGGCATGGGCGCCGCCGTGACGCTCGCCTTCGCACGCGAAGGCGCCACGCTGGTGCTGGCCGGCCGGGACACCGCCGCCATCGAACCCGTGGCCGCCGAGGCGCGTGCGCTCGGCGTGCAGGCCATCGTGGTGCCCTGCGACCTGACCGTGGCGGCGCAGACCGAGGCGCTGGCCGCGCACGCGCTCGAGGCCTTCGGCCATGTGGACGTGCTGGTCAACGTGGCCGGCGGCTCGGGCCCGATCGGAAAGACCGGCTGGGAAACCAGCACCGAAGAGTTCAACGAGATCGTGCAGCTCAACATGACCGGCTGCTTCAACACCATCCACGCCATCCTGCCGTCGATGATCGCCCGCCGCAGCGGCAAGATCGTCAACGTCGGCGGCACCTTCGGCCTGCGCGGGCGCGCCGGCCGGCTGGCCTACTCGGCCTCGAAGTGGGGCCTGCGCGGCATCACCAAGAGCTTTGCGCTCGAAGCCGGCCCCTACAACATCAACGTCAACAACGTCGCCCCCGGCATGGTGGACGGCCCGCGCTTTCGCGAGAAGGTGTGCGCCAACATGGCCGAGAAGCTGGGCATCACGCTCGAAGAAGCCATGACGCGCCATGCCGCCGACTACGCTCTGAAGCGCGTCTCCACCGACGCCGACATCGCCAACGCCTGCCTGTTCATGGCGAGCGAGGCGTCGCGCCAGATCACCGGCGTCGACCTGCCCGTCGACGGCGGCTGGGCCGCACTCTGAACGCGCGAGGACATCCCATGACCAGAGAAGTCGACCTCGTCATCCGTGGCGCCCGCGTGGTGTCGCCGGACCAGATCATCGAAGCCTCGGTGGCGATTGCCGGCGAGCACATCGTCGCCGTCGGCCACGACGACACCATGCCGCCCGCGCGCACCGAGATGCGCGCCGACGGCCTCTACCTGCTGCCCGGCGCCATCGACAGCCACGTCCACTTTCGCGACCCCGGCTATCCGAACAAGGAGACCTGGAAGACCGGCTCCGCCGCTGCCGCGATGGGCGGCGTGACCACGGTCTTCGAGATGCCCAATACCCACCCGCCGACCGGCACCGTGGAGGCGCTGCGCATCAAGCTGAAGGCGGCCGAGTCGTCGTATTGCGACTTCGGCATCCACGGCCTGCTGGGCGACGAGAGCATCGACCAGCTCGAAGCGCTGCTCGACGCCGGGGTGACGAGCTTCAAGGCCTTCGTCGGCAACACCTTCGGCAACCTGCCGGCACCGACCGACGGCGCGCTGCTCGAAGGTTTCGAGATCCTCGCGCCGCTGGGCATCCGCACCGTGGTGCACGCGGAGAACTCGTCGATTCTCTTCCGTCGCCAGAAGCGCCTGCAGGACGCCGGCCGCATCGACGCGATGGCACACCTGGCGGCCCGACCGGCGGTGGCCGAGATCGAGGCCATCAACCGCGTGCTGACGCTGGCCGAGTGGACCGGCGCGCGCGTGCACATCGCGCACCACAGCGCGGCCGATTCGCTCTACCTGCTGCGCGAGTTCAAGCGCCGCGGCGTCGACGTCACGGCCGAGACCTGCCCTCAATACCTGCTGCTCAACACCGACCACATGCGCAAGCTCGGTGGCGTGATGCGCGTGAACCCGCCGATCCGCGAACCGCGCCACAACCAGCCACTGTGGGATGCACTGATGGACGGCACCCTGGACATGATCGCCACCGACCACGCGCCGCACACACCCGAAGAAAAGACGCGCGAGAGCATCTGGGAATGCGACTGCGGCTTTCCGGGCGTGGAGACGCAGATGCCGCTGATGCTGACCGAGGTGAATCGCGGCCGTGCCTCGCTGATGGACTACGTCCGCTGGAGTTCGGTGGCGCCGGCCCGGGCCTGGGGGCTGTATGGCACCAAGGGCGTGATCGCGCCCGGTGCCCATGCCGACATCGCGGTCGTCGACATGGCGCGCACCGGCACCTTGTCGCAGAACAAGCTGCAGAGCATCAGCAAGATCTCGCCATGGAACGGCCGGGCGGTGCAAGGCTATCCGCTTCACACCCTGCTGCGCGGCCGCTTCGTGATGCGCGACGGCAAGCTCGTCGCCGACGCGGCGGGCTGGGGTCGGTCCGTCAAGGGCATCCAGAAGATGCCGGCTGCGAAGCCGCGCAACATGGAACACTACAGCAGCGCCATCGTCGAGGCGCCCGAGGGCATTCCGGCGAACGCCAAACCGCTGGTGGATGCACTGTGAGCGCCGCACAGAAGGTCGACGTGTTCCGCGTGCCCTGCGACGGGCCGGCCGATCTGTCGGGCGTGCAGGCGCTGGTCGACGCGAGGCGCCTCGACCCCCAGCAGATCATCGCCGTGATGGGAAAGACCGAAGGCAACGGCTGCGTCAACGACCACACGCGAGATTTCGCGGCCACGGCCTGGTGCCACTTCCTGGCGCCTCACCTCGACTGCACGGCCGCGCAGGTGCATGGACGCGTGGCGCTCGTGATGTCGGGCGGCACCGAAGGCGTGCTGTCGCCGCATTTCACGGTGTTCGCGCGCGGGCCGGCCGGCGCGGCTGAAGTGACGCACGAGAAGCGCCTCGTGGTCGGGATCGCGCATACGCGGGACTTCGCTCCGCAGGAACTCGGACGCATGGCACAGGTCGAGGCCACCGCCGAGGCGGTGAAGGCGGCGATGCGCGATGCCGGCATCGACGACGCGGCGGACGTGCACTTCGTGCAGGTCAAGTGCCCGTTGCTCACGTCGGCCAGGATCCGTGCAGCGCAGCAAAGTGGCGCAGCCACCGTCACGCGCGACACCTATGAGTCGATGGGCTGGTCGCGCGGCGCCTCGGCGCTCGGCGTCGGCCTCGCCCTGGGCGAGTTCGCAGCTGTCGACGAGGCGGCGATCCTGCACGACGGCACGCTCTATTCGGCGCGGGCTTCGTGCTCGGCCGGCATCGAACTCGACGGCAACGTGGTCATCGTGCTCGGCGAGGCGGCCGGCAGTGCCTCGCGTTTTCGCATCGCGCACACGGTGATGCAGGACGCGATCGACGGCAACAGCGTGCGCCGCATGCTGCGCGAGCGCTTCGGGCTCGACCCGGAGGCCGATGCCGACCTCGTCACGAGCCGGCTGGTCAACCTGCTGGCCAAGGCCGAGGCGAGTCCCGGCGGACTCGTGCGCGAGGCGCGCCACACCATGCTCAATGACTCCGACATCCACTCGACGCGGCACGCGCGTGCGGCCGTCGGCGGCGTGCTGGCTTCGGTGGTCGGGTCGACGGCGCTCTACGTGTCGGGCGGTGCCGAACACCAGGGGCCACCCGGCGGCGGGCCGGTGGCCGCCATCTTCGCCATTCCATCCTTCTGAAAGCTGCCATGGGCAACGCCTACATCCAACTCTCCGACGTGATGCTGCGCTACGGCGGCGGCACCATCGCACTGGACCACACGACGCTCGGCATCGACGAGGGCGACTTCGTGGCGCTGGTCGGCCCGAGCGGCTGCGGCAAGTCGACCATCCTGAAGCTGGTGGCCGGCCTCTTGCGGCCCAGCGCAGGCGCCGTGATCGCGGGCGGCCGCGAAGTCGGCGCGGCCGGCACGCTGCCCGGTGGCGGCGCGCATGCGTCGCAGGCGCCGCGCTTGCGCATCGGCCTCGCGTTCCAGAACCCGACCATGCTGCCGTGGCTGACCATCCGCGACAACGTGATGATCCCGCTCAAGATCGTCGAGCCGTTCCGCCAGCACTTCGGCAAGAAGAGGCACGGCGAGTACAAGGACCGCGTCGAGGCGTTGCTCGCCCAGGTCGGGCTCAAGGGCTTCGGCGACAAGCGGCCCTGGCAGCTGTCGGGCGGCATGCTGCAGCGCGCGTCGCTGTGCCGCGCGCTGGTGCACGACCCGGAGCTCCTCCTGCTCGACGAGCCCTTCGGCGCGCTCGACCAGTTCACGCGCGAGGAGCTGTGGGACATCATGCAGACGCTGTGGATGGACCGGCGCCCCACCGTGCTGCTGGTGACGCACGATCTGCGCGAGTCCGCCTACCTGGCCAACCGCATCTGCGTGATGAGCTCGCGGCCCGGCCGCATCCTGGAGACCCGGGAGGTCGGCTTTGCCCGGCCGCGCACGCTGGAGAGCAGCTATGCGCCCGAGTTCGCCACGCTGGTGCAGCAGCTGCGCATGCGCATCGCCGACGCGCGGCGTGACGGCGATGCCACGCCACCCGCCGCGGCCGCGACCACGGTCGCCTCGCTGGAAGAGGTGGCGGCATGAACATTTCCCCTCGAACCCGCCAGCGCCTGCTGTCCGCCGGCGCGCTGATCGGCTTCTTCCTGCTGTGGGAGCTGGCCTGCCTGGCCTTCGGCGTGTCCGACCTGATCCTGCCGCGGCCGAGCCAGATCGCGAACGTGCTGATCGAAAAGATGCCGCTGCTGTGGCCGCATGCCGTGCAGACGCTCTACACCACCTTCGCCGGCTTCGTGCTCGGCGTGCTGGCGGGCATCGTCATCGGCGTCGGCATCGGCTCGTCCAGGCTCGCCTACGACGTCACCTATCCGCTGCTGGTCGGCTTCTCGAGCATCCCCAAGGTGGCTGTGGTTCCGCTGTTCGTGGTGTGGTTCGGCGCCGGCACGGTGCCGGCGATCCTGACCTCGATGGTGATCAGCATCTTTCCGGTGGTGGTCAACGTCGCGACCGGACTCGCCAGCACCGAGCCCGAACTGGAGGACGTGCTGCGCGTGCTCGGCGCCCGCAAGCGCGACATCCTCTGGAACGTCGGCCTGCCGCGCACGCTGCCCTATCTGTTCGCCTCGCTCAAGATCGCGATCACGCTGTCCTTCGTCGGCACCGTTCTGGCCGAGACCGTGGCGTCGAACAAGGGCATCGGCACCGTGATGATGATCGCCAGCGGCAACTTCGACGTGCCGATGGTGTTCGCCGGGCTCTTCCTGCTGGCCGCGATGGGCGTGGCGCTCTACGCCGTGTCCTCGCTGGTCGAACAGCGCATGACCGGCTGGGCGCAGCGCAAGACCGACATGGCGATGGCATGAGCTTGTCGCGGCCCCTTCTTTCCTCATCCCACCCTGGAGCTTTCATGCACCACCGTCTTTCGCGCCGCGCCGCGGCCTTCGCCTTCGCCGCACTGGCGTCGCTCGCCGCCTGGCTGCCGGTTCGCCCGGCCGCGGCGCAGCCCGTCACCCCCATCAAGTTCGTGCTCGACTGGAAGCTTCAGGGCATCCACGCCTGGTACTACCTGGCCGAGGACAAGGGCTACTTCGCCGCGGAGAAGCTGGCGGTCACCATCGACCAGGGCGACGGCTCGGCCGCTGCCGTGACCAAGGTGATGGCCGGTGCCTACCAGGCCGGCTTCGGCGACGTCAACGCCATCATCCAGAACGCCGTCGCCAAGCCGGGCACCGCGCCGGTGATGGTCTACATGATCTACAACCGGGCGCCGTTCGCGCTGATCGTGAAGTCGACCAGCCCGATCAGGACGCTGAAGGACCTGGAAGGCAAGACGCTCGGCACCGTGGCCGGCGGTGCGGCCTCGCGGATGTTTCCCGTGATCGCGGGCAAGGGCGGCGTCGACGCGGCCAAGGTCAAGTGGACCAACGTGGCGCCCAACCTGCAGGAGCAGATGATGCTGAAAGACCACGTCGACGGCTCGGCGGTGTTCTCGGTCACCAGCTACATGAACCTGGTGGCGCAGGGCATCGACCCCGACAAGGACATCCGCTGGTTCCACTACGGCGACCTCGGCGTCGAGCTGTATGGCAACGGCGTGCTGGTGTCGCAGAAGCTCGTCAAGGACAACCCCCAGGCCGTCGCGGGGCTGGTGCGCGCCATCCACAAGGGACTGCGCGATACCATCGCCAACCCCGACGCCGCGATCGCCGCCCTCATGAAGCGCGAGCCGCTGCTGAACAAGGACCTGGAGAAACGCCGCCTCATGTACACCCTGAAAACCGTGATGCTGACACCCGAAGCCGCCGCCATCGGCCTGGGCGACGTCAGCGATGCGCGCTTCGCGCGCTCCCTCATCCAGGTGCAGGAAGCGTTCGAACTGCCCCGCGTGCCGACCGCTGCCGAGGTCTTCGACCGCCGCTTCCTGCCGCCGCTGGCCGAGCGCAGGGTGGCGGCCCCATGACGACGCCCGCGACCGGCGCCGCCTTTCTCGACTGCGACTGGCTGCTGGCCGATCCGGGCGCGGAGCCCGCGCGGCGCGATGTGCGCGTCGGACTGGCGGAAGGGCGCGTGGCCTCCATCGAGGCACGGCCGGGCGCGGGCAGCGGCCGCCGCAGGCTGGCGCTGCCGGCGCTCGCCAACGCCCACGACCATGCGCGCACTTTTCGCAGCGCCACGCTGGGCGCGTTCAACCAGCCGCTGGAAAGCTGGCTGCCCTTTCTCGCCGTCGTGCCGGGCATGGACCCGTACCTGTGCGCCGCGACTTCGTTCGCACGCTCGGTGCGCAACGGTGTCGCCCACCTCATGGTGCACTACACCCGGGTGCAGGGCGGCATGCCCTACGTGGACGAAGCGCGCGCCGTGGCACGGGCCGCGCGCGACGTCGGCGTGAGGATCGGCTTCGCGGTGGCCATGCGCGACCGCAACGGCATCGCCTATTGCGACGACGCCACGGTTCTGAGCGCCGTGCGCCCGGGCATCCGCGACGCGGTCGCGAAGCGGCTCGCCGTGCAACCGGTGGCGCCCGCGCAGCAGCTCGCGCTGGTCGACGAGGTCGCCGCGATGGTGCAGGACGACGGATGGGGCGACCACGTCGCCGTGCAGTACGGCCCGACGGCCGTGCAATGGTGCAGCACGCCCCTGCTCGAAGCCATTGCGCGGGCTTCGGCCGACACCGGTCGGCCGGTGCACATGCACTTGCTGGAGACCCGGTACCAGCGCCAATGGGCCGACCGGGTGCATCCGGACGGCATCGTCAAGTTCCTCGACAGCATCGGGCTGCTCAGCCCGCGCCTCACGCTGGCGCATTGCGCCTGGGCGCGGCCCGATGAACTGGCACTGATTGCGGAACGCGGCGCGACCATCGCGGTCAACACCAGTTCGAACCTGGGCCTGAAGTCCGGCATCGCTCCGCTGCCCGGCATGCTCGCGCAGGGCTGCCGCGTGGCCATGGGGCTCGATGGCATGGCCTTCGACGAGGACGACGACGCCCTGCGCGAGGCGCGCCTGGCCTATGCGCTGCACCGCGGCTGGGGCTTCGACACGACGATGACGCCCGGGCAGCTCTGGGGCTTCGCGTCGCGCAACGGCCCCCGCAGCGTGTCGGGCGCCGCCGCACTGTCGAACGGCCGGATCGCGCCCGGCGCACCTGCCGACATCGTGCTGCTGGACTGGGACGCGCTCGATGACGATGCCCTGTTCGCCGACACCGACCCGCTCGCGCTGCTGCTGGCGCGCGGCAACGGCACGCACATCGTGGACGTGATCGTCGGCGGCCGGACCGTGGTCGAGGCGGGCCGGGTGACCGGCATCGACGAGGCCGCACTGCGCGCCGAGTTGCTCGCGCGCACGCGCGCCGCCCTGGCCGCCGACGCCGCGCACGGCGGCTGGCGCACCACCGTGGCTGCGCTCGCGCAAGACCTTGCCCCTTTCTATCGCGACGGCCGCATGGGCGGCTGCTGCGGCTGACTTCCAGGAAACACCGAGACATGACCCGCATCAAGATCACCGCCGGCGGCTTCGACTTCGTCGCCGTCACCCATCCCGACGCACCACTCACCGTGGCGGCGTTCTGCAAGCTGCTTCCTTATCGGCAGCGGCTCATCCACGTGCGCTGGAGCGGCGAAGGCTGCTGGGTGCCGCTGGGCGAATTCCAGCTCGGCGTCGGCTTCGAGAACCACACCAGCCACCCCTCGGTGGGGGACATCCTGTTCTACCCCGGCGGCTACAGCGAGACCGAGATCATCCTGGCCTACGGCGCCTGCAGCTTCGCGAGCAAGCTGGGCCAGCTCGCCGGCAATCACTTCCTGACGATCGTCGAGGGCAAGGAGAACCTGCGCGCGCTCGGCACCAAGGTGCTGTGGGAAGGCGCGCAGGATGTGCTGTTCGAACTGGACGGACTTGGCTAGCCGCCCGGATTCCCGGGTCCACCTCACGCACACCGGGCATCGGCAACCTCATCGGTGCGCCTGGAAACGGGGCTCACGTCTCGCACCATGGCGACCTTGGGCGATCCGTGGGTGTCGACCACGCTGCAGGCGAGCGGCACCTGCGACGGGTAGGGAAACGGTTGCGGATTCAGGACCAGCACGATCGCGCTCACGAGCGCTGCGAGGGCGATGCCCAGCGCCATCAGCGCTTTCTGCAGCCCCCGCGTGGGGCTCCGCGCCAGTTGCCGATCGATGGAGTTCATGGTCCGTCTCCTGAAGAGCTGTGCCCATTTTTCCGTGAACTCGTCCGGCTGTCTGTGCGTTTCGGCACACCTGGGGCACATCCGCTCAGCCAGAACGTGTCTGTCCGCTAACGGGCGCCGTCGACCAGGCGCGCCGCCAGCTGCCGCGCCCCTCGCACGCTGGCGCCCTTGCCGGTGATCGCCAGCGCCGGGGGGTGGGCCAGCATCCGCTCGAAGACCGCCCGCACTTCTTCCGCCCGAATGTCGTCGATCATGGCGATCGCTTCGGCCATCGGCGTCACGCATCCGCTGGCGAAGAGCTCTTCGACGGCCTGCTCCATGCTCGCGTAGGTCCGCTCTCCGGCGCGCACGCGAGACACGGTCAACTGGTTCTTCGCCCGCTCCAGGTGCACCGGATCGATGGTCGTGGCCTGCGCCCGCAGCAGGCGGCCGGTCGCGGTCACCAGCGCGTCGAGCTTGTCCGGGGTCGTGACCGCATGCACCGCGAAGTTGGCCCAGACGTCCCCGCTGTCCACCGTGGAATGGGCCGTGTAGGCCAGGCCGAGCTGCTCCCGGACGGTGTCGACCAGGGGCGCCGACATCCCGCCGCCGAACAGGTTGGCCGCCAGCGCGGCCGCAAGGCGCCAGCGCGGCTGCGACATCTCCTCCGGCCGCGCGGGCGCCAGCGGGTAGGCGATGTTCAGGAACACCTGCGACACCTGCGTGAAGCGCCGGGCCATGGCCTGGCCGACATACCTCGCCGGCTCCGGCGGTCGCGAGACGGACAGGTCGGCCGACGCGGGCATCGCTGAGAAGAGTTCCCCGGCGAGCGCCACCCAGGCTTCGACGTCGAAGTTGCCGGCCGCGGCGACGACGGTCTGCTGCGCGACGTAGCGGGACTGCACGTGGCCGACCAGGTCGTTCCGGGTGAAGCCTTCGATGTTGCCGATGGTGCCGATCACCGGCATGCCCATCGGGTCGTCACCCCAGATGGCGCGGTCGAGCAGGTCGCTGGAGCAATCCTCGGGGTCCTCCTCGTACTCGATGGCCTCCTGGCGGATCACATCCAGCTCGCGCTGCAATTCGTTGTCGGGAAATGTGCTGTTCAGGACGATGTCGGCCGTCATGCGCAGCAGATGCTCCGCATGGCGGCCCAGGCCGGTCATGAAGTAGCCGGTGGTGTCCTTGCCGGTGAACGCGTTGACATCCGCGCCCAGCCGTTCCGCGTCCAGGTTGATGGCCTGCACCGAGCGGGTTGCGGTCCCCTTGAACGCCATGTGCTCCAGGACATGGCCGATGCCGTTGGTGGCCGGCGTCTCGTCGCGGGAGCCGACGCGCAGGAACACCCCCACACTGGCGCTCTGCACATGGGGCATGGGGATGGCGAGCAGCCTCACCCCGTTCGCAAGCGTGTGAAGGGCGACGGTGGGGCGCTTCGACGGCAGCGGATTCATGGTTCAGCCGCCCTCCGGCCGCTGCAGCCCAACGCCGATGCCATAGAGCGCGAGCAGGCCCAGCACGTGCCCGATGGCCACGCCGGGCTCCCCGGCTTCGATGCGGCCGATGGTTTGCACATGCACGCCCAGGCGCGCGGCGGCGGCGGCCTGGCCCTCCCCGGCCGCCGTTCGGGCCAGCCGGGCCGCCGCCCCCAGTTCCCGGATGGATTGCAGGGCGTCGCCGCCGATGTCTGCAGAGATGCGCTTGCCTTGGGTCATGGGTGGATTGTCGCTGCGCCCGCGGCCCGCGGCGCGGACACGACCCGAGGAAAGGTTCAGCGGCGCCGAGCAGGCGCTGTCTCTTCGAGCAGCAGCGCCACCACGAACCCGACCACGAGCGCGATCGCGGCGAGATGCATGATGTACTGGATGCCGTAGTGGTGCGCCACGTAGCCGGCGATCACGGGTGCGATGCCGCCACCGAAGATCTCACCGGTGCCGATCACGATGCCCGAGGCGGTCGACATGAGCGTGGCGGGCACCGACTCGGCGCTGATCGGCCCGACGGTCAGACAGATCATGCTGAAGACGAAGAAGAGCGTCGCCGCCAGGCTGGCGAAGAGTGCGAATGGCTCAGCCCCCGCATGCATGAGGAAGTACAGGCCGATGCCGGCACCGACGACGGAGATGATCATCACGGGCTTGCGGCCGAGTCGATCGGACAAGGCCGGCATCACCAAGGTGCCCAGCGTGCCGCCGAAGCCGATGGCCGAAAGCACATAGCCCATCTGTTCGAGCGTCAGGTGCAGGTGGTCGATCAGGTAGCTGGGCAGCAAGGCGCTGAGCACCACGAGGTTGGTGAGCCAGCACAGCATGCCGATCATGTTGAGCGGGATGTTGCGGTACTTGAAGACGTCGGTCCAGGGATGAGTGGTCGCATCCCGGGTCGCGGTGTGCGCCGCGGCCGATTTCGGGTCGGGATCGCGAAGCCCGCGGAACAGCAGGTACGCCACCACCAGGCCCGGAACGGAGACCATCGCGAAGATCCAGTGCCACTCCACCACCTTCAGCAGCTGCGTGACCAGGATCGGTGCGATGCCCAGGCCGAACAGCGGCAAGGCCGCCTGCTGGATCCCGACGTTCATGCCCTGGCGACTCGGCTTGGAGGCGTCGATGGTGGCGACGATGCTGGCCGGCGTGTAGGCGCCTTCGGCCACACCCATCAGCGCTCGGATGATCATCAAGCTCCCGACACCGGCAGCGAGCCCGCTGAGCCCGGCCAGCAGCGAGAAAACGACGATCGCGGGAATGATCACCTTGCGATGGCCGACGCGATCGGAGAGGTTGCCCATGAACAGCGCTGCAACGCCCCAAGCGATGGCCAGCACGCCCGTGATCTGGCCGAGATCCTGATAGTCGAGGTTCAGCTCCTTCGAGATCACCGGGAACAGCGGCAGGATCATGAAGCGGTCGATGCCGACCAGACCGAAGCCGAGGCACAGCAGGGTGACGGTCTTCCATTCGTAACTCGGGCTCCTCCGCGATGCCGGGCGGCTCAGGGGTTGGGCGGCGATGTCGGTGTTCATGGCTTGTCTCCTTCGGTCTTCGGGTTGCGGTCGTGTCAGGCGTGAATGGCAAGCGGCTCGTCGGCTTGCGTCGTCGACCGCATGGGCGCGCCATCCAGCCGCCCGCCGTGACGGTGCAAGTCCGCGGCGAGGTCGTCGATCAGCGTGTTGACTTCGTCGGCGTTGGCGACTGCGCCGTACAGGTAGAAGTCCGGCCGCACGAGCATGGTGTCGATGCCATGCTGCGTCATGTAGGGGATGAATTTGTCGTCCAGGTCGACCAGCACCCCTGCCCTCGCCGTCGAAGCGCGCGCGGCGACCTGCACGCGCTTGGCGCCGAGCTGGTCGAGAAAGTCACGCTGCCTTTCGCCGAGCGACGCCTCGGCCGCATCGCTGCGCGACACCAGCAGGAAGCCAAGACCGGCGACGTCGTCGAAACGCCCCTCGCGGTCACCGGCCAGTACCCGGCCGTGCGGACTGAGCAATCCGGCCGGCGCCTGCACCGCACCGTCCGCGCCGCGGCGCAGGATGCCGGCCGTCAGGCTCGGGAAGGCCGGCGGCGGCGGCACCTCGCCGCTGAAGAAGGCCTGGTCGCGCTCCGCCGCCTTGGCCGCATCCGGAATGCAGATGATCTTGCCGAGGTACATCGACAGGTCGATGACGTCACTCACGTGGGGACGACGCTCGGGCTGGTAGGTGTCGAGCAGGCTGTCGTCGGCCTTGCCGTCCAGCACCAGGTTCAGCTTCCACGCCAGGTTCCAGTCGTCGCGCAAGCCGGCGCACATGCCCTGCCCCATGAAGGGCGGCATGACGTGCGCCGCGTCGCCGGCGATCAGCATCCGGCCCTTGCGCCAGGTGTTGGCAAGCAGCGAGCGGAAGGTGTAGACCTTGTGCCGCACGATCGTTGCCTGGTCCGGCTTGACCCAAGGTGCCAGCAGGTCCCAGGCGACATGCTCGTGCTCGAGCTCTTCGCGCGTCTCGTGCGGCAGGCGCATGAACTCCCAGCGACGGAAGTAGCGGCCCTCCTTGACGCCAGCGGGCACGATGGTCGTCGGGCGCGCCGGATTGCACCATTGCGCTGCGGACGGAATGTCGAGCGTCACGCCTTCGTTCGGCAGCACATCGATCACCAGCCAGTCGGCCTCGAACCCGCGGTCCTCCTGGGTCGACCCGATCGCCTGCCGGACCAGGCTGTTGGCACCATCGGCGCCGATCAGGTATTTGGCGCGCACGGTGCGGCGTTCATCGGTTTCGAAGTCGCGCACCACCAGCTCGACATAGTCCGGCGTCTGGGTCGCTTCGATGGCCTCCCAGCCGAGGTTGAGTTCGACGTTCGGGCAGGCTTGCACGACATCCTCGAACATCTTCTCCAGCGTCGGCTGGTGCACGAAGTTGACCTCCGGTCCGCCGGAGATCGACTCCGACTCCCAGTCGATGGCCAGCAGTTCCTTCCACTCGGCATTGAACCAGCGGTACATCGGCCCCTTGTGGCTGACCGCGGGCAGGTCCTTGCTCATGCCCAGGGCGGACAGCACCCGGTACAACTCGTGGTCGATGCACACGGCGCGAGGCAGTGCGAATCGCACCTTCCAGCGTTCGAACACGGCCACGCTGCGCCCTTGGCGCGCCAGCGCAAGGGCCATGATCTCGCTGACCGGGCCATAGCCGATCTGGACGACGTCGTAGAGGGGGATCTGTGCGGTCATGATGTGCTCCTGGGCGTGGGTTCGGTCGGTGAATCAGTGGCTCAGCGGTTCGCGAGTTCGTGGTTGAAGATGAAGTCCTCGGGCAGCTCCGGCCCCCAGACATAGAGGGAGTCCTCGCCCGGGTGGTCCGCCGCAGGCCACTGGTTGTCGGGCGCAACGAAATCGATGTCGTACGAGTACTCGGCGTAGCTGCCCCACGGATCTCGCACGTAGCGGAAGTAGTTGGAGCCCAGCACATGTCGCCCGATGCCCCAGCCTCGCGGATAACCGGCCTGCGCCATCTGCTGCGTGCCGATGCCGACGGCATCGATGGACGGCACGCACCAGCTGCTGTGGTGCAGGCCAAGGCCTTCGGATTTCGCCAGCGCGATGAGGTGGTGGTCGCTGCCGTGCGGGCTGTGCAGGAAGGCGATCACCGAACCCGATTTGTCCGAAAGCCGCAGGCCCAGCACATCCTCGTAGAACCGGCGGGCGCGATCCACGTCAGCGCTGAACAGAAGGATGTGCGAGAGATAGAGCGGTCGCGTCGGCTGTGCCTTGCTGCGGCTCGGCGAGCGACCGGCGTTCGCGCTCTCCGGTGGGAGTTCCCTCGGGGAGGGCTGCGAAGGCGAACTCTTGGCGGCGATACGAAGTTGCACCGCCAGGCCATCCGGCCCTTGAATCCAGATGCCTTCCGTGCCTGCGTCCGAGGGCGGTGCGATGCGTTCGACCTCCTGCTGCGCCAGGTGGCGCTCGAAGCGGGGAAGGTCGTCTGCATGGATGCCTAGGCTGAGCCAGAGCAAGCGCTTGGTCGGGCCCCGGACGACGCGGGCCCAGCGATGCGGGTGGCCGAAGGTATGGAGTGCAAGTTCTTCGCCTTCCTCTCGCACGTCCAGGCCGAAGCTCGTGTAGAAGTGCCGCGCCTCGCCGAGGTCCGGCACGCTGAAGACGAATTCGTCGACTGAGTGCACAGCCAGCAGCGGCTCTCGTTTGCCTTGGTTCAGAGTCATCGTTATCTCCATGTCGTCGGGCAAAGCTCCGCCCGTGACCGTGCAGAGCACGGCCTTGTCTCTCGTTGGGATTCGTCCGACCCAGGTGGGTCAGATGACTTGCTGGCGCTGGGTGCCGAGCGGACCGGCACTGAGGGTCATGACGTCGCCTCGCCGGAGGAACACGGGATTCGGCTTGACGCCGAGGCCTACGCCCTCGGGCGTGCCGGTGATCACCACGTCGCCCGGAAGCAGGGTCATGAACTGGCTGAGGTAGGAGACGATCTCGGCCACCGGGAAGATCATGTCGGCGGTGTTGCTGCGCTGGCGGGTCTCGCCGTTGACTGCCAGTTCGAGCGGAATCTCTTGCGGATCGGGCAGCTCGTCACTGGTCACGAGCCAGGGGCCGATCGGGCCGAAGCCGTCGAAGCTCTTGCCTTTGCCCCATTGGCCGTTGCGCTTGATCTGCCAGTCACGCTCGGAAACGTCGTTGGCCAGGCAGTAGCCGGCCACGTGCGACAGCGCGTCGGCGATCGAGACCTTCTTCGCCTGGGTGCCGATCACGAACCCGAGTTCGATCTCCCAATCGCCCGCTTCCGAGCCTTCGGGCAACTCGACGTCGTCGTTGGGGCCAGCCAGCGAGGTCAGCGCCTTGGTGAAGACCACCGGTTCTTTCGGAATCTCGAGGCCGGATTCAGCCGCGTGCTTGCGGTAGTTGAGCCCGATCGCGACAAATTGCCGGGTGCCGGCGACCGGGGCGCCGAGCCGGGTTCCTGCGGGCACCAGCGGCATGCGGTTCAGATCGATCGCCTTCAATGCTTCGAGCTTCGCGGGCGACATCCAGTCGGGCGTGAAGTCGGGAACGAGGAGCGAGAGGTCTCGCACTTGACCGTCAGCGTCCAGTGCACCGGGTTTTTCTGCCCCGACGGGGCCGTGGCGTAGCAGCTTCATGGTGTTTGCCTTCCGTGTTGATTTAGACTGTTTGTCTAGAACGAACTCTATCCGTTTTGACGTTATCGTCAATATGACAAAGAGAGCAAAATGGCAGGGATTTCCCTAGGTAGCAAGCACGCGCATCCGGGGCATGTGCCTCGTGTACGCTCGACACCGATGACAGAGCAAACCAGTGAATCGAAGGGGGAAGACCACCGCGTGAGGGTCGGTGCGCAGCGGCGCGAGAAAACCCGCCTGCGTCTGCTCGAAAGTGCCTTGGCGGTCTTCACTGAAAAGGGGCCCGATTCGGCCGTCATCGACGACTTCATCGCTGCGGCAGGGGTGTCGCGCGGCACCTTCTACAACCACTTCAAGACCACCAACGAACTGCTGCTGGCGCTCGCGACCGCCATGAGCGACGAAGTGCTCCAGATCGTCGATCCGCTGGTGCTCCACCTCGACGATCCGGTCGAGCGCTTTTCAGCCGGCACCCGCCTCTACATGCAGATGGCTTTGCGCTATCCGGTGTGGGGGAGCTTCATCACGCAGGTCGGAACGCGCATCGCCACGCGTGGGCAGCTGATCGACATCTACCTCACGCGCGATCTGGAACTCGCCAAGAGCAAGAACCGCTTGACCGTCGACAGCGTGCGCGTGGCGCGCGACATCGTGCTCGGCGCCATTTTCTATGGCATCGAGACGATGCTGACCGAACCCACGCGCGCCAACCATCCGGAGCTCATCCTGCGAAGCGTGCTGGTCGGCTTCGGACTTGCGCCTGCCGAAGCCGACCGCATTGCCTTCATGCCGCTCGAGATTCCAGGCGCAGTGGAGGGCCCGATCTTCTCGGGCCTGAAAGCCAGTCCGAAGGCATCCGGAGCGAGCGCCAGACGGCAGACCGTGCGAGCGCCCGACCCCCGCCCTTCTTGAAGCCGTTCGCACCGGTGCAGCGAAGAAAAGTGCGCTTCCATATTCGGATTCCGATGCGTCGTACTGCCTAAGATCCCTGGCTTCGCGTACCGCCGGGCACCCCGGTCGCCGCCCTCGTTTCAGGATCTCCATGCCTTCCTCCCCCGAAGCGTTGCCCGACGCCGAAGCCTCTTCACGGCCCTCGTCGAACAGTCACCCCGCGCCCCGCCAGCAAGCCGCACCAGCGGCCGGCGATGCGACCGTGCTGTTCGCACGCGCAGCCGCACTGCTGCCCGAGATCGCCGAAGCTGCCGCCGCCCGCGAACAGGCACGCGAGCTGCCCTATGCACTGGTGCGCCGCATCGCCGCGGCCGGCCTGCTGACGTTTCGCATCCCCAAGGAGTACGGCGGACCCGGGGCTTCGGTGCACGACGTGATCCGCTTCGTGATCGACCTCGCGACCGTCGATTCGAACATCGCTCAGGCCCTGCGGCCCAACTACGGGATCATCGACGGCTTGCTGTTCGCGGGCAGCGAACAGGAGCGCCGGCACTGGTTTCCCCTGCTGCTGGCCGGCGACATCTTCGGCAACGGTGGCGTGGAGCGCGGCGGCGCACACGGCGCGATCAGCGCGCGCATCCGGCCCGACGGCGAGCAGTTCCGTGTCAGCGGCACCAAGTACTACAGCACCGGCGCCTTGTTCGCGGACTGGATCGCCTCCATCGCGCTCGACGAGGAAGGCAAGGAGACCCACTTCATCGTTCCACGCGAACGCGCCGGCGTCGAGCTGGTCGACGACTTCGACACCATCGGCCAACGCCTCACCGCCAGCGGCACCACGCGCTTCCACGACGCCGTGGTGCTTGCCGAGGAAATCCGTCCGCCCTACATCCAGCGCGACCGGCGCAATCCGGTCACCCCGCTGTTCCAGCTGTTCCTGGCGGCGGTCCATGCCGGCATCGCGCGCAACGCGCTGCACGACGCCGTGCACTTCGCGCAGCATCGGGCGCGGCCGATCCGTCACAGCAGCGCCGAGAAGTCGGTCGACGACCCCTATGTGCAGGAGACCGTCGGCCAGATCGCATCGCAGGCCTATGCCGCCGAAGCCACCGTGCTGCGCGCCGCCGATGCGATCGATGCCGCCTGGGCGGATCGACTCAGCGACCCCGCATTGACCGAGGCTTCGGTGGCGGTCGCCCAGGCCCAGTACTTCGCCGCGGAAGCCGCCCTGCGCGCCTCCGAGCTCGCCTTCGACGTCGGCGGGGCCTCGGCCACCGACCGACGCCACAACATCGATCGCCACTGGCGCAATGCGCGCACGGTGGCCAACCACAATCCGCGCCAGTGGAAGGCCGCCGCAGCGGGCGCCTGGCATCTCAAGGGCGAGGGACCGCCGACCACCGGCTTGTTCTGAGCGCCTGCCTTTCGCCTTGTGCGCATAAGCAGACTCGAATCCCTTCTTTCGCCCGGCCCCGATCGGTCGAACAATCCAGGCCTTCGCGTTCCCATCCCGAGGGTCACCAAACCATGATCGCACCCGTGCGGCGCAGCCTGCACCTGAACGTCAACATCCTGCACTCGGGCTTCCTGCCGTCGGCCTGGCGGCCGGCGGGCAGCGACCCGCGTGCCTTCATCGATGTGCAGCATTACATCCGCGTGGCGCAGATCGCCGAGGCGGGCAAGCTCGACGCCGTGTTCCTGGCCGACAACGCGGCCATCGTCGACCAGATCCATTTCCGGCCGATCACGGCGCTGGAGCCGACCGTGCTGCTGGCCAGCGTGGCGGCGGCGACCCGCCACATCGGGCTGATCGCGACCGCCTCCACCAGCTACAACGAGCCCTACAACATCGCCCGGCGCTTTGCCACGCTGGACCACCTGAGCGGCGGACGCGCGGGCTGGAATGTGGTCACCACCGCCGACCTGCCATCGGCGCGCAATTTCGGCCGCGACGCGGTGCCCGAGCATGCGCAGCGCTATGCCCGCGCCGCCGAGTTCACCGCCATCGTCAAGGCGCTCTGGAACAGCTGGGAGGACGACGCCTTCATCGGTGACCAGGCCGCGGGCCGCTTCGTCGACGACGCCAAGGTGCAGCCGATCGCCCATCATGGCGAGTTCTTCTCGGTGCACGGGCCGCTCAACCTGCCGCGCACGCCGCAGGGCCACCCGGTGTTGGTGCAGGCCGGCGGCTCCGGCGACGGCCGCGCGCTGGCGGCACGCCATGCCGAAGCGGTGTTCTCGGCCTCGCAGTCCTTCGAGGAAGCGCTGGCCTATGCACGCGACCTCAAGTCCCGCGCCGAGGCGCTGGGCCGCGGCCCCGAGGCATTGCGCGTGCTGCCGGGCCTGACCACCATCATCGGCGACACCGAGGCGGCGGCGCGACGCCGGCGCGACGAGCTGGTCGACCTGATCCCCTGGGACTACAGCCTGACAAGGCTGGCCGGCATCCTAGGCATCACGCCCGACCGGCTCAAGCTCGACCAGCGGCTTCCCGAGAACCTGTCGCTGCCCGGTGGCGGCAACGGCAACCACACCTTCTTCAATGCCACGCTCGCGACCGCAAGGCGCCTCGACCTCACGACCCGCGAGCTGATCCGTGAACTCGCGGGAGGCGGCGGGCACCGGGTGATCGTCGGCACGCCGGAACAGATCGCCGACGACATCGAGCGCTGGTTCAGGGCCGGCGCGGCCGACGGCTTCAACCTCATGCCGGATGTGCTGCCGGACGGCCTCCAGGCCTTCGTCGATGGCGTGGTGCCACTGCTTCAGCGGCGCGGCATCTTTCGCACCGCGTACGAAGGCGAGACCTTGCGCGACCACTTCGGCCTGCCGCGTCCCGTGGGCCGCGGCGCCGAGCGCGCCGCGGCCTGAGCCATTTCAGACAACCTGCCTTCCATAGCTGAGAGAACGCTTCGTCAGGCGTAGTCGGTCGACGGTTTCTCCCACAGGTTGACGCCGCCTTCGACCGCATGGCGATCGATCTCGGCCAGCTCTTGCGCGGTGAACGCCGGGCCCCGCAGCGCCGCGACGTTGACCACGATCTGCTCGGGCCGGCTGGCGCCGATCAGCGCCGAGCTCACGCGCGGGTCCCTCAAGGTCCAGGCCAGAGCGAGCTGCGCCAGCGTCTGCCCGCGCCGCTGGGCGATGACGTTCAACGCGCGCGCACGCGCCACGTTGGCTTCGGAAAGATGCTCCGGCTTGAGCGAGCCGCCGCCGGGGCGATGGACGCGCGCGTCGGCGGGCACGCCGTTGAGGTATTTGTCGGTCAGCAAGCCTTGCGCCAGCGGCGTGAAGGCGATCACGCCCGCACCCAGTTCTTCGGTCGCTGCCAGCAGATCCTTCTCGGCCCAGCGGTTCAGCAGGTTGTAGGCCGGCTGATGGATCAGGAGCGGCACCTTCCATTCGCGCAACAACGCGGCGATCTCCCGCGTCTTGCCTGCGGAGTACGAGGAGATGCCGATGTAGAGGGCCTTGCCCTGGCGCACCGCCTGCGCCAGCGCGCCGGCCGTCTCCTCCAGCGGCGTCTCGGGATCGAAACGGTGCGAGTAGAAGATGTCGACATGGTCGATGCCCAGTCGCTGCAGGCTCTGGTCGAGGCTGTTCAGCACATGCTTGCGGGAGCCGCCGCCCTTGCCGTACGGCCCGGGCCACATGTCCCACCCCGCCTTGGTCGAGATGACCAGTTCGTCGCGATGCGCCTTGAAGTCCTCGCGCAGCAGACGCCCGAAATTGAGCTCGGCGCTGCCGTAGGGCGGGCCGTAGTTGTTTGCGAGGTCGAAGTGGTTGATGCCGTGGTCGAAGGCCGTGCGCAACAGACGGCGCTGGAGTTCCAGGGGCGTGCTGTCCCCGAAGTTGTGCCACAGGCCGAGCGAGATCGCCGGCAGCACGAGGCCGCTGCGGCCGACCCGGCGGTATGGCATTTCGTCGTAGCGCGTGGGGGAGGCAAGGTAGGTCATGTGGAGGACATCAAGGAAAGGAAGGACTCGATTGTCCAGTGTGGCTGGCGACCTCACCACTGCGGATGAACCGGCTCGAAGATCGGCCTCCACAGATAGCGCCTGACGATCTGCCAGTAGCCGCGGTAGTAGAAGTGGCCATTGGCGTCCAGCATCGCGGCCCTGTTGCGGCGGAAGTGGCCGGGTATCTCGTACCAGGGCATCGTCGGGCAACGGTGATGCACATGGTGCAGGTTGTTGTTGAGAAACAGCAGTCCGAAGACAGGGTTCGACTCGACGATCGCCACCCGCTCGTGCGGCGAATCGTCCCAGCGGTGTTCGGTGAAGGAGCGCAGGGCGCCCAGCATCATGCCCGGGTAGACGAAGCACAGGACGTAGAGGCCCAGGCTCATGTCCGATACCGACACCACGAACCAGAGGATCGGCGCCACGCTCACCGCGTGCATCAACCAGATGCCGAGGTGCGAGAAGTCGCCGGACTGGCATCGCCGCAGTTCCGAGCGCGCCATGTTGCCCAGGCAGAGCCAGGGCCCCGCGATCAGCCGGAACACCAGGGTCTGGTTGGCGGCGATGACCGCGCGGCGCACCGGTCCGTAGTCGGCCCACGCCGCGGCCGAGTGGTAGACGCTTTCCGAATCCTTCTGCGGATGGGTGAGATGGAAGTTGACGTGATGGACGCTGTGGCTCCGGTGATAGAGCGGGTACGGAAGCCACAGGTTGAGCGGTGGCCAGACCAGGGCCCATCGAAGGAGTCTCGGAATTCGGCGCATCGCGTGGATGGCCTCGTGCTGCAGCGAGGAGTGCAGCTGAGCGATGCAGCCACCCAGCACGAACAGCACGGCGGTACCCATCGCGGCATGCCAGTAGACCAGCGCCGCCCAGGCCGCATAGACCCCCACGGCAAGCACCAGGGTCGGCGCTTCGCAGCGCTGCCACCAGCGCGCGGCACCCTTGACGTCCGATGGGAGGGTGCGGGCGAGCGTTGTCATGCGGGCGGGTTGGGCGGCGATCGGCGGTCGATCTTGGGCCCGTTCGATGCATTCGCTTGCTCCCATTGCGCATGAGCAAATTCGCCGAGCCTGCTTGGCCGCGGCCGCCATGTGGAGTAGCTTCGCTCGTCCATGCCCGCCTCCTCCTCTTCCTCGTCGATCGCGGTCCAGGCGCTTCATGCGCTGCTGCTCGGCGACCACGAACTGGCGCTGCTCGACGTGCGGGAGGCGCGTGCCTTCGTCAGTGGCCACCTGAACCTCGCGCGGCTCGCGCCGCTTTCCTCCCTGGGGCTCGAGGTGCAGGCGCTGGTTCCGCGCCTGGGCACACAGGTGGTGCTGGTCGACACGGGTGATCCGCAGGGTCCGGCGCCGCGTGCCGCGAAGTTGCTGGCCCGCCTCGGCTACACCGATGTGCGGGTGCTGGCCGGCGGAACGGTTGGCTGGCAGGCGGCAGGCTTGCCCCTGATCGACGGCTATGCGACGCTGGTCAAGGCCTTCGGCGGCCAGGTGCTGGCGCGCCACGCGACGCCGACCCTTCCCGGTGCAGCCTTGCGGGCCCTGCGCGAAGCGGGCCGGTCGGCGACCCTGATCGATGCGCGGCCAGCCGACGAATATGCCTTCCTGTCGCTGCCCGGGTCCCACAACCACGCCGGCACCGAACTCGCACTGCGCCAGTGGCCCTCCGACGGGCAGCCCGGACCCTGGCTGGTCCACTGCTTCAGCCGCACCCGCGGCATCATCGGCAGCACCACCTTGCGGCTGCTCGGCCACTCCGATGCGCACTTCCTGGAAGACGGCGTGATGCAGTGGGCACTGGACGGCGCGCCGGTGCGGAGCGACGCGCGGCCCGCCGCCGATCTGCCCGTCGCGCCCGACGATGAACTGCGCCGTCGCGCCGATGCGCTGATCGGGCGCCATCGACTGCCGTTGCTGCGGCCGGACGCACTGTCGCGGTGGCGGGCGGAGAGCGACCGTACGCTCTACCTGTTCGACCTGCGGCCGGGCGCCGAAGCCGCACCAGACATTCGCAGCGTCGCCGGCGGTCAACTGCTGATGCATTTCGAGAACCTGGTCGGCACCCGCGGCGCCCGCATCGTGCTGCTGGACGATCCGCACCACCTGCGCGCGGCCATCACCGCCTTCTGGCTGCGCCAGCTCAACCAGTCCGAGGTGTGGATCCTCGATGGCGAACCACCTGCCGCCGGAGCCGCGAGCGCCGCATCGACCGCCACCGCCGCTGCGTTCGACGCCATCGTGGCGGCCGCGGGCGCAGGTCTTGCGGCCGACGAAGTGGCCGCGCTGCTGGCCTCCGAGCCGACGCGCGTGCGGGTGGTCGACGTGGGTCCCAGTGCCGATTTCGAAGGTCGGCATCTGCCAGCCGCGCACTTCCTGCTGCCCAGCACGCTGACACCCCTGGCGCCCTTGCTGCAAGCCGGGCTCCGCATCGTCTTCGCGTCACCGGATGGTCATGCGGCCCGATGGGTCGCAGCCCAGGCGCGCGAGCGCTGGCCCGAGCGCCGATTCGACTGGCTGCGCGGCGGCACCGCGGCATGGCAGGCAGCCGGATGGCCGATCGCGCAGAGCTGGGAATCCGCCCAACTGCTGACGTCGTTCGAGGACGACTGGGGCTCGGTGATGCGGGTGTCGGCCTTGCATCGAGACCGTGCATGGGCCGACTACCTGGCGTGGGAATGTGGCCTCAGTGAGAGGGTCGCGCAAGACCCCACGGTCCGGTTCCGGCTGTTCTGAATGCGCTCGACGGCTCAGATCATTCGCTTATTTGAATTCAACGATTCGGTCGTTCGAGATCCGATGAAGGGCCCGCAGAATCGGCCGCCGAAACCCGACCGACGACTTCCATGCTTCCAGGAGATCCCTCGATGAGCCACGACACCCCTTCATCCCTCGACACCAGCATCGGCGACCTGCGCATCCGGCGCGTGGCCGGCAACATCGGCGGCGAGGTGCAGAACCTCGTGCTGCGTGCCGATCTGCACGCCGACATCGTCGAGCAGCTGAACGCCGCGCTGGTGAAGCACAAGGTGCTGTTCTTTCGGGGCCAGAAACACCTGGACGACCAGGAGCACCAGGCGTTCGGGGCCCGCTTCGGGCGCACCGTCGCGCATCCCACGGTGCCGTCCCCCCAAGGCACGAAGCTGTTCGAACTCGATGCCTCCAAGGGCGGCGGCCGGGCCGACTCCTGGCACACCGACGTGACCTTCGTGGATGCCTTTCCGAAGATATCGATCCTTCGCGCCGTCAAGATCCCGGCCTATGGCGGCGACACCGTCTGGGCCAACACGGCCCTGGCCTACGAACGGCTGCCCGCCCAGCTCAAGCAACTCGCCGACCAGCTCTGGGCCGTGCACAGCAACGACTACGACTACGGCGCCGATCGCGTGGTGGTCGAGGCCGAACGCCTGACCCACCACCGCAAGGTGTTCGTCTCGGCGGTCTACGAGGCCGAGCATCCGGTGGTGCACGTGCACCCGGTGTCGGGCGAGCGATCGCTGCTGCTCGGCCACTTCGTCAAGAAGCTGGTCGGCCTGTCGACCGCGGAATCGGCTCGCATCTTCGAGATCCTCCAGAACCGCGTGACGCGGCTCGAGAACACCGTGCGCTGGAGCTGGCAGCAGGACGACGTCGCGATCTGGGACAACCGCGCGACGCAGCATTTCGCGATCAACGACTACGGCAACCAGCCGCGCCTGGTGCGCCGGGTCACGGTGCACGGCGAGACCGCGGTCTCGATCGACGGCCAGCGCAGCCGCACCCGTAGCCGGCCCGAAGCCACCAACGACGCCCGCATCGACGAAGTCATTTCCGCCACCGCCTGAGCCTGCAACCTCTCATGACACACGAACTCCCGACTTTCGATCGCCGCCGCCGAGGCTTGCTGCAGGCCGGCGCCGCACTGGGTGCCGGCGCGCTGCTGCCGCGCCTGGCTTCCGCCCAGGGTGGCGCGAAGAAATTCGCCGGCGTGACGCTCAACGTCTCGACCTTCAGCGCCGCCTATCCGACGCTGCTGCAGCGCTGGCTGCCCGAATTCGAGGCAGCCACGGGTGCGAAGGTGAACTTCGATGCGCCCTCGTTCCCGGTCTACAACCAGCGTGCCGACCTCGAACTGTCGACCAAGGGATCGGCCTACGACGTCGTCAACGTCACCTTCATCTATTCGAGCCGCTGGATCAACTCGGGCTGGCTGACGCCGCTCGACGACTTCATCCGCAACCCCAACCTGACCGCGGCCGACTGGGACGTCAACGACTTCCTGGCAGGCGCCCGCGCGCCCGAGACCGGGCGCGATGGCAAGCTCTACGGCATTCCCTGGACCGCCGAGGCCCTGCTCACCGCATCGTCGCGCTTCGACCTGGTCGAGAAAGCCGGCCTGGGCTTTCCCGACACCACCGACGACCTCGTCAAGGTGCTGCGCGCGGTCAACAAGAAGGAGCGCGTGGCCGGCTTCGTCGCCGACAACCACTACGGCTGGACCTTCGTGCCCTACCTGCATGCCTTCGGCGGCGACGTCTTTCGCAAGGCGCCCGACGACCTGTTCCCGACGCTGGACACGCCCGAGGCGATCGCCGCCGGCGAGTACTACGCCAACCTGCTCAAGGAATTCGGCCCGGACGGCGCTATCACCTACCAGCCCGACCAGGTCACGCAGGCGCTCAAGCTCGGCAGGGTCAACTTCACCGACGCCGGCCAGCTGCACCTCGCGCAACTGGGCGACCCCGCCACCAGCAAGACGATCAAGACCGTGAAGTTCGGCCTGGTGCCCAAGGGCCCGGCGGGCCGGTTCCCCGGCACTGCCGTGCACGGCCTCGGCATTCCGGCCGGCTCGAAGAACAAGGAGGCCGCCTGGGCCTTCATCCAGTGGGCGCTGAGCAAGCAGACCACGGGCCGCGCCGTGGCCGCGGGCTACGGATCGCCGGCGCGGCGCTCCGACATCGACTCGACGGCGTTCCGCGAGAAGCAGGTCATCAACGGCAGCGACCTCGCGAAGCTGTCGCTCGACTCGATCGAGCTCGCCGCCAAGACCGGCCACATGAAGTACCGCACGGTGTCGGTCTATCCGCAGGTCGACCAGCAGCTCAACAAGGCCATCGAGCTGATCGCGAGCGGGCAGCTGTCGGCCAAGCAGGCCTTCCAGCAGGCGCAGGCCAACACGATCGCGGAGCTCAAGCGTTCGGGCGCCAAGTTGTGAAGGCCTGAGCCATGGCGCACGCACTCTCCGCGGATGGCTGGCAGGGCGAGCGGCGGCGGGCCTTCCTCGCCGGGCTCTCGCCCGCGCTGGCGGTGCTGCTGCTGATCACCCTGGTGCCGGCGGCCGCCCTGCTGGTGGCGAGCTTCACGCCGCTGCAGCTCACCGATCCTTCGGGCACCTTCCGCTTCGACGACCCGCTGGTCAACTACCGGCAGCTGCTGCACGACGGCCGCTTCCTCGCATCGATCGCCGTGCAGCTGAAGCTGTCGGTGTCGAGCGTGCTGCTGCAGCTGGCCGCGGGCCTGGGCCTGGCGCTGCTGCTGAACGGCAAGTCGCGCGTGCTCGAAGGCGCCCGGACGGTGTTCCTGATCCCGATGGTGCTGCCGCCGATCGTGGTCGCGCTGATCTGGAAGATCATGTACACGCCCGACATCAGCCCGCTCCACCGCGGCCTCGAAGCGCTGGGCTGGCCGGTCCGCTCGCTGATCGCCAACCCGGACACCGCGTTGTGGGCCATCTCGCTCGCGGACACCTGGCAGTGGTTTCCGTTCACGATGCTGATGGTGCTGGCCTCTCTGCAGATGATCCCGGACGACCCCATCGAGGCCGCCACGCTCGAGGGCGCCAGCCGCTGGCAGCTGTTCCGTCATATCGTGCTGCCGTACATCCGCCCGGTGCTGGTCGTGTGCGCGCTGTTTCGCCTGATCGACAGCTTCAAGGCCTTCCCGCTGATCTACGTGCTGACCAACGGCGGCCCGGGCAGCGTCACCGAGGTCACGAACTTCTACGGCTTCATCCAGGCCTTCAACTTTTCCTACTGGGGCTATGCGAGCGCCATCGCGACCGTGATGCTGGTGGGCGTCTTCCTGCTGAGCTGGCTGGTCGGCAGACTGGGCTGGAGCGACCATGACAAGCGCTAGCGGAACCTGGAGTGCCGACGAGATCGAACTCGGCCACGACGAAGGCATCGCCGCAAGCCCTGCGCGCGCGGCGAGGCGCCTAGCAGGCGCGACGCGGCGTCGATCCTGGCTCTCGCGGCATGCGCGCGCACTCGCGGTGGTGCTGCTGCTGGTCATCGTTCTGTCGCCCTTCCTGTGGCTGGTGCAGCTCGCCTTCCGGCCTGCGGCCGACATCTTCGAAGACAGCCTGCTGTTCATGCCGACACTGGACGGCTTCATCAGCCTGCTGCAGGGCAACTTCCCGAAGTCCTTCGGCAACAGCCTGCTGGTCAGCACGCTGTCGACCGGCTTCTCGCTCCTGATCGGCGTGCCGGCCGCCTACGCGCTGACGCGCTGGAACTTCAAGGGCCGCGACCGCATCGCGCTGTGGATCCTGGTGACCCGCATGGCGCCGCCGATCGCCTTCACGATTCCCTTCTTCCTGGCCTACCAGTACCTCGGCCTGCAGGACACCGTGATCGGCCTCGCGATCGTCTACCTGACCTTCAACCTCGCGATCGTGATCTGGCTCATGCAGACCTTCTTCGAGGCGGTGCCAGCGACCCTGGAGGAAGCCGCCTGGATCGACGGCTGCGGCATCTGGCAGGCCTTCTGGCGCGTGTCGCTGCCGCTGACCGCCCCCGGACTCGCGGCCACCGCGGTGCTGTGCTTCATCTTCTCGTGGAACGACTTCTTCTACGCGCTGATCCTGACCCGCACCAACGCGATCACGGCGCCGGTGGCGATCGTCAACTTCCTGCAATACGAGGGCTGGGAGTGGACCAAGATCGCCGCCAGCGGCACGCTCGTGATGTTTCCCGTCGTGGTGTTCACCGTGCTGGTTCGAAAGTACCTGGTGCGCGGCCTCACGGCCGGCGGCGTCAAGGATTGACCCTCCCCCCTTTCCGACCTCCTCATGGCCTCCATCACCATCCGCCAACTCGCCAAGAACTTCGGTCCTGCGCCCGTCATCCGCGGCATCGACATCGACATCCGCGACGGCGAATTCGTCGCACTGGTCGGCCCGTCCGGCTGCGGCAAGTCCACGCTGCTGCGCATGATCGCCGGCCTCGAGAGCATCGACGCGGGCGAGATCCTGCTGGGCGAGCGGCGCATCAACGACGTGGCGCCGCGCGATCGCGATGTCGCGATGGTGTTCCAGAACTACGCGCTGTATCCGCACATGACGGTCGGCCAGAACCTCGGTTTCGGCCTGACGATCCAGGGCTTGAAGCCCGCCGACATCGCCCGCCGCGTGCGGCAGGCGGCTGAAACGCTGGGCCTCGGCGACCTGCTCGATCGCCGGCCGCGCCAGCTCTCGGGCGGCCAGCGCCAGCGCGTCGCCATGGGTCGCGCCATCGTGCGGCAGCCCCAGGCCTTCCTGTTCGACGAGCCGCTGTCGAATCTCGACGCCAAGCTGCGGGTGCAGATGCGCACCGAGATCAAGGCCCTGCACCAGCGCCTGGGAACGACCACGGTCTACGTGACCCACGACCAGGTCGAGGCGATGACGATGGCCGACCGGATCGTGGTGCTGAAGGACGGCCTGATCGAGCAGGTCGGGGCGCCACTCGAACTCTACGACCGGCCCCGGAATGCCTTCGTGGCGGGCTTCATCGGTTCGCCGGCGATGAACTTCATCCCGGGGCGCCTGCAGCTCGACGGTGCCCCCTCCGTCCTGACGGACGACGGCTTGCGGCTGCCGTTGACGTCGGCATCCCGCGGCGCTCACGGCGATCGCGTGCTCTACGGCACGCGCCCCGAACATTTCACGATCGACCCGACCCGCGGACTCTCCGCCGATGTGATCGTGGTCGAGCCCACCGGCGCCGAGACCCAGGTGGCGCTTCGCCTGGCCGGCCAGACCGTCATGGCGGCGTTCCGCGACCGGATCGGCGCCCGGCCGGGCGACCGTCTGGCGCTTTGGCCGGTGGCCGGCGAGGCGCACCTCTTCGACGCGGCCGGCGGCCAGCGCCTCAACTGACCGCGCCACGTTTGCCGACTGCATGCTGCCGCCGGCGCGCCACCGCTCGACGCCCGGCGCATAAGTTTGCGCGTTTTCCTTCGTTCCCCGCCGGGCCGAGGGACGTCACAGTGATGACTCTTCCACTCGACATGCCCGCCCCATGCTCCCTGTCCGCCGCCGCGCCGCGCTGATCGCCGCGCTTTCCCTTGCCTCCACGGCCCTTTTCACCACCAGCGGTGCACTGCACGCGCAAGACAGGAAAGCCCTCAAGATCGGCGTCTCCGTCGGCAGCGGCGAGCAGATCTGGGAAGTCGTCAAGAAGGCGGCGGCACGCGACGGCCTGGCCGTCGAGGTCGTCGTGTTCAACGACTACCAGCTGCCCAACGCCGCGCTGGCGGCCGGCGATCTCGACGCCAACGCCTTCCAGCACCAGCCCTTCCTCGACAACCAGAACAAGTCGCGCGGCTTCGACATCGTGCCCGTGGGCCTGACGATCACGGCGCCGCTGGGCTTCTACTCGCGCAAGATCAAGTCGATCGATGCGCTGCCCGACGGCGCGTCGGTCGGCATCCAGAACGACCCGTCCAACGGCAACCGCGCGCTGCTGCTGCTGCAGGAGGCCAAGCTCATCACGCTCAAGCCCGAGGCCGTGAAGAACAACAACGCCACGCCGCTCGACGTGGTGTCCAACCCCAGGAAGCTCAAGCTGGTGCCGCTCGATGCCGCGCAGCTGCCGCGCTCGCTGGACGACCTGACGATCGCCTCGATCAACAACGACTACGCCGAGAAGGCCGGGCTGACGCTGGCCAAGGATGCGGTGATCAAGGAGTCGCCGAAGGGCCCGTACGCCAACATCATCGCGGTGCGCCGCGCCGACAAGGACAAGCCCTGGGCGCAGCAGCTCGTGAAGGCCTACCACTCGCCCGAGGTGAAGAGCTTCATCGAGACCAAGTTCAGCGGCGCGCTGGTGCCGGCATTCTGAATCGGCCTGCTCGGGCCACGGCTTCAAGCACACCGACGGACTTGAAAGGAAGACCCATGAGAATCCTCGTGGTGGGTGCTGGCGCCCTGGGCGGCTACTTCGGCGGCCGGCTGCTGCAAGCCGGGCAGGACCTGACCTTCCTGCTGCGCCCGCGACGCGCGGCCCAGCTCGCCGCGGGCGGGCTGCGCATCCACAGCCCCGCGGGCAACGCGCACCTGCCGTCGCCGCCGGTGCTGCTCGCGCATCAGATCCGGTCGACCTACGACCTCGTCATCGTGGGCTGCAAGGCCTACGACCTCGAGGGCACGATCGCCGCGTTCGCGCCCGCGGTCGGGCCCGGGACCGCGATCCTGCCACTGCTCAATGGCCTGCGCCACCTGGACCGGCTGACCGAGCGCTTCGGCTACCGCCATGTGCTGGGCGGCCTCGGCGTGATCTCCGCTGCGCTCGACGACAGCGGAGATGTCGTGCAACTGAGCCGAGACCACACCCTCGCCTTCGGCGAACTCGACGGCGAACGCAGCGCGCGCAGCGAAGCGATCGCAGCCGCCTTCGCCACGGCCAACTTCGAGAGTCGGCCGACCGACAGGATCCTGCAATCGATGTGGGAGAAATGGGTGCACATCGCCACGCTCGCCGGCGCCACCAGCCTGATGCGTGCGAGCGTGGGCGACATCGCGCAGGCGGGGGCGCAGGACGTCGCCCTCGAACTGCTGAACGAATGCAGCCGCATCGCCGCGCACAACGGCTTCCCGCCCAGTCCCGAGGCCCTGGGCAGGACCCGCGCCACGGTCACCGCGCCGGGCTCGGCACTGACCGCCTCGCTGCTGAAGGACATCGAGCGTGGCGCCCCGACCGAGGGCGATCACATCCTCGGCGATCTGCTGCGTCGTGGCCGCTGGTCGACTGCCGACACCGTGCTGCTGCCGCTGGCCTATGCGCAACTGCGCAGCTACGAGGCCCGCCGTTCGCGAGAGGCCGCCGAAGCGGCCCCTGCGCAACGCCTCGTCGCCTGAACTGGCGCTGCAGGCGCCCGCCGCGCCCGTCCCCGCATCGGGTCAGCCGGCCCTGCGCTGGGCCGCCAGCTTGCGCACCACCGCCACCAGCCGGTCGATCTCGTCGAAGGTGTTGTAGAACGCGAGCGAAGGCCGCACCGTGGTCTCGACCCCGAAGCGCCGCAGGATCGGCTGGGCGCAGTGGTGCCCGGTGCGCACCGCGATGCCCTCGTCGTTGAGCGCCTGGCCCACCTCCTCGGTGCTGTAGCCGGCCAGCACGAAGGACATCACGCTGGCCTTGTCGTCCGCGGTGCCGATCAGCCGCACGCCCGGGATCGCGCCCAGCTGCTGCATGCCATACACCAGCAGCTCGTGCTCGTAGCGCGCGATGTTCTCGATGCCGACCCGGTTCACGTAGTCGATCGCGGCGCCCAGACCCACCGCGTCCGCGATGTTGCCGGTGCCGGCCTCGAACTTGTTCGGGATCGGCTGGAACACCGTCTTCTCGAAAGTCACGTCGGCGATCATGTTGCCGCCGCCCTGCCAGGGCGGCATGTCCTCGAGCAGCTCGCGCTTGCCCCAGACCACGCCGATGCCGGTCGGTCCGAACACCTTGTGGCCCGAGAACACGAAGAAGTCGGCCCCGATGTCCTGCACGTCGACCCGCATGTGCGAGACCGACTGCGCGCCGTCGACCAGCGCCACCGCGCCGGCGCGGTGCGCCAGCTCGACGATCTGCTTCACCGGCACGACCGTGCCGAGCGCGTTCGAGACCTGCGTGACGGCGACGATCTTCGTGCGGTCGTTGAGCAGCTTGCGGTACTCGTCGAGCAGCACCTGGCCCGAGTCGTCGACCGGGATCACGCGCAGCTTCGCGCCCTTGGCCGATGCGAGCTGCTGCCACGGCACGATGTTGGCGTGGTGCTCGAGGTTGCTGACGATGATCTCGTCGCCCTCGCCCACGTGCTGGCCGCCCCAGCTCTTGGCCACCAGGTTGATGGCCTCGGTGGTGCCGCGCACGAAGATCACTTCGTCGACCTCCGGCGCATTGATGAACTTCCGCACGCGCTCGCGCGCGCCTTCGTAGGCATCGGTCGCGCGGGCCGCGAGTTCGTGCGCCGCGCGGTGGATGTTCGAGTTCTCGTGTTCGTAGAAGTACGAGATGCGGTCGATCACCGACTGCGGCTTGTGCGTGGTGGCCGCGTTGTCGAACCAGACCAGCTGCCGGCCATTGACGCGCTCCTGCAGGATCGGGAAGTCGCGCCGCACCGCATGCACGTCGAAGGGCTGGCGCTGGCCGGCCGCCACCGCCGGCACGTCGCCGTGCGGCGACGGCTTGGCCGGCGTCACGTAGCCGCTGGTCAGGCGCACCGAGTCGACGAAGTAGTACTGCGGCTGCGCCGAGGCCTCGGCCGCCGGCACGGGTGGCCCTGGCGGCTTCGCCCCCGGCAGGCCCTGGACACCCTCCGAGGGCTGGCCGTAGCTGTCGCCCAGGAAGTAGAACGGCGATGACTGCGCAGGCGTTGCCGCCAGCGCTTCGGGCACGCCGAGAACCGCGCCGCCCAGCCGCGGCTCGTAGGCCGGCAAGGCGCCCAGCAGGTTCTCCGGCACGCCGTTGCCGGCCTGCGCGTGCGGCTGCAGCGCCGGTGCGCGGTTGCCCAGCGACAGCACCTGCGTCGGCGAAGCCGGGATCAGGTTGCTGCCCGGCAGCTGGCCTTGCGGGATCGGCGTGCCCGGCACGCTGGGCCCGAACCCGGCCGGGCTCGCGAGCGGCGAGCCGGGCGGAGCGAGTTGCGACGGCGCCTGCACGCCGGGCGGCTCGGCCTGGCCCGGCAGTGCCGCGAACAGCTGGCTCGCCATCCGCGCCAGCACGGCCGGGTCGAAGGGCGCCTCGGGCTGCCGTGGCACTTGGGGCAGCCCCGGTAGAGAAAGTGAGGTGCTCACTGCGCGGCTTACTTGTAGGTGTCGAGGACGGTGTAGTCGTGGTACTTGCCGATCTCGACGTCGTCGAGCACGGCCAGCGCGTCGCTGGTCAGCACCGCGACCGAGCAGTACAGCGAGATCAGGTAGGACGCGATCGCATGGTTGTTGATGCCCATGAAACGCACCGACAGGCCCGGGCTCTGCTCGCCGGTGAGCCCCGGCTGGAACAGCCCGACCACGCCCTGGCGCTTGTCGCCCACGCGCAGCAGCAGGATCTTGCTCTTGCCGTCGGCCACCGGCACCTTGTTCGACGGGATCAGCGGAATGCCGCGCCAGGTGATGAACTGCGAGCCGAACAGGCTCACGGTCGGCGGCGGCGTTCCGCGGCGCGTGGCCTCGCGGCCGAAGGCGGCGATCGCCAGCGGATGGGCCAGGAAGAAGGCCGGCTCCTTCCAGACCTTGGTCAGCAGCTCGTCGAGGTCATCGGGCGTCGGCGCGCCGGTCAGCGGGAAGATCCGCTGCTCGTCGGTCACCTGCGACAACAGGCCGTAGTCCGGGTTGTTGATGAGCTCGCTCTCCTGGTTTTCCTTGATCGTCTCGATCGTCAGGCGCAGCTGCTCCTTGATCTGGTCGTGCGGGCTGCTGTAGAGGTCGGAGATGCGGGTGTGGACATCGAGCACCGTGCTGACCGCATTGAGGTAGTACTCGCGCGGCTTCTCCTCGTAGTCGACGAAGGTGCGCGGCAGCTGGTTCTCGCTTTCCTTGGCCGTGCAGACGACCTGGATCGACTCGGGATTCTTGACCTTGTTGAGGCGGTAGATGCCGGCCTCGACCGGAACCCATTGCAGCAGGTGCGTGAGCCAGCGCGGGCTGATCGTTTCGAGCTGGGGAACGCTCTTGGTGGCATTGGCTAGCTGGCGGGCGGCGTTGTCGCCAAGGGCGGTGGTACCACCGACGGTTGCGGTCATGGGGAGGGACTCCGTGGTTTCAAGAAAGGACGATTGCAGGAAAGTGTCCCGGGATCCGGGTTTTCCCTCAACGGGCTATAGCCGCCAAACTGATGAGCTGGCCGGCGCGCTGCTGGTCGAGCAACTGGCAGTGCGAGAGCAAGGCCGCGACGTCGATCTGCAGCGCGAAGGCCAGCTTCTCGGCTGTGACGATCGAGGCGATCACGCGGCCGCGCTCGATCTCGCCGACATAGGAACGATCGAGTTCGGAGCGTTCGGCCAGCTGCACCTGCGACCAGCCGTTCTGCACCCGCAGCTGCCGCACGGTCACGCCGAAGCGCTCGACCAGCGCGCTCACCGCGCGGCCACCGCGAGGGCTTCGCCGACCGGCGCGGCGTTCTGCACGCCGGCCTGGGTCACGCTGGCGCCGGCCGGCACGTCGGCGGTCAGCCAGACGTTGCCGCCGATGACCGCGCCGCGGCCGATCGTGACGCGCCCGAGGATCGTCGCGCCCGCATAGATCACGACCTCGTCCTCGACCACCGGATGCCGCGGCAGGCCCTTCTGGAGCAGGCCGTGGGCATCGACGGGAAAGCGCTTTGCGCCGAGCGTCACCGCCTGGTAGATGCGCACGCGCTGGCCGATCACCGCGGTCTCGCCGACCACGACACCGGTGCCGTGGTCGATGAAGAAGCCGCTGCCGATCTGCGCGCCCGGATGGATGTCGATGCCGGTCTGTCCGTGGGCCAGCTCGGCGACGATGCGCGCCAGCAGCGGCAACTCCAGCCGATAGAGCTGGTGCGCCAGCCGGTGGTAGATCATCGCCAGCACGCCCGGATAGCACAGCAGCACCTCGTCGACGCTGTGCGCCGCCGGGTCGCCCTGGAAGGCGGCGGTCACGTCGCTGTCGAGCAGCCGGCGAATGCCCGGCAGGGCGGCGCCGAATGCGCGCACGGCTTCGCGCGCCTGGGCATCGATCTCGGTCGCCGCACGCGGCGCATGGCGCCCCACATACTGGAGCTCGAGCCGCGCCTGCTCCAGCAAGGCATGCAAGGCGGCATCGAGCGTGTGGGCAACGTAGAAGTCCTCGCCGTCGTGGCGCAGGTCCGAGGGGCCGAGCCGCATCGGAAAGAGCGCGCCCTTGAGCTGCTCGATCACGACCGAGAGCGCGTCGCGCGACGGGAACTCCCGACCGGCGGGCTCGCGCGATCGCTTCTGCGCATCGCGCCATTCGCCGCGCACGCTGCGCAGCGCCCCGACCACCTGGTCGACATCGAATCCCGTCATTGTTTTCCTCCTCGATTCGGTCGCGCGCCGCGGGTGCTCAGTCCTGGACCCAGGGCAGCTTGTGAAAGCGCCAGCCGTCGGCCGAGCCGCGGTGCTGGTCGGCATCGATCTCGCCCTCGAATCCCTCCAGCACGTTGAAGACATGTGTGAAGCCCGCCTTGGCCGCCGCCTCGGCCGCCAGCGCCGAGCGCTTGCCGCTGCGGCACAGCAGGAGCACCACGGCGTCCTTGCCGCCGTCCTTGGCCAGCTTGGCCTCGAGTTCGCGCACGAAACGCGGGTTGCGCGTGAGGGCGGTGCCGGTGGCCCACGGCACATGCAGGCTCTCGGGCACGTGGCCGACGAACTTGCGCTCCTCGCCCGAACGCACGTCGACCAGCACCGCTTCGCGCCGCTGGACCAACTGCCATGCGACTGGCGGCGCGACGCCGCCGGCATAGGCCAGGTTGTGTTGCTCGGCTGCGGCCTGGGCTTGCTCCAGCGCGGCCGGAAGTGCGAGGGTCTCGACGTCCGATGACATGAAAGGATGCTCCGTTGCAGGGTGGTTGCTTGGCTCGCCGTGATGGCGATAGCCCACTTTAGGCGCGGCCGGAGCCAGAACGAACTACCGAAAAGTCAATTCCTAACAACCATCTCATCTATGGGCCCGCGGCCCGTTGCCGTGCACCGGGATGGACAGGCCGCGCCAGCCCCAGGTGCTCGCGAAGCGTGCGGCCCTCGTAAGCCGTGCGGAACAGACCGCGCCGCTGCAGCTCGGGAATCACCAGCTCGGCAAAGTCCTTGAGGTCATGCGGCAGCGTCGGCGCCAGCACGTTGAAGCCGTCGGCCGCGCCGGTGCTGAACCAGTGCTCGAGCTGGTCGGCAATCGACTCAGCAGTGCCGACCAGTGTCCAGTGACCCCGCGCACCGGCCACCTTCTCGTAGAGCTGGCGGATCGACAGGTTCTCGCGCCGGGCCATTCCCTCGAACAGTTCCTGCCGGCTCTTCCAGCCTTCCGTGACCGGAAGGTCCCGCGGAAACGGCCCGTCGATGTCGTAGCCCCTCAGGTCGACATTGCCCAGGAAGGTCGACAGCAGGCCGATGCCCAGCACCGGATCGATCAGGCCCTGCAGCTGCTCGAACTTCTCCTGGGCCTCCTGCTGACTGCGGCCGACGAAGGGCGAGATGCCGGGCAGGATCTTGAGCTGGTCGGCGCTGCGGCCATGCGCGGGGAGCCGGCCCTTGAGGCCGCCGTAGAACGCCCTCGCCGCCTCGACGCTCTGCTGCGCCGTGAACACCACCTCGGCCGTTGCAGCGGCCAGGTCCTGGCCATCGCCCGAGGAACCCGCCTGCACCAGCACCGGATAGCCCTGCGGCGATCGCGGCGTCTGCAGCGCGCCGTGCACCTTGTAGTGCTCACCCTGGTGTGCCACGCGGTGCAGCCTGGCCGGGTCGAAGAAGCGGTTGGCCTCCTTGTCGTGGATGAAGGCATCGTCCTCCCATGTGTCCCACAGCCCCTTGACGACCTTCACGTACTCGTGGGCGCGGGCATAGCGGTGCGCATGCGCGAGCTGCTGGTCGAGGCCGAAGCTGCGGGCCTCGAAGTCGCTGCCCGATGTGACGAGGTTCCAGCCGCTGCGGCCCTGGCTGACCTGGTCGAGCGCCGCGTACTTGCGCGCCAGGTGATAGGGCGGCAGGTAGGTCGACGAGACCGTGGCCACCAGCCCGATGTGCGTGGTCGACTGCGACAGCGCCGCCAGCGTGATGAGCGGGTCGAGCGGATACCACAGCGCGTTCTTCGCCACCACCTCGTCGGGCGGGCCTGGCATGCCCACGTTGTCGGCAAAGAAGATGGCGTCGAACTTCGCGTCCTCCGCGATGCGCGTCCAGGCCTTCAGCGAATCGATGCTGCTGGCCGCGCCGGGATCGACGTCGGGGTGGCGCCAGGCCGCCAGGTGATGGCCGACGCCGAAGAAGAAGGCACCGAGGTGCATCTGCCTGCGGGGATGGCTCATCGCGCCGCCACCAGTCCGGCGGCATTGGTGGGTGCCCAGTAGCCCTCGAGCCTGAGTTCCTTCAGCGCGCGGTTCAGGAAGGTGGGATCGACCCAGGCCTGCGCATCGAAGGTCTGGCGGATGATGCCGACCTTCTTCGCGCCGTCGATCACGTCGGCGTAGTGCGACACGAAGCCGTTGTCCAGCAGCGGCGAGTAGCGGTCCTTGAGGATCGTCCCTTCGAAATCGCTGGCGAACAGCGCCACGGGCAGGCCGCTGATGTCATGGAAGCGGGCGAACAGTTCATTGCGCTTGCCCTCGTCGAGCGAGGCGGCATGCGCCTGCCGCACCAGCACCTTGACCAGCCGCGTCAACGCTTCCGGGTACCTGGTCGCGAATTCGTCGGTCGCGATCGTGCCCGAGTTGATGCCGTAGATCGGGCCCTTGCCGCGGGTGCTGACCGGGATGTCGGCCGTCCCCGCGAGCTTCAGCAGCTGCAGGTCGGAGCCGCCGAAGGTGGCATCGATGTCCTTGCTCACGAGCGCCGCCTTGGAGGTCGGCCAGTCGAGATTGGTGAAGCGCACGTCCTTCTCGGTCAGGCCCTGGTCTTCGAGCAGCCGGTTGAACGACAGCTGGTAGGCCGTCCCGCGCAGCACCGCGACGCGCTTGCCCTTCAAGTCCTTGAAGCTCTGGATGTTCGAGCCCAGCGCGGTCGCGAGATAGCTGTTGCTGCCGCGACCGCCGGCATGCACCACCCGGGTCTTGAGGCCGCTGGCGCGGCCGATGACGCCCGCCAGGTCGCCGAGGAAGACGACGTCGAGCTGGCCGGTGGCGAGCGCCTCGTTGATGGCCGGGCCGGCGCCCTTGAAGAACTTCCATTCGACCTTGACGCCGTCCTTCTCGAACTCGGCCTCGATCGCCTTGCTCGCGTAGGCCAGCGACACCGGCCCGGCACCGGCAAACGACTTGCCGGCACTGCCCTGTTCGGGCGCCGCCAGGCGAATCACCCGCGGCAGGTCGGCGGCATGCGCGGCGGCCGCTCCTCCCAGGGTGGCGAGGGCGACGGCGAAGGCCACGAACGGCCGGCGGCCGACTGAATCGAGAGAGAAGCTCATGGGAGGGTCCTGGGTACGAACAAGCGGGGAACGGGTCAGAGCGCGACAGCCGAGGCACCGAACTCCGCCAGCACGACTTCCTTGATCTCGGCGAAGTCCGGCGAAGTGCGGTTGCGCGGATGCGGCAGCGGCACGGGCACCACGCGGCGGACCCGGCCCGGCCGCGGCGCCATGACCACCACCTTGTCGCCGAGGAACACCGCCTCCTCGACGTCGTGCGTGACCAGCACCGTCGTGATGCCCTCGGCCTGCCAGATGCGCTGCAGCTCCTGCTGCAGCTGCGAGCGCGTGATCGCGTCGAGCGCGCCGAAGGGTTCGTCGAGCAGCAGGATCTCCGGCCGGTTCACGAGTGCACGGGCGATCGCCACGCGCTGTGCCATGCCGCCCGACAGCTGGTGCGGCCATGCGTTCTCGAAGCCCTTCAGGCCGACCAGCGCGATGTGGTCGCGTACGGCGAAGCGCTTCTGCCCTTCGGTCATCGGCGCGTTCAGGAGCCCGAGCGCGATGTTGTCCTCGACCGTGAGCCATGGAAACAGCCGGTGCTCCTGGAACACGATGCCCCGGTCGAGGCTGGTGCCGACGATGCGCCGGCCGTCGAGCAGCAGCTCGCCCTGGTAGTCCTGTTCGAGGCCCACCAGCAGCCGCAGCAAGGTCGACTTGCCGCAGCCGCTGGTGCCCACGATGCTGACGAACTCGCCCGGCTCGATCCGCAGGGAGATGTCGTCGAGCACCTGGAGCGGCGCGCCGTCGACGTCGTATTGCTTGCTCAGGTGCCGGATGTCGAGCGTGCCTGCGTTGTTCGCCATGGTGATGAAGTCGCTCCCTCGTTGCCGTTCAGAACTGCGCCACCGAACGGCCACGCCATGCCAGCAGGCGGTGTTCCACCCGCGTCGCGATCCAGTTGAGCGTGAAGCCGACCAGGCCGACCACGATCACGCCGAAGATCACCAGGTCCATCTCGAAATGCTCGCGGCCGTCGATCATGGTGTTGCCGATGCCGACGCCGGCCACCAGCAGGTACTCCGCTCCGAGCGTCGCCAGCCAGGCGTAGATGAGCGCCAGGTGGATGCCCGCGAAGATCGACGGCGAGGCGCTCGGCAGCACCACCCGCGTCAGCATCTGGCGGCGATCGAAGCGCAGCACGCGCGCCACCTCGATGAACTCGCGCGGCACGCTGCGGATGCCTTCGAAGGTGTTCAGCACCACCGGAAAGAAGGCCGCGAGCGACAGGAAAGCCACCTTGGCCGCATCGCCCAGGCCGAACCAGACGGAGATCAGCGGGATCCAGGCGAACAGCGAGATCTGCTTGAGCGTGTGAAAGCTCGGCCCCACCGCGCGTTCGAACAGCCGCGAGAAACCGAGCGCGGCGCCGAACACCAGCCCGCCGGTCGCGCCGATCGCGAAGCCCGCCAGGTTGCGCCACAGGCTGGCGCCCAATGCCACCTTCAGCTCGCCGCTGGCGGTGTAGCGCAGCGCACGCTGCCACACTGCAGCGGGCGAAACCAGCAGCGCCGAGCTGCTCCAGCCGAAATGGAAGGCCGTCCACCAAAGGACGAGCAGGCCGACCGGGATGACCCAGCCGCGCAGCGCCTTCGGCACCGAATGGCGGGCCGGCCGCTGCACGGCCGGTGTCCGAAGCAATGTCTCGGCGTCGCTCATGAGGAAAGTCGTGGGGCGGCGCGGCTCAGAATCCGGCCCGACGCCAGCGCATGAGCCGGGTCTCGATCAGCGCCAGCGCCCGGTCGAGCGCGAAGCCCACGGCACCGACCACCACCACCGCGGCCAGCACGACGTCGAGCTGGAACAGCTGCCGGCCATAGACGATCAGGAAGCCGATGCCCTCGCTGGAGGCCAGCAGCTCGACCACCACCAGGGCCAGCCAGGCATGGGTGAAGCCGTAGCGAACCCCGTTCCAGATCGGCGCAAAGGCAGACGGGAAGACCACCTGGGTCAAGAGCTGCCAGCGCGTGAAGCGCAGCACCCGGGCGACCTCGATGTAGCGGGTCGGCACGCCCTCGATGCCCTTCAGGGTGTTGAGCGCCACCGGCACCAGCGCCGCCTTCGCGATCAGGATCACCTTGAGCGCCTCGTCGATGCCGACCAGCAGCATCAAGAGCGGCAGCCAGCCCAGCACCGGGATCTGGCTGAAGGCCTTGAAGAGCGGATAGACGTAGTCCTTGAAGGTCGGCCACAGGCCCATCGCGACACCGAGCGCGCCGCCGGCGACCAGGCCGACCGCAAACCCGGCGAAGACGCGCAGGAGGCTGACCCGCAGATGACCCCAGATCTCTCCGCTGTCGAACAGGTCGAGCAGCGTGCCCCAGACGGCTGCCGGCGACGGCAGCACCTGCGGTGCGATCCACTCGAACCGTGCGCCCAGATACCACAGCAGCAGGACGGCCAGCGGAAAGGGCCAGCCGGCCAGGCGTGGCAGCAGCTGCCGGCTCCAGCGGCGCCAGGCGGGTTGTCCCGATGCGGCCGCGCGGGCCAGGACGACGGGGAGACGGGCGGACGGAGTCGACACGGGAGATCGGGGTTGGGCTGCGGGGAGTCAGGCGGCCGGTGCGATCAAGCGGCCGCCAGGGCCTGGTCGAGATCGGCCAGCAGGTCGTCGATGTGCTCGATGCCGACCGACAGGCGAACCGTGTCCTCGGTCACGCCGGCGCGGGCCAGTTCCTCGGGCGAGAGCTGGCGGTGCGTGGTCGACGCCGGATGCGTCGCCAGCGAGCGCACGTCGCCGATGTTGACCAGGCGCGTGAAGAGCTGCAGCGCATCGAGGAACCTCGCGCCGCCTTCGCGGCCGGCGCCGATGCCGAAGGTCAGCACGCCGCTGGCCTTGCCGCCGAGGTACTTGCGCGCCAGCGCGTGGTCGGGGTGATCCTCGAGCGCCGCGTAGTTGACCCACTTCACGGCCTTGCTCCGCTTCAGGTGCTGCGCCACCGCCAGTGCGTTGCTGCTGATGCGGTCCATGCGCAGCGCCAGCGTCTCGATCCCCTGCAGGATCAGGAAGGCATTGAAGGGCGAGATCGCCGCGCCGGTGTTGCGCAGCGGCACGACGCGCGCGCGGCCGATGTAGGCCGCGGCACCGAGCGCCTCGGTGTAGACCACGCCGTGGTAGCTCACGTCGGGCTCGTTGAGCCGCTTGAAGCGCTCCTTGTGCTCGGCCCACGGGAACTTGCCCGAGTCGACGATGGCACCGCCGATGCTGGTGCCGTGGCCGCCCAGGTACTTGGTGAGCGAATGCACCACGATGTCGGCCCCGTGCTCGATCGGCCGACTCAGGTAGGGCGAGGGCACCGTGTTGTCGACGATCAGCGGCACGCCGTTCCGGTGCGCGATCTCGGCGATGGCCGCGATGTCGGTGATGTTGCCGGCCGGGTTGCCGAGCGACTCGACGAAGATGGCCTTGGTCCTGCCGTCGATCAACGGCTCGAAGCTCTTCGGGTCGCGGTGGTCGGCAAAGCGCGTCGTGATCCCGTACTGCGGCAGCGTGTGGGCGAACAGGTTGTAGGTGCCGCCGTAGAGCGCGGTGCTGGAGACGATGTTGTCGCCCGCCTCGGCGATGGTCTGGATCGCGTAGGTCACGGCCGCCTGGCCCGAGGCCAGCGCGAGCGCCGCGATGCCACCCTCGAGTGCCGCGACGCGCTGCTCCAGCACGTCCTGGGTCGGGTTGTTGATGCGCGAGTAGATGTTGCCCGGCACCTTGAGGTCGAACAGGTCGGCGCCATGCTGCGCGCTGTCGAACGCATAGGCCACGGTCTGATAGATCGGCGGCGGAACGGCGCGCGTGGTCGGCTCCGGCGAATAGCCGGCATGCACCGAGAGGGTTTCGAATTTCCAGTTGCTCGACATCGGGCCTCCTCGGGCCTGCCTCATGGCGTTGGGTCTATCGGATGGGTTGAAAGAGCGCGGCCTGCAAGGTGTCGACGCGACGCGGCAGCAGCTTCTCCGCGAAGAAGGCATCGCCGATGCGCTGCTGCTCGCCGAGGCCGGCGGGCACGACCCGGCGGACCTCGTAGCTGCGCCGCGCGTTGGCCTGCTCGACGGTGGCGACATCCAGCCCCCACACCGGCGCCAGCAGTTCCGCGGCCTCCCGGGGGTTGCTCTTGACCCACTTGCCCGTCTTGTCGAGCGCGGCGTAGATCACGCGCAGAACCTCCGGGCGCGACTGCGCGAACTTGGTCGAGGCGAGGTAGTAGCGTTGGTAGGACGCGATGCCGGTACCGTCGGCGAGCACGCGCACGCCGGCCTGGCGCTGTGCCGCCGACAGGAACGGGTCCCAGATCACCCAGGCATCGATCGCTCCCTTCTCGAAGGCCGCGCGACCGTCCGCGGGCGTCAGGTAGGCGACCTCGATGTCCTTCAACGACACTCCGCCCTTGTCGAGGGCGGCCAGCAGCAGGTAGTGGCCGCCGGAGCCCTTGGCCACGCCGATCTTCTTGCCCTTGAGGTCGCCGAGGGACTTGAGCGGCGAGTCGGCGCGCACCACGATCGCCTGCGCGGTCGGCGACGGCGCCTCCTGGGCCACGAAGGTGAGCTGCGCCCCCGCGGCCTGCGCGAACACCGGCACGGTGTCGGCGACATCGGCGCTGAAATCGAGATTGTCGAGGTTGAGCGCCTCGAGCAGCGGCAGGCCGCTGGTGAACTCGTGCCAGGTCAGCTTCACGCCCAGTGGCGCGAGTTCGCGTTCGAGCGCGCCCTGCGCCTTGAGCACGGCGATCAGCGTGGAGGACTTCTGATAGCCGATGCGAACCGGCGGCTGGGTCTGGGCGACGGCGACCGTCGCCGCCAGCGCGATGCCGATGGCCAGCATCGCACGTCGAAGGATCGGGGGGAAGAATCGGGATGTCATTTGAATTTGCTTCACCAGGAATGCGCCAGCATCGGCAGACCCGCAGCCACCGCGGCCGCCTGGATACGCCGCGCCACCCGCGCCGGCACATGGCCGCGCGGCGCGCGCCGTGCCACTTCGCGTGGCGACGCCGGTGCGATCCGCCAGGCGGAACCGGTGCGCTCGATCACGTGGCGGGCTTGCTGGGCAGGTGTCGACTCGATGTGCATGCGCGTTGGACTCCGTCTATGCCGGGCGCTCAGGGCTTGGCCACGACGACCGCGTCGCTGACCTTGATGGCCTTCGGGATCAGCTTCAGGTCGAAGAAGACATCCGCGATCTTCTGCTGGTCCGCCGCGACCTCGGCCGTGATCGGCTTCACGTTGAACTCATAGCGGCGCAGCGCGAGCTCGACCACATCGACCGGCAGGCCCTGCAGGGGCGCAATCTGCTCGGCCGCCTGGCGCAGGTTCTTCTTGAGCCAGATGCCCTGGGCCACCGAATCCTCGAACAGCGCCTCGATCACGTTCGAGTGCTTCGTGACGAAGCCGCGTTCGCCCAGGTAGTACTGGTAGTTGTTGACCACGCCGGGCGTGCCGTCGGCCAGCACGCGGGCGCCGGTCGCCTTCTCGGCGGCAGCCTGGAACGGATCCCAGATGACCCAGGCATCGACGTTCCTGCTCTCGAATGCGGCGCGGCCGTCGGCCGGCGCCAGGTAGACCGGCTGGATGTCGCTGAGCTTGAGGCCGTTCTTCTCGAGTTGCTTCACCAGCAGGTAGTGCACGTTGCTGCCCTTGTTGAGCGCAACCTTCTTGCCCTTGAGATCGGCGACCGAACGGATCGGCGAGTCCTTGGTGACGAGAATCGCCTCGGCCCGCGGCGCCGCCGGGTCGTAGCCGAAGTAGACGAACTTGGCGCCCGCCGCTTGCGCGAAGATCGGCGGCGCTTCGCCCACGTAGCCGACGTCGACAGCGCCGACATTGAGGCCTTCGAGCAACTGCGGACCGGCCGGGAACTCGACCCACTTCACGCCGAAGCCGAGCGGCTGCAGCCGCTTCTCCAGGCTGCCTTGCGCCTTCTGCAGCACGAACAGGCTCGCCGACTTCTGGTAGCCGATGCGCAGTTCTCCCTTGGGCGCCTGTGCATGCGCCGAGGTGGCGGCCAGGAAGCCGGTGATGAGCGCGATGGCGCAGACCACGAGCGTACTGAGCGCGATGTCGCGCAGGATCTGCCAGATGGAGCCATCCGGGGAGTCAGGCTTGAAGTCTTTGGTGGGAGCGTGTGATGTGGGGGAGTTCATGGAGTCGTCAGGAAAAGCGATCGCGATTGTCCGAAGGGGTGGCGCGAAGTGGAACAACCGTTAAGTCAGTTGCATATAGCCAAATCAACCGACTACGCCGCCGCGGGCGTGGGTGCATTCGCCCGGCCACTTGCGCGCAGCGCATCGACGCTCCACGGGCCGGCACCTGCCGCGGCGAGGTACAGGAACACGAACGAGAACAGCACCGCGGCCTCGCCCTGGTTCAGGAACGGGACCAGCACGAAGCCCTTGGTCGCATGACCGAGGAAATAGGCGAAGGCCAGCAGGCCCGAGAGGACGAACGCGGTCGGCCGCGTGAAGAGCCCGATCAGCAGCAGCACGCCGCCCACCAGTTCGAGAATGCCGGCGACGCCGAGCAGCGAGAAGATCTGGAGGTTGTCGAAGAAGGCCACGCGAGGAAAGCCGAGCAGCTTGGCCGAGCCATGCTGGATCAGCAGAAAGGCCGAGACGATGCGCAGCACGGACAGGACACGGGGCGCCAGGAGTTCGGGATTGCGAATGGACATGGTGGACCGATCAATGAAGAAGGAGTGGAGTCCTGGGCATTCTGCGGACGCGCAGCGGGCCCGCGAACGAACGAATGCGAGTTTGCAGATGCGCTTTCCGTTGGCGCCGAGGGGCGGACCGGGCTCGGACACGCAAGGCATAAGCTTCGAGGAAATCCGTCTTTGGCGGCATCGATGGCCATCGCGTACAAGTGCAGCCATGCCTTCGAACCGCCAACTCAAGCTCGGCGCCTTCATGCGCCCCGTCAGCATCCACACCGGTGCCTGGCGCTACCCGGGCGCCTTCGCCGACGCCAACTTCAACTTTGCCCACCTCAGGCGCTTTGCGCAGACGCTGGAGCGCGCGCGCTTCGACGCCTTTTTCATGGCCGACCATCTCGCCGTGCTCAACATGCCGATGGAGGCGCTCCAGCGCAGCCACACCGTGAGCTCGTTCGAGCCCTTCACGCTGCTGTCGGCGCTGAGCCAGGCCACCGAGCGCATCGGCCTGGTCGCGACCGCCTCGACCACCTTCGACGAGCCCTTCCACGTCGCGCGCCGCTTCGCCTCGCTCGATCACCTGAGCAATGGCCGCGCCGGCTGGAACATCGTCACCACCTCCAACCCCGACGCCGCGCTCAACTTCGGCCGCGAGGACCACATGGCGCACGACGAGCGCTATGCGAGGGCGCGCGAGTTCCACGACGTGGTGACTGGGCTCTGGGACAGCTGGGCCGACGACGCCTTCGTCCGCGATGCCGCGAGCGGCCGCTACTTCGACCCGGCACGCCTGCACACGCTGGCCCACAAGGGCAAGTACTTGTCGGTGCGTGGCCCGCTGCACATCGCGCGGCCGGTGCAGGGCTGGCCGGTCATCGTGCAGGCCGGCGCATCGGAGCCCGGGCGGCAGCTCGCGGCCGAGACGGCCGAAGTCATCTTCGCCGCCCACGGCACGCTCGACGAGGGCCGAAGCTTCTATGCCGACGTCAAGGGCCGGCTCGCGGCGCTGGGCCGCGAGCGTGATCACCTCAAGATCCTGCCGGCGGCTTTCGTGGTGGTCGGTGACACCCTTGAGGAGGCGCGCGCCATCCGCGCGAGGCTCGACAGCCTGGTGCACTGGGAGAGCGCCATCGCATCGTTGTCGATCGCGCTCGGTGTCGATGCGTCGAAGTTCGACCCCGACCGGCCGCTGCCCGCGGTGCCCGACACCAACGCCAGCAAGAGCAGCCAGCAGCGCGTGATCGCGCTGGCCGAGCGCGAGGGCTTCACGGTGCGCCAGCTGGCGCAGCGCCTCGGCGGCTACGGCGGCCTGGCCTTCGTCGGCACTGCGCAGACCATCGCCGACGAGATGCAGGAGTGGCTGGACAGCGAAGGCTCCGACGGCTTCAACATCATGTTCCCGTGGCTGCCGGGCGGGCTCGACGCCTTCGCCGACAAGGTGGTGCCCGAGCTGCAGCGGCGCGGGATCTTCCGGCGCGAGTACGAGGGCGCCACCTTGCGCGAGAACCTCGGCCTTCCGCGCCCCGCCAACCGCTACTTCCCGGACACGACGGCTACCGGTTCGGCTGCGGCGTGATGCGCAGGTAGGGCCGGATCGCCTTGAAGCCCTTCGGAAAGCGCTCGGCCAGCTCGGCCGGGTCCTGCAGGCTCGGGAGGATCACGACGTCGTCGCCGTCCTTCCAGTTCACCGGCGTGGCCACCTTGTGGCTGTCGGTCAGTTGCAGCGAGTCGATCACGCGCAGGATCTCGTCGAAGTTGCGCCCGGTGCTCGCCGGATAGGTGATGGTGGTGCGGATCACCTTCTTCGGATCGATCACGAAGACGCTGCGGACGGTGGCCGTGGTCGAGGCGTTCGGGTGGATCAGGTCGTAAAGATCGGCCACCTTGCGGTCGGGGTCGGCCAGGATCGGGAAGTCGACGGTGGTGTTCTGCGTCTCGTTGATGTCGCCGATCCATTGCTTGTGCTTGTCCGCCGGATCGATGCTGACCGCGATCGGCTTCACGCCGCGCCGGGCGAACTCGCCCGATAAAGCCGCGGTCTTGCCGAGTTCGGTGGTGCACACGGGCGTGAAGTCGGCGGGGTGCGAGAACAGCACCACCCACGAATCGCCGGCCCAGCGATAGAAGTCGATCTCGCCTTCGCTGGAGTCCTGGGTGAAATTGGGCGCGGTGTCGCCGAGTCGCAGGGTGGCCATGGAATCTCCTGGGTGATGAAAGCCCGCGATTGTCGAAAGGCATGGCGCGAACGCCAACGAACGACTTGTTCTTTCGATATCGGGATTCCGCATGGAAGCGAGGCCTCGCCGCGTCCGTCTCGAACTGAGACAGGACCAGCGCCGAGCGCCACGCCCAGAAAGTGAGCCAGGCTTCCGGCGCCTGGGGTTCCGAAGGCGGCTACCTCTGCGTCTTGAACCACTTGTCGTGGATCTGCTCGTAAGTCCCATCCTGATAGACGCCGAGCAGCGCTTCGTTGATCCGCTTGCGAAGCGGGCTGCCCAGCGCAACCACGATGCCGTACTTCTCCGGTCTGAACACAGGGCCGACAACTTGCAGTGATCCATTGCCTGATGTCGCAGCCCAATACTGCAGCGTGGGGGCGTCGAACACGATGGCCTGAACCTTGTCGTGCGTCAGCAAGTCGATGGCGGCCGCGGCGTTTGCGACCTCGACAAAAGGCTGGTGCAGATTCGAGAGGTAGTCTGCCGCCACAGTGCCCGGCACGGTCGCCACCGTCTTGCCGGGCAAGTCCCCCGGACCGGTGATGGTCGACCGCAACCTCTGCACCGTCTGCGATGAGGTAACCGTCGCGGTCAATTGCGTGATCAGTACGATGCCCATCAGCCAGACGCTGGCGATCACGATACGCCTCAGGGTGCCTGGGTCGCGGCGTTCGCCATGCTCGCCGGTCGCGATGATCAGCGTCGTGTTCCACATCTCATTGCCGATGGCCGCCAGGTATCCCTTGCCAAGATCCAGGCCTCGTCTTCGCTCGATGACCCAGAGCACGTTGGCGCAGAGAAAAACAAGCACCAGCGCCGCGCCGAACAGCTTTCCGATGGACTTCCAAGGTATGGCCATCAATGTTGCAAGAATGGGACCTTCCGCTTCGGCGCGGACCATGATCTGCAGGCCCGAATCAAAATAGGCTTGCGAGAAATCGATGACGCGCTCGCGCTCAGGCGTCATGACAATGGCCGAGATGGCGACGTCCGCGTCGCCACGAGGCACGCTTTCAAGCTGGTCCGCACGTGAGCCCGCGTCCACCCAGACGAACTCGACACCCATTCGACGCGCGAGCTCGCGCCACAGGTCGACGCTGAATCCCTTGAACCGGTCCCCCTCCTTGATGACGAAAGGCGCCAGCGCACCCGTGGCCACCCGCAACGGCCGGGTCTGCGGCGGAGCCGCCTCCTCCGCGTACACCGACGAAGCACACGCCAGCACCAGCCACATCAAGGCCAAGCCCTGCGATCGGAGTGAATTCGTTTGCACCACCGACACCTCCATCCGACATTCTGGCGCAATCGATCGAAGTGGAATGCCGGAACGCGGCCATTCGCGATCTTCCGCTGATGGCCGTAAGCGCGCTGTCGTACGCGCGCCGATACTGGGCGATAGCAGCTGGCCTCAGGGCCGGCAAGTCGCCGACGTCTTGGACCTGTCGCGCATCAGGTGGAACCTCGGCAGCGGCCCCGAATACCCTGGGGAGCACAAATCACCGGAGGTTTCGTGTGGATGACCTAGCTCTTCTTGGAGGTCTTGGCAAAGAACTGCGTCGGCTGGTGCTGAACGGCCTCGCTGGCACACTTCGGGCAACGCAGGCGAGCAGTCTCATGCTCAGCGACGTGTTCGATGTGCTCGAAAACCTCGCCGCACTTTGCGCAACGATATTGGTACGTAGGCATGGTCCTTCTCCACCCATGTGGGTTGGGCAAGTTTTGTCAGGCAAGCGCCCGCTCCTGGCGTCTCATCCTACGACGATGGTGCTTCCGTGGAAACACTTTTTCGGGACTTGGTGGAGGTCAGCCAATGGGCCGCAGTGTCGTACCAGGATGGGGTCAAGAATAGACGAGGGTCAGGACGGCGAAAAGCAGCACCCGACCACGAAGACGAGTCCGTCGCCCCGGCTGCTTTCAGCTTCTGGCCAGGAATGCGGGAAGCAGCCGAGCCGCTCCCTGAAGAAGGACGAACTCGGCATCCGATAGCGGCGAGCTCTTCATGTCGAAGTGGCTGAGCGTGCCCCACAGGTGCCCTGTGCATTCGTCAAGGAGCGGAACGCTGTGATAGGAGATGACGACTCCCTGGAGCGGATGCCCGCTCAGCCGCGGGTCGGCTGCGGAATCGATGGTCCGAAAGGATTTTCCCCGCTGCACGAACTGGCAGAAACTCTGCGTGAACGGGACGACCGACAGATAGTCCGGTCGCTTCCTGCCCTGCTTGTCATGCAAGAGCACGTTGTGGAGAAGCGGGCCTGCGAAGCGATAGATGGCGGTGTAGCGAGGCGACACGCCTTCATTGAGATATGCAAGCGCCCCGACAGGGCCTTTGGTCGCCAGTGCCTCGGAAACTGCATCCAATCCGCGCGCTGTAATCATTGATTGATGCTAGCTACGCTGCCATCATTCAAAAAGCGCGAGGCCGTTCTTTAGGTGCAGCCATGAATTCACACCTAAGTTCTAGTTTCGTCTGGACCTGGGGGCAACGGTGCAATGACCGCCGAGCGTCCGTTGCTGGCCCGAATTCCGCCTTCGACGGTCATCCGCAACGCAAGGCCGGCAGCGCGCTATTTCTGCGAAAGCCCCAGGACGTCAAGAATCTCCTTCTCCCGCTTCATCGACTCGACTGCGAAAGCTTGGTATGCCTTCGGGCTCTTGTAGTCAGGTTCCATATCGAACCGACCCAAGACATCCTTGAACTCTTTCGTCTCCATGGCTTGCCTGAACGCATCATGCAGCTTGGCCGAGATGACCGGGTCCATACCCTTGGGACCAACGAGCCCCCACGGCGATGTCTGGACGATGTTCAAGCCGCTCTCCTTTAGGGTGGGAACGTCGGGATAGCGGCTCATTCGCTTGCTCCCCCAGACCGCAATCAAACGCAGCTTTCCACTGTCTACGTAGGGAACAAAAGCTGATGTCTCCGCCGCAGAATCGACCTGTCCAGCCACGATGGCCTGAAGCGACTCCGCGGACCCCTTGTATGGGATGTGATTGAGCGTGACTCCGTAGTGCCGCGACACCTGCTCCATGGTCAGGTGATTGGTCGTCCCGACGCCTGGCGTGCTGTACGTGAGCTTGCCCGGATTGGCTTTGGCGTAGGCAACAAAGTCGTTGAGGTTCTTGATCTGGGAGCCAGCTGGCACCACGATGCCGAACGCGTAGCCCGTCAGACCGATGACGTAGCTAAGGTCCTTCGATGGGTCCCACTTGATGCCTTGCGTGTATGGCAATCGGTAGACGCTCGCTGGGGCAATCGCGAGGGTGTACCCATCTGGTGTTGCGGCCTGCAAATTTTGCGTGGGGATGACCCCTCCCGCCCCCGGCTTGTTCTCGATGACGACAGGCTGCTTCAGAATCGTGCCGACCTTCTGGGCGAGCACGCGCATGGGCGCATCGGTCGACCCACCTGGGGCAAAGCCGAGCATCACGTGAATGGGACGGGATGGATACGCCTCCGGCCTCTCATCCGCGCGACCTTGGGCTGCAAATCCCAGGGCCAATGCTGCGATGGCTGCGAACGTCCTGCTTGTTGATGCATGCTTCATGTGATGTCTGGACTCTTGGAGGGTGATAAATTGGACGAGAGAGGGCTGGCATTGCCCGAGTTCTGTGTCGACCGGCTCTACGCGCCGGCCGCCAAGTCGTCCGGCGACTTCGCAAGCTCTCGCAGCACGTGCTTGAGCACCTTTCCGTTCGGCGCCGATGGCAGTGTCTTCACGAGCCGGATGTCCGTCGGCTGCTTGTAGGGTGAGAGTTGGCCCCGCAGGTACGAGCGCAGGTCGCTCATATCGATAGCAAAGCCATCCCTGGTTTCGACAAACGCGACCACTTCCTCGTTGTGCCCAACTTCGCGGCCCACGACCGCCGACTGCACAACCGCCGGATAGGCGTTGAGCACTTGCTCGACCTCGACGGGATAGACGTTGAAGCCTGAGCGGATGATGAGTTCCTTGGTGCGACCGGATATGAAGAGAGCTCCATCGGGACCGCATCTGGCCATGTCGCCCGTGTTGAACCAGCCCTCGGAGTTGATGACGGTGGCCGTGAGCGCCTCGTCCTTGTAGTAGCCCTTCATGACGCCCGGCCCGCGGGCCCAGAGTTCACCTACTTCGCCTGGCGCGACTTCGTCGCCAGCGGCATCGACGATGCGCACGTCGACGCCCGGAATCGGCGGCCCCACGGAGCAGTCGGCTCGATCGCCGCCGATGCCAGTTTGCGCAATCGTCGGGGAGGTCTCTGTCAGGCCATATCCGTTCTGCAGTGGAAGCTTGAATTCGCGCTCGACCTCGGCCTTCAGGCTGGGTGTCAGTGGCGAGCCGGCGACCGTGATGAGCCGCAACCGTGGCGCGTGAATTGCCGTACCGCTCTGCCGGGCCCACTCAAGCATGCGGGCAAAAAGAGCGGGGACCCCAGTGAAGATGGTCACCCCGTCTTCGGCGAGCGCTCTGATAGTCCCTTCCGCTGTGAAGCGTGGTTCCAGCAGCAGCGCTGCCCCCGCTGACATTGCGCCTAGAAACTGCGTCGACAGGCCCACCACGTGCGCCATGGGCAGCACCCCGTAGACAACGTCGCCGGGACCGATGTTCCGGACATCCCGCGCCGACGTGGCCACGAAGGCCATGTTGCTGTGGGTCAGCATGACCCCCTTTGGGGACCCCGTCGTCCCCGAGGTGTAGACCATCGCAGCGACTTGCTCAGACGGGTCTGCATAGGAGGCCTCCGCCTTCACGTCTTCCGCCAGCGGGCCAATCGCGATGTCGCCCAGCTCAGAGGGGAATGAAGCTGCACCGTGGTGCTCGGCGTGGGCCTGCGCGCCGGTCGATACGTGCCCCAGGTAGAGCACACGACGCGCGCCCGAATGAGTAATGAACTGCGCGATTTCTCGCGACGTGAGCCGGGCGTTGACCACGCTGGTCCACGCGTCGATTCTGCTCAGTGCAAGGAACAGTACGCACATCGCGACACAGTTCTCCCCCACGATGAGCACTCGGTCGCCAGGGCGAACTCCGGCAGACTGAAGTCTCGCCGCCAGCAGCCGCGCTTGCTGGTCCAGCTCGCCATAGGTCATCGTCACGACGGCGTCTCGCAGAGCGAGGGCATTCGGCTGCTTCGCTACCCAGGGGTCGAGTAGCTCATGCACCCTGCGCGGCGTTTGTTGCTCAGGCTTCATCTCTGTTTTCCTTTGCGTTTGTCTCGGCGCAGAGTGTATGAAGCAAGTGGCCGAAGATGTGACTATTCAGTTCTGCAATGCAGAATTTCGATCGGCTCCGTAGAGCGCTAGCCTCGGATGCCCGCCGTCACCCTCTTCCCCTCTCATCGGTCGCGCTGGCGACTCGCGCAGGTCACAAACCACTGAATGCGGCGGTTCAAGGAGCAGCATTCCGCACTGCAGAACTAGGTTTGCCCTGCGTTCCGCTTTTGAGGCCACTCACGCCCCAAAATCCAACCCACAGGTTTCCCCACGAGGCATTTTTCCCGGACCTTCCGTTGTCAAACGATCAAGGAGATGACATGAGTGAGAAGAAAGCAGTCCTAGTCATTGGGGCGGGCGACGCCACAGGTGGCGCAATCGCCAAACGTTTTGCGCGCGAGGGATACATCGCGTGCGTCACGCGTCGCAGTGCGGACAAGTTGGTTCCCTTGGTGAATGAAATCAGGGCGGCGGGCGGTGAGGCCCATGCCTTCGGAAGCGACGCTCGCAAGGAAGAGGAGATGGTGGCCCTCATTGAGGCCATTGAGCGGGACATCGCTCCGATTGAAGTCGCGATATTCAACATTGGCGCGAACGTCCGCTTCGGCATCACCGAGACCACCGCGCGGGTCTACTTCAAGGTCTGGGAGATGGCTTGCTTCGGCGGCTTTCTGATGGGCAGAGAGGTGGCCAAGAAGATGCTGCCGCGGGGGCGGGGAACCATCATCTTCACGGGAGCAACCGCGAGCCTGCGCGGGCGCGACGGCTTCGCCGCCTTTGCGGGTGCCAAGCATGCCCTTCGCGCCCTGGCGCAGTCCATGGCCCGGGAGCTTTGGCCGAAGGGCATCCACGTCGCACATCCGGTCATTGACGGGGCCATCGATACGGAATTCATCCGCACGAATTTCCCCGAGCGATACGCGATGAAAGACCAGGGGGGTATTGTTTCGCCCGACAGCATTGGCGAGGCTTACTGGCAGATTCACATGCAGCCGCGCAATGCCTGGACCCACGAAACAGAGATTCGTCCTTGGCTGGAGACCTGGTGATGTCCGCAGAAATCACACGAGTGGTCGAGGACGGGTTGGTACGGCTCGGCATCAACCGACCAGCGCGGAAGAACGCGCTCACCTCCGAGATGTACGTCGAACTGGCACTGGCGTTGGTTGCAGCTGAACACGACGACTCCATACGAGCTGTCGTCATCCACGGAACCGACTCGGCCTTCTGTGCTGGCAATGACATCGCCGACTTTGCCAACCCGCGTCCTATCGAGGGCGAAAGGCCATCTGTCCAGTTCATGAAGTCGGTGATCGGACTGGGAAAGCCTTTGCTCGCCGCGGTCAACGGCCCTGCAGTCGGCATTGGAGCAACGATGCTGTTGCACTGCGACCTGGTCTTCGCTGGGGCCACTGCGAAGCTCGCCTTCCCGTTCTCGAAGCTTGGTTTATGCCCCGAATTCGCTTCGTCTCTGGTGCTGCCAGCCACTCTAGGCTATCAGCGAGCAGCTGAATTGCTCCTGCTAGGAGACCCGGTCAGTGCTGCCGATGGCCAAACGCTTGGTTTGGTCAACGCGGTCCTGCCGCCAGAGGAGGTTCTTCAGCACACGGTGGCAGTAGGTCGTCGGTTGTGTGGTGGGTCCGCGCCAGCGCTTCGAGCCATCAAGTCGCTGATGCGCGGCGATTCCGACACGTATCTTCGACGGATGGAGCGAGAGAACGAAAAGTTTGCACGTTTGCTTCAAACGCTTCAGGCCAAAGCTGCATTTGACGCTTTCCTGAAGCCTCCTTCGACCACCGTTTCTTCGGGCCAAAATCATGAGTAAAGTAGCTGCGCAATTCTTGTTCGACTTCGGTAGCCCAAACGCGTACATGTGCCACCGCGTGTTGCGTGATATTGAATGGCGCACTGACACCCGAATTGAGTACGTGCCCATCTTGCTCGGCGGCTTGTTCAAGCTGACGAACAATCGGTCCCCGGCAGAGGCGTTCGCTGGAATTCCCAACAAGCGTGCCTACGATGCCCTGGAAGTCGAGCGCTTCCTGGCCAAACACAAGCTCTCGAACTTCCGAAAGAACGAGTTCTTTCCTGTCAACACGCTGCTCATCATGAGGGGCGCAGTGGCATCGGAGAAGCTCGGCTGCTTCGACGCGTATGTGGAAGCAGTGTTCTCCTGCATGTGGGAGCAGAGCTTGAACATGGCGGACCCAGCAGTGGTGCACAGCGCACTCACGACAGCAGGCCTTGACGCAGAAGCAATCTTGAAGGCAACACAAGATGCCGACGTCAAGGAACGTTTAGGTTTCAACACTCAGAGCGGATTCGCGCGAGGCGCCTTCGGTTCGCCCACGTTCTTTGTCGGTGACGAGATTTTCTTCGGCAAGGACAGGCTGAGGGAAGTTGAAGAAGAAATCCTTAGACAGAAGGCCGACGGCCGGCCGCTTCCCGCCCCGCCAACGCCCCAACACATCGCATCATGAAGACGAGAATCACAGAACTGTTCGGCATCAGGCACCCCATCATCCAAGGTGGAATGCATTTCGTAGGCTTGGCGGAACTGGCATCCGCTGTGTCCAACGCTGGTGGGCTCGGCCTCATCACTGGCTTGACCCAGAAGACCCCTGAACTGCTGGCAAAGGAAATCGCGAGATGCAGGGACATGACAGACAAGCCTTTTGGCGTCAACTTGACCTTCCTGCCCACGTTCGCTTCGCCTCCTTACGCCGAGTACATTGCCGCGATTGCCGAGGGTGGGGTAAGGATTGTTGAGACGGCCGGGCGAAGCCCTGAGCAATATATGCCGGCCTTGAAAGCGTCAGGCATCAAGGTCATCCATAAATGCACCTCGGTACGGCACGCCTTGAAGGCCCAGCAGATTGGCTGCGATGCGGTCAGCGTCGACGGATTCGAATGCGGTGGGCATCCCGGCGAGGACGACGTGCCCAACATGATTCTTCTTCCAAGGGCCGCCGATGAGCTGTCCATCCCCTTTGTGGCGTCTGGTGGCATGGCTGACGGACGAAGCCTGGTCGCAGCGCTGGCGCTCGGCGCCGACGGCATGAACATGGGGACGCGCTTCGTTGCAACCAAGGAGGCACCGGTTCACCCGAACGTCAAGCAGGCTATCGTCGACGCCTCTGAACTCGACACACGTCTGGTCATGCGGCAGCTTCGCAATACCGAACGGGTTCTGAAGAATGCCGGAGTCGACGCCTTGATGGCGGTCGAGCGCGCGAAAGGTGCTGAAATTGGCATCGCGGACATCCGAGACTTCGTCGGCGGGGTCTATCCCAAGGTGATGGTCGAGGGGCAGATGGACGCCGGTGCCTGGAGCTGCGGTATGGTCGCGGGTCTGATAAACGACGTACCATCGGTTGCAGACCTGCTCGGAAGGATAGTCCGCGAGGCGGAAGACATCGTTTCGCGACGACTTTCGAATCTTATCGGCGAGAGCGCACTGGTCGTCGACTGAGCGACGAGCAAACATGCACTCTCACAAAAGGGCGTGGCTGCCTGTCCGATGGGGAATGCATGGTGGAGAAGCTGGGGAGTGTTCGCATTCATGTCAAAGACTCGTTCGACAACTCGCGAAGTAGCGGTCACTCCGAGTCCCAGAATAACGGGCGCACCGAAGGAGGACAGGCACTTCGTCACGGCGTTGGCGCGCGGCCTGCAAGTTCTTCAATCGTTCAGGTCAGGCGAGGAGCGGCTTGGAAACCAGGAGCTCGCTGAGCGATGTTCGTTGCCGAAGTCGACGGTATCCCGGCTTACATACACCCTCACAAAGCTCGAATTTCTCCATCACGACAATGATTCAGGAAGATATCGTCTTGGAATGGCGACCCTGACCCTTGGTGGCACAACATTGTCCAGGCTCGATGCGAAGGAGATTAGCCGTCCTATCATGCAGAAGCTAGCTGACAGTACGAAGTGCCTCGTCGCGCTGGGCATGCGTGATGGAATGTCAATGCTGTACGTGGAGACCTGTCGCAGCGACTCCGTTGTCACGCTTCGACTGAATCTCGGCTCCCGCATTCCGCTCGCCACGTCTTCGATGGGACGGGCGTATCTGGCTGCGGTGAAGCCCGCCGCGCGCAAGGCACTAGAGGACAGGATTCGCGCGCTGGACCCGTCTGGCTGGCCGCGCATCGAAGCCGGCATTCGTAGCGCTGTCGTTGAACTCGAGGAAGTTGGGTGCTGCAGCTCGTTCGGCGACTGGCGAGAGGAAGTACATGGAATCGCCACCCCGATTCGGGTGGGAAAGGGCATGCCTCTGATGATTCTGAGCGCCGCTGGCCCGGCGCAATCGATGTCTGCAGAACTCTTCATGCGCGAAATCAGGCCAGCTCTCTTGAGCGCCTCGCATGAAATTCAAGCGCATTTTCGGCCTCGCCAGTGAGATTGCTTGGCAGCCCCTGACGTTTTCGCTCGCCCCTTGGGCGTAGTGAATGTGCGGACGGCCTAAGGTGGGCGTATTCGACCTGCAGCCGACCGGTTGTTTCGAACAGAAGTGAAAGTTGTCGGGCGCCGGGTCAACAGGATGGTCCGCAGCGGAGGGTCGTAGATGGAGCACCCCCGGCGGCAGCGCTCTTCAGGACAGGTGCTTCCCAACAAGACCCGACATTTCGAACATCGTCACCTCGGGCTTGCCCATCACCGCTTGAAGCTTGGCATCACAAAGGATATTGCGCTTGTTCGCTGGGTTTTGGAGGTTGTTCAGCTTGATGTACTCCCACAGCAGCTTGGTGACCTCGGTTCGAGGCTGGGGCGTGGAGCCAATGACGGCTGCGAGCTCGACGCTGGGTGTCAGGGGGCGCGTGAACGCCGTTTGCTTTTTGGCAGTGGTCATATTTGTCTCGGCAAAGCGGTGAATTCTACGAGCACCCCCAAAAAGGTTTCGCTGGGCGCGGCTCCGAACGGCGGTTGTGGGTCGCCGTCCGGTCCTGCCGCATGGCGCCCACTACGACGGCGTCAATGCCGGATTCGGCCCCATCCGGCACCAGCCCCCAGCGGCCCTCGACGTGTTGCCCGGGCTCCAACTTCAAGAGGCCGATCCCTGAACGAAGAGCATTCGGCGGGCACGTCATTGGCTCGATCGCAATGGCGCGTCGTCGACGCGACACATTCTCGATGGTGTCGCCCGTGTACACCATGAGGTATCGGAACAACGAATCGACCCAGAGGCTGACACGTCGGCCTTTGTCGGGCCTCGCCACGGATGCACGCGCGAGGCCGTCGGCCCCTCGCACGAGGTCCGTGTAGCCAGTATCCAGCCGCATCGAGCCGACCGACCTCGGCTCGGTGAAATCCCGGTCCGATCCGGCGACCGGCTCGTCTCCGACCGGAAGCCCGCGGTCGTCCATCACCAGGCATCGATTCGCCGGGACCCGCAGGACCGCGTCATCGATGGCGGCGCCCACCGTCAGGTAGGGATGGAAACCGATCCCGAAGGGCGCGGCGACGCTAGAGGCATTCCGCGCCCGGAAGGAGACCGTCAGGCCCGTCGCATCGAGCCGATACCGGACTTCCAGGTCGAGCCGCCACGGATACCCCGGCTGTGGATGGAGGGCGCAGGTCAACGCAACTTCATCGGCTGACTTCGATGCGCTCTTCCACGGGAGCCATCGCACCAGCCCATGGATCGCGTTCTGCAACTCGGGCTCGTCGAGCGCCGCTTGGCCGGCCCGACCTTCGAACCGGTACTGCCCGCGGTCGAGGCGGTTCGGCCAGGGAGCCAGCACCTGACCGCGGCCGCTGGGCGACCACTCCTCCACCCCGAATCCATCGATGATGTCCGCGTCTTCCACCGAGTAGTGGCGCAGCGTCGCGCCCACTTCGGTCACGATGGCGCGCTGCGAGCCGTGACGGATCTCGTATTGCGCGCCCGAGAGGGGCGAAACCGCGTCAACCGCGCTCATCGATCCGGTGCGGTGGATGCCCGCGCATCGGCAGCTTCCGAGAGAGCCATGGCGCTGGCGATGAACGTCAGGTGAGTGAACGCCTGAGGGAAGTTGCCGATCAGTCGCTGGTGCGCCTGGTCGTACTCCTCGGCGAAGAGTCCGAGATCGTTTCGGAGCGAGAGCAGCCGGTCGAAAAGCACCTGGGCTTCCTCGAGTCTCCCGAGCATGGCCAAGTCGTTGACGAGCCAGAAGCTGCAGGCGAGGAACGCGCCTTCGCCCGGGGGCAATCCGTCGGCCGCGTCCTTGTCCGGGATGTACCGCATCACGAACCCGTCGTGCACGAGCTCACGTTGGATCGCTTCGACCGTGCCGGCCACGCGCGGATCGGTCGCCGGCAGAAACCCGACCTGCGGGATCAGCAGCAACGCCGCATCGAGCTGCGTGGATCCGTAGTACTGGGTGAACGTGTTCCTCTCGGCGTCGAAGCCATTGCGGCACACCTCCTCGTGGATGTCGTCCCGCATCCGGAGCAGTTCGTCCATCGCGCCCTTGTAGCCCGACTCTTGCAACATCTTCACGACGCGATCGGCAGCGACCCAGGCCATCACCTTCGAGTGGACGAACTGACGTCGGGGCCCCCGAACCTCCCAGATGCCATCGTCGGGTTCGCGCCAATGGCGCTCAAGCCACAGAACGAAGCTTTGGGTGGGATCCAGCGCTGCGGCGACGGCAGTCATGCCGAGCCGCCGCGCGCGATAGATCGCATCGGCCAACTCGCCATAGACGTCAAGCTGCAGTTGCCCCGAGGCAGCGTTTCCGACCCGCACGGGGGCGGACCCCTCGTAGCCCGCCAGCCAGCCGAGTTCGTACTCGTCGAGGCGGCGCTCTCCTGCGATCCCGTACATGATCTGCAGGTCTTCGGGGTCGCCCGCAACGGCGCGGATCACCCAGTCGCGCCAATGCGTCGCTTCTTCGACATAGCCTGCAGACATGAGCGCGTCCAGCGCGAGCGCCGCGTCTCGGATCCAACAGTACCGGTAGTCCCAGTTGCGCACGCCGCCAAGGAACTCGGGCAGCGACGTGGTGGGCGCGGCCACCAGCCCGCCGGTGGGTGCGTAGGTGAGCGCCTTGAGCGTGATGAGGGAGCGTTCGACCTCGTCCTTCCACGCACCTTTGTACGTCGAACGACCCGACCAGGCGCGCCACCAAGCCTCAGTCTCGGCCACCGCATCGAGAGCATCGATGGGCGGCGGCGGCTCTTCCCAGGAGCGGTACCCTGTGAGAACAAAGCAAATGCGCTCGCCCGCGCTCACCGAGAAGTCGGCTTCGAGACAACGGTCCTGCGACGTGATCGGTACGTCGGCTCGCAACTCGACCGCCTCGGGTCCCGCGCCGGCACTCACCGCCTGATCCCTGGCGAGGATCCACGGGGCGGTCTTGCCGTAATCGAACCGCGGGTTGAGCCGAACGGACATCGATACGGTGCCGCGCACGCCCTCGACGATCCGCACGATCCGTGGGTTCGATGCGCGCACGGCCATGCAGTCGATGAGCCGAACCACGCCGTCGGCCGTCTCGAACTCGGTTTCGAGAACGAGCGTCGAAGGCCGATACCGTCGCGTCGTGGCGACGGCGTCTCCGGTCGGAGCGATGCGCCATCGACCGTTCTCCTCGGTGCCGAGCAGGTTCGCGAAACATGCGGGAGAGTCGAAGCGCGGCAGGCACAACCAGTCGATCGACCCATCGATCCCGACCAATGCTGCAGTGTGCATGTCGCCGATGAGTCCGTAGTCCTCGATTCGAAGAGCCATTCGACCTCCCGTGGGGCAGTGAGCAGCGAGCTGGACCTGATTCTGGAGGCGACTGCCCCCGCCTGTGCGGCGTCGACACTGTCCCGTTACCAACGTAACGATTTCCGACAATATCGACCGCGAAAGAGGTGCCCACTCCTGCAGTCAAGGCCTTACCCACGGGGGAACCTCATGCGCAGCGATGATCACTACGATTTCATCATCATCGGCAGCGGGGCCGGCGGCGGCACGCTCGCCCTCAAGCTGGCCCCTTCCGGCAAGCGAATTCTCATACTCGAACGCGGCGACTATCTGCCGCGCGAAAAGCAGAACTGGGATCCGACCGACGTCTTCGTGAAGAACCGTTACGTGTCGAAGGACACGTGGTATGACTCGGACGGCAAGCCGTTCCAGCCGGGCGTCCATTACTTCGTCGGCGGCGCGACCAAGATGTTCGGCGCTGCGATGTTTCGCTTGCGCGAGAGGGATTTCACGGCGCATCGCACTGCCGACGGCTCGACGCCCGACTGGCCGATTCGGTACGAAGATTTCGAACCGTACTACACGCAGGCGGAAGCGCTCTACCACGTCCATGGTCAGCGCGGCGATGATCCCACCGATCCACCGGCCAGCGCACCCTACGCATTTCCCCCCGTGAGCCACGAGCCGCGTGTGCAGGAGATCGCCGATGGCTTGAAGCGTGCGGGTTATCGGCCGGCGTACGCGCCGACCGGCATCCTGCTGGACGAGGCGGACCGTCCGCACAGCCCCTGCATACGCTGCAATTCCTGCGACGGCTACCCCTGCCTCGTCCACGCGAAGGCGGACGCTGAAGTCATCGCCGTGCGGCCCGCGTTGCAGTACCCGAACGTGACGCTGAAGAGAGACGCTCATGTCCAGCGCCTCGAAACGGACGCCAGCGGACGCACGGTTACCAAGGTGATCGTGCATCGCGACGGGCAGCGCGAGGAGTACACCGGAAGCCTCATCGTCGTGTCCTGCGGGGCAGCCAATTCCGCGCGGCTCCTGCTCATGTCGGCGAATCAAAAACATCCGCGCGGGCTGGCGAACGGTTCGGACATGGTGGGTCGCCACTTCATGTTTCACAACGCGGTCGCGCTGGTCGCCCTTTCCCGGCACGAGAACCCGACCGAGTTCCAGAAGACGCTCACGATCAACGATTTCTATTTCGGTGCGACGGACTACGAATTTCCGCTCGGCAATATCCAGATGCTCGGCAAGTCCCAGGGACCGATGTTCAAGGAAGACGCGCCACGGTTCGCGCCCGGCTTCACGTTGGATCAGATGGCCCGACACGCGGTGGATTTCTGGCTCACGAGCGAAGACTTGCCGCTTCCGCAGAATCGCGTGTCCGTGAATTCCGGAGGTGAGATCCAGCTCCACTACGAGTTCACGAACGTGGAGCCGATCAATCGCCTGCAAAGGAAATTGCAGTCGATGCTCGAGCACATGGACATGCATCCTCACCTCATCCCGAACAACCTCTACATGGGAAAGCACATTCCTATCGCCGGCGTCGCTCACCAGGCCGGCACCTGCCGGTTCGGCATCGACCCGGCAACGTCCGTCCTCGACGTCAACTGCAAGGCGCACGAGCTCGACAACCTGTATGTCGTGGACACCAGCTTTTTCCCAAGCATCGGGGCGGTGAATCCGTCGTTGACCGCCATCGCGAATGCCTTGCGCGTCGGCGAACATCTGCTGCACCGCGTCCAATGACAAATTACCCGCTCGCACGGCGCAAGGAAATCGCGGCCGTGTACGGCGCCGGCTTGATTCAGGGCGTGGCGCTGGTCACGTTTCCGGCGGCGGGCGTCGTCTTCACCAGCGCCACGGGCTACGGTTTGTCGAGAACGGAATACGGCGGCATGTTCGTGCCCCAGGCGGTGACGGCCATCGGATCCTCCCTGCTGGGCGCCGGCCTGGCACGACGCCTCGGCGCCAGGCGCATCTTCTTGATCGGACTCGTTGCGAATCTGGCGTCGATGGCGCTGCTCGTTCTGAGCCGGTTCGCGATGAGCGAGCACGCGGTTGCCTACGTGGTCCTGCTCGTCGCCACCGGCTGCCTCGGCGTCGGTTTCGGTTTCACGGTGCCGACGCTCAACACCTTCGCCGCCGCCTTCTTTCCTCAGAAGGTGGACAAGGCCGTGTTGGCGCTGAACGCCCTGCTGGGGTCAGGCACTGCGCTGGCGCCGATTCTTGTCGCGGTGTTCGTTGGTCTGGGCATCTGGTGGGGACTGCCGGTGCTGGCTGGCGCGCTGATCCTGGGCTTGCTCCTGTTCAGTGCGCGCTTGCCGCTCAGTCCGGATGCGCAAGCGGACGGCGCCGGCGTCGTGGGCGGGCGGACGAAGCTTCCTTTTCGGTTCTGGGTGTTCGCCGGATTCGCGCTCTTGTACGGTGTCTGCGAAACGATGAACGGCAACTGGGCTTCGCTCTACATGACGAAGGAGCTGGGCGCAAGTGCGACGCAGTCCTCGCTCGCCCTCACCGTGTTCTGGGGCATGGTGACGGCAGGGCGCGTCCTCTTTGCCCTCGTCGGGAAATGGTTGCCCGAGCGCGCCGTCTTCCAGGTCCTGCCGTTGCTTGTGGCCGCTGGCTTTGTCGTCCTCGCCTTCCTGCAGCCGAGCCAGCCTCTCTTGGGTATCCCGGCCTTTGCGCTCGCCGGCTTCGGTTGTTCGGCGCTGCTGCCGCTGGTCATCAGCTTCGGTCAGGCGGAACTCAAGGCCATCGCCGCATCGATGGCCGGTGGATTGATTGCGTCCTACCAGATCGGCTACGGGATCGCGGCCTTTGGCGTCGGCCCTCTGGAGTCACGGTTGGGATTGAGTTTGGGCACGATCTATGGAGCGACCACCGGCGTCGCGCTGGCGCTCGTCGTGCTTGCCGCGCTCATCGCCCGCCGCCCGCCGCCACGGGTCACGGAAGCAGTGCGCGCGCCGATTCAAAGTCCGACCCAGACCTCAACCATCACTCACCGAGGAGATCAACCATGAACCTGAAGGACAAAGTCGCCATCGTCACCGGCGGCAACAGCGGCATCGGTCTCGCCATCGTGCTGGAGCTCGCCAAGCAAGGCGCCAACGTGGTCATCGACTACGTCGTGCATCCCGAAGCAACGGAAGCGACGGAGAGGCAAGTGCTCGCCTTGGGAGACCAGGCGATCGGCGTGCAAGCCGACGTGAGCAAGGTCGCCGACCTGCAAAAGCTGATCGCCACTGCCGTCAAGAGGTTCCGCCGGATCGACGTCATGGTCAACAACGCAGGGGTCGAGACTCGCACCTCCGTGCTCGACACGAGCGAGGCGGATTACGACAAGGTGCTCGCCATCAATCTCAAGAGCGCGTTCTTCGGCACCCAGTTCGCCGCGCAGCAGATGATCAAGCAGGGGGGCGGCGGGCGCATCATCAACGTCAGTTCGGTGCACGAGGACTGGCCGATGCCGGGCAACGCCGCCTACTGCCTTTCGAAGGGCGGCATTCGGATGCTCACGCGCACGGCGGGCGTCGAGCTGGCGCCGCACAACATCCTCGTCGTCGGCGTCGGCCCTGGCGCCGTGGCCACGCCGATCAACCTGTCGACCATGAACGATCCGGTACTGCTGAAGAAACTGAACTCGGCTATTCCGTTGGGCCGCATGGCTCGTTCGGAGGAAATCGCGAGCGTCGTGGCGTTCCTCGCGAGCGACGGTGCGAGCTACCTGACGGCCACCACGATTTTCGTGGACGGCGGGATCATGCAAAGCAGTCCTGGACTGTGATGAGTCGCTCCGAAGAACTCCAGATGACACCGGGAGACGCCTGGCCCGATTTGCACTCGACGTAGTCTCGTCGCCAACGCCTTCGCGTGCAGCAGTCCCTTGCTTTTCCGCCCGGTCGCTTCCACAGTGGCTGAACACACACCGATCAGGAGGCAAGCATGGAAACCGATGCACCCGAGGCTGGACGCCCAGGCGAACGCGTGGACGAGGTCGTTGGCCTGATTCGCGCCAAGGTCACCACGGACCAGGCGGATCTGCTCGCAGCGTTCGCTCGGCAGTACTTTGGCCAGGTGGACCCCGAAGACCTGGCCGACCGCCAGATCGCCGACCTGTATGGCGCCGCGCTCTCGCATTGGAGCTTCGCGCGAAAGCGCGAGCCGGGGCGCGCCAGGTTGCACGTTTTCAATCCGACGATCGCGGAGCACGGCTGGCAGTCGACGCACACCATCATCGAGATCGTCAACGACGACATGCCGTTTCTCGTCGATTCGGTGACGATGGAAGTCAACCGCCACGGGCTGACCCTGCACCTGATCATTCATCCGCTGGTCGCGGTGATCCGCGACAGCGAGGGCACGCTCCAGGGGCTGGCGACAGGAGCGCCTTCGCCCGATGCGCGGCGCGAGTCGTTCATCCATGTCGAGGTGGACCGCGTGGCCGACGCGGGCCGGCTAGAGGCGCTCGCTGCCGACCTGACGCGAGTGCTCGGCGACGTGCGGCTGGCCGTGGCCGACTGGAAGGCGATGAAGGAGCGCGTGCTGGGCATCGTCCAGGGCCTCGACGAGCGCGCCCCGCCGATCCCGCCGCAGGAACTTGCCGAAGGCCAGGCCTTCCTGCGCTGGCTGGCCGACGATCACTTCACGCTCCTCGGGCACCGCAGCCACGAGCTGGTGAAGGTCGACGGCGAGGACGCGCTCAAGGTGGTGCCGGATTCGAGCCTCGGCATCTTGCGCGAGGTGATCAAGGACCCGACTGCCGCCTTCGCGGCGCTGCCACTGGAGGTGCGCGCCTACGCACGCCGGCCCGAATTGCTGGTGGTCACCAAGTCCACCTCTCGCTCCACCGTGCACCGGCCCGGCTACCTTGACTACATTGCCGTCAAGCGCTTCGATGCCGAAGGCCTGGTCTGCGGCGAAGACCGTTTCCTCGGCCTGTTCACTTCCACGGCCTACAGCGCCAGCCCGGCCGACATTCCGCTGCTGCGGCGCAAGGTGGCTGACGTGGTGTTGCGCGCCGGCCTCGCGAGCGGCAGCCACTCGGGCAAGGCGCTTGTCAACATCCTCGAGACCTATCCGCGCGACGAGCTGTTCCAGACCAGCGCGGACGAACTGCTGTCCACGTCCATGGGCATCCTCCACCTGGGCGAGCGCCAGCGCTTTCGCCTCTTCGTGCGGCGCGACCCGTTCGAGCGCTTCGTGGCGTGCATGATCTACGCACCGCGCGAGAATTACACGACCGAGCTGCGCGAGAAGTGGCAGGCGATCCTGGTGCAGGCCTTCAACGGCACCAGTTCCGAGTTCAATGTGCACCTGTCGGAATCGGTCCTGGCCCTGATCCAGATCACCGTGCGCACCCGGCCCGGACATATCCCGCCCTTCGACGTGCGCGAGGTCGAGCAACGCCTGGTCGCCGCCGCCCGCCGCTGGGACGACGACCTGAAGTCGGCGCTGATCGAGACGACCGGCGAAGCGCGCGGCAACGAACTGCTGCGCCAGTTCGCCGGCGCCTTCCCGGCCGGCTACCGCGACGAGTTCGCAGCGCGCACCGCCGTGCACGACATCGAACTGATGGAACGGCTGAGCGACGCGCAGCCGATCGGCATGAATCTCTACCGGCCGCTCGAAGCGGCGCCGGGCACGCTGCGCTTCAAGGTGCTGCGGCGCGGCGAGCCGCTCATCCTGTCGACCAGCCTGCCGATGCTCGAACACCTGGGCATGAGCGTGCTGGACGAACATCCGCACCGGCTCGCACCGCAGGGTGCATCGCCGATCTGGGTCCACGATTTCGGCCTGCGCAGTGCGCTGGGCGATGCCGAGATCGAGGTCGACGCGCTGCGGCCGGTGTTCGAAGACGCATTCGCCGCCGTGCTCGGCGGCAAGGTCGAGAACGACGACTTCAACCGCCTGGTTCTCGCAGCGCGCCTGCCCGCGCACGAGATCGTGGTGCTTCGCGCCTACGCGAAGTACATGCGGCAGATCGGCTTCGCGCTGTCGCAGCCGTTCATGGAGAGCACGCTGGCGGCGAACGCTCCCGTTGCGCGCGCGCTGGTCGATCTGTTCAAGCTGCGCTTCGATCCGGCACAGGCGGCCGGCGCCGACACGCTGGCGGGCGAGAAGGTGCGCGAGATCGAAGCCGCGCTCGAGAACGTGGCCAACCTGTCTGAAGACCGGGTGCTGCGGCAATACCTCGCGCTGATCCTGGCCACCACGCGCACCAACTACTGGCGTCGCGATGCGGCAGGCGGCCGGCGCGATTTCCTGTCGTTCAAGTTCGACTCCTCGAAGGTGCCCGATTTGCCGGCGCCCAAGCCGATGTTCGAGATCTTCGTGTACTCGACCCGCTTCGAGGGTGTGCACCTGCGCGGCGGTCGGGTCGCGCGCGGGGGGCTGCGCTGGTCGGACCGGCCGGAAGACTTCCGCACCGAAGTGCTGGGCCTCGTCAAGGCGCAGATGGTCAAGAACACCGTGATCGTGCCGGTGGGCTCCAAGGGCGGCTTCGTGCTCAAGCGCGCACCCGCGGCGAGCGACCGCGATGCGTACCTGCGCGAAGGCGTGGCCTGCTACCAGGACTATCTGCGCGGCCTGCTCGACATCACCGACAACCGCGTCGGCGACACGATCGTGCCGCCGCCGCAGGTCAGGCGCCACGACGATGACGACCCCTACCTCGTGGTTGCGGCCGACAAGGGCACGGCCACCTTCAGCGACTACGCCAACGGCGTCAGCAAGGAATACGGCTTCTGGCTCGGCGACGCCTTCGCTTCCGGCGGCTCGGTGGGCTACGACCACAAGGTCATGGGCATCACGGCACGCGGGGCCTGGGAATCAGTGAAGCGCCACTTCCGCGAGATGGGCATCGACACGCAGACGACCGATTTCACGGTGGCCGGAATCGGCGACATGTCGGGCGACGTGTTCGGCAACGGCATGCTGCTTTCGCCGCACATCCGGCTCGTGGCGGCGTTCGACCATCGGCACGTCTTTCTCGACCCGACCCCCGATGTGCCGAAGAGCTTTGCCGAGCGCCAGCGCCTGTTCAAGCTGCCGCGATCATCGTGGGCCGACTACGACGCGTCGCTGATCTCCGAGGGCGGCGGAATCCATGCGCGCAGCGCCAAGTCGATCCCGATCACGCCGCAGATGAAGCAGGTGCTCGACATCACCGCCGACGCACTCACGCCGACCGAACTGGTCAATGCCATCCTCAAGGCCCCGGTCGACCTGATCTACAACGGCGGCATCGGCACCTACGTGAAGGCCGCGAGCGAGAGCCACGCGCAGGTGGGCGACCGTGCGAACGACGCCCTGCGCGTCAACGGCGGGGAGTTGCGCTGCAAGGTCCTCGCCGAAGGCGGCAACCTCGGCTGCACGCAATTGGGCCGGATCGAATTCGCGCAGGCGGGTGGGCGCATCAACACCGACGCGATCGACAACTCGGCCGGCGTGGATACTTCGGATCACGAGGTCAACATCAAGATCCTGGTCGGCCTGCCCATCACCGAAGGCGAGCTCACCGAGAAGCAACGCAATGCGCTGCTGCCGGAGATGACCGACGACGTGGCTGCGCTGGTGCTGCGCGACAACATCTTTCAGACGCAGGTGCTGTCGGTCACAGGGCGCATCGCGCCACAACTGCTCGATGCGCAGACCCGGTTCATGCAGTACCTCGAGAAAGCCGGACGGTTGCATCGTGCGATCGAGTACCTGCCGTCCGACGAAGCACTGGCCGAGCGCCGTGCCCAAGGCCAGGGCCTGACCAGTCCCGAGCGCGCGGTGCTGTTGGCCTACAGCAAGATCTGGCTCTACGACGAACTGCTGGCCTCGCCGCTGCCCGACGACCGCTGGGTTGCGACGGCGCTGGCGCGCTACTTCCCGAAGCTGCTGAGCGAGAAGTTCGCGGTCTACATGCCCAGGCATCCGCTGCGGCGAGAGATCATTGCCACGCACGTCACCAACAGCGCCATCAACCGGATCGGCAGCACCTTCGTGCATCGCTTGGTCGAGACCACCGGCGCCCGTGCATTCGAGGTCGTGCGTGCCTATCTGATGAGCCGCGAGATCTTCGGCATGGTGCCGCTGTGGCTGTCCATCGAAGCGCTCGACAACCGCATTGACGACGCCGTGCAGTCGAGCCTGCTGATCGACACCAGCCGGCAACTGGAGCGCGGCACGAAGTGGTTCCTGCGTTCGCGGCGCTTGAACGAGGACATGGAATCGACCATCGCGCACTTCACGCCGAACGTCGAGGCGCTGTCGGCACGGCTGACCGAACTGCTGGCCCCCGACGAGCGTGCCCGCGTCGACACCGCAGTCTCGCACTATGTGGCCGGCGGCGTGCCGCGCGAACTGGCCGAACGCGTCGTCACTTTCGACTCGTTGTACGCGACGCTCGACATCGCCGAGATCGCCGGCAGCGCCAGTCGGCCGGTGGCACTCGTGGCGGTGATCTACTTCGACCTCGCGAACCGCCTCGGCATGCCGTGGCTGCGCGAGCGCATCTCTGCGCTACCGGGGGACCAGCACTGGCAAATGCTTGCGAAAGCCGCGATGCTCGACGACCTGTCGAGCCTGCAGCGTTCGATCACCGGCGCGGTGCTTGCCGGGAGCGGCGACGAGTCGCCTGCGGTACTCGTCGAGGCATGGCGCGCCACCAATGGCCGGTCGCTCGAACGTGCGGCGGAGTTGATGAGCGAACTGCGTGCGGTGCCGGCGCCTGATGCCTCGATGTTGTCTGTCGCATTGCGGGAACTGCGGGCATTGGCGTAGTCCCGGTATCCCAGAAAGACCTGAATGGATGAACTCAACGGCGTCGTCGACGACCTGATCGCGCTCGTGCTGGTGGTGGAGGCCGGCGGCTTCGGCACCTACGCGCACGCCCTCAAGGCGCCGGGATACGGCACGCCGCATTGCGCGGCGGCGTGGTCCATGCTTGCCAGTTCGCGCGTTCCCGAGCCCAATGGCGCCACGCGAACCAACACATGATTCTCGAGACCGGTGCAACCAGATTGAACGGATCGGAACTGCTGCGCAGGCTGTCTTCCGGCGCGAAGCGCCGCCGCCGAAGATATGACATCAGAAAGGTGGCGATCCATGAAGCACTTCCTCATCAAGTACCGATTCAAGACCGGCACGCGCGAGGCCTGGCACGAGCACATCCAACAGTTCATCGCCTGGCTGGACAGCGAGCCTGATGTGAAAGGAAAAATCTCGTACCGCTGCATGAAGGAACGAGATGGCGACGGCTACTACCATCTCGCCGCCGCGTCGGACGAGCAGGCGATCAAGACACTGCAGAGCAAGGACTTCTTCAAGCGGTATACCGAGGAAAGCAAGCGCGTGGCCGGTGGAGAAGTCGAGGTCGTGCCGCTGGAACTGATCGCGCAGACATCGTGAGCGCGCGCTCCGAACACGCGGCGGGGTTCGCGGCCAGGGACGGGCTGTCGGCGACGATCACCTTGGAGGTCCATGCCTCAGCCGACTACTGTTTCATCTTCCCGAGCCAAGTTCATGAATGAGGTCAACGAAGGCGCGGAGTCCCGCCGGTAGCTGTCGGCCAGGCGGGTAGTAGAGCGCCAGACCACGGTAGCTGGGCGTCCAGTCCTGCAGCACGCGCACGAGCCGCCCAGCCGCCAGGTCGTCACGCACATACCAGTCGGCCAGATAGGCCAGGCCCGTGCCGGCCAAGACGGCCTCGCGCATGAGGCCTGGGTCGTCGAGCGTGAGCGGCCCGCTCACCTCGACATTCATTGCTTCGCCAAGGCGGGAGAACTCCCAGCGCGACGGCGCGCCGCTGGGAAACCTCGCTCTCACACAGGGGTGCTTGGCAAGGTCGGCCGGCGAAGTCGGGATCGGGAACTGCGAGAAATGCTCGGGCGAGCCCACCACCGCCATCCGGAGATCACCGTCGATCGGGATGCGGACCATGTCCTGCGGCACCATCTCGCTCAGGCGAATCCCGGCATCGAAGCCCTCAGCCACGATATCGACCATGCGCCCTTCGGTCGCGATCTCCACCTTCATGTCGGGATAGCGGCGCAGGTACACCAGCACGATGGGCGCAAACACCATGCGGGCTGCGCCCAGCGAGGCATTGATGCGGAGCGTGCCAATTGGCGCCAGGCGATTGAGGGTCGTTTCCTCCATGGCGCCGCGAATTTCCGACAAGGCCGGCGCGATCCGGGCCACGAAGTGCTCGCCAGCCTCGGTCAGGGAGACGCTGCGGGTGGTCCGGTGAAACAGGCGAACGCCGAGGCGCGCCTCCAGCCCGGCAACCGCGTTGCTCACGGCCGTGGTCGAGATGCCGAGTTCATTCGCTGCCCGCCGAAAGCTCTGGCACCGGGCGACAGCAAGTACGGCTTCCAAGCCGACCAGACCAGATTTTTGCATTGTCCCGAGTTTCGAAATAAAACGTCAACTTTCATCCAGCTTATCAAAACTATGGGGCGGCCATACGCTCTCTGCACGCCTCCGGACAGTCCGGGGAAAACACAGGAGCGATCATGCAAACCATCCGCCAGACCTACATCGACGGCGCTTTCGTGACACCGCACGGCACGGAGACCGTCGAAGTCATCAACCCGACCACCGGAAGGCCCCTTGCCCGCGCGACCCTCGCCGATGCCGAGGACACGCGCCGCGCCATCGCGGCGGCAAAGAAAGCATTGCCGGCGTTCGCGCAGACAACCGTCGCCGAGCGCGTCGCCATGCTGAAGCGGCTGCATGCCGCCGTCCTGTCATACAGCGATGCATTGCGCGACACGACGATTGAGGAATATGGCGCCCCGGTCTCACGCGCCTCCTGGATCTCCCAGTTTGCGGCGCAATCATTTCTTGATGCCGCGGCGACGCTGGAGACCTACGAATTCACCCGCGTGATGGGCACATCAACCGTGACCATGGAACCCGTGGGCGTTTCGGCCCTCATCACGCCATGGAACAGCACCGCCGGCTCGATCTGCAGCAAGCTGGCGATGGCCATCGCCGCTGGCTGCACGTCCGTCATCAAGCCGAGCGAGCTGAGCCCGATCCAGAACAGGATCGTGGCCGAAGCGATTCACGCAGCCGGGTTGCCGGCGGGCGTCGTCAACATCGTCACCGGACGCGGCGACGTCGTGGGCGCCGAACTGAGCACGCATCCGGATGTCGCCAAGATCTCGTTTACGGGCTCCACGGCGGTGGGCAAGATCATCCAGCGTGCGGCGACCGACACCATGAAGCGTGTCCACCTGGCCCTGGGCGGCAAGTCCCCGTCCATCATCCTTGACGATGCAGACCTGACGAAGGCGGTTCCGCTCGCGCTCAATGCGGCGTTCATGAACAACGGCCAGGCATGTATCTCGGGCAGCCGACTGCTCGTCCCCGCGCGGCGCCTGGATGAAGTCATCACGATGGTGAAAGAGACGGTGGTGCAGATGAAGGTGGCCGACCCGGCCGACCCAGCGACAGTCATCGGCCCCCTGGCCAATCGCAATCAATACGACCGCATTCAGAACTACATCCGGCTTGGTCTTGCCGAGGGCGCAACGCTCATCACGGGTGGCGAAGGCCATCCGGCCGGGCTCGAGGAGGGCTATTTCGTCCGGCCGACGGTATTTGCCAACGTGCGAAACGACATGACGATCGCACGCGAAGAAATCTTCGGCCCCGTTCTGTCCATCCTGACCTATGACAGCGACGAGGAAGCGATCGAGATGGCCAACGACACGGTGTTTGGCCTGCACGCCTACGTCATGTCGTCGGATCCGGCTCGGGCAAAGGCTGTGGCGACCAGGCTCCAGGCCGGTCGCGTGATGATCAACACGTTGCAGCACGACCCTTTGGCACCGTTCGGGGGCTACAAGCAATCAGGCGTCGGGCGCGAATACGGTGTGCTTGGTCTGGAGTCGTACCTGGAGGCAAAGACCTTGCTTGGAGCGATCTGAGGGCCTGGCGGCATGTTGCCTCTGCAGGGTGCCGCCATGTTGAGCGCGACACCCAGATCACGAAGCGCCAATGGAACGCCTTCTTCGGCACGGAGCTTGACCTGCGATTTCGCCGCCGTTCTCGGCGGCATCTCCACGAACATCGGCGTCGAGTCGACCGCACGCGCCGGCTACGAACTAGGCTGCTCCCTTGGGCTGGTCGAGGAGCGATGAGTTGCCTGGTTAGCTGAGAACCGACACGCATCGTGTCGGAAAGGATGGCGCACGACACGACGCGCGCGCGCGATCTCTCGATACCGTCCAGCTTTTAATCGCGTCACCCACGGACTTCCGCTACGTTGTTTCACGACATTTTGAAGCATCTTATTTTTTTCTTCTGGGACAACGAGTTACCACTGTTTTCTCGACAAGAAGAGGGAAATGTTTCACGAAACAGTGGGCATCACACAGCTTTTGACCGAGCAATGTCGCTCTTCAGCCATAATTAGGTTATTGAGTAACCATGAAGACCCGGCAATGCCAGAATTTGTAGCGGACCCGCATTCGACGCAAGCCCCTGGCCAGGCAGAAAGCGTCCAAGACGCCAGCTCCCCAGGCGGGTCCATCCCCTCCTCCACCGCCAGCCACGGCTGGCCCGCCGTCTGCACCTTGGCGGAGCTGGGGCGGATACTCACGCTGATCCATGGCGTTCGCGCACCTGCGGATTCTTCCCTCAAGAAATGGAGTGCCGCGGGCGTGTTCCGTTCTTGCATGGCCACCCAGGAAGATATCGATGCCAGCGAAGCCCCCTCCTCCCTGACGCATGAAGTGCTGCAGCGCCCGCGGCGAGGCGGCCGGCCGGGTCTGAGATTGCGCACCGCGGCAGCCATCGGCCGGGTCTACGAACTGTGGCCGTTCCTGGCAGATTCCGATTCACACGCCATCCTCGAACTGGCGGTCGCCCGGACCGCCGACCACTTCCGGGCCGCTCTCGGCCCCGCCGGCCCTTCACTGGCGCTGCCCGCGGCTGCCTCCGAACTCCCTGCTGCGGTGTCCGGGCCCGCACTCCAAGAGGTCCAGGAGCAACTCACGGCGCTGATGCGAGAGATGGCTGCGGTGCGGCGGGAGCTGGCCCAGTTTTCGGCACTGCGCAACAACCTCATCACCAAGCTGGATGACGTGGTGGCGCGCGCCAAGGATGCCTTCGGCGGCGGCGCCCAGACATCGGCTGCCGGATTCGATCCGCTCGCCGAAGCGCGCCGCGACCGCGACATGGGCCTCATGAAATCGACGTTGTCCGAAATTCTTGCGACGCTCGAGCGTATCGAGAGCGGACGGGGTTGAATCGCCAAGGAGGGGGTGGTTTCAAACTACCCCTTGCGCGACGTCGGGCTGAGCGGAAGGGGGTAGTTTCAAACTACCCCCTTCACCTTCCACCACCGCTGCTGCACATTAAAAAAGGGGGGTGGTTTGAAACCACCCCCCTTGGGTCCTGCCTGAATCGGCATTCAAATCGAATCGACAAATCCTTGCATCGCCTTGATCAGCGCCTTCTGCTGATCATCCGACAGCTTGATCGACAGCCTGATCGAAGGACGTCCGATGGCATCGAACCTCAGCGAGCCCACCTTTTGCCCGCCCACCTTCAGCGCGTGGCTCGCCTGCACCGGCAACGGGGCGGCCTCGGGCACCACCGACGGCGGTGAAACGAGGCGCGCAAAAACGCTCTTCGCCGGCAAGGCTGTCTTTTCGGTCGAGAGCGCCTGGGCCCGTGCCAAGACGCCCGATTCGTCCTCAGTCATGGCCTTGCCCAGGTCCGTTGCCCATGCCAGCTGGATCGACTGCGGCGTGGGAAAGGCCGCGATCACCGCGGCGGGCAGTCTGGCCAACGCGATCGCCTTGCCGAGGTTGCTGATGTCCACCCCGAGCGCCGCCGCCATCTGGCGGTTCGACGGATAGATGCCCTTCTCGAGCGCACGCAGGTAGGTCATTCCCTGCTCCCAGGGCGACGGATCCGCCCTGCCCCGATTCTCGCGATCCATTTCCTCGATCAAGGCCCGGTCGTCCAGGTTCTCGACCACCGCCCAGACCGGCAAGCCGATCTGGCGGCAGGCCTCGTAGCGCCGATGTCCGAACACCAACTCATAGTGCGGACCGTCGCCCGGGTTTGCGATCGCGCGAACCTTGATGGGCTGCGAGTTGCGTCCCGCCTCCTGGATCTCGCGCTTGAAATCCTCGAACAGCTTCCCCTCGAACGCGGACGCATGCCGGTTGGCGAACTCGCTGCGCGCGATGTCCGCGGTGTCGATCAGGCGCGCCGGCAAGGCGCCGTCCCAGCTGCGCAGTTCGTCGCGAACTTCGCTCAGGCGCCCTTCCAGTTCGTCGACCTGTGCCGCACGGGCCCGCAGTTCGTCGTTCTGGCGCAGCAGGTCCGAGCGCTGGTCGTTGGCAAAGGCCATCATCGCGCCAGGCGCTGTCTTGGGTTTCGCGAGTTCCGGGTTGGGCTGCGAACTCGGCATGATCGATGCGAAGTCGATCTTGGAGGCTTTGTCTTTCAATCCCATGTCAAACCGCCGTTTCCAGTACTTGACGCTCCGCCACCTGGCGGGCCCAGACCGCTTCGATCTGCTGCTCGATCAACTCGCACATCCTGTCGTAGGCCACCCGCGCCCGTGAAAAGGTCTTGGAATTCACCGAGCCACGCGGCAGGTCGTAGACGGTGCCGAACTCGGCGCTCGCCGTGGCGGCCACCGCCGTCTTTGGAATCTCGATCGGCAACACCTTGTCGCCGTAGCCCTCGAGCACCCACTGCCGCACCACCGAGCTGGCCGTGTCGGAGGCTTCGACGCGCGACAGCAGCACATCGATGAACTCGAAGCTCTTGTCCTTGCCGCGGCTGCGCACCAGCTGGTTGCACAGGTCCGAGAACAGATCCCAGAACTGCGCCGAACTCGCGAAGTCCAGCGCCGAAGGCGGCAAAGGCATGATCACGCCATCGGCTGCCATCAGCGCGTTGATGGTGACGTAGCTCAGCGAAGGCGGGGTGTCGATCACGATGACGTCGTACGCTTCACGCGGAAGATCGAGACCGCGGTCGAGCACGCGCCAGAACTCGAAACCCGGGTCTCGCGCCTGGCGTGCTGGCAGATGGAACTCCGCTCCATAGAGCAGGGGCGCGGCGCACACCAGGTCGATATTGGGCCAGTAGGTGGGGCGCACGGCGTATTGGAGGTTTTCCTGGTCGCCGGTGAACAGCGACATCGCCGTGTGCTCGGTCTCGACCTCCGCGTCCGGCAGCACGCCGAACAAGGTCGTGGCCGAGCCCTGGGGATCGAGGTCGACCAGCAGCACACGGTGCCCACGCATCGACAGGCCCTGGGCCAGCGTCACCGCCGAGGTCGTCTTGGCCACGCCGCCCTTGAAGTTGGCCACCGTGATGGTGATGCCGGCCGCGCCTTCCGGGCGCAGGTGCTCGGCGCGCAGTTCGCGGGCCCAGCTCTGGGCCTCCGCCATGGACCACTCGCGACTGTTGCCATGGATTTCGCCGGCCGGGAGGTCACCGCGTGTCAGGCGGTAGGAGATCTTCGATTTGTCGACACCGCACAGGTCTGCCAGTTGCACCGCCTTCAGCGTGGGCGCAGACTTCACGGCGGTGGGAGCCAGCATGGCAGACCGGATCCGGTCCATCATGCCGGCGATCTTGTGGGCTTGCTGCTCGATATCCTCCAGGTTTTGACGTCGAATGGTTTGCTTGATGTCCACGGGATCTGCCTTGAAAGTTGGAGTGTCTTGCGATTATGCAGGGCACACGCGAAAAAACGAAGAAACGTCGATCCATCACCTGAAGTGAAGGCCCTCTTCTGCGGTTTTTGCCCTTTTCCTCAGCTCTCTCGGGAGATTAAGAAAGGAACTTCAATAAATTCAAGAGATTAAGCCCGTCGAAAACGCGATTTTCTTCAATTAAATCAATAACTTACGCGTCTTTTAGCGGTCCGAATGTCCAGCCTTTAATCGCTTGCGTCCGGCTCCTGATCGGATCCGTCCAGCCTTCCATCGCCAACTGTCCGGGTCGACATCGATGCCTTCATGCACCTTGTCCACAGCCCGATTCGGCCGGTTCCGCACCAGCTTGACGCCAATGTCCAGGTTTTAAGCGCCATTTTGAGGCTCATTCCGGGCCCATCGGAAGCGCTGGAAGCGCCAATGTCCGGCTTTTAATCGGGGTGCGAAGACCACCCGGGCGGCCCGTTCTGGCCAACCGTCCAGCTTTTAATCGGATCTCCTGCGCCTGCCGCCGGCGCAAATGTCCAGGTTTTGCTCGGGCCGCTGTACCTCAATCCGCACGGGGTTGTGTCCAAACGCCGTTGGACATAACATTGACCCTGCAATGAGCCAACAGATCGCGGGAAATCCGGGCGACAAGCCAGTCATGAGCCACGCCGTCGACGACGTGCTGGAGCTCAGGAAGCCGCACGAGATGATCGTGATGATGCCGCGCTCGGCCCGAGTGACCCTGACCGGACGCCGCATCTACAGCGCGCTGCTGCAGGTGGCGCAGACGCGGCTGGTCGCCTTGCCCGGCATGCCCGCGGCCGACTTCATGTTCGAGGCCCCGCTGGCAGCCATCCTGCGCACCACCGGCTCCAGCGGCAGCGAGCGCACCGCCGCCAAGAAGTACCTGATCGAGATGCGCAGCCTGGAGGTCGACTGGGAGTCGACCGCGCCGGGCGACGGCGTCAAATGGCGCGGCTTCTCGATGCTGTCCGAAGTCGCGCTGGAACTCAGGCGTGGCGAGAACTGGGTCAGCTGGTCCTATCCGCCGACCATCATGGCGGCGCTTCGGGATCCGCAGCGCTGGGCCCGCATCGACCTCGACGTGCTGGCCAAGCTGGGCTCCTACACCGCCGTGGCGCTCTACGAGATCTGCGCCCGCTACCGCGAGAATCCGAGCGGGGTCACGAGCCGCAAGCCGGTGACCTGGTGGGTCGACGCCCTGAGCAACGGGCCCGGTCCCGAGCGGCGCGAATGGCGCAAGTTCAAGAACGAGCGGGTCAAGGACGCGGTGATCGAGATCAACGCCGAGACCGATCTCGAGATCGACCTGATCGAGCACAAGCAGGGCAGGGTGATCACCGAGGTCCAGTTCGCGGTGCGCAAGAAGCGCCAGGCGCCGCTGCAGCGGCCGCTCACCGGCGAGCCGGTCGACGCCACGCTGGTGCTGCGGGCCGAAACGCTGGGCATCCGCGAGATCAAGCTGGAAGGGCTGCTGAAGGAATTCGGCGACGAGCGCGTGCGGGCCCAGATCGAGGTGCTCGAGCGGCGCGCCGCCAACAAGTCGCTGCGCACCATCGAGAACGCCTTCTCGTACCTGCGCTCGCTGCTGCGCAACGAACCCGCCACCGAAGGCGCCGCCGACCCTCGCGCCGGCGTCCCGCCGGTGGTGCTGCAGCCGGTGCCGGAAACCCCCGCGCCGGCGCCCAGTCTCGAAGGCGCGAACTGGCTGCGCGAGCAGATCGAGGCGATGAAGAAGGAGGTCGCGGCGCTCGAGCCGGCGCAGCTCAAGCGCTGGGTCGACCAGGCGCTGCAGGACCTGGCGCGCAAGGGGGCGCTGAACGCGGTCATCAGCCGGCGCGCGGCCCAGGGCGACGTCCTGCACGGCTTGCTGGGTTCGGCCGTGGTGTACGCCTATGCCGACGCCACCTACGGGCCGGACTGGAAGGTCGACCGGCAATTGTTCGACGCGGTGCAGTAACCCCGGGGCGCTTATGCCCAGGGCATATAAGCAGCCTTCTATTGCGTCGTTCCCCTCGGTGTCGCGAGCCGCGATACTTGCGGACTTTGCGGCGCCGCTGCATCCGCCTGCCACGCAGGCCGTGCCGGCCGATCCCGTCCATGACTTCCTCTTCCCCGGCCGAGGCCCAGCCCCGGCCCCCCCTGATCCGACTCGAGTCGGTGCAGAAATCATTCACGCTCCCCGACGGCGCGGTCTTCGATGCCGTGCGATCGCTGTCGCTCGACATCCATGAAGGCGACGTCTTCGGCCTGATCGGCAAGAGCGGCGCCGGCAAGTCGACCCTGCTGCGGCTGATCAACCTGCTCGAACGCCCCGATGCCGGCAAGGTGCTGGTCGGCGGCCGCGACCTGACCACCCTGTCGCGCCGCGAACTGCGCGACACGCGGCAGAACATCGGCATGATCTTCCAGCAGTTCAACCTGATCCAGAACGCGACCGTCTTCGACAACGTCGCCTTCCCGCTGAAGATCCACGGCCGCCATTCGCGCGCCGAGATCGAGGCCCGCGTGCGCGAGTGCCTCGAACTGGTCGGCCTGGGCGAGAAGATCCACAGCTACCCGGCCCAGCTTTCGGGCGGCCAGAAGCAGCGGGTGGCGATTGCGCGTGCGCTGGCGCCGCGGCCGCAGGTGCTGTTGTGCGACGAGCCCACCTCGGCGCTCGACAGCGAGACCACGCGCGCGCTGCTCGAGACGCTGCGCGACATCAACCTGAAACTCGGCGTGACCATCGTCATCGTCACCCACGAGCTGTCGGTGGTCGAGGTGCTGTGCCGCCAGGTTGCGATCCTCGAGCAGGGCCGCCTGGTCGAGCAGTTCGAGGTCGATTCGCCGGCCGCTGAGCGCACCACCGCGCTCGGCCGCGAGATCGACGCCCTGGTGCGCCGGCGCGAGCGCGACGCGCGCGAAGCGCTCGCCGCCGAGGCGGTTTCATCCCTCCAACGCCAGCAAGCAGGCACGCAGGAGCTGGCCCATGCCTGAGAACATCGCCGCCATCCTGCCCGAGCTCGGGATCGCCATCGCCCAGACCTTCATGATGCTGGGCATCGGCCTCACGGCCGCGCTCCTGATCGGCGGCCCGCTCGGCGTGCTGCTGTTCCTGCTCGGCCCCGGCCAGTCGCTCGAGAACAAGCCCGCCTTCCTGATCCTCAACTGGATCGTGAACACGGTGCGCTCCTTCCCGTTCATCATCCTGCTGGTGGCGCTGGTGCCCTTCACGCGGGTGATCGCGGGCACCTCGATCGGGCCGCTGGCGGCCGCCGTGCCGTTGTCGGTGGCCGCCATCCCCTACCTCGCGCGGCTGGTCGACCAGTGCCTGCGCGAAGTGCCGCGCGGCGTCATCGAGGCCGCCCATGCGATGGGCGCCTCCGAGCTGCAGATCATCTGGCGCGTGCTGATCGTCGAGGCCCGCTCGGGCCTGGTGCTGGCCTTCACCGTGCTCGCCGTGAGCTTCCTGTCCTACTCGGCGATCGCCGGTGTAGTGGGCGGCGGCGGCATCGGCGACCTGGCGATCCGCTACGGCTACTACCGCTTCCAGACCGACGTGATGGTGCTCACCGTGGCGCTGCTCGTGGCGCTGGTGCAGATCATCCAGTTCGTCGGCAACACCGCCGCCCGTCGCCTGGACAAACGCTGACCCTGGCGCAACCGATTCCGATTTCCAACCGTGACCGTTCCCATGAAAACATCTCTCGTCCGCCGTTCCGTCCTCGCTCTTTCGGTGCTCGCCCTGTCGTTCGGCGGCCTTTCGCTCGAAGCCCACGCCCAGGCCGCCGCCAAGAAGGATCTGGTGATCGGCGGCACCGCCGGCTCCAACGTCGACCAGCTCAAGGCCGGCATCGTGCCCCTGCTCGAAAAGAAGGGCTACAAGGTCAAACTGGTCGAGTTCAACGACTACGTGCAGCCGAATCTCGCCCTGGCGCAGGGCTCGCTCGATGCCAACTTCTTCCAGCACCGCGTCTATCTGCAGAAGTTCGCGGCCGACCAGAAGCTCGACATCGTCGAGCTGGTGCAGGGCCCGATCGCGCCGCTGGGCGTCTACTCGACCAAGCGCAAGACACTGGCCGAACTCAAGGACGGCGACCGCTTCACGATCCCCAACGACCCGAGCAACCTGGCGCGCGCGCTGGTGCTGCTGGAGCAGAACAAGCTGATCACGCTGAAGCCGGGCATCGACGCGCTGCGCGCCACCGAGAAGGACATCGCCGAGAACCCGCGCAAGCTGAAGTTCATTCCGCTCGAGGCGGCCCAGCTGCCGCGCTCGCTGGGCGACACCGAGTACGCGATCATCAACGGCAATTTCGCGATGTCCTCGGGCCTGAAGCTGACCGAAGCCGTGGTGCTCGAAAAGACGCCCGACCACTATCTCAATGTGGTCGCCGTGAAGCGTGCCGACAAGGACACGCCGTGGGCCAAGGACATCGTCGAGGCCTACCACTCGAAGGACTTCCGCGCGGTGGTCGACAGCAAGTTCCCGGGGTACGCGAAGCCGGGCTTCCTGCAGTAGGGCGGAAAAGGCCGCGCAGGCCTCCCTGCGCCACTCGGCAGGCGAGTCCCTTATCGGAAATTATCGGATGGATATAATTATTCAGATTCAATAAAACTGGATAATTCCCATGGCGATCTTCCGGCGTCCTGCGCTGGCCGTCCAGATGGCCGGGCAACTGTTGCGGCCCGGCGTCCTGGACGAGGGCCTGCGTTCCGGCTTGTTCCTCTCCGGCCTGCGCCGCACGGGCAAGACGACCTTCCTGCTGAATGACCTGATCCCTGCGCTGGAAGAGGCCGGCGCACTCGTGATCTACGTCGATCTCTGGGCCGACACCCAGACCAGCCCGGCCGTTCTGGTCCAGGCCGCGATCCGGAAAACGCTGACCGAACTGCAGACACCCGCGTCCTCGGTGCTGCAAAGGCTCAAGCGCGTCAGCGGCGTCGACCTGGGCGCATTCACCTTCAAGTTCGGCTTCAAGCTCGACAGCCTGGGCGCCCAGGGCGGGCCGACGCTGGCCCAGGCACTGACCGAGGTCGTCGACCAGGCGAAGACGGATGTCGTCTTGATCGTGGACGAGGTGCAGCACGCGATCACCTCAGAGGATGGCAATCAGATGCTGCTGGCGCTGAAGGCGGCGCGCGACGCCATCAATCCGCGCCCCGCTACGCCCGGCCACTTCCTCTTCATCGGAACGGGCTCGCACCGCGCGCTCGTCAACGAGCTGACGGCGCGGCGCAACCAGGCATTTGCGGGCGCCACGTCGGTGGCCTATCCCGTGCTGGAGACCGACTACGTCGAGCACTTGCTGCAGCGGCTCGCCGGGGAAGGCGCGGGCGCACTGCCTTCCCTGGCGATCGCCAACCAGAGCTTCAAGACCCTGGGAAACCGCCCGGAAGAAATGATCAAGGCCCTGGGCCAGCTGCGCCGGCACTTGCCGCCCGGCGGCGATCCGGATGCCTACCTGCCGGTGATCGCCGCAACCCTCCGGTCCACTGCCGCCGACATCGAACTGGCGAAAGTGGAGCAACTCGGCGGACTTGCCACGGCCATCTTCGAGCGCATTGCCTCGACCCATGGAGATGCCCGTGGCGTGTTCTCGGCCGAGGCCGCCGCCGCGTATTCGAAGGCCGTGGGACGCGAGGTGCGGGTCGAGGAAACGCAACCCGTGGTCAACGAACTCCTCGCGGCGAACCTGATCATGCGCAAGGGCCATGGCCTGTACGGCGTGACGGATCCCTTCGTGCAGCAGATCTGGCGCGAGAAGAGGGCGTTCGAGGCCAAGCTCGGGTAGCCAGGCATGATGGCGACCATGCGCACCATCGGCCTCATCGGCGGACGGCGCCGCGCGGGGGCCACATCAATCAGCCTTGATGTTGTTGCTCTGGATCACCTTGCGGTAGAGCGCGTACTGGTCCTTCAACGCCGCGGCGAACTCGGCCGGAGTGCTGCCGCGCAGGGTCATGCCCTGGGCCACCAGCTGCTTGCGGGTCTCGGGATCGTCGAGCGATGCCTTCATCGCGTCGTAGAGCCGGTCGACGATCGGCTTGGGCGTGCCCTTGGGTGCCACGATCGCGAACCATGAGTTGAAGAAGAAATCGGGCAGGCCCGATTCGCTGACGGTCGGCACGCCGGGGTATTGCGCCAGGCGCTGCGGCGTCGACACCGCCAGCAGGCGCAGCTTGCCGGCGGCGATCAGCGAGGTGACCGTGCCCAGGCCCTGGAAGGCGGCGTCGACCTCGCCGCCGGCGACCGCGATGGCAGCCGGCGTCGCGCCCTTGTAGGGCACGTGCGTCACGTCGATGCCCGCACGGCCGGCGAACAGGGCCATCGCCAGATGCTGCGGGCTGCCGCTGCCGCCGGAGCCATAGTTGAGCGTGGCCGGACGCGCCTTCGCCGCGTTGATGAAATCGGCAACCGTCTGGTAGGGCGAATCGGCCTTGACGACCAGGCCCCATTCGATCGTGCCGACCAGCGAGACCGGGGCGAAGTCGGCCAGCGGGTCCCAGCTGGTCTTGTAGATGTTCGGCACCATCGTCAGCACGCTGTCGTTGAAGCCGCCGACGGTGTAGCCGTCGGGCGCGGCCTTGGCGACGCGCTCGGCGCCGATCAGCCCCGCCGACCCCGGAATGTTCTCCAGGTAGAACGACTGCCCCAGTTCGCTGCCCATGCGCTGCGTCAGCACCCGCGCCCCGTTGTCGACGGCGCTGGCCGCGGCCAGCGGGATGATCATGTGGATGCCTTTGGCGGGGTAGGTGGGTTGCGCCGCCGCGGCGGCCGCGGCGGCCAGGCCCGCTGCGAGGATCAGGTGCTTGAGGAAGGCTCTCATGGCGGGGTCTCCTTGTGGTTCTTGTCCGTCAGGCCGGCCCCGGCGGTTCCGGCAGCCGCTCGAGCGGCTCGATGCCCAGCCGCTCGGCCAGCCGGTCGAGGTCTTCGGCCAGCGCCGCCGGCAACGGCACGCCGACGCGCGCGTAGGCTTCGCGCTTGCCGTGGCTCTGCTCGCCCGGCAGCCAGATGCGCTCCACGCCGGGCAGGCGCTCGCTCTGGCGGATGTCGCGCACCAGCGCGTCGACGGCGGCCTTGAAGGGCGCCGCCCCGCCGAAGGCCGCGAGGTCGATCACCAGGATCGCCTGGCCGGTGTTGGTCGGCGTGCGGTCGTCGGCGTTGAAGTCCACCAGTTCGCGGCCCATGGCCGCGCCGTTCAGCGTGCCGGCCAGCAGTCCCACGATCAGCGCCAGGCCATAGCCCTTGTGGCCGCCGATCGGCAGCAGGAAGCCTTCGCCGGCGCGCTTCGGGTCGGTCAGCGGCCGGCCGTCGCGGTCGATCATCCAGCCTTCGGGCATCGGCTCGCCGCGCTTGGCCTTGGCCTTGACCTTGCCGTAGGCGGCCACGGTGGTGGCCATGTCGAGCACCACCGCGGGTTCGTCCCCGGCCGGGATGCCGGCGGCGATCGGATTGGTCGACAACAGCATCTCCATGCCGCCCCAGGGCGTCATGTGGTTGGCGTTGCCGACCGCGAAGTAGAGCCCGATCATGTCGTGCGCCAGCGGCATGCGCGCGTAGAGCGATGCCGGTCCGGCATGGTTGCTGGCACGCGTGCCGACCCATGCGACGCCCGCGCTGCGCGCCTTCTCGATCGCGATCTGCACCGCGCGCGACACCACCAGGTGGCCCATGCCGTTGTCGCCGTCGACCACCGCCATGGCGGCCCGCTCTTCGACGACGCGGATGTCGGGCCGGATGTTGATGCCGCCCGCCTCGATGCGCTGCACGTATTGCGGCAGCCGGATCACGCCGTGGCCGTCGGATCCTTGCAGGTCGGCATCGGCCATGAGGCGCGCGACGCTGGCGGCGTCTTCTTCCGGCAGGCCGACGCGGCGCAGCGCGGCGGCGATGAAGCGGCGCAGGCTCTCGCCCGGCGCCCGTAGGGTGCTTTGTCCAGTACTCGGCATGCGGCGGGTCGGCCCGCCGTGGCCGGCGCGCCGAATGTCTCCTGTGTCTCGGGTGCAGGGCAGTCTAGGAAGCGCAGCGCCGCCGGTCCAATGCCGATTCGGTCGCGAGCCATATCATATTGATATGCAAGAACCCGCGGCCGCCTGCGCCACCGACCCCTCGTGAACCTGCGTACCCTGCGCTATTTCGTGGCCATCGCCGATGCCGGAAGCTTCACCGCGGCGGCGGCGGCCCTGTCGGTGGCGCAGCCCGCGCTGACCCGCCAGGTGCGCGACCTGGAAGCCGAACTGGGCGTGCAGCTGCTCCAGCGCGGGGCGCGCGGCGTGCGGCTGACGCAGGGCGGCGCCACCCTCTACGAATCGGCACGCCGGATGCTGGCCGAGGCGGCGCGGGTGCGCCTGCAGCTGGGCGGCGATGGCGCCGCGACCGACAGCACCGTCGTGCTGGGCGTCTCGCCTACGCTCACGCGGGTCCTCCTGCCCGGGGTGTTCGAGCGCTGCCACCGCCACCTGGCGGGCGTTCGGCTGGCGGTGCGCGAGGCCTTCACGCCCCAGCTGGTGGAAGGGCTGGAGCGCGGCCATGTCGACATGGCGGTGGTCACCAATCCGCAGCCGCATCGCGCGCTCGCCTTCGAGCCACTCCTGGCCGAGCCTTTCGCGCTGATCACGCCGGCTTCGCGCGGCATGCCGCCGGTGGTGCCGCTGTCGTCGCTGGCCCGGGTGCCGCTGCTGATGACCCGCCTGCATCGCGGCATCGTCGAAGGCAGCCTGGCGCCGCTCGGCGGCCGGCTCAACGTGGAGGCCGAGTTCGACTCGGTCGATGCCATCCGCGAACTGGTGCTGCAGGGCCGGTGGGCCACCTTGATGCCGGTGTCGGTGTTCAAGGAGCCGCGCGCCGGCACGGTGAGGCTGTCGGAGATCTCGGGCGCCCAGCTGCACCGCATGCTGGTGCTGGCCACGCGGGTCGAGCAGGCGCAGAGTCCGGCGCTCGCCGTCGTGCGCGACCTGGTGCGCGCTGAAGCCGCCAGGCTGGCCGCGGTCGGCGTGTTCAGCTTCGGCGCCGGCGTGGCCTGACCGGACCGGACCGGCATCGAAGCGCCTTGCGTTTCGATACAGGCGAGATCCCTAGAATCGGCGGCCACGATTGAACGGAGCTTCCCTTTGCGCATTGCCACCTTCGCCCTTGCAGCCCTCGCGGCCGCGGCCACCCTGCCGGCGTTCGCGCAGGTCAACATCAACATCAACGTCCCCGGGCTGGTGCAGGTGGCACCGCCGCCGCCGCGCTACGAAGTCATGCCCGGCCCGCGTCCGGGCCAGGTCTGGGTTCCGGGCCGCTGGGTCTGGAACGAGCGCGACTATGTGTGGCAGGGGGGGCGTTGGGAGCGCGACCGGCCCGATTACGTCTACGCGCCCGGCCGCTGGGTCCAGGCGGGCGGCGGCTGGCGCTGGGTCGATGACCAGTGGAAGCCCGGCAAGCCGCCGAAGCATGGCAAGCACGATCGCGGCCATGACCATGACGACGACGGCTACCACTGTCCCCCGGGCCAGGCCAAGAAGGGCCGCTGCTAGCCAGGGGGGTCAGGCGCGCTGCAATCGCTCGAGCGCGGCGCGATAGATCCGGTAGACGGGCCCGATGCTGTCGAGCGCGATGCGCTCGTCGGCGGCGTGGATGTTCTCGCCGCGCAGGCCGAAGCCACACAGGGCGGGCACGCCCAGGCCATGCAGGTAGTTCCCGATGTTCGACGGTCCGGCCACGCGGGTCGGCAGGTCGATGCCCAACTCGGCGCGGCCCGCTTCGCGCAGCGCCGCGACCATCGGGTCGGCATCGGGCACGCGGTAGGCGGGCCAGCCGGCGAACCACTCGATGGCGGTGGCGGCCGCGCCGGCATGGTCCGCGTCCTGCCGTTCGATCGTGGCCCGCACCAGCGCGCGCGCCTGCGCGTCGGTGAAGCCGGGCGTCAGCCGCAGGTCGATCCGCAATTCGCAGCGATCGGGCACCTGGGTGTAGCCGCCGTCGCCGGCCTGGATGCCGGTCAGGGTGAGCCGGGGCGCGAGGCCGAAGGCCGGATCGGCCGGCGGCAGCGGCGCGGATTCGAGGGCGCGCGCCAGCGCCGTGGCCCGCGTGATGGCGTTCAGGCCGCGCCGGCGGGTGGCGCCGGCGTGGGCGGCGATGCCGTGCACCACCAGCCTCGCGCGCAGGAAGCCGCGGCCGCCGGTGACGATCCTGTCCATCCCCGGGTAGCCGATGATGACGCCGTCCGGCCTCGGCGCGGGCCCGTTCCCCAGCGGCGGATCGAAGAAGGCGCGGGCGCCCCCGAAGCGCCCGGAATGCTCGTCGAGATCGAGCAGCAGGCCGAGCCGGCCGGCGAAGCCTTCGCGCGCAGCGCCGAATTCCGCCAGCAGGTGCGCGAACAGGGCCGCGCCGCCCTTGGAGTCGGCGCTGCCGCGGCCGTGCAGCCAGCCGCCCTCGATGCGGGGATCGGTCGGCGGCCAGGTCCAGCTGGCGGCGTCACCGAAGCCCGCGGTGTCGAGCGTGGCGTCGAGCACGGTCCAGGGGCCGCCCGGCCGGGCCCCGGCGATCTCGGCATAGAGGCCCAGCGGCTCGCCGGCGGCACCCAGCAGCCGGCGACAAGCCAGGCCCCGGCTGCCGAGCCAGTCTTCCATGCAGCGCACCACCGGCGCCGGCGCGTCGGTGCCGGCGCGGCTCGGCGTGCGCACCAGCGCCTGGAGCAGGGCGACGATCGAGGCGGTGGGGACGGGCGGGCTTGCCATGCGCGGCTATTGTGGCGCCGGCGCCAGCAGGTGCTGCAGCATGCGGCGCGCCGGCAGCGGCAGCGCGTCGGCATCGCGCACGCAGGCCAGCAGGTGGCGGGCGGCCCAGGCCTCCGCGATCGGGATGGACCGGATGCGCGGCAGCGAAGGCGAGCGGTCGGCCGCGGCCTTCGGCACGATGCCCACGCCGATGCCCTGCTCGACCATGCGGCAGACCGCCTCGAAACTGCGCACGCGCACCCGGTAGGCCAGCCGCTTGCCGAGCCGGCGGGCGTGCAGGGCGACGTGGTCTTGCAGCGGGCTGCCTTCGGCCAGGCCGATGAAGCGGCAGTCGACCACCTCGGCCAGGACGACGCGCCGGCGCCGCGCCAGCGCATGACCGCGCGGCACCACCAGCACCAGGTCGTCGCGCCGGAACACGAAGTGCTGCAGGCCTTCGACGTCGACCACGTCGGAGACGATGCCGATGTCGCACAGCCCGGCGCGCAGCGCATCGACGATCTCGCTGCTGCCTTGTTCCTCGAGGTCGACCGAGATCTGCGGATGCTGCGCGAGGAAGGCGCCGAGCGCCTCGGGCAGGTGCTCGGTCATCGCCGAGCTGTTGCACGACAGCCGCACGTGCCCGCGCAGGCCGCCGCCATACTCGCCGAGCTCGCCGCGCAGGCGCTCCATCTGCTGCAGCACCAGCCGGGCGTGGTGGGCCAGGGTGCGCCCCGCCTCGGTCGGCTGCGCGCCCAGGCGGGAGCGAAGCAACAGCGGCGTGCCGAGGTAGGCCTCCATGCCGAGCACGCGCTGGCTGGCGGAGGCCAGCGTCATGTGCGTGCGGGCCGCGCCGCCGGTGATGCTGCCGGTCTCGACGATGTGCTCGAACAGCCGCAGGTCGGTGAGGTCGAATCGCATGCCGGCAAGGTAGCACGCCGAGCCTCAGGCCGGGCCTGAGGCCGGCTCTGAAAGTTCCGCATTTGCAGGCCGCGCCCGGACCGCGACACTGGCACGATGCTGGATTCCGAACTTTCCCTGTGGGCCCTGGTCTCGGCCGTCTTCGTGCTGGCGGGCCTCGTCAAGGGCGTCATCGGCCTCGGGCTGCCGACCTTGTCGATGGCGCTGCTGGCCATCTGGATGCCGCCGGCTGCCGCCGCCGCGCTGCTGATCGTGCCCTCGCTCGTGACCAACCTGTGGCAGCTCCAGCCCTGGTCCGGCGCCATGGCCATGCTGCGCCGCCTGGCCGGCATGCAGCTCGGCATCGTCGCCGGCACGCTGCTGGGCGCCTGGTGCTTCGGCGCCCCGGCCGGTTCGGGGGCGATGCTCGCGCTGGGTCTGGCGCTGGCCGGCTATGCGGCCTGGGGCCTGCTGGGGCGCTCGCTCGTGCTGCCTGCGCGGCACGAGGCGTGGCTCGGCCCGGTCGTCGGCGCGCTCACCGGCGCCATCACGGCGCTGACCGGCGTGTTCGTGCTGCCGGCGGTGGTCTACCTGCAGGCGCTGCGGCTGCCGCGCGACGCGCTGATCCAGGCGATGGGGCTCTCGTTCACCAGTTCGACCTTGGCGCTCGGCCTGACGCTGGCCGGGCAGGGCGGCTACTCGATGCCCGGGGCCGGCGCCTCGCTGGCGATGCTGGTTCCGGCGCTGGCCGGCATGGCGCTGGGCCAGCGGTTGCGCCAGCGGATTTCGGTGACGGTGTTCAAGCGCTGCTTCTTCATCGGCCTGGCGCTGCTGGGGCTCTACATGGCGGGACGTGAATTGCTGCGTTGAGAATCCGGCGCGCCGACGCACAATCTAGCGCGCGGCGATGGGCCGCCGCCCGCGTGTGGGGCTAACAGGAGTACGCATGTCAATGGCACTGTTGTGGGACACCGCGGTCGCGACCCTGACATCGTCGCTCGCCACCCCGGCGGGCATCGTGGCCGCCTGTTCGGCGGCGGTGGCCGGGGCACTGGTGGTGGTCAGCTCGTTCGTGAAGACCATGATTCCGCTGCGCTGCCTGGCGGTCGGGGGCAACCTCGGCTTTCTGCTCTACGGTGCGCTCCATCCCTCGCTGATCATGATGCTGCTGCACGGGGCGCTGCTGCCGATCAACATCTGGCGGACCGCCGAGATGGTCCGCCTGACGCGGCGCGTGACCGCGGCGGCGGCCGAGAACGACCTGTCGGGGGTCTGGCTGCGGCCCTACATGCGCAGCGCCCGGATGAAGGCCGGCCGCGTGCTGTTCCGCAAGGGCGATGCGGCCAGGCACCTGTATTTCCTGGCGTCGGGCCAGATCGAGTTCGTCGAGATCGGCGAGATGATGGAGGCCGGGCGCCTGTTCGGCGAGATCGCCTTCTTCGCCCCCGACAAGCGCCGCACGCTGACCGCGCGCTGCGCGACCGACTGCACCGTGCTGCGCATCGACGAGACCACCTTCAAGCAGCTCTATTTCCAGAATCCGGCCTTCGGCTTCCAGGTCGTCAACCTGGTGACCTCGCGCCTGATCGCCGACCGCCATCGGCTCGAATCGATGATGGCTTCCAGCCGGCCTGCGCCCCTGGGAAGCTAGGCTGCACAGGCGCGGGCGGCGTCGAGGATCATGGCTTCCGAGGGCAGCTTGCCGATGCCGGCCAGCCCTTCGCGGGCGCACTCGATGTCGTGCCAGCGCACGATGCCCTCGCGGTCGATCATGAACATCGCCTTCAGCTGCGGCCACTGCCGCTCGACGTCGCCGAGGTCGGTGGGTGTGCAGACGTAGCTGTCGAGCGCCTCGATGGCCTTGGCGGCCTGCGGGATCGGCAGCGGCTCGGGCAACTCGCCGGTGGGATTGACGCGGGTTTCCTGCAAGGCCTGCATCAGCTCGGGTGTCGGCTCGGGCTTGGGAACGCGGTAGGCGCGGTGGGTCGACAGGGCGGGGTCGGAAGCCAGCCGCAGCTGGGTCGGCCGGAACTTGAAGTAGAGCCGGGCGTTCTCGGGGTCGGTCGCCACCACCACGAGGCTTTCGACCCCGAGCGCCTTCAGCTTGACCTCGAATTTGCCGATCTGGACCAGCTGGCGGCGGCAGAACGGGCACCACAGGCCGACCATCAGCGCCAGGAACAGAGGGGCACGCCCGCGGTAGTCGGCCAGCGACACCGTCTCGGGGCCGGCCACCGCCGGCAGCGCGAAGTCGGGGGCGGCTTCGCCGGGTGCCACGGGGGGATTCATCGAGGAGGTCATGGAGAGACTCCTTCCGGCAGGTTCAGCAGAGGAACGGAAGCACCATCAGGGCGTCGGGCTCGAGGCCGGCGCGCTCGCAGACGGTCTGTGCCTTGGCCAGGTAGGCCTCGGCCTGCGCGATGCGCCCGGCGTCGAGATACAACGTCGCCAAACCATCGTAGCAGGGAAAGAGCAGCTGGGGTTCGTCGATCTGCTCGGCCAGTTGCAACGCCTCGTTGTAGGACTCGAAGGCCCGCGCGTGGTCGCCGTGGCACTGGTAGATCTGGCCCAGGACGATCAGCGGCACGGCCAGGTGATCGAGCAGCCCGAGCCGGCGGTCCAGGCTGGCGGCGGCGCGCGCGGCCTCGATGCCTTCGTCTTCGCAGCGGTTGGTCAGGGCGCAGTAGGCGACCGCGAGGTTCGCGTACAGCCGCGACTGGAAGCCCAGGTCGCCGACCTTGCGCGCGGTCTCGAGCCCGCGCAGGCAGGTCTCGATGCTGCGTTGCGGATCGAGCGTCGCATACAGCACGCCGAGGTTGGTGTAGCCCCGGCAGGCCGCCTGCAGCAGCTGGTGCGCCTCGGCCTGGGCGACGCTGCTCTCGATCTGCGCTACCGCCTCGGACGGCCGTCCCAGGCGCGCCAGCGCGACGCCGAGCGTGTTGCAGGCCTCGGCCCGCACCACGGTGGCCTCGCGCGCGCGTCCCTGGGCGTCGGCGGGCAACTCGCCCAGTGCGCGTTCGGCCAGTGCCAGCGCGGCGGCGCTGTCGCCGGCGCGGAAGGCAAGCCGGCCCATCTCCTGGAACAGGTGGGCGCGCTCGATCGGGTCGCCCTGTTCGCCCAGGCCCGCCAGCCCGGCGTCGAAGCAGGCGCCGGCGCGCTCCCGGTCGCCGGCCTCCCAGTGCAGTCCGCCGGTCTTGCGCAGGGCGCGCGCCAGGCGCACCGGCTCGTGCCGCTGTTCGGCCGCCTGCCGGACCTGCTCGTACTGGGCCAGCGCTTCGGCGCGGCGCCCCTGCAGGCCGAACAGGTCGGCCAGCCGCTCGCGGGCGTCGAGCGCCATGGGCTCGACCTCGGCGGCGGCCGCCGGCGTGTCCGCCGGGGCTTCGGCCAGCGTGCGCAGCGCGCGCTCGTAATGGCGGATGGCGTCGTCGTTGGCGTAGACGGCGCGGGCCCGGTCGCCCGCGGCCAGCAGGTAGCGGGCGCCGCGCGCCTTGTCGGTCGACAGGCTCCAGTGGTGGCCGAGCGCCTCCAGTTCGGCCAGGCGGCGCGGGTTCGTGCCCTCGCCATCGACCGCCGCCTGCCGGCCCGGGGCCGACATGTCCTCGAGCGCCTGTCCGGCTCGCTGATGCAGGTCGGTGCGCCGGGCCAGCAGCAGGTTCTGGTAGGCGACCTCGTGCAGCAGCGCGTGCGTGAAGCGCCAGCGCGGCCCGCCCGGCGGCTCGGCGCGCACCGCGCGCACCAGGTCGGCGGCCGCCAGGCGGCCCAGCGCCGACCCGGTCGAGGGCGGGTCGCTGGCCACGCGCTGCAGCAGCGAGGCGTCGAACTCGGCGCCGAGCACGGCCGCCTCCTGCAGCAGGCGGCGGTCTTCCGCCTCCAGCCGGTCGATGCGCGACAGCAGCAGGCCGTACAGCGTCGACGGCACGGCCGCCGCCTCGTGCGTGGGCTGGCAGTGCCAGCGCTCGCCCTGGCGCACCAGCAGGCCGGATCCGGCCAGGCTGCGGACGATCTCCTCGACGAACAGCGGATTGCCGCCAGCCCGCGCGGCGACCAGTTCGCGCACCGGCGCCAGGGCGTCGCCGTCGGCGCCTCCCAACAGGTGGCCCACCAGCGCGCCGGCCTGCCGGGCGTCGAGCGGTTCCAGCGCGATGGTGGAATGCGCTGCCCGCAGCGGCCGGAGCGCGCGGGCGTCGGGGCGCTGCGCGGCCAGCAGCATCAGCGGCCGGTCGGCAAGCTGGTCGATCACTTCGCGCAGCAGGTCGGCCGAGGCGGCGTCGGCCCACTGCATGTCGTCGATCACGATGACCACCGGCTGGCGCGCCAGCCGGCGTTCGAGCATCGCCCGGGCCGCCAGCGTGATCTGGCGCTGCAGCTGCTCGGGCTGGATGTCCTGCGGCCGGGCTTCCTCGATGCCGAGCAGGTGGCCCACCACCCGGGCGACCGCTTCGACCTCGGCGGCATCGGCGCCCAGGGCCTGCAGGCCGTCGTGCAGCTTGCGCCGCGCCACCTCCAGCGAGTCGTCGGCGCGGACCTGGTAGACCTCGCGGAACAGGGCCCCGAAGGTGCCATAGGTCGGCTCGCCGTGCGACGAGCAGGTGGTGCGGCGCACGCCGGTCGAGGCCAGGCGGCCCTGGGCTTCGAGCCGCGCGAACAGCTCGGCCAGCAGGCGCGACTTGCCGGCGCCGGCCTCGCCGACGACGCTGACCAGCTGCGCCTCACCGCCCTGCATGCGGTCGAAGGCGGCCAGCAGGCGCTCGATGGCGTCGTCGCGACCGACCAGCGGCGCCGCCAGCCCGAGTTCGGCGAGGCCGCGCGCGGAGACCGCATCCGTGCGGGCGCCGCGCAGCACATGGACCCGCATCGGCTGCGCCTTGCCGCGCAGCGCCAGATCGGTGGCGGGTTCGAAGTCGAAGCGGTGGCGCACCAGCGACCAGGTGGCGTCCGACACCAGCACCGTGCCCGGCTGCGCGGCCGAGAGCAGGCGCGATGCGGTGTTGACCGTGTCGCCGGTGACCGCATAGGCGCCGCCGGCACCGCTGCCCAGGCTGCCGGCGACCACCGGCCCGGTGTGGACGCCGATGTGCAGCGTGACCCCGCGGCCGAGGCGCGGGCCCCATTGCCGGCTCAGCCGCTCGACGCGCTGCATCATGTCCTGCGCCGCTTCCAGGGCGCGCAGGGGGTCGTCCTCATGCGCGCGCGGCGCGCCGAAAACCGCCATCACGGCGTCGCCGACGAACTTCTCGACGAAGCCGTCGCCTTGGGCGATGGCCTGGGCCATGGTCTCGAACAGGACGTTCTGGAACGCGCGCACCGTCTCGGGATCGAGCTCCTCGGCCAGCGCCGTGAAGCCGGTGAGGTCGGCGAACAGCACCGTGACCTGGCGCCGGTCGGCGCTGGGCTCGGGGTCGGGCGGGCGCGGGCTGTCCAGCCGGCGCCCGCAGCGCTGGCAGAACGATGACGAGGGCAGCACTTCGGCGCCGCAGCCGGCACAGGTCGTGGTCATGGGTCGTCCCGAGCCGCATGCTGCGCCAGTTCGGGCCTGCGCGCCACCGAAGAAATCCGCGATGATCCGGCCACCGGCCATGGAATTCCTCAAATTCATCCGCTCGCTCGAAGAACTCCTCTACGAGGTGATGACCTGGATGCTGTTCTATCCGCGCACCCTGTGGCGGGTGCTGCGCCATCCGCTGGCGCTGGCGGCGCAGGCAGAGGCCGAGATGAGCGAGCGCGAGGAGGACCAGTTCATCGACCTGGTCAGTCCGCCGCTGTTCCTGATGCTGTCGATCCTGCTGGCCCATGCGCTCGAGGTCGGCCTGCACGCCAACCTCGCGCCCTTCACCTCCAGCGTGGCGAAGGAGGTGCTGACTTCCGATACCAACCTGCTGATCTTCCGTGCCATCACCTTCAGCCTGTTCCCGCTGCTGATGGCGACCGGCCTGCTGCATCGGCAGCGGCGCGACATCGACCGCAAGACGCTGCGCCGTCCGTTCTTCCTGCAGTGCTTCTTCGCCTCGCCGTTCGTGGTGACGCTGTCGGTGGCCTCGGTCTTTGCGCGGCTGGGGTTCTCGCTGGTGGCGACCGGGTTGACCATCGGCGCGGTCCTCTGGTATCTCGGCGTCGAGACGGAATGGTTTCGCACCCGCCTGGGGATCGGGCGCCTGCATGCCTTCGCGATCGCGCTCAAGCTGATGGCGATCGCCTTCCTGCTGGCTTTCGGATTCGCTTTCCTGCTGCTCGGACCGGCGACACCATGAGCGGTGCCGCCGGGCGCCCCTAGAATTCCGATTTCACTCCCGGGCGAGGCTTGAAAGGCTGGGTTCAGCGCTTTTCGGGCCCTCGTCCTTTCAATGCGATGCGCAGCAGCAGCACCGATTCGTTCGTCCGCCGGGTGCGCAGCCACCTGGAAGCCCTCTCCGCGACCGAGCGGCAGCTCGCCGACTTCGTGCTGGAGTTTCCCGGCGAACTCGCCAGCTACGCGGGCAACGAACTGGCCGAACTCGCAGGGGTCTCGCCGTCGACCGTGAGCCGTTTCATCCGGCGCATCGGCTACGACAACTACGAGGAGGCCCGGCGCCAGGTCCGGGAGGAGAAGGAGAGCGGCTCGCCGCTGTTCCAGTCGGCCACCGAGGCCTCCCGGCGCGGCCACCTGGTGGCGACGCACTTCCAGCGCTCGCAGGCCAACCTGGCCAGCACCTTCGAGCGCTTGAACGACCGGCAGATGGCGGAGATCGTCAAGGCCATCATCGCCGCCGGCCAGGTGCTGATCTTCGGCAGCCGCAGCAGCCACGCCTTCGCCCAGTACCTGCGCTGGCAGATCATCCAGGTGGTGCCGCGCGTGACCGCGATTCCCGGCGCCGGCGAAACCCTGGCCGAGCACCTGGCGGGCATCGGCGAACGCGACTGCGTGATCGTCTTCGGCACCCGCCGCCAGACCCGCCAGATGGAGCTCCTGCTCGAAGGCGCGAGCCGGGCCAAGGCCAAGGTCCTCTTCATCAGCGACCAGGCCTCGCCGGACTTCGCTGGCGCCACCTGGTCGCTGCAGTGCGACTGCCGCGGCCCGGGGCTGCTGGACAACCATGCCGCGGTGATGGCGGTCTGCGACCTGATCGCGACCATGGTCATCGAAGCCTCGGGCCCCGCCGGGCGCAAGCGGCTGGCCGCCATCGAACAGGGCCACGCGGAGACCGGCGAGCTCTGAAAATCGCCCGCCGGCGCACTGCATCGGTGCGCCGGTGGACCCTGCAAGCAGGATTTCATATGGCAGATGAGATTGGCACGGCGCTTGCATATGCTCCTTTGCGAATGAAATTTCAATTTCACACGCACCATATAGGTGAAATCCATATGGCAATCCGAGGCGCCTCGATCTAGCATCCGACACGCGATTCCGAGCAGCGCCGAGCACGTCAATCCTTCGACAAGGAGCCTCCCAATGGCTGGTGGACCTGTACTCTCTTCCGGGACCGACTCACCCCGAGTCGCCGAGCTCGACCGGGCGCTCGACACGATCGGCGTCACGCGCTCGCATCACACGATCATTTTCCTGATCCTCATCGGCTGCCTGTTCGACAGCTTCGAGCAGAATGCGGTCGGCATCGTGGGCCCGATGCTCAAGGAGCAGTGGGGGCTCACGGCGTCCGACATCGGGCTGCTCAACACCGTCACCTTCGCCTGCGCGGCGGTGGGCCGCATCGTCTCGGGCTACATCGCCGACCGCTTCGGCCGCCGCGTGATGCTGACCATCGACCTGCTGCTGTTCACGCTCGGCGCCGGCGTCTGCGCGCTGGCGCCGAACCTCACGGTGATGGCGATCGGCCGCGCGATCGTCGGCTTCGGCCTCGGCGGCGAGATCGCGATCGCGGTCACGATGCTGTCGGAGTTCTGCTCGACCAAGTTCCGCGGCACCGCGGTCGGCCTGGTCAACGTCGGCGCCGGCGGGCTGGGCAACTTCCTCGCGCCCGGCTTCGGCCTGCTGGTGTTCTGGCTGTTCCCGGGCGACAACGCCTGGCGCTGGCTGTTCGCCTGCCTGATGGTGCCCGCGCTGCTGGGCGCCTTCTATCGCCGCTACATCCCCGAGACGCCGCGCTTCCTGCTGGCCCAGGGCCGCGTGAAGGAGACCAATGTGGTGCTGTCGCGGCTGGCCTCGGGCCGGCTCACGGCGCGCAACGTGCCGCAGCAGCAGTACATCAGCGACGACGGCGCCGCGGCGCCGAAGGCCAAGGTCAAGGTGCGCGTTACCGAGATCTTCCGCGGCGCGCTGGCGCGCCGCACCATTCCGCTGTGCATCACGATCTGGATGACCTACGGCGCCCAGATCTCGGTGCTGACCTTGATGCCGACCATCCTCGTCGCGCTGGGCTACAGCATGTCGAAGAGCCTGCTCTTCACGATGGTGATGCAGGGCGGCAGCCTGCTGGGCGCCATTGCCGCGTCGCTGCTCGGCTTCCACTTCCCGCGCAAGCGGGTGCTGACCGCCGGCGCCGTCTGCGCCTGCATGGCGGCCCTGACCATCGGCTTCGTCGCCAAGAGCATCGTGGTGATCCTGATCGCGGGCGCGGTGTTCCAGTTCTTCGTGCTGCTGCTGAACACCACCATCTGGATCTTCGCGCCCGAGCTCTATCCGACCCGGGTGCGCGCCTTCGGCACCGCCTTCATCCTCGCGACCGGCACTGCGGCGGGCGCCTTCATGCCGCTGGTGGCCGGACGGCTGTTCGATGCCTTCGGCCTGGTCGGCGTGTTCGGCCTGGCCGCGGCGATGTACGCGGTCTTCGTGATCAGCGTGCAGAGCGTGCCCGAGACCTACGGCAAGTCGCCCGATGCGCTGCCGCTGTCGGACGACGCCGCGCCTGCCAACACCGTCGTCGCGGCGCCGCAGGCGAATTGACATCCAACCCGCAGACGCCATGCAAGAGATCCTGCTCATCAACCCGAATTCGTCCTCCGCCACCACGGCCATGATGGTGGCGATCGCCGCCGGCGATGCGCCCCCGGGCTACCGGGTCGAAGGCCGGACCGCGCAGGATGGCCCGCCGATGATCGTCAACCCAAGCGAGCTCGATGCGGCCGCGCTGGAGGTCGAGCGCACCTGGCGCGGCGGCGGGACCCACTGGGCCGGCGTGATCATCAGCGCCTTCGGCGACCCGGGCATCGAGCGCGTGCGCGCCGTCTCCCGGGTGCCCGTCGTCGGCATCGCCGAAGCCTCGATGCGCGAGGCCAGCGCCGGCGGCCGGCGCTTCGGCATCGCGACCGTGACACCGGACCTGGTCGGCCCGATCGAAGGTCGGGCCCGCGCCCTCGGCCTGCTCGCCGTCTACGCCGGCATCCGCTTGACCGACGGCGATCCGCGCCAGCTCGCGGCCGATCCGCTGGCGCTCGAAGAGGCCCTGGCGCGGGCCGTGCAGCGCTCCATCGACGACGACGGCGCCGAGGCCGTGATCATCGGCGGCGGGCCGCTGGGGCAGGCGGCGATCGGGCTCCAGGGGCGCTTTGCCGTGCCGGTGATCGCGCCCATTCCGGCCGCCATGCGGCTGCTGATGTCACGCCTGGCGCCCCACTGACGCCGGGCGCTCAGAGCAGCATCCCGCCCGACACCTCGATGCGCTGGCCGGTGAGCCAGCGGTTGCCGTCGGACAGCAGCGCCGCGACCGCGCCGCCGATGTCGTCGGGCTGGCCGACCCGGCCCAGCGCCGTGATGCCGGCGATCTGCGCATTGGCGTGCGGGTCGTCGCGCACCGCGCCGTCGCGGAAATCGGTCTCGATGGCGCCCGGCGCGATGGTGTTGACCGTGATGCCGCGCGGGGCCAGTTCCTTCGCCATGTAGCGGGTCAGCACCTCGATGCCGCCCTTCATCGCCGCATAGGCGGCGTAGCCCGGGAAGGTGAACCGGGCCAGGCCGGTCGAGGTGTTGACGATGCGCCCGCCGTCCGCGATAAGCGGCAGCAGTTTCTGGGTCAGGAAGAAGGTGCCCTTGAGGTGGATGTTGGCGAGCAGGTCGAACTGCGCCTCGGTCGTCTCCGCGAAGGGCGCCGCCACGCCGATGCCGGCGTTGTTGACCAGGTGGTCGAAGTGCGCGCGCTGCCAGGTGCCGGCCAGCGCGGCCTTCACGCGTTCGGCGAAGCCGCCGAAGCTGCCGCTGTCGGCCACGTCGAGCTGGAGCGCGACCGCGCGGCGGCCGAGCGCCTCGACCTGCCGCACCACGGCGTGGGCCTCGGCCTCGCTGCCCTTGTAGGTGAGGATCAGGTCGCTGCCTTGCTCGGCCAGCTTCAGGGCGGTGCTGCGGCCGAGGCCGCGGCTGGCGCCGGTGACAAGGGCGATGCGGGGGGTGGTGGGGGTGTTCATGGCGGTGTCGTCCTGGGTCTGGAGGGTTGGGATGGCCTGACTTTAGAAGTTCACCGAAGAACGATAAATAGTCGAAAATCTACCGGACTGTTCTTCTAGAGAGGACAATCAAGAAATGGATCTCGACCAGCTCCGCATCTTCGCCCGGGTCGCCGAACTCGGCAGCTTCACCCAGGCCGCCGACCAGCTCGGGATGGCGAAGGGCCGCGTCTCCCAGGTGGTGCAGCGGCTCGAGGCCCAGGTCGGCGCGCGGCTGCTGCAGCGGACCACGCGCCGCGTTCGGCTGACGCCCGATGGCGAGCAGTTCCTCGAACGCGGCCAGGAGCTGATCGCCGACGCGGACCAGCTGCAGGCCATGTTCCAGCCGGCGGCCAGCGGCTTGCGGGGCCGCCTGCGCATCGACCTGCCCAACTCGCTGGCGCGCGACCTGGTCATTCCGCGGCTGCCGGAATTCCTGTCGGCGCATCCGCTGCTGGAGCTGGGCATCAGCACCACCGACCGCCGCGTCGACCTGGTGCAGGAAGGCTTCGACTGCGTGCTGCGCGTCGGGCCGCTGGTCGACGCGGACCTGGTCGCGCGGCCGCTGGGAATGATGACGATGCGCAACGTGGCGAGTCCGGCCTACCTGCGTGCCAACGGCACGCCGAAGACGCTGGCCGACCTGGCCCGGCACCGCATCGTGCACTACGCGCCCAAGCTCGGCGTGCAGGGCGCGGGCTGGGAGTACCAGGAGGAGGGCGGCGCGATCCGTGTGCATCCGATGCGCAGCGCGATCGTGGTCAACGGCACCGATGCCTACCAGGCCGCCTGCCTGGCAGGCCTGGGGCTGATCCAGGCGCCGGCGCATGGCACGCAGCGGCTGGTCGATGCCGGCCTGCTGGTGGAGGTGATGCCCCACCTCACTGCGGCGCCGATGCCGGTGTCCCTGCTCTACCCGCACCGGCGCCAGCTGGCGCCGCGCGTGAAGGCGGTGCTGAACTGGCTCACGCAGGTGGTCGAGCCTTACCTCGGCGAGGCAGGTGCGGCCGCTCCGTCGCGCGCCTGACGAAGATAATGGCAGCCACCCCATGAGACATATCGCTCGACTCGTGCGCAGCGCCACCTTGATCGGCTACGTCGAGTTGGTGAGGTCTCTCGGCCGGGACCCCAATGCGTTCATGCGAACCGTGGGGCTGCAGGCCAGGTTCCTCGAAGATCCCGAGACGCTGATCCCGAGGGACGCCGCGCGCGAGTTGCTGGAGATCACCGCGCGTGCCACCAGGACGGAAGACCTGGCGCTGCGTCTTGCGGCCCAGCGCAAGCTCTCCGCCCTCGGGCCGATCAGCTTCGTGCTACGGGAGGAGCCCACGCCGAGGCACGCCCTCGACACGCTGTGCCGCTACCTCAAGCTGGTGAACGCGTCGCTGATCGTCCGGGTCGAAGACACCGGCAGCCTGGTCATCATCCGGGAAGACTTGCTGCCGAGCCCCGGGCTGCAGATGCGGCAGTCGGTGGAACTCTCCGTGGGCACCATGTTCCGCATGCTGGGCGATCTGATCGGTGCGCATTGGCGGCCGCTCGAAGTCCGCTTCACCCATCGCCCGCCCGCGGACGTCTCCGCGCACCGGGCATTCTTCGGGCGGAGCGTCAAGTTCAATCAGGAATTCAACGGCCTGGTCTGCCTGGCGACCGACTTGTCCAAGCCGCGTGAGCCCGGAGACCCGGTGGCGGCGGGCTTCGCGCGCAAGTACCTGGAAGCGGCGCTCAGGGATCGCAGCGAAAGCGTGCAGGAAACCTGTCGCCAGCTCATCCTGGCGTTGCTGCCCGGGGGCACCTGCTCGGCGCAGGAGATTGCACGGCACCTGCGCGTCGATCGCCGCACGCTGCACCGTCGACTCGATGCCGAGGGCCTCACCTTCAGCGTCTTGCTGGACCAGGTGCGTTCGGATCTGGTGAAGCGCCACTTGCGCGAGAGCGACCTGCCGCTCAGCGAGGTGGCCGAGCTGCTGGGCTTCGCCAGTCCGAGCAGCTTCAGCCACTGGTTCCACCATCTGTTCGGCTGCAGTCCATCGCAATGGAGCAAGCAGGCGGCCGAAGCGGCGACCCAGGAAGCCTAGGCCGGCCCGACGGAGTCACCGGCCGAGATCGGCGTCCGGCTTGCGCAGAAAGCCCTGGTTGCCTCCATTGCGATTGGGCGCGAAGCCATTGCGCTGAAGGGTCTCTTCGGCCGTGTCGTAGAAGACCCCGATCTGCATGATCTCGCGCGCCTGTTGCGCGGTCGCGATGGGACGGCCGAACTCGCCCGAGATGCGCACCAGCTGCTTGATCTGGTCGACCGTGCTGGCCTTGCCGGTGCGGGTCTGGTTCCAGAGCACATCCTCGATGCCGCAGCGCACATGCAGGCCCAGGGCGATGCCGATCATGTTGATGGGCAGCACGTTGAGCACCGAGCTTTCCACCGTGACCACCGCGCCGTCGGGCACCGCACGCAGCATGTTGGCCAGGTTGTAGATGTTGGCCTGGTCCATGCCGCCGCTGATGGCGACCCAGTTCATCACCAGCGGACCCTTGTAGACGCCGCGGCGGATCATCCGCTCGATGGTCTCGAAGCTGTTGATGTTGTAGACCTGGAATTCGCTCTGGATCCCGGCGGCCGTCAGGCGCCGGATGTGCTCCTCGGCCCAGCTGGGGTTCGAGGGCACGACCATGTCCTTGTAGGTTGCATAGAGGTGCGGGAATCCCCGTGAAACGCCCTTGAAGTCGTCCAGGCCGGCATGCTCCGTCACGTTCATCTGCGACGTGTTCACGGTCACCGTGACCTGGTCGGGCCTCGGCTGGAGTTCGGCCAGCATGTGCCGCGTGTCATCGCTGAGCCATTTGGCGCCCTGGCCCTCTTCAGGCGCGAAGCTGATGGAGCCGCCGACCTGGATGATCATCTCCGGCACGCGAGCGCGCACGCCAGCGATCAGCTCGTTGAACTTGGACAGGCGCTTGCTGCCCTTGCCATCTTCTTCGCGCACATGCAGGTGCAGCACGGTGGCGCCGGCTTCGTAGCAATCGACTGCCTTCTGGATCTGGTCTTCCATGGTGACCGGAATGTCTTCCGGGAAGTCGGCGGGAATCCAGCCCGGCGCATAGGGCGCGGCCGTGATGATCAGGGGCTGCTGGTTCTCGGGGTACAGGTGGCCGTCAAGGAAGTTCATGGTGTTCTTTCCGCGTTGAAATGGGGGTGTCGAGAATGTCGAAGGGGAGGGAGTGGTGTCGAAAGCGTCAGTACGGAACGTCGCCCACGATGGCGGCGCGCTCCATCTTTCGCGGTGCGGGCCAGTAGTCGTTCACCGCATAGTGCTGGGTGCTGCGGTTGTCCCAGACGGCCACGTCGCCGGGCTGCCAGGACCAGCGCACCTGGTATTCGGGAATGCTGGCGCGGCTGAGCAGGTAGTTCAGCAGCAGCGATGCGCCGGGTGTCTTGTCGATGCCGTGGCGGATGTTCTCCGGCGTGTTGTGGTTGACGAAGTGGGTGGTGAAACTGCCCACATACAAGACCTTCTCGCCGGTTTCCGGATGCGTGCGCACCACCGGGTGCTCTGCCGGCGGGTTGTCCCGGTCCAGCTGGATGCGGTCTTCCTGGGACATGACGGCGCCGAACGAAGGCTCGATGCTGGACTTGGCGCGAAGCTTCAGGATCTTCTGCTTGGTCTCCTCCGGCAGTTCTTCGTACGCCTGGACCATGTTGACCCAGATCGTGTCGCCGCCGATCTCCGGGCATTCGATGCAGCGCAGCACGGCACCCATCGAAGGGTTCTTGCGCCACAGGCCGTCGGAGTGATAGACGTTCTCGTAGCTGTGCCTCGACTCGCTGCGATAGATGAGCGCCAGTCCCGGGTACTCGGGATCGCTGTTGAGCACGGGGTGGCGCTCCAATTCGCCGAAGCAGCGTGCAAAGGCTTCGTGGTCGGCGCGCGTGATCTCCTGGCCGCGGAAGAAGAGCACCTTGTGCTTCAGCAGCGCGGCCTTGATCAGGGCGAAGGTCTCGGGGTTGCGCGACGCCTCGCCGAGGTGGACGTCCGTGACCCGGGCCCCGATGGCGGGCGTGATTTGACTGATCTTCATGGCTCGTTCTTCCTGGGGTTGCGTGATGCCGGTCAGTTCGGCTGGATGTCGAATTTCTTGACGATGGCGGCATTGCGCTGGAACAGCGACCGGGTCTCGGCGAGCATCGCGGGCGTGTCGATGCTCACGTCGGGCTCCAGCCCCAGGTCGATCAGCTTCTGCTGCACCGCGGGCGCGTCCGCTGCCTTCTTGATGGCCGCCTGGAGCTTCGCCAGGACCTCGGGCGACAGCTTGCTGGCGCCATAGAAGCTGACCTGTCCCGGAAACTGGATGTCCGGATAGCCGAGTTCGGCCATGGTCGGCACCTCGGGGAAATACCGCGACCGGCTCTTCCCGGCCACGGCATAGGCGCGCAGCTTGCCGCCCTTGATCAAGGGCAGCGAAGTCAGGAGGCTGTCGAACATGATGTCGACCTGGCCGCCCAGCAAGTCCTGAAGCGCGGGCGGCGACCCCGGGTAGCCGACGTGCTGCATGCCCAATCCGGCCTGGTCGCTGAAGATCAGGCCCGCGTAGTGCGACGACGTGCCGGTACCGAAACTGGCGAAGCTGGTCTGGCCCTTGCGCGTCTTCAGCTGTGCGACAAGACCCTGGAAGTCCTTGGCCGGATTGGTGGCAGCGGTCACCAGTACGCGGCTGGTCTGGGCCACCCTGGCGATCGTCACGATGTCCTTCAACGGGTCGTACGGGACCTTCATCACGAGCGGCGCTTCCACCAGCAGGTTGATCGCCCCCATCGCGATCGTGTTGCCGTCGGGGTCGGCTTTCAGCAGGGCGCTGAGTCCGATCGACCCCGTTGCGCCGGCGCGGTTCTCGACGATGACGGGCCGGCCGAGGTCGATCGACATCTGTTGCCCGACCACGCGGGCGGCGACGTCCATCGTTCCGCCCGGCGGTGCCGGCACGATCACCTTCAAGGGCTTGTCGCCGAATGCCCAGGCGCCGAGCGCCAGCGAACATCCGATCGACACCGTGGCCGCGCGTGCCAGTTGCTTCAGTTTCATCTTTGTCTCCGGTTCATTTCATGACGGATGTGCGCATCAGTTCAGCTGGATGTCGAACTTCTTCACGATCGCGGTGTTGCGCTGGTACAGCGCCTTGTCTTCGGCGAGCATGGCCGGCGTGTCCACGCTGACGTCGGGCTCCAGTCCCACGTCGAACAGCTTCTTCTGCACCGCGGGTGCATCCGCGGCCTTCTTGACGATCGCCTGCAGCTTCGCCAGCACGTCGGCCGGCAGCTTGCTGGAGCCGTAGAAGCGGATCTGTCCCTGGAACTGGATCTCCGGATAGCCGAGCTCGGTCATGGTCGGCACGTCGGGGAAATAGCCGGACCGGCTCTTGCCGGACACGGCGTAGAGGCGGAGCTTGCCGCCCTTGATCAGCGGCAGGGAGGTCGCCATGCCGTCGAACATGATGTCGACCTGGCCGCCGATCAGGTCCTGAAGCGCGGGCGGCGATCCGGCATAGCCCACGTTCTGCATGCCCAGGTCGGCCCGATCGCTGAAGATCAGTCCCGAGTAGTGCGAGGTCGTGCCGTTGCCATAGTTGGCGAAGCTGGACTTGCCCTTGCGCGACTTCAGGTGTGCGACGAGACCCTGGAAGTCCTTGGCCGGGTAGCCTGCACCCGTCACCAGCACATAGCTGGTCTTGGCCACCCTCGCGATGCTGACGATGTCCTTCAGCGGGTCGTACGGGACCTTCATCACCAGCGGCGATTCCACCAGCAGGTTGTTCGGCCCGACGATGATCGTGTCGCCGTCGGGCGCGGCCTGCAGCATGGCATGAAGGCCGATCGATCCGCTCGCACCGGGGCGGTTCTCGACGATCACCGGCCGGCCGATGTCCACGGACATCTGTTGCCCGACCACGCGGGCGGCGATGTCCGTCGTTCCGCCCGCCGGTGCCGGAACGATCACCTTCAAGGGCTTGTCGCCGAAGGCCCAGGCGCCGAACGCCAGCGAGCATCCGACCAGCGCCAGGGCAGGGCGCGCAAACAGCTTCAGTCTCATCTTTGTCTCCAGTTCTTCCTCGTGCCGGTCATGGGCTGCCGACGCCTTCAGTATCCGACGCAGCGGCGCTCGAGACTTGCTTTTATGGGACATCAACTTGTCGAGATGGGTCATTCGCGGCGGCGGGCTTCCGCTCGCGGAACGGGCCCGCAAGAATCGCCGCTCCACATGCATTCACGAGGAGACGCACCATGACCAAGGCCATCCGCTTCTACGAAACCGGGGGCGCCGATGTCCTGAAATTCGAGGACGTCGAAGTCGGCGAACCCGGCGCCGGCGAGGCCCGCGTTCGCCACAGCTTCGTCGCCGTCAACTTCGCCGACATCTACTTCCGGACCGGCTTCTATCCGCAGGCGCTGCCCAGTGGCCTGGGCACCGATGCGGTGGGCGTGGTCGAGGCCGTGGGGCCCGGTGTGACCGACATCCGCGTGGGCGACCGGGTCGGCTATCTGGTGGGACCGCCGGGGGCCTACTCGCAGGCCCGCGTGATGCCTGCCAATGTGCTGATCCCCTTGCCCGATGGCATCCCGGACCGCACCGCGGCCTCGCTCATCATGAAGGGCATGACGGCGCAGTACCTGTTCCGCCAGGTGTTCCCGCTGAAGGGCGGCGAGACCATCCTCTATCACGCGGCCGCCGGCGGCGTCGGCCTGATCGCCTGCCAGTGGGCGCGCGCCATGGGCGTGACGATGATCGGCACCGTCAGCACCGACGAGAAGGCCGCCATCGCCAAGGCCAACGGCTGCGCCCACACCATCGTGACCTCGCGCGAGAACATCGCCCAGCGGGTGCGCGAGATCACCGACGGCAAGGGCGTGCCGGTGGTGTACGACTCGGTCGGCAAGGACACGCTGGAAGCCTCGCTCGACTGCCTGCAGCTTCGCGGCACGATGGTGAGCAACGGCACGTCGTCGGGCCCGGTGATCTTCAACACGGGGCTGCTGGCGACCAAGGGTTCGATCTGGTTCACGCGCCCGGCGATGAGGCACTACATCGAGCCCCGCTCGCACATGCTCGACATGGCGCGCGAGCTGTTCGACCATGTGCTTGCCGGCCGGATCGTCAGCGAACCGCGGCAGAGTTTCGCCTTGGCCGATGCGGCCGAAGCGCATCGCGCGCTCGAAGGACGCAAGACCATCGGCTCCACCGTGCTGGTGGCCTGAGCGACGCGCCATGGCAGCACCCCAAAGCAAGGTGATCGTGACCTGTGCGGTCACCGGCGCGATCCACACGCCGACCATGTCGCCGTACCTGCCGATCACCGCCGACGAGATCGCCCGGGAGGCGATCGCGGCCGCGGAAGCCGGCGCGTCGATCGTCCATCTGCATGCGCGCCATCCCGAGACCGGCCAGCCGTCGCAGGACCCGGCGCTGTTCCGCGCCTTTCTGCCGGTCATCGCCGAGCGCTCGGATGTGGTCGTCAATCTCACCACCGGCGGCGCGCCGAACATGCTGGTTGAGGAGCGGCTGCAGCCGGCCTTGCAGCTCAAGCCGGAGGTGGCGTCGCTGAACATGGGCTCGATGAATTTCGGCCTCTATCCGATGCTGGACCGCTACAAGGAATTCAAGCACGACTGGGAGCGCCCCTATCTCGAAGGCTCGGAAGACCGCGTGTTCCGCAACACCTTCAAGGAGATCCGCTACATCCTCGAATCCTGCGCCGACAACGGCACGCGCTTCGAGATCGAGTGCTATGACACCAGCCATCTCTACACCGCGGCGCACTTCATCGACCGCGGCATCCTGAAGCCGCCCTTTTTCATCCAGACGGTCTTCGGGCTGCTGGGCGGGATCGGCTCGCACCCCGACGACCTGATGCACATGCGAAGGACGGCGGAGCGCCTGTTCGGCAAGGACTACTACTGGTCGGTGCTCGGCGCCGGCCGCAGCCAGTTCCCGCTCGCCGCCATGGCCGCCTCGATGGGCGGCAACGTCCGGGTCGGACTCGAGGACTCGCTCTGGGACGGGCCGGGCCGGCTGGCGACGAGCAATGCCCAGCAGGTGCAGCGCATCGTCTCGACCCTGCGATCGCTGAACCTGGAGATCGCGACACCCGCCGACACACGCGAGATGCTGCAACTCAAAGGCCGGCATGCGGTTGCCTTCTGATCCGCTGCCTGCGCCCGAACACCGAACAAGGAACTTGTGATGACTGAACCTGTCGTCTTGATCACCGGCGCCACGGCCGGGATTGGCCGCGCGACCGCGCTCGCATTCGCTCGCGAAGGCGCCCGGCTGGTGTGCTCCGGCCGCAATGCCACGGCCGGCGCCGCGCTGGTGGCCGAACTCCGTGAGCTGGGCGTGGAGGCCGAGTTCGTGGCCGCCGACGTCAGCAATGAGGCGCAAGTCAGCGCGCTGGTCGAGCGCACCGTCGCGCGCTTCGGACGGCTCGACGTTGCCGTGAACAGTGCGGGGACGGAAGGAACGCCCGGCTCGATCGTGGACCAGACGGTCGAATCCTATTCGGCGACCTTCGATGCGAATGTCCTGGGGACCTTTCTCAGCATGAAGCACCAGTTGCGCGTGATGCTGCGGCAGCGGCAGGGCGCCATCGTCAATCTTTCCTCCACGATGGGAAGCCGCGGCAACCCGCAGAACCCGATCTACGTGGCCAGCAAGCACGCGATCGAGGGCCTGACCAAGTCTGCCGCACTGGAGGCGGGACGGTCGAACGTGCGGGTGAACGCGGTGGCCCCCGGCCCGATCGACACCGGGATGCTCGAACGCATCGCCGGCGGGGCCGAGAAGATCGCGGCTGTCGCCGCAGCGATCCCGGCCGGTCGCATCGGCACGCCGGAAGAGGTCGCCGATGCGGTGGTGTTCCTGGCGTCCGACCGCGCCAGGTACATCTCGGGCCAGATCCTCGCCGTCAACGGGGGCAAGACCGCCATGTAGGTCCCGTTCGAGGACTTGGCCCGAGGGCGCACGACTTTTTTCGCGCCCGCATTTTTTCCAAAACCAAAGAGACTCCAATGAAAAGAACCCTGGTCGCCTTGACCGTCCTCGCCGCCGGCGGCGCTTCCGCCCAGTCCTCCGTCACGTTGTTCGGCGTCGTCGACGCCACGGTCAGCGGCTATTCGAACAAGGCCGAGACGCCGTTCGGCGTCGGCGTGACCACCAGCAGCACGGGACAGAACAGCGGCGGCTATGCCAGCAGCCGCCTGGGCTTCCGCGGCACCGAGGATCTGGGCGGTGGTGCGGCGGCCAGCTTCTGGCTCGAAGCCGGGTTGCTCAGCGACACCGGCAACGGCGTCACGCCCAGCGGTGGCCTGGCCTTCAACCGCCGCTCGACCGTCAGCCTGTCGGGCGTCCTGGGCGAGGTCCGCCTCGGCCGGGACTACACGCCCACCTTCTGGAACGACGCCGTGGCCGATCCGTTCACCTCGAACGGCGTGGGCATCAACCTGATCGCGACCGCGAGCGGCTTCAACTCGCCGGGCCAGGTGGCCAACGGCTTCCAGGGCAATCCGAACTACCTGCGTGCCTCCAACTCGGTGGGCTACTTCCTGCCGCCGAACCTGGGCGGCTTCTACGGCCAACTCATGTACGCCTTCAACGAGGCGACCAAGTACGACCCGGGCACGCTGACGCCGAACGTGCCCAACAGCCAGCGCGCCGGCCGCTATGTGGGCGGGCGCTTCGGCTACGCCAACGGTCCGCTGGACGTCGCCCTGGCGGCGGGCCGGAGCACCATCGGGGACCAGTTCTTCCAGGGCACCACGACCAATCTGGACATCTGGAACCTCGGCGCAACCTACGACTTCGGCGTCGTCAAGCTGTTCGGCGAGTACTCGCACAACAAGTTGAAGACCGACTTCTCGGGCATCCCGCCGCTGCCCAACGCCTTCGGCTTCACCAGCCCGGGCGCCAACGGCGCCCTGGTCGGCGCCACCGTGCCGGTCGGACCCGGCCTGATCCGCGCCGTCTACACCCAGGTCAAGTACAACAACGTCACCCCCCTGAGCCAGCTCATCCCCGGCCTGTCGCCAGATCCGAAGTCGGAGAAGTTCGCCCTCGGCTACGTGTACAACCTGTCGAGGCGCACGGCCCTGTACGCGACCGTGGCACGAATCGACAACTCGAACGGCGCCGACCTCACGGTGGGCGGACCGGCCTTCTACGCGAAGCCGATCAATGGTTCCGTGCCGACCGCGCAGTCGTCGACCGGCTACGACCTCGGCATCCGCCACATCTTCTGACCGCCGATGACCGCACTGACCCTGACCGGCTGGCCGGCGCTCGGACGCCAGCTTTTCCCCGGCGTGCTTGCCAGCGCCGTCGTGGCCGCCGCCGCCATGTTCCTGTCGCAGCACTATGGCGCGCCGGTGATGCTCTTCGCACTGCTGCTCGGCATGGCGATGAACTTCCTTTCCGCCGACAGCTCCTGCACCCCGGGCATCGAGTGGACCGCCCGCCAGGTGCTGCGCATCGGCGTGGCCTTGTTGGGCTTGCGCATCACCACCGGCCAGATCGCGGCCATGGGCTGGCATCCGGTGGTGATGGTGGTGGCCTCGGTGGCGCTCACCATCGGCCTGGGCATCGGGGTCGCCAGGCTGATGGGCTACCGGAGCTTCTTCGGCCTGCTCACGGGCGGGTCGGTCGCGATCTGCGGCGCCTCGGCGGCCATGGCGCTTTCCGCGGCGATGCCGCACCACCCGATGCGCGAGCGCGCCACGCTGTTCACCGTGATCGGCGTCAGCGCGCTGTCGACGCTGGCGATGGTCGTCTATCCGATGATCGTGCGCGCGGCGGGCCTCGATCCGGTGCAGGCGGGCATCTTCCTCGGCGCCACGATCCACGACGTGGCCCAGGTGGTGGGTGCCGGCTACGGCATGTCGACCGCCACCGGCGATGCCGCCACCTTCGTGAAGCTGCTGCGTGTCGCGATGCTGCTGCCCGTGATCGCGTTCGCGGGCTTCATGACGCGTGCGCACCAGGGCGGCGCGGTCGATGGCCCGCGCCCGCCGCTGCTGCCTTGGTTCGCGCTGGCCTTCGCGCTGCTGGTCGCCATCAACAGCACGGGCTGGGTGCCCAAGGCCGTGGCCCAGGCGGGCATGGACCTGTCGCAATGGTGCCTCGTCACGTCGATCGCCGCGATCGGCATGAAGACCCAGTTGAAGGAACTCGCCACGGTGGGATGGAAGCCGATCGCCCTGATGGTCGGCGAAACGGTGTTCCTGGCGCTGCTCGTGATGGCCTGGCTGCACTGGGGCGGCGCCGCGCCGGGGTGAGCGCCGCCTGCGTGTCTACTCCGGCACCTTCCCCATCGTCTTCGCGGCCCGCAGAAAGTCGAAGTCCACCCCCTGGTCGGCCTGCGTGACGGTCTCCAGGAACAGCTTGCGGTAGCCGCGCCCGGCGGTCGGCGCCACCACCGGCGAGGCCTCGGCGCGGCGCGCCAGCTCTTCGTCGGACACCAGCAGGGCGATCTCGCGGGACTGCACGCTCAGGCGAATCCGGTCGCCGTTGCGCACATGGGCCAGCGGGCCGCCGATGGCCGACTCGGGCGTGACGTGCAGCACGATGGTGCCGAAGGCGGTGCCGCTCATGCGGCCATCGGAGATGCGCACGATGTCCTTCACGCCGGCCCGTGCGAGCTTGCGCGGGATCGGGAGGTAGCCCGCCTCGGGCATGCCGGGCGCGCCCCTGGGGCCGATGTTCTTCAGCACCAGCACGTCGTCGGCCGCGACGTCCAGGTCGTCGCTGTCGATGCGTTCGGCCAGGTCCTCGAGGTTCTCGAACACGACCGCCCGGCCTTCGTGCTCCATCAGCCGGGCGTCCGCCGCCGACTGCTTGATGATCGCGCCGCCCGGGGCCAGGTTGCCGCGCAGCACCGCGATGCCGCCCTGCGGGTAGATCGGGCGCGCGATGGGCCGCACCACGTCCTGCGCGAAGCCGGGCCCCGAGGCCTCGATCTCCTCGCCGAGCGTGCGGCCGGTCACGGTCAGCGCATCGAGCCGCAGCAGCGGCCTGAGTTCGCGCAGCAGGGTGGCCATGCCGCCGGCACGATGGAAGTCCTCCATGTAGTGCTGCCCCGAGGGCTTCAGGTCCAGCAGCACCGGCGTCTCGCGGCCCATGCGGTCGAGGGCGTCCAGGTCGACGTCCAGGCCCATGCGGCCCGCGATCGCGGTCAGGTGGACGATGCCGTTGGTCGAGCCGCCGATTGCGAGCAGCACGCGCATCGCGTTCTCGAAGGCGGCCGGGGTCAGAACCTTGTCGATCGACAGGCCGTCGCGCGCCATCTGCACGGCCCGGGTGCCGGTCTGTTCGGCCACCCGCATGCGGTCGGCGGTGACCGCCGGCGGCGAGGCGCCGCCCGGCACCGTCATCCCCAGGGCTTCGGCGATGCAGGCCATGGTGCTGGCCGTGCCCATCACGGAACAGGTGCCGACGCTCGCGACCAGCTGGTCGTTGACCTCGCCCACCTCGTCGTCGTCGATCTCGCCGGCGCGGAACCGGCCCCAGTAGCGGCGGCAGTCGGTGCAAGCCCCGACGCGCTCGCCGCGGTGGCTGCCGGTCAGCATCGAGCCCGTGATGAGCTGGATCGACGGGATGCCGGCCGAGGCCGCGCCCATCAGCTGCGCCGGCACGGTCTTGTCGCAGCCGCCGATCAGCACCACGGCGTCCATCGGTTGGGCGCGCACCATTTCCTCGGTGTCCATCGACATGAGGTTGCGCAGGTACATGCTGGTGGGGGCGGCGAAACTCTCGTGGATCGAGATCGTCGGGAATTCCATCGGCAGGCCGCCGGCCAGCATGACGCCGCGCTTGACCGCCTCGAGCAACTGGGGCGCGTTGCCGTGGCAGGGGTTGTAGGCGCTGCCCGTGCTGGCAATGCCCACCACCGGACGGTCGAGCGCGCCGTCGGTGTAGCCCGCGCCCTTGATGAAGGCCTTGCGCAGGAACAGGGAGAAGCCCTGGTCGCCGTAGCTGGTCAGGCCCTTCCTGAGGCCGGTCGGGTTCGGGTCCATGGCGCTCGCCTGGGACCCTACTGCGGGACGGCGAGGAACTTGTCGACCAGGCCGACCGTCGTCTCGGTGCTTTCCTCCATCAGCCAGTGCCCTGCGTTCGGGACCACCTCCTGCTGCACGTTGGTGGCCGCGTTGCGCATGACCGTCGCCATGTTGGGGCCGAAGGACTTCTCTCCGCCGATGGCCAGCACCGGCATCGGCAGCTTGTTGCGCGAGAACGCGAGGTTGTCGGCGACATCCTTGGCCGCGATGGTGTTGAACTGCGCGAAGGATGCCCGCATCGCGCCGGGCTGTGCATAGAGCTTCGTGTAGTGCCGGCGGGTCGCTTCGTCGATCTTGGAAGGATCGCCGGCGAACTCGTTCCAGAAGCGGTCGAGGTAGATGCGCTCGCGCCCCGCCACCAGCCGCTCCGCATTGGGGCCGCCGAAATTGAAGTGCCACAGCGCGGGCCAGAGGATGATCTGGTCCCAGGGCGCGATGCCGGGCACCGGCGCGTCCATCACGACCAGCTTGTCGACCTTGTCCGGATAGCTCGCCGCGTACGCGTAGGCGACCATGGTGCCGATGTCGTGGCCGACCACCGCCGCATGGTCCTGGCCGAAAGCCGTGACCACTGCCCGGATGTCGGCGGCCTGCGACTTCTTGTCGTAGCCGCCGCTCGCCTTGGCCGAGCGCCCCATGCCGCGCAGGTCGGGCACGATGACCAGGTGCGTCTTGGCCAGTTGCCCGGCCAGGGGCCCCCACATGTCGCCGGTGTCGCCGAATCCGTGGATGAGGACGACCGCAGGGCCGGCGCCTCCGGAGCGAACGAAGAGCTTCGTTCCGTCCTGCGCGTCGACCGTGCGGGTCTTGAAGCCGCTGGGCAGCACGGGCTGCGCGGCGGCGGCCTGGCCCAGCGAGAGCCCGGCGACGAGCAGGGCGGCCAGGAAAAACGCATGGCGGATGGTCATGTTTGTGAAGCTCCAGGGGATGAGGGTGAACACGCCTAGCCGGCGGCGCCGCCCAGTTGCAGCTTGAGGAACTCGATCGTGCGGGCCCAGGCGAGCTTGGCCGCGGCCGCGTCGTAGCGAGGCGTCGTGTCGTTGTTGAAGCCGTGCTGCGTGTCCGGATACTGGAAGTCACTGACGCTGACGCCCGCGGCCTTGAGCGCCGCTTCGTAGGCCGGCCATGCGGCGTTGATGCGCTCGTCGACGGCGGCCCGGTGCACGAGCAGCGGCGCCTTGACCTTGGCGGCGTCGGCCGGCGCCGGCACGTTGCCATAGAACGGCACGCCGGCGTTCAGGTCGGGCATGCGCGTGCTCAGCACGTGGACGATGCCGCCGCCGTAGCAGAAGCCGACCGCACCGAACTTCCCGGTGGCATCCGGTCGCGCCTTCAGCCAATTGGCGGCGGCCACGAAATCCTCCCGCGAATGGGCCTGGTCCAGCTTGGCGAAGGCGTCGCGGGCCTTGTCTTCGTCGCCGGGGTAGCCGCCCAGCGGGGACAGCGCGTCGGGCGCGAAGGCCATGAAGCCGTCCAGCGCCAGGCGCCGCGCGATGTCCTCGATGTGCGGGTTGAGGCCGCGGTTCTCGTGGATCACCAGAACGGCGGGAAGGCGGGTGGCGCCGGCGGCGGCGGGTCGCGCCAGGTAACCCCTGACGGTGCCGCTGCCGGCGGGAGAGGGATAGTCGACGCGCTCGGTCCTGAGCTTCGGGTCGCCCGGCGGCACCTGCTGGCCGGCCGCGAAATCGGGGCTCAGCGCGGCGAGCAGCCCGGCGGCGGTGACGCCCGCCTTGGCGAACTTCTGCGCCTGCCCGAGGAAGCCTCTGCGGTCCAGTTTGCCGTGGACATAGGCGTCGAAAAGAATGAGCAGTTCCTGGTCGAAGTCCTGGGCTGTGAGGCGTGGCTGCATCGGTGCTCCTTGGAAAAAGATCCCGGAGCATAAGCCGCAATTCCGAACGGCGTGCGACGGCCTTCGCGCGGGGTCTGGACGCGGTCCGCGGGTGCGCGTAATGTGCGGCGCGACAGACACTTGCGCCGGCGCCTCGGCGGCGAGTCGAAGGAGGACGCACATGGACCACAGCAGCCACGGCATCATCGAAGGGCCTGCGCTCACGGGCGAATTGGCCCGGACCACCGTGCCGGCGTTCGTTCGCCGACGCTTGCGCGAAAGGCCCGAGGCGGTCGCGCTGGTGGACGCCGCCAGCGGCCGCGAACTGAGCTCCAGCGCGCTGGACCACGCGATCGGCCGCTTCGCGGCGGGCCTGGCGGCCCAGGGCTTCAAGCCCGGCGATGTGTTGCTGCTGTTCGCGCCGAACTCGCCGGAGTGGCCGATCGCCGCGCTCGGCGCCATGGCTGCCGGCGGCGTCGTGAGCGGCGCCAACCCGATGTACGGGGCGGCCGACCTGGCGCACCAGATGCGCGACGCCAACGCGCGCTTCGTATTCACCCTGCCGACCCTGCTGCCCACGGTCCGCGAAGCCGCGGCCTTGGCCGGCGGGGCCACCGTGGTGGTGCTGGGCGAAGCCGAGGGCGCGCTGGCCTTCGCGTCGCTGATGGCCTGCACCGATCCCGAACCGGCGCCGGACATCGACCCCGACGCGCTGGCCGCGCTGCCCTATTCGTCGGGCACCACCGGCATGGCCAAGGGCGTGATGCTGACGCACGCCACCATCGTCGCCAACGTGAGCCAGTACCTGCAGGCCTATGCGCACCCGCCGGACAAGGTGTTGCTGGCTTTCTTGCCGATGTTTCACATCTTCGGCTTCACCATCATCACGCTGTGCGGACTGGTCGCCGGCTGCCGGTTGGTGACCGTGCCGCGCTTCGAGCCTGAAGCCTTCCTCAAGGCGATCGCCACCTACCGCGTGTCGCGCCTCGCCGTGGTGCCGCCGGTGATGCACTTCCTCGGACTGCACCCGATGGTGGACGACTTCGACCTGTCGTCGCTCGAAGTGATCGGCAGCGGCGCGGCACCGCTCGGCGCCGCGCTGGAACACAAGGTCGCCGAACGCCTGAAGTGCAAGGTGCTGCAGGGTTACGGCATGACCGAGTCCTCGGGTTGCGTGACCGTGAGCCACCCGGACCGGATCCACGCCGGCACCAGCGGCCAGATCCTGCCCGGGACGCAGGCGCGGGTGGTCGACCCGGCGACCGGCGCCGACGTGGCGCGCGGCCAGTCCGGCGAGCTGTGGTTCCGCGGCCCGCAGGCCTTCAAGGGCTACCTGAACCAGCCGGAAGCCACCGCGGCGACCTTCACCGACGACGGCTGGGTCCGCACCGGCGACCTCGTCACCATCGATGCCGACGGCTACCTCACCGTCACCGACCGGCTCAAGGAGCTCATCAAGGTGAAGGGCTTCCAGGTCGCCCCGGCAGAGCTGGAGGCCCTGCTGTATACGCATCCGCAGGTGGCCGACGCCGCGGTGATCGGCCGGCCCGACGACCGTGCCGGCGAGATGCCGGTGGCCTACGTCGTGGCGCGCGGCGCCCTGGCCGCCGCGGACCTCAAGGCCTGGGTCGCCGAGCGGGTGGTGGCCTACAAGCAGCTCGGCGACGTGGTGCTGTGCGAGGCCATACCGAAGACGCCGGCCGGCAAGATCCTGCGCCGCGTGCTGCGCCAGCAGGACGCCGTGCGCATGCGCGACTGACCGTGCCCGTCAGGCAAAGCGACGCCTCCACGCGCGGTGGCCGATGGTCTAGCATGCGTGACCGTTGTGAGCTCTCACTGTCACCCCACGGAGGATCTTCGATGCCAACTCCCGACAGCCGTCGCTGGACGGCCCCCGCCATGGCCCTGCTGGTGCTGGTCATCGCCGCCCTGCTGGCCTGGATCGCCTACCACCAGGGGCTGTTCAGCCGCCAGGACCAGCTCTTCGTCGAGGTCCCCGACGCGGCCGGAATGAGCGAGGGCATGCCGGTGACGACCCGCGGCCTGGTGATCGGCAGCGTGCGCAGCATCCTGCTGGCCTCGTCGGCGCCGTCCGGCGACCAGGGCGTCAGGGTCGAGCTCGGCATCGGCCGCGACTACATGGCGGAGTTTCCGAAGGGCACCCGGGCCAGGCTGGTCCAGGACAACGCGCTTGGCAAGCCGGCGATCGAGCTGGTGGCCCCGCGCGGCGGCCGTGCGCAGCCGGTGGCCTCCGGCGAGGTGCTGGCGTTCGAGCGCCCCCGCGTGGCTGGCCAGCTGTCGCAGGACATGCAGGCCGCGCTGATGCCGGCGATCGCCGATGCGCGCAAGCTGACCGAGAGCCTGACCGATCCGGAGGGCCCGTTCCAGCAGACCCTGAAGGCCGGCCAGGAGGCGGCGTCGAAGATCCCGGCCATCGCCGAGAAGGCCGGCGAGGTGCTGCAGCAGGCGCAGCAGGCCGTGAAGACCGTCGAGAGCGGCGCGGCGACGACGCTCCAGAAGGCCAACCAGACCCTCGGGGTGGTGGCCGACGCCGCGCCGGCCGTGATCGAGAAGGTTCAGCAGGCGGCGGCCACTTCGCAACAGGCCAGCGCCGAGGTGCATGCGATGGCGGCGCAGGCCGCCGAAAGACTGCCCGGCGTGCTCGACCAGGTCCAGGCGGCGGCGACGCAGACCAACCAGATGGTCAGCGACGCGCGCCAGACCTGGCCGATCAGCTGGCTGACCGGTACCGCCACCACGCCGCAGTCGCTGCCGATCGACAGCATCGGCGGCCTGCCGCTGCCGGGGGACGCGCAATGAGTCGCGCACCGGCGCGGGCCGCCGTCGTCGTGTGCGTCGTGGCGGCCGGCCTGTTGGCGGCCTGCTCGACGCCGCCCGCGCGTTCGACGGCGCAGATCCGGGCCCAGGGCTTCAACACCCAGGGCATGGACCGCTACAAGGCCGGCGACCTGCCGCATGCGCTGACCTACTTCGAGCAGGCGCTCCAGCTCGCGCAGTCGATCGAGGACGACGATGCGATCGCCGTCGCCCGGCTCAACCTGTCGATGGTCTACCTCGGCATGGGGCGCCAGGACGAGGCGTTGAAGCAGCTGGACGGGGTGCTGGACGAGCCCCGGCTCGCGTTCAGCAACGACCGCCGCGCCGAGGCCGCCTTGCGCCGGGCGATGGCGGTCCAGGCCGGGGACCGCGCCGGCGCCGCGCAAGCGCTCGATCGCGCCGACGCGCTCTGCGGCAGCCGATGCGCCGTCAGGGGCAAGATCCTCAACCTGAAGGCCTATCTGGCGCTGACCTCGGGGCGCGCCGAGGAAGGCTTGCGCTTCGCCCAGCAGGCCCACGGCGCCTTGGCCAAGGACGACGCGCTCGAGCGCGCCAACGCCCTGCGCTTGCAGGGCAGCGCCTGCATTGCGCTGAAGACGCCCGCCGCGGCCGTGGCGCCGCTCGAGGAGGCCCTGAAGCTGGACAAGGCGGCCGGGGCGAGCGAGAAGATCTACCAGGACCTGCTGCTGCTGGGCCAGGCGTCGGCCGACAGGCCGGAGCTCGCCAGGGACTACTGGAGCCGGGCCCACGACGTGGCGCTGGCGGCCGACAACAAGGCGGGTGCCGAGCGCACCGCGAAGCTGCTGGCCTCGGCGCCGCGCTAGGTCGCCGGGCTGTCGCTCCCTGACCCGCGGATTTCCCAGAAAATACCTAAAATGGCCAAATCGGCTAAAACGGGTATTTCGGAGATCCAACGGAGCTTCCCATGTCCATCACGCGCGATTCGCGTCCAGAGGCCATCGATCGTTTCACGCGCGGCTTGCCTGCCGTCTCCGCCACCCAGCTGGTCTCGGGGATGCAGAAGGTCACCAGCGCCGTCATGACGCACGGCGCGGTGGTCGTCACCCGCCACGACGAGCCGGCCATGGTGCTGATGTCGATCGACCGCTACCTCGCGCTCGAACAGGCGGCCAAGCCCGATCTGGATGCGCTCACGCGGCAGTTCGACGACATGTTCGCCCGCATGCAGGGCGACGCGGCCGCCCAGGCGATGGCAGACGCCTTCGCGATGTCCCCGGCCGAACTGGGCAAGGCGGCCGTCCGCGCCGCAGGCGGCAGCAAGTCCGCCAAGAGGTGATGCCCCGCTGATGGTCGCGCGCATCTTCGTTCTCGCGGGCGTCAACGGCGCCGGCAAGAGCAGTATCGGCGGCGCGGCGCTCCAGGCGCGCAAGGTCCCCTGCTTCAACCCCGACCTCGCGGCGCGCACGCTGCTGGATGCCAACCCCTCGCTCACGCAGGAAACGGCCAACGCGCAGGCCTGGGAAATAGGCCGCGCCGGTCTCGAACGCGCGCTGGCCGAGGGCCTCAATTTCGCTTTCGAGACCACGCTGGGCGCGCGGACGCTGCCGGACATGCTGCTCGCCGGCGCACGCAAGGGCGCGCAGGTCCACCTCTGGTACGCCGGGCTGGCATCGCCCGAGAAGCACATCGAGCGCGTGAAGGAACGCGTGATCGCCGGCGGCCACGACATCCCCGAGGACAAGATCCGCGCGCGCTACGAGAGCAGCCGCGCGAACCTCGTCCGCCTGCTGCCGCACCTTGCCAGCCTGCGCGTGTACGACAACAGCATCGACGGCGACCCCAAGGCCGGCATCAAGCCGCAACCCGTGCTGGTGCTGCACATGGAGGGCGGCCAGGTCGTCTCGCACATCGCGCTCGACCAGGTGCCGCAATGGGCCAAGCCGGTGGTGGCGGCCGCGCTGACCCTCAGGGCATCACCTGCCCGCCGTTGACCTCGACGATCTGGCCGGTGATGTAGCCGCTGGCCTGCGCGTCCGCGAGGAACATGAACGCGCCGACGCATTCCTCGGCGGTGCCCAGGCGTCCCATGGGGATCGCGCTGGCGAAGTTCTTCAGCACCTCGGGGCTCGAATGGCCGTCATGGAACGGCGTCTCGATCACGCCCGGCGCCACCGCGTTGACGCGGATGCCGTCCTTCACGAGTTCCTTGGCCATGGTGCGCGTGATCGTGGAAACGAATCCCTTGCAGGCCGCATAGAGCCCCGCGCCCGGCCCGCCGCCGGTGCGCGCCGCCTGGGTGGTCACGTTGATGATGGCGCCACCGCCGCCGGCCGACATCAGCGGGATCACCCGCCGGCTCACCGCCACGACCGAGCGTGCATTGAGCCTGAACACCGCGTCGATGTAGTCGTCGTCCGCATCGACGATCGGCGAGCGCTTGACGAAGCCGCCGGCGTTGTTGACCAGGATGTCGATGCGGCCGAAGGCCTCGTGCACCGCCTGCACCATGCGGTCGACCGCGTTCGTGTCCATCACGTCGGCCTGCACCAGCAGCGCCTCGCCGCCGGCCGACCGGATGTCGCGCGCCACGGCTTCGGCCTCCGCCCGGCTGCCGCGGTAGTGCACCGCCACACGGGCGCCGGCCTTGCCCATGGCGCGTGCCACGGCCGCGCCGATGCCGGTGCTGGCGCCGGTGATGAGGACGGCCTTGTTCTTCAGATCGTTCATGGTGAAGCTCTTTCAGGGGTTGAAGGAAACGCCACCACGGCGGGCATCTTCAGAGCGTCGCGGCGATGGCTTCCAGTTGCGTGAGTCGCCGGGCCATGCGGCCGACGAAGTTCTGCGTGACGTGCGGCAGCACGCGCTGCGTGGGCACCACGATGCCCACCTTCATTCCGTTGAGCGCTTCCAACTCGAAGGGTCGCCAGAGCAGTTCCCCGCGCTTGAGTTCCTCGATGAAGGCGATCTTGGAGAAGCAGGAAATGCCCTTGCCGCCCATGATCAGGCGCTTGAGCAAGGGCGTGGAATTGCAGGTGGCGGCCGGCTCCATGTCGTCCCAGAAGCTGGCGAACTCGGGGGACGACGCGGCGCTGATCACCGGATGCGAGCTGGAGCGCAGGAAGGGATACTTCGCGCACTCCTTGAGCGACACGGTATCGAAGCTGGCCAGCGGATGCCCCGGCGGCATCACGATGCCGATCGGCAGGTGCGCCACGTTCATGGCCCGCACGCCGCCGGGCAGCCGTCCCAGGAAGGTCAACCCGACGTCGGCCTGCCCGGCCATGACCATCTGGGCCACTTCCATGGGCTGGGTGGAGGTGATGGTGTAGGTCACCGCGGGAAAGATCTGGAGGAACTCCTCCACCGCAGAGGGCAGCAGTTCCTCGAAGAAGGAATCCATCGCCGCCACCTTGACGTGGCCGGTGCGCTCGCCCTTGAGCGCATCCAGCTCGGTGCGCATCACCTGGAACTGGTGCAGCGTCTCTTGCGCATGCTTGAGCAGCCGCTCGCCGGCCGGGTTCAGCCGCAGGCCGTTGGGCATGCGGTCGAACAGCTCGACGCCCAGCTCGTCCTCCAGCTTGTGGATCTGCCGGTTCACCGCGCTGGCCGCCACGTAGAGCCGCTCGGACGCCTTGCGCACCGAGCCGCACTGCGCCACCTCGATGAAGTACTTCAGGACGCTGGCATGCATCAGCCGGCCCTCCTGCCCCGCTGCGCACTACGCCATCGCTCCGACGGATGGCAGCGCCGTGGCGATGCCGGGGTGGTCGCAGGCGCTCGCCCGGCCGTCCGCGCCGCCGGGCGAACCCAGGCCGCTGACCGCGTCGTCGAAGTACTCGCGGTTGATGGCCGTGAAATGCGCGAGCTCGGGCGGCAGCCGAGACTCCTCGTAGATGGCCTGCACGGGACAGGCCGATACGCAAACGCCGCAGTCGATGCATTCATCCGGATGAATGTACAGAGTCCGGGCGCCTTCGTAGATGCAATCGACCGGGCAGCAAGGCACGCAGGCGCCGTCCTTGCAGTCGATGCAGGCGGTGGTGATGACATGGGCCATGTGTCGTCCCTTCGCGCTCCGGCCTCAGCGCCCCTGCCAGCGCGGCTTGCGCTTCTGCTGGAAGGCCAGCACGCCTTCGCTGGAGTCTTCCGACTGCAGCGCGGCAACCAGCGCGGGCAGGCGCATGCCGTGGGCTTGAGCGGGCGAGAGCTGGCCAGTCTGGCGCACCACCTGCTTGATGGCGCGCAGCGACAGCGGCGCGCAGGCCAGCAGTTGCTGCACCCAGCGCTCGACCGCGGTGTCGAGCTCGACGCGCGGCACGACTTCGTTGACGAGGCCCATCTCCAGCGCCTGGCGCGCCTTGACTCTCTGGCCGGTCAGCATCATCCCCATGGCCTGGCGATACGGGATCTGGCGCTGCAGCAGGAGCATGCCGCCATCCAGAGGCAGCCGACCGACCAGCGGCTCGGGCAGGCCGAAGCTGGCCTCCTCGCAGGCCACCACGAGGTCGCAGCCGAGCACCATCTCGAAGCCGCCGCCGAGCGCGAAGCCGTTGACCCGCGCGATCACCGGCACATCGAGCGTCTCGCGCAGCGCAATGCCGCCGAAGCCGCCGGGGCGGCTGGCCGCCCAGTACTCGACGCCCTTGAGGTTGCTGGTGTTCTTCATGTCGGCGCCGGCGCTGAAGGAACGCTCGCCCGCGCCGGTCAGCACCACCACGCGCACGTCGTCGCGCCGCTCGATGTCGTCCCAGATGCGGATGAGTTCGGCCTCGGTCGGCAGGTCGACCGCGTTGAGCACGTCGGGCCGGTCGATGGTGACGCGGGCGACGTGCTCCTTGACTTCGTAGTTCACGCTCATTGGGCCACCTCGCTCAGCGCGCGCGCTTCGTCCAGCACTTCGTCCGTGTGCTCGCCCAGCCGGGGCGGCGCACGGCGCAGGCCGGTGGACGCGCCCGACATGCGGATCGGACTCGCGATGAACCGCAGTGGCCGGCCGTCGGGCGTTCCGCCGTCGAGGATCATCTCGTTGTGAAGCGTCTGCGGATCGACCAGCGCCTCGCGCATGTCACGCACCGGCGCGGAGAGCAGGTCCTGTGCCTCGAGCCGCGCCAGCCAGTGCTCGCGGGTGTTGGTCGCGAAGCGTTCGCGGAAGATCGCGTGCAGCTCGGCCTTGTGCTTGAACTGGCCCTGCAGGTCGCAGAAGCGCGGGTCGAGCGACAGGTCGTCGATCTCCAGCGCGGCGCAGATGTCGCGCAGCGGATTGGCCTTGAAGGCGCCGACGAGCACCAGCGCGCCGTTCTGCGCCTGGAAGACACCCGACAGCGGCATCGCCGCCCAGTTCACCTCGGAGTCCTCCATCATGATCATCGCGGCCTCCTGCATCTGCATGGCCAGCATCGAGTTGTAGAGGGACACCGAGACCTTCTGCCCCTCGCCGGTGCGCTCGCGCTGCAGCAGCGCGAAGAGAATGCCCTGCACCATGTGCATGCCAGCGGTGTAGTCGGCCAGCGCGGTCGGATAGATCGACACCGGCACCGAGGCATCGGCGCGGCGCGCCATCACGCCGGTCAGCGCCTGCGCGAGCACGTCCTGGCCGCCCTTGTGCGCATAGGGCCCGCTTTCGCCGAAGCCGGTGCCCACCGCGTAGATGATGCGCGGGTTCAGGCGCTTGCAGTCCTCGTAGCCCAGGCCCAGGCGTTCCATCACGCCGGCGCGGAAGTTGTTGGTGACCACGTCGGCGTCGGCGATCAGCGCCTTCACCAGTTCCACCTGCGCCGGGTCGCGCAGGTCGATCTCGCAGCTGCGCTTGTTGCGGTTGAGGCTGCAGAAGATCGGGTTGTCATGCCCCGCCACCGGCGCGAAGGTGGAGCGGCTCAGGTCGCCCGCGCCCTTGCGCTCGATCTTGATCACGTCCGCACCATGGTCCGCCAGCATCTGCGTGCAGACCGGGCCCATCATCACCTGGGTGAAGTCGATCACCCGGATGCCGGCCAGCGGCAGCGTCTTCGTCGTGTGTGTCATGCGGCCTCCGCGAAGGAACGGGCGATCTCGGGCACATCGGCATTCGGGCCCTTCTGGTCACCCGGGTCGGCACCCTGCGCGCGCAGCGTGCGCTGGAGCTTGGCGACGTCGACCTTGCGCACCGTCACGCCGGCATCGAGTGCCAATGCGGCAGCGGTGCCGGCGGCTTCGCCCATCGCCATGCAGGGCGGGATCTCGCGCGAGATCTTCTGCGCCGCCGAAGTCGACGAGTAGTGGCGGCCCGCCACCAGCAGGTTCTCGACGCTGCGCGGCACCAGCGAGCGATACGGGTAGTAGTAGTCGCGGCCGCGCGCCACGCTGTCTTCGAAGCGCAGGCGCTGCGTCACGTCGTCCTTGCTCATGACGTACTCGCCTTCGAGCAGGCGGGTCTGGCGCACGCCGGTCTGCGGCGCGAGGTCGATCAGGTAGCAGTCGGCAAAGCCCGGCAGCTTCGCGCGGATGAACTCGATCACCTTGTGGATGGTCGCGCGGCCCTGCACTTCGGCGCGCGTCAGGTCGGCCACCTTGAGGCCGTCCAGCCCCGCCATGTGCGGGCAGTTGCACCACACCACGCCCGGCAGCGGCGTCTTGAGCCACCAGCTGTCCCAGGCGCCGCCCAGCAGGTGCTTGACCTCGCGGTCGATCGCCTGGAAGGCCGCCGGCTCCTCGTGCTCGAAGCGCTCGGCTTCCTCGGTGTCGACGCCGCCGAGGCGGAACACCGTGGTCACGATGTAGGCGCCGCTGACATGCGGTGCGCCGGCCGAGGCAGCCACATCCAGGTCACCCGTGGCATCGATCACCACCTTGCCCAGGATCGCTTCGCGACCGCTCTTGCTTTCGCAGATGACGCCCTTGACCTGGCCGTCCTCCACCAGCGTGCGCGAGAACCACGAATGCAGGCGCAGGTTGACATTGGCCTGCAGCACCATCTCGAGCGAAGCGCGCTTGAAGGCGTCCGGGTCGAAGGCGGCCGCGAAGCAGATCGGGTGCGGCTTCTCCTTGCTGTGGAAGTCGAAGGTGCCCCAGCGCTTCCAGCGGCGGACCGACTCGGGCAGGCTGCCCCAGTCCTTCTGCTTCGGGTACTCGGCCAGGCCGCGCTCGGCCATGCGCTCGATCATCTCCAGGCAGATGCCGCGCACCGAGATTTCCTGCAGATGGCTGTCCCACATGTCGTCGAGCACCAGCACCATGCCGCCGGAAGCGAGGCCGCCGAGGTGGTTGTAGCGCTCCAGCAGGGTCACGCTGGCGCCGTTGCGCGCAGCTGCCAAGGCGGCCGCCTGGCCGGCAGGGCCGCCGCCGACCACCACCACGTCCGATTCGGCTGCGACACGAACATCGTGCGCGCTCTCATGCATCCAATCGCCAATACGGCTCATCACTATCTCCTTGATTGATGGGGGAATGGAGCGGCGCGCAGCGCGCCGTGCTCCTGGGGTTCAGTGGCTGCCTTCGGGCTGCCAGCGGATGACGAGACGCTCGGCCACGGTCACGAGCAGGAAGAAGAGACCCGACAAGGTCGCGCTCATCACGATCGCGGCGTAGAGCAGCGGCGAGTCGAAGTTGAAGGTGGCCTGCAGGATCATGGCGCCGATGCCCACGGTGGCACCGACCCACTCGCCCACCACCGCGCCGATCACGCTCATCGAGGCCGCGATGCGCAGCGCCGAGAACAGGTAGGGCAGCGAATTGAGCAGGCGCAGCCGGAAGAAGATCTCCGTCTTGCTGGCCGACAGCACGCGCATCAGCTCCATGGCCTGCGGGTTCACCGACTCCAGCCCGCGCACCATGTTGACCAGCGTGGGGAAGAAGCACACCAGCGCAGCGATGGTGATCTTGGGCTCCATGCCGTTGCCCATGATCAGCACCAGCACCGGGGCCTTCGCGACCAGCGGGATGGCGTTGAACATCAGCACCACCGGGAAGAAGATGTCCTGCAGCGTCTTGTTGTGCACGAACACCGTCGCGATCGCGATCGCGGCGAGGTTGCCCAGCAGGAAGCCGCCTGCCGCTTCCAGCGCGGTGGGGATCAGGTTGTCGAGCAGCACCGCGCGCTTGGCGTAGAGCGTCTCGAGCACCGCCCAGGGCGACGGCGCGATGAAGGGCTTGACGTCGAAGACGACGATCACTGCCCACCACAGGGCGACGAGCCCGCCGATGCCCAATGCGGGCAGGATGCGGCGTCGCCAGAGCTTGCGGCGCCGCGCGGCGGCCCAGGCGGCGTGTTCGGGATCGGCGGCCACGGAAGCGCGCACCGTCACGGGGGTTTCGAGGGAACTGGTGGTCATGTCGGCGGCCTTCAGCAGGTTTCCAGCACGCGGCGCAGATGGCCGGTGAGCTGCACGAATTCAGGGGTCTCGCGGATGTCCAGGGTGCGGTCTTCCGGCAGGTCGACCGGCACGATCTCCCGCACCCGCCCGGGATTGGCGGCCAGCATCAGCACGCGCTGGCCGAGGAAGGCCGCCTCGTGGATGCTGTGGGTGACGAACAGGATGGTCACGCCGGTCTCCTTCCAGACGCAGCGGATCTCCTCGTTGAGGCGGTCGCGCGTGATCTCGTCGAGCGCACCGAAAGGCTCGTCCATGAGCAGGATCTTCGGATCGCTCGCCAGCGCCCGCGCGATGGACACGCGCTGGCGCTGGCCACCGGACATCTCGTGCGGCCAGGCGTTGGCGCGGTCCTTCAGGCCGACGAGGTCGAGCAGTTCCTGCGGCGACCGGCGGCCCTTGCGGCCGGCGCCGCCGCCCACCTGCAGCGGCAACTGCACGTTCTGCAGCGCGGTGCGCCAGGGCAGCAGCGCCGCGTCCTGGAACACGAAGCCGATGTCGCGGCGCTGGCGTGCCTGCTCGGGCGTGGCGCCGAGCACGCTGATGCTGCCGCGGCTCGGCGCCAGCAGGTCGGCCACCACGCGCAGCAGCGTGGACTTGCCGCAGCCCGAGGGCCCGAGCAGCGTCAGGAACTCGCCCTGCGCCACCTCGAGGTCGAGCGACTTGATCGCGGTGACGTCGCGCCGCTCGGTGAAGAAGCGCATGCCGACATCGCGGCACGAGATCGCGGGTGCGTCGTTGAACACGGCAGCCATGGCTCAGGCCTTCACGCGTGCTTCGACCGTGCCCTTGAGCGCGCCGAGCCAGATGACGTCGTCGACCTTGGGCGTGCGGGCCGTGAACTGGCCCAGCTCCGCGTAGGTCGTGATCTGCGATTGCCAGACCGCCGGGTCCATCGTGCCCCACCCCTGGGTCTGCGCGGCGCCGCCCAGTGCGTACTCGATCATCACGTCGATGGCCGCGCGCTCGTCCTCGCGCTTGAGGTTGGGGTATTCCTTCACCAGCAGGTCCACCGCCTGGTCGCGATTGCCCTTGGCATGCTGCCAGCCGCGCGAGGTGGCGCGCACGAAGGCCTCCAGCACCTTGGGCTGGGTCTCGATGGTCTTGGTGGTGGCGTAGTAGGGCAGTGCGTAGAGCTGCACACCCCCGTCCCACAGCGTTAGGTCGACCCGGTCCGGACCCAGCGCCTTGAGCGCGGTGGTGCTGGTGAGCCAGCCGGTGACCACGTCGACCTGCCCGGTCAGGAGCGGCGCCATGTCCGAGCCGACGGTGACCACGGTCACGTCCTTCTCCGCGATCTTGTTCTTGGCCAGCAGCGCACGCAGCAGGATGCCGGCGGTGGACGGAATGCCCACCTTCTTGCCCACCAGGTCGGCGGGCTTGCGCACCGGGTTCTTCGCGAGCGAGAAGAAGGTGAAGGGGTGTTTTTGCGCGCCGACCGCGAAGCACTTGATCGGCAGGCCCTGCGACACGGCCAGCATCACCGAGGGGCTCGACGACACCTGGCCGACTTCGTAGCGGCCGGAGGCCACGATCGCCACGCCGTCGATGTTGGGACCGCCGGGCTGGATCGCGAACTCGATGCCCTCCTGCTCGTAGAAGCCCAGGCGCTTGGCCACCACCTCGCCGACCTGGTTGACGCTGGGGATCCAGCCGAGCTGCATGTTGATGCGCGTCTTGCCTTGGGCCAGCGCGTCGATCGAGAGAAAGCCCCCGGCAGCGAAGGCACCAGCGGCAAGCGAGGTCTTGAGCAGGCGGCGGCGTGCGGGGTCGCAAGAGTGATTCATGACGGAGTTCCTGGTTTGTGGATTCGGGTCGTCTGCCGTGTGGCGTGACCGGAATTTAGGAGCTGCAGGCGATCTCGCAAAGCACCGTTTTTAGAGACGGGCGATCTAAAAATTAGCGCCGGTAGAAACCCTGAATCCAGGGGCGTGCGCACCCCGCTCCGGATGGGGCGAAGGTCTTCCAGGGGGTTTTGGGTGAACCGCGATGGCGGCCCGAGCGGATGCCCCCGGGGCTCAGCCGAGGTTCTGGAGTTCCCTGCGGGCGGCCTGGTAGCTGCTGGAACTGATCGACAGCGCCGGCTGCAGCGTGAAGAAGAAGGCGGCGCCGTGGTCCTTGCCGCCCTCGGCCCAGATGCGGCCGCCGTGGCGCTCGACGATGCGTTTCGCGGTCGTGAGCCCGATGCCGTGTCCTTCGAACGACGCGGCATTCGAAAGCCGATGGAAGGGCTTGAACAGGCTGCGCGCGTCCGCCGGGTCGAAGCCCGGCCCGTTGTCGCGCACGCAGAAGGTGGTTTCGTTCAGCCCCGTGTGGGCCCCGACCGTGATGACGGGGTGCGGACAGTCCCGCGTGAATTTCCAGGCGTTGCCGACCAGGCTGGTCAGCACCAACTTCAGCAATTGGGCATCCGCCGTCGTGTACATCTGCGCCTGGATGCGGAATTCGACCGTGCGCCCCGGGTCCGCGGCTTGCTGCGACCGCGCGACCGCATGGGCCAGCGACGAGAGGTCGAGGTCCTCGCGCTTGATCGGCTTGTCCCGCGCCAGTGCGAGCGCGCGCAGGTCCTTGGCGAGCGCCTCCATCCTGATCGTCGACGCGAGGACATCCCGCCGGGCGCCGGTCGGCGCATCCGTGGCGGCGCCGCCGACGTCGGTCTGCAGCAGGCCCCGCAGATGGCTGAGCGGCTCGCTCACGCTCTGCGAGAGCGCCACGGAAAAACGCTCGATGGTCTGTGCTTCCTCGCGCAGCTCACGCTCCCTGGTGGCGTGGTCCATCGTGATCATGCGCAGCTGCCGGCGTTGCCGGTGCCAGGCCAGCCACGCCCCGCCGCAGAGCAGCGCGAGCAAGCTCAGGCTGGAGGCGGTCCAGACCATGCGTTCGCGCGCGACGTCGCGCCAGGCCGCCAGCACCTGGTCGCGCGGAAAGCCCACCAGCATCACCGCATCGAGGTCGTCGAGCTGACGGTAGCTGAGGATCCGCGTGATGCCGTCGATCGGGCTCGCCGCTTCGTAGGTGCCCGTGCCTTCGGAGAACGAACGCCCACCGGGCAGCTTGAAGCCGACGGCGCGCTCGACGAAGGGATAGCGAAAGATGATCTCTCCGTTGCGCCCGATGATCGAGAGGCTCGCCTCTCGCAGGTTCTCCATCTGCTCGTAGAGCTCGCGCATGTGCGAGAGGTTGATCGCCACCGACACGACGCCGAGCATCTTTCCCTCGGGCGACGCGATGATGCGGGAAATGGGCAGGATCCAGCCGCCGGTCAGCTCGGAGTAGTGGGCCCGGCCGACGTGCAGGGCGACCTCCGTCGGGTGCTGGAAGTGATAGGCGATGGTGGGGCGGTCGAGCAGCGAGCGGCCCTCGTGGCTTTCCGGGAGACCGACGCTCGCCACCACCTTGCCGTCGGCATCGACCACGAACATCGCCTGCGTGCCGACTTCGTCGCCGGCCTCCCGCTGCAGCTCGGCGCGCAGCGCCGCGGTGGGCAGCTGGCGCGGGCCGCCGCGTTCCTGGACCGACTGGGTGATGGCGTTCAGGCTGGAAATCGCGCTGCGGGCGACCGCGGAAAGCTGCTCGGAGAGGCTCAGCGCCTCGAGCTGCGTCTCCCGGTGCGCGCGCTCGATGACCGCGTCGCGCAGGGGCAGCGTGGACCACCAGGCGACCAGGGTCAGCAGCAGGATGGCAGCGATGACGGCCAGACCTGTCAGGAGGCGGAGGACTGCGGAGCGGGACGGCATGGCCGGCGGGTTTCTGGCGGAGCGATCCCGTGATTGTCGACGCCGCCGCCGCCGATCGGCGGGTTGCCGGATGCAAGTTCGCGCGTTGCGGGGGCCCGAACCCCGAAAATGTCACGGAACCGGGCAAGCCGCCGCAGCCGCCTTCAGCCCAGCACGTCGTTCACCTGCTCGTTGAACTCCGCCTGGCTGAGCGCGGTGCCGATCTCCCTCGGCAGTGCGTCGCGCACCGAGAAGACGCCGAGGATCTTGGTGCCCGACACCAGCGGCAGGTGGCGAAAGCCGCGCTCCAGCATCAGCACGACCGCGTCGGACACCAGCGTCTCGGGGGGCACGCAGATCGGGTTGGGCGTCATGACCTCGCGCGCCGTGGTGTGCTCGGGGTCGAGCCCCTTGGCCAGCACGCGCGTCATCAGGTCGCGCTCGGTCAGGATGCCCAGCAGCTTGTCGGGCGGCTCCATGATGAGCACGCTGCCGCAGTTGGCGCGCGTCATGATGCAGGCGGCATCCCGCACGCTGGCCTGCGGGCCCAGGCTGGTCACGTGCTTGCGTGAGATGGACTGGAAAACAGTGCGTTCGGCCATGGTCCGCCCTCCGGAGGAAGCGCTATGGTGCCTGTCGTGCCGGCTCAGCGCAAGGAGTCGTTGAGCCGGTCGAGGGCCTTCGCCCCGGGACAGAGCTGGGCTGCCCCCAGCGCGTTGAGCGGGTGGTCGCTGGTGTTGAGCGCCGTATGCAGGTCGGTGGCCAGCGGGTCGACGTAGAGCAGGCCGGTCACGACCTCGCCCATCTCCTGGTGGCGCTGCATGTGGGCCATGGCGGCATAGCGGTCGCCGGGGTCGTAGCCGGCATGCAGGCTGCGCAGCCGCAGCAGGGTGCCGTCGTGCTGGCGCACGTCGAGCACTTCGCCCGGCGCCATGTCGACCGTGATCTCGTCCCTGGCGCTGATGAAGTCGATGCGGCTGACCGCCTCGTTGTGCTCGCGCACGTAGTCGTAGCTCTTGGTGCTGCCCGGGTGGTTGTTGAAGGCGACGCAAGGGCTGATGACGTCGATGAAGGCCGAGCCGCCGTGGCTGATCGCCCCCTTGATCAGCGGCACCAGTTGCGCCTTGTTACCCGAAAAGCCGCGTCCCACGTAGCTGGCGCCGAGCTGCAGCGCCATGCCGACCAGGTCGACCGGGCTGTCGGTGTTGACCACCCCCTTCTTGCTCTTGGAGCCCTGGTCGGCGGTGGCCGAGAACTGGCCCTTGGTAAGGCCGTAGACGCCGTTGTTCTCGACGATGTAGGCCATGCGCACACCGCGGCGCATGGCGTGGGCGAACTGGCCCAGGCCGATGGAGGCCGAGTCGCCGTCGCCGGAGACGCCCAGGTACAGCAGGTCGCGGTTGGCCAGGTTGGCGCCGGTCAGCACGCTGGGCATGCGGCCGTGCACCGTGTTGAAGCCGTGCGAGGCGCCCAGGAAATAGTCCGGCGTCTTGGAGCTGCAGCCGATGCCCGACAGCTTGGCGACCCGGTGCGGCTCGATGTCGAGCTCCCAGCAGGCCTCGATGATGGCGGCGGAGATCGAGTCGTGGCCGCAGCCGGCGCACAGGGTCGAGATCTTGCCTTCGTAGTCGCGCCGGGTGTAGCCGACCTTGTTGGTGGCCAGCGTCGGATGATGCAGCCGGGGCTTGGCGAGGTAGGTCATGCGGTTTCCTGGGTGTCGGTGGCGCGGGGCGCGGGCGCCCCGACATGGGCGCCGATGGCCTCGACGATGAAGCGCGCCGTGATCGGCGTGCCGTCGAAGTGCAGCACCTTGACCAGGCGCGCCGGATCGATCTCGAGTTCGTTGACCAGCAGGCTGCGCATCTGGGCGTCGCGGTTCTGCTCGACCACGAATACCCGGGTGTGCCGGGCCAGGAACTGCACCACGCTGTCCGGGAACGGAAAGGCGCGCAGCCGCAGGGCGTCGAGGTGGATGCCGCGTTCGGTGAGCGCCTCCAGCGCCTCTTCCATGGCCGGGCTGGTCGAGCCGAAATAGATCACGCCGAGCTCGGTCTGGCGGGCCGCCGGCCGCAGCACCGGCTGCGGCACCAGGGCGGCGGCGGTCGCGAACTTCTTCAGCAGCCGCTCCACGTTGTAGATGTAGTCGGGGCCGCGTTCCGAATAGCGGGCATAGGCGTCGCGGGTCGTGCCGCGGGTGAAGAAGCTGCCCTTGCTCGGGTGCGTGCCGGGCAAGGTGCGCCAGGGGATGCCGTCGCCGTCGACGTCCTTGTAGCGGCCGAAGTCGCGGCCGGCCTCGAGTTCCTCGGCGGTCATGACCTTGCCGCGGTCGTAGTCGTGGCTGTCGTCCCAGGCGAAGGGCGCGCACAGGCGCTGGTTCATGCCGATGTCGAGGTCGGTCATGACGAACACCGGCGTCTGCAGCCGGTCGGCCAGGTCGAGGGCCGCCGCCGCGTGCTCGAAGCACTCGTGCGGGTCCTCGGGGAACAGCAGCACGTGCTTGGTGTCGCCGTGCGAGGCGTAGGCGCACGAGAGGATGTCGGCCTGCTGGGTGCGCGTGGGCATGCCGGTGGACGGCCCGCCGCGCTGCACGTTGATCAGGGTGACGGGAATCTCGGCGAAGTAGGCCAGGCCGATGAACTCGGTCATCAGCGAGACGCCCGGCCCCGAGGTCGCGGTGAAGGCGCGCGCGCCGTTCCAGCCGGCGCCGACCACCATGCCGATGGAGGCGATCTCGTCCTCGGCCTGCACGATCGCGAAGCGGTTCTGCCCGGTCGCCGGGTCGACCCGGAACTTGGCGCAGTACTTCTGGAAGGCCTCCGCCACCGAGGACGACGGCGTGATCGGGTACCAGGCCGCCACCGTGGCACCGCCATACACGCAGCCCAGTGCCGCGGCGCTGTTGCCGTCGACGAAGATCCGGTTGCCGACCCGGTCGGCCCGCCGCACCTGCAGGCCCACCGGCTCGCGCAGGTTCTCGCGCGCGAAGTCGCAGCCCAGGTGCAGCGCCTGCACGTTGGAGGCCAGCAGCTTCTCCTTGCCCTTGTACTGCTCGCCGAACAGCTTCTCGACCACCTCGGGCTCGATCCCCAGCAGGATCGCCAGCGCGCCCACGTAGACGATGTTCTTGAACAGCTGGCGCTGCCGCGGGTCGTGGTAGACCGCGTTGCAGATCTCGGTCAGCGGCATGCCGATGACCCGGATGTCGTCGCGGAACTTCGACGGCGGCAGCGGCCGCGTGCTGTCGTAGAACAGGTAGCCGCCGGGCTCGAGCTCGGCGACGTCGGCGTCCCAGGTCTGCGGGTTCATCGCCACCATCATGTCGGTGCCGCCGCGCCGGCCCAGGTGGCCTTTCTCGGTGACGCGCACCTCGTACCAGGTCGGCAGGCCCTGGATGTTGCTCGGGAAGATGTTGCGCGGGCTCACCGGCACGCCCATGCGCAGAATGGCCTTGGCGAACAGTTCGTTGGCCGAGGCCGAGCCGGAGCCGTTGACGTTGGCGAACTTGATGACGAAATCGTTGACTGCCTCGATACGGCTCATAGAGCAACCTCCGTGCTGCGCACTGCGGTGCGAGCCCCCTTCGGAGCGGCCGGGCGGGGGCTCATGCCACCACCTCCCGTGCGGCGCGTGCCTGCGGCCCGGCCGGCGTCATCTTGAGCAAAAACTTCTGCATGTCCCAGGCCCCCGTGGGGCAGCGCTCGGCGCACAGGCCGCAGTGCAGGCAGACGTCTTCGTCCTTGACCATCACGCGGCCGGTCTTGAGCCCGCCGGACACGTACAGGTCCTGCGCGAGATTGAGCGCGGGCGCCTTGAGCCGGGGCCGCAACTCGCTTTCCTCGCCGTTGACCGTGAAGCTGATGCAGTCCATCGGGCAGATGTCGACGCAGGCGTCGCATTCGATGCAGGCGGACTCGGTGAACACGGTCTGAACGTCGCAGTTGAGGCAGCGCTCGGCCTCCTTGAAGGCGGTGGCGGCATCGAAGCCCAGCTCGACCTCGACCCGGATGCTGGCCAGCGCGGCCTCGGCCTTGGCCCAGGGCACCTTGTAGCGCAGGTCGTTGGAGGTGTCGTTGTCGTAGCTCCACTCGTGGATGCCCATCTTCTGCGACACCAGGTTGGTCATCGGCGCCGGTCGGACATAGACCGCGTCGCCGTGCAGCAGCCGGTCGATCGACACCGCCGCCTCGTGGCCATGGGCCACGGCGGTGATGATGTTCTTGGGGCCGAAGGCCGCATCGCCGCCGAAGAAGACGTTCGGCACCGACGACTGGAAGGTCTTCTCGTCGAGCCGGGGCAGGCCCCACTTGTCGAAGGCGATGCCGCAGTCGCGCTCGATCCACGGGAAGGCGTTTTCCTGGCCCACTGCCACCAGCACCTCGTCGCATTCGACGAAGGCCTCGGGCTCGCCGGTGGGCACCAGCGTGCGACGGCCCTGGTCGTCGTATTCCGCCCGGACGATCTCGAAGCGCATGCCCAGCAGCTTGCCGCCTTCGTGGACGAAGGCCTTGGGCACGTGGAAGTTCAGGATCGGGATGCCCTCGTGCTGGGCGTCTTCTTTCTCCCAGGGCGAGGCCTTCATTTCGTCGAAGCCGCTGCGGACGATGACCTTGACGTCGGTGCCGCCGAGGCGGCGGGCCGAGCGGCAGCAGTCCATCGCGGTGTTGCCGCCGCCGAGCACGATCACGCGCCGGCCGATGTGCGTCACGTGGCCGAACGAGACCGAATTGAGCCAGTCGATGCCGATGTGGATGCTGGCGGCCGCTTCCTGGCGGCCCGGCACCTGCAGGTCGCGCCCGCGCGGCGCACCGCAGCCGACGAAGATCGCGTCCCAGCCCTGCGCCATCAGCGCCTTCATCGACTCGATGCGCTCGCCGGAACGAAACTCGACGCCGAGGTCGAGGATGTAGCCGGTCTCTTCGTCGATGACCGATTCCGGCAGCCGGAAGCGCGGAATCTGCGTCCGGATGAAGCCCCCGGCCTTGGCCTCGCCGTCGAACACCGTGACTTCGTAGCCCAGCGGCGCGAGGTCGCGCGCGACGGTGAGCGAGGCCGGCCCAGCGCCGATGCAGGCGATGCGCTTGCCGTTGCGGGGCGCCACCGTCGGCATCCGCGAGCGGACGTCCTCCTTCATGTCGGCCGCCACCCGCTTGAGCCGGCAGATGGCCACCGGCTCGGGTGCCTGGGCGTTGCTCTCCTCGACCCGCCCGCGCCGGCAGGCGGGTTCGCACGGCCGGTCGCAGGTGCGCCCGAGGATGCCGGGGAACACGTTCGAGACCCAGTTGATCATGTAGGCATCGCCATAGCGGCGTTGCGCGATCAAGCGGATGTATTCGGGGACGGGGGTGTGCGCCGGACAGGCGTACTGGCAATCGACGACCTTGTGGAAATAGGCCGGGTTGGCAATGTCGGTTCGCTGCAAGGCGTGTCTCCTGGCTGCCGCCCGCGACCTGGTGGGGATCGGCGCGGGTCTGCCCCCAGTATGCGCCGCGGCGGACCGGGCCACGCCTTGGTGGAATCCCTCACCAAAGGGCAGAGGCGGTTACCCGAACAGACAGTTCACAAACCCGTCCCGATGGCGCAAGATTTTGCCGGCCGAGATGGCACCCGCCAACCAGGGGCACACCCACCATGAATTCGAACGGCGCCGCCAGCGAACGACTGGCCCGGAGTTTCGAGGAGAACTACAGCGAGGCCACCCGCGGCCTGGCCACGTTCCAGGTGATCGGGATTGCCCTGCTCGCCGCGCACGGGATGGCCGACGACAGCTTCAAGGCGGCGTTCCGCAGTTTCGTGCACGGCTGGCTGCAGGCGCGGGGTGTCGACGAAGACGAGTTCCGGCGCGCCGTGACCGCGCTGGAAGAACTGCTGGACCACTCCGACATCCCTTCGATCCTGCGGCATTGAGCCGCGGTCCTCAGGAGCTGGCGCGCCGATAGAAGGCCAGCGATCCGGCCAGTGCCAGCAGCGCCGCGCCGCAGGACCGGTCCAGCCAGAGCACCGCGCGCTGGCGCAGCAGGCGCACGGCGCGCGCGCCGACCACCGCATAGCCCAGCATCACGAGGAAGTCGAGGCCGGCGAAGACCAGGGCGATGGCGGCGTACTGGGGCCATTGCGGGGCCGAAGCATCGATGAACTGCGGCAGCAGCGCGGAGCAGAACAGGTAGCCCTTGGGATTGGTCACGGCGACCAGGAAGGAGCGCGCGAAGATCCGCCGGGTGCTCACCTGGCCCCGGCGCTCTTCGAGTTGCGACAGGTCCAGGCCGCCCTTGGAGCGCAGCAGCCGAAGGCCGAGCCAGGCGAGGTAGGCGGCACCGACCCACTTGACGACCGAGAACCAGAACTCCGATGCGGCGAGCAGGGCGCCCAGGCCGAGCGCCACCGCGCCCACCAGCACGAAGTCCGAGACCACGGCACCGAACATGCCGGACAGGGACCGGCGCACGCCGTGGCGCGAGCCGTTGGCCAGGGCCAGCAGCACGGTCGGGCCCGGGGTGGCGATGGCCACCAGGGCGACCAGGGCAAAGACGGCGAGGGTGGCGGCGTTCATCGCGGGCAGCGCAGGGTGGGCGGGAAGGCACGATACACCGCTTCGGCCGGGGACACGAGGCCCTGGTGCTCAGGCGGCGTCCATCCGCAGGCCGGTGGCCGGGTCGAACAGATGCACGGCGCCCGGCTTCGGCCGCAGGTGCAGCAGGTCGCCCGGCGCCACGGCCAGGCGTTCGTGGAACAGCGCCACCACCTGAGCCGCGCCCAGGCGCAGGCCGAGTTGCGTCTCGGAGCCCAGGGGCTCCACCACCTGCACCTGCGCCGCCGCCCCCTGGCCCGGATCGCAGAGCTCGAAATGCTCGGGCCGAATGCCGCAGACGGCGTCCCGTCCCGCGTGGCCGGCGAGGGCGGCCGCAGGCAGCGGCAGCAGCGCATCGGCGGCCTCGAAGCCCCTGGGCGTGCAGCGGCCCGGCACGAAGTTCATCGCCGGCGAGCCGATGAAGCCGGCCACGAACTGGTTGGCCGGACGGTCGAACAGTTCGAGCGGCGATCCGACCTGCTCGACCCGGCCGGCGTTGAGCACCACGATGCGGTCCGCCATCGTCATCGCCTCGACCTGGTCGTGCGTGACATACACCGTGGTGGTCTTGAGCCGCTGGTGCAGGCCCTTGATCTCCCCGCGCATGACGATGCGCAGCTTGGCATCCAGGTTGGACAGGGGCTCGTCGAACAGGAACACCTGCGGATCGCGCACGATGGCGCGCCCCATGGCGACCCGCTGGCGCTGGCCGCCGGAGAGCTGGCGCGGATGGCGATCGAGCAGTGCCGCCAGCCCCAGGATGTCGGCCGCCCAGCGCACGCGCTCGGCGATCTCCGCTTTCGGCCGCCCGCGGTGCTCCAGCGAGAAGCCCATGTTGGCGGCCACCGTCATGTGCGGATAGAGCGCGTAGTTCTGGAACACCATGGCGATGTCGCGGTCCTTCGGATCCAGGTCGGTCACGTCGCGCCCACCGATGCGGATGCGGCCGTGCGACACGGCCTCCAGCCCGGCGATCATGCGCAGCAAGGTCGATTTGCCGCAGCCCGAGGGCCCCACCAGCGCCACGAACTCGCCATCGTGGATATGGAGGTCGAGGCCGTGGATCACCGGCACGGCGCCGAAGCGTTTCTGGATTCCGGAAAGTAGGACTTCTGCCATGAGGGGGTCGGTGTGTGGAGGCTCAGCCCTTGAGCCCGGTGTGGGCCAGGCCTTCGACGAACTGCTTCTGTGCCAGCACGAAGACGATCAGCACCGGCAGCGCCGTGAGCGTCGCCGCGGCCAGCTGGATGTTCCACATCGGCCCGCCATAGGCGTCGGTGTACTGCGTGAGCGCCTGCGGCAGGGTGAACTTGGACGGCGTCGACAGGAACACGATCGGCTCCAGGTACAGGTTCCAGCTGTGGAGAAAGGTGAAGATCGCCACCGACGCCAGGGCCGGCCGCGCCAGCGGCAGCGCGATGGTGCGGAAGATCCTGAAGCGCCCGAGGCCGTCCACCCGCGCGGCTTCTTCCAGTTCCGCCGGCAGGGCGATGAAGAACTGGCGCATCACGAAGGTCGCGAACACGCTGGGCGCACCGAAGACCGGAATCAGCACCAGCGGCCAGTGGGTGTTGACCCAGCCGAGCTTCAGGAACATCCGGAACAGCGGCACGATGGTCACTTCGGAAGGGATCAGCAGCCCGGTCAGCACGACGATGAACAGGGCGTTGGCGCCCGGGAAGCGGATGCGCGCGAAGGCATAGCCGGCCATCGACGAGATGGCGAGCGTGGCGGCCGTCACCACGGCCGCGATCCAGGCCGAGTTCCAGTACTGCTGCGCGAAGGGCTGGACCGTGAACACCTGCGCGTAGCTGCTCCAGTCCGGGTGGGTCGGAAAAAGCTGCGGCGGAAACACGAAGATGTCGCTGATCGGCTTCAGCGACGAGGTCAGCATCCACCAGGTCGGGAACACGAAGGGAATCAGCAGCACGCACAGCAGGCCGTACAGCGCGACCTTCATGCGGGCGGAGATCTCACCGTTCATGGAAGACGAACCTCTTGCGCAGCTGCCACTGGGCCAACGTCAGCAGCGCGACGATCGCGAACAGCAGGATCGCCAGCGTCGAGCCGTAGCCGAAGCGATGGAACTGGAAGGTCTGCTGGTACAGGTAGTACACCAGCACCGTGGTCGACACGCCGGGCCCGCCTTGCGTCAGCACCGCGATCTGCGCGAACACCTGCAGCGAGCCGACGATGGTGATGATGGAGGTCAGCAGGATGGTGGGGCTGATGAGCGGCAGCGTGATGCGGCGGAACTGCCTGAAGCGCGACGCGCCGTCGATGCGCGCGGCTTCGTAGAGCTCGCGCGGCACGCCCTGCAGCGCGGCCAGGAACAGCACCATGTTGAGCCCCACGTTCTTGAACACCTGCACCACGATCACCGAAAGCATCGCGGTGGCGGGGGTGCGCAGCCAGTTCGGCCCTTCGATGCCCAGCAGCCTGAGCGTGCCGTTGATGCCGCCGTTGTGCTGCAGCAGGAAGCCCCAGACGATGGTCCAGGCGACCAGCGACACCACCACCGGCGAGAAGAACAGCGTTCGGAACACCGCGATGCCGGCGAGCTTCTGGTTCAGCAGCACGGCCAGCAGCAGGGCCAGGCTCATGTTCAGGACCACCAGCCCGGCCGAGAACAGCGCCGAGGCCAGCAGCACGCCGGGCAGGCTGGGGTCGCTCGACAGCAGTTCGTAGTTGCGGGTGCCGGTGTAGTGGAAGGTGTTGGCCAAGACGTTCCACTCGTGCAGCGAATACCAGAAGACCAGCACCAGCGGCACCAGCACGAAGACCAGCGTGCCCGCCAGCTGCGGCGCGGCGAACAAGAGGCCTGCCGCAGTGTCGCGCCGCGCGATGGTCCAGAACGGCCGGGGCGCGTCCGGCGACAGCTCGGCGGCGGGATCGGGTGGACGGGCCATGGCGTGGGATGGGCGTCGGGTGCCGGCGGCGGCGGATTACTGCGCGAGCAGCGGCGCGATCTGGGCGCAGATCGCGCGCGTCGCGGCCGGGATGTCGGCCTTCGGCTGCCACACGGCATCGAGGCCGGCGCGCACCATCTGCTGCAGCCGCGCGAAGTCGGTGTGCGCCGGCATCACCTTGCCGTTCGCGATGCCCGCGACCACGACCCGGTCGAGCTGCGCCGGCGAGAGCAGGGCGTTGGTTTTGCCGAGCACTTCGGCGTTGAGCAGCGACTTGCGCGCCGAGGGGAAGAACTGCGCCAGCCTGGCCGAGTTCTCCGGGTTGGTCATGTAGGCCACGAACGCGGCCGCCGCGGCCGGGTTCTTGCCCGACTGCAGCACGCCGATGCCGGCCTGGCCGACGATCGCGTAGTCGCCCGTCGGGCCCTTGGGCAGCGGCACCAGGTCCCAGTCGAAGCGCTTGTCCTTGGGAAGCAGCGAGGCGCGGCTGATCTGCGTGATCGTCATCGCGGCGTCGCCGGCGAAGAAGTCGACGTTCTGGCCCGGCCCGGGAATCGCCTTCTTCACGAAGATCGCGTCGTGGATGAAGCCCAGGGCATCGACCATGGGCTTGTCGGCCAGCGTGCAGCGCTTGCCGTCGGCGCTCCAGGGCGCCGCGCCCCAGGCGTTCCAGACCGAGGACAGGTACTGCCAGGCCTGGTAGTTGAAGTCGCGCACCACCAGGCCGCCCTTGCCGGTTTGCGCCACCGCCTGCGCGGTCGCGATCGCCTGGGGCCAGGTCCACTGGCCGGCGGCGATCAGCTCGGCCGGGGTCTTGGCGCCGGCCTTGCGGATCAGGTCGTTGTTGACGAACACCGCGAACGGCGAGGTCGAGAAGGGATAGGCGTAGAGCACGCCGTCCTTCGACCAGCGCTCGGTCGCCGCCGGGCTGAGCTCGCCGAGGTTGTAGCCCGGCGTGGCGGCCAGCGGCTTGGTCAGCGGCACCAGTGCGCCGGAGTTGACGAAGTCGAAGGCGGCGGTCTCGAAGATCCAGGCCATGTCGGGTGCGTTGCCGCCCGCGATCTGGGTCGTCAGCGCGGTCGTGTAGTTCTCGAACGGCAGCGATTCGAAGCTGACCGTGACGTCGGGGTTCTCCTTCTTGAAGCCCTCCGCGATGCCGTTGAAGAGCTTCAGGTGCGCCTCGTTGGCGCTCCAGATGGTCATGCGCAGCCGGGTCTCGGCCGCCGCGCCGGCCGCCAGGGTCAGCGACAGGGCGAGGCCGCCGGCGATGGCACGGAAGCTCGCGAAGGTCTTGCAATGGAACATGGTGCTGGGTCTCCTCGGTCGGGTCTGCGAAGCGGTCGAAGTCTCAGTAGGCGCGCACGTCGGGCCAGCGCGTCTCGACGCCGGCGCGCGCCAGCATCGCCTGGAAGGCGGCGAGCCGCGCGTCGTCGGCCTGCACCGCGTGCGGCGTGGTGGCGTGGGCTAGGCAATGGGCGGCCAGCATCCCGGCCACCTCGCCGACGTTCCACTCCACCGGGTGCAGCCGCAAGCAGCCGTTGGTGATGTGGGTGGTGGCGATGTTCTTGCCGCCGGCCAGCAAGTTGGTCATCCGGCGCGGCAGCAAGGCGCCGAGCGGGATCTCGAAGGGGCAGGAGGGCACGTCGATGTAGTTGTCGCCGCCGGTCGAGGGGTGCAGGTCGATGCGGTACATGCCGATGCCGACGCTGTCGCGATAGCGCACGGCGCCCTGGTCGCCGCGCACGGCATGCGACAGGTCCTGCTCGACGATCCGCGTGACGCCCAGGATGCGGCGGCTCTCCCGGATGTAGGGCGCCATGGCCAGGCCGTGCGAGGTGCCCGTGACGTCGCCGCGCAGCCGCAGCCCCGGGAAGCCGGTGCCGCCGTCGACGCGTGGCGCCTCGGTCTGCAGCCAGTAGAAGACCGAGTGCGACAACTCGGCCGCCGACTGCAGGTGGCGCGCCTGCTCGGCCTCGGGCACGTCGATGATCGTGCCCTCCATGTAGTCGATCATGGGCCAGTTCACCAGGCAGATGTCCGAGGCATAGGCGCCCGGCACGAAGTTGCGCCGCGCCGCGATGCGCCTGAAGGTCCACAGGTTCTGGTCGCCGCCGCTCTTGCGCTGGTCGGCGTCGACCTGCAGCGGGTCGTCGTCCGGATTGGGCGTGAAGGAGCGCTCGCTGATCTCCAGGGTGCGCGGGTTCGGCGCCTTGAAGCCCAGCAGCGGCCCGCCCCAGAAATGCGGCTGGTAGCTGCGCCAGAAGTCGTAGTGGCGCGGCTTGTCGATGGTGTGGTCGCCGTCGACGTGGTCGATCGCGAAGCAGATCGACACCGCCTGCACGTTGTGCGGCTGGGCCGTGGCGGGCGCGCTCGGCTCGCCGGTGTCGGCCCGGCTTTCGAAGCCGGTCGCGTAGTCGCAGCCGGCGAGCGGCAGCAGGTCGCCCAGTTCGGTGGCGTCGATCACGAAGGCGGCTTCGACCGTGATCTCGTCGGCGGTGTCGCGATGGCGCAGCGTCACCGCGCGCACCGTGTCGCCCTGGGTGTCGGCCGCGACCGGGCGGTAGGGTTGCAGCACCGTCAGGCGGCCGGCGCCGCGATGGGGCGCCAGCATGGCTTCGAGCACCGCCAGGCCGACGCGCGGCTCGGCGCAGAGGCGGCTGACCCAGCCCGCGCCCGGGTTGAGCTCGTCCCATGCGCGGCTGGCCGCGGTGAGCGGATAGTGGTCGCGGTAGTAGCGCCGGATGCCGTCGCGCAGCGCCCGATAGCGGCGCGTGACGCCGAACCGCTCGACCCAGCTGTGCTCGTCCGGCGGCACCGCCTGGCTGGTGAGCTGGCCGCCGATCCAGTCGTACGCCTCGCTCATCACCACCGTGCGGCCGGCCTCCAGCGCGCCCAGCGCCGCGGCGACACCGCCGAGGCCGCCGCCGACCACCAGGATGTCCGTCTTCAGTTCTCGCATGCTGTGTCGTTCCAATGGATGGGTTCAGTGCGGCTTCACGGGGCCGAGGGTGTCGCCGCGGATCGGCTCGCAGGGCAGCAGCACCTGCTGCACCGCCTGCGCCGTGCCGCCCTCGACGCGGCGCACCAGCATCGCGGTGGCCTGGCGGCCCATCTCCTCGCGCGGAATCGCGAACGAGGCGAAGCGCGTGCCGCTGCCTTCGGTGCGGATGTGCGAGCCCAGCGCGACCAGCGAGAGATCCGCCGGCAGGCCCAGCCCGCGTGCCCTGGCGGCGCGTTCGAGGCGCACCGCATCGGCCAGTTCGACGCAGAAGGCCGCGGTCGCGCCACTGGCCAGCAAGGCGTCGAGCGCCTGCCCATCGTCGGCGGGCGGTTCGGGCAAGCGCAGGACGAGTTCCATGTCGTCGCCGAGTGCCGCGGTGAAGCCCCGCCAGCGGTCCTGCGGCGATTCCGCCGGGCCGTTCGACCCGAGCCAGGCCAGGCGCCGATGCCCCAGGTCGCGCGCCTGCCGCACCAGCGCACCGGTGGCCGTCGCGTAGTCGCCGCCGACGAAGGGCACGGGGCCGCCCGCATCCTCGCGCCGGCCGATGGCCACGAAGGGATAGTCGCCCGCCACCAGCCGCGCGAGTTCCGCCCGGTCGAAGGTCTTGCCGAGCACGATGCAGCCGTCGGCGATGCGCAGCCGGCTTTCCTCGGCGAACAGCTTGCGGTTCGGGCCCTGGCCGGTGCCGGTCAGCAGCAGCAGGTCGTAGCCGCGCGCCTGCGCCTCCTCCTCGATGCCGAACAGGAAGGGCAGGAAGAAGTCGGCGTGCGCATTCGGGAAGGCCGGCTCGTAGGTGAACACGCCCAGGATCCGGTTCGATCCCTTGGCCATCCGGCGGGCGATCGGATCGGGCACGTAGCCGGTCTCGCGGATGATCTTCTGCACCCGCTCCCGGGTCTCGGGCGGAATGCGCGCCAGCGCGTTGTCGGCCCCATTGAGGACCAGGGACACCGTCGCCTGGCTCACGCCCGCGAGCTTGGCGATGTCTTGCTGGGTCAGGCGACGGCTGGCGGACATGGGATGCTGATGCGTATGACTAAATTGCTAATCCGCATTATCAGCACAAGATGCGTGCAATTGGGCGCAATCAAGCGCAGGGATTACCCGCCCTCAGCGCATCCGCTCGACCCACTGGGCGCGCGAGGGGCTGGGCTCGAACGGCGCGCCGAAGTACTGCGTTTCCCGAACCACCTGGCCGCCCTCGAATTCCATGATGCTCACGGCATGGACCGGTTGCGCGTCGTAGGTGATGACGAATTCGGTGATCCACAGCGCGCCGCCACCCAGCGTTCGCCGCACGGTGAATCGCTTCTGGTTCGGCTGCGCCATGCGTGACGCCTGAATGCGCTGCCGACCGCGAATGCGCTCGCCGGATTGGGGGTACTCGAGCACCGCGTGCTCAGCGTAGATCGCGTGCTCCGCCGCGAAGTCGTTGGCATCGGAGGCCGCCCAGTGTCGCTGCAGGGCGGCTTGCACTTCGTGGTCGTCCATGGCCGCATTCTCCTCATGCCGGTTTCATGTGAGCGGCTTGCCGGCATGGGTGTCAACGGACGATCAGGACGACCTCCTGCGCGAACGGCGGCTTCCGCAAGTCGCGAATCGGAGCTTCGGGCCCGGAGCGGAAGTTCGTGACGCCTCACAGCCGACGCTCAGGCGGGTGGATTTTGCGCTGTCCGCCGCCTTGCAGATCGATTCGCTCAAGTCTATAAAGGTCCGGCCACACTGCCTGAGGAGGCTTTATGCCTGATGACCTGAGAAATTTCCAGCCACTGGATCCAGGTCGGATCCTTGAGGAAGATTCCCTGGAGTTGAAGTACTGGTGCAAGGAGCTTCGATGCACTGAGGCGAAACTGCGGGATACCATTTCGAAGGTCGGCAATCACGTTGCCGCCGTGCGCGAACATCTCGCGTCGCGGGAGTGATCCGCGAAGTCTTTCTCAGTCCAGGGTCGCGCCCGACTGCTTGACCAGCTTCTGGTGCTTCGTCAGTTCGGCCTGAAAGAACGCCGGCGCCAGGTCTGGCCCCGTGTTGACGATCGTCAGGCCCTGCGCCGAAAGCGCGGTCTGCGCCTCCGGCGAGGAGAGCGCAGTCTTCGCCGCCAAATAGTCCGCGTCGACGATCGTCTTGGGCAGCCCAGCGGGGCCGATCATCGCGATCCACGCATCGAAGCTGTACTTGGGCGCCCCCGATTCGGCGACGGTCGGCACGTCGGGCAACGCGGCGGAGCGTGCGGGCGTCGACACTGCGAGAGCACGCAGCATCCCGGCCTTCACCTGCGGTGCGACTTGAGAGATCGAGACGAAGCCCGACTGCACCTGCCCCCCGATCAGATCGGTGATCAGCGGCCCGGTGCCACGGTACGGCACATGCTTCATGTCGATCCCGGTTTCACTGATGAGCAATTCACCCGCCAGATGCAGCGTGCTGCCGTTGCCGGCAGAGCCGTAGTTGAGCTTGCCGGGGTTGGCCTTCGCATAGGCCAGCAACTCCTTCAGATTCTTCATGGGGAGCGTCGGATTCACGACCAGCACCAACGGCACCGTGGCGAGCACCGCGATCGGGGTGATGTCCTTCAAACTGTCATAGGGAACCGTCTTGTAGATTCCGGGGTTGATGACATGGTTCGACGAGATCATGCCGAGCGTGAGCCCGTCCTTTGGGGCCTTGACGATCTGGCTGGTTCCTGGGATTCCGCCGGCCCCGACAACGTTCTCGACGACGACCGGGTGGCCGGTGGCTATCCCGAAACCCGGCGCCATGGCACGCGCCAGGGTGTCGACGGTCGAGCCGGCCGCCAAGGGCACGATCATGCGCAGGGGCTTGTCGGACTGGGCGTGCGCGACGACGCCCACGCATGTCAGGGCGAATACGGCGGCAAGGGCCGGACGTCGGCCGATGGTCTTTGGGTTCACGTGTTGTCTCCTGGTGTGGTCGTCGGGTCAGGCGTGCCGCTGCTGCAGCGCGTCGAAGGAAAGCAGTTCGCCGGCAATGGCGCTCGCCGCGACGGTCGGCGGGCTGGCAAGCCAGACTCGCCCGGGACCGCCTCGTCCCGGGAAATTGCGATTGATCGCACTGACCGTGATCTGATCTTGGGCGGTCGACCCGCCCGGGCCGCAATTTCCGCAAGCGCCGCAGGAAGGTTGGAGCATTCGCGCACCGACCATTTCAAAGGCAGCCATGTATCCCGCTGCGATGCAGTAGTCCCGTACGGCGGTGGTGCCGAACTGCAGGAACAGCTGCACGTTGGGCGCTACCTTCAATCCGCGATCCGCCGCCCAGCGCAACACGGCGTGGTAATGGTCGAAATCCTCGCGCTTGCCGGCGGTGCATGACCCGCCATAGGCAATGTCGATGCGGACCGGCTCGCAGACCTCCGACAGTGGAAGACCATTGCCGGGATCACCCGGGCGCGCCACCATCGGCTGAACGTCGGCGCAGTCGATGCGGACTGTTTCGGCGTAAGCAGCGCCCTCGTCGCTGTGCATCCAGGGCTCGAGTTCGAAGTCGATCCCGCGCCTCTCGCGCAGGAAGCGCACCGTCTCCCCATCCGGCGCGACGATGCCCGTCAGCCCGCCCAGCTCGGCTGTCATGTTGGTGAGCGTGGCGCGCTCGTCGGTGCCAAGGCCTGCGACAGCCGCACCTGCGAACTCGAACACCTTGCCCACCCCGCCGCCGCCTCGGATGAAAGGCAGCGCCAGAAGATGCAGCACGATGTCCTTGGCCGTGACGCCGTCGGCCACGCGGCCATCCAGCACGATGCGCAGTGATTCCGGCATGGTCAGGCGCACCGCCCCGGTCACAAATGCATTCGCCATGTCCGTGGTGCCGACCCCGAAGGCCACGCAGCCGAGCGCACCGCTGTGCGGCGTGTGCGAATCGGTGCCGACGACAAGCTGACCCGGCAGCGCATAGCGTTCGGCCATCATGGCGTGAGAGATGCCGGCGATGTTGCTGCCATCGTCCGACCCTGCCTCCGCTTCGCTGAGCGTGCGGTGCGTGCGCAATGCGTACGTCGACGCGAATTCGCGCTGTGCCTCGACCATGCGGTGCACGTTGGGAACCAAGCCGCCGCGCACGTGAGCAGGGCTTTCCTCGACGTACGAGGTGTGGTCTTCGAACACGATGATGGAGGCGACATCACGCAGCGCCAGCGGACGGCCGAAGGTGGCGTGCAGCATGTGCGCCGCCATGCCGGTGTAATACTCGTGGATGAAGCGCCAGTCCGCCTTCACGAAGGCCCCGTCGCCTGCTGCGGGGTGCGCCGCAGTCAGCTCCGTGGCCAACGCATGACGGGCCACGATCTTCTCGAACAGCGTTCGCGGTCGCGCGTCGACCGCGTCAGGCTCGACGGTGATGTCCCGCATGAACAGTTGGCCGAAACGCAGAAGACCGCCGCTTTCAAGAATGGAGGCAGCCAGTACGTCGCGTCCGGCCACCAGATCGTGGAGTGGTATCGCCTCTCCCCTCTGGATGCGTTCGACCAGGCCGAAATCGGTCGAGGTAAACAGGCCGATGTTGTCGGCGTTCTGCCGGTAGATGCGCTCGAAACTCTCCGCAATCACCAGCCGAACGCCGGCGAGCTTCTCTGCGGCGGGACTGTGCTCGCGCGAGGAGCCCTTGCCATAGCGCTTGCCTGCCACAACGACCTCGATCCCGTGCGCGTGGACCGCGTCGATGGCGATGGGCGTTGCGTCGCCGGCCCTGAAGCCCGTATAGGGGTAGCGGCCAAGCTTCTCATCGTAGTGCGTGAGGATCGTCAGCGGCGTGATCTCGTCGGTGGAGACGTCATCGCGCAAGGGGAAGGCCTCGTCGAGCCGCACCGGCGCGCCCTTGAGGCTGCGGGCGACAATGTCGGCCGACTTGCTCAGGAAGAGAATCGCCGGGGCGAACGAGAGGGATGCGGTGCTGGCTGGCGACGTGGCTGGCATGCCCAATCTTCGCCAGCACGGCCGGTGGCGAAAAGCGCTGATGCGGCAGACGGGGTCTCGCAAAACGCGAGATCCGTATTTACCCTTGAAGCTGCTCGATCAGAGCGGCGACCGCGCGTGATCGCGGCGACTTGCGAAGTGCGTACATGCGGAGTTCGCGAGCGGCCCAGGGCTCGTCCAGCGGACGGCGCACGAAGCGCGGATTGCCGGCGTAGGCCGCAGCCGCGCTCTGAGGAATCACGGCGATGCCGAGGCCGGCTTCGACCATGCGACAGACCGCATCGAAACTGCTGACCGAAACGGTAGGCGCGAAGGGTCGATGCGAGGCGGCGGCGCGCTCGTGCAGCGCGCGGTCGAGGGCGCCACCTTGATGAACACCGATCAGCGGCAGTTCGAGCACCTGCGCAAAGGTCAAGGCCTTGCGCTTGGCGAGCGCGTGGCCGGCAGGCAGCACCACCTGCAAGGGGTCGGTTGCAAACAGCCAGGTCTCGAGGCCTGACGGCACCGGCATGTCCACACCGATACCGACGTCGGCGCGGTCGTCCAGACAGGCTCGGATGACGTCTCGCGTGTCGTTCTCCTGCAAGGACACTTCAATTTGCGGGTAAGCCGCCATGAAAGCGCGCAGACGCTCCGGGAGAAATCCGATCACGGCCGACATGTTGGCGTACAGGCGAACGGGCCCGCGAACCTCAGCGCCTTCTGTCTGGACCTCACGCAGCAGCGCCTGCAAATCTTCGTCGATCTTTTCACCTCGCGTCAGGACCAGTTGACCGGCATCCGTCAGAACGACACCGCGGGGCGACCGGATCAAAAGCGGCGTGCCAAAGGCGCGCTCGAGGTCGGCCAGTCGTCGGCTGAGCGCCGATGGAGCGATGTGCTCCTGCTCGGCAGCGCGGACGATCGACCCGGCCCGTGCGGCAGAGACGAACAATCGAACGCTGTAAGGGTCGACTCGGCGGGTCACGTTAGATCGGATCCATGGCATCCACATTGTTGCAGCATCGCTCGAGGAGCAGCCCGGCCCGCGTCGATACACGCGCTGCGCGGCCACGCGCGGTCGTTCGATCTGGCTTCGAAACCGGGTTGGTCGGCACTCAACTCGACCTCTGCAGCGGCCAGACCGTTTTCATGGGGTCGGCGTGGACTTCGCGGCGGCGCCAGCGAACAAGCGACTGAACAGTCGCGCCATGTCGTCGTCGCACGGGGGGCTGTGCGCCAGGCGAACGTTCATGGCAAAGCCGTCGAACGCCATGAGCGCGACGCTTGCGAGCATGTCGCTCTCATCGGAGGGCGTCCCGAGGCATTCTCGGATCCAACCGGCCACGCGCGACTGGAACAACTGGCGTAACGCCGGGCTGTAGTCGCCGTTGCCGCTGCTGGTGGAGACGGCTTGCATCACGTTGTTGGTGAAGCCGTTGTTTTCGCGGGGCAGGTCGCGCCACAGCGTCAACAACAGCTTTCGCAGTCGCTCTTGCGGATCGGCGATCCGGCGCTGCGCGCGCTCGAGCTTGTCCAGGCGTCCCAGCAACCACGGCGAATACAGCTGGAACAGGATGTCGATCTTCGATTGAAAGTAGACGTAGACGTTGGCGGTCGACATGCCTGCCTCCCGCGCGATGCCGGGAATGGAGGTTTCGCTGTACCCCTGTCCGCTGAAGAGGCGGAATGCAGCCTCGAGGATCGCATCTCGAACCCCTTCCTTCTTGCGTTGAACCATTTGCCGATGCCTTCTTTTGGTGCTCGCGCCGACGGCGATGACCGCAGCGCCCGATGCACCAATTGTGCTTCCAATCGTTGGCTGTCACATTTTCAAAAATGAATGGTATTCGCTATTGACAGCCATCGAGGCGACTTCTAGAGTTCACTTCGATCGCAACTCGAGTACCCGGAAAGAGCAGTTCTCGAGCTCGGCGATGCCAAGGAAATCAATGTCCGGGCCCCGCATGGCCCGGTGCTACGCGACTCATGAAAGGCCTTCCATGACTGCCACACGACAAGCTTCCTACTTCACCCCGCGTCGCCTGGGGCATGTGAATCTCTGGGTCGATGACATCCCGACGTCCGAACGCTTCTACAGCGATGTGTGCGGCCTGCGCGTGGAGTTCAGCGAGCCCGAGCTGGTCGCCACCTTCCTCGGAACCGGCCATACGCCGCATGACCTCGGCATGATCCAGAAGACCAATGGCGTGGACCGCTACGGCAAGGATGGTCTGCTCCAGTTGCCCGGCACCATCGGCCTGCATGCCGGCCTCAATCACCTGGCCTGGGAACTCGAGAACGAGGCCGATCTGGTGGCGGCCTTCAGGCGCCTGAAGGACGACGGCGTTCCGACCGACATCACGGTCGACCATCAGGTGGCGCACAGCGTCTACATGTTCGATCCCGACGGCAACTACAACGAGTTCTATTGCGACACCGTCAAGGAATGGCGCCAGGTCCTGAGCGGCCCGATGGCGCTGATCACCACGCACTGGGACCCGCTGACCGCCGAGGGCTTCACCGAAAGCCGCTACGACACGGACCCGGTGCTGCGCACCAACACCGCGGCGCCGATGCGCCCCTGGCGCATCACGCATGCCGTGCTCGAGACGGCGCGCATCGAGGAGATGACGCGCTTCTATACCGAGATCGGCGGTCTGCACGTGGTGGCGCACGAGGAGGGCGTCGTCTACCTCGGCGCCACGCAAGCCCAGTACGACCACCACCTGGTGCTGGTGCCCGCGAACAGCGCGAGCTACCACCATGCGAGCTTCCAGCTGGCCGACGAGGCCACGCTGGATTCGGCCATCGCGGGCCTGCAGACGCAGGGCGTGGCCATTGCGCGCCAGGTCGATCTGCCCTGGAAGCGTTCGATCTTCCTGCGCGACCCCGACGGCCTCTGCAGCGAGTGGTACGCGAAGCGCCCAGCGCCGCGCGCGCTGTCGGCACTCGGCGAACTCGACCTGGTCGAAGCGGCCTGAGCGGTCCCCGTTCGGCATTCAACAGCCTGAAAGACAACAACCATGGCAAGAAGCGCAATCATTTCCGGCGGCGGCATCGGCGGACTGGCCACCGCGGCCGCCCTGGCCCAGCGCGGCTGGGATGTGACCGTCTACGAGCGCCAGTCCGAGCTGCGCGCGGCCGGCTCGGGCATCTACATCTGGGAGAACGGCCTGCGCGTGCTGGAGGCACTGGGGGCCTATGAAGAAGCCACCGATGGGGCGTTCCACGGCACCCACTTCGAGCAGCGTGACAATCGCGACCAGATCATCGAGTCGGCACCGATCGCCTCGGACAAGCGCCTGCTGACGGTCCTGCGAAGCCGGCTGCTGGGCTCCCTGAAGTCGGCCTGCGAGCGCGCCGGCGTCAAGGTCGTCACCAACGCCGAAACCATCGGCGCCACGGCCGGCGGCGAGTTGCTGCTGGCCAACGGACAGACGGTGCGCGCCGACCTGGCGGTCGGCGTCGACGGCATCTGGTCGCGCGTGCGCCAGAGCCTGGGTCTGGAGCTGCTGCACGAGCAGACCCGCGAGGGCGCATTGCGCACCATGATCGCCTCCCGGCCCGGCGACTTCGCGGCGCAGGATGTCGGCAAGTACATCGAGAACTGGAACGGCACCCGCCGGCTTCTGGTGACGCCGGTCAATGCGACGCAGATCTACCTCGCATTGACCTGCCTGCAGGACGATGAAGCGCGCAATCTGCCGCTGAACCGGCAGCTCTGGATCGACGCCTTCCCGCGCTGGGCCCACTTGATCGAACGCATCGGCGACACGCTGAGCTGGGGCGTCTACAGCGTGACGCGCAGCCGCGCCTGGTCGGCCGGCCGCACGGCGATCGTCGGCGATGCCGCGCATGCCCAGCCACCCAACCTGGGCCAGGGCGGCGGCATGGCGATGCAGAACGGCCTGGCCATGGCCGTGGCGCTAGAGCAGGCGCAGGACCCGCGTGACATCCCCGCGGCGCTGCAAGCCTGGGAAGCGGCGGAGCGTCCGCTGGTCGAGCACTGCCAGCGCTGGTCGATCCTGTACGGCGAAGTCACCTGCCTGCCCGACGCGGTGCGCTCGCAGGTGATCCGCTCGGCCATGGGCGACGAATGGGTCGCGGGCCAGGTCTTCAAGGCCGCCAACAGTTCACCCACCGGAACGGTGGCACCTCGCCACTGACCGCACTTTCTCAACTCAAGGGCTCCATGATGAAACTACTCAAAGTCTTTCGGATGTTCGCGACGGGATTCGTGCTCGCGATGGCCGCCGGCAGCTGGGCCGCCCAGCCCGTGCGCATCGGCATGAGCATGGCCAAGACCGGTGCCTTCGCCGCCGCCGGTGCCGGCCAGCTCAACGCCTACCAGCTGTGGGCGGAGCAGGTCAACGCGGCCGGCGGGCTCGATGTGGCGGGCACCCGGCGGCCGGTGGAGCTGGTGGTCTACGACGACCAGTCCGACCCGGCCAAGGCCGCGGCGATCTACGAGAAGCTGATCACCAGCGACAAGGTCGACCTGCTGCTGTCGCCCTGGGGCTCGCCCGCCCACTTCGCGGTGGTGGGCGTGCTGGAGCGCTACAAGTTTCCGATGGTCGGCAGCTCCGCGGCTTCGCTGCAGATTCGTTCGCTCAAGGCGAAGAACATCTGGTTCCCGACCTCCGCCATCCCGGATGCGCTGGGCGCAGAGCTGGCGAAGATGATGCAGGCGCAGGGCGTGAAGTCGGTCGCCATCAACACGGTCCAGCTGCCCTTTCCGCAGGAGATCAAGCGCTTCCTGGTGCCTGCCGTGCAGGCCGCCGGCATCAAGGTGGTCCACAACGAGGAGTACGCGCCGGGCATCAAGGACATGACCGCGAGCATGGTGGCCATCAAGCGCGCCGCGCCTGACGCTGTGATCTCGCTGTCCTACCCTGAAGACTCGATGCTCTACATGAAGCAGGCCCGCGAGCAGGATCTCCGGGCGCCCTTCCAGTTCGTGGCGGTCGGCCCCAGCATCGCCTTCTTCTCGAAGATGTTCGGCGCCAACCTGGACAACATCGTCACCCTGGGCCATTGGTCGCCGGACCAGAAGGCCTGGCCGAAGGCGAAGCCCTTCTTCGACGCCTACCAGGCCAAGTACGGCGAGGCACCCGACTATCTCGACGTCGCGCTGGCCTGGGTGTCGGCCGAGGTCCTGCAGCAGGCCGTGGCCAAGGCGGGCCTGGACAAGGACAAGCTGCGCGCCGCCATCGCCTCCGGCACCTTCGAAACCATCGACGGCCCGGTTGCCTTCGACGGCGTCCAGAACCGCCTGACACCGGCGATGTTCCTGCAGTTCCAGCAGGGCAAGGGCCAGATCGTCTATCCGCCTTCGCAGCAGACCGCGTCCTTCGTCGCCAAGAGCGGCTGGCAGAAGTAGGCCCGGCCCCCTTGCCCACGACGCTCCGGCGAACTCCATGGCACAGATACTGTCTCCCGAGCTGCTGCTGGCGGCGTTGATGCTCGCATCGACCTACGCCCTGGTAGCTCTGGGCCTGAACCTCATCTACGGCGCCATGCGCCTGCTCAACGTGGCCCATGGCGACCTGATGGTGCTGGGCGGCTACGTGGCCTGGAGCGGCTTCACCCTGCTGGGGCTGAGCCCGCTGCTGGGTCTCTTCGGCGCGATGCTTCTTGCGGCGGGGCTGGGCATCGCCTGCTACACGCTGTTCTTCAAGCGGCTGGTGCGCAACACGGCGATCGCGGCGCGGCTGGAGGCCAACTCGCTGCTGATCTTCTTCGGCGTGTCGATCATCCTGCAGAACCTGATGTCGCTGGTGTTCACGGCCGACGCCCGCAGCTACAGCTACATGGACACGCTGGTGCAATGGGGCAGCGTGTCGATCGCCCTCAATCGACTGGTGATCCTGGGCATCAGTGCCGGCGCGACGCTGGCGGCGCTGTGCTTCCTGCGCTTCAGCGTCTTCGGCATCGCAATCAGGGCCTTGATACAGCAACGCGACGCGGCGTCGCTGATCGGCATCGACGCCGATCGCATCAACATCGTGGTGTTCTGCCTGGGCTTCGCGCTGGCCGGCCTGGCCGGGGCGCTGATCAGCATGACCGAGAGCGTGACGCCCTTCGGCGGCTTTCCCTTCACGATCGCCGCCTTCGTGGTGGTCATCCTCGGCGGCCTCGGCTCGCTCGGCGGTGCCGTGGCGGGGAGCCTGCTGCTGGCCTTCGTCGAGGTCTACGGCGTGACGCTGACCTCGGCGGCCTACCGCTCGATCCTGGTCTACGGCTTGTTCATTCTCATCCTGTTCGTGCGGCCGCAGGGGCTGTTCGGACGAAAGGCCAACTGATGGCACGCACTGTCATTTCTTCCGTCGACAAGGGCGGCCTGACCGTGGCCGCGTCGTTGACCGGCGTTGCCGCGCTGTCGCCCCTGATCCTCAGTGCCTACGGGGTCGGTGTTCTCACGCAACTGTGCGCCTGGATCGCACTGGCCGGCAGCTGGGTCGCGTTCTCCGGCATGACGGGCTACATCTCGCTGGGCCACGCGGTGTTCTTCGGCCTTGGCGCCTACATCATGGCGCTGGGCTGGCAGCAGATCCCGATCGTGGCGATCCTGCCGCTGGCCGGCGTGGCGGCGGCGGCGCTCGCGCTGGTGGTGGGCTTTCCGGCGCTGCGCGTGCGGGGTCCCTACTTCGTGATCCTGACCTTGGGCATCTCGGAGTTCCTGAAGTACGTGGTGGTGGCCATCGAGGCGTCGCTCGGTGCCGGCGGCCGACTGCTGATCGACACGCCCGACACCGTTGTCCTGTTCTATCCGATGCTGGGGCTGGCCCTGGCCGCCACCGCGATCAACGTCTGGCTGACCCGGTCGCGCCTCGGTGCCGCGCTGCGTGCCATCCGCGAAGACGAGACGGCCGCGGCCACGGTCGGCGTGCCCGTCACGCGGATCAAGATGCTCGCCTTCGCGGTGTCGGCCGTGATCCCCGCCATGGTCGGCGCACTGAGCGTGCTGCGCAGCACCTACTTCGAGCCCATGCAGCTGTTCAGTCCGACCACCTCGTTCACCATCGTGACCATGGCGATCATCGGCGGCAGCGACCGGCCCGCCGGGCCGATCCTGGGCGCAGCGTTCATCCTGTTCCTGAGCGAACTGCTGTGGGCTCGGGCGCCCCAGACCTACATGATCCTGCTGGGCGCGCTGCTGATCGGCTTCGTGCTGCTGGCGCCGTCCGGACTGTCGGGCCTGTGGGCCCGGCGACGTTCGGCGTCGCTCAAGCGTCGCGCGGTTGTCGGGAGGCCGGCGTGAGTCTTCTTTCCGTGCGCAACCTGGCTCGCCGGTACGGCGGCAACCTGGCGGTCGACGACGTCAGCTTCGATGTCATGCCGGGAGAAATCCTCGGCGTGATGGGCGCCAATGGCGCGGGCAAGACCACGCTGTTCAGCATGATCGCGGGCAACGTCAAACCTTCGTCGGGACAGATCATGCTCGAAGGCCAGGCGATCCAGGGGCAGCCGCCGGAGCGCATCAATGCGCTGGGTGTGGCACGCACCTTCCAGATCGTGCGGCCCTTTCCGGGCATGAGCGTGCTGGAGAACGTGGCCGTCGGTGCCATGTACGGGCGCGGGCGCATCGCGTCCCCTGCGGAAGCCCGCGAACATGCCTTCGCACTGCTGCGCGAGACCGGGCTCGCCGATCGAGCGGACCTGCCGGCATCGCAGCTCAACCTGGCGGGACGCAAGCGGCTGGAGATCGCCCGCGCGCTGGCGACCCGGCCCCGCCTGCTGCTGCTCGACGAGGTGCTGGCCGGGCTCAATGCCACCGAGGTGGGCGCGGCGCTCGAACTGATCCGCGAAGTGCGGGAGCGCTACGGGCTGAGCATCGTCATCATCGAGCACGTGATGAAGGCACTCATGCGCCTCAGCGATCGCATCGTGGTCATGCACGAAGGTCGCAAGGTGGTCGAGGGCCTCCCTGCAGAGATCGCCAACGATCCTCGCGTCATCAAGGCCTACCTGGGAGAACGACGCCATGCCGTCCCTGCTTGAGGCGCTCGGCGCCAGTGCCGGCTACGGCGAGATCCAGGTGCTCGACCAGGTCGACGTCGCGATCCCCGCCGGTTCGATCACGGCCATCATCGGCAGCAACGGCGCGGGCAAGTCCACCTTGATGCGGTCGCTGGCGGGCCTGTTGCGCCTGCGGTCGGGCCGCATTCGCTTCGACGGCGCCGACGTCACCGGCCGTTTCGCCCACCAGCGCGTCGACGACGGCATCGCGCTTGTGCCCGAAGGCCGCCTGGTGTTTGCGGACTTCACGGTCGCCGAGACCCTGCGCATCGGTGCCTACCTGCCGCGCGTGCGCAAGGGGTGGCGGGCGCGGGTGGACCTGATGTATGAGCTCTTCCCGCGGCTGAAGGAGCGGCGCGCCACCCCGGCCGGCCTGCTGTCCGGCGGTGAACAGCAGATGCTGGCGTTGGCGCGCGGCCTCATGTCCATGCCGCGCGTTCTGCTGCTGGACGAGCCGAGCCTGGGCCTGGCGCCGGCCATGGCGGACGAGGTGTTCGCCGCGCTGCGTTCGATCCGTGCCCAGGGCGTGACCATCGGCATGGTGGAGCAGAACGTCTATGCGGCGCTGTCGATTGCCGACACGGCCTACGTGATGGAGGATGGCCATGTGGTCCGTCATGGCCCTTCGGCATCATTGATCGACGATCCGATGATCCGCCAAGCCTACCTGGGATTGTGATGAGGCCACCCATGCTCTACCGCCAGTTCGCCAGCCAGGCAGAGATCGACGCCGAGTACAACCCGGCGGCCCGGCTGAGCGACCCGGGCGCCTACCAGCGGCACTACGTCGAACAGAGCCGGTTGGCGCGCGAGCGCTTGCCTGGCCTGCAGGGCGTTCCCTTCGGGCCGACCTTGGCCGAGACGCTGGACATCTTTCCGGCGGCGAAGCCCGGTGCGCCGGTCTTCGTCTTCATCCACGGGGGTTACTGGCGGGCGTTCTCGGCCGGTGATTTCAGCTGTGTCGCGCTGGGCTTGCATGCGCTGGGCATCACGACCGTGGTCGTGAACTACGCCTTGGCGCCGTGGGTCGGCATCGACGAGATCACGCGCCAGACGCGGGCCGCACTGGCCTGGGTGCTGCGCAACATCGAGCGGCACGGCGGGGATCCGGCGCGCGTGGCCGTCGGCGGGCACTCGGCCGGCGCCCACCTGGCGGCCATGGCACTGCAGACGCGCTGGCAGGATGACTACGGCCTGCCCGAAGATCCGTTCCGGGCCGCCGTCCTGGTCAGCGGCCTGTACGACCTGGAACCGCTGCGCCACAGCTATCTGCAGCCGCAGATTCAGCTGGACGACGGCGTGATCCGGCGCAACTCGCCGCTCATTTCGATTCGCGCCTGTCCCACGCCGGTTCTGCTGACATGGGGCGGTGAGGAGAGTGCGGAGTTCGTGCGGCAGTCGACGGCTTTCCATTCCGCATGGACCGGTGCGGGCAATCTGTCGCTGTGCGCACCTCAACCGGGCGCCAACCACTACTCGGCGATCGTCGGCTTCGAGCAGAGCGCAAGCCCGATGTGCGAGTGGCTCGAGAGTCAGCTAGTTCCGCGGCGCTCTACTGAGCGCTCGCTGGCGGCATGCTGAATTCGCAAGGTCAGCCCGTCTACGTCAGTGGCGGTTGTCTGACACTGCGTCCAGCTTCAGCTTCAGACTGACTGGTTGCAGCCGGTCGCTTGCGAACCGTGGCACCCGCTCCTTGAATCCCCGAGGATTGCCCGGTAAGCTGGCGCTCTCCTGAGATATCAGGGGTATTCCAAGCTTGGATTTGCGTGCTCGTCGCCCGAATGGTGGCGTTCGTCGCAAAGGGAGGCAAGGATCGCGTCGAGCGTCAAGAATCAAAACGGAGGGAAGTTCATGGCCCATCCCTTGACGACGCAGGTTGAACAACATCCCGGGGAGTCAGCCTCCGGGAATTTGCGCCACTAGGTGCGCCATGGACCCATGGCGCCTGCCACCACGCGTTGCTGCGCTCTGGTCGCTGGCGGTGGCTGTTCTGCTGTCAACCCAGTATTTGTTCCAGCCCTTCGTGTGGGAAAACTGGCCATGGGATGAAGTGCTTGCGGGCTGGCTCGAGGTCCTGGGCCACTGCATCGTCGAAGGCATGTTCGTTCTCGGCGCGCTGCTGCTCGCGTCTCGCCTGCAGTGTCCATCCCCGTTGGCATATGCCTGCGTCCTGATGGCCGCGGTGGCCTTGGGCACTGCCTTCGGGAATGTCGCCCTTGTTGTTGCCGGCTTCCAGAGCGCCGCGCCCGACACGGCCTGGGTGGCAGCGCGTACGGTCCGCTGGGCGGCCATCTCCGGCTGTAGCGTGGCCACGTTCGGCCTTGCGTCGCGCACCAGTCGCTTGCGCGCGGAGGCACAGGCGAATGACCTTCAGCGTGTGCAACTGGGCCGCCAACTCGTCCAGGTCCAATTGCAGGCGTTGCGCAACCAGATCGAGCCCCACTTCCTCTTCAACACGCTCGCGACGGTCCGGCGCCTGCACCAGACGGAGCCCGCGGAAGGTGCCCGGCTCCTGGCGTACTTTCTCGACTACCTGCACTCAACACTACGCCAGCAGCTTCAGGGGCAGTTCACCACGCTTGGGTGTGAGTTGGATCTCGTGCGCGCCTATCTGGCCGTCGTCTCGGTGCGCATGTCCGGACGATTGCAGGTGGCGTTCGAAGTGCCTGCCGAGCTACGCGAATGCGTATTTCCTTCCTTGTGCATCGCGACCTTGGTGGAGAACGCCGTCAAGCACGGAATCTCCGCGTCGCCCTCCGGTGGCGAGATCTGCGTCCAGGCCAAGCTGCATGGCGACGAAGTCGAGGTCGCCGTACGCGATACCGGCGCCGGCTTTAGCGGCTCGGGCGGCAGTGGCGTGGGCTTGGCCAATATCCGCGCCCGCCTGAGCACCCTCTATGGCGCCTCCGGGGTGCTGAGGGTAGAGAGCAACAAGCCAAGCGGCGTTTGCGCCAGCATCCGACTTCCCCGTTCGATCCAGGAGGCCACGCCATGACCCAATGGAAGAGCGGATCGGATGATGGCGGCTGGCGGCGCTCTCTTTACCTTTCTGCGATCTGGGGCGTGGCGACGTGGATCGTCGAGGTGGCGGTATTGCCCATCTCCAGCTTTGGATTTGCAACGTGGCTGTCGGTAGCGTCGATGGTTTTTGTTCAATGGTTCATCACTGGCATGGGCATGGCGTTCTGCGTGATGTGGGCCGAGCGGCACCTTGGATCCAGGCTGATCGTTGCAGCAGTCGTCCTTGCCTTGGGATGGGGAGTGCTGATCGCGATAGTCCTTGTCCCAGCGGCTTGCCGCCTTGGCTACCTAAGGGCCCTCGGTGTCATGTTCCCAAGCCTGGAGGCACCATGCGAAGCGCATCACATCATCGGCACGTGGGCATACACGACGTGGGAGACACTCCTTATCGCAGCGACGTTTACGCCCGTCTATGTCCTGAGCGTCCGGGCTGCCCGAACGCGCAGCATGCTCGGGCGTGCAGAACTTGCGCGTCGTCAAAGCGAGAAGGCGGTCGAACAGGCCCAGCTGCAGATGCTGCAGAGACAGATCGATCCGAGCTTCTTCTTGCACGTGATGGAAGTCATTCAGGACCGCTACGGTCATGACCCCGTGGCCGCGGACCGCCTGCTTGACCGGCTCGTCGCGCTCCTGCGCAGTCTCATGCCGGGACTTCGCAGCAACAGCTCCACGCTCGAGGCGGAATGCTTCATCCTTCGCGCCAGCGCCCATCTCCAGGATGAACTCCATCCAGGCGGAGGGCGTTGGGCGATCGACCTGCAGGGCGAGGACATCAGGCGCATCCCATTTCCGCCACAGCTGCTGTTGCCGATGCTCGAGGAACTGCGCGGTAGCCCTTCGCCGCGCCCGGCGTGGTCGGTAAGTGCCCATCTGGAAGGGGTTGCACGGCGCATCGTGATCCAGGTGAAACGGGCCGCGGAGCCTTCCTTGGTACGGTTGCTGGAAGAACGCATGCTCGCCGGCTTGCGTGCGACGTGGGGGGCCGATGCCGCGATCCACGTTGAGGTCGATGCCTCCAGCGAAACGACCACCTTCACGCTTCGCTCTGGCGCGACGCCGCCCGTCGCGATGCCCAATGCCATCGAGGCCGCGCCGGAGGCGGATCCGATTCGCCAACCCGTCCTGATTCATTAACCCGGAAAGGAGCCAGAAATGAGCGACGACCCTCTCAATGCGCTGCCCGAGGAATTTCGCGACGTGGACACCATGCGGCGGATGCTGCTGGCCCTGTTGCCCACTCTGGCTATTGGTGAATCCGCGCACGCGCAGGATGCAGAAAAGATCCAACCTCGCGCCTACCGGGTGGCATTCGAGAACGACAAGCTGCGTGTCCTCGAGTTCAACAGCCGACCGGGCATGGGCGTATGCGGCACCGGAATGCATTCGCATCCACCCCATCTCACGGTCGTCCTATCCGACACGAGAGCGCGGTTGACATTGCCCGACGGCAAGGTAGAGATCAGGGAGGCCAAGCTGGGGCGCGTATTTTGGAGCGAGGCGGAGACGCACATGGTCGAGAACATCTCGGGCAAGGATTCGCGAGCCCTTCTGGTCGAACTGAAGTCGGGCGAGGACTCCAAGAAGAAGACTGGATGAGCGCCATGCGCCGACACACCGCCCTGGTCGCCGAGGACGAGGACGTGCTGCGCGAAGAGCTGCAAGCGCATCTTCGCGACCTCTGGCCGGACCTGCATATCGAAGCCAGTGCTGGCAACGGCCTGGAGGCCTTGCTGGCGCTGGACAGGCACGTGCCCGACGTCGTATTCCTCGATATCGAGATGCCGGGGCTCAATGGCATCGACATCGCGCGCCAGATCCAGGGGCGCAGCCATGTCGTCTTCGTCACCGCCTACGACGCCTACGCCGTGGCCGCGTTCGAACAAGGTGCCGTCGACTATGTCCTCAAACCCTATGATCTGCCGCGCCTGTCGCAGACAATTCGGCGGGTGAAGGAGCGCCTCGGCAGCGCCCCGCCTTCGCTGGACATGCTGTTGCGCGAGCTTGCAGCGGCCAGGCCGGTACGCGATCACCTGCGATGGATCAATGCATCGCAGGGCCAGGACGTCAGGATCATTACTGTCGACGAGATCTGCTACTTCAGGGCCGAATCGAAGTACACCTTGGTGATCACGGCCGATGGTGAGTCGCTGATCCGCCGCTCACTCAAGGAATTGCTGGAGCAACTCGACCCTTCGCAGTTCTGGCTGGTTCACCGTTCGACGATCGTCAATGCCAACGCAATCGCCGGCGTATCCAGGGACTTCAGAGGCCATGTGCACCTCAAGCTCAAGCAGCGCAGCGAGACATTGGCTGTGAGCGAGGCACATGAGCACCTGTTTCGATCGATGTAGCGGCGCATTCGTCATGCCTTCGCCGCGTTCGTCGCAAACGCGAGCGGCCTTCAGGGCAAGGTTGAACAATGTCCATGTGCGACCGCGCTCGCGGCCGGCCCGAACCAGGAGGGACCTTCGATGAACCGCAGAGACAATCTCCGTGCGCTGGTGGCGGCCATCAGCATCTCGACGGCCGGCGTGGTGGCATGCGGTGGGGGAGGCGGGGGCCCGGCCTTCGTTCCGGCCGCACAAGACAAGCCCGTCACCATCACCTCGCTGGGTACCAACACGGTCGACCTCTGGAACAAGGTGGCCGCCGACACGGTCACGGTGCCGGCCGCCACGAGCGGCACACCCGAAGAGCGTCAGCCCCTCTACGACGCCGACATGGCGACGTTGAATGTGGCCATCTATGACGCGCTCGCCGCCATCACGAAAGCCTACCGCCCATTCATGGTGACCATGCCGGACGATCCCGCACGCGGCTCGCTGTCCCAGGACTATGCCGTGCATGGCGCGGCGTACACCGTTCTGTCGACGCTGTTCCCATCGCGTTCCGCCAAGTACCAACCCACGAACGACGCAGCGCTTGCCGCCGCGGATTCGGACGCACAAGCGGCCCTGCAATTCGGAGCGGAAGTCGCCCGCAAGGTCCTGGCGCAGCGGGCCAATGACGGCCGCTGGACGCCGGTTCCGGCCTACGTGCCAGGCACAGCCCCCGGGCAGTTCCGAGGCGTCAATCCGGTGGGCTTGACGCGCCCTTACCTGCGCCCGTTCTCGCTCAGGGCCGCCGACCAGTTTCGCGCAAGCGGTCCGCCGGCGCTCGACAGCGCTGCATACGCTGCCGATGTGGGCGAAACCCGAACCATGGGAAGCGCCAGCAGCACGCAACGCACCGATGCACAGACCGAGAACGCACGCTTCCACACGGAGGCGCCCCCGCTGTTCTGGACACGCAACCTGCGCCAGTTCGCCACCAGCAAGCCGACCCTGGTAGAGAACGCCAGGCTGATGGCGTTGCTCTGGGTTGCGCTGGCCGACGCCAGCACCGCGTGCTTCGAATCGAAGTATCACTTCAATTTCTGGCGTCCGACAACCGCCATCAGGCTGGCTGAAACAGACGGCAATGCAGCGACCGAGCCGGACCCGCAATGGACGCCGGTGGTGACCACGCCCAATCACCCCGAATACCCCGCAGCGCATGCATGCAACGCCGGCGCCCTGGGAGAGGCTCTTCGCCAGGCATTTGGAACGAGCCGCGTCCAATTCACTTTCAACAGCACCGTGACCGGAACCACGCATCCGTTTGATTCGGTGGAAGCGATGAGCGAGAACGTGCAACAGGCTCGCATCCATGGAGGCATGCATTTCCGCACCGCGACCGTGCATGGCCGCGCGCTGGGCGAAAAGGTCGTCCAGCAGTTGCTGCGGGAACACTTCACGGCAGCCAGTCCATAGGCCGGCGCCCTGCCAAGGAGCATCGCCATGGAATCGCATGACGTCGTGTCCGAACCAGGCACCGACCGGCGGACGCCCGCGAGCGGGTCCTCGCGTGTGACGCGCCGCCAGATGACGGTGCTCTTCTGCGACGTGGTCGGCTCGACAAGCCTGGCGGAACGGCTCGACCCGGAGGACGTGCTGGACGTGCTGTCTGCATTCGGCGACCTGATGGGTCGCGTCGCGCGGAGCTTCGGAGGTCACGTCGCTCGGATCGTCGGCGACGGCGCCGATGTCTATTTCGGCTATCCACTCGCAAGCGAAGACGACGCGGTGCGCGCGGTGCATGCGGGCCTGGCCATCGTCGAAGAAGCCGGGCGGCTGCATCACACCTGCGGCATCGCGACGCCAGTGCAAGTGCGCGTCGGCATTGCGACCGGCCTCGTCGCGGTGGGAGCAAGGGAGGGCCTCGCGATCGCCGGAAGCACGCCCAATCTCGCGGCTCGCATACAGGCGGTGGCGCGTCCGGGGCAGGTCACCATCGCGCCCGGCACGCGCCGCATTGCAGGCGCCCAGTTCGAGTACCAGGACCTCGGCGACTTCGAGCTCAAGGGGTTCGACGAGCCTGTGCGACTCACCGCGGTCACGGGCGCGGGCGACCCTGACGGCCGTTCGGCTTGGCGGGGCCATGACACGAAGATCCCGCTGGTGGGTCGCGAAGCCGATATCGCGCGCCTCAAGGCGCGCTGGAACATGGCCACGACGAACCGCCGCATTGAGAGCGTATTGGTGGTTGCCGAACCCGGCCTCGGGAAGTCGCGATTGGCTTCGGGGTTCGACCAGCAGATCGCCTCCGTGGCTCACACGACGGTTCGCCTGCAATGCTCGCCGTTCCATTCCAACAGCATATTGCGGCCCGTGGTTCAACACCTCGTGCGGGCGGCGGGTTTCGCGCGGGCAGACTCGCCGGCGTTGCATGTCGAGAAGCTGGACGCCCAGTTGGCCGTCGCCGGCATAGGCGCCGAGTTGGATCGCAGACTCATCGCCTCTTTGGTGGAGGTCGACGGCGCCAGTGGCAACCCACCGCTCGACCTGCCGGCCGCGATGCAACTGCAGATGACGCGAAACGTGCTGTGCCGGTACTTCATGGGACTCGCCACCGAGAAGGCCCCCTTGCTTCTCATCGTGGAGGATCTGCATTGGATGGACCCGACATCGTTCGCCCTGCTTGACCAACTGTTGGCTGGCGCACAGCGTGCGCCGATGCTCGTGGTGCTGACCAGCAGGCCCGAACGCCCTTGCGAACTCGCGGCGCAGCCTTCGCTCATCCGCCTTGGGCGACTCGACGAGCAGGCGTCGCGCGAAGTGGTGACAAACATGGCGGCCAGCATGGCGTTGTCTACAGCGGACATCGAAACGATCATCCGCAGGAGCGACGGTGTGCCCCTGTTCCTCGAGGAAATGACGCGCATGCTTCTGGACTCCCGCGGCCGCCGATGCGATGCCATCGCTCGGCCGCCGGAAGTCCCCGACACGCTGATGGACCTACTGATGGAGCGCCTCGATCGCCTGGGCAGTGGCAAGTGGCTGGCCCAGGTCGCAGCGGTGATCGGGCACGAGTTCAGCCGACGCTTGCTGTACGGCGCGGCAGGCATGGACCCGGCCGCCTTCAACGAGGCACTCCACGCGATGCTGCGTGCCGGCCTGCTGCTGCGGGTCGATGTCCAGGGCGAGCGATTCTCCTTCAAGCACGCATTGATCGAAGACGCGGCCTACGGCTCGATAATCGTCAAGACTCGCGCCATCCTGCACGGGCGGCTCGCGGACTTGCTGACGAGCGAATTCACCGAAATCATCGAACGCCAGCCCGAAGTCGCTGCGCGCCACCTGTCGCGCGCGCTCAGGCCGCTCGAAGCGGGCCGCTATTTCCTCCGGGCGGGCGAGCAGGCCCTGCGACGGGGCGCCCCTCGCGAGGCGGCCGCGCACCTGTCGGAAGGGGTCTCCGTGCTGGCCGCTGCGCCAGCCGGCCACGAGCGCAGCGAAGCGGAGCTGTCTCTCCTGTCCACACTCGGGCCCACCACCATGGTGTTGACCGGCCCTGGCAGCGAAGCTTTCAGGGATGTGCAGCAACGCGCATTCACGTTGTGTCATGAGCTGCCCGGCGCGCCGCGCCAGTTCCCGGTGACCTACGGCCTTTGCCTCTATCACTGGGGCCGCGCCGAACTCGAGACCGCGCGATGGCTTGCCGAAGATCTGTTGAAAGTCGCCGACCTCAGGCGCGACGACGCCGAAGCCACGATCGCCGCGCACAACATGAGCGGCATGATCAAGCTGAGCCTGGGCGACGTCCGTGCAGCGCGCGCACACCTGGAACGCTCGGTGGCCTGCTACGACCCGCAGCGCGATGCCTCGCTCTACCCGGTCTACCTGATGGACTTCGGCGTGTTCGGCCGCTTCTACCTCGCGCTCGCCACCCTGATCACCGGCGACGAAGAACTTGCAGGCCGGCACGTCCGGGACGCCCATGAACTGGCCGCCCGTGCGAACCAGCCGCACACGCTGGGCTTTTCGATGGCTGCCAATTGCTCCATCGCGGTATTGCGCAACCAGCCGGGCGTCGCGCGGACGTTCGCGCAACAGTGCATTGACTTCTGCACGCAGACGGGATTCTCGGAATTCATGGGGTTGGCCCGCATCTCGCGTGGCTGGGCGACGGCGCGCGACGGACAAACCGCTGCCGGGCTGGACGACATGGAAGCCGGAATCCGCCTGTGGCAGGCTACGGGGTTTGAGAACTGGCAATCCTGGTTCGCGAGCCTCAGGGCGGATCTGCTGGTCGAAATGGGCCGCAGCGACGAAGCCTTGGCGGAGTTGGACCTGCACCTCGGGCGCATGGATCGTAGCGGAGAGAATCTGTTTCGCAGTGTGCTGCTTGCACAGAGGGCCATGCTGCTGGATGTTGATCGCAACACACGGGAGAGGCTGCTTGCCGAGGCGACAGGAATTGCAGCCGCCCAGCATGCCATCACCTGGATTCGCCGAATCGAGACACGACGAGGAGCGTTCCGTTCGCTCCCGAATGTCGGCTATCGGACGACTTGAACTTGAGTCGTGAATGTCTGTTCGTGGCCGATTTTTGCCTGCCACATGGTCAGTGCGCACACGCTCCGGAAGCCCGCATCCCACCGTCGGCGGTTGCGGTCGGGCGAGCAGGTAGGCCTAGTAGCGGACAAGAATCGCAAGACCTGCTACGAATTGACAAACTGCGCCGAACTTCGCGGCGTTTGATGCGCCAGGGGAAGGCGCCCACGGCAAGGTTCCAAAGGCGCCCAGAACGACGAGCAAGATTCCCGACCATGGAGGCGGGACGCTCAATGCGATGGCGGCGAGCAAAAGCAGCTTCGCACAAACGGCCCACGTCGCCCCGCCGACAAGCTTGAGCCAGTCCGGTGGACTGAGCCAGCTTGGGAGGGCGCGCGGGCGATTCAGTGCATGACGTATTCCTGAATTGAAGCGCTTCCGTGGCCGTAGTTCGATGCTCGGAAACAGCGCAACGAAAACTCCAACCATGAATCCGTGAAACACAGCCAGAACCGCCGACCCCCTCATGGCGAACGATATGGCGGCCACGATTGCGCCCGACACGAGGAGCCATTTGGCGAACTTGATTCCGCCGAAAACAACCTCAACCGCCGCGCCACACGATGGACATGTCTTCTCGCTCTCCTCGCGTTGCCTTTGCCACTCAGGGGAGAGAACTCTAACGACGCTGGAACATTGACTGCACTTCATGGCTGGTACGGATGTCCAGCGCCGACGTCCGCGAAGGTCCAGGGTTGGCTCATGGTTGTTGAATCCAGCAGGTGGAGACGAGTGACTGGTCCAGGCCAAATCGCGCGTTCTTATACAAGGGCGAAAAAGGCGACGACGCCGACGAACGCAACGGTAGGAATCCAGACCAGGGCTGCGAGCGCAAACCGAGGCAACTTGCCAGCGATTTGACGAAGGCGGTCTGCCGCGGGATGGCCGCGTGGCAGGAGCGCCGCCCCAATAAGGAGGCCAACGACGAGCGATATGGCCAGCCCGGCCAGTGCAGCAATGGCGACGAAGAGCACAAAATTGAACGAAAGGGGCGCTGGGCCGGGCATTCCGCCGATTGTTCACATATGCCTGTTTGTGTGCACGCGCTTCGGACTGCGCATTCCTACCTCAGGACGGAACTGTTGTCCCCGCGCCGCGAATGTCTGCTTATCAATTCTGCGGCACGTCCGAAGGACCGCAGCCGATTTTCGCCCCTCGGGCGCCCCTCTCACGCGGAGGCTCCTTGGAATCGGCTCAGGTCCCAGGCTACTTCTTCTTCAGGGTGAATTCGTTCCCGTTCACCATTCCTTTGAGCGTTGAGGCGTCGATAGCCCGAAGGTCAACTGTGTGTCCGGACAGCCGACCAAAGTCTTAGAACCATTCACCGTAAACTCCAATTCCTCGGCGGTTGCCTTCTGAACGGCAATCGGGAACTTTCTCCCAATGCAAGGGTTGCTTGAGTTGGTGATGTTCATGTCCCAGGAACCACCCTCATCGGCGATGATGACAGTTCCATCACGGTTCGCGCCACTGAAGCCCTTGAAGGTGGCGTGCCAGCTGCCGTTGTATGGATTGCTCTGGCCCGTGGCACTAAATGGCGCGAACAGGGTGGCTGCAGACATTGCTGCAAGCACGATGGCTGAGGGGCGCATGATTTCCTCTCTGGTTGAGCAAATCTGTCCTTCCCTGATGCACGTTGCCGCCTCCAACGTGCGGCACCGCGGTCGCAAACAGTCGTCGCTGCATCGTTCAACAGTAGCATCCCAATTCCTCGAACGCGTCCTCAGTGGAGATGTTGACGGAAAGCCGGAGCATGTGCTGCCGCCTCCTCGTGCGCAGTCGAGATCGAAGCGGCGGGTCCTTCCGAATGAATTCTGCTTTGAAGCTGGACGGGACGACCGCTCGTGGCCGAACTATGCCGTACCGCGGAGAAGGTCAGTGCTTTCCATTGAGGGCAGCAAGAACGTACTCGAACAGCTCGGTCGCCCGATTTGTCGAGCCAATGGCTCCGCGGCTGCGAGCTTCCGCCTTATGGTCAGGAGCATTTGAGCCTGCGTAGATGACGAATGGCGTTTGGTTGCCTGAACTGCGAAGCTTTTCCAAGAGGGTGTATCCCGCGCGGGGGTCTGGAGGCCGTCCCATATCAGAGATGATTGCGTCGAAGTGCTGCTTCGACACCAGCGTGAGGGCCTCCTCGGTCGAAGTCGCGAGCACAAAAGAGATGCCCAAAGCCTCCAGCGACTGGCGCTCGAAGATGTTGTTGCTCGGCCGGTCGTCGACCCAGAGCACGGTTGCGGAACTGGCACGACGGATGACTCGAGCATTGACGGTGTCCGCAACAACAGCCGCCGCTTCCCTTGCGTTCCTCGCAGCTGACTCAGGTGTCGTTCCGGCATCAGGGCGAGCGACGGATGCGGCGACAAGGGCTGCAGATGCTTCGGCTTGCTTTCTCTTTGCGGTTGCCTCAAAACCTCCTCCTTTGAACGAAAACTCACCCAGACCGTAGAAGAACTCTTTCAGCGCCGGCGAGAACTTCACGAGCACAATCACCAGAACAATTGGCCATATAGAAACGCCCAACAGCTTTGTGAGGGCCTCGGTTACCTTGACGAACTCGTCGACGTTCATGTGATCCCCTCTGCACGTCCGTGGCTACGACTCGACCTGGGCGAACTGTCATCCTGGGACCGTCGGGAAGACGCCTCGGCCGAAGAAGCGATACCGAATCCTGCCATAGCGAGTGGCACCTTGCGGCGGAAGGTCTCCTCAAGAAGAAGGACGCGGCTTACCCGCAACGAACCTTGCTCGTTCTTGGCGAACTGGGCACCACTTGCGAATGTCCGGAGTTGGCCGGGCGGGGCGGCCGCTGTCATAGTGCTTCTTCAACCAGCCGACATGCTGGGACATGGGCGCGTCAAGCTCCTCGGGCGGACGGATGTACGTCAGAGTGACAATGAACATGGGGACCTTGTTCCTGGATTGGAAATGGGGTGGCGCATGCAAACTTGTGCTGTTGGCCGGATTCTGTCCATGAACACGCACCTCAACTGGCGCTTGGTACGCCTTCAAGACCGAGTCGTTCGAGAACCCGCTGGTTGTACCGCGCCCAGTGCCGCTCCGAGTTCTCGATGACCATCTTGTCCAGCGTCAATCGGTCGAACAGCGCGTCCGTCATGCGTCGGTAGTCCTGGTACAGCGCGATGAGGCCTTCGAGACCAACCAGGATTCGGCGCACCGCGTACGGTCCCTTCAACTTCCAATCGACCTGATACTTCACCCAGGCCTCCCCCCGCTCTGCGCAAACGGTGCGCACGGCGCGCTCCACGTTCTCCTGACGCAGGTAGACGACGAGCGGTTGCAATGGCCCGACGAGCTGAGTCAAGCTCTCGCAGTACGCCGCGAGTTCATCGAAGCTCGCCTCCATCAGGAAGAGATTGGTAAGGTCGCCGTGAAAGAGCTGGCCGTCTAGCACGGGCACAGAAGGGCCGAGTCGAACCGTTTGCGCAAACGAGCGCCACTTCGAAATTGCACGGACCGCCAGCTGTTCAGCCGTGGATTCTCGCCACGGTTCGAACCAGTGCGGGAGATCATCGGTCGCGCGGACGGGGTGAGGGTCGGTGCGCTCGTGAACAGCAAGTACCGGCCGTCCTGCATCTTCCAGCGCTTTCGCGACGAACCTCATGGTTGTCGACTTGCCGGAGCCCATGATTCCCTCGATGATGACGAGCCCGTGGTGCTCGGCCGACCGGCGGTCTGGCTGTGCGACTTGATGCATACGGATGTTGTATCCGATTCAGCCGGCGGTCATGAGAGTCCGCTCGTGGCCGAACTGAGTCTTTGGCCGCCGCCGGGCGAAAGAGGGCAATCGCCGCAGAAGGCGTTCCATGGCTGCCCTGGTAGACAGTCCCAGCGCATGAATGGCGCCGCGACGACTCAGGACTCGTTCAGATGACGGTGGAGCAAGCGCGCACGCAGGAGTGCCGTGACTACCCAGATCAGAATCGCGTTCGCGAACAGGCCCAGCGAGACGACCAGTGCCGCACGATCTGCGAATCCATGGCTGAGGTCGAGGAGCAGAAGGGCCAGCGACCAGGGGAGGGCGCAAAGGATCGCGACAGCCAGCAGGAGGCTCTCGCTCGGATGAAACGCAGCAGCCGCCAAGGCCGCCGCAAGGGCAGAGCACGCGCCCGGCAGCCACCAGGCGTGGCGATACAGTGGCGGTAGGCGATGGCTGGACATGTCGAAATTGTGCGGTGCGCGCGGCGGTGGCGCGCGAGCAATTTCACACGCAATGCACAAGCCTTGGCATCTTGTCGCGCGCCGCCCACACGATGGCGGCGGCCATTCGGCTGGACTCCGGAGAAAGCCCAACCTGTCTCAGCGGTCGTCGAACGGCGCAAACACCTCCGCCACCCAGTCGACGAACAGCCGCGTCTTGGCGCTCAGATGCCGGTTGCTCGGATAGACCACGTGAAGCGGTTGTCGCGGACGCCGCCAGTCGTCGAGCACGGTGCGAAGCCTTCCGCTCTGGAGGTGCGGGGAGACCATGAACTTGAAGGCCTGCCCCAGGCCGACGCCCGCGAGCAGCGCGCTCAGGTGGGCCGTGCTCTCGTTGACCGCGACGACCACCTGCCCTTGCACCAGGATCTGCTCGTCGCCCTTGCGGAACTCGAGCGGGAAGGCCCGGCCGGTGAGTGACGAGAAGTAGCCGGCGATGGCGTGGCCCGGCACGCGCGCGTCTTGCTCCGACGCCGGCTCGCGGGGCAGCAGCTCTGACGGATGCTTCGGGACGCCGCGCGCGCCGAGGTACAGGGGGCTCGCGCAGGTGACCCAATCGAGGTCGGCGATGCGTCGCGCGACGAGCGATGTGTCGGCCAGTGCGCCGCCGCGAATCACGCAGTCGACCCCTTCGCCGATCAGGTCGATCGGCCGGTCGCTGACACCCAGGTCGATGTGCAGGTCCGGATGGCGCGCACGAAAGCCCGGCAGCGCCGGGATCAGGATCATGTTGGCCAGCACCGAACCGACGTCGACGCGGATGCGGCCGCGCGGCTGAGCCCGTGCGCGACTGGCGCTTTCGTCCATCTCGTCGAGGTCGCCGATGAGGCGCGTGGCGCGCTCGTAGTAGGCCGCGCCCTCCGGCGTCACGCTGACCCGCCGGGTCGTCCGATGCAGCAGCTTGGTGGCGAGGTGGCGCTCGAGGTCTTGCACGAGCTTGGTCACCGTCGGGCGCGGAATGTTCATCGAATCGGCAGCCTTCGAGAACGTGCCCGACTCGGCGATCCGCACGAAGACGCGCAAGGCAAGCAGTTGATCCATGGCGGGACTGATTATTCAGATGTATGAATTAAGAAGTCAAGATTGTCATATTTATTCATTCGTGTGAACTCAATAAGCTTGGCTCACCTCAACACATCGGAGCAAGACATGGGCAACAAACTCTCTGAAAAGGTCGCAGTCATCACAGGCGGCACAACCGGCATCGGCCTTGCCGCCGCCAAGGCCTTCGCGTCGGAAGGCGCATTCGTCTACATCACGGGCCGCCGCCAGGCCGAGCTCGACGCGGCGGTAGCCGCCATCGGCGTCAAGGCGACCGGTGTGCAGGCCGACTCGACCCAGCTCGACGACCTGGATCGCCTGTACGAGACGGTCAGCTCGCAGCACGGCCGCATCGACGTGCTGTACGCCAACGCAGGCGGCGGCGAGATGCTGCCGCTGGGCGCGATCACCGAGGCACACTTCGACCAGACCTTCGATCGCAATGTCAAAGGTGTGGTGTTCACGGTGCAGAAGGCGTTGCCGCTGCTCGACAAGGCGGCAAACGGTGCGTCCGTCATCCTGGCCGGCTCGACGACCGGCATCTCGGGCACCGCGAACTTCAGCATCTACAGCGCCACCAAGGCAGCGGTCCGGAACCTCGCCCGCAGCTGGGTGCTGGACCTCAAAGGCCGTGCGATCCGCGTCAACACGCTGTCGCCAGGACCGATCCACACGCCGGGCCTGGTCGAACTCGCCGGGCCGGACACAACACAGCAGCAAGGGCTGCTCGACTACCTGACCTCGCAAATCCCCGTCGGGCGCATCGGGCAACCCGACGACGTGGCCAAGGCAGCGGTCTTCCTCGCCTCGGACGACTCGTCCTTCATCAACGGCATCGAGCTCTTCGCCGATGGCGGCATGGCCCAGGTCTAAGGCCGCAATCATGAAGACCGCTCTCGAATTGCTTGAGGCCTATCAAGCCAGCATCCGCACCCCGGCCGCAGCCGCAGCCCTCTTTGCGGAGGACGGCGTACTCGAACTTCCAACGGTCAAGGCGCACGCCCAGGGGCGAGCGGCCATTGAGAAGCTGATCTCCGGGCTGCTGGCGAAAATACCGGACTTCCGATTCAAGGACTTCAAGTTGTGGATCGACACGCCCGACAGGGTGTTCGGCGAATACGCCGTCGAGGCACACGTGATCGACACCGGCAAGCTCTACCGGCAAACCTATGCCGGCTTGCTGATTGCCGAGGGAGGAAAAATCAAGCTGCTTCGCGAAGCACTGGACACGGCGGAAGCAGCGCGGGCATTCAGCAAGGACTGAACGCGCGGGGCACTGCCTCCTTCACTCTGCAACCGTTCCCGACACTTGCCGGTAGACGTTGGCGCCCAGTGCGCTGCCATGCACCGCCAGATGCGCCCCCAACTGGATGGCTTGCAGCAGTTCGGCGGCTGCCAGGCCTTGCGACAGGGCCATGGGCACGATCCGCCGGACTGCATCCGCGTCGAAGGCCGTGAAGCATGCATGCAACGCCAGCTGCACCAGGCTGCGCTCCGCCGGGCTCAGCCCGGTGCCGGGGCCGCCTTGCTCGACGAAGTCGAGCAGCACCTCGGCATAGCCGGGGTCGAGCCGTGCCACACCGCGCAGGGCGAGGGCGTGCGCGGCACCGAGCCTGTCGATGCGGGCCTGCAGCTTTTCATCGATGGCCGGCACGCCGCCGAGGTCGATGAACTCGCCCAGGATGTCGACGGCCTGGCCCACGCGGGCGATGCCCTGCACGGCCACCAGGTGCAGCACGTCGAAGATGTCGGCCCGGCTCGCGCCGACCTCGAGCGCACGTTTCATGTGGGTGTGCAGGCCGGCCTCGAACAAATGCGACGACGACGTGTCGAGGGCCACGTAGATCAACTCCACCATGCGTTCGCTCAGCGGCCCCGAGCGCGCCGGATAGCCGGCGTAGCGCGCGTAGTGCTGCACGAAGCCGGGACAGGCGTCGAGCATGGTCTCGGTCCAGGGGCGCCAGTAGCCGCGCTCGGCCATGAAGTACGCCTTGATCCGCGCGCGTTCGGGATCGCTCATCGCGGTGTCCCTGGCGCGTCTGCGCCGCAGACCAGCGTTTGACCGGTCAGGTACTGCGCGGCCGATCCGCAGACGAAGCGCAGCAGCGGATGCAGCGTCTGCGGATCGACGCCGCCCGGCACTTCCAGCGCATTGATGCGCAGGGCGCGGCTGCCCCACTCGCAAGCGAGGGTCGAAACCAGCATGCGGGCCGCGGCCCCGTCGCCGGCATCCTGCCAGCGGCGCGGCGGTGCCGAGGGCAACAGCAGGGTCAGGCTGGCCTGCTGCGTGTGGCGCGCCGCGAAACGTGCGGCGGCCGCATGCACGGCTTGCAGCACGCCGGCCGACGCGCAGTGCAGCGGCGACAGATCGAGGCAGGCCGCATAGTGCGGCTGCGCGGCCGCGGTCGGCGCCACCCCTTGCCAGGCTTCGCCCTCGCCGCCGCAGACCTCCAGTTGCAGGGGCGTGTCCAGCGGCTGCGGCTGCAGTGTCGCGGGCGGCAAGGGCTGGCTGCCGCCATAGACCGACGAGCCGCCATTGACGGCCAGGATCTGGCCGCGCAACGGCGCCGCGCCGGCGCTGGCCAGGAAGTACAGCGCCTGCGCCATCTCTTCGGGCGCGGCCATGCGGCCGAGCGGGATCTTGCCCAGGGCGCCCTCGGGCTTGAGGCGGCCGGCCTGGATCAGTCCATCCACCAGTTCGGTGCGGACGAATCCCGGCGCCAGCACCGTCACGCACAGGTCGGGACGCGCTTGCGCCAGGGCCAGGCTCTGGGCGATGAGCCCCGCCTTGCTCGGGCTGTAGGCGCCGCGCCAGGGAATGGCATGCAGGCCGGCGCCCGATGCGACGTTCACGATGCGCGCGCCCGGCTTCAGCAGCGGTCCGCAGGCATCGACCACCGCCGCTGGCGCCGCCAGGTTGAGCGCCAGCAGGCGTGCGACCTGTGCCGCGTCCTGTTCGGCCAGCGGCGTGTTGGAGGCGTCCGACATGCCGGCGTTGTTGAGGATCGCATCCAGCCGGGGAGTGTCATCGCCGAGGGATGCGATCTGCACCGGGTCGGTCAGGTCGACGGCGCGCAGGCGGTGCGGGGCCGAGGCCGGCGCTGGCAGGCTGCGACCCAGCTGCTGCAAGGCCGGTGCGTTGTGGTCGACCAGCACGCATTGCCAGCCCGCGCCGGCGAACAGCCGTGCGGTGTCTCGTCCGATGCCGGAAGCCGAACCGGTGATCAGGACGGTCTGCATCCGCGCCACCGCCCGCGTCTCAGATGTTGGTCAGCGTGATGCCGCCATCCACCACCAGCGCCTGGGCCGTGATGAAGGTCGCATCGTCGCTGGCCAGGAAGCAGATGCTGCGGGCGATGTCCTCCACCGTGCCCAGGCGGCCCATCGGCGTGCGGGCAATGCGGTTGGCGTCGCGCTCGGCATTGCGGTTGCGCTGCGTGCCTTCGGTCGGAACGGCCGAAGGGCAGACGGCATTGACGCGGATGTTGCGCGGGCCCAGCTCGGCGGCCGCGGCGCGGGTGATGCCCAGGATGCCCGCCTTGATGCCGGAATAGACCACCGAGTTGGCGGCCGAGCGCAGCGCCGCCACCGAGGCCACGTTCACTATCGCGCCGCCGCGCTCGGGGTCCATCAGGGCCACCGCCTCCTGCAGGCTCCAGATGACGGACTTGAAGCCCACGTCCAGCATGCGTTCCACCGTCTCGGACATGATCTCGGGGATGGCCTGGTAGCGCACCCAGGCGGCGTTGTTCACCAGGATGTCGAAGCGCCCGCCCAGCGCATGCGCGCGCTGGATGGCCTCGCGGATGCCTTCGCGGCTGGCGATGTTCTGCACCACGGCATGGGCCTGGCCGCCGCGCGAGCGGATCTCGTCCACCACCGGCATGACCAGTTCTTCCTTGAGGTCGTTGACGCAGACGATGGCGCCGCGGGCGGCCATCTGCAGCGCGGTTTCGCGGCCGATGCCGGCGCCGGCGCCCGTGATGAGGGCCACGCGGCCGAGCAGATCCTGGTTCATTCGCATTCCTTGTTTCACACTGACTGGATGAAGTCGCGGCCGACCTGGCTGGCCAGCGCGCCCGAGCCGAAGGCGGCATCGAACTTGCGCACTTCGCGCAGGGCGTAGTGCAGCGGCACTTCCCAGGTGAAGCCCATGCCGCCGTGTAGATGAATCGATTTCTCCAGCACGAAGGCCGCACTCGCCAGGGCATTGGCCAGCACCGGCCGCGTCTCGCGCACGCGGCCGTATTCGTCGGTGTCGAGCACGCGCTGGATGCCGGCGCTGGAGGCCTCCTGCTGCAGCCGCATGCGGGCCAGCAGGTGGCGCACGGCCTGCTTCGCCGACAGCGGGCGCCCGAACTGCACACGGGTCGACATGTAGCCGGCCGTGGTGGCCAGGGCCGCCTCGGCCGCACCGTTGACGAAGCCGGCGATCAGGATGTGGCTGTCGCGCTGCAGGGCGGCGAAGGCCGCGGCATCCAGCTGCGCCAGCACTTCGGCATCGTCCAGCACCAGCCAGGATTGGGGATGCTCCGGGTCCAGCGCCTCGTCCTCCTGGATCTCGATGCTTCGCACGTCCAGCAGGGCGCCGCCGCCCCGGCCATCGGCCACCAGCACCCAGTCGCAGTCCCTGGCGCCACGCGCCTGGCCGGCCAGCCCGTCCTGCAGGCTGCCCTGCAGCGCCCAGGTGGCGACGCGTTCGCCGCTGGCCAGCTGGGCCGCCAGGGGCGAGTCGCCCAGCGCCTTTGCGACCAGGAGGTTTTCGAGCAGCGGCCAGTGCAGGCGCAGCTTGCCCGCCTCGGTCGCGATGGGCAGCGCGAACGCGATGCCCAGTGCCAGCCCGCCGGCGTCCTCCTGCGCGCAGACGCCGCACAGACCCGCGGCGGCCAGCACCCGGGCGGCGTCGCGGAAGTCGCGGGTCTGCGCATCCTGGATCGCCTCGGCCGCGGCCTGGGCGAACTCTTCGGGCTTGAGATCGTTGTCCGGCATGGTCATCTCAGAGGTCCTTCGGAAGATTCATGATGCGCTGGGCGATGATGTCCAGCTGCACTTCGGTGGTGCCGGCGTAGATGGTCTCGGCACGCGCATAGAAATAGGCCGTGGTGAAGTGCTTGCGCGCGCGCTGCGCCAGCGCGCTGGAGCGCGGGTTCACGTGCGACACGAGCGCGAGCGCCAGCCCTGCGAAGGCCTGGTGGCACTCGGACCAATACAGCTTGGTGAGCGAACCCCGGGCACCGATCTTGTCGCCGGCCATCATCCGGTTCACGGTCTGCTCGACCAGGCCCTTGAGCGCATCGATCTCGCCCACCACGTCGCCGATGCGGCGCTGGTAGCTGCCGTCATCCAGCAGCCTCGACAACTGCGGATCGGACTTGCAGGCGGCGACCAGCTGGCGCAGTTCGCAGTCGAAGCGCCATGCACGGTACATGCGGTTGGTCGCGCGCTCGATGGACAGCACGCGGATGGCCGCGTTCCAGCCCTCGTCCGGTGCGCCCAGGCGCGCACTGTCGGGCACCACGACGTTGTCGAAGAAGACCTCGGCAAAGGACACCTTGCCATCGATCGACTTGATCGGCACCACCCGGATGCCGGGCGTGTCCATGGGCACGGCGAACATCAGCAGGCCGCGGTGCTTGTCGGCCACCGTGCCGGTGCGGGTCAGCAGCAGGCAGTAGCGCGCCTTGGCGGCGCCGCTGGTCCAGATCTTCTGGCCGTTGATGCGCCAGGCGTCGCCTTCCGGCACGGCCTTGGTACGCAGGCGCGCCAGGTCCGAGCCCGCGTCGGGCTCGGAGAAGCCCTGGCACCAGTAGTCGCGCATGGCGAGGATGCGCGGCAGGAACAGCTGCTTCTGTTCTTCCGTGCCCACGGTCTGGATGATCGGGCCCGCCAGCTCCTTGCCGATCGAGCTCACGCTCTCCGGCATGGCCAGCGCGCCCACTTCCTTGTTGACGACCAGGTGCTCCCGCAGCGTCAGGCCGAGGCCGCCATAGGCCTTGGGCCAGGTCATGCCCGCGAGGCCGGCGTCGTACATCGACGCCTCCCAGGCCCGGCACTCGTCCAGGGTGGGGGTGCGGTAGTCGACGCTGTCCGCACGCATGTGCGCGGGCAGGTGGGCGCCCAGCCACTGGCGGGCGTACTGCCGGTAGACGGCCGGGCCCGCTGCAGCGTCCGGGATGGCCGGGTTCTTTTCCATGTGCATGAGAGGCCTCAGGGGGCAGGGCGGTTGCGGGAGGTGGGAACCATCAGGGCGTCCAGGACCAGGACGCCTTCGCCTTGCGGCTTGACCAGGATGGGGTTCATGTCGATCTCGGCCACGTCGGCGGCATGGCGGCAGGCGAAGTCCGACAGCCGGGCCACGGTGCGCGCCGCGGCGGCCACGTCGGCCCTGGGCTGGCCGCGGGCGCCGTCCAGCAGCGGGAACATCTTCAGGCTGCGGATCATCCGCAGGGCTTCTTCTTCGGAGACCGGCGCCACCTGCACCGCGACATCCTTCAGGATCTCGGCATAGATGCCGCCCAGCCCGACCATGACCACCGGGCCGAACACCGGATCGCGCGAAACGCCGGCGATCAGCTCCACGCCGCCGCGGACCATCGGCGCCACCAGCACGCCGTCCAGCCGTGCCTCGGGCGCGTGCTGCCGGGCGTTGGCCAGGAGGCGGTCGTAGGCCTGGCGCACGGCGTCATCGTCCTGCAGGCCCAGCGCCACGCCGCCGATCTCGGTCTTGTGGGCGATGTCTTCCGAGGCGATCTTGAGGACCACCGGGTAGCCGGTGGCGCGGGCGCTGCGTACGGCCTCGTCGGCCGAGGCCACGATCTCCTCGCGCGGCACGCTGATGCCCGCCGCCGCCAGCGCCTTCTTGGCATGGAACTCGTTGCGGAACACGGCCGCATCCACGCTGTCGACCGGACCGTCGTAGGGGGCGGCCGCGGGCAGGGCGCCGAGCTGGCCGAGCCTGACCAGGCCGGCCAGTCCGATGGCGGCCGCCGGGATGCTCGGGAACACGGGGATGCCCAGCGCATTGATCTCGGCCACCGCATCGGGCGGGCCCTGGCTGATGATGACCAGCAGGCGATCGGGATGGCTGGCCCGGACCTTGGACAGCGCCTCCAGGTACACGCCGCGCAGCCGCGGGTTGTACAGCGACAGGGCCAGCAGCAGCACCAGCGTGCTGCCGTTGGCGTCGTCCTGCAGCGCGCTCAGCATCTTCAGCAGGATGTCAGGGCGGGCCGACATCTGGGCCGACGCATCCACCGGGTTGTTCGTGCCGGCGGTGGGCACGGCCTCGCGGATCCGGGCCCGGGTGGTCTCGGCGAGCTGCGGCAAGGTCATGCCGGCCTGCACCATCGCGTCGGCCATCATGATGCCGAAGCCGCCGGAGGCGGCCACCAGCGTCACGGCGTCGGTGGCGGGCAGGCGCTGCCGGCCCAGCAGGGCGGCGGCATGGCCGACGTCGAGCAGCTCCTCGAACGAGCGCACGCGCAGCACGCCGTGGCGGCGGAAGACGGCGTCGAACACGGCGTCGGAGCCCATCAGCGCGCCGGTGTGCGAGGCGGCGGCGGCCTGGCCTTGCTCGGTGGCGCCGATCTTGAGCACGATCACCGGCTTGTGCTGCCGGCGCGCCATGTCGAGCGCCTGGAACAGCCGGCCGGCATCGCGGCAGGTTTCCATGGCGCACAGGATGATGCGGGTGCTGTCGTCCTGCGCCAGCGCCGCGATGCCGTCGGCCACGTCCACGTCGGCCTCGTTGCCGGTCGCGATGAAGCGGCTCACGCCCAGGCCGCGATCGGCCATGTTGCGCATGGTGAAGCTGCCGATGTTGCCCGACTGCGAGACGATGCCCACTTGCCCGGCCGGCGGCAGGCTCTGCTCCAGCGCGATCGAGAACGAGCCCACCAGCCGGTCGACCACGTTGACGGTGCCCAGGCAGTTCGGGCCCAGCAGCCGCATGCCGTGGTTGCGCGCGACCCGCACCAGCTCGGCCTGCAGGGCCGCGCCTTCGGGGCCGGCCTCGGCGAAGCCCGCGGTGAGCACGATCACGCCGCGCACGCCGCGGCTGCCGCAGTCGCGCACCGCCTGCAGCGTGGCTTCCACCGGCACCGCCAGGATCGCCAGTTCCGGCGCCGTGGGCGTGTCCAGGATCGAGGCGTAGGCCTGCAGGCCCTGGAGGGTGCCGCCCTTGGGGTTGATCGGATAGATCGGACCGGCGTAGCCGTACTTGCGCAGCAGCTGCACCGGGCGGCCGCCGATCTTGGTGATGTCGTCGGAGGCGCCGATGACGGCCACGCCGTCGGCCTTGAAGAAGGCGTCGAGCCCGGCGCCCGGGGCGGCTTGAACCTGGGTCAGCATGGCTTCAGCGTCCCTTGAAAACGGGCGCGCGCTTCTCGAGGAAGGCCATGCGCGCTTCGCGGGCGTCCTCGGTCTTCGACAGGGCCATGGTGAACTCCTGCTCGAAGCGATAGGCGTCGCGCTGGGGCATGACATCCACCATGTTGGCCGCGCGCTTGGCGTAGGCGATGGCCAGCGGCGCCTTGGATGCGATCTCGCGTGCCAGTGCCATCGTGAAGGGCAGCAGGTCCTTCTCGGACAGCACGTCGTCGACCACGTTGCGCTTCAGCAGGTCGTGCGCGCTCAGGCGCTGGCCAGTGAAGAACATGCGGCGCAGTGTGGAGCGGCCGAACAGGGTCTTGAGCATGGAGGCGCCGCCGGCCAGGCCGACGTTGATCTCGGGCATGCCCACGGTGGCGTTCTCGGAGGCATACAGGATGTCGCAGGCCGCCGCCAGGCCGAAGCCGGCGCCCAGCGCCGCGCCGTTGATGGCGGCGATCACGGGCTTGGCGCACTCGCGGATCGCGTTGCCGGTCTCGCGGGTGATGCGGTTGTGCGCGAGGAAGTCGCCGGCGACATCGGCGTCGGGGCGGTCCTTCAGGTCGGCGCCGGCACAGAACACGCTGCCCGCGCCGGTCAGGACGGCGCAGCGGATGTCCGTGCGCTCGGAGATGGCGTCGAAGGTGGCCACCAGCGCGTGGCGCATCTCGCGGCTCAGCGCATTGACCGGCTTGCGGTCCATGGTGACCAGTCCCACGCCATCGGAAACTTCCAGACGAACCCATTCATCACTCATACGCCACCTCTGCAATAAAAAGACGTTTGTCCCGGTTTTAATACGCTCGATCGATTATAGAAATCGCATTGAATTTGATTTCTCGTTTTTCCGGGAGAGTGTTCTGCAAAAAATGAAGGATTCGCTGGCGGGTGGGCCGCCAGAGGGTCGCTACCATGACCTCCATCCAGTCGACGGACGATAATTTCCATGTGTTCAATTGATTTATCTGGTCGATTCAATTCAATTGAGAGAATTAAAGCGCGAGTGCAAAAATGAATATTCAGCGCCTCGGAGATCTGAAAACCGCATTGGGCGAATGCCCGGTATGGCATGGACAGCAGCTCTGGCTGCTGGACTGCCGCGCCGGCCTGGTGCTGGCGCTGGACCCCGGCACCGGGGCGGTGACGGCGCGCCACGAGGCGCCTGCGCCCCTGGGCGCGTTCGCCTTCAACGGCGACGACCGCATCGTGCTGGCCCTCAAGGAAGAGATCGCGGCGCTGGACCTGCGCAGCGGGCAATTGCGCCCGCTGGCGCGCATCGAGCACAGCCACCCCCACCTGCGGCTGAACGACGGCATCGCGCTGGCCGACGGCAGCTTCGTGGTCGGCACCATGCATGTGTTCCGCGAGGCCGACGAGCCGCCCCTGGGCGGCCTGTACCGGCTCGATACCCGGCTGCAATTGCACAAGCTCGACGACGGCCTGGGCATCACCAACGGCCCCTGCGTGAACCCGGTCAACGGCCGCCTGCACGTGGCCGACAGCGCCGCACGGGTCGTCTATTCGTATGCGATCGCAGCCAATGGCAGCCTGGCCGACAAGCAGGTGTTCGTGCGCACCGACGCCCAGGACTCCGGACCGGATGGCTGCTGCTTCGACAGCGAAGGGGGCCTGTGGATGGCGCTGGTGCGCGTGGGGGCGCTGGCCCGCTTCGACCTGCAGGGCCGGCTCACCCACCAGGTCGCGCTGCCGGTGGCCCACCCGAGCGCACTGTGCTTCGGCGGGCCGGCGATGGACGATCTGTTCGTCACGACCATCAGCGACAGCGGCCGCCTGAGCGCCTCCGGGCCCCTGGATGGCGCCGTGCTCAAGCTGACCGGCCTGGGCTTCAGTGGCGCGGCCCGCCCCGAGTGCCGGATGCCGCTGTAGGCCGCGCGGCGGTCAGGCCGCGGGCGGGGCGTCGAGCCCGGCGGCCTTGCTGTGGGCGGAAAAGCGCAGCTCCGGCCCCGCCACGTGCTCGGCCACGAAATCCAGGAACAGGCGGATCTTGGCCGGGATGATGGGGGTGTCGAGGATGGTGGCGTACATGCCCTCGTCGAAGCCCTTGTTGCTGATGCGATGGTCGCCCAGCACCCGGACCAGCCGGCCCTGGCGCAGGTCGTTGTGCACGGTGTAGTCGTCGAGCAGCGCCAGGCCTTCGCCCAGGCGCGCGAGTTCCAGCAGGGCGATGCCGTTGTTGCTGACATGGCGCGGCTTGAACGCGATGGCGCTGGTCTGCGCCGGCTGCTTGAACAACCAGGTGTATTCGTCGCCGGGCAGCTGGTAGGCCAGGCACTCGTGCGCCAGGATGTCTTCGGGCGCCTGCAGGGCGGGCTTGCCGGCCAGGTAGGCGGGCGCGGCCACCAGGTAGCGATCGCTCTGGAACAGCATGCGGCGCTTGACGCCGGCCTCCACCGGCGGCGAGATCCGGAAATCGATGTCGATCTGGCTGCGCCGCAGGTCGGCCGCGGTCTCGCCCAGCGTGAGCTCGATGTGGATCTCCGGGTAGAGCTTGCGGAACGATGCGATCAGGGGCGGCAGTACGCCCAAGCCGAACATCATGCGCGAATGCACGCGCAGCAGGCCCTGCGGCGCGCTGCTGATGGCGGTGATGTTGGCCTGCAGCTCGTTGATGCGCCACAGGATGCCCTCCAGCTGGCGCGCGTATTCCTGTCCCGACTCGGTCAGCGCGACCTGCCGCGTGGAGCGCAGCAGGAGCTTGACCTTCAGCTCGTCCTCGATGTCGGTGATCATGCGCGACACGCCGGTGGCGGAGATCCCGAAGCGGCGCGCGGTCTCGGAAAAGTTACGGGTCTGGGAGATGGACAGGAACAGCTCCATGGCGCGCAATCTATCCATCAGTCCTCCAGTCTCCGCAGTTCAGATCTGCAATTTCATCCATTATCAATTCAGCTGGCCTGCCCGAGAATTTGCTGACCCCTCGCGGGCCCGATTTTTCGCGGAGACAGCACACATGGATTTCGGAATATTCATTCTCGCCCAGCAACGGGGCTATCACCAGACTTCGCAGCAGGTCATCAACAACTCCATCGAGCAGACTGTCGCTGCGGAGCAGGCCGGCTTTTGCAATGCCTGGTATGCGGAGCATCACTTCAATAATTATTCGCTCTCGCCGTCGCCGTTGATGATGGTCGCCCACATGGCCGCCAAGACGACGCGCATCCGCCTGGGTACGGCGGTCTGCATTCTTCCACTCTACCAGCCGGCCCGTTTCCTGGCGGAGGTCGGTTTCGTGGACACGGTCTCCAATGGCCGCCTCGACCTGGGCGTGGGCTCGGGCTACCAGGAGTTCGAGTTCGAGCGTTTCGGCGTCCAGATTGCCGACGCCAGCGCGATCTACAACGAATTCCTGGACATCCTGCCGAAGGGCCTGACCCAGAAGATCTTCGAGTACGAAGGCCGCTTCCTGAAGGTGCCTCCCAGCTCGATCGCGGTGCGCTGCGTCCAGGACCCGATGCCGCCGGTGTGGATCACCTCGGGCAACCCGGTCGCGCTGGGCCGCGGCGTGCGCGAGAACCACAACTTGTTCGTGACTGCGCTGCTCAACGGCAACGAAGCCATCCAGGGACTGCGCCAACGCCTCGACAAGGTGGCCGACGACAACGGCAAGGACCTGGACCGCGACGTCAAGTTCGGCTTCCTGCGCTGCGCTTATGCCTCCGACAACCAGGCCGAGATCGACGCCTACCTGGATTGCGCCCGCTTCCAGCGCCGCATTTCCGAGAGCCTGAAGTTCCGCCGCTCCCAGTCCGACGACGGCTACATGATCAAGGAAGTGCCGTCCGAGACCGACCCCACGATGGAGCAGCTGCGCAAGAACCTGCCGGTGGGCTCGGTCAACCAGGTCATCGACAAGATGCTGGAGGAGATCAGCATCCTGCGTCCCAAGCACATCGCACTGCAGACCCAGCTGGGCGATTTCGACCAGAAGACCATGCTCAGGCAGATCGACCTGTGGGGTGAAAAAATCATCCCCGCCATCCAGAAGGAGTTGGGACGCCAGCAGCCGGCGATCGACGCACTGGCTGCCTGACCCGAATTCAATCGGCACGCCCCCTGGCCCAGCGGGCCTGCACCGGGTCCGGACAGGCGGACCCCCATCCCCCAACGCTTTGCGCAGTCGAATCAGGAGACAACCATGAACAACACACTCATCCAGCGCCGCACGGTCTTGCTCGGCGGCATGCTGCTCGGCGCCGGCGTCAAGGCCATGGCCGCCCCGGAGCCGTGGCCTTCGCGCCCGATCCGCCTGGTGGTGGCCGGCTCGGCCGGCGCGGGGGGCGACATCTTCGCCCGCCTGATCGCCGACCCCTTGGGCAAGACGCTGAAGCAGCCGGTGGTGGTCGACGCCAAGCCGGGCGCCAACGGCCTGATCGCGTGCGACACGGTGGCCAAGGCGCCGGGCGACGGCTACACGCTGCTGTTCGCGCCGTCGTCGTCCATCCTCATTAACCCCGTGATCCACCCGAAGCTGCCCTACAACGCGGAAACGGACCTGGTGCCGGTCGCGCAGGTCGGCGCCGCGGGCATCCTGCTGATGACGAATCCGAGCACCGGCTTCAAGAACCTGGCCGACATGGTCGCCTACGCCAAGGCGCATCCCGGCAAGCTCGCCTACGGCTCGTGGGGCACGGGCTCGTCCGGCCACCTGGCCATGGAAGGCATCAAGGCGCACTACGGCCTGGACATGCCCCACGTGCCGTACAAGACGATCGTCACCGAAGTCACCGACCTGATCGCCAACAACATCAGCGTGGCCTTCACCGACATCGCATCGCCCATTCCGCACATGCGCAATGGCCGGCTGGTGGCGCTGGGCCAGACGGGTTCGCAGCGCTGGCCGGCCACGCGCGACGTGCCGACGCTGGCCGAACAGGGCTACAAGTTCGAGGCCGACGGCTGGTACGGCGTGTTCGCGCCGGCGGGAACCCCGACGGCCATCATCGACCGGCTCAACGAGGAGATCAACCGCCTGCAGAAGACCGACGAGGTGCGCCAGAAGATCGAAGGCCAGAACATGATCGTGCCGCCGAGCCGCTCGGCCAAGCAGTTCGCCGCCTCGGTCAAGAAGGACGCCGCCATCTGGCAAGGCCTGGCGAAGGTGACCGACCTGAGCGAAAAGTAAGCATCGCGCAAGTGACGAAGAACGGGGCCTCTGGGCCCCGTTTCTTTTTGCCTCGGGGGGGCGATCCCGCGCTTTTTTGCAGGACTGAATCGCGCGCCGACCGTATTCCCGATTGCCGGGCGCGACTGGAGAATTCCTGCATCGCACATCACTCTTCGGAAGCGGGGCAAGACATGGAATTCGGCGTATTCATCCTGGCGCAGCAGCGCGGCTATCACCAGACTTCGCAGCAGGTGATCCAGAACTCGATCGAGCAGAGCGTGGTCGCCGAGCAGGCCGGCTTCGACACCGCCTGGTATGCGGAGCACCACTTCAACAATTACTCGCTGTCGCCCTCGCCGCTGATGATGATCGCGCACATGGCGGCCAAGACCCGGCGCATCCGCCTGGGATCGGCCGTGTGCATTCTTCCGCTGTACCACCCCGCGCGCTTCCTGGCCGAGGTCGGCTTCGTGGACACGGTGTCCAACGGCCGCCTGGAGCTCGGCATCGGCTCGGGCTACCAGGAATTCGAGTTCGAGCGCTTCGGCGTGAAGATCGAGGAGTCGGGCGCGATCTACAACGAGTTCCTGGACATCCTGCCCAAGGGCCTGACCCAGAAGATCGTCGAATACGACGGCCAGTACCTGAAACTGCCGCCGAGCTCGATCGCCGTGCGTCCGGTGCAGGACCCGATGCCGCCGCTGTGGATCACCTCTGGCAACCCCGTCTCGCTGGGCCGCGGCGTGCGCGAAGGCCACAACCTGTTCGTGACCGCGCTGCTCAACGGCACCGACGCGATCGTGGCGCTGCGCGAGCGGCTCGACAAGGTGGCGGCGGACAACGGCGCCGACCTCGACGAGGACGTGAAGTTCGGCTTCCTGCGCTGCGCCTTCGCCTCCGACAAGGCATCCGAGATCGACGCCTACCTGGACAACGCGCGCTTCCAGCGCCGCATCTCGGAAAGTCTCAAGTTCCGCCGCGCCCAATCGGACGACGGCTACATGGTCAAGGAAGTGCCGTCGCCCACCGACCCGAGCTTCGAGCAGCTGCGCAAGAACCTGCCGGTGGGTTCGGTCAACCAGGTGATCGACAAGATGCTGGAAGAAATCGCCATCCTGCGGCCCAAGCACATCGCGCTGCAGACCCAGCTGGGCGACTGCGACCAGAAGACCATGCTGCGCCAGATCGAGCTGTGGGGCGAGAAGATCATTCCGGCGATCCGCAAGGAAGTCGCATCGATGCATGCCGTCGCTGCCTGAGGCGCCGTCACCGATGCGCGCTCCCCTCGCTTTCGACAACGCCGCCCTGCAGGGCCGGGTGGCCGTGGTCACCGGTGCCTCCGGCGGCCTGGGCCTGGCCATCTGCCAGCACCTGCGCGCGATCGGCGCGCAGGTGGTGCAGGCCGACATCAGCCATGCGGCCACGCCGACCGAGGCCGACGGCCTGCTGTCGGTGCACTGCGACATCGCCGAGCCGGCATCCGTCGCCGCGATGGCGGCGCTGACGCGTTCGCGCTTCGGCCGCTGCGACGTGCTGGTCAACAACGCGGCCATCAGCGGGGCGCCGGTGGGCCTCGAGGACCTCCCGATCGACCTCTGGGACCGCATCTTCCGGGTCAACCTGCGCGGCGCCCTGCTGTGCGCGCAGGCCCTGGCGCCGATGATGTTCGAGCGCGAGGCGGGCAGCATCGTCAACGTGGCGTCGATCGCCGCGCAGGTGCCCACGCGGGTCGGCGCCTACGGGCCGACCAAGGCCGCGCTGCAGGCGCTGACCCGCCAGATGGCCGTGGAATGGGGCCCGCGCGGCATCCGTGCCAACGCGGTCAGCCCCGGCATGATCCGCACGCCCTTGTCGGAGCCGCACTACCGCGACGAGGGCGCCTTGGCGGCCCGCACCGCCAGGATTCCCGCCCGCCGGCTCGGCCTGCCGGCGGACATCGCGGATGCCGTGTGCTTCCTCGCCAGCGATGCGTCCGCGTATGTGAACGGACAGGACATCGTGGTCGACGGCGGCTTCCTGAAGGCATCGCTGACCAATCTCTACGGAAGCTCGCAATGAACCCCGCCATCGAATCGCCCAAGCGGCTGCAGAACGTTTTCGTGGTGGCCGAACGGCCCGCCGAACTCCATGCCTTCTACGAATCGGCGCTCGGGCTCCAGCTCAAGTTCCGCGACCAGGACCGCTGGATCCAGTACGGGGTGGGCAACACCAGCGTAGCCCTGGCCTGCCGCGAAGAAGCCGTGCCGGCGACTTCCGGCGTCGTCATGGTGTTCGAGGTCGACGACTTCGCCGCCACCGCGCAACGGGTCGCCGCCTCGGGCGGCGAGGTGCTCGGCGTGCGCGACATGGGCGCCCACGGCGCGGTGCTGTCGCTGCGCGACCCCGAGGGCAACATCGTCCAACTCTTCAAGCGCCAGGGGAGCACGTCATGAGCCAAACGACGCCGCACGCCGAGCCCATCGATCCCAAGCTGTTTCGCCAGCTGCTGGGCTGCTTCCCCACCGGGGTGGCCGTCATCACGACCCGCACGCCGGACGGCACGCCCGTGGGGCTGACCTGCAACTCCTTCAGTTCGGTCTCGCTGGAGCCGCCGCTGGTGCTGTTCAGCCTGCGCAAGGCGAGCAGCCTGCTGGGCACCTTCGTCGAGGCCGACAGCTTCGCCATCAACATCCTCTCGCAGAGCCAGGACCAGCTGTCCGGGCGTTTCGCATCGAGCAGGATCGCCGACAAGTTCGAAGGTGTGGCCTGGCGTCCCGGCCCGCTGGGGACGCCGCTGGTCGACGATTGCCTGGCGAGCTTCGAGTGCCGGGTCCATGCCCGCCACGAGGCCGGCGACCACGAGATCTTCATCGGCGAGGTGAAGCACATGCGCAGCGGCTGCGCCGACCATGCGCTGGTGTTCTACAAGGGCGCCTACATGATGCTGGCCGAGTCGCTGCGCCAGCGGGTGCTCGAAGGGCAGCTGGGAACGGTCGACATCGACGAGGCCTACCGCGCGCTCTACGGCAAGTTGCTGCGGCTGGCCTGCGACCGGGCCACCGCCGAGGAGGTGGACGCGATCGAGGCCGCCGTGGAAGAGATCGAGCAGCACCAGGGCGCGGACGCGCTGCCGCGGCGCATCGAGGCGACGGCACGCTTCTTCTCGTCGATCAGCCTGGCCGGGCACAACGAAGCGCTGCGGCTCATGGCCCAGACGATGACCACCGTGCTGCGCGAGCGCATGACGCACGTGATCCCGGTGCGGCCCAGGCCCGACGTGTTTCCGCTGCGGCGCAAGGTGGTCCAGTGCCTGCGGGCGCGGGACGCCGAGGGTGCCGTGGCCGCGCTGGACGAACTGATCACGATGCTGCGCAGGGACGGCGCTGCGCAGGCAGACGGGACCGCCGTGGCGGCGCCGGTCGAACACTGACCGCTGCGGTGCGACGGCGGGCAAGGGTTCCCCTAGAATCCGCCCCCCGCCTTCCTGCCCACACCGTGGGTGCCGCACCATGCCCCACATCCGCGTCGAGCGCCTCGTCAAGACCTACCGCATTTCCGAGCGCGATCCGGGCCTGCGCGGTGCGATGCGCGGCCTGCTGCAGCGGCGCCATCGCACGGTCGAGGCGTTGTCCGGCGTTTCGTTCGCGCTGGAGCGCGGTGAACTGCTCGGCTTCATCGGCCCGAACGGCGCCGGCAAGTCCACCACCATCAAGATCCTGGCCGGCATCCTGCGGCCGGACAGCGGGCGGGTGGAGGTCGCCGGGCGCGACCCCTTCGCCGACCGCGAGCAGCATGTCGGCCGCATCGGGGTGGTCTTCGGGCAGCGCACCCAGCTGTGGTGGGACCTGCCGGTGGGCGAGGGCTTCGACCTGCTGCGCGACATCTACCGCGTCGACGCGGCGCGCTACCGGCGCACCCGCGACGAGCTGGTGGCGCTGCTCAGGCTCGAGCGCGTGCTCGACCAACCGGTGCGACAGCTATCGCTCGGCCAGCGCATGCGCGCCGAGATCGCCGCCGCGCTGCTGCACGAGCCCGACCTGCTGTTCCTGGACGAGCCGACCATCGGGCTCGACGCGCCGTCGAAGCTGGCGGTGCGCGACTTCGTGCGGCGTGCCAACCGCGAGCGCGGCACGACCGTGCTGCTGACCACGCACGACATGCACGACATCGAGGCGCTGGCCGAGCGCGTGATCGTCATCGGCCATGGCCGCGTGCTGGCCGACAGCCCGGTGGAAGCCTTGCGTGCCCAGGTGGTGGCCGCGCGCAGCGCGGCGCAGTCGCCGGGCGAGGACATCCCGCTCGAAGCACTGGCGATCGAAGAGGTGATCTCGCGCTTCTACGCCATGCATGGCGCGGCCGAGGCATGACGCTGCAGAACCTGCTGCGGCCCTACACGGCCGCCTTCGCCTCGCGTTTTCTGCAGATGCTGCAGTACCGCACGGCGGCGCTCGCGGGCTTCGGCACCCAATGCTGGTGGGGCGGCATCAAGGTGATGGTGCTGGCCGCCTTCTATGGCGGCGCCGAGGCGGGCGACTTGCCGATGACGTTGGCGCATGCGATCACCTACACCTGGCTGGCCCAGGGCCTGCTCACGCTGCTGCCTTGGGCCGGCGACCCCGAGGTGGCGCAGGCGGTGCGCACCGGGTCCGTCGCCTACGACCGGCTGCGGCCGGTCGACGCCTATGCGCTGTGGTACGTGCGCAGCGCGGGCTGGATCGCGGCGCGCGTGCTGCCGCGGCTGGCCCTGATGGTGGCCTTCGCAGGCGTCGCCCTGCCGCTGCTGGGATGGGGCGAATGGGGCTGGCAGCCGCCCGCGGGCCTGGCGGGCGGACTGGCCTTTGCGGTCTCCGCGCTGCTGGCGCTGCTGCTGTCGGTGTCGCTCGTGATGCTGCTCAACGTCGCGGCCGCCGCCGCGCTCAACGAGCGCGGGATCAACGCGCTGGCCGTGCCGGTGGTGGTCGTGCTCTCGGGCAACCTGCTGCCGCTGGCCCTGTTGCCCGACCCCTGGCAGACGGCCCTGCTGCTGCAGCCGCTGGCCGGCCTGATGGACATCCCGATGCGGCTCTACGTGGCGCAATTCGCGGGCTGGCAGGCGGCGGGCGGGCTGGCGCTGCAGGCCGGCTGGACCGTCGTGCTGGTGATGCTCGGCCGCTGGCTCATGGCGCGCACGATGCGCCGCCTGGAAGTGCAGGGCGGCTGACATGAACGGGTTTTCGCTCTTTTTCCGGCTCGTGGCCGGATCGCTGCGGGGGCAGGCCCGCTATCCGGCGTCGGCCCTGATGCTGACGGTGTCGCAGTTCCTGGTGACCGGCATCGAGGTGGTCGCGATCTGGGCGCTGTTCGATCGCTTCGGCACCGTGCAGGGCTGGCGCATCGGCGAGGTGGCGCTGTTCTACGGCCTGGTCAACATGATGTTCGCGCTGGCCGACGCGCTCGGCCGCGGCTTCGACGTACTCGGCACCGAGTTCCTGCGCACCGGTGCCTTCGATCGCCTGTTGCTGCGACCGCGCGCGCTGGCGCTGCAGCTGGTGGGGCACGACCTGCGCATCAGCCGCCTGGGCCGGCTGCTGCAGGGCCTGCTCGTGCTGGTGTTCGCCAGCCTGCAGGCGCCGATCGGCTGGACGCCGGCGCACCTGGCGCTGGCGCTGTTCGCGATCGCCGGCGGCGTGGCGCTGTTCCTCGGCATCCTGGTGCTGCAGGGCACGCTGGCTTTCTGGACCGTCGAGAGCCTGGAGGTCGCCAACGTCTTCACCTATGGCGGCGTGGAGGCCGGCCAGTACCCGATGGCGTTGTACGCGCGCTGGTTCCGCCGCCTGCTGACCTTCGTCGTGCCGCTGGCCTGCGTGGCCTACTACCCGGGGCTGGCGATCCTCGGGCGGGCCGACCCGCTCGGTGCGCCGGCATGGGTGGGATGGATCTCGCCGTTGGCCGGCTTCGCGTTCCTCGCGCTCTCGTTCGCGGCCTGGGGCAAGGGCGTGCGCCACTATGCCTCGACAGGGAGCTGAGGCGCGCGCGTCAGAGCAGCTTTCGATAGACCACGAAGCCGGATTTCTCGGCCACCTTGTCGTAGAGCTTCATCGCCGTGGTGTTGGTCTCGTGGGTCTGCCAGTACACCCGTGGCGAGTCGGCCGCCGCTGCATGCTCGCAGACCGCTTCGATCAGGGCGCGCGCGACGCCCCGGCCCCTGGCCGCCTCGACCGTGAACAGGTCCTGCAGGTAGCAGCTCATGCGGATCTGGGTGGTGCTGCGGTGGTAGAGGAAATGCGTCAGGCCGAGCAGGCCATGGGCACCCTCCGCGACCAGCGCGTGCACCGGCTCCGCGGGGTCGAGGAAGCGCGACCACGTGGTGGCCGTGATCTCGGCCGGCAGCGCGGTCGGACCGCTGCGGCCATAGAAGGCGTTGTAGCCGTCCCAGAGAGGCTGCCAGGCTGCGAAGTCGGGCTCCGAGACGGGGCGGATGCGAAACGAAGTGTCCATATCGAGGGGCTATGCCCAACGCACCGTCAGGATGCACGCGGCCTGGATGCCGAAGGCGCGGTGATGGATGCCGGGGCCCCAGATCACGAAGTCACCGTGGCGGCGCAGGGTGTGCGCGAGGCTGTCCGCGGGCGCGAAGTCGGCGCGGGTCGAGAACTCGATGCGGAACTCGCCTTGCGCATCGACCAGCATCGACAGGGTCCGGCCTTCGCTGAGCGGCTTGGGGTCGCCGTTCGGATGGCCCGCCGGATGCCGGAAGTACTTGATGCAAGGTCCGCTCGACGTCGTGCCGTCGGCCACATGCCGCAGGGCCGTCGCCGGGCCGTGGGTCCATTCGCCGAAGCCGACGATCCAGCCGGTGCCATGGGTGTCCAGGTCGCCGGCGTTGCCGAACTCGACGCTTTGCAGCAGGCTCATGCGCGGGCCGGCCGCAGCAGCTTGCCGGTCGAGGAGGCGCGCACCAGCAGGGCGCCGCTTTCGGAGAAGAGATCGGCCTCGAGGAAGACGACGCTGCGGCCCCAGCGCAGCACCCGCGCCTCGACCTCGTAGGCGGCGACCCCGACCCGCTCGAGGAACGACACCTTGAGCTCCAGGCTCGCCAGGCTGGCATCGGGATCGCGCGCGATGACGGCGAAGGCCATCGCGCTGTCGAGCCAGGCCGTGATCAGGCCGCCCTGCACCACGGTGCCCTGGGTGTGGGCGAACTCGGGACGCGCGGTGTAGCGAACGCGGGCGATGCCGGCTTCGTGGTCGACGCGAAGTACTTCTGTGAATCCGATGGCGTGCATCAGGTCCTTGGGGAATTTGCTGAGGTCCATGGTGGCGCGTGTGGCGGTTGTCTCGACAGCGCATATTGTCCGTCGAGACGCGGCGCCGGCGGCCGCGGACCTCAGGGCGGGGGCGGCACGATGCTGTAGCGCAGCCGGCGCCCTTCGAGTCGCAATCGCAGGCCGTGGTGCCTGAACAGGTAGCGCAGGCCGATCGCCAGGGAGCCGAAGCCCGCGGCGGCCGCCACGCCCATGGCCCAGCGCGGGCCGAAGGTGTCGGCCACCCAGCCCACCACCGGCGCCCCGATGGGCGTGCTGCCCAGCAGGATCGCCAGCAGGATGGCGATGACGCGGCCGCGCAGGGCCGGGTCGGTGGACATCTGCACCATGCCGTTGGTGGAGGTGGTGAGCGTCTGCGCTGCCGCGCCGGTCACGACCAGGGCGATGCCGAAGCCGACCACGTTGGGCATCAGCGCCGCCGCCAGACAGGCGAAGCCGAACACCGCCGAGCCCACCAGCAGCAGGCCGAAACGCGGCTGGGCGCGGCGCGCCGCCAGCAGCGCGCCGGTGACCGAGCCGATGGCCATCGTCGAAGAGAGCAGGCCGTACTGGCCGGGGCCGCCGTGGAAGGCGCCGACCGACATGGTGGAAATGAAGATGGGGAAGTTCAGGCCGAAGGTGGCCACGAGGAACAGCATGGCCAGCAGGGCGCGCAGGTCGGGCCGGCGCCAGACATAGCGGAAGCCCTCCATCAAGCTGCCCTTGCTGCGCCCCGCCGCGCCGTGGCGCGGATAGAGCTCGCCCTGGCGCAGGCAGGCCAGCGAGGTCAGCACCGCCACGAAGGACAGCGCGTTGAGCAGGAAGGCCTCGCCCGGCCCGGTGGCCGCGATCACCAGCCCGGCCACCGCCGGCCCCACCATGCGCGCGGCATTGAAGGAGGTGGAGTTGAGGGCCACCGCGTTGGACAGCTCGGTCTCCGACACCAGCTCGGCCACGAAGGTCTGCCGGGCCGGCGCATCGAAGGCCGCCACGCAGCCCAGCAGCAGCGCGAACACGTAGACATGCCACAGCTGCGCCATGCCGCTCACCGTCAGCAGGCCCAGCCCGAGCGCCAGCAGGCCCATGGCGGCCTGGGTCGCCATCAGCAGCTTGCGCCGGTTCAACCGATCGGCCGCCAGGCCGGTGAAAGGCAACAGCACCAGCTGCGGGCCGAACTGCAGCGCCATCACGGTGCCGACCGCGGTGGCGTTGTGGTTCGTCAGGTGCGTCAGCACCAGCCAGTCCTGCGCGGTGCGCTGCATCCAGGTGCCGACGTTGGACACCAGCGCGCCGGCCGCCCACAACCGGTAGTTGCGGTTGCGCAGTGAACGGAAGGTGTTGCTCATCAGACCTCCAGCAGGCGCTGCAGCAGCCGCACCGCGCTGGCCAGCTGCCGCTGCTCGGCCGGCGAGTAGCGCGCCGAGATCGTGCGCTGCAGCCAGTCTTCGCGCGCGGCCCGGACCTGGCGGAACACCTTGCGCGCCTGCGGGGTGAGCGACAGCAGCGTGCGGCGCCCGTCCGCCGGGTCCGGCGCGCCCCTGACATAGCCGGCCTCGATCAGCGAGGCCACGGTGGCGCCCATGGACTGGGAACGCACGCCTTCGGCCAGCGCCAGTTCGGTCACGGTGGCGGCCTCCTGCCGCTCCAGCCTCAACAGGACCGCGCGCTGGGATTCGGTCCAGTCGGCGACGGACGCTTCCTGACGCAGCCGGCGGCGCAGTTGCGAGGCCAGCATGCGCAGGTCCACCGCCAACGCATGGGGGGTGTCGGTGTCGGGATCGGCGAGTTGGGCGGGCATTGCGCTCTGTTGGACAGGATAACTACGAAGTTTAGCTTCTTATCCAGACCCCGGGAGCGACCTGGACATGGCCAGAGCCCAGCAGCCCAAAAGCGCTCCAGCGACCAACGGCCACCCGAGCCAAGCTCAGGAGCCGGTTTGGGGTCGCCATGCCATCCTGCTGGCTGAGTTCATTTGTTGTCCATAGCAGGACGCGCAGGCGAAAATGACTGGTCGATTCGAACATGGTATCGCGAGGTTGAGGGTCTCGCCGATTCAGGCTTTGAGTTTTGGCCGTGATTGTTCCGACTGCCGCGACCGCGCGTTCAGGGGTGAATTTGATCGGACGACCGGGCCTCGCAAACCATTCGGCTATTGCTTTCCTGATTGACGCTCTGAGCCCACTGCCAAGTCAAAGCGTCGGCCCTGGACCGTGCTGCATCAGGATGGCGTTGGTAACTCGTGGACTGGTCGCGGTCCGCAGCCGCGCTGGCTCAAGGAGGCGCTCGCTGGCGGGAAGGCCCTGGAAGAAATGAAGGGCTGAGCGCCAGTGTGCAGGGTGGGTATCCGGCAGCACGCGGGTCACGACCGGACGTTCGCTATCGAGATGCCGAAATGCTGTGGCCGGACGCCAAATCGCGCCACCAACCATCAGTCGGGCCAAGGCCCCCACGCTCATGAAAGCCGTTGCCCTGCTGGCGTCCCTCCTTCTGCTCGCCGCGTGCGCGACGTGGCACGACCCTGCCGCCTTGCAGGTTCGGCAGATCGCGCCACCCGAGGCTTGCCCCTGTAAGTGCCTCGGCGTTGTGGAGGTGACGGGGAACGTGAACACATCGGAGCATGGCGGAGGCGAAGCGCGACCTGCTCGCGCTGACTCGCATCGAGGTTGGCCGACTGCCGTCAGCACTCCATGCTAGGTCAGCACCTGCACCTGCACCTGCGGCTCAAGGACTAGGTTCTCAGCGAGAGCCACAGTTTTAGCGAGAGCCACGAAGCCCCCCACCGCGCAATGAACTCGAGGTCGGCTGCGCGGCCCTTGCAAGCCGGCCCGCACAGCGGCACTTGTCCTCGCCCGCGCGAACGTGTTCGGCGTGCATCGCCGACCATTCCGTTTAGAGCGTGAGCCCCCCGTCGATGGTGAAGCTGGCCCCCGTCACGTAGCGAGCTTCGTCGCTCGCGAGGTACGAGATGAGGCCCGCCACCTCCTGTGGCGTGCCAACCCGCTTGAGCGGGCTCATGCCTTTGAGCATGTCGATGTGGCCCGCGTTCATGTCGGTGTCGGTGGGGCCCGGCTGAACGTTGTTCACCGTGATGTGCCGCGGCGCGAGGTCCAGTGCGATACCCTTGACCATGCCTGCCACGGCCGCCTTGGTCATCTGGTAGACGCTCGAACCCGCGAAGCCGGTGCGGATGGCGACGTTGCTTCCTATGGTGATGATGCGCGCGTCGTCGACCAGATGCGGCACGGTCGCCTGAATGGACAAGTAGACGCCGCGCACATTGACGTTGAGCATCTGGTCCAAGACATCCAGATCGACGGAGTCGATAGTTCCCAGCCGAAGAATGCCTGCGTTGACCACCACGACGCTCAACGGACCGAACCGCTCGACCGCCTTGGTGACGGCGCGGCGAATCGCCGCAGGGTCCGCGCTGTCGGCTTCGATAGCGAGGGCCTGCAGCCCCTCCTTGGCCGCGGCGTCCACGATGTCCTGGGCCTTGTCAGGGCGGGACACATAGGTGAATGCCACCGCATATCCGTCGGCCAGCAGCCGGGTCACCGCTGCAGCACCGATGCCACGCGAGCCCCCGAAGACGAGCGCCGCCTTGCGACTACCTTGCGTTGTTTGGTTCATTTCAATTCCTTTTTTGACTAGTCAGTCAATAACAGAGCAAAAAAATGTCCTGCATCTCCGCAGGACGGTGAGCGTCAAACCGCTTTGAGGCGGTCTGCCGTGAAGTTGGCAATGGCATGCATGCCTCTGACGTCCGCGCCTGCTCGGGCAGAAATCTGCAATCCCACCATCGCAGTCTGGATGAACGCGGCCACCTCCTTGGCGCTCAATGAAGCATCCAGTTCGCCCAGGTTCTGGCCTTCGCGCACGCGCGACTCGATTCGGCGCTGGAGCACTGCCTGTATCGAGGCCCGCGCCGCCATCAGGACCGGGTCACTGGTCCCAAATTCCCCCACCGACCCAACGCCGAAGCAGCCCAGCGCTCTAATGCTGTCGTCAGCAGGCGCCAGTCCAAGCAGCAGCTGACGGATGCCTTGCAGCGGGGATTCCGGGGTGTTCAGGCGTTCGAGGTGACCACTCAAGGCCTGCTCTTGATACGACCTCAGCACTTCGAGGTAGAGCTGGCGCTTGTCGCCAAAGGTGTTGTACAGGGTCTGCCGGCCGATACTCATCTCCTTCAGGAGAAGGTCGGTGGATGACGCAGAGAACCCATGCTCCCAGAACACTCGGGTGGCCTTTTGCAACACTTCCTCTTTGTCGAATTCGCGGGGTCTGACCATGGATGTGAACTCTACCTATTATGGACCAATCTGTCAATAACAAACTTCCAGTCGCCCGCTAACTGAGGGGAGGCACCCTTCACGAGCTTGTCCGAAGGCGTGCGCGAGTCGTTCTGGCTGCAGGGCATGGCCGCCGGCATGCCGGCCTCGTACTTCTGCGTCAAGGCCTTCTCGGAAACCGACCTCACCGAGGACCTGAATAAGTTCGACTGCCGACGCTGATCCTGCACGGCGATGACGACCAGATCGTGCAGATCGCCGACTCGGCGCTGCTCTCGGCCACCCGATGGTCCATGCGACGAAGAGCGGCAGTCCGAACACGAAGGGCTGAACTCTCGCGGCGAACAATGAGCCGCACAGGAACAACAGAAACGGAATGAAGGCGAGCCAGAGATGAATTTTCATTTCGACAACCCTAGCGCAAGAGAGTGATGTCTGAGCGCGACTCGCCCGGGGATGAGTAGTGCAAAGGGTGTCCCACGTTCTGCTGGCCGATCGGCACGGGCGACGGAGACATGTCGTCGATCCGCGCCAGAATCTCGCGCGCCTCCCGGAGGTCCGCGGTTTCAGGGCCTTCCTCGTAGTTGGCGATCACGTCATCAGCAACGCCTTTCCCTTCTGGGCACGGCTAGTCTTGCTGCATAGTCGTGCAAGGTCCATCGCCGTCCTCAGTTCCCACCCCCGCGCCCCTTGAAGACGACTCCGATCCAGGGATTGCATCAGGCATTCCTCGGCTTCCTGCACGGGGCGCCCGAGCGTGCGACCCAGGGCGCGCGCCTTGACTCGGAGCAACTCGGGGAGGTAGCACAAATCGCCGTTCGCATGCACGGATGCCAAGGTGTGGTCGATCAACTCCAGCGCTTCGGCTGACCTCCCGACCAGGGTATCTGCGCGATTGTTGCCGGAACAGGATTGCCTCTGAAATGCGGATGGTCCAGCACCCTGCGACTGATCCAACTTTCTGGCGGGGTGAATCCTCGGTGCCAAAAGGGCCGAGGATTCGACACCCGCCTTTCGAGGGCTAAATGTTCGCTTGGATTCACGTCGCCAGCACCAACTTTCCAGTGCCCATGCGGAACTCAAGTCCCTCGAGCTTCGACGACGAGTTCGATCTCCACGGACGCGCCCAGGGGCAGTTGGGCGACCCCGAAGGCGGAACGCGCATGGATTCCCGTCGCCGGACCGAAGATCTCGGTCAGCAGTTCGCTGGCGCCATTCGCAACCAGGTGCTGTTCGGTGAAGCTCTCGGTGGAGTTCACCATGCAGCTCAGCTTGACGATCCGGGTCACCTCGTTGAGGTTCCCGATGGCGGCATGCAGCGTTGCCAGCAGATCGACGGCGACCGCGCGTGCTGCCGCCTTTCCCTGCTCGGTCGTCAGATCCCTGCCGAGCCGGCCGGTGCGCACTTGCCCCTGGTGGCGCGACAGGTGGCCGGACAGATGCACCAGGTCGCCGCTTCGCCGGAAGGGGGCATAGGAGGCGGCGGGTGCAGCCGCTCGAGGCAGCTCGATTCCAAGCAGGGCGAGTCTGGAATAGACATCGCCGGCGCCGGCGAAGGCTGGGCCGTTGGGCCTCGTGCGCATGCCGGGACTCAGCTTCGTCCACGGCAGTTCCGCGGGGTCGGCAATGAAGGGCCCCGGAGCGCGCACAACCAAGATCTCTTCGGCGATGGGCGCGAAATCGGCTCGAAAATGCACCGAGCTCTTGTTGACGAGGATCTTCATGCGCTCGGGTTCGATGCCGACCGCCCGGTACATGTTCCGGTCGAGCAGCTGCGCCTTCGCCGAACTCACCGCGATGCGGACACCGCCGATGCGCAGGCGAGCCATCGGGCCGAGGTCGCTGGCCTTGGCGTTCATCATCGGGCCGGCGTAGACGAACTTCCCGTCGGACAGTGCCTCCACCTGGAACTTCGCCTGGAGCGGCGGATCGCCTTCGATCTGCGGACAGCCGCCCAGTCCGATGCTGATCGTCGCGCCCACGCCTGCCTCGTGCGCCGCCGCCGCGGCCAGCGGATCGCAGATCAAGCCGATCGCGGCGTCCTGTGCACCGTGGCGCAGCAAGGCGCGCAGCATGCCGGTGGTGTTCGAATCCCCGCCGACTCCCGGGTTGTCCTGCGTGTCGGCGATGATCACTGGCCGGTGCGCGGTGGCCGCCACCTGCATTGCGTGCTGCACCGCGGCGTCGGGCTCCTCGAACTCGACGGCCCACTGGTCCTCCGGCTTGCAGACGCGATCGAAGAGAGTGTCGAGAGCGCGCTCGGCTTCTGCTGCGTCGAAGCCGTAGCCCCAGATCACCGGGCCGCATTCCGGAAAGTCCGCGGCCGGAAAGCCAGGCGCGAAAGACAGGGACAGCACCGTGGGCTCGAGCTCTTCGAGCAGGTCGTAGACACCGCGCGCGGGCTGCATCATGGTCGACATACTGTTCACGGGGATCAGGAAGGGTACGCGCCGGATCGCGAGGTGAGCGGGGTGTTCGGCACGCATCAAGGCCAGCAGCAGTTCGCCGGCGCGCCGGCCCGTGTCTGCCATGTCGATGTGCGGATAGGTGCGATAGGCGACCACGCCATCCGCCAGACCGAGCATCTGACGTGTGACGTTGGCATGCGAATCGACGGAGACCACGATCTTGATGCCGGGCCGTGTGACGGCGCGGATACGCGACAGCAGTTCGCCCTCGCCGTCGTCCAGGTGCTGCGCAACCATCGCGCCATGCAGATCCAGGTAGATGGCATCGAAGGACGCGCTCCTGGCAGCCTCGACGATCTCGGAAGCGATGAGTTCGTATGCGTGGGTGGTCACATGAGCCGAGGCCCCCGCACCGGCCCAGATGACCGGCGTGACGCTGTGCCCCTGCGCCCGCACGAAGTTGATGAAGCCGCTGGCGGGCAGGTTCACGTCGAGCAGTCCGAACATCGCTTCGCCGCGCACGAGGCCCGGGAAGTCCTCTCCCCGGACGAAGCTGTCGTAGTTGGCCACGGTGGGGGCGAAGGTGTTGGTCTCATGCTGGAAACCGGCGACGAGGATGTTCATGGGTTCTTTCGGAAGACGGGGTCGTGGGGAAGGCTGCGTGGCCGGCTCACTGGGGCGTCAGCTGGATGGAGCGCGCCATCTTTCTGAACTTGTCCGTCTCGTTGGCGTAGAACTTCGCCGAGTCGGCAAGCGATTGCGGCTTCATCGCCTCGACGCCAGACAGCGCCAGCGCCTTCGTCATCTCGGGCGATGCGATGGCTTTCTGCGAGGCCGCAAGCAGCACGTCTGCGCGGTCGGCCGGCATGCCGCCCTTGGCCATGACGGCCAACCATACGGCATAGACCAGTTCCTTCCTCTGCGCGAGCTTGCCCTCGGTGATGGCGGGCACCTCGGGCAGGGTCGGCATGCGCTGCGTGTCCAGCACGTCGATTGCCTTGATCTTGTGGCTCTCGAGCAGTTGCGTCGATGCCCCCAGATTCGGCAGGATCGTGATGTCGATCTGCTGGCCGACGAGGTCCTGCATCATGGGCGTGGCGCCCTTGTACGGCACATGGAGTAGCTTGGCGCCGGTCGTCTGCGCGATGTACTCCGAGACGATGTGGTACATCGAGCCGTGGCCGGGGCTGCCGAAGGTGAGGCTCTGGCTGCCGCTCTTCCTGCCGGCGGCGATCACCTGCTCGAGCGATGAATAGGGAAGGTCGTTGCGCGCCATGACCACCAGCGGGTGGGTCGAGATCGGTGCCAGCACCGCGAACTCCTCGGGCTTGTACTTCGCGGATGCGTTGGACAGCGGCGCCAGGATCGCCTCGTTGGGCGAACCCATGATCAGCGTGTAGCCATCGGCCGGACGGCTCAGCAGCCGCTGTGCCGCCAGCGCACCGCCGGCGCCCGGGAGGTTCTCGATGATGAAAGGCTGCCCGAGGGCCTTGGCCATCTCGGGCTGCATCGCGCGCGCCAGGACATCCGCTGGTCCGCCCGGAGGGAAGGCAACGAGCATGGTGACCGGCTTCGAGGGAAAGGCATCCGCCGCAGCGGCGGCGCCCGCGGCCGTCGCGATGCCCAGCAGGGCGGCATTCATGGCGATCAGGCGGCTGAAGGCGTTGAAGGTTCTGCGTTGCATTTCATCCTCTTTCGTTGAGCGCCGCGAGGCGGTGGGTGGGGGGTGAGTCGATTGTTTGATGTAGCATTCGTTCGAGCAATAGCAATTTTGTGGCTTGATCGTTGCTCAATGAGCAACAGCAACAGGAGGCCTGTACCGTGCGGGAGATCAACCAGAAGCGACTGAGGTACTTCCAGGAAGTGCTGGTGCGGGGGTCCATGCGCGGTGCCGCCGATGCGCTCAATACCGCACCGTCGGTGATCACGCGCCAGGTCGCCCTGCTGGAAGAGGAGCTGGGCTTCGCTCTGTTCGAGCGCCAGGCCCGCGGCGTCGTGCCGACCGACAACGCCTACCACCTGCTCGAGTACTGGCGAGGCTGTCAGGCGCATCAGGAGCAGCTGGTCGAGCGGCTCCAGGCGATCGATTCGATGGAAACGGGCACGGTTCGCATCGTCGCCAGCGAAGGTTTCGTCGAGGGCCTGGTCACGCAGATCGTCGCCCCGTTCTGCGAGGCCTATCCGAAACTCACGGTCGAGCTGGACGCCTTGCCCGTGAACGAACTGATCGGCGCGCTGGCGGATGACTCGGCCCACATCGGGCTCGCCTACAACCCCCAGCCCGATCCGCTGCTGCAGTTCGTCGCCAGCGCGGCCGCGCCGACCCAGGTGCTGGTCCGGGCGGGCCACCCGCTGACCCGGCTCACCGGAGCCCTGCGCCTGAAGCAGCTGGTCGGCTTCCCGATCGCACTCATGCCGCCCGGCTATGGCGTCGAGCGCGTCGTCGAGTTGCTCGAGTACGCGGAGCACCTGAAGCTGCACCCCTCGTTCCGGAGCAACTCCGTCACCAGCCTCAAGAGATTCGTGCAGTCGACCAACGGCGTGACCTTCGTCGGCGCCGGCATGGCGGCATCGGCGGAGATCGCATCCGGGGAGCTGGTCGCACTGAATCTCGCCGATCCTCTCTGCAGGACGGCGCAGGTCCGGCTGATCGTGCGCCATGGCCGGCCGCTGGCCATCGCAGCGAGCAGGCTGCTGGCGGAGATCCAGGGCCGGTTCTCTGTTTTCACGCCTTGACGCGCCAGAGCTGGATCGAGCGGTCGTTGCCGGCCATCCGAAGCAGGTCAGCACTCACGAACGCTGGAGATGCGAGCGGGCCTATTTGCGCAGCGGCCCGAAAGCCGACCTCATCTCCTCCGCAAACAGCTGCGGTTGTTCCCAGGCCGCGAAGTGACCGCCTCGATCCACCTCCTTGAAGTAGTAGAGCGTCGGGTAGGCGCGTTGCGCCCACGACTTCGGTGCCCGATATATTTCGCCCGGAAAGACTGTGATTGCAACCGGGACGGAGATCTCGGTCGTTCGCTGGGCGGCGGAGCTGAAGTTGTTGTTGTTGTTCTCCCAGTAAAACCTCGATGAGGAACTGGCGGTGTTCGTGAGCCAGTAGAGCGAGATGTCATCGAGAATGCGTTCCCTGCCGAGCACGGCCTCGGCATTCCCCGATGGATAGGTCCACTCAGTGATCTTCTCGTACATGAAGGCCGCCAGGCCGGCCGGAGAATCGTTGAGGCTGTATCCAATAGTCTGCGGTCGAGTGACCATCATGGCGCCATAGGCCGCGTTGCGCGCGAAGAACTTGCTCAACGTCTGATACGCCGTTCGTTCGGAATCGGGCAGTCCCGCTGGGGGCTCGTCACCGGCGTGGATACCCTTGACGAGCTCGGGCGGTACCGTGGCCGGCATGTTCAGATGAATGCCAAGCAGGCCTTCGGGCTTTTGTCGGGCCAGAGCGTCGGAGATCACGGAGCCGTGATCCCCACCTTGGGCCACATATCGATCGTATTGCAGGCGATGCATCAACACGTTCCAGGCACGAGCCACGCGGTCTGGCCCCCAACCAAGTTCGCTAGGTCTGCTGGAAAAGCCATGCCCCGGGATGGCCGGTATCACTACGTCGAAGGCATCTTCCGGTCGCCCGCCAAACGCGGTCGGATCGGTGAGAGGCCCAATCGCGTCGATGAACTCCAGAGGAGACCCTGGCCAACCGTGAGTCAAGATCAGGGGCAGGGCGTTCGGATGACGAGACCGGACGTGAATGAACTGAATGTCCACCCCGTCGATCTTCGTGACGAACTGTGGTAGCGAGTTGAGCCTTGCCTCAACCTTGCGCCAGTCGTAATCGGTTCCCCAGTGCTTCATCAACCGTTGGAGCTTCGCAAGCTGAACACCCTGGGATGAATCGTCCACCGTCTCCCTGTCCGGCCAGCGCGTCGCTTGAAGCCGGACTCTTAGTTCCTTCAAGGCCTTGTCCGAGACGTCGACCTTGAACGGACGAATTGCCACAGACGATGACACTGTTTGTCGCTCGGTTCGATAGGCCGTCGAATCGCTCGCGCTGTCTTGGCCAGCAAACGAGAGACCCGAGGCAATCATGAGGGCGGTCGCGCAGATGGTGGAGGTGAGTCGAACTTTCGGTCTTTGCTGCCGGTTACTTCTACAGCTGTGCATGGGATTAATCTCCATTGATAAGTGAGTGGCTTGCGGCCTTCAGGCCAAGAGGAAGAGGATCGATAGCCAGATGCCGGTGACGTAGGTCAGCGTTGCGCCGACAGCCCGCATGACATTCGGACGAGACATCGAGGGACAAGTAATGAGGCCGAAAGCGAGCAGTACGCGCGCAGCCGTGGCAACTGCGATCAGCCCTAGAGCCAGATGGCCAGGCTGGTGAGCGCCGATGACCAAGAAGAGCACCGCTAGGAACGGGGCGTACTCAGCCGTGTTGCCGTGAGCCCGTATGAGTCGATTGAGCATATGGTCGGGATCAGCAGCGAGTCCAGTGAAGACCTTGGCTTTGCCCCGAACAGCCGTCACAGCGAGCCCGAGTCCAAAGAGCAAAACGCCAAGAATCGCGATGCTGGTTGCTACGAGAGGGCTCAAACTCGACATGGTGAATTCCTAGATCGGAAGGATCGGCCCTGCCTGTGGGCGAGGGTCGTCGTCGTGGTCGAGGTTCGCTTGCTCCTCGATCGAACCTCGGCACCTCGCCAGAGCAGGCTCGGCATCAGGGAACTAGCAGGAGCTTGCCGGTGGTCGCGCGGCTGGCCATGTCGGCGTGGGCCTTGGCCGCCTCGGCCAGCGGATAGAGCCCGCCGACGTGGACTTTCAGCTTGCCTTCGGCAATCCAGTCGAACAGCCGGGCTGAGCGAGCGCGTAGCAGCTCCGGCGTATGAATGTGATCTGAGAAGACCGCATAGCCCAACTTGATGCTTCTGGGCAGACTCATGATGTCGAGGGGGCCGGGGCCGCCCAGTACCGGGCCGTACCAGCAAAAGGTCCCCGAGCGGCGCAGGACGTCCATCGAACCCTGGAACGTGCCGGGGCCGGAGCCGTCGAACACCACGTGCACGCCCTCGCCGCCGGACAGCGCAAGCGCCTTGTCGACGAAGTTGCCGTCGGTATCGACGATCACATGGTCCGCGCCGGCCGCCGTGGCCACGGCCACCTTGTCTGCCGACGACACGCGACCGATGACTTGGCCTCCGCGAAGCTTGATGATCTGGGTCAGTAGCAGACCGAGCCCTCCGGCCGCCGCATGCACAAAGGCAACATCGCCCGGTTGGGTCGCATAGAAATCTGTGGCGAAATGGCTGGCGGTCAGGCCCTGCATCATCACCGCTGCCGCGGTCTTGTCGTCGATACCGTCGGGAATGGATACCAACGAGGTGGCGGGAACAGCGACCTTCTCCGCATAGCTGCCGGGCGCGTAGACCCAGGCCACACGTTGGCCGATTTCGAATCCGTCGACACCCTCGCCCACTGCGAGGACACGGCCCGCGCCCTCGACGCCAAGGACCTTCGGGTTAGGCATCTCGTTCCACGCCATGCCTTGGCGCACGCCGATGTCCATGAAGTTGACGCCGGCGACGCAGACTTGCACAAGCACCATCCCGCTGTCGGGCACGGGGTCTGGCCGCTCCACGCACGCCAACACGCCGACATCGCCGATCTCGTTCATCACAACTGCTTTCATTTCTGTTCCTTGATCTGTTTAGGTGGATCTCAAAATGTCTTCAGCTGCCCAATAGGCCAGCTGTACTGTTCGCAACGGAAATGGTCTTCGGTTCCAGGAATGCTTCCATCCCGAAGACACCGAACTCCCTACCGATACCCGACTGCCTGACACCGCCGAAAGGCGCGATCAACTCGGGGGCGATGCGATTTATCAGCACCGTGCCGGCGTGTAGTCGGAAGGCTACGCGGCGTGCGCGCTGCAGCTGCGACGAGAAGACGTAGGCCTGCAAGCCGTAAATGGAATCGTTCGCGATCTCGACCGCTTCGTCATCGTCGTCGTAGCCGATCACCGAAAGCACGGGTCCGAAGATCTCCTTTTGTGCAATGTCCATGTCGTTGCGGACATCGACAAATATGGTGGGCCGCACGAACCAGCCCTTGTCGAGGCCGTCCGGGCGGCCTTCGCCGCCGGCCAAGAGCGTCGCGCCCTGCGCCAGACCGCGGCGGATGAATTGCTGCACGCGCTCGAACTGCGCCTTGCTCGCGAGCGGCCCGACCGCCGTGGCGGCGTCGCGCGGATCGCCCACCTGAATCGCTGCAACTAGATCCTGCAGTCGTTCAATGGCCTCTGCCATGAGCGCGTTCGGGATCAGCAGGCGCGTCCCGGCCACGCAGGCCTGTCCGTTATTCATGAAGGCAGCGTTCAGCGCCATGGGCAACACGGTGGCCAGGTGGGCGTCGTCCAGGACCACGGTGGCCGACTTGCCCGAGAGCGCGAGACTCACCCGCTTCATGGACTCCAGGCCCGCGCGGGCAATGAGCTTTCCGGTCTGCGTGGAACCGGTGAAGGAGATCTTCGCGATTCCCGGGCTGGTGGAAATTTCGTCGCCCACATCGCCGCCGCGCCCGAGCAGTACGTTGACGACGCCGGCCGGCAAGCCGGCGTCATGCAGCGCCTCGGTCACGACATGCGCCTGCAGCGGACCGAGTTCGCTGGGCTTGACGACCGAGGCGCAGCCCGCAGCGAGGGCCGAGGCCAACTTGCTGCAGATGCTGCCAGCCGTGCTGTTCCAGGGCGCGATGAGGCCGGCGACCCCGATGGGTTCCATCACCACGGTGGCCTCGCCCAGGCGGCGTTCGAAGTCATAGTCAGCCAGCATTCGCGCCGTCGTGGCAAAGCACTGCGAGGCGTAGTTGCTGACCCACTGTGAACGGGCCACCGGGCCGCCGTACTCCTCGATCGTGGCATCGCGGATCTGGTCGCTTCGGGCCAGCACTGCGGCCTCGAGGCGCCTGAGCATCTCGATGCGCTGCGCCTTGGTGCTGTTCGTCAGACCCGGCTGGGCCCGGTTCGCCGCGGCGATGGCCCGTCGGGCATCGTCGCGGTTGGCCAGCACCACAGTCCCGATGGCCTGCTCGGTCGCTGGGTTGACGATCTCGAGCCGTTCGCTGCCCTGGACAGGCACGAAGGCGCCGTCGATGTAGGCCTGATCGAGGTTCCACATGGTTCGCTCTCCTGATGCGATGGAGGTGCTTGTTCGCCGACCGAACGACCTCTTACCCGCGTGCCAGGTCGAGCACCGCCTTCGCGAAGGCCTCGGGGGCTTCCTGCGGCAGGTTGTGGCCGATGCCACCGCTCACCAGCCGATGCTCATAGCGTCCCGAGAACTTCTTCGCGTAGGTGCTGGGCTCCGGATGCGGCGCGCCGTTGGCATCGCCTTCGAGCGTGATGGTCGGCACGCCGATCACGGGCGCCTTGGCCAGCCGGTCCTCGAGCGGCTGGTACTTCTCCTCGCCGTCGGCCAGGCCGAGGCGCCAGCGGTAGTTGTGGATCGTGATGGCCACGTGGTCCGGGTTCTCGAGTGACGCTGCGCTGCGGTCGAAGGTCGCCGCATCGAAGTTCCACTTCGGCGATGCCAGTTGCCAGATGAGCTTGGCGAAGTCGTGGCGGTTCTTCTCGTAGCCCGCCCGGCCGCGCTCCGTTGCGAAGTAGTACTGGTACCACCACTGCAGTTCGGCCTGAGGTGGCAGAGGCACTTTGCCGGCCGCCTGGCTGCCGATCAGGTAGCCGCTGACCGAGACCAGCGCCTCGACCCGCTCCGGCCAGAGCGCGGCCATGATGCAGGCCGTGCGTGCGCCCCAATCGCAGCCGGCCACGGTCGCGCGCTGGATCTTGAGCGCATCCATCAGCGCGATGATGTCCACGGCAACCACGGACTGCTGTCCGTTGCGTGGCGTGTCGGCCGACAGGAAGCGCGTGGTTCCGTAGCCGCGCAGGTGCGGCACGATGACGCGCAAGCCCGCGGCGGCAAGCGCCGGCGCCACGTCGACGAACATGTGAATGTCGTACGGCCATCCGTGCAACAGGATCACCGGCGCGCCGTTGGCCGGGCCCGCTTCGTAGTAGCCGATGTTGAGCGTGCCGGCATCGATGCTCTTGAGCGGCTCGAGGCGCTTGAGTGCGCGAGTAGGCTGGGCGAAGGCCGGCGTCACCGCAGCGAGCTGTGTAGCAGCAGCGCCAAGCGCCGTCGCGGTGAGGAAGGAGCGGCGGGGCAGTCGGAATGACAGTGTCATGTTAGAACTCCTAAGGAAGAGCGCGTTGAATGGGTGGATCCAATGCTGCCTGCAGCATCACGAATCCGCCGACACTGCGTATCGCTCTGTATCTGCTGCTGGTTTTTCAACAATAAATTTCGATGCCCGTCGATTCGTCGATGCGAGACTCATGACACGCCTTTCGGCACGTCTCAATCCCCGCAGAGATTGGAAGCCAACGCGACGTTCAAACGCGTCGACTTCTCGCATGCATCCAAGCCGTTGAAATGCCACCACGCCGAACTCGTTGAGGTGGAGACGAGCGTAGGACGAGGCCCTTCTATGTCTTGTGAGGACGGATGCGAACCCGCCTCGCGCAGGCCGTCCAATCAGCACAACCCCGGCACGCACGATCCGAATGGGTTCCCTGTGAGCCACGGGGCTCGGGAGAGACAAGACAGTCGTGCGCCGCTGTCTCGGTCACGGGTCGGCCATGGATTCGCGGCGGTCACTCCGCTGATGAGTGGCCTGAACTGGAGTGGAGGATTCACCTTGCCTGGTTGACCAGTCGTAGCCTACTTGCTGTGGCCGTGCCAAGCTGAGGAAATGGCCCGGGCAAGAGGCTTTGGGTAGAACCGGTCATCAACCTTCATTGGGGCGCCAAATAGTCGCGCCTTTCCGAAGTGTCGGCTCGACGATCTCGGTATCGGCTGATTCGGCAGCGGGATCGATGGAGTCGGCGTCGGCGTAGGGCGGCTTCGCCCAGGCGGGGGCCGGAGCGGGAGCCGTGCGGCCGGACTGAAGGCAATTGCGGAAGCCGAGGCGGCTAGGATGGGCCGCGGGCTCGGCGAGGAGATTTCCACTCGATCGAAATTCATGGCCGAATCTTGGTTGGAAATGGCGATGGAGAGCGCTTCGGGTTGACAGTGGCTCCAGGTTCGTCGGAGAGTGCAAGTTGCCCCTAACCGCCCAACCTTTCCTGCCGAGTTGAGTGGCGAAGGGCCCTGCGGCAATCCGTCTATCGGTTTGCGGCTTCTACGATCAGCTTGGCGACGACATCGGGCTTCGACGTCATCACGACGTGCGAAGCGCCTTTGACGACGACCGTCTTCATGGACTTGGCGCGCTCGGCCATGAAGGCCTGTGCCGCCGGCGGGATGTTCTTGTCGCCGTCCCCGTAGACGAACCACGAGGGGACCGTCTTCCATGCCGGTGCTCCGGCCGGCTCGCCGAGCGCCGCCTCGGCGATGGGGCGTTGCGTCGCGGCCATCAGACGCGCAGCGGCGGCCGGCACGTCGGCGGCGAACTGGTCGCGGAACCTGTTCTTCAGGATGTACAGGTCCTTGCCACCATCTGCGAGTGCGACCGGCGGTGCCAGCGCGGGCCCGAGCGTGCTGCCGGGGAACTTGCCGGCGAGGTCGGCGGCCGACTCCCCGGCATCGGGCGCGAACGCGGCCACGAAGACCAGCGCCTTCACGTTGCTCTTGCCTGCGGCGGCCGTGGAGATCACGGAGCCGCCATACGAGTGGCCCACCAGCACCACCGGTCCCTGGACTGAATCGACGATGCTCGCGATGGAGGCCGCGTCGGATTTGACGCCGCGCAATGGATCGGCCGCGGCGATGACCGGATAGTGCTGTGCCTCCAGCTGGCGGATCACGCCGTCCCAGCTCGATGATTCGGCGAAGGCGCCATGCACGAGCACGACGGTGGGCTTGGCGTGCTGCGCCGTGCTGGCGGTTTGGGCTGAAGCGGTGAGCGTGACGAAGACGCCCGCCAGTGCCATCAGGCCTCCGGTGGCGACAGTGCGAGCGAGGCGGCGGCTGAGTTGTTTCATTCGAATTTCCTGTCCTTGAAGTAGAGAGCAAAGAGGAGTGATCGCCCTTCGGAACGCAAGAAGCGCGCGGCGCGGGCAAAGCACGGATACGGTTATAGGAGCGCAGCCACGCGTACCGCCGATCTTTGTATGGCACTGTGTCTGCCGAACCGGCTGACAAGAAGAATTACGCGAACGCATCACGGCGATTGCCCCCCGCGCCGCTTGCGGCTGGGGAACGGCTATCGCGCGGTCGACCCTGCGGCGCTCGCCGGTGAAACGTAGTGTGGCTTTCTGCAGTGGAGATACACGGGTATACGAAGGCTGATCCGCAAGAGGCAAGGTCGCCAAAAATTCGACGCGCTCTGGGGATTCACCTCCAGCCGATTTCTCAACACTCAAGGGTCTGTCTCATGAAACGACTCAACACGCAGCAGGCTTCCGCCTCGATCGCTGAAAGTCTCAACGAATCACCGTCTCCAGACCGGACGGTGTTGGCGGCGATCACGGGCCTTGGCGTCCTTGCCCTAGCGGTGGCGGCGGCCGTCTTCTCGGTGGCCTCGAGCGCCGCTGCGGACGGGAAGACTTCGGCTGCCTCGCCCCTGTACGGCGTCACGATTCCCGAGGGCTACAGACAGTGGCAACTCATCGCACCGGCCATTGAGGCGGAGCCGTTGAACGAGCTTCGGGCGGTGCTCGGGAACGCCAAGGCCGTTGAGGCCTACGACCAGGGCAGCCTGCCGTTCCCGGATGGCACTTCCTCGTCAAGCTGGCATGGAAGCAGGTGCAGTCATCGGAGTCCCCCCCCGCCACCGTTCCGGGCACGGCCACGACCGTTCAAGTGATGGTGAAGGACGCGAAGAAATACGCCGCCACGGGTGGCTGGGGCTTCGGCCGGTTCGTGAACGGAAAGCCCGTCGACCTGGCACAGCACCAGACCTGTTTCGCCTGCCACCAGGCGCTGGTGAAGAACCACGACTACGTGTTCACGCGGCTGGCGCGCTGACGAGCAAAGCGCCCCGTCCCGAACGGGGGCGCTTGCGTCGGCGCGGCGCCATCGGGCACCAAGGGTCCGCCTAGAGACCGAGGGCCCGGGCCACGCCCGCCCCGTAGGCCGGATCGGCCTTGGCGCAGTTGTCGATGTGGCGGCGCTTGATGAACTCCGGCGCATCCCCCATGGCGCGTGCCGTGTTGTCGAACAACGCCTGCTGCTGTGCGGGCGCCATCAAGCGGAACAGGTCGCCGGGCTGCTTGTAGTAGTCGGCATCGTCCTCGCGGAAGTTCCAGAAATCCGCATCGCCGCGCAACGCGAGCGGCGGCTCGCGATGCTCGGGCTGCTCCTGCCACTGGCCGAAGCTGTTGGGTTCGTAGTGCGGCGTGCCGCCATAGTTGCCGTCCACGCGCATTGCGCCGTCGCGGTGGTTGCTGTGCACTGGGCAGCGCGCGGCGTTCACCGGGATCTGGTGATGGTTCACGCCCAAGCGGTAGCGCTGTGCGTCCGAATAGGCGAACAGGCGCGCCTGCAGCATCTTGTCCGGCGACACACTGATGCCAGGCACCAGGTTGTTGGGTGCGAACGCGCTCTGCTCAACGTCCGCAAAGAAGTTGCCGGGGTTGCGGTCGAGTTCCATCACGCCCACCTCGATCAGCGGGTAGTCCTTCTTGGGCCAGATCTTGGTCAGGTCGAAGGGGTGGTAGGGCACTTCCTGCGCATTGGCTTCGGGCATCACCTGCACGTACAGTGTCCACTTGGGGAAGTCGCCGCCCTCGATGGCGTCGTATAGGTCGCGCTGATGGCTCTCGCGGTCCGCGCCCACGATGGCGGCGGCCTGCGCATCCGTGAGATTCTTGATGCCCTGCTGCGTCCTGAAATGGAACTTGACCCAGAAGCGCTCGTTGCCCGCGTTGACGAAGCTGTAGGTGTGCGAGCCGAAGCCGTGCATGTGGCGGTAGCTCGCCGGGATGCCGCGGTCACTCATCACGATGGTGACCTGGTGCAGCGCTTCGGGCAGCAGCGTCCAGAAGTCCCAGTTGTTGGTGGCACTGCGCATGTTGGTCCTGGGGTCGCGCTTCACGGCCTTGTTGAGGTCCGGAAACTTGCGTGGATCGCGCAGGAAGAAGACGGGCGTGTTGTTGCCCACCAGGTCCCAGTTGCCTTCCTCCGTATAGAACTTGAGGGCAAAGCCGCGGATGTCGCGCTCGGCATCCGCGGCGCCGCGCTCGCCGGCCACGGTGGTGAAGCGGGCGAACATCTCGGTCTTCTTGCCCACGGCGCTGAAGAGCTTGGCGCGGGTGAACCTGGTGATGTCGTGCGTGACGGTGAAGGTGCCGAACGCGCCGGAGCCCTTGGCGTGCATGCGACGCTCAGGAATGATCTCGCGGTTCAGGTTGGCCAGCTTCTCGACCAGCCAGACGTCCTGCATCAGCAGCGGGCCGCGGGGGCCGGCGGTGAGGCTGTTCTGGTTGTCGACCACGGGGGCGCCGAAGGCGGTGGTCAGCGGGGTGTCTTTCGAAGCTTGGGGCGATTTGCTCATTCGGAATATTCCTCATGTCGGTGTTGCAAGGACTGCCACTCTAGCGATCGACGGCCGCAACTCCCATCGGCTGTTCGTAGGGGGGCGAGGCATACGTCAGCATGACGCCGGTGTACGAAACCCTTCGAGCGCCGCCGCGCCCGAGCAACGACCCGCCGCCACGTCTTTAGTCGTGCGCGAGCGCTAGCTCTATCCAGGTCTTCAGCTCGCCAGCGTCGATCGGCTTCTCGATCAGGCACAGCGCCGTGCTGGCCGCCACGCGCTCGCGTACGCGCGTCGATGCGAAGGCGGTGATGAACAGTGTCCGGACATGGATGCCCTGCCCTCGGAGTCGGTCCAGCAACTCGATCCCGTCCATCGCCGGCATTTGCACATCGCACACCAGGCAGCGCGTGCGCGCCGCCACACCGGAGGCAATGAAGGCCGAGGCCGATGCGAACTCGCGCGCCTCCCAGCCGAGCGAGCGCACGAGGCTGCTCGTCGCGGCGCGCACAAAGGAATCGTCGTCGACGATGGACACTAGTGTGATGCGATGGGGAGGCAAGGGAGATTCCGGCTCTTTACCTGGGTAAGCGGCTGGGACCATCCCATCATTGCCCGGCATCCCAGAATACCGCCGCCAGCAGGCGGCGCCATCATATGGAGGTATGGGCGTTGGACGTTCGCCCGCCTGGAGGTTCCGCTCGAGCGACGTCATGCCATTGCTAGCGGCAGCGTCAGTCGTGCCTCGAGTCCGCCGCCACGGCGGTTCTGCAACAGGAGCTCGCCCTGCATGGACCGCGCCAGACGCCGGGCAATCGCCAGGCCCAGGCCCGATCCCGGCTTGTGCTCCTGTCCCTGCTGTACCCGCACCCAAGGGGACAGGACTGCATCCAATTGCGCCGGGCAGATGCCCGGTCCCGAATCGACCACGGCCAGCACCAGGTTGCGGGTATCGACGCGGGCGCTGATCCGCACGTTGGTGCCATACCGCAGCGCGTTGTCGATCAGGTTGGCAAGCACGCGGCGCAGCGCCAGCGGGCACGCGGCCACCGGCCGGCCGATATGTCCGTCCAGCGTGATCACCCGGCCCGTGTCGCGGTAGTCGCGCACCAAGTTGCCGATCAGGCCGTCGGCATCGACACGCGGGAGCGGCTCGGCAACGATGCGCTGCATCCACGCGCTCGCGACACTGGCCTCCACCAGTTCGCGCATCTCCGCGAGATCCCGCTCCATGGCTTCGCGTGCCACGGCATCTTCCAGCATCTCGCAACGCAGCCCCATGCGAGTGAGCGGCGTGCGCAGGTCGTGCGCATAGGAGGCCTGGACATCCAGATGCTCCGCCTCGCGTTCCGCCTGGCGGCGGCGGAACGCGTTGATGGAGCGAGCGAGCTGCGCAATGGCCATCGGACCACCTGCCGCGATCGCGGGCAGGCGGGCGTCTTTGCTCTCCCGATTCAGTTCACTGGCAATTCGTATCGCGCCGGCGCGGTGGGCGTGGACGGTGAAGCCGAAGAGGGCGCTGAGGAGCGCAAGACCGACCAGCAGCGTCAGGCACAGCATCCCCCACAGGCTGGTCTCGACCGTGCAGGCTGCGGACGGCGGCGTCGCGGCATGCGAGGTCGTGCCGAGCGTGGCGATGGCAAGCGCGCGACCTGCGATCATTGCGATCCGGGTCACGGACGCGGCGTGGGTGGTGCCGGCGTGCGGTTCGGGGCTGTTCGTCATCATCGTTCTCCTGTTTCCGGCGCAATGGGCGGCATGGGGAGATGACATCACGCGCAGTGCCAGTCGCGCCATTGCACCCGCGTTCGCCCGACCCCTACGAAGGTTTGCCCTCGCCATGCGGGCGCGCAGACGGCCACGGGCCCGAAGCGACGGTCATCGCGTGCCTTTGACCACACCGAGCGATTCCATCTTGCGCACCAGTTCCGCGACCGAGCGGGAATTCATCTTGCGCATGGCCTGGCCGCGATGAATCTTGGCGGTGATCTCTGCGATCCCCATCTCGGCGGCGATCTGCTTGTTCATAAGACCTCCGGCTACGTGCTGCATCACCTCGCGCTCGCGCGGCGTCAGGGCATTCCAGCCGTTTCTAACGGCCAGCAGCCTGCGCCCTTCCTCAAGCCGCTTGGCGTCGCCGTCCAGCGCGGCGGTGACCGCATCGATCATGTCCTGGTCGCGAAAGGGCTTGCTCAGGAAGTCCACGGCACCCGCTTTCATCGCCTTCACGGTCATTGCGATGTCGCCGTGCCCGGTCATGAAGACGATGGGAATCGGCGGGCGGGCGAGCTGGAGCAGGCTCTGCTGCAATGCCAGGCCGCTTTGGCCACGCAAGCGCACGTCCAGCACGAGGCAGGACGGCCCGTCGGCGCGCGCGGCGGTGAGGAATGCTTCGGTCGAATCGAAAGTGCGGACCTCCAGGCCGATGGAGCGCAACAGGCTGCCTAGCGCGCCGCGCACGAGCTCGTCGTCATCGACGATGTAGGCGACACGTGGCTCGTAGGCGAGGCGAGGGGAGGTCGGGAAGGCGGGGGCGGGGTGCATGGTTCGGTGGCTGGCGGAAGGGCTCAGACGTTCAAGGCCGCAGCGGTCGTCGCAGCGCCCGGGTCTAGGCGCGGCAGCGAGAACACGGCGCGCGTGCCCGTCGTCTCGCGCCGCAGCAGCGCGAGCGTTCCGCCGTGCGCATCGAGAATAGATTTGCAGATCGCCAGACCCATGCCCATGCCGTTGGCCTTGGTGGTGAACAGGGGCTGGAGCAGCTTGTCGGCGGTCTCGGCCCCGATGCCGCTGCCGACGTCGTCCACTGTGACCTGGGCGCGGCCTTCGTCGTCGGTCGCACATGCGAACCGCAGCAGCCGCGGGCCGTGCTCGAGCGCCGCCATCGCCTCGGCGCCGTTCATCAGGAGATTGACCGCGACCTGCTGCAGCTGGACGCGGTCGCCGCGCACCTGCACCGGTGCGTCCAGGCCTTGGAGTTCAAGCGCGACACCCAGGGATTCGAGCGGACCGGCGACCAGCGTCGCCGCTTCACGCAGCGCTTCGCCGAGGTCGAAGGGGGCGAACTGCGGCTCGGCGTTGCGGGCCTTGGATCGGAGGCTCTGGATGATGGTGCGCGCCCGCAGTGCACTCTTGCTGATGTGCGCCAGCATCTGGCGCGCTTCGTCGATGTCGGGCGTGCTGCGATCGAGCCAGCGCAGCGCGGCACTGGCGGAAGTGTCGACCGCTGCGATCGGCTGGCCGATCTCGTGGACGATGGAGGCGACGAGTTCGCCCATGGCCTTGAGGCGGCTGGCGCGCTCGAGTTCGGCGAGCGCAACGCGCAACTTCTCCTCGGCGGCGGCACGCTGCCGAATCTGATCAAACAGTTCGTCGTACAGGCGGGCATTTTCCAGGGCAAAGGCAGCCTGCGAGGCAATCACCTCCAACAGTTCCGCCTTGGCGCTCGTGAAGACATGGGCCGCGAGGTTGTTCTCGAGGTACAGCACGCCGACGAGGGTCGCTTGGCGCATCAACGGTACGCACAAGATCGAGCGCGGGCGCCGGCCGCGAACGTAGTGATCTTGTGCCAGGGATGGTTCCTCGCGCGCGTCGCCCACCACAAGGCGCTGCTGAGTGCGGGCGACGGCCTGGACGATCGATACCGGAAGAACCTCGCTGTCAAACGTAGACGATGCCTGCGTGACCGGGATGGCCCCATCGAGCACGCGTGCCTGCGCGCGCACCTGCCAAACGCCGTGACGCAGCAGCGCCAACGTGCCGCGTTCGGCGCCGGCACTCTCGAGCGCGGTGCGCAGCAGGGTGTCGACCATCGCAAGCGCGTTAGAGATGCGCAGTACTGCCTGCGCGTCGAGCGCCTGCAGACGGCTCGCTGCCAGCGTCGTCCAGGCCTCCTGCTCGAAGACGGCTGGGTGGGCAGCTTGCAGTTGCCGGACCTGCAGTTGCGCGAAAAACGCCTCCGCGGACGGCGCGGCGGTCGCCTGACAGCCTGTGGCACAACTGAGTGAGTCAAGCGCTTTGCGCAGCGAAGCGTCTTCATCGATTGCACAATCGCTCGGCCGCGTTGAATGATCAGCGCGGGTCGGATGTAAGTCCAAAGCGTGCTTGTTGAGGAAATTCATGAGGGTGCCACCTTCGGCTGAAGACTAGATGTAATTGTGAAACGTCGGCCATGCCGAATCACGGGGAGGGCGCTCCCAGAGGCACCAGCTCAGCTCCTTCTGGGTGCTGGGACCTCTGGGAGTGGCACGGAGACAGCGTCCACCCTCGCCAAATGATGTGTTTAAAATGCCGACTTGCATGAATCTCCTCTTTCTCGCGCGAATGGCCTTGGTATTCGTGTTGGTGCTTGGTCGGGCGCCGACTCAGGCGCAAAGCCCAACCGAGCCTCTAAGAGTTGCTTTCGTCTATGTCAGCCCCATTGGACAAGCCGGGTGGACCTTCGAGCACGAAAGGGCCCGTCGGTATCTCGATGCCGCTCTAGGCAAAAAGGTGAGGACAAGCTTCGTCGAAGCGGTGCACGAGGGAGCAGACGCCGAGCGAGTCATGCGCGACCTCGCGCAGCAGGGCAACCAGCTCGTGTTCGCGACCAGCTTTGGCTATGAGGTAGCGGTAACTCGCGTGGCGGCCAGCGAGCCGACCGTTCGGTTCGAACATGCAGGGGGCTACCGGACGGCCCCTAACCTGGGCACATACGACGTGCGCCTTTACGAAGCCCGTTGGCTCGCCGGATATTTGAGCGGTCGGGTGAGCAGAAGCGGCCAAGCGGGGTACGTTGCAGGCTACCCAGTACCCGAAGTGATCCAAGGCATCAATGCCTTCACCCTCGGTATGCGCGCAGCGAACCCGCGCGCGACCGTGCGGGTGATATGGCTCAATTCATGGTTCGACCCCGCGCTAGAGCGTGATGCTGCATTGACCCTTGTCAATGGGGGCGCCGACGTCCTCACGCATCATTCTGGCTCGACCGCTGTGCTACAGCTAGCCGAAGAAAAGGGGGTTCGGGCGGTTGCATATCAGAGCGACATGAGTGCTTTCGCACCGCGCGCACAGTTGGCAGCAGTTACAGCCGACTGGTCGAACTATTACCTGCAAGTCGCGAAGTCAGTCATCGACGGCACCTGGCTACCACGCGCAGACGTAGGCGGCATGAAGGACGGAATGGTCCGGCTAGCCGCCGTAGATCCTAAAGTTGGGCCAGATCTCGTGCGCGAACTCGCGCGGCGCGAGGCCGAGCTGGTCGCTGGTCGCGACGGGCCCTTCTTCGGTCGTTTAGTCGATCAGTCGGGGCGCGTGCGTCAACAAAGCGGAGTGATGCCGGATTCAGAACTCCGAACGGTAAACTGGTTCGTGGAAGGTGTGCAAGGGTCGTTGCCTGCCCATTGATACGATGGAAAGACGACAACAAATTCGCTTCTGCAAGGCCAAAGACGGCGTGCGCCTCGCCTTCGCGACTACAGGTCGTGGGCCGCCACTCATCAAGGTTGGCAACTGGCTTTCGCATCTCGAATACGACTTTTCAAGCCCCGTATGGGGGCATCTTTTAGAGATGCTGTCCGCACGGCACACGGTGCTCCGGTACGACCAACGGGGCACTGGCCTCTCCGACCGCAATGTCGATACGATCGACTTCGAGTCATGGGTGGATGACCTCGAAACCGTGGTCAATGCGGCCGGCGTCGGCTGCGCCCCAATTCTCGGGATCTCGCAAGGCGTTCCGATCGCGATCGCCTATGCCGCGCGCCATCCAGAACGGGTTAGCAGGCTGGTTCTTCATGGCGGATATTCGCGCGGTCGGCGTCGAAGGGGCGGCGGAACCTGCGTGGACGAAGAGTCCGAAACCTTTGCTCGGTTTGCCGAGTTGGGCTGGGAGCGAACCGACAGCTCTTTTCGACAGTTCTTCACTAATCAGTTTTTGCCGGACGCGCCCGTGGCGCAACAACGCTGGTTCAATGAACTCTCGCTGCTGTCTGTGTCGGGTGCTACTACCGGCCGGATGATTCGCGAGTTTGATCGCATCGACGTGTCGGACTTGTTGGAGCAGGTCAATGCGCCGACCTTAGTGCTGCATGCGAACGGCGACTTGAGGGTGCCGTTTTCGGAAGGACGGCTCATCGCCGCCCGTATTCGAGATGCGCAATTTGTTGCGCTCGACAGCAAGTATCACCTGATGATCGCCGACGACCCGGCGTGGATTCGGTGGGTGGGGGAAGTCAACCACTTCCTCGGCAGCGCTGACATAGACGAGACCATTCGCCGAGTCGCCCGCCTCACGGCGCGTGAGCACGAGTTGCTTGACCTAATGGCGCAGGGCCGGGACAACGCTCAATTGGCCGCCACCTTGCATCTCAGCGACAACACCGTGCGCAACCATATCACCAACATTTTCGCGAAGCTCGAGGCCGACAACCGTGCCCGCGCGATCGCGATGGCGCGTGACGCTGGGCTCGGATCCGGGTAGTCAATGGCGGGTATCCACTCCTACTCGGTCCCATGATAAATGAATGTCTGAGGTTGTTGCGTAGGAGCGCTCTCCGATTGGCTTTGCGGCGAGCATTTGTAGAATGGATCACTCAGATTCACCGCACTGCGGACGCACCGGAAAACCATGCCGAGCATGTTGATCGTCTATCACAGCCACTTTGGTCACGTGGCCCGCTTGGCCGAAGCCGCCGCGCTGGGTGCCGGTGAAGTGGAAGGCATGCGCATCGTGACAAAGCGTGTCCCCGAACTTGTTTCCGAGCGCTCCATTCGTCGGGCGGGTGGCAAATTGCAGCGCGATGTTCCTGTAGCCGAGGTCAACGACCTTGCCTGCTTCGATGCGATCCTGTTCGGCGCGCGCGCCCGCCTCGGCAGCATGTCTGCGCCGATGAGGGCGTTTCTCGACGCCTCGGCTGACATGTGGCTGCACGGTGCCCTGGAAGGCAAGCTGGGTGGGGTCTTCGCCTCGGTCGCGGTCAGTTGTGCCGGGCAGGATGTGGCCATGCTTGGGCTCCAGGCCACGTTGCTTCAGCATGGCATGGTGGTCGCGGGGCTACCCTACGAGCTTTCTCGTAGAGTCGGGCTGGGCGCCGCGAGCCCATTCGGCGCAACGACGGTGGCAGGCGTACGGGGAGAGCGCTCACCATCTGAGCAAGAACTCGACGTCGCGCGGCGTCAAGGCGCCCATTTGGCACGACTTTCCAGGCGACTGCACGGGTGATTCGGACATTTGCCGCCTGCAAACTAAAAAGCCCTTTCAAGCGAGCATTCAATCCGCAATCGTTTTCGTTCATGAATCGATTGATAAGCTATGGCAACGCTGAATGAGGCCTCGCATTCCCCCATCCAGTAGTCACATCGTTCGCGCCGCCTGAATTGACGCCCATTTCAGCGCGGCAGCCCGAATTCAGAGCGAATTGCGTCGCGCGCTGGCCCTTGCAGGCCGCGCGACGAGCCATTGGCTCGCATTACAGCCCTCATGAGCGGACCTGCTCATACAGTACCCCGCGTGCGAGGTAGATGTTCGCCAGCCCCAACGCGACGAAGGATCGCGTGGCGTTCTTGGCCAAGCCACGGTAGCGCACCTTGTCGAAACCCCACAGCCGCTTGACGACGGCAAAGACATGTTCAACGCGGGCCCGCACCTTGGACTTGATTCGGTTGACCGAGCGCTCGAGCTCCTCTATCGGACTGCCTTGCGCACTCTCTGGTTGGTCCAGTCAGCCGCGTACGGTGCCGTCGAGCGCATCAGCGCCTGCTGCGAGGAGTGGGCGCTGTCGCCCCAGACCCGCTGTTCTTGCCCGACTACGCCTGTTGATTGCTCGTCGGACTCTCCAGAAAGCGCGTAACGCTCGATAGAAACGAGGCGGGCTCTTCCGCCCAAGGCAGGTGACCGCTGTTTTCGAACACGACCATCTGGGAGTCGGCAATGCCCTCGTGAATCGCTTCAGCCTGAACGGGCGAACAGATGAAGTCGTGGCGCCCCACTAGCACTAACGTTCGCGCGCGAATTTCGCCCAGCCTCTCGCGCACGAGAAAACGCACGTCCGACTCCGACGTCGCCTTCATCGCCGCGACTGATATCCGAACGCTGCGCACATACTGTTGAGCCGCCTTGCATTGTTCGCTCTCGGGATCGAAGAAGTAGAGCGGCAGAGCGCCGGAGAGAAACTCGCTCAAGTCCTGATCTGAGTCGAGTTTCCTGGTGCCGGCGAAGAGCCGCGCCGCCTCCGAAAATCGCGGATCAATGGCCAGCGCCGGCAGCGTTCGTTGCACGTCTTGGACGGGCTCCACAACGCCAAGTTGCGCGTCCAACGCGATGAGATGTGACACATGCTGCGGGTACTTCAGGACGTAGTTCATCGCGATGAAGCCACCATGGGAGTGCCCCATCAACGCAAAGCGATCCAACTTGAGATGCCGGCGCAATACTTCGAGGTCGTCGATGAAGGAGCCAACATTCATTTCTCTCGGATCGGACGGTGAATCGGATCCGCCGCTTCCCTGGGGGTCGTGATGGACCACGGTGAACCTGCTTTCCAGCCGCGCAAGACCATCTTCATAGAGACCGCATCCGATGCCCCATCCCGGCGCCTGAACCATCAGAACGGGCCCTCTGCCCGCCACCTTGTAGCGAAGCTTGCGCCCGTGAATATCGAGGGTGTGTTCACCATGAGAGATCGCCATTTTTCAGTCCTTTTTGATGTGTGAAGTGAGTCTGCGATGCTTTCACTCTCGGCGTGTTGGGAAGCTGCTTGGCCAGCGTGGCGCTGAGACATCGGTGAAGCGCGTCGCGGCCGGAATGTAGCCCGTCATATCGTTTCCTCAAGCGAGTTTGTATTCGCACGTATCTAAGGACGTGGGCACGAAAGTTTGATTCGTTCCGCCCTCGGCGATACACCGAGATGCGGGCCGGTCGCGGGTGAAACGTAGTGTGCGAATTGCTCGTTTGGATACAGAGGCAAACGTGTTGTCCTCAGGAGAGGTTGGGGAAGGCCAACAATTCAGGCGCTCTCTACACGACCTCCCTCTGGGAAACACACGATGACTTCTACCGAAGAGATCCGAACGGCTGGGCGGCGCAAATACCGTCTGGTTCTGGACCACATGGTCATGGCGGGCCGCCCAATTTTGAACAATTCGCCATGGCCATCCTGGAGTCGACGCTCCGCTTCGAGATCGTTAAGGTCAAGGCGGGTGCTCCAGCCCCGTGGACCGGCGATTCAATTCGAAAAGACCGATTGCTCTCGACGTCAATACGCGGCGAGTGGCGCTGCCAGTTTCGCGCTGCGTCATATCGTGCTCGCGAAGCAATTGCTGGAGCCAGCCGTCTGGGCAACGTTTGCGGTGCGGCTGGGTCACGCAGCCCTCATCGAGCTGACTGTCGCTGCCTACAGCGTCCGATCACCGCGCGTAAATCACGCCAGTGCGTGCCACGCAATTGAGACTCGGGCGGCGGCAGGCATGGTCCTTGTTTGGGACGCATCGTCGCTTTGACGTGGGCAGAACGGCGCCGATCACGGCGACGCATCTCGACGTTTCGACCAACCAGCTGTCCCGGAGCGAACCGTGGGAGTTGCCGCGTGTGCTCAGATGAGGTACTAGGTTGCGCGAGCAACGACTTACGCGCCTAGCCGCGTTTGGCTATGGTGAACCGTTGTCTGCAGACTATCCCTGGGCCTTCGATAGCGGCCCGCGCGGAGAAAGCGTTCGCGCGTCCGCGACCTTCGGAAGGCGGTGGGACACGCGGACCGAACAGAGTCTCGGAATGCGTGCCTTAGAAGCCAATCGCACACAACCATGCTAGGTCCGCCCTGGCCTAGGCACCCTTGGGTGGAGGGGACGAATCAATTGCCGCCGTAGTTGTCGCTGTACGAGGGCAACTGTCCCGCCCTGTTGGCCTTCGCCAACTCGGAGCGACTCGCCTTGCGGCCGGCCGATCGCTCAGCGCGAGAAAGCTTGGTGGTCGGCGCGGGAATCGGGTCACCCTCGCCGGGCGTAAAGGTACGCGCGGCTTCGACCGCTTCGGGTTTGCGCGCTTGGCGGGCGGCCGCGCGCTCGGCCTTCGATGCTTTCGCCTTCGGCGCTGGAATCGGGTCTCCCTCACCCGGCATGAAAGTGCGCGCAGCTTCTACCCCCTCGGCTCTACGCTCTGCGCGGGTGACTGAATTGTCGATGGGCTGCGTCTGAGCGCAGGCGGTGAAGGCGATGATCTGTGCACCGACGAGGGCGCAGGTGGAGAGAAGCAATTTCATTTCAAATTCCTCAGTGTGTGAAAAGACAGGCATCTGACAGATACCCGGGAAATGGTCCCAACGTATGCGCATTTGCGCACGCAGGCAATGAAATCAGGAACGTGCGGTCTCGGCTATTGAACATAGGTTTAGGAGATACGTTCGTATGATTTGATGCTTCGAGGTCCTGCGTCCCCGTTCGCGTCTCTGGTTGCTCATCTGTGCGGCATCAACCGCGCAATAAGTAACGCTCGCAACGGGCGGCATCGACTACGGCAGGTGCGTCCAACGAGATGGCATCGAGCGGTGAAGTTTCGGCCAGGCAAGCGCTTGGAGCGATGAACCAGAGGCACATCTCCCAATCGCCAAGTGCAGGAATCAGTTCTTGGATCACAGCAGTAACAGATGACCGAGGTGTCATTGTCGATCGGTCGAATTGAAACAGCGGCAACACCGTGCGCGACCGCCAATTGAGGCTAAGCACTTCGCGGTCAACGATCCAGCGCGCTAGCTGTGAGATGGGCTGGTCCGTATGCATCATGAGCAAGGCGACGACCTCGTCAGAACCCAAAAGTCCACCCCTGGACGAGAAGGCCTGCTCCATTTCGCAGTACTGGCGCGCCTGCACCGTTTGCAGAAGTGCGGCAACACCGGGCCGGAACGTCGGATGGCTTGGGGAGCGGAGGGGAGGGTCGTTGGACGGAAGAACGAGGTTGGCGTGCATGATGGTTCCTGATCGGTGGATGCTCGCCGGCGAGGGCTGGCACGAGCAGAGGATGCATATGCAATTCAACAGAAATGCCCATCAACTTTCTACTAAACGAAGGTGTAGGTTTCTCCGCCCGAACGCCCCCAAACAGTCACGAAACGAGGGCCCGCCTGGACGCCGCGGGAAGGCCGCCGTCTGCAAGGCAGCCATGGCGGCGAAGGCCTCGAGGTGCAACGGTCCTGCGACGCGCCACGGGCCACGCGCAGGCACTCGGCGATCCGATGGCCCAGTCGCGCATCGGAGACGCTGAACGGACGCGCTTTGAGGACACCTGGGGGCCGTCGGGGAGGCCGCCACGGTTCGGTGTTGATGGATTGAGCAGACGCCCAATCCTTCCCATCGCCGCATCAAAGGCGCCCTGTGCGCTCGGGAACTACTACAGCAGCGACTCGGGCATCAGCGGCGACATCAACAAGTAGTAGAGTTTCTGTTTCAAGCTCGCTTCCGGCTCGGATGAATAGATCACATCCTTCTGGCCGTCACGTGTCGACCACCTTAGAGTGATCCCGTCTTCCGCAAACCGCACCCGGTACGAGTTCTGAAGCCTACTCACGTTGAAGATGCGTAGAAGTTCTCGCGCAAGCTCAGGGCTCTCAACCACAACGCCCATCTCGGTGTTCTGCGTTGCAGACCGGGGGTCGAGATTCATGGACCCGAGGTAGACGCGGGTTTGATCGATGGCCAGGGTTTTGGCGTGCAATCGGCCGAGTGACTTCCCGAAATCGTCAAAGCGCATATCGGAGGTGGTCCGCTTCGGACTCAGCTCATACAACTCGGCGCCGCTTCTGAGCAGACTCTCACGATAGCGTGCGTAGCCCGTGTGCACCAGCGGTTCGTCATTCGCGGCCAACGAGTTTGTTAGCAGCGTTACCTTCACATTTCGATCCGTCATGGCTTGGATGGCCATGACACCACGATCTCCTGGAACGAGATATGGCGAGGAGAGGTCAACCTGGTGCTTGGCATCGCGCATCATCTCCCAGACTGTCATTGTCACGCTGGTGGCAATCGCCTCTTCTGCGGTCATCGTTGTGGGCTTGGTCGGTGGATCAGCAATGGCGACCGCATGACCTCAGAGGAGGCCTAGCCGACCATCGTTCAGTTCTCCCGAGATTGGTCCATATCCCAGAATGTCCGACTTTGGAAGCATGAGCTTCGGCAATGGTTTGGCCATTTCAATTCTGGCCGCGAAGTCGACATCAACAAGAGAATTTTCGACCTTGGCGCTAACGATATCGGCGATGGGCCAAACTTGAACACTGTTCCAGTATGCGTAGAAGATTGTCTCGAGTTGCAGCACTACCTTGCCGACAATCAACGCATCCATGTCGATGAAGTTCTGTGTGTCGCTCAACACGAAGTACTCGTTGGCAATATTGCGACCACCGACGATTGCCATCACGCCATCTGCGATGAACAGCTTGTTGTGCATGCGATGGTTTAGCCGAGTCACGTCGAGGGGCGACGCCGCAAAGCGCGAAAGAAATCCGTCGCGCCCGCAGCAAAACGGATTGAAGAGGCGCACTGAAATGTTGGGAGTCCTGGAAAGTGCCAGCAGTAGTTGCTGGCTGTTCGCGGTGTAGAGGTCATCTACCAGAATTCGGACCTGTACGCCACGCAAGGCGGCTTCACGCACCGTCCGCAGAAGGAGACGACCTACTTCATCGTTCTCGAGTTGATAGTACTGGAGTACGAGCGAGCGTTGAGCCCGTTGCGCTAGTTGAATGCGTGCGTCAAGGGAGTACACCCCCAATGGCATCAGACGGAAGCCTGAATGCTCACCGGGCGGTGTTGACGCCTGTGCAACCTTGGCAAGCGTGGTCTTCCCGTCTGGCGCCTCGGCTTGTTCCGAGTCTCTTGCGCGCGGGTCGGGCAGGGAGCCACAGGCGCCAAGTGTCGCGAGAAGGGTGCATGCGAACAGGAAGCGCACGAGGACGAAGAGTTTCATGGTATTTCTTGCGGGAGTGGCATTTCTTGGGCGAATGCGCCCTGACGGAGAGGCGGGTTGACCAACCGGATAAATTTCTGAGCCAATTCAAGCCTTCGTGCTTGCTCGGAGGATGGAAAGTACAAGTACCCATCTGCTTTTTGTTTGCGGAAACACGGGTGCTGGACGCCTCTTCGATGCATGGCGTCTTGTGTTCATGAAGATCGATGCTCGTGTAAGTTCACGACCCTAAATTAGACTAGGGAAATGTCCTTGCGATATGTCTTTTGAAGGCTGTCTTGCGTGGCTATGTGTACGGAAGTCGATTCGATACAGTGACATACAAGGATCTTGTGAATCCCGACGGCAGGCACTGGTCTGACGGGCGAGCAGGGTGCGTGGGGGAATGGACCTCGCTGTCAACCATCAGCGATCCGTGTCGTGAGTTTCGGCCCTTTCGAGAATCGGCGCTGAGAACTCGATGGTCTGGTTGTGAAACGTAGTGTGTGCGCCTCCGAGACTGACACACAGGCACACAGAATTTCCTCTAAGTCGCGGAACGCGGCGAACAATTCGTTGGCTCTCTTCCCAATTTCAACCTTCTTCAAAGGACATGGTCATGAAGCTCTCCCGAATCGCCAGTGCCACCACATTCTCCGTCCTCGTCGCTCTCGTCTCAGGCCTGGCCCAAGCCGAGGAGTATCAAGGCGTCTTGCGGACCCAATCGACGCTCAGCCGCAGCGAGGTTCGTGCACAGGCGGTTGCTGCTGCGCACTCCGTGGATCCGTATTCGGAAGGCGCCTCTTCGGTAGTGGCCGCGGCACTTCCGTCTCCGCGCGACCGTTCCGTGGCTCAGAGTGAAGCCCGAGAAGTCGCTCATGCGCCGAGCCAGAACCTCTACGTCGAGGCCTTTGTGAACAGCCGGGTGCCGGTCCAGTACGGTATCCGCGGGGTGCTTCCGACGCGTCAGGCCGGGATCGCCGACGGCGTCACCTTGCGCTGAACGTCGGAACTCGCCGTGACCATGAAATCCAATGTGCTTCTCGCCGTCGCGGTCACCGCGGCCTCGGTGGGCCTCCTGACCTTCGCGGCGCCGCCGCCCGGCGGGGACATCGCCGACGGCGCCGCGCTGAGCGCACCCGAGTTCACGAGTATCGACCGTTGGTTCAACTCTCAGCCTCTCAAGCTGGAAGACCTGCGCGGCAAGGTCGTGCTCGTCGATTTCTGGACCTACACCTGCATCAACTGCCTCAACCATCTGCCTTACGTCAAGGACTGGAACGAGAAATACAAGGACAAGGGGCTGGTCGTCGTGGGCGTGCACACGCCGGAGTTCGCCTACGAGAAGTCCGCCAGGAACGTGCAGGACGCCATCAACCGATTGCAGATCAAGCACGCCGTGGCGCAGGACAACCAGTACGCCACCTGGAAGGCCTTCGACAACCAGTACTGGCCCGCGGTTTACCTGATCGACAAGCGGGGAAAGATCGTCTATTCACATTTCGGCGAAGGCAGCTACGGCGCGACCGAGAAAAAGATCCAGGCGTTGCTGGCCGAACAATCGCCAGCGTCGCCGTCGAAAGGGGGCTGAGATGAAGAAGCTCTGGGTCGCGCTTCTCTTTCTTGCGGGCGGCTTCGCGCACGAAGTGCGCAACCCCGTGAGTTGCCAATGCATCAACGCCCGCGAATTCGAAGGCGGGCGCAGACGCGGGCGCCCATGAATGGGCGGGACGCTCAGTCGTCCCGGGGCTCGACCGACGATGCGAAGACGTAGCCTTCGCTGCGGACCGTCTTGATGTACCGGGGCTCGCGCGCATCCTCGCGCAGACGCTGGCGCAGGCGACTCACCAGCAGGTCGATCGAGCGCTCGAAGAGTTCGGCCTCTCGGCCCTGGGTGAGGCTCAGCAATTGGTCGCGGGTCAGGACCTTTTGCGGATGGTCGAGAAACACGCGCAGCAGCCGGTACTCGGCGCCGCTCAGGGCCATCATCGTGCCGCTGTCGTCCAGCAAGTGGCGCGCCACCGTGTCCACCTGCCAGTCACCGAAGGCCAGCTTCTGGCTGGGTTCGACCGCGCCCATATTGGGCGGCAGCATGCGCGTGCGGCGCATCACCGCGCGCAGGCGCGCGAGCAGTTCGCGCGCGGAGAAAGGTTTGGCGAGGTAGTCGTCGGCGCCCATCTCCAGGCCGAGGATGCGGTCGGCTTCCTCGCTGCGCGCGGTGAGCATCAAGATGGGCGTCGCCTTGTACTTGCCGGTACGCAGGTCGCGGCAGAGCGTCAGTCCGTCTTCACCCGGCAGCATCAGGTCGAGAATGATCAGGTCGAAGGGGCCCGATTCCTCCAGCGCCGCGCGCATGTGCCGGCCGGTGGGAACGGCGACAACGCGCAAGCCGTTCTTGACCAGGTAGGAGGTGAGCAGCTCGCGAATTCCCCGGTCGTCGTCGACGATGAGGATGTGGTCGGAGGTCTTGGGGGTCATGACGGTGAGGGTGTGTGAGGTGCGCCGTACCCGCAATGTAGCCTGCCGGTTGCACGCCGGATGCGGGTTTGTATTCGCAAGTATCCGGCAGCAAGCGTCGATACGCGGGCATACGCAAGATGCTCCGGCGCGGTCGAAGGGGGCCAACAATCCAGCCGTTCTCCATTCAACCCTCCCCCAGGAACACCGCATGACCTCCACCGAAAAGATCCTCTATACCGGAAAGACCCGCACCACCGGCGGCCGGGACGGCGCCTCCACCAGCAGCGACGGCCGTCTGGACGTCAAGCTGTCGCCGCCCGGCGGCTCCGGCAACGGCACCAATCCCGAGCAGCTATTCGCCGCCGGCTGGTCCGCGTGCTTCATCGGCGCCATGGGCCTCGCCGCGGGCAAGCTCAAGCTCAAGCTGCCCGTCGACCTGGCCGTCGATGCTGAGATCGACCTGGCCAACGCCGAAGGGGCCTATTTTCTCAAGGCCCGCCTGAACGTCAGCGTGCCCGGCTTCGAGCCCGAGGTCGTCCGGTCGCTGGTGGATGCGGCGCATCAGACCTGCCCCTACTCCAAGGCCACGCGCGGCAACGTCGACGTCACGATCAACGTGGTCTGAGCGCTCGCCGGCGGGGCCGAACCAAGGATCTTCCATGTCGCTCATCGCTGCTCGACATATTGCGATACACGGGTGGGGCCTTCCGCCAGGGCCGAGGTCTATAAACGAATCAATGGCCACACCCTCCAGCCCCGCTCATCCTGCCGCGAGTACCAGAAGCGGCGCCGGCGGCCGTCTGCGCCGCCTGGTGCCGCGCACCCTCTTTTCCCGCGTGACGCTGATCATCGTGGTGGGCCTGGCGATCGCCCAGCTGCTGACCTTCGCCAGCATCCGCTACGAGCGGGACATGGCCATGCGCGAGCTGATGATGATCGGCATCGAACGCGACATCGCGAGTTCGGTCGCCCTCCTCGATCGGCTGCCCGCCGCGGAAAGGGCTGGCTGGCTCGAGCGGCTCGAGCGGCGCAACTACCGCTTCGTGCTGAGCGGCGTGGCTGAAGGGGTGGATCCGACATCCCGGCTGTCGCAGCAGTTCGCCACAGCCATCGTCGACGCGATACGGCCGTTCCAGATCATCAAGGTTGGGCAGGTGACCCGGCCCCCCGAAGGCCTGCAGATCCAGGTGCGGCTGACCGACGGCTCCTCCGTGGTGATCCACGCGATGCGGGTGGGCATGCCGATGTCGCCCTGGGTGATCTGGGTGTTGGTGATCCAGCTGCTGGTGCTGGCGATCTGCGCCTGGTTCGCTGTCCGGCTGGTCACGCGGCCGCTGGCCGACCTGGCCGCCGCGGCCGATGACCTGGGGCCCGACCTCAGGGTGCAGAAGCTCACCGAAGAAGGTCCCACCGAGGTCGCGCACGCGGCACGCGCCTTCAATGCGATGCAGCAGCGCATCGGCGGCTACATGTCGGAACGGGTGAAGATCCTGGCGGCCATTTCGCACGACCTGCAGACACCCATCACGCGGATGCGGCTGCGCACCGACCTGATGGACGATGCGCACGACCGCGACAAGTTCCGCCAGGACCTCGATGAGATGAACTCGCTGGTGCGCGAGGGCGTGACCTATGCGCGCACCCTGCACGGCGCCACCGAGCCGGCGTTGCGCATGGATGCCGACGCGCTGCTCGAAAGCATGGTGGCCGACTACGAAGACGCCGGCAAGCGGGTGCGACTCGAAGGACGCGTCGGCGCGCCCATCGTCGGCCGGCCGAACGCGCTGCGCCGGATCGTCATGAACCTGGTCGACAACGCGCTGATATTCGGCAGCGATGTGCGCCTGCGGGTGCAGACCTGCGACGGCCGGCTGGCCATTGCCGTGGTCGACAACGGCCCCGGCATTCCGCCCGACGAGCTGGAGGCGGTCCTCAAGCCCTTCTACCGCGTCGAGAGCTCGCGCAACCGCAGCACCGGCGGGACGGGTCTGGGCCTGGCGATCGCGCACCAGCTCGCGATGGCGATGGGCGCTGAACTGGCGCTGCGAAACCGCTCTGAAGGCGGGCTGGAGGCGCGCTTGACCCTGCCCACCCGACCCGCTGCCTCGAACTGAGCCGCTCTGCACGGCGACCCCACCATGCTGATCCTCCTCTTTGCCTACCTGGGCGGGGTGCTCACGATCCTGAGCCCTTGCATCCTCCCCGTGCTGCCGTTCGTGTTCGCACGGGCCGACCGGCCATTCCTTTCGCACGGCCTGCCGATGCTGATCGGCATGGGCCTCGCTTTTGTCGCCATCGCAACGCTGGCGGCGGTGGGCGGCGGCTGGGTGGTCACGCTCAACGAGTACGGGCGCCATGCGGCGATCGCGATCCTCGGCCTCTTCGGCTTGACGCTGTTGTTCCCGGGCCTGGCCGGCCGACTGAGTCGGCCGCTGGTGGCGCTGGGACTTCGCCTGGCCGAGTCGCGACACGACGGCGTGTTCTCGCCGCTGCTGCTGGGTGTCGGAACGGGCCTGCTGTGGGCGCCCTGCGCGGGGCCAATCCTGGGGCTCATCCTGACGGGTGCGGCGATCAACGGCGCGAGTGCCGGCACCTCGCTCCTACTGCTGGCCTATGCGACCGGGGCCTGTACCTCGCTGGCTGCGGCGCTGCTGTTCGGTGGGCGCTTGTTATCGGTCATGAAGCGTTCGCTGCCCACCGGCGAATGGGTGCGTCGCGCGGCCGGTGCGGCCGTGCTAGTGGGCGTGGGCGCTATCGCGCTGGGGCTGGACACGGGCCTGCTCGCCCGGCTGTCGGTCGGCACCACGTCGGCACTGGAGCAGGCGTTGCTGGAGAAGATCGAGAGGCCGAAGCCGCAACCGGGACGTGCCGACACGAGCGGCCGGCAGGAAGACCAGGACGCGGGCTTCGTGCGTACGGCCGCCGCAACGCCCGAGCCCTCGATGGCGCCGGTGCGCAAGCCGGGGGTGGAGGGCGACTTGCCGTCGCTGGCCGGTGCGACCGAATGGATCAATTCGCCACCACTGACGCCCGAGGCGCTGCGCGGCAAGGTCGTGCTGGTCGACTTCTGGACCTATTCGTGCATCAACTGCCTGCGCACGCTGCCCTACGTGCGTGCGTGGGCGCAGAAGTACAAGGAAGCGGGCCTGGTCGTCATCGGCGTGCATTCGCCCGAGTTCGCCTTCGAGAAGCGCGCTGCCAACGTGCGCGAGGCGACGAAGGAACTGGGCATCGACTTCCCGGTGGCGTTGGACAACGATTTCAAGATCTGGCGTGGCTTCGACAACCAGGCCTGGCCCGCGTTCTATTTCATCGATGCCCAGGGCCGGATGCGCCATCACCAGTTCGGCGAGAACGGGTATGAGAAGGCCGAGCAGATCATCCAGCAGTTGCTGCGCGAAGCGGGGCAGCGCGACCTGCCGTCCGATCGGGTGGCACCGAAGGGGTATGGCACCCAGGCCGCCGCCGGCTCCGAGCTCGCCATGTCGGGCGAGACCTATGTGGGCACCGAGCGCGCGAACGGCTTCACCTCTCCTGGCGGCCTCCTGAGCGGCCGCGCGCATGTCTACCAGCGGCCCGCCGCCCTGCGCACCAACCAATGGGCGCTCGCCGGCGACTGGACGGTCGAGGCCGAGCGCGCGGTGTCCAACGGCGCGAACTCCCGCATCGCCTACCGTTTCCAGGCGCGCGACCTGCACCTGGTGCTCGGCCCCGCGGCCGATGGCAAGCCCGTGCGCTTCCGCGTGCTGGTCGACGGCAAGGCGCCGCTGGCAGACCATGGTGCGGACACCGACGAACAGGGCTACGGGACCATCGAGGCGCAGAAGCTCTATCAGTTGGTGCGCCAGCAGAAAAACGGGAGAGATCGCTTGTTCGAGATCGAATTTCTCGACCGTGGGGCCCAGGCCTACGCGTTCACGTTCGGTTGATGTTGCCTCACGGACATGCTCGAAGACACTTCGGGAAACTTCCACCAAGCGATTGGCCTCCACTGCGGACGTCCGGGCCATTGAGACACGAATCCGATCATCAAGTCCTGGGATGACTTGACCACCCCGCGAGGCTTTTCGTTCGTCCGGTTGAACAGCGGAAAGGCATAGGGGGCAGCGAATGGGTTGCAAGATCATGGCAACCTATTGGAGCTCAGCGTCCATGGAGAAATGATGCGAGCACTATTTGCTATGACCTACCTCGGCACGCCGTGTGCATACGGGGCGGACTTCAGTTTGTGTGACCGTCTCAAGCGTCGTTGGAGATCCGAGATCAAGAGGAGATTTCTGACGTCGCCGATCGTACTTGTGCCCCGGACCTGCCGGATTCCTTGGACTGGAAGTGCTACCTGCAAGAGTTGGAACGCGCTGTGCCCGGTGTGTATAGCTTCCAGTTCATCGATCGGGTTCGCGAGCTCTGGTTTCTCTCTGCAGGGATAAAGGCCCACGTGCAGGAATTGCTCTTGGCGGCGTATGAGCGGGCGCGTCGGCGGAAGTGGAAGGTTGTTTCTTGGGAGATGGTGGTCGATGCGTATCACTCAGCAAAGCTCTCTGCGACGCGCGAGGAGGTTGAACAGCTGATTGCGTATTCAGCCACCGGGAAGGAGCCTTCCAGGGACTTCGGCGACTTGGCATGTCCATTTGAATCCGCCCGAGAAGTGGCATACCGGAAGTCTCTTGCTGAGGCGTACCTGAAGCCACTGGGGGAGGCTTTGACCCACGCGAGTTTGTCCCCTCGCGAGGCTCGCGCTCTTGCAGACGTGAAGAAGGACGCCAGAGGGAAGCAGCGTGTTGCAGGCAGTAAGGGTGATGCGCGTAGCGCCGCTGGATTGTTGGCGAATGCCGTGTCTGTGCTTGCGCCGAAGAGGGCGCGGCCCCTCTGACTGAAGGTCAGCCGTGATTTGATCGAAGGCGGAACGAGGGCCTGAAAAACAAGGGCCAACTTTACCTAACTGGCGAGGGTCAAAAAACCCGAGAGCGACAGGTACTTAGCGGAGGTGCCGGGGCAAACTTTATTCTCATTCTAGAGGCCAGAGCTCTACAAAGACAATAAAGTTCGCCCGAGTACATGAGTTCCCGCTCGCGCCAGCGGCCCTGTTGCAGATGAAACCGAGGCGCATTTCAACAGACATGCCGACGAATGGCGAGCCGGCTCCCGCTGTCAATGGCGGGCCGCCGCCGAGAGGATCAAGGTCGCGACCTCCTGCGGATGCGACAGCAGCGAGACGTGGCTGGATGGCAGCTCGATGGTGCGTGCATTCATGCGCTTGGCCATGAAGCGCTGCAAGTCGGGGTTGATCGTGCGGTCCTCCGTGGACACCGCGTAGTAGGTGGGCTTGAGGCGCCAGGCAGCAGTGGTCGTGCGTGCGGCCGGCGTGGCCTTCGACATGCGGCCCTGTACGGCGTAGTAGGCGCGCGCCTCGGCGGCCGGAAGGTCGCCGGCGAAGTCGCGGACAAACGCCTCCTCGGAGAGCTGGCCGTAGCCATCCGTGCCCCACACGATGCCTGCGCTTGCCGGAGGCGTGGGGAAGCGGCCTGCGAGCTCACCGTAGTTCTCGCCCGCATCGGGTGCGCGCGCTGCCACGTAGACGAGGGCAGTCACCTTCGGGTCCACGCCCGCCTCGCTGATGACCATGCCGGCATACGAATGAGCCACCAGCAAAGTAGGCCCCTGCTGCAGCGCCAAGGCGCGCCGGGTGGCCTCGACGTCGTCTGCAAACGAGCTCAGCGGATTCTGGACAGCCATGACGTTCAGCCCGGCCTGCTGGAGCAGCGGAATGACCTTGCCCCAACTGGAGCCGTCGGCAAAAAGGCCGTGCACCAGCACCACGTTTCGCGCGGCGGGCGTGTTCTGGGCGAAGACCTTGTTGGCTCCGAGCGCGGCCACGGACAAGGCGGCAAGCGAACCTGCGAAGTTGCGACGATTCATCATTTCATGGCTCCTGGTGTTGTTGGGTGGTGCTGACTGTGATGCGCTGCGGTTGCGCGCCCGTTGCGTGGTCCCCCATTTCTGCTACAGGCGAAGTGGAGATCGTTTCATTTGCAATTCGCAACGAGGCTGACCTCGTGACGGTCTTGTTTCAACTGACATTGCACTCGCTACAGATGTCGCGAATCGCTGCGCCTCCGCAATCCGTGCGCAACCGCACAACTTGACCATCGAACCACGAGATGAAACGTCAAGGAGCGAGCGATGAACCACCCAAGCTATTCGAAGCCGGTCGCGAGCTACGAACTGCGCTTCCAGTCGCTTCTCCGCCAGGGGCGGGGCTGGGCCTTTCCTTGCGATGCCGAAGGCCACGTCGACATGGACGCCTTGAGCGAACGTGCGCGCATCAACTACCTCTTCGCGCGTGCACTCGTGGGTATCGACCTGGATACACCGCGGGTTCGACCGAGCTGATTGCCCGCTAGCTCGCCCTCCAACACAGCCTTCAGACAAGGACCGGAATATGCATGTATCGACGATCGACATTCGCGAAGCCGCAGCGCCGGCCTTGTTCTATCTGCGCCCGAACTGGGGTCGCCCTGTAGAAGCGGGCGCAAGAGACCTGGACTTTCTTGCTCTGGCAGAAGGCTACCGCGCGTTCGGCGGCATCGCGGCCAGCGCCGAAATGGCCGGGCGCTTGCCGGGGGCAGGCATTTCGCGGCTGGCCCGAGGCATCGTTGCGCGAGAGGTGATCAGTTTCGAATGGCGCGGCGAGTACTGGCTGCCGCGCTTTCAGTTCGAGGGCGAAGGACTCACAGTGGCTGCGGATGCGGCCCTCCTGATTGCGGAACTCGCCGCCGCGCTGGATGACGGCGAATTGGCGCAATGGTTCGTGACGACCAATGCGTGGCTGGGAGAACGCGTACCGCTGCAGGTGATGCCAACGGACTTCGAACGTGTGCATGACGCGGCGCGCTCGTTCCGCTTTGCATGCCGCGACTGAGGCGCCAGACGACAAGGACTCACGATGAAGAACGACAGCATTTGCACGCATCACCGAGCGGCTTCACCTACCGGCGTCGCCGCCGTCATCGGTGCCTTTCTCTGCCTGTCATTGGCCGGCTGTGGCGATTCGAAGCCCCAGGGGACTGTGGCACAGGCTCCGGAAGTCGAGGTTGTCACCGTTCACCGCCAGGCTGTGCCGGTCCGCACGGAGCTTCCAGGGCGCACCGTGGCCCATCTCGTCGCGCAAGTGCGCGCACGCGTCGATGGAATCGTGCTCAAGCGCGAGTTCGAGGAGGGTTCGGACGTCAAGGCCAACCAATTGCTCTACAGGATCGATCCTGCCCCGTATCGCGCAGCACTGGACAGCGCGCAGGCCTCGCTGCAGAACGCGCAGGCCCGTCTGGTGTCTGCGACCGCGCTGGCGCAGCGCGACAGGCAGCTCATCGCCGCGAACGCGGTGAGCAAGCAGGACCTGGACAACGCCGTGGCAGCGCAAGGGGAGGCGGAAGCAATGGTCGCCTCCGGAAAAGCGGCGGTGGCGACCGCGCGCATCAACCTGGCCTACACCGACGTGGTGTCGCCCATCAGCGGTCGCGTCGGGATTTCGCAGGTCACGCAGGGCGCGTACGTGCAGGGAGGCGTGGCGACGCTGCTGTCCACCGTGCAGCAGCTGGATCCTATCTATGTCGATCTCAATCGCTCCAGCCTCGCGGGCCTGCAGTGGCGCCGTGACATCGTGTCCGGAACGCTCAGGGTCGGCGGTCCGGACGCGGCAAAGGTCCAGTTGACACTCGAGGACGGAAGCCAGTATCCGTTGGCCGGAAAGCTGGAGTTCACCGACGTCACGGTCGACTCGGGCACGGGCTCGGTCACGGTACGTGCGGTGTTTCCGAATCCCGACCATGTGCTGCTGCCCGGGATGTTTGTGCGCGCCAGCATAGAGCAGGGCGTGGACGAGCATGCGTTGCTGGTGCCGCAGGTGGGCGTGACGCACGATCCGAAGGGCCAGGCCACGGTACTCGTCGTCGGCGACGACGACAAGGTCGCGCTGCGCACCATCCAGGCGACGCGAACCTCCGGAGACCAATGGGTGGTCGACGGCGGCCTCGAGGACGGCGAGAAGGTGATCGTTGCCGGGCTCCAGAAGGTGAAAGACGGTGCGCTGGTGCGAACGGTGGAGAAGCTGCCGCCGGTCGCTTCCGCCGGGTTGCCGGGCGCACAGTCTGATCGTGTCGTGGCATCGGCCGCAAAGTAGGCGAGGAGCGGACCATGGCCAGGTTCTTCATCGGGCGCCCGATCTTCGCGATCGTTCTCGCAATCCTCGTGATGCTCGCGGGAGCGCTGTCGATCTTCACGCTGCCCGTCGAGCAGTACCCGCAGATCGCGCCGCCCACGGTGCAAGTCGCCACCAGCTATCCCGGCGCGTCAGCCACGACCGTGCAGGACACGGTGGTGCAGGTGATCGAACAGTCGATGAGCGGCCTCGACCACTTGCTGTACCTGTCTTCGGTCAGCGACGACACCGGTCAATCGACCACGACCCTGACGTTTGCGCCCGGGACCAATCCGGACATCGCGGAGGTGCAGGTACAGAACAAGCTCCAGCTCGCCACGCCACTGCTGCCGGCACAGGTGCAACAGACCGGCGTGCGGATCACCAAGTCCAGCAGCGCGTCGCTGCTCGTGGCGGCCTTCGTATCGACGGATGGCAGCATGAACAAGTTCGACATCGCCAACTACGTGGCGTCCCATGTCCAGGATCCGCTGAGCCGTCTCGAAGGCGTCGGCAACCTGAACGTGTTCGGCACGCAGTACGCGATGCGCATCTGGCTCGACCTTCAGAAGCTCTACGGTTACTCCCTCACGCCGGTCGACGTGACCAGCGCGGTGTCGGGCCAGAACGTCCAGGTGTCCGGTGGCCAGTTGGGGGGCGCACCGGCCGTGGGAGACCAGCAGTTGACCGCGACGATCACCGCCGCCACGTTGCTTCGCACGCCGGAGGACTTCGGCGCGATCCTGCTCAAGGTGCAGCCGGATGGCTCACAGGTGCGCCTGCGCGACGTTGCGCGCATCGAACTGGGTGCCGAGAACTTCGCGGTAGACACCCGGTACAACAGCAAGCCGGCTGCGGCGATCGCGGTGCAGCTGGGCACCGGCGCGAACGCCCTGCAAACGGCCGATGCGGTGCGGGCGCGCATCGATGAGTTGTCGAGATACTTTCCGCCGGGCCTGAAGGTGGTCTATCCCAATGACTCGACGCCCTTCATCAAGGAGTCGATCAAGGAAGTCGTGAAGACCTTGCTCGAGGGCATCGCGCTGGTCTTCCTGGTCATGCTCCTCTTCCTGCAGAACATCCGCGCGACGATCATCCCGACGATCGCGGTGCCGGTGGTGTTGCTTGGGACTTTCGGCGTGATGGCAGCGCTCGGGTTCACCGTCAACACCCTTTCCATGTTCGGACTCGTGCTGGCGATCGGCCTGCTGGTGGACGATGCGATCGTCGTGGTCGAGAACGTGCAGCGCGTGATGGAGGAAGAGGGCCTGTCCGCCGCCGAGGCGACCCGCAAGGCCATGGGTCAGATCTCCGGCGCACTCGTCGGCGTGGTGACGGTGCTGTGCGCAGTGTTCGTGCCGGTCGCGTTTTCCGGCGGGACGGTGGGAGCGATCTACCGGCAGTTCTCGCTCACGATCGTCGCGGCGATGCTGCTGTCGGTGCTTGTGGCGCTCACGCTCACACCGGCTCTGTGCGCGATGCTCCTGAAGCGCTCCCCGGAGGGTGCCGAGAAGAAGACTGGCTTCTTCGGCTGGTTCAACCGCCGCTTCGAGCGCTCGCGAGAGCGCTACGCGAGCGGCGTCCGCCATGTGATCCTGCGCTCGGGCCGCTGGCTCGCGATCTACGCGGTGCTCGTCGCCGCGGTGGGGTGGCTGTTCGTGCACCTGCCGACTTCCTTCCTGCCGACGGAGGACCAGGGCTTCATGTACATCCAGGTGCAGACGCCCCCGGGTGCGACGATGGAGCGCACGGGTGGCGTACTCGCGGACATCGGGAACTACCTGGCCAATGAAGAAAAGGCCACTGTCGAAGGCAGCCTCGTGGTCAACGGGTTCAACTTCGCGGGCCGTGGACAGAGCCAGGGACTGGTGTACGTCCAGCTCAAGGACTGGCACCAGAGGCAGCATCGCGACCTTGGTGCGGCTGCCTTGTCCGCCCGCCTGGCCCGGCACTTCGCCTCGTACAAGGACGCGCTCATCATCCCGATCACGCCGCCAGCCATTCAGGGGCTGGGGACTGCCTCCGGCTTCGACTTCGAGCTGGAAGATCGCGGCGGCGTGGGTCAGGAAAAGCTCACGCAGGCATTCGACAAGCTGCTGGCCCTCGCATCGCACGACCCGGACCTCGCGCTGGTGCGGCGCAACGGACTCGCCGACAACCCGACCTTCCGGGTGGACGTGGATCGCGAAAAGGCGAGCGCTCTGGGCGTGGCGATTACGGACGCCGACCAGGCCTTCTCGATCGCGTGGGGTTCGAAATACGTCAACAACTTCCTCGATACCGACGGCCGGATCAAGAAGGTGTACGTGCAGGCCGATGCACCGTTTCGCATGAATCCCGAGGATCTGGACCAGCTCTACGTTCGCAACGCGCAGGGCGGGATGGCGCCGTTCTCTTCGTTCTCGAAAAGTTCGTGGACCTTCGGCCCGCCGCAGCTGCAGCGCTACAACGGAGTGCCTGCGATCGAGATCCAGGGCCAGGCCGCGCCGGGGCGCAGCACCGGTCAGGCCATCGCAGCGATGGAGCGCCTGATGAAGCAGATGCCGGAAGGCATTGGCTACGAGTGGACCGGTGTTTCGCTGCAGCAGCAACAGTCCGGCTCGCAGGCGCCGTACTTCTACGCGCTGTCGATCCTGGTGGTGTTTCTCTGCCTGGCGGCGCTCTACGAAAGCTGGGCGATTCCGTTGTCCGTGATCCTGGTCATTCCGCTGGGCGTGCTGGGCGCGCTCGGTGCGACCACGTTGTCAGGCCTGACCAACGACGTCTACTTCCAGGTCGGCTTGCTGACCACGATCGGCCTGTCGGCGAAGAATGCCATCTTGATCGTGGAGTTCGCACGCGAACTTCAGGCCACGGGCCGCAGTGCATTCGATGCCGCGATAGAGGCTGCGCACATGCGACTGCGGCCGATCGTCATGACCTCGCTGGCCTTCGGCCTCGGCGTGCTCCCGTTGGCCTTGGCCAAGGGCGCGGGTTCGGCGAGCCAGAACGCGATCGGCGTTGGCGTGATCGGCGGAATGGCCACGGCGACGTTCCTCGCCATCTTCTTGATCCCGATGTTCTATGTCGTGATCGCAGGCAGGCTGGCGCGGCCGAAGCACGCTTCGGAGCCGACGCATCCGCCGCCGGTCGCCAACTCAACCCTCGAAGGAGTCTGACATGCACTTCCTCCAGCGCGGTGCGGTCGCAACGGCCGCGGCGATCCTGATGGCAGGCTGTTCGTTGCAACCGGTCTACCAGCGGCCCACGGCGCCGGTTGCCGCTGCCTATCCGCAGGGCGAAGGTTACGGCGCAGCTGCGAGCGCCGACGCGGATCTGCCGCCCGCTGCCGATATCGGTTGGCGCGACTTCCTGCCGGATGAGCGTCTGCAGCGGCTGATCGAGATCGCGCTGCATAACAACCGCGACCTGCGCGCCGCGGCGCTCAATGTGACGCAGGTGCAGGCCGAGTACCGCGTCCAGCGCGCGGCCTTGTACCCGCAAATCGGGGTCGGGGTCCAGGGTGAGCGTTCGCGCACGCCCGGCAGCCTCACCCAATCCGGCAACCCACTCGACGCGCGATCGGCGACGGTGGGGCTTTCCGCGGCGTGGGAGATCGATTTCTTCGGACGTGTGAAGAGCCTCAGCGACGCGGCTTTCGAACAGTACCTGGCGAGTGCGCAAGCGCGGCAGTCGGTTCAGATCCTGCTGGTGTCGCAGGTCGCCGACCAATACTTCACCGTGCTGGCGTACGACGACCAGCTCGCCGTCACGCGCAAGACGTTCGAGGCGGCCACGAGCTCACTCGCGATCGTGCAGCGCAGGTTCGACGTCGGCACGGCTTCGGAACTGGACGTGGCCCAAGCGCAGACACTCGTCGAGAACGCCCGCATGAATGAAGCGGACCAGTTGCGCCTGCGGGCACAGGCAGAGAACGGCCTGGTGCTGCTCGTGGGGCAACCGTTGCCGCCGGACCTGCCAAAGCCGGTCCAGCTCAGCGAGCAGACCCTTCGCGACGACGTGCCCGCAGGGCTGCCTTCCGACCTGCTCATGCGCCGCCCTGACATCTTGCAGGCCGAAGCCCTTCTGCGCTCGGAGAACGCGAACATCGGCGCGGCACGCGCGGCCTTCTTTCCGCGCATTGCGCTGACCGGCACCTTCGGCACGGCGAGTTCGACGCTGGGGGGACTGTTCGGGGCCGGCGCCAGTGTCTGGTCGTTCGTTCCGGCGCTGACGGCGCCGATCTTCGATGCCGGCGCCAACCAGGCCAACCTCGACGTCGCCAAAGTGCGAAAGGACATCGGCATCGCGCAGTACGAGAAGGCGATCCAGGTCGCATTCCGGGAGGTATCGGACAACCTCGCCGCCCGCTCGAACTATCAGGACAAGCTCGTTGCCGCACTGCGATTCACCGACGCGCAGGACCGGCGGACGCGGCTTGCCCAGTTGCGATACGAGAGCGGCGTGGACGACTATCTGAACGTGCTCTCCGCGCAGACCGACCTGTACAACGCCCAGCTCGCGTTGGTGCTGGTGCGGATGAACCGTCTGGAGAGCCTGGTCGACTTGTACCGGTCGCTGGGCGGCGGATGGCTTCGGGATACCGGCAATGCCGAACGCGTCGCAGGAGAGTTCAATCGCTGAGTGGGGAGGCCGTGGCGAATCACGGCTTCCATGCACTTGAATGCAAAGCCATGCCGCGAGCATGAAAAAGCACGCCCGTGGGCGTGCTGTAGACCGAATGCGCCTGACGGCGCACTGGTCACTTCATCGCGACGGCCGGACGCGAACCGGCCGCATGCAGGGCGGCGAGCTCGAAGGAGCCGCTGTCTTCGCCATAGAGCTGATCGAGCGTGCCGTTCTTTGCGGCTTGCGCGAGTTCAGATTTGACTTCAGCGCGCGGCGTGGTCAGGACCTGATGCTTCGCAAGGTAGAACGAACCGCTGTCGCTGCCGTCCAGCGCATTCAGCGTGCCTTCGGCGCGGGCTTCCTTGACTTCGTCCTTCACTTCGCCGCGGGACTCGGTGGAGTGGAAGTGCGCCGCGAGGTAGGCCGAGCCGCTGTCCTCGCCGGTGAGGGCAGCGAGCTGGCCGCTGGCCTGCGCGGCCTTCAGTTGCGCCTGGACTTCAGCGCGGGACACCTGGGCCGACGCCGCGGTGGCCGTGAGGGCGAGGCTGACGGCCAGCAGGCCCATCGTTGCATTGAACTTCTTCATGATGATTTCCTTCACGCGTCTGGATGAATGGGTAGAGACAGCACCGGCAGACGCGCAACCGGCACTCTCACGGAGCAACCCTGCGACTCGCGTCTGCTTGGGTGTCTCTACTGTCGGTGGGGCAGGTTGCCGTCGGATTGCATATCGCAAGCCTCCCCGTTTCATCTGCAATGAATCGTTGATCGTCCTGCAATCAACGCTCAACTCGCGCGAGCTCGCGTCCGACAACACCGTGGATCTGGTCATCCTGGATCTGCCGGATCCGCGCTCGCGCGGCGACGAGACGGCCCGTGCCGTACAGGCTGTGCGTGAGACCTATCCGCACGCTGCGGTCATCGGTATCTCCACGCAGCTCGGAGCATCGGGGTTACCAGTTAGCGAGATATGTCTGCTGTGGCGCATTTCGGCGCAAACACATGCAGTTGGGCGTGCAGCAGAAGCATGACGGTCTTGGCATCCGCAATACGCCCATCGGCCACCCTGGCCAACGCATCGTCGATGCTCAGTTCCAGCACCTCGATGTCTTCCCCTTCCTCGGCCAGTCCACCACCAGCGCCGATGCGCATCGAACTGTCATAGGGCGCGACGAAGAAGTGCAGGCGCTCTGTGACGGAACCCGGGCTCATGAAGCATTCGAAGATCTTGCGCACCGGCCCGAGCCGGTAGCCCAGTTCTTCCTCGACCTCCGCCCGGATGCGTTGCTCGGGTTCGGCGTCGTCCAGCAGACCCGCGGCCGCCTCGATCAACAGGTCGCCGCAACCGTTCACGAACGCCGGGTAGCGGAACTGCCGCGTCAGCAGCACCGTGCGGCGCGCGAGGTCATAGGGCAGCAGCGTGGCGCCATTGCCGCGGTCATAGGTTTCCCGGTTCATGCGCTGCCACTGGCCGTCACTGCGCAGCCAGTCGAAGCTCGTCGTCTTCAGGGTGTACCAGTTGTCGGAGAGCAGGGTGACTTCGCGCACCCGCACGCGGTCTCGCAGATTCATGGCGCCGATCATATGGGTAGAATCGTGTAAAACCAAGAAATATCGTGCAAGCGAGTTTCCGTGCGGTGCGAAAACCCTCGATCGAAGGACATGAAATGCTGACAAGCCAGCGCAAGCAACACATCCTTTCATTGCTTCGTCGCGAAGGCAGCATCGTCGCGAAGGATCTCGGCGCCCAACTGGGCTTGTCGGAGGATTCGATTCGGCGCGATCTGCGCGAGTTGGCGGCGCAAGGACTGCTCAAGCGCGTGCACGGCGGTGCCTTGCCCGTGGCAGCGGCCGAAGGCGATTTCGCGCGGCGCATGCAGCTCGTGCCGGAGGAAAAGGTGGCGATAGGACGCGCCGCGGCGGGGCTCGTCCTTGGCGGGCAAGTGGTTTTCATCGATGGCGGCACGACCGCCGTGCAACTGGTGCGGCACCTGCCCCTGAACCTGCGCGCGACGGTCGTCACCCACAGCCCGTCGGTGGCGGTCGAACTGGTCTCCCACGCAGACGTCGAGGTCGTCCTGCTGGGCGGTCGCCTGTTCAAGCATTCGGTCGTCACGGTGGGGGCGGCCACGATGGAGGCCATATCCCGCATTCGCGCCGACACCTACTTCATGGGCGTCACCGGCGTGCAGGCAGAGGCTGGGCTCACCACGGGCGACATGGAGGAGGCGCAGGTCAAGCGCGCGCTGATGGATGCGTCAGCCGAGACCGTGGTGCTGGCTTCTTCCGAAAAGCTCGGCGCTGTTTCGGCCTGGCAGGTTCATCCGCTCAAGCGCGCAGGACGCATCGTGCATTCGACGCAGGCGTCGAGAAAACTGATCGAGCCATTGCGCAAGGCCGGCGTGGGGCTGGTTCGCGCGGACGGCGATGCGCGTTGAGTTTGCCCTCGGCATCCGATCAGCTCGACCCGGCTCCTGGCGAGAGGGTGCGCTCCGCCTGGTCCGCAGTGACGACGCTCACGGGCACGCCGAACCGCTCGATGCGGTGGGCAAGGTCGAGGTGCAACCACCGTGAGATCCGCTCTGGCAGCGTCGAGATGATGACCTCGTCGTATTTCTCGCGCTCGAGTGTCTGGCGCACGGCCTCGTACGGGTCGGTGGCCCCGACGATCCCTTGCACATGTGAGCCCGCGGCCGTGTCGAGCAGCGGAATCGCGAGCTCGAGCGTGATGGCCGCCTCCTCGGTGTCCGGGTCCCAATACGGCCGAGGAACCAAGAGCGTGAACTCGCACGGCTCGCGTGCGGCCCGCTCGGCGACCGCAGCGAGCAGCTTGGGCGAGGCCGCGGTCCGGTGCGCCACGATGAGGATGCGCCGGTTACTCATGATGTGAGCCTTGCGCCATGGAACTGCTCCGCACCGGACGCATCGTTGGCTCTGAGGCATGGATCGAGCCAAGCGATGACCTTTGGGCGTGGCCGCACTCGCGTGAGCGACCGCGGAGCGAACCCCAATGGCAGTCCGACGGAAAAGTTGCGTTGAGCAATCACGGTTCTCCAGCGCTTGGCCGCTCTCAACCCTCATCGAGACCACACCGGGTCAAGTGAAACAGCCTGCCGAGCGCAACGGCTGACACCCCCGGGCGGTCAGCAACATGGTAGTCCTGTCATTCGCTTGGTGCAAATCGAGGGAGCCGAGCTGCCGGGCAGCTGCCGTTCACAGCTACGGCGGCCGTGCATTCCCGTTCGAGCGGGCCTCGCATGGAGAAGCGCCGCCGCCGCCGCGGCAGGCGCGAATGCGCCTAAAATCCGCAATGCTCCGGGGTGCACGCCACAGTGCTGAGATTCAAACCCGCGAACTTGAACCGGTTAGCACCGGCGGAAGAAGAGCAGTTGCTTGGGTCATCGGCGCATCCTGCCGACCCCGAAGCGGCCTTCGGAGCACCCGTTTCACGGTCACCGAGAAGGCCTCATGCACAACTCCTCTGCGAATCCACCTGCGTCCACGGCGGCAGCCGGCGAAGTGGTCGCTGCCGTCCTCGCTTTCATCGCGCAAGACGGTTGCACCGACGCCGCCTTCGATGGCCTGGCGTTGCGCCTGTTCGCCTACCAGTACGCCAACAACCAGCCCTACAAGCGCTTCTGCCAGCGGCGCGGCGCGACCCCGCGAAGCGTGAAGCGCTGGAGCGACATCCCGGCAGTACCGATCGACGCCTTCAAGGAACTGCCGCTGCGCTGCGAGCCGCCGGCCGCCACCGACCGGGTCTTCATGACCAGCGGCACCACCCGCAGCGAGGTCAAGGGCCGCCACTTCCATCCGACGCTGGCGGTCTACGACCGCTCGATGACCCGCAACTTCGCGCAGCGCTTCATGCAGGAGCACGGCCCGATGCGCATGGGCATCCTGTTCCCCACCGAGACCGTGCTGGCCAATTCCTCGCTGGCCCACTATCTGGCGCTGGCCGTGGAGGCGTTCGGCACCGCGGAGAGCCGTTACTTCATGAGCCCGCAGGGGGTAGACCTGCCGGGCCTCTGCGAGGCCCTGTCGGATGCACAGCAGCGCGGCGAGCCTTTCGCCCTGCTCGGCGCCAGCTACAGCTTCGTGCACCTGATCGACGAGCTCAAGCGGCGCGGCCAGTCGTTCCGCCTGCCGGCGGGCAGCCGGGTGCTGGACACCGGCGGCTACAAGGGACAGTCGCGCGACCTGCCGCTCGACACCTTCTATGCGGAGCTGTCCGCGCTGCTCGGCATCGAGCGATCGCACTGTATCAACATGTATGGCATGACCGAGCTGAGCACGCAGTTCTACGATGCGGGCAATGTGTCGGTGCCGTCGGTCAAGTCCGGGCCGCACTGGATCCGCTCGCGCCTGGTCGACCCGCTCACGGGCCGTGAAGTCGGGCCTGCCGAGCGCGGGATCCTGGTCCACTGCGATCTGGCCAATTTCAATTCGGTGACCACCATCCTGACCGAGGACGTGGGCCTGGCGGCGGACGGTGGCTTCCTGCTGCTCGGTCGCGCCGAGGGCGCGCAGGCCAAGGGCTGCTCGCTGGCGGTGGAGGAGTTCATCCGGGCCGCCGCATGACGACGCTGCATGCGACCGCCGGCTACCTGCCGGGCCTGGCGCCGGCGGACGTGCAGTGGCAGGCCCTGCGCTTCGAATCGGGCCCCACCCGGCTCGAGGTCGCCGTTCCGGTGCTGCGTCCGGATCAGATGCGCACCCTCGCCGTGCGTGTCGGGCAGGCCAGCCGCCGCCATCTGAAGACCATGACCGTGTCCGGGATCGTGGACGTCGTCGATCGCGCGATGGCTCGGCTGCTGGACCCGGCCGACCCGTACCGCAGGGAGCTCGACCACCTGCTGCCGATCGTCACCGGCTACGACGCCGAGATGGTCCGCCTCGGCCTCACGGCCTTCTTCAAGACCTTTCGTGCACCGCAGCTGCATCGCTTCGTCGCCGAGGATTTCGCCAATCCCAAGCTGCTGGACGAATTCCAGCCGCGTCCCAAGGGCGGCGCGGCGAAGGCCTTCGGGCCGGAACTGCTGGTCCACGTCTGGGCCGGCAACGTGCCGGCCATTGCGCTCTGGAGCCTGGTCTGCGGGCTGCTCGTGAAGGCCGGAAACATCGGCAAGCTGCCGAGCGCGGAGCCGCTGTTCGCGGGCCTGTTCGCGCGGCTGCTGGCCGAAGTCCACCCGCCCCTGGCCGATTGCCTGGCCGTGGTGTGGTGGAAGGGCGGCGACGAGGAACAGGCGACGGCGCTGTATGCCGAGGCGGACACGGTGCTGGCCTATGGCGGCAACGATGCGCTGGACCAGATCCGGCGCCGGCTGCCGGTCACGACACGCTTCCTGGCCTACGGCCACAAGCTGGGCTTCGGCCTGGTCAGCGCCTCGGCCCTCGACGTCCTGAAAGCCCCGGCGACGGCGCGCTTGGCCGCCTGGGACGTGATGCGCTATGACCAGCAAGGCTGCTACTCCCCGCATGTCTTCTACGTCGAACGCGGCGGCCGGGTGTCGCCGCGCGAGTTCGCGCAGTACCTGGCGAGCGAACTCGCCAACCTGCAGCACCGCTTCCCGCGTCGGGCCCTCTCGCTGGAGGATTCGGCCGCGGTGGCCGGCTGGCGCCAGGGCATCGAGCTGCAGGCGATGGCCGCGGGCGGCGGCGTCGGCGACGTGCTGTTCGGCGAGGACGGCGCGCCCTTCGGCATCGCCTACACCGACGAGGTGAAGGACCTGGCACCGACGGCGTCGAATCGCAGCATCCAGGTCGTCGCGCTCGATGCGCTGGACCAGGTGGTCGCGCAGATCGAGGCGCACCGGCCCTTCCTGCAGACCGCGGGCGTGGCCGCGGCGCCGGCCGAACTGTTCCGGCTGGCCGACCTGCTGGGCGCTGCCGGCGTGACACGCATCAGCGCCGTCGGCGCCATGAGTTCGCCGGAGGCGGGCTGGCACCACGACGGACGGTTCAACCTGCTGGATCTGGTTCGAATGGTCGAGATCGAGCAGTCGGCAGAGGTCGCGGCCGACAAGCTGGCGCCCTACGCCGATTAAGGATCGATGTGAGCTTCCTCGACATCGACCAGGTGAGCTTCACCTTTCCCGGCTGGCCGCCGGTGGTGCACAGCGTCGACTGGCGCATCGCGCAAGGGGAGTTCCATTGCCTGGTCGGACGCAGCGGCTGCGGCAAGACGACCTTGCTCAAGCTGGCCGCGGGCCTGCTGCATCCGCAGGCCGGCAGCATCCGCCTGCAAGGCAGGCCCGTGCTGGCGCCCGGCCCGCAGCTGGGCTTCGTCTTCCAATCGCCCACGCTGCTCGAATGGCACCGCGTGATCGACAACGTGCTGCTGCCGGTGTCGCTGCAGCACAAGCCAACCGCCGACGAGATCGACAAGGCGCAACAGCTGCTGGCACTGCTGGGCCTGGCCGGCCACGCGCAGCATTACCCGCGCCAGTTGTCGGGCGGCCAGCAGAGCCGCGTGGCTCTGGCCCGCGCCCTGATCCTCGAGCCGTCGCTGCTGCTGCTGGACGAGCCCTTTGCAGCGCTCGACGCGATCACCCGTGGCGAACTGCAGGACGACCTGTTGCAGATGTGCCGGCTGCGCCGCACCACCGTCCTGTTCGTCACGCATGACATCGCCGAAGCGGTGTACCTGGGCGACCAGGTCGCGGTGATGAACCGCGGCCGGATCGTCAGCGCCATCCGGGTCGAGGTCGAGAGGCCACGCGCGCCGGCCATGCGCTACGGCGAAGCCTTCAACCGGCATTGCGCGCAGGTGCGCGATGCGATGGACCTGGAGGCGGCATGAAGAAGGCCTCGGTTCGCGCGCGGCTGGGCGCCTGGGCGCTGCTGCTGGCCCTGCTCGCCCTATGGGAACTGGCATCGCGCGCCTCCGGCGTGTCGACGCTGGTCCTGCCGCCGCCCTCGGCGGTGATGAAGTCGCTCTGGAGGGGGCTGTCCACCGGCTACCTGTGGCCCCACATCCGCGCGACCGGCCTCGAGTTGCTGCTCGGCCTGACCCTCGGCTGCCTGATCGGTTTCGCGAGCGGCGTGGTCCTGGCCGAGTCGACGCTGCTGCAACGGTTGCTGAAGCCCTACATCGTGGTCAGCCAAGTGGTCCCCAAGCTGGCGCTGGCGCCGCTCTTCATCGTCTGGTTCGGCTTCGGCATGACCTCGACGGTGGTGATCACGGCGCTGATCTGCTTCTTTCCCTTGATGGAAAACACCGTGACCAGCCTGCAGCAGGTCGACCCGCAGCGGCTGGAACTGTTCCGCATGCTGGGCGCCACCCGGCGCCAGACCCAGCTGCGCCTGAAACTGCCCGCCGGCCTGCCCGGCATCCTGGCGGGGCTGCGGGTGGCCGTGGTCCTGGCGCTCGTCGGGGCGGTGGTCGGCGAGTTCATCGGCGCCAGCCAGGGCCTCGGCGCGCTGATCATCGCCTCCCAAGGGATGATGGACACGCCCCTGATGTTCGCGGTGCTGGTGGTCATCGCCGCGCTCGGGCTGCTGCTCTACGAAATCACGCTGGCCGTCGAGAGGCGACTGCTGCTGCCCTACACCCGAAGCTCATGAAGGAACCACTGCCCATGCAAAGACCCATCGCACGCCGTACCGCGCTGCTCGCGAGCGCTGCGCTCCTGGCCCTGACGGCCGCCCGCGGCGCCCACGCCGCCGACCCGCTCGAGAAGCTCACGGTGGCGGGATGGAGCAAGCCGATCACCGAGATCACGCACCTGCTGGTCGAGCCCGACAAGGGCTTCTACAAGGCCAACGGGATCGATCTGGCCTATGTGCCGGGCGCCGGCGGGGGCGACGCGATCCGCAACATCCTCACCGGCCAGGCGGACGTCGCCTTCACCGACCCGGGGGCGTTCTTCGCCGCCCTCGACAAGGGCGAGAAGCTGCGCGCGATCTACGACATCTACCCGCAGAATGTCTTCAACGTGGTGTCGCTGAAGTCCGCCAACATCAGCAAGCCGGCCGACCTGAAGGGCAAGAAGATCGGCGTCTACAGCCTGTCCAGCGGCACCCGCCAGAACCTGCTGGTGCTGCTGCACCAGGCCGGGCTGTCCGAATCCGACGTCACGATCGTCGTCACGGGGCTGTTGAATTTCGCGCCGTTGCTGCAAGGCCAGGTCGACGCGACCGCTGCCACCGACACCGGCCTGCTGGTGGGAAGGCACAAGGGGATCGGCGAGGTCAACGTGATGGAGGTCCGCAACTACCTGAACGTCTCGAGCGACCTGTTCGTGGTCCGCGAAGAGGTCTACCAGCAGAAGAAGCCGTTGCTCAAGCGCTTCCTCAAGGCCTATCGCGAGAGCGCAGCCTGGATGATCGCCAACCCCGACGAAGCGGCCGGCCTGGCGGTGAAATACGCCATCGACGGCACCGACCGCGCCACCAACCTCGAAGTGATCCGCCTGCGCAATGCCGCCAGCGTGTCGGCCAACACCGGGCGCAACGGCCTGGGCGCCTTCGACCTGGAGGCGCTGCAACGGGCGGCGGATGCCTATCGCAAGCTGGGCCTGATCGAGCACGACATCAAGGTCTCGGACGTGGTCGGCACGGATCTGCTGCCGTCGCGGTCGAGGTCGACGCCATGAGGTTCGACGCCCAGGTGGTGCTGGTGACCGGCGCGAGCCGGGGCATCGGCGCCGCCATTGCCCGGGCCTTCGCCAGCGAAGGCGCGACGGTGGTGGTCAACCACCTGCGCAATGAAGACGCCGCCGCCGCCGTGGTCGCGGATTGCAAGGCCGCCGGTGGCGATGCCTGGGCGGCGAAGGCCGACGTCGGTTCGGCCGCGGCCGTGCAGGCCATGGTGGAACAGGTGCTGGACGAAGCGGGCCGCATCGACGTGGTGGTCAACAACGCATTGCGCCCCTATGCGTTCGACCCGCAGCGCCGCACCCTGTTCGACGAGACGCCGTGGCAGGACTACCAGGCGCAGTTCGATGGCGCCGTCGGCGGCGCCTACAACGTCTGCCGGGCCGTGCTGCCGCACTTCAGGCAGCGCGCCCGGGGCAGCATCGTCAACATCGTGAGCGACCTGGTCGAGCGTCCGGTGATTCCGTACCACGACTACACGACCGCCAAGTCGGCGCTGGTCGGCTTCAGCCGCAACCTGGCGGCCGAACTGGGGCCGTTGGGCATCCGCGTCAACTGCGTCGCCCCGGGCCTGGTCTACCCGACGCAGGCCAGCGGAGCGACCCGCGAGGAGTTCCGCGAGTCGCTGATCGCCGCGACGCCGCTGCGGCGCATCGCGCGGCCGGAGGACGTGGCGGGCCCCGTGCTGTTTCTCGCTTCCGAATGGAGCCGGTTCATGACGGGGCAGGTGCTGTTCGTCGACGGCGGCCTGGTGATGAAATGAAGTCCGCATCACTGGGCAGCGCGGCCTGCAGCCGAAGGCGCCTCGGCGGTCATCAGCCGGGGCGATCCGGCTTGTGCCGCGCGTGCCTTGGCGTAGTGCCGCGGGAGCTCTTCGTTGAGCTTCAGGCCGCTTTCATCGTTCGCGAGCATGTCGCCGGTACGGATCGCTTCGGCCAACTCGGCCTTGACTTCGGCGCGTGACTTTCCTGCTGCAACGACCTGCGCCGGGAAGCGCTGCGGAAACTCCTCGTTGACCCTCAGGCCGCTCTCGTCGTTGGCCAAGATGTCGCCGGTCCGGATGGCGTCGGCAAGTTCCATCTTGACCTCGGCGCGTGACTTGCCGAGTGCGACCACCGGCGCAGGATAGCGCTGCGGGTTCAACTCCCTGAGGGTCATGCCGCTTTCGCCGGCGGCGAGCATGTTGCCGGTTCGCATGGCCTCGGCCAGTTCGGCCTTGACCTGCGCACGTGTCATGCCGCCGTCGGCATGGGCGGCTGCACCGAGTGCGGCGAGAAGGAACAAGGCGGACGTGGCGCGAGCGAAGTTCCGGCGGCGCGTCGTTTGTGAGCTTCCCGTCCGGGGGGCGATTGTGGGTTCGAATGTACGCATGTCGATCTCCTGGCTTGAATGGCACCACCTGTGCCGCGGTTGAGCCTTTCGGCCTCGTGATGCAGTACGGCGCCCGTTTGCGAAATATTCCTGGCCTTCGACATGGCATGTGGGGCGTGCGGGCTCGGGAATATTTCGGCGACGGTTGCCGTCATGCATGGACCGTGACCGACCGTACCCGTCAGTTCGAGGCTGCCACCTTGACGCACCTGCCCGCCGCCTACAACCTTGCACGCTGGCTGTTGCGCGATGGGCAGCAGGCCGAAGATGCAGTGCAAGAGGCCTATCTGCGCGCCTTGCGTTTCTTCGACGACTTGCGAGGCGAAGATGCCCGACCGTGGCTGATGGGCATCGTGCGCAACGCCTGCTACGACAGCATGCGGGAGCGCCGCCGACTGGGCGATCAGGTCGAGTTCGACGAGACGCGCGACAGCGACATCGGCGAATCGGCCACGGGTTCGTCGGCCGACCTCGGCGTCGATCCTGCCGTGCTGTGGGACCAGCACGCCCGCGGCCAGCGCGTGAATGCGGCGATCGAGGCGCTGGCGCCGGCATTCCGCGAAGTGATCGTGCTGCGCGAATTGGAGGAAATGCCGTACGAAGACATTGCGCGGGTCGCGGGCATCCCGATCGGCACCGTGATGTCGAGACTGTCGCGCGCCCGCGCGCTGCTGCGCAAGTCGCTATGCGAGGAGCACCGCACCCCGACTGCAGCAAGGAGACGCGATGCAATCGCCTGAAGACGACGCGCTCGGCACGCTGATCCGGCGCCAGGCCACGCGACATACGCCGCCTGCGGGGCTGGCCGTGCGCATCCTGAGCGATGTGCGGGCAGCGGCCTTGCCTGCGCCTGCGCCAAAAGCTTCTCCGGCCCTGCCTGTGGCGGCACGCTGGCGTCGTTGGCTGGAGGCGGTGGCCGTCTACGGCGCCGGTGCCGCGACCGCCTGGGGCATTGCATTCAGTGTGCTCGTGGTGCCCACGCAGGACGTGACGCGCGAAGCCGTGACGGACAGCCATGTGCGCTCGCTGATGGGGGCTCACCTGATGGACGTTGCCTCGTCCGACCACCACACCGTCAAGCCGTGGTTTGCAGGCAAGCTCGACTTCTCTCCGCCGGTCATCGACCTTGCGACCTCAGGCTTCCCGCTGACCGGCGGACGGCTGGACTACCTGGACGGCCAGTCCGTCGCTGCGCTCGTCTACCAGGCCGGGCCGCATGTCATCAACCTGTTCGTGTGGCCGGCGCCGGACGGCGGGTCGGCTGCGCCCGAATTGCTCGCGCGACAGGGCTACAACATCGTGCACTGGCGACAGGCCGGCATGCAGGCGTGGGCCGTGTCGGACATGAACGCGCCTGAGTTGCAGACCTTTGCCGGGTTGGTACGCAAACACATGGCAGCGCCTGACGGCGGATAGCCGCGTCATGGCGCCGCCGAATCGGATCGCTTCGCATCGCGCCATCGGCCCGCGATGAAGGAGCCTGCAAGCAGCAACAGGTAGGTGCCCAGCAGCGCGTGACGCCATGACGCCAGCGCCGCCGCACGCGGGCGTGCTTCTGCCGCGTGGGTCGTGAGAATGGCCTCGCGCGCTTCGATGCTGCGGCTCATGCGCACGAAGCCCGTCGCCGAGAGCAGCGGTACCGCGACGAGAACCGCGGCCAGTGCGGCCCGGGTGCGGCGCGACGCAACCCGATGACGCACCGAGATCCACAGGCCCAGGCAACCATGCACCCAGCCGGGCGCGAGCAGGGCGACCTGCCACCCCTGCGAGCCGCCGTTGATCAGTCCGGCGATGATCTTTTCGTAGCTAGGCTGGAAGTCGTAGAAGGACGTCGCAAGCCGGGTGTTCACGGCATGGCCGATCAGCAGCAAGGGAAGGCTGAAGCCCGACCAGAGACGCAGCCACTCCGTGGCCGGCAACTGCCAGTCTCGGCGCAGGTAGATCGTGCGCAGTGCGAGCGAGAAATGCAGTGCAAATGCCCCGTACAGCGCCATCGTGCCCGGCGTGCTTTGCCACAGCCGGATCGACAGGCGCAGCCCTGCTTCCGCGAGCGGCAGAGACACGATGCCCAGCATGTGGTTGAACAGGTGAAGCGAGATGTAGCTCATGAGCACCAGTCCCGAAGCCAGGCGCAGGTGACGGGCAGTGAAGGGCATATGAGAGTCCAGTTGTCGACACACACAAGGCGTTGACTCCGCTGGACGGAATCTGTTCCGTGCGCCATTGCCCGAGTGCGCGAGTGCGCACTCGCGGAATTTGCACATCGGCGGGAATATATCCCTGCCGATCCTCGTAATGCCTCCTGCAACGATCTTCAACCCTTCGACAGGAGCAGTTCATGAACACCCACGATCCGGGCCGACGTCGGGCCCTCGGTTGTCTTTCCGCATGGGGCGGCGCCGCCGTCGTCTGGACTGTGAGCGGCGGCGTACCGCGCGCTCTCGGTGCGACCGGTAGCGGCATGCCGCCCGGCACTTCGAACGATGCGTTGACCTTCGTCCAGATCAGCGACACCCACATCGGGTTTCACAGGGAGGCCAATCCCGATGTCGCAGGCAGCCTGCGGCATGCCATCGCCGACATCAATGCGTTGCCCCGGGCCCCGGCATTCGTCGTGCACACGGGGGATGTCAGCCACTTGTCGAAGCCTGAAGAGTTCGGCACTGCCAAGGACATCCTCAAGGAGCTTCGCGTCGACCGCGTTCATACCGTTCCGGGCGAGCACGACACGATCGACGATGGCGTCACCGGCTACCTGAAGTTCTTTGACCACGACGGCATGAGGCGCGCCTGGTACAGCTTCGATCAGGGCGGTGTGCACTTCGTCGGACTGAACAACGTGCTGAATTTCAAGGCGGGTACGCTGGCTGCACTGGGCGACGAGCAACTCGCGTGGCTCAGGAGCGATCTCGCAGGAGTCTCGCACTCCACGCCCATCGTCGTCATGGCGCACATCCCGCTCTGGACAGTGTGGGAGCCCTGGGGCTGGGGAACGGCCGATTCTGCCCAGGCGATGGCGCTGCTGCGCCGGTACGGCTCGGTCACCGTGCTCAACGGACACATCCACCAGGTGCTGCAGAAGGTCGAGGGCAGCGTCGTGCTTCACACGGCGATGTCGCTCGCCTACCCGTTGCCCACGCCGGGTCAGGAGGGGATCGGCGAGCCCGGCCCCGTGAAAGTGCCCGCCGGTGAACTCGGCAAGTTGCTCGGCACGCGGCAAGTGAGCGTCTTGCGCGGCAAGACCGAGCTTGCCATCGTCGACCGGCCGCTCGAAGGCTGAACCCGTCGCCTCTTCATTCCAGTTTCATTTCCAGGAGCTGCACCATGTTCCGTCCATTTCTCGTAGAGCATCGAAGCGCGCTGTTTGTGTTGGTCACTTGCGTCGCACTGGGCGCCGCGTCGGCGGCCATTGCCGCCGGCGCGCCGACGACCGTCGACGTCAGCAAGTTCACCTTCGGCCCGAAGGAGATCACGGTCGCGCCCGGATCCACGGTGCGCTGGATCAACCATGACGAAGTGCCGCACACGGTTGCCAGCGTGCAGGGCCAGGAAAAGGTCATGGCCTCGAAAGCAATGGATACGGACGATCGGTACGACGTCACGTTTTCCAAGGAGGGGGACTACGCCTACTACTGCACCGTGCATCCGTTCATGACCGGCGTTGTCCATGTGCACAAGTAGATCGTCGATTCGAGGCCAGGCTGCGTGGCACTCGTCCGACATCGACCGATGGGGGGTGGACGTCAGCTCGCGCAAGTCGGTGCAGGGATAACCCGAGCGCACTTGAGCAGAGCCTTGCTACCATTCGAAGATGGACCTCGTTCGCAGTATCGACGCGGTTTCTCAGGCGCTGGCAACCGGCGGGATTTCCGCTGCGCTTGCGTACCTCAATGCCAATGTGCCGCACCGTTACACGGCCGTCTACCGGCTGGACGGGCCGTTTCTTCATAACGCGTTCTTGCACGACAAGGAGCTCAAGAGGCGGCCCGCGTATCTGGCTGTCATACCCTTCGACCAAAGCTATTGCCAGTTTGTGGTCCGGGATGGTTTCTTCCGGACAGATGACTCGGCAGCCGACCTGAGGCTCAAGGGCCACCCCTACCAGGGCCTGGTCGTTTCTTACCACAGCGTTCCTCTCCTTGGCACCACTGGAAAACTGTGGGGCACGCTCAGCCACTTCGATGTAAAAAAGCATCCGCTTTCGGACGAGGAGTTCGAGCTATTGAGGGGCGCAGCCCAACTGCTCCCAGGCTATCTCATCGAGCGCTGAGCCCTCTTGGCGAGGCCTAGAGATGGACCTGCCGAGACGACGTTGCAGGGACAGGCCTCAGCGCGGCCTCGCCTTTCTATGGACCTACCGCTTACAAATCGCCAGCGCGAGTTTTTGACGCATATCAAGCGCGCATGTCGTTCAGGGGCGCTCAATATCTCTTGGCTCCGGTAAACGAACGTGAACCACCATTGGCAGAGGCAGTTCATTCGAACATCGACCGTAGGGGAGATGCGCGGGACGTGGGCTACCTCAGACTATGCTTCGGCGCACCGACTGCAAGCCACCAGGGCAAGGCCTTGGTCTGCCTTAATGCCGCCGCGCGGAGGTGAGCCATCCGTTGTCATCAGCCCGCTTGGCCCCAGCAGCGCTGCCGTCTCATGGGAAAATTTCTCGGACTTCGAGAGCGCACGAGCAGCAGGCGTCCCGATATCAAAGGCGTTCCGCACGAGTTGGTCGGACAATGGCCTCAGAGATTGCCAGGCCTGTTCAGACTCCGACAGCGCCCGCATTCAAGCGACCGATGGCGACCGCGGACAAATTGCGCGAAGGACCACCTCATGCCTCTTTCCTTCTTTGCCGCCGAATCGCTGGTCCACGAGTATCTGAATGGCCGCATCCTGCTTCCCATGGAACTGCACCGTACTATCGTACTTGCGGCCCAGGTAAGGCTGCTCGGAGGCCTGCAGCCAGTTCTGGACAAGGCCCTATTGGCCCAGATAGATGAGAACGCCATCGCATCTTCTGACACCCCGTCGTCAGGATTCGCGAAAGGCGGCTGAGGGGCCGAACGAGTATCCGCTCCTGGTCGATCTGAGTCGTAGGCCGTCGCGTTGCGAAGGACGCCTCCGCTGCTGCACACACGACGTACTACCGTCGCTTGTGGGGGCAGGGGAGGACCGATCGCGGTCGTTTGCGTTTGTCGTGGCTACGTCAGCGGTCTACACCTGCCTCGTCGCCACCTCCTTGGCGATCATCAACCATTTGCATGTTGTCCAGAAGCTTGAGCAAGTAGTGCAGGGTATGGGTGATGTCGTTCACGGAGAACCCCTCAAGCACCCGCTCGTAGTAGCCGTGGATTTTCGGCAAGGCCTCGTCCTGCCACACGCGCATCCCTGCCGCGGTCATTGACACGAGACGCGACCGGCGGTCGCGCTCGTCGGCCGCGGTCGTGATTCGGCCGTCCCGTTCCATGCGGCTGAGCAGTCCAGAGAGGTTCTGCCTGCTGACTTTGAGGTAGCGCGCCAGGTCACCCACGCTCATGCCTCCACCTACAGCCGGCCTGGATAGCGCGCCGAGCACGGCCCACTGCTGTGTCGTCAGGCCTTCAGACTCGACCGCCTTCGTTCCTGTTTTGTGCAACATATTGGCACATTGATACAAACGGAAGAACACTCGGTTGGCCAGATCGATCCTTGCATTCTCATCTGCAGTTTCAGGGTAAACCATAGATTGTTTTCTGTTTTTAATGACTTGCATGAATGGCGCCATAGGACGCATAATACGTCAACATGTTGACATATCTAGGGCTGCGTTCAGCGACGATGCGTCGACGATAGCAAGCTTCAAACCTGATGGAGAACCTGATGCGGAAATTCGAAAGCAAGACAGTGGTGGTCACCGGCGGTGGCGGCGGTATCGGCGGGGCAACCTGCCGGCGCTTTGCACGCGAGGGCGCCAAGGTCGCCGTGTATGACATGAACCTGGAGGCCGCCGAGAAGGTCGCCTCCGGTATCCGGGATGAGGGCGGGCAGGCGCAGGCGTTCCGCTGCGACATCACCGACCGCGCAAGCGTCGACCAGGCGGTGGAGGCCACGCAGCAAGACCTGGGTCCGATCGACGTGCTCGTCAATAACGCCGGCTGGGACGTGTTCAAGCCGTTCACCAAGACCGAGCCGGCGCAGTGGGACAAGCTGATCGCGATCAACCTGACGGGTGCACTAAACATGCATCACGCGGTATTGCCCGGCATGGCGGCACGCAAGGCAGGACGCATCGTGAACATCGCGTCCGATGCAGCGCGTGTCGGCTCTTCGGGCGAGGCGGTATACGCGGCTTGCAAGGGCGGCTTGGTGGCGTTTTCCAAGACCATCGCCCGCGAACACGCCCGCCACGGCATCACCGTGAACGTCGTCTGCCCAGGGCCGACCGACACCGCCTTGTTCGCCGACTACAAGGAAGGCGCCGGCAACCCCGAAAAGCTGATGGAAGCGTTCACGCGCTCCATTCCGCTGGGCCGCATCGGCCAGCCCGACGACCTGCCCGGCGCGATCCTTTTCTTCGCCAGCGACGACGCCGCCTTCGTTACCGGCCAGGTGCTCAGCGTATCGGGCGGCCTGACGATGAACGGCTGAGGCCGTTCCTTCCTGCTTCATCGACCGAAGCCGCTCAACCACCCCACGCATCTGAAAGACCATCATGGAATTCGAAGACATCCTGTACGAGAACCGCAACGGCGTCGCCTGGATCACGATCAACCGGCCCGAGAAGATGAACTCGTTTCGCGGCCAGACTTGCGACGAGATCATCCGCGCGCTCAACCGGGCCGGCTACGACCGCGAGGTCGGCGCCATCGTGCTGGCCGGCGCCGGCGAGAAGGCCTTCTGCACCGGCGGTGACCAGTCCGCGCACAACGGCAACTACGACGGCCGCGGCACCATCGGCCTGCCGATGGAAGAGCTGCACACCGCCATCCGCGACGTGCCCAAGCCGGTGATCGCGCGGGTGCAGGGCTTCGCGATCGGCGGCGGCAACGTGCTGTGCACCATCTGCGACCTGACGATCGCCTCCGAGAAGGCCATCTTCGGCCAGGTCGGCCCGAAGATGGGCTCGGTCGATCCGGGCTACGGCACCGCCTTCCTCGCACGCGTCGTCGGCGAGAAGAAGGCCCGCGAGATCTGGTACCTCAACAAGCGCTACTCGGGCCAGGAGGCCGTGGCCATGGGCCTGGCCAACATCTGCGTGCCGCCCGAGAAGCTCGATGAGACGGTGCAGGAGTGGGCCGAGACCATCTGCGAGCGCAGCCCGACGGCCATCGCCATCGCCAAGCGCAGCTTCAACGCCGACACCGCGCACCAGAGCGGCATCGCCGGCCTGGGCATGTACGCGCTCAAGCTGTACTACGACACCGAGGAGTCGCGCGAAGGCGTGAACGCGCTGAAGGACAAGCGCAAGCCCGAGTTCAGGAAATACGCCAAGTAACCGCGGCCCCGAAGACAACGACCAGGAGACAGCCATGATTTCGCAATCCACTTCCCACTTCAAGCAACGCCGCTTGCTTGCAGCCTGTGCAGCAGCGCTGCTGGCCGGAGCGAGCCTGCCCGCGGCGAGCCAGCAGACGGCCTGGCCCACCAAGCCCATTCGGCTGGTGGTCGGGTTCGCCCCTGGCGGTGGCACCGACGTCATGGCCCGCGCCCTGGCGCAGGCGCTCACCGAATCGTTGGGCCAGCCGGTCATCGTCGACAACAAGCCCGGTGCCAGCGGCAACCTGAGCGCCGCCGAAGTGGTCCGAGCCGCTGCGGACGGCTACACCATCCTGGTTGCGCCGACTTCGGTCGAGACGGCCAACCCCTACCTGTTCAAGTCAAATCTGCTGCCTTCGCGCGACCTCACGCCGGTGATGGGCATTGGCCGCATGCAGATGTACGTGGTGGCCAAGCCCACGATCGAGGCCAAGAACATCAAGGACCTCGTCGCGCTCGCGAAGTCCCAGCCTGGCACGCTGAACTACGCATCGTCAGGCACCGGCACGGCGCCCCACCTGGCCGGTGAACTGTTCAAGCAGAGCACGGGCGCTGCTATTACCCACGTGCCTTACCGCGGATCCGCGCCCGCCCTGCAAGACGTGATGGCCGGGCAGGCGGACTTCGCCTTCGACCCAGGCATCGCCTTTCCGCACATCAAGGCCGGCAAGGTCAAGCTGCTGGGCGTAGCGAGCGACCGCAAGTCGCCCTTCTTCCCCGACGCGCCCACCTACGCCGACCTCGGCATCAAGAACGCCAGCCTGGACATCTGGTTCGGCGTCTGGGCGCCGAAGAACCTGCCCGCCGACATCACCGAGCGCCTGTCCCGCGAACTCACCAAGGCCTTGGCGGCGCCGGCGCTCAAAGAGCGCTTCAACAGCCTCGGCGCCGAGCCGGTGCCGCTGGCGCAACCCGGGTTTCGCAAGCTGTTGGCCGACGAGGACAAGATCCTGTCGACCCTCATCAAGGACCGCAACATCGTCGTCGAGTGACCGAGCAGCCCATCGACGCAAAGCGAGCACAACCATGGCCCTCGACAACGAATCGTTCGACATCCTGCTGTCCACCGTGCAGCGCTTCGTGCGCGAGCAGCTGGTACCCGCCGAGAACCACCTGGAGGAGCACGACGAAGTCCCGCCGGAACTGGTCGACGCCATGAAGGAGATGGGCCTGTTCGGCCTTACCGTGCCGGAGGAGTTCGGTGGGATCGGCCTGTCGGTCAGCCAGGAGGTGCAGGTCAACTTCGAGCTGGGCCGCACCGCGCCGGCCTTTCGCTCGGTGTTCGGCACCAACATCGGCATCGGCTCCCAGGGCATCCTGATGGACGGCACGCCCGACCAGAAGGCGGACTACCTGCCGCGCGTTGCCAGTGGCGAACTGGTCATGTCGTTCGCGCTCACCGAGCCCGATGCCGGCTCGGACGCCGCCTCGCTGAAGACCAGGGCCGACCTCGACGGCGACCACTACGTGCTCAACGGCACCAAGCGCTTCATCACCAACGCACCGCGCGCCGGCGCCTTCACGCTGATGGCGCGCACCGGTGGCCCGGGTGCATCCGGCGTCTCGGCCTTCATCGTTCCCGCGGACCTGCCCGGCATCAAGCTCGGCAAGAAGGACAAGAAGATGGGCCAGCGCGGCACGATGACCTGCGACGTCGTCCTCGAGAACGCGCGCGTTCCGGCGGCCAACATCATCGGCGGCGTCCCTGGCCAGGGCTTCAAGACCGCGATGAAGGTGCTCGACCGCGGGCGCCTGAACATCTCGGCGGTGGCCTGTGGCATCGCGCAGCGCGTGCTCGACGAATCGACCCGCTACGCACGCGAACGCAAGCAGTTCGGCAAGCGCCTGGGCGAGTTCCAGCTGATCCAGGCCATGTTGGCCGACAGCCAGGCCGAGCTGCTCGCCGGCTGGGCCCTGGTGCGCGAGGTGGCCGAGCGCTTCGACCGCAAACCGCCGCATGTCTCGGACCCGGACGTTTCGATGCGCGTGTCGTGCGCCAAGCTGTTCTGCACCGAGATGGCTGGCCGCGTGGCTGACCGCGGCGTGCAGGTCCACGGCGGCGCCGGCTACATCAACGAGTACCCGGTGGAGCGCTTCTACCGCGACGTCCGGCTTCTCCGCCTCTACGAAGGCACTACGCAAATTCAGCAAATCATCGTCGGCCGCGAGCTGATGAACCAGGACTAGGAGACCGACATGGCCAAGACTTCCGCGCATCCCACCTTCGCCTGGGACGACCCGCTTGCGCTCGACGGGCAACTCACGCACGACGAACGCGCGATCCGCGATGCGGCGCACGCCTACTGCCAGGAGCGGCTGCTGCCGCGCGTGCAGGAGGCGTTCCGCCAGGAGAAGACGGATCCCGCGATCTTTCGCGAGATGGGCGAGCTCGGCCTGCTCGGGCCGACGATTCCCGAGGCTTATGGCGGCACCGGGCTGAACTACGTCGCCTACGGCCTGATCGCGCGCGAAGTCGAGCGCGTGGACTCGGGCTACCGCTCGATGATGAGCGTGCAGTCCTCGCTGGTGATGGTCCCGATCAACGAATTCGGCAACGAGGCCACGAAGCAGAAGTACTTGCCCAAGCTCGCCTCGGGCGAATGGATCGGCTGCTTCGGGTTGACCGAACCGAACCACGGCTCGGACCCCGGCAGCATGATCACCCGGGCAAAGAAGGTGCCGGGTGGCTATAGCCTCAGCGGCAGCAAGATGTGGATCAGCAACAGCCCGATCGCCGATGTGTTCGTCGTCTGGGCCAAGGACGACGAAGGCGCGATCCGCGGCTTCGTGCTCGACAAGGGCGCCAAGGGCCTGTCGGCACCGGCCATCCACGGCAAGGTCGGGCTGCGCGCCAGCATCACCGGCGAGATCGTGATGGACGAGGTGTTCTGCCCCGAGGACAACGCCTTCCCAGAAGTGCGCGGTCTGAAGGGCCCGTTCACCTGCCTGAACAGCGCGCGCTTCGGCATTGCCTGGGGTGCCCTGGGCGCGGCCGAAGACTGCTACCAGCGCGCACGCCAGTATGTGCTGGACCGCAAGCAATTCGGCCGTCCGCTCGCGGCGAATCAGCTGATCCAGAAGAAGCTCGCCGACATGCTGACCGACATCTCGCTCGGCCTGCAGGGCTGCCTGCGTCTGGGCCGCATGAAGGACGAGGGCACGGCCGCCGTGGAGATCACCTCGATCATGAAGCGCAACAGTTGCGGCAAGGCGCTGGACATCGCCCGCGTCGCACGCGACATGCTCGGCGGCAACGGCATCAGCGACGAGTTCGGGGTGGCGCGCCACCTGGTCAACCTCGAGGTGGTCAACACCTATGAGGGCACGCACGATGTGCATGCGCTGATCCTCGGCCGTGCGATCACCGGCATCGCCGCGTTCAACTGAAGGCGTGGCCACCGCCTCGTTTCTCCCCTTTTGATGGGACTGCACATCATGCAAATCGATCCTTCCACTTCCCCCGGCGTTGTCTGGCGCCCCGACGCGACGATGGTCGAAGAGGCCAACCTGACCCGCTTCATGCGTGCGCTGGGCGTCGACAGCTTCGAGGCGCTCAACGAGCGCGCGAGCCTGGACCCGAGCTGGTTTCACGACGAGCTGATCCGCTTCCTCGACTACCGGTTCGAACGTCCGTACGAGCGGGTGCTGGACGTGAGCGAGGGGCTTCCCTTTGCTCACTGGTGCGTGGGCGGCGTGACGAACGTGGTGCTCAACTGCCTCGACCGGCGGCGCGGCACCGAGCCCTACGGACAGCCGGCGCTGGTGTGGGAAGGCGAAGACGGTGCAGTCAGCACGTGGACCTTCGCCGATCTGGACCGCGAGACCTGCCGCCTCGCCTGGGGCCTGCGCAGCCTCGGTATCGGACGCGGTGACGTCGTCGGCATGTACCTGCCCAACCTGCCGCATGCTGCCGCTGCCATGCTGGCCGTGGCGAAGATCGGCGCCATCGTGCTGCCGATGTTCTCGGGCTTCGGTGCGGACGCCATCACACAACGCCTGAACGACGGCCGGGCGGTGGCCGTCATCACCGTCGACGGCTCCGCGCGTCGTGGCAAGCCGGTCGGGGCGAAGAGCGTCGTCGATGTCGCGCTGGCGCACTGCCCGGGCGTGCGTCACGTCGTCGTCCTGCGCCATCTCGCGGCTCCGCACGACTGGACGCAGGGGCGCGATCACTGGTGGGACGAACTCACCGCAGGCGCGCCCGAGGGTGTGGCCGACGTGGCGACGGAAGCCATGCCGGCCGACGATCCCTTCCTGCTGATGTTCACCTCGGGCACCAGCGGCAAACCAAAAGGCGTCGTGCATTCGCACTGCGGCTTTCCGATCAAGACGGCGCTGGACCTTTCGATCTGCATGGACCTCAAGGCCGGGGACCGCTTCCTCTGGATGTCGGACATGGGCTGGCTCGTCGGACCGATGCTCGTGTTCGGCGGCCTGCTCGTCGGCGCCACGGTGGTGCTGGCCGAAGGCGCGCCCAACTATCCGCAACCCGACCGCCTCTGGCGGCTGGTCGAACGCCATCGCGTCACCTACCTGGGCCTGGCGCCGACGATCGCGCGCCTGTCGATGTCGCTGCCGGACGCCGCCCTGGCCGAGCGCGACCTCAGCGCGCTGCGCGTGATGATTTCCACCGGCGAGCCCTGGACGCCCGAAGCCTGGCACTGGACCTTCGAGCGCGTAGGACAGCGTCGTGTACCGCTGCTCAACTTCTCGGGTGGCACGGAGATGGGCGGCATCCTGACCGGCACCGTGATCCATCCGCTCAAGCCCTGTGCCTTTGCGGGGGCCGTGCCGGGCACCGGCGCCGACGTGGTCGACGCCAGCAATGGCGCTTCCGTCGGCGTGGGGGTCACTGGCGAGCTGGTGATGCGCACGCCCACCATCGGCCTCACACGCGGCCTGTGGCACGACCGCGAGCGCTACCTGGAAAGCTACTGGTCGCGCCTGCCGGACCTGTGGGTGCACGGCGACTTCGCAAGTCGTGACGCCGATGGCATGTGGTACGTGCACGGGCGCTCGGACGACACGCTCAAGATCGCCGGCAAACGCACCGGCCCCGCGGAAATCGAGGCGCTGCTGATGGGCACGGGACTGCTGGAGGACGCGGTCACCATCGGTGTCCCCGACCCCATCAAGGGCACGGCCGTGGTCTGCCTGTGCGTCCCACGGCCTGATACGGACCGCGACAAGGCGGTCAAGGTCCTGTCGGCCGCGGTGACGGCGGGCCTGGGCGGCGCCTTCAAGCCAGCCGACGTGGTGTTCGTTCCCGACCTGCCGCGCACCCGCAACATGAAGCTCATGCGGCGTGTCGTTCGTTCGGCCTGGCTCGGCGAAGACGCGGGGGACCTGAGCACGCTGGTCAACCCGGAAGCCGTGCAGGCGATCCGCGCTGCGCGGCGTTGACGGTCTTTGCAGGTACACCGGACCCGCCCCTGGCTCAACCGCCGGGTCGGATCGCCCGCCCGCTGTTCAAGGAGATCGACCTCTCGTGGCACCTGCCTGAGAAGCTGAAGACCCTGACCGGCGTTGCCAGCCAGCCTCGCGACCGCCGGCCTGGACGTGATGCCGCACAACGGTGCTGTCATCACGACGCTGGCCGTAGTCGGTCTGACGCACAAGCGGGCCTACAAGCCGATCTTCATGCTGGCCGTGGCGACCCCGATCCTCACCGATGCCCTTGCCATCGTCGTCGCGCATATCCCGGCGTCTGCAGGGGCGCGTGGAATTGCCAAGGGAAACCTGAACCATGGTTCCTTTTCTTGTCTCTGTGTTGCTGGCGGGGTTGCTTGCCGGTTGTGGAGGAGGGGGCGATGGGGGCGCGGGGTCTGTTGCCGTTGCCAACGTCGGTCAGTCCGTCGAAACGCCAGCCGTCGGGTCGGTGAAGGGGCAGAGCGCCAAGGCTCTCCGCAAGCCAGATGAAGACGCATCGCTGTGCACGGTCGAGATTTATGGCGACTCGATCATGGCCCTCAACGGAACCTCGGAAACCCCGGTCATGACGTTGCAGCGCATCAGGCCCAACCTGGTGTTCACCGATCATTCGGTCCAAGGCATGAGGCTGCTCGCTGGCCATGACGCTCGACTCGCTCACTACGAACTGCACGGACATTCTGGTTCCTCCGGGCTGATCGTCAACGCCAGCCGGTCGAGCATTGGCCGAGGCGGAGTAGTCGAGCAGACAACACCGCTCCGAGTCTGAGATGGAATGCATCGAGGTCGTCGGACGTCCGGTAGTCGTCCGCCTGGCTCAGGCGCCAGCCACTTGCGCGCGCGGGATCTATCGTGCAGGCTACGCGGGGCCGACGGAGCCACTAGGGGTCGCGGGTGATTTTCAGGGTTGGTGGGACCCAACCCACGCGGATTGCGATTCACCCGCTCCAGGGGCGCGAGGCTGCTGATACCGGCCTTGCCCACGCAAAGGACGCGCGAATGAACACCAGGCGGGATGCACACGGGGGCGGGTCGGCCTGCTCAGATTTTTCTGGGGCATGCAGGACCCGCATGCGGCGCGAGGCTGATGATTTGCACGTCTGCGAGGATGCCAGCGGCGGCAGGCGCAACTTCGCCATGCCGCCTCGATGCGCCGGGCGGATGGCTCGATGCCGGATTCGGGCCCCAATGCCGGCGTTCGCGCTGTTGCTCTGGGCCTTGTTTGCAGGCATGCCTGAATCGGCCGTCGCCGCAGAAGTCGCTCCTCCGGCCCCACCTGCAGCGGCAACGATCGCCGACACCATCATGCAGATCGGCAAGAGCGAGAGGATGGAGCGCGCAGCGCTTGCCCGTCTCAAGCAGTCCGAGGCATGGCGCGAACTTTCACGACGAACGACGGCGCTGGAAACCGAATTCGACAGCCTTGCGCTGGACAACGTCGCGCAAGCCGAACTCATGGAATTGCTGGGGCTCGAGCACCAGGCACGACACCTGAAGGACGATTCTTCGGCCATCGTCGACGAACTCGCGTCCATCCTTCGACGTCTCGAGCAGGATGGCAACGAGCTCGAAACGCAAGCCCGCCTGTGGCGCGAGCGCCTTGTGTTCCTGCACGATCGGCTCGTTCCCGCGCCGGTCATCGAACGTGCGCAGGAGGTCGAGGCGACGCTGCGCGGCGCCGACGACAAGCTGCGAAAGGTGCGCGACGGCACCTTGCAGGACCTCGCCCGCGCGTTGACTCTGCAACTTCGGGTCGTTGAAGCGAGTGCCCTGGTCAACGCACGGCTGGACCATGTCCGCTTGCAAAGGATGCAGGTCGAGGAATCGTCGCTCTGGCAGCTCGGTGCCGCACCCTCTCAGGTCCAGCTGGTCAGCTCGGAATTGCGCGCGAGTGGGCGTTCGCTGCGCCAGTACCTGGGACGCAACGGTACCGGTCTCGCGGGCTTGTTCTTCGGCGTCTTCGCGTTCATGTTCTGGCTCTTCACGAAGGGGGCTCTGCAGGACGCCGCTCCCGCGCAACGCGCCTACGGGCGACCTGTGGCCGCCTCCTTGCTCGTCGCGCTGATGTCGCTGTGGTGGCTGGCGCCCGATCCTCCAGCCATCTTCTACGAGATACTGCTCGCGATCGTGCCGTTCCCTGCCGCGATGATCGCTTGTCGCGCTTTCGCCGCGGCGATTCCGTTGTCGTTGTATGGCCTGGCCCTGGCCACCTCGCTTCTCTCCCTGCGCAACTCGATCGAGGCGAGCGTGATCGCCGATCGGGCCCTGCTGCTGTTGCAGGCGATCAGCATCGGCGTGCCGGTGGCTGTCGATCTGCGTCGCGGCCGGCTGCAGCATGCATTCGCAAGATGGAGTCCAGACATCGTGCGCATCGTTGCGCTGATCGCCATCGCCTTGTCGGTGACGACTGCGTGGCATGTCATCTTCGGATTTCTGGGGCCTGCGCGATCCTTGCGCGCCGGCACCGGGAGCATTCTCGGATTCAGTCTGGTGTTCGGCACGACGGCCTTGGTCCTGTATGGCGCGGTGCTCGCGATTCTCTGCACCCCCGTGCTGCGCTGGCTGCGAAGTGCGCGCACGTCGGATCCGGCCCTGCTGCGCGCGGTACGCCTGGTTCTCACCCTGGTGACCGTCATTGGTGTCGGGCTGGTGACGTTGGAGAACCTCGGTCTGGTGCCTGCACTTCGGTCCGCCATCGATTCGCTGATGGGCTCCGCACTGGAAGTGGGCACGGTGTCGATCTCCGCCAAGGCGGTTGCAGCGGCGCTCGCGATCGCCTTGGCGACGCTGGTCTTGACCATGGTGATCGGCTTCGTGCTGGATCGAGAAGTCTTTCCCAGGCTGCAGCTGAGGCCCGGTACCGGCTATGCCATCGCCACGTTCACGCACTGGGTCTTGCTGATCGCCGGTACGGCGCTTGCGCTGGCCGCGCTTGGCATCGACATGGCGAAGGTGACGCTGGTGGCCGGGGCGCTGAGTGTGGGCATCGGGTTCGGTCTGCAGAGCGTCGTCAACAACTTCGTATCCGGCCTGATTCTCATCGTCGAGCGGCCGGTCGGCGTCGGCGACCTGATCGAGATCGGCCCCTTGCTGGGGGAGATCAAGCGCATCGGCATTCGATCGTCCAGCGTGCGAACCACGCATGGGGCCGAGGTCATCGTGCCCAACTCGGACCTGGTCTCGAAAGGAGTGGTCAACTGGACGCGCTCCGATCGACGGCGGCGATACGACATCGATGTCGGCGTCCCCAGCGGTTCCGAGCCAGAGCAGGTGATGGCCCTGCTGATGGAAGCGGCAAGGGAAGTGCCGGAGATACTGACCGATCCGGCGCCGATGGCCATGTTCAAGGGCTTCAGCGACAAATCGCTCGAGTTCAAATTGCAGGTCTGGGTGGAATCCATCGAACTCGAGTTGCAGGCGCAAAACGCGTTGCGTGTGGCCGTGCTGCGCAAGCTCGAATTGGCTGGAGTCACGCCGTCGGCCGCAGCAAGAGGTTCACCTCCGCCCGGCGAACGCACCGCCGCGCCGGGCGGGACATCGGCACGGACGTGATTGAGCGCTGCATGCATATGTTCAGCACCGGATCAAGGTTGTCCTGAGCCGCATCCCTGGGCGCCGCGAATCATCCTTGGAGTCCGCGGACGTTTTGGTACTGGCACCCAGACGAATTGACGTAACGCACCCGGAATTCAACAGGGGAGTCGTTGTATGTGTAGGCAGTGCGCTCAATGCGCAGGAGCGCATCGCCGACCGCAATCTGGAGCGGCTGGGCCAGGTCTTCCCCCGCGCTGCACGCGCTCAAGTTTTCGACGACTCGCACCACGGAAACGCCGAAGCGTTCCTGATAGAAGCCGTAGATGGAGGTGCGCCGAGCGGCAAACGCGTCGGCGTCCAGATCAACAAAGCGATCGAGCGGAATCCAGATCCGATCGACCATCAAGGGTGTGTCGTCCAGGAGGCGCAGATTCTCGATCCGTGCGACCTTGGCTCCTCGCTCGAGCCGTAGTGCGCGAGCCACATCCGGGTTGGCGCGCTCCTTTTTGAAGTTCAGCAGCTGTGCTGTCAGCTTGACCGGATGGCCGGCCGCATCGACGAAGCTGAAGTACAGGTCAAAGCTGTGCTCGTCGGTGTGCTTGGCGACGGTGGTGCCTCGTCGAGCGCGTCGAATCAACAACCCCTCCGCGACCAGGTCCGCGACAGCGCGGCGGATGGTCCCGATGCCTACGTCGAACTCCAACGCAAGCTCTGGCTCCGTGGGCAGGCGGTCGCCTGGCGCCCAGTGGCCTGAGAGTAGGCGATCGACCACTCGCGCGCGCACGGATTCGTACAACGGCTGGCTGATCTTGGTTGATTCGGGCTGCATCGATTCGGGCTGATCCTGGTTGATTCGGGCATGCGTACCGGAGTCGCATCGGTCGAGAGGATAGCGCAAACCCTAATAAGTGAAATCAAATGAATCATTCGAATGATTCGATTGACATCGTCGGGGCGCGTTCGTAGACTTCCCTCAAGCGTGCCGCGGTGGTGCGCTTCCATCAGGAGAGTCTTCATGCCCAACTTCATCAAGCACATTGCCCTCAAGGTCGACGACGTCGAGAAGACGCGTGCCTTCTACGAGACCGTCTTTGGCTACAAGCACGTGAACACCGTGCGCCGCAAAGGCAAGAACGGCGATCACATCTCGCATCACCTGACCGACGGCTACATGGATCTGACACTGCTGCACTACGAGAGCTCGGACTCGGACGAGATCGACTTCGCAGGACCTGCACCCTGCATCCATCACATCGGGATGGAAGTCGAAAACCTCGAGGAGTTCATCGCCTCGATCAAGGCCAATGGCGGCGAGATCCTGACCGCGCCGGGGCATCTGCCGGTCAAGTTCCGTTCGCCAAACGGCCCCGTGGGCGAAGTCGTCCCGATGGAGCGCTGGGAGAAGAAGACGCTGGCAGCCGGCGTCCACGGCGAAGTTCTTGCCTGATACATCGCCAACTGCGATGCGCTCGTCATTCAAGGAACAGACAAATGCAGCAGCAACCCAAACAGAGGCGGGTTCGGGCCTCCATGATCGTGCTGGCCATTCTTTGCGCGATGTCGTTCGTCATGTACATCGACCGAACCAACATCGCCACCGCGGCGCTGGCCATTCGTTCTGACCTGCACCTCAGCAATTCGCAGTTGGGATTCGTCTTCTCCGCCTTCGCCGTTGTCTACGCCGTCGCGATGATCCCCGGCAGTTGGGTCGCCGACAAGATCGGCGCGCACAAGATGCTGGCGATCTGTGGCGTGCTATGGGCCACGGGAACCCTGTTGACGGGCCTCGCCGGTGGCCTCTACGGGCTGATAGTGGCCCGATTCATCGTGGGCCTCGGGGAAAGCGCGATCGTTCCAACCTCCGCAAAGGCGCTTGCGGTCTGGGTGGAACCGCAACGGCGTGGCTTTGCTCAAGGCATCACGCATTCGTTCGCCAGGCTGGGCAACGCGGCTGCGCCGCTTGTGGTTGCTGCGTTGATCGTCACCACCTCCTGGCGGGTCATGTTCGTGATCCTGGGTATCGCGAGCATCGCATGGGTCGTGCTGTGGACCTGGTACTTTCGCGACGATCCCAGAAAGCATCCGGGCATCACGCCCGAAGAGCTTGCGCTGCTGCCGACCGCTGCGTACAACGTGCGACCGCCCATGCGCTGGGCTCCGTTGCTGCGCACCCTCTGGCCGGCGACGCTGGTGAGCTTCTGCCACGGGTGGGCGCTCTGGTTCTTCCTGAACTGGATGCCGTCGTACTTTGCGCAAAACTACCAGCTCGACATCAAGCACTCCGCAATCTTCAGCTCGGCCATCTTCCTGGGCGGTGTGATCGGAACGACGTTGGGAGGCGTGCTGAGCGACATGGTGCTGCGGCGCACGAAGGATGTGCGTCGAGCCAGGCGTTCAGTGATCGTCTTCGGGTTCCTCAGCCCCGTGCTGTTTCTCGTGCCATTGCTCATGAACCCCACGCTGACCATCGCTGCAGTCTGTCTGGGCGCCGCATTCTTCCTGTCCGAACTCGTGACAGCGCCGTTGTGGGCCGTTGCGATGGACCTGGCACCCCGGCATGCGGCAACCTCGAGCGGCATCATGAACACCGGGCTGGCAATTGCCGCAACCGTTTCCGCGCCCATCGTGGGATGGGTGATCGACCACACGGGTTCCTGGCAGCTGGTCTTTGCAATGTCGATGTCCATGCTCGCCCTGGGTCCGATCGCTGCCTGGCTGATTCATCCCGATCGGCCGTATCTTGGGGAGGGTCCTGGGCCTGAAGCAAACCGTCGACCGGACGAACGGGCCGTGAACGCATCGCCCGCTCCGACATTGGCAAGCTAAGAGCGAAGCGTGCCTGGAGACGAAGACGGCTTGGTCGCATCCGACACGAACATGACAAGGACGCTCAGATCAATGTTGAAGGATTCCATCAGGGATAGAAACCCGAAGCCACCAAGCCCGGAACGCCATCCACCGTGACGGCCTTCACGTAGGCCCATTTTTGCGATGGTTGGGTCTGCCCGGGTTTCGGGAACATGTAGTCGACCCATCCCGAGCCCTTGGTTTCGGCTGTTCGGATCATTGCGTCATGGAACGGCTTTCCGTTGGCATCTTTCTGCCCCGTGACCTTGGTCCCCTCGCGGGCCGGAAAGGCAGGGTTCAACAGGACATCCGACTTCAGATCGTAGACGAACAAGTACGTGTCGCCGTGGAACCACTCAGAGTCCTTTACTCGGAACTCGGCGAACGCTGCCTTGCCTTCGCTGTCTATCAGCGCCGCGGCCTTGTTGACCAATGTCTCGATCTGCGCGGCTTTGTCGGATGTCGGCGGAGCTTGTTGGGCAGTGGCGAGGTTGGCTATGGCGAGGTTGATCAACATTGCGAAAATCACGGCTTGCTTGGACATCGATTTCTCCTACGAAAGACGCGGGCCAATGCCTCTGCCCGCTTCATGCAACGACTCGCAGAATGCATTGGACGGACGGCTCGGCACGAAGTTCACTTGTGGATCAGTCAACTGTCGAGAACACGCAACGGCAAGCGGGACTGCGCGTGATCTTCAGTCTGAGGCCCTGGCCTTGGGCCTGAAGATGTGCACGACCTCACCATGCCCGAGCATCTCCACCAGCTTGGTGATGCGCCTGGCACGCGTCTCCGGCTTGACCGCCGTCTGAACGCGCCAAAGCACAGCGTAGCGGTTGGACGCACTGATCGTTGCGAAGAAGGCCTTCGCCTTGGGGTTTGCCTCCAGCGCGGCCTGCAGGTCGTCCGGCACGCTGGACGTGCGCGCGCTGTCGTAGGCCTTGCCCCAGCGGCCGTCATGTTTCGCGGCGTCGATCTGGGCCTGCCCCGCGGGCTGGATGCGTCCGGCCTCGATCAACGCGGCGACTTTCTCCACATTGATCTTGGACCAGATGCTGCGTGCACGCCGCGGCGTGAAGCGTTGCAGGAAGTGCCGGTCGTCGAGCCCTTTCTTCTGGCCATCTATCCAGCCCCAGCAAAGCGCGATCTCGACAGCCTCGGGGTAGGTCACACTGGGCTCGCCGGCGCCCTTCTTCGCGATCTTCAACCACAGCCCGTCCGACGTGGCGTGGTGCTTTTTCAGCCACGCGTCGAAGGCCTTCGCGGACTTGAAAAGGGTCGCAGCGGTGTCGGATTTCGTGTCGGGCATGTCATCGCTTCGAGAGTTCGGTCTCGCATTTTCCGTCCGCGACCCGGACGGTCACGCGCGTGACGGAGTCCACAGCGTTCTTGGATGCCGCGTAGACGATGCCCGCGACCTTTTCGATCAGGCGTTTCGGCAGCATCGATGAAATTCGCAGCGGAACAGCTCAGGCACGACCATGAAACTGGCTACTGACAGTGCCACCCGACGCTGGCGCCCTACAAGCTTCGGCGCAAGATTGGTAACACGTCGAAACTCATCGTCGCCAGATAGCGAGGCCAGCACGTGCTCCAGCTTGCAAAATCGCCTCAGCGAAGCCCGCCAAGGCTGAGGCCAAAGGACGAATCGTGTTGCGGCTACGGCAAGAAACTGCCTCGAGTGACAACAATATGGCGCCAGATCTCGATCAGGACGACAGCAGAGCCGGCACGCTGGTTCTCGCGCTGCTGTCGCTGTTCGTGGGATGTGCCACGGGGCTCGTCTGCGCCGTATTCAGACTCCTGCTTCAAGGGGCCGATGCCCTGCGCGGCGAGTACATTGCCTGGGCGCATCAGCAGGGGCTCGCTGGCGTTCTGCTCGTCGTCGCCAGCGCCGCTGCGGCGACTGCGTTTGCCGCAGCGCTGGTGAGCAGGATTTCCCCGAATGCGGCAGGCAGCGGCATACCTGAGGTCGAGGCTGCGATCAACGGTGGCGAACCGGGCCGACCCGTGCGCACCGCCATTGTCAAGTTCGTCGGCGGAGTGCTCGCCATCGGCTCTGGCCTCGCCCTCGGTCGCGAAGGGCCCAGTGTGCAGATGGGTCACTCGATTGCGGACCTGATCGGCCGGTTGTTCCGGCGCGGTCAAGTCGACGCCCGAGTGCTGTTCGCCGCGGGCGCGGGCGCGGGACTCGCCACGGCCTTCAACGCCCCGATCGCCGGCGCTGTGTTCGTGCTGGAGGAACTGCTGCGGCGTTTCGACACGCGCACCGCAGCCGCGGCACTGGGCGCCTCGGCGGGCGCGATCGCCGTGGCGCGCGTGTTCGTGGGCGTGGAGCCGGATTTCGCCGTGCCGGCGCAAGCCTTCCCGGGCTTCGCGACGGTGCCGGTCCATGTGGCCCTCGGCGTCATTGCAGCGCTCGCGGCTGCCGCCTACACGCGCGCCGTCATGGGCGCACTGGCGATCGCCGATCAGGCTGACGGGATTCCGGTAGCGGCTCGGGCGGCGTTGATCGGCGGCGGCGTCGGCCTGCTGGGTTGGCTGACGCCCCAATGGGTCGGAGGCGGAGACTCGCTCACGCAGCAAGCGCTGCTCAACGCCGGATCCTTGTCCACCATCGGCCTGATCTTCGCATTCCGCTTCGCGTTCGGTCCCCTTTCCTATGCGGCCGGCACGCCCGGCGGCCTGTTCGCGCCGATGCTCGTCCTCGGCGCGCAGATCGGCCTCGTATTCGGTCGGCTGTACGGGCAGTGGTTTCCGGACAGCGCGTCTCCGACCGCCTACGCCGTCGTCGGCCTGGCAGCATTCTTTACCGCAGTCGTCCGTGCGCCGCTGACGGGCATCTGCCTGGCCGTGGAGATGACGGGCAGCGTCAATTTGCTGCTGCCGATGCTGGCGGCCTGCTTTGGCGCCATGGTGATGATGAACCTGCTCGGCATCCCGCCGATCTACGACCTGTTGCGCGAACGGGCCGAACGCAAACTGCGTACCGCCGGATAGAAGGCCGCCGCCGCGTAGGTGAATTCCCGACCCGGGTTGGAGCGGTCCTCGTCGAAACCGTAGGCGTTTCAGCGGCATTTCGGCGACACTTGGCCGTCGAGCATCCTGCTTGCTGCCATGGCCGACCGATCGCATTTTTCGCGACACGCCGACAAGCCGATTTCCAGATCCTGGCGATCTTGGCTCCTGCGCGTCGTGTTCTGGTTCGCAGGGCTGGCCCTGGCCGCGGCACTGGGCGTGTCGTTCGTCGTCTTGACTGCACTCGTGGTCGCCTATCCGAACCTGCCGAATGTTGCCGAGCTCCAGGACTATCGACCGAGGCTGCCGTTGCGGGTATTTTCCTCGGAGGGCATTCTGATCGGCGAATACGGCGAAGAGCGCCGCGAATTCACGCCGATCTCGACAATACCCAAGTTGATGAAAGACGCCGTGCTGGCCGCGGAAGACGCGCGCTTCTACGACCACAATGGGGTCGACTTCAAGAGCATGCTGCGCGCGGGGTACGCAAACCTGAACCGGGCGAAGAGCCAAGGTGGCTCGACCATCACGATGCAGGTGGCACGCAACGCGTACCTGACTTCCGAAAAAACCGTGACCCGCAAGGTCTACGAGGTTCTGCTCACATTCAAGCTGGAGCAACTGCTCACCAAGGATCAGATCCTCGAGATCTATCTGAATCAGGTGTTTCTCGGCAAGCGGGCGTACGGCTTCGCTGCGGCCTCGGAGGCCTATTTCGGCAAGCCGCTCCAGGACATCTCGATCGCGCAGGCTGCCATGCTGGCGGGGCTGCCCAAGGCGCCTGGCGCCAACAACCCGGTCAACAATTCCGTGCGTGCACGAGAACGCCAGCTCTATGTGATCGACCGAATGCAGGAAAACGGTTTCATCACGCCCGAGCAAGCGACGGCGGCCCGGCAAGAGAAGCTTCGGCTGCGCGATCCCCCCGGCCCCGCGCTTCTGCGCGCTGAATATGTAGCCGAAACCGTGCGCCAGTTGATCTACGCACAGTATGGCGATGCCACCTACACCCGCGGACTCAAGGTCTACACCTCGATTTCTGCGGTCGACCAGTCGGCCGCCTACAAGGCGCTGCGCGACGGAATCGTGGGCTACGAGCGAACCCAGGTCTACCGTGGACCGGAAGCGTTCGTGGATCTGCCCGACGATCCGGGCAAGCGCGCAGGCGCGATCGACGACGCGCTGGCAGAGCACCCCGATTACGGCGACCTGATTGCCGCGGTGGTGCTCAAGGCCAGTGCCAAGGAGGTGACGGCCGTGCGTGCGAACGGCGAGACCTTCCACATCGTCGGCGACGGGCTGCGTCCCGTGCAGTCGGGATTGGCGGACAAGGCGCCACGCAACACCATGATCCGTCGAGGGTCGGTGGTTCGCCTCGCGAAGACGCCGAAGGATACGTGGGGATTGACCCAGCTGCCCGAGGTCGAAGGAGCGTTCGTTGCGATGGATCCGCGCGACGGCGCCATCAAGGCAATGGTGGGCGGCTTCGATTTCAACAAGAACAAGTTCAATCATGTCACGCAAGCGTGGCGTCAGCCGGGCTCGAGTTTCAAGCCGTTCATCTATTCGGCAGCGCTTGAAAAAGGCTTCACGCCGGCCACCGTGGTCAACGATGGCCCGCTCTACTTCGACGCGGCCACCACAGGCGGCCAGCCATGGGCGCCGAAGAACTATGGGGGGACCTTCTCCGGACCGATGCCGCTTCGAACCGCACTCATGAAGTCCGTCAACATGGTCACGCTGCGCGTCACGCAATCGATCGGCATCCGCTACGCGCAGGACTGGATCACCAATTTCGGCTTCGACCGCGAGAAGCATCCCGCCTACCTGCCCATGGCGCTGGGCGCCGGTGCGGTCACGCCGATGCAGATGGCAACCGCCTACTCGGTGTTTGCCAATGGCGGCTATCGCGTCAGTCCTTACCTGATCACTCGCATCACCGACCACAAGGACAAGGTACTGGTCGCGCCCCAGCCGCCGCAGCTCAATGAATCGATGCGCGCCATTCCGCGGCGCAACGCCTTCATCATGGACACGCTGCTGCAGAGTGTCGTCAAGGGCGGTACCGGCGCGAAGGCCTATCAGGCGTTCAAGCGCGACGATCTCTATGGCAAGACGGGAACCACCAACGACTCGATCGACACCTGGTTCGCGGGCTTCCAGCCGACGATGACCGCCATCGCGTGGATGGGGTACGACACGCCGCGCAGCCTGGGAGACAAGGAGACGGGCAGCAGCCTGAGCCTGCCGATCTGGATCAGCTTCATGGAGACCGCGATCCAGGGTGTGCCCGTGACCGAACTGCAGCCGCCCGACGGCGTGGTCCATGTCGGCGGCGAGTGGTACTACGAAGACTTTGCACCGGGCAGTGGGCTCGCCAACCCGTGGGGCGTGTCCGCACCCGTGCCCGTCGAGGTGGCCCCGCCAACGAGGCCGGAGCCGCCGTCGGACGAGCGCAGCCGGATCATGGACTTGTTCCGCAACTAGGGCACAGCTCCGCCCTGGGGTCGTAAGACGTCACACACAGTTACATGCGGGCCAATCCAGCAGGCTCACCGAGGGAGGTTGAACTTGCAGGGCGGTTTTCGATCTTTCATGCGCGCTCAAAATCGGCGCCTGATCCGCGACAATGTCGGTTCTGTCCCTGAAGCCCATGCAATTCAACACTTTCTCCCTCCTTCCGGTCGTCATCGCCATTGCCGCGGGCGTCCTGGTCCCCCATTCCGAGTCCTTCGCGGCCTCCCACGCCGTCAAGCAAGCAACTCCCAAGAAATCCAAGGCCGAGACGCCTGCCCAGGCGCCGGTCGCCGGAGACACCGCCGTGGCCGGCGGCGCGCCGTCGATCCCCGCCAAGGCATGGCTGCTGATGGATTTCGACTCCGGCGAGGTGCTCGCCTCGGCCAACCCTGACGAACCGCTGCCGCCGGCGTCGCTGACCAAGATGATGACCAGCTTCCTGGTCGAACAGGCGCTTCGCTCGGGCAAGCTCAAGAAGGACGACCTCGTCTCTGTCAGCCAGACCGCCTGGTGCCGTGGCTCGAGCACCGAATCGTGCATGTACCTGCCGCTCAACAGCCAGGCCACCGTGATCGACATCCTGCGCGGCATCATCGTGCAGTCGGGCAACGACGCATCCAAGGCGATCGCCGAGCACATGGCCGGCTCCGAAGAGGGTTTCGCCAAGCTCATGAATGCCGAAGCCAAGCGCCTCGGCATGACGAACACCAATTTCGTGAACGCGACAGGCCTGCCCGACCCGGCCCACAAGGCGTCGGCGCGCGACCTCGCGATCCTGGCGCGCGCGATCATCCGCGACAGCTCCGACTACTACCCGATCTACGCCGAGCGCGAGTTCAAGTACAACGGCATCAAGCAGGGCAACCGCAATGCCCTGCTCTACACCGACCCGACGGTGGACGGACTGAAGACCGGCCACACCCAGGAAGCCGGCTACTGCCTGGTCACTTCGTCCAAGCGCAACGGGATGCGGCTGATCACGGTGATCCTCAACACCAACAGCGCACAGGCGCGCGCCGACGAAACGCGCACGCTGCTCGGGTGGGGCTACAGCAACTTCGAGAAGGCCACGCCCATCCAGCCCAACGCGGTCGTAGCGACGCCCAAGGTCAGCTTCGGCAAGGCCGACACGGTTGCCGCGGGCCTGGGGGCGCCATGGACGGTCACGGTGCCGCGGGGCCAGCAGGTGAGCACCTCCGTGCAGGTCAAGCCGGACCTGGAGGCCCCGGTGGCCAAGGGCGCGGTGATCGGCAAGGTGGTTGCGGCGTCGAACGGCAAGCCGGTCGGAGAAACGCCGCTGATCGCTCAGGCCGACGTGGAGCGCGCAGGCTTCATGCTGCGCTCGTGGCAGCGGGTGGCCAAGTTGTTCGGCAAGTAAGGCACGGGGGGCGGCGCTGCCGTCTTCAGCCCGTCTGCAGCACGCCGCGGCGCACCTGGTCGCGTTCGATCGACTGGAAGAGGGCCTTGAAGTTGCCTGCGTCGAGGGTAGGGGTCGTGTATGCCTGCCTACCTTACAAAGCCCGCTTCGCTTTGCGGCTTCGGTACAGCGCCGCGTGTTCGAGCGTGTATTCGTGCAACGGGCCGAGCCGGGCATCTGCGATGGCGAATTGCTCGCGAGGCTTGATATACGCATGCGTTCGAATTCTTCGACCATCACACAGCGACTCCACCTCGAGCATCACGCGTCGATACCCGTCCGCCTCCGTCGTCCGCTCCAGTTCGTCCATCGTGGCCAATGCAGCCTCGTCCACAGCGAACACTTGGCCGACAACTCGGTCGCCCTCACCCTGGGCATCGACGAGCCAGGGCGAAAAACGTTCGCCCACCAGGTACAGCGGGTAGCGCCCGACCGTCATGAAATCTCCCGCCACCCGCGAGCCCCTGTTGGTCGCGAAGTTGGGAAAGCCTTCCTTCAGGGTTCCGAAAACGAAGACAAGTTGAGACATGGAGCTTCGATGCCAGTCTTCGCCGTCACGCGCTTTTCCGAACCGGGCCCGGATCTCTCAACACCGCTTCTCCTGTCCGGGGATTTGTCAGCGTGACATTCTCGAGCGCCTTGATCCGCCACTCGCCAGCCTGCCGCGTCAGCACGGCAAGGATCAGCGTGTCGACAGCGTGTGGCCCCGCCGGATGCGCCGCACCGGCCGTGAGGCGACTCCAGAAATGCACGACGGCCGCGTCGTCACTGATCACGACCACGTCGATCAATTCGTTCTCCAGCGTGGAATCGCTGTAGATGGTCGCGTGGATGGGTGCATGCAGGTCGACGATCTCCTCGACGCCGTGCACGTAGTGCCCGAACCGGTTCACGAATGTCGCATCCTCATGGAACAGTGTTCCGAGCGAAGCCATGTCGTGCCTGTTCCAGGCGTCTTGAAACGCATGGGGTGCGTCTTCGGGTCGGTTCATTGGATGCGGATGGGCGAGGTCCTCGACAGGCCAGGCGCATGCCAGTAGCGCGAAGTGTTGCGGGGGTCCGAGCGAGCCAACGGGCGTGTCCTTTCGCATCGACGGTACGAGGCGCCAGCGGACAGATGGTAGCGCAGGCGACTACCCTGCCGCGGGCTGCTGGATCCTGAGTTGAAGGTTCACTGCTCGACAAAGCAGTTCAGGCGCGCCAAGGTCGCGTCGACCCAGGAGCGATCGAAGGTGCCGGCCTCGATGTCCGCGATCATCCTTGCTTCGATCTCCTGCTTCTTGTTCGCAGCCGCAAGCAGTGCGGAAACGTCTTCGAAGGGCACGCACAGAAAGCCGTCGTCGTCTCCGATGACGAGATCGCCCGGCTCGATCACCATGCCGTCGATGGAGATCGCGACATTGATCTCTCCGGGTCCATCCTTGTACGGGCCACGGTGCGTGACGCCGGCAGCGAACACCGGAAAGCTCCCTTGGCGGATCTCGGCTGCATCCCGAATCGCGCCGTTCAACACCATGCCGCCCAAGCCTTGTCTTGCGGCATCGCCGATCATGATTTCTCCGACCAGCGCATTGGTCAGGTCACCGCCGCCATCCACCACGATGACATCGCCGGGCTTTGCCATCTGGAGGGCCTTGTGGATCATCAGGTTGTCGCCGGGGCGCGCCTTGATCGTCAAAGCGGGGCCGGCCATGCGCCCGCCCGAGTGCATTGGACGAAGACGCGGGCCCCCTGCCGTCATGCGCGACATGCAGTCGCTGACATTGGCGACGGGAACGTCCAGGAATCGACGTGCCAGGTCGAGCGCGACGGCGCGCCGGCGTTTGAGAATGCGAAGTCCGTTGTTCATGTCGGTGTCCTGTTCGAAGGGGGTTGATGTTCAGTCGAGCTTGATGTCCGCTTCGCGGACGACGGGCGCGAGTCGGGCCCGCTCGGAGGCATAGAGGTCGGTCAACGATCGAGGGCTCCCGCCCAGGAGTTCGGCGCCGGTCGCAAGGATCTTCTGCCTCACGTCCGGCTGCTTGAGCAGTTCGTTGATCTCGGCATTCCACTTGTCGACGATCGCCTTCGGCGTACCCGCGGGCGCCATCACACCCCAGACGCTGGCCAACTCGACGCCGCGAATGCCGGACTCGGTATAGGTGGGAACCTCAGGCAGAACGGGCGAGCGCTTGGCGGTCGTCACGCCGAGGGCGCGGACCTTGCCACCCTGGATCTGGCTCAGCAGCGTCGGGATCGAACCGATGTACATGTCGACCTGGCCGCCGATGAGGTCCGGCACGGCCTGGGCCATGCCCTTGTACGGGACATGCGTGAACTTGACGCCCGACGCGTTCTGCCAGAGTTGCGTGATCAGGTGGGCAATCGTGCCGGTGCCCGGCGTTGCCACGGTGAGTGCGCCGGGCTTGGCCTTGGCTGCGGCCACGACATCGGCGAGCGTCCTGTAGGGTGAATCCCCGCGGACCACGATGACGGCAGGACCGCTGGCCACCGACGAAACTGCCTCCAGGTCCTTGACTGGGTCGTAGCTCAGCTTGCCGTAGAGCAGGGGGTTCAGCACGACGTTGTCCGTCTGCGCCATGACGAAGGTGTAGCCATCGGGCCTGGACTTCGCGACGTTGTCCAGTGCAAGGTTGCCGCCGGCGCCTGGCTTGTTGTCGACCGTGATCGTCCAGTGGAGCTTGTTCGCCAGCGACGTGGTCAGCAGTCGGGCAAGGTTGTCCGTGCCGCCGCCTGCCGGAAACGGAACCACCATCCGGATGGGGCGTTCCGGGTAGGTCTGGGCAACGGCATTGGCAACGCCAGCGCAGAGCAGGATGGCAGCAGAAATTCGCACGAGACCGCGCATGGATTTGTCTCCTTGAAGAAAAGTTCGGATGAATCGTTGGCCCCTGTACCGGGGCCGGGCCTCAGCGAGCGGAAGCCAGCAGCCAGTCGAGCGACTGCTCGACGCTGGGTTCTGGCACCGGCAGCGGATGCGTCTCGAGCGCCTGGACAGTCTTCTTGAAGCGGGCCTCGACGCCCGGCAGAACGATCGACGTCAGCCCTTGCGAGGTCAGCTCCGCCTGCGCGTCATGGACCTCGTGCGCCCGTCGTTTCGCGTGAATGACATGGGTCCGGACCAGCATGTCCATCAAGGCTCGAACGGGCGTGCGATCCATGTCGCTCAGCTGCTCATAGAGCTTCTCGCGCACACCCTGCCTCTCGGCGCTCATGAGCAATTCGACAGTGAGCGCCTCGACGCCTTTCGTGTAGATGCTGCGCAGGATCTTCAGCGCGATGGCGTCGCCCGCCTTCCCATCGGCGATGACCTGGACACGTGCGCCGGCGATTTCCAGGATTTCCTTCAGCTGGCTGGCGCCCTCGCCCGAAGCAAGCAGCGGCGTGCGGACCAGGCCCAGCGATATGGCACCCATGATGGCTGTGTCGACATACCGGATGCCGGTTTCCGCGGCGCGCTTGCCGCCCTCGCGTTTGACCTCCGGGCTGGCCGTCGTCAGGTCGGCAAGCAGGGCGCCATTCGCCAGATGCGGGAGGACTTGGTCGAGCACCTGAAGGGACGTCGTTCCCGTCACGCACGAGAGCACCAGCTGCGCCTCTGCCAGCCAGGCCCCTGCCTGCGCGTGAATGCGCAGGCCCGCCTTTGCGGCAAGCTCCTTTGCCGCCGCAGAAGGATGCATCTCGCACAGGTTCAGTGTGTAGCCAGCTCGATGCAATGGGGCCGCGTAGCAGCGTCCGACTTCGCCCAATCCGATGATCGCAATGTTCACGCTTTGCTCCTGAAGAGCCCAGAGAGTACAAAATAAATACAAAGATGGCAATAGACCCAAGGGTAAGCACTGAGGCTACCTTTGAAATGGTCGATGTCGTGGGAGCCTCGGAGTACAAACAGAGTACGGAGTTGTTCTCGATTTGTACGTCATCGCCGGGGCGAGCCGACGCGAACTCATACAATTCCGCGAACGAATGCACACGGCAACATATGCAGCACGGCAGAGACAAGGCCTATGAGATTCTTCGACAGCGTGTCGTGGGAGGGCACTACGCCCCGGGAGCCCAGCTGAAGGAGGAGCCGCTTGCCCGCGAACTCGGGTTGAGCCGCACGCCTGTGCGCACGGCCCTTCGCAGGCTGGTGGACGATGGGCTGGCAACCGATTCGGCGGGCCAAGGCATTCGGGTAGCCGAATGGAGCGACTGGGATGTCGAAGAGACCTTCCAGCTTCGGATGCTGCTGGAGCCCTACGCGTCATTCCTCGCCGCGACGCGCGGCGGGGCGGCGCTGGTCGAACGCCTGGAGGCGAGCAATCGCAGGATGGCCGAGGGCATTGCCAAGGGTGAGGATGGCATCGCGGAAGTGCAGGAGGCCAATCGCGACTTCCATCATGCATTGCTCGACGCTTCCGGATCTCCGCGGCTGCGCACGATCCTCGAAACGATGATCGACATGCCGATCATCAAGCGCTCGTTCTATATCGCGACGCCGCACGAACTCGAACAAAGCCTCAACCATCATCGTGACCTGACCTATGCAGCGAGCGCGGCCGATGGCGAGATGGCGCGACAGGTCATGCAACTGCATCTGCGAATGTCTCACCGCCGATTCATGCAGCACCGCAGCGAATACAGGCAAGACGCTTCGGAGCCAGGCGGAAGGAAGTCTTCGCTGGCTGGATGAACGGCCCCCGGCCGGTGATGCTTGTGGTCGAGCCGGCGCGGCTCAAGACCCTGGGCCGGTCGTTCTTGTAGCAAGCTTTGCGTCATGCGATAGTTGCTGCATGAACGACAGGCGCCGAATTTGAATCCGAGTTCTCCCGGGGAGATGCCGTCGACGCTTGCGCAACGGCAGCTGACGTTCAGCGAAGCCCTCGTCTACTGGCTCAAGCTCGGCTTCATCAGCTTCGGAGGGCCGGCCGGGCAGATCGCCATCATGCACGAGGACCTGGTCGAGCGCAGGCGCTGGATTTCCGAGAGCCGCTTCCTGCATGCGCTGAACTACTGCATGCTCCTGCCCGGACCCGAGGCGCAGCAACTCGCCACCTACATCGGCTGGCTGATGCATCGCACATGGGGCGGCATCGTCGCGGGCGTGCTCTTCGTGCTGCCGTCGTTGCTGATCCTCATCGGCCTGTCGTGGGTCTACATGGCGTACGGCAACGTGCCGGCCATTGCCGGGGTGTTCCATGGCATCAAGCCCGCCGTGACAGCGCTGGTGGTCCACGCAGCCTGCCGGGTCGGCGCCCGGACCCTGAAGAACGCCTGGCTGTGGGCCATCGCGGTGGCCGCCTTCCTGGCGATCTTCGCGCTGCAACTGCCGTTTCCGCTCATCGTGCTGGCCGCGGGTGTCATCGGCTACCTGGGTGGACGCTTCGCGCCTGCCAGCTTCGCCGGCGGGGCTGGCCATGCCAAGGCGACACAGTCCGCGGGTCCCGCGCTGATCGATGACCATACGCCGACGCCCGAGCACGCGGTGTTCAGCTGGCGGCGCTTCGGCCGCGTGCTGGCGGTCTGCCTTGCGCTCTGGCTCGCTGCCATCGGCACGTCGATGGCTCTCTATGGATGGGATGCCGTCCTGACGCAGATGGCTTGGTTCTTCACCAAGGCGGCCCTCATGACCTTCGGCGGTGCGTATGCCGTGCTGCCCTATGTGTTCCAGGGCGCGGTCGGGCACTACCAGTGGCTGACCGCATCGCAGATGATCGACGGCCTGGCGCTCGGCGAAACCACGCCGGGCCCCCTCATCATGGTGGTGTCCTTCGTCGGCTTCGTGGGTGGCTGGACGAAGGCCATCTTCGGCGCCGATGCGCTGTTCCTTTCAGGCGCGGTGGCAGCCACCGTGGTGACCTTCTTCACCTTCCTGCCTTCGTTCTTCTTCATCCTGCTCGGCGCTCCCTTCATCGAGTCCACGCACGGAAATCTCAAGTTCACGGCGCCGCTCACCGGCATCACGGCCGCGGTGGTGGGTGTCATCGCCAATCTCGCGGTCTTCTTCGCCTACCACGTGCTCTGGCCACAGGGGTTCACAGGCCGCTTCGAATGGGCCTCGGCCCTCATTGGCGTCGCCGCCGCCGTGGCCCTGTTTCGATTCAAGGTTGGCGTCATTCCCGTGGTGGTGGGATCAGGCCTGGCGGGGTTGGCACTGACAGCCCTCGCTTGAATCCGCCGGCCCCGGCGGCAGCGCGGAGAGAGAGTCATGGCGAGTCCATCCTACCTTCACCTGGGGGAAGCGCTCACTCGCGTGGCGGCACGAGGTTCCTAGCCTCAGGCTAAACGAGAACCAATCAATGACCGCTCCATGACCGCCGCCCGCAGCATCTTCCTGGTCGAAGACAACAGCACCATCCGGCAGCATCTGATTCCTGCCCTCGAGGATCTCTCGTCAGCGAAGGTGATGGCCACCGCGGAGACCGAGGACGAGGCGATAGGCTGGCTCGCCCGGCACAAGGGCCAGTGGGATCTGGCGGTTGTCGACCTGTTCCTGCGGCAAGGCAACGGTCTTGCGGTCGTGAACTGGTGCAATGGGCGCGAGCCGCACCAGCGGGTGGTCGTGCTCACGAACTATGCGCGACAGGATGCCCGGCAAAGGTGCCTCGACGCAGGGGCCGATCGCGTCTTCGACAAATCCATCGAACTGGATGAGTTCTTCGAGTTCTGCGCGACCGACCTCGGCGCTTGATCCGCCGGCCTCATTCCAGGCCCCGAACGTCCTCGTGATCCTCGACCCAGCGCATCGCCTGCTGCTCTGCGTGGCGAAGGGCCTCGCTCTCGGTCGCATAGGCCTCCGTGTCCCGCGGCAATTCGGTCTGCCGACCCGGCGCCGGACCGACACAAAAGACGACGGGCAGGAAGGTCCCGTTCGCCCGCGCCTGCGCCCCGCAAAGGAAAGACCTTCCTCGATATGCGAATGCCTGGTAGGGGTGAAGAGTGTTGGTGTTCATGCGAGCCTCACTGAATTGGCCGCTCATCTTCCGGAATCGAAGAACTCGGCGATGGCATGCTGACCTCCTTGCCAGACGATGCGCCCGTTCTCCCTCCGGTGATGTAGGAGAACGCCGCTGCATGCCCCTGTAGCCGTGAGTTCGCCCTGCTCTGCGCGGCGTCTGGTCCCACGTCGTTGCAGCCGGCTATCTTCTCCACGATCTTCGGGCAGCCTCTATGCTGCATCGCAACAACAGGGCGGAGAATCCCTGGCAACCCGCGCATCCAGGAAAGACACCATGAAGCAACTGACCTGCTCGCATTGCAGCAACCGGGTTTTCTTCGAGAACCTGAGCTGCGAGACATGCGGCTCGACGCTCGGCTATTCGCCGGACGAACAACTGATGATCGCCTTCGAGGCCTCGGCCGAAGACGCCTGGCGCCGGCTGGGTCCACCGGGTCCCGGATACCGCCCTTGCGCGAATCGGAAGGAGGGCGTCTGCAACTGGATGCTCTTGTCTGACAGCGCCCACGAACACTGCCTGTCGTGTCGAACGACGCATACCATCCCGGCGCTGGCGACACCGCAGAATCGCGGCTATTGGGCCGCGCTCGAACAAGCCAAGCGGCGTCTGTTCTACACCTTGGTGGAGCTCGTGCTGCCGACGCCCAACAAGCTGGAAGACCCTGCAAACGGACTTTCATTCGAGTTCCTCGAGCAGGTGGATCCGAAGGATCGCGTGCTCACCGGCCATGACGAGGGCGTCATCACGCTCAACATCGCGGAGGCCGACGACGCGCGCCGCGAGCAGATCCGCATGTCGATGCACGAGCCTTATCGGACGTTGCTGGGCCACTTCCGCCACGAGATCGGCCACTACTACTGGGATCGGCTGGTGCGCGGCACGCCGTGGATCGACGAGTACCGGTCCTTGTTCGGCGACGAGCGTGCCGACTACGAAGCCTCCCTGAAGAAGCACTACGCATCGCCGGTGGCGGACTGGCCGCAGCGCTTCATCAGTGCGTACGCGAGCTCGCACCCCTGGGAGGACTGGGCGGAGACCTGGGCGCACTACCTGCACATGGTGGACGGCCTGGAGACCGCCGCGGCCTGGGGCGCCCGGCTCGATCACGCCTTGCCGTCCGCGCCGTCGCTGACGGTGCGCAAGCTCGATCTCGACGCCGAGTCGATCTTGTCTTCGGTGGTCGAGCAGTGGCTGCCGGTCTCGCAGTTCATCAACGCGATGGATCGCAGCCTCGGCGCCCACGACAGCTATCCGTTCATCGTGGTTCCCCCGGTCATCGAAAAGCTGGACTTCATTCATCGCGTCGTCCGGGCTGGAAGCGCCGGGCGTGTGCCGATGAACTTCCTGCCGCGCCGCCATGGCGGGCAGGCGGCCGGGCTCGGCGTCAGCGGATCCGCTCCTGCTGCGCCACCGATTGACCATCCCGCGACCACACCTGAAGCAGAAAATCATCCTCCTCGTGGCGTACCATCCGCCTGAGGCCCAGCGCCGCCAGTTGCGCTTGCACCGCGTCGGTCGCCAGTCGGCGCTCGGCGAAGTCGGGGCGCCAATCGCAGGCGACCAGGGTGCCGTCGCCAGCGAGCGAGTGGTCGCAGCGGCGGGCGAGCTCCCGCATCGCGTCCGGCTGCAGGAAATAGCCGAGCTCGCACAGCACGATCAGGTCGAACGCAGCGACATCGTGCGGCCAATCCGCCGGCAGCGCCTGCCGTTCGATGCGGACGTTGCGAAGGCCTGCGGTGCGCTGCCGCGCAATCTCGACCGCGCGTGCCGAGCGATCGCTCGCGAGCACGGTGTCGCAGCGAGCCGATAGCGCCACCGTGAACTCGCCGATGCCGCAGCCGGGTTCGAAGGCACGCTGGTAGCGGCGCCGCGGGAGCGTGGCCAGGATCAGCGCCCGCTTTCGCTCCTCATACCAGCGGGTGCGCAGCGCATAGGGATCGTCGCTCGCGCCGTAGAGCCCGTCGAAATAGGCGCTCGTGCCGTCAGGCTGGCCAGCCGGAGGGTTCACGTGAAAAACACCTCGAAAGGCCGCGCGGCGCGCGCGAGCGTCGTGGGTCGCAGGACGGGCGGCCGACCGGTCGACGCGTCGGCTTCGATCTGGCTCGCGAAAGCCCGCACCGCGCTCTGCTTGCGCCGGCACGCCTGCGCATCGAGGTCCAGCCGCCGCGCGCGCAACCACGGCAGGCGCTTGTCGCCCGGTGCGGCCCAGTGCCAGGCCCACACGGGCACCTCGACCAGTTTCGCCCCGGTCCGCGCCGCGGCAAAGGCGCAGGCGTGGCCCGTGGCTTCATGGTCGGGATGACCGTCTCCGCGCCAGGTCGTGAACACCACGTCCTGGCGGTCGAAGAGTGTCAGGAGGCGATCCGCCAGCAGTGTTTCGAGGCCGCGCAAGCCCCCATCGGGCAGGCCCAGCCGGATCGGCTCGATGTCGACGCCCAGCCGGTGCAGCGCCTCGCGGCTCTCGCCCGGGCGCTCGCGGACCAGCCGCTCCACAGGCCAGTCGCGTGAGCCGCGATGGCTGGCGGTGCCGTCGGTGACCGCGATGACGCGGATCGCGCTTCCGAGCCGGGCCAACTGCGCCAGCAGTCCGCCGACCGCCAGCACCTCGTCGTCCGGATGCGGCGCAACGACCACGGCGCGCCCGACGGCAGGAATCAGGGTTTCCGCGAAGCTCGTGCGCATCCGGCGCAGGCCGCCCCAGGCATGCCACTCGTCTTCTGTCGTGCCGTCGCCGTGGATCACGCGATCGCCTTCCTTCTCTACAACTTCCATGGTGTGGTCTCCGTATCGAGAACAGTCTTGCCCAGGCTCGCCAGATCGCGTTCCGCATGGCTCTGGCGCATATAGACAGGGAGGTCGGCCACCGCCCGTGCAAAGCGCGCATCCCGGCAGAGCGGCCCCGCGCCCGTCGCGCGGCAGGCGTGCGCGATCAGCGCATGGGCCGCCTCCTCGACCACCAGGCGGGCGCGCAGCGCGACTTGGTGCGCGTCGTCGCGGGGATGGGCATCGATCCACGCCGCGCTTTCGCGCAACACGGCCGCTCCGGCTGCGAGCGCGGTGTCGATGGCGCCCAGGTGCGCGAGCCGATGGCCGTCGGGCGCCATGCCGCAGAATCGACGCGCCATGCGTGCGATGCCCAGTGCGCCGCCGAACCAGCAGGCCGCGATGCCGGCGCCGCCCTGCCAGAAACCGGGTCGCCGGACGTAGTCGCCGGGGCGGCCGATCCGGCGTGCCACGGCGCCATCGAATCGCACATCCACGCTGCCGCTTGCCGCCATGCCCACCGCGTGCCAGCCCTGGTCGGTGACCGTGACGGCCGCCTGGTCGAGCGTCACCTCGGCGAGGCAGGGCTCTCCTGCATCGTCCCAGCAGCTCAGGACGGCGTGCGTCACGCCCTGTGCGCCCGAGCACCATGCCTTGGTGCCGTGGAGGCGGACCGGGGCTGCGCTCGCACCTTCTTCGACGAGGGCCTCCATCGTCACGCGTGCATCGGGGGGTTCGGCGCACCATGTGCCCCAGCGAGAACCCGTCTCGGCGTCTGCCTGGCCGAGTTCATGGCGGATCGCGAGCGCGTCCGTGTGCCCTTCGAACAGCTTGGCGAGCGAGAGGTCGTGCGCGGCCACTTCCGACAGGATGCGCCAGCGTTCGATGGTGCCGCCGGAGCCGGGCAGCGGCAGGCGATCGATGCCGGCAGCCACCAGTTGCGCGAGCGCGAGCGCTTCCCCATGCTGGCGGCGAAGGCGCTGGAGCGCATCATGGGTCGAGCAGGAGAGCATGGCGGGGGGTCCGTCGCTCAGCCCACGGCGGCGGCGCCGGGTGGTGCCACAGCGGCCACGCCGGCAGCGACCGCGGCCAGCAGCGCATCCGCAAAGCCGCCGCGCGCGCGTCCGTCGCGGCGCGAACTGGTCACCACCCTCGGCTTCGCGCTCCAGGCGATCCGGGCCCCCGTGGCCTCGAGCGCACGCACCAGGGCGACGTCCTCGCTGCAGGCCAGGTGACGGAAGCCACCCGCGCGCCGATAGGCGGCCGCCGAGACGCCCAGGTTGGCGCCATGGATGTGGGAGTGCCCGTCGACGTCCGAATAGGTGTTCTGGAAATGCGCTTCGATCGCGCCTGCATGGTCGCCATGCGCTGACCAATCGTCGACGCCGATCGAACCGCAGACCGCGTCGGACTCCTGCGCGAGCTGGTCCACCAGCCAGCTTGGCGAGACGACCGTGTCGGCGTCGGTGAAGGCGAGCCAGCGAGCGCCGGCGGCGAGCATGGCTTCCGCGCCCACTGCGCGAGCAACGCCGACGTTCTGCACGCGCAGGCTGACGGTGCGCGCGCCTGCGCCTGCCGCGATCACGCCGGTGGCGTCGCTGCAGCTATCCAGCACCACCACCACCTCGACCGGCTCGCCACGCAGGTCGGGGTGTGTCGCTGCGACCATGACCGCATCGAGGGTCGAGCCGATGAGCAGGGCTTCGTTGTGTGCCGGGATGACGATGCCAAGCATGGGTTGTCTCGCTGAAGTCGGGTGCAGCGAAGGTAGGGCAGGTGCGCTCGAATGCCGAGTCGGTCCCTGAGCCAACGATATGTAGGCGCTGACACCAGGCATCGCGGCGCGGGCCATGGCGCGCCGCGCGCTGTCGAAGCGTGAATTAGTTCACTTCCTGGTCGCCCTTGTACGGCGGATACGTCAAATGACATACCAAAGTACTACCGACCACAGAAGAATCACGTCATGCAAGAAGACCATGACACCCGACTCGGCTGGTGGACCGAAAAGCCGGACCGCCAGGACCGGGGCTCCTCGTTCGCGACCCTTCCTCCGCCATCCCGGGAGCGCGAGGAGCGCGTATGGACGAGGGTGGCGGTCATCGTCATGGTCATGACCGTGTTCGGCCTTTCGCTGCTGCGGCTGGTCGGCGCCATCGTCTGACCCGGGGCGCAGCGATGAACGAGACGCAGGCTGGCACCGAGCGCGCGAAGGCGGACAAGCTTCGGCTCAACAACGCGCAGTGGACGAGGCTGCAGAGCCTGGCCGGCGCGAAGGAAGAAGCGGCCCCCGTCGAAGCCTCCGCGGTGTCGGGTCGCCTGAGTTCCAACGGCCTTGTCGCGACGGATGGCCGCGGATCGGCGTATTTGACGGTCTACGGGCTGATTCGGTTGAGCCAAGGTCGCTAGGCCGACGGGGCGTTGCCGCCGTTGCGGCAGGCGTGGCCGTGCCATGCTCCGTGTAGGCCTGCGCCTAACGCGGCGTAGTCCATCGTCCAATTCAATGCGGCGGGCGCGGGAGTCGCTGTCCCAGTGGCTACCATGCCGAACGACCAGCGCGCACTGCGCGACGCCCTGGGCAGCGACTCGCGCCGACCCGGAAGACAGCCCGTGAGGAAACCATGAAGAATGACTACGCGGCACTGCTAGGTGCCCTGAGGGAAGAAGAAGAACCCATCATCGACGAGTGGATGGCCGAATTGCCCGGCGCCGACGTCGGCGCCCGGCGCGCCACTCGCGCCGAGGCCTCCGAGCTCCTGCGCAAGCTGCGTGAAAGCCTGCAGGCCGGTGCGGACCCGGAAGGATTCGAGTCAGCCGATTGGGCGTCCGTGCGCGACACGCTTTCAGGCCTGTCGCGCTCCAGGGCCGCACAGGGCCAGACGGCAGAAGCCACCAGCGTCTTCGTGCTGGCGCTCAAGAAGCCGCTCTTCAATTCCTTGCAGCGACGGCTCGGCGCACAGCCTGGCGCATTGGGGCCTGCGCTCTGGTCCTTGTCGACCACGGTCGACAGGTTGGCCCAGCACACCGTGTCGACTTTCCAGCAGGCGCGCGAGGACATCATCCGGCGCCAGCAGGAAGAACTGCTCGAGTTGTCCACCCCGGTCGTCAAGCTGTGGGAGGGCGTGCTGGCCGTGCCCATGATCGGCGTGCTCGACAGCAGCCGCACGCAGATGGTGATGGAGGCGCTGCTCCAACGGATCGTCGAAACCGGTTCGGGCCTCGCGATCATCGACATCACGGGTGTGCCGACCGTCGACACGCTGGTGGCGCAGCACCTGCTGAAGACCGTCACCGCCATCCGCTTGATGGGTGCCGACTGCATCATCAGCGGAATCCGCCCGCAGATCGCACAGACCATCGTGCATCTGGGCATCGACCTGCAGGGCGTCAGCACCAAGGCGACACTGGCCGATGCGCTGTCGCTCGCGCTGCAGAAGACCGGTTGGCGTATCACGCGCGACAAGTAGGACGGCCATGGACCGCATCCCGATTCTGCGCATGGGCGAGACCCTGCTGGTGACCATTCAGGTCGACATGCAGGACCAGACTGCCCTGACGCTGCAGGACGACCTGGCCGGCCAGATCGCCAAGACGGGTGCTTCGGGCGTGATGATCGACATCTCGGCGCTCGAGATCGTCGACTCCTTCGTCGGTCGCATGCTGACCAGCATCTCGGGCATCGCCCGCATCCTTTCCGCCACCACCGTGGTCGTCGGCATGCAGCCTGCCGTGGCCATCACGCTCGTCGAACTCGGCCTGTCGCTCGAAGGCGTGCGGACCGCGCTGAACGTCGAGCGCGGCATGGAACTGCTCCAGCGCGCGCGCGAGGAGAGTTCCCTTGGCCATTGAACGCGCCGGTACGCTGCCGCTGCAGTCGGAGCACAACATCGTCGCTAGCCGGCAGATGGTGCGCGCGCTCTGCCAGGACCTCAAGCTGACGCTGGTCGATCAGACCAAGATGATCACCGCGGCCAGCGAACTGTCGCGCAACACCCTGATCCACGGGGGCGGCGGCACGATGCGATGGGAGTTCATCGAGAAGAACGGCCGACCCGGCCTGCAACTGGTCTTCGAGGACCAGGGACCGGGCATCGCCGACATCGCGCTGGCGCTGACCGATGGCTGGACCAGCGGCACCGGCATGGGCCTGGGACTGCCGGGCAGCAAGCGGCTGGTGAACGATTTCGATCTTCAGTCTGAACCTGGCGCGGGAACGCGCGTGAGTATCACCAAGTGGAAGTAGTCACCGGCTGGACCCACAAGTCCTTCCCGGTCGAAGATGCGAGCCGGGTGGGCGAAGCAAGGCGCCATGCGGCACAGCTGGCGGCCGGGCTGGCGTTTTCCGAAGTGGACGCGGGCAGGCTGGCATTGGTCGTGACCGAACTGGGCACCAACCTCCAGCGTCACGCGCGCAAGGGCCGCCTGCTGGTCGCGGCGCGCCCGCACGCCCGGGACGTCGAAGTCGTGGCTATCGACGAGGGGCCGGGCATCGTGAACCTGCACCTGTCGATGCAGGACGGCCAATCGTCCGGGCGCACGCCCGGTACCGGCCTGGGCGCGATCCGGCGCTTGGCCGACGATTTCGATATGCATTCGTCGGTTCCCGACGGCACGGTGAGCGTGGCGCGCGTCCGCAGGTCGGATGCGCTGCAGGGTCCGGCGGCCTCGGTCCGGATCGGTGCCGTGTGCCTGCCCGCACCCGGCGAGGCCGTGTGCGGCGACGCCTGGACGGCGGGCCGCCTGGGCGCCCGATTCAGCCTGATGGTCGCCGACGGCCTCGGCCACGGCCCCGAAGCCGCGAAGGCGTCGCTGGCCGCCACCGCTGCCTTCGCTCGCGATCCATCGGCGGCGCCGCGCGAACAGGTCCAGCAGACCCACCAGGCACTGCAGACGACGCGGGGTGCGGCCATCTGCGCCCTGGCCATCGACGGCGAGGCCTCGAGGTTGTCATACTCCGGGGCGGGAAACGTGGTGGGACGGGTGCTGTCCGGTGTGTTCGACAAATCGATCATCACGCAGCATGGCACCGCTGGCCTCCAGATCCGGCGTCCGGAGGAAACCGCGATGGAATTGCCAGCCCACGCACTCGTGATCGTTCACAGCGACGGCATCGACACGCGCTGGCGCGCCGACCGGATCCTTCCTGTGATGCAGAAGGACCCGACCCTGGCGGCAGCCGTTTTGCTGCGCGACCACACGAGACATCGCGACGATGCCACCGTCGTGGTGCTGCGCCGGGAGGACCAGTGACATGACGTCCGAATTCGATCCGGCCGACGGCGCGACCATCGAGGACTGTCGACGGGCGCTGGCAGCGAGCCGCCAGGAAGCGGACGAACTGCGCGCCGAGCTCGAGGAAACCAACCGCGGCGTGGTGGCGCTCTATGCCGAGCTCGATGCCCAAGCCGAGCAACTCAAGCGGGCCACGGAACTCAAGAGCCGCTTCCTCGCCTACATGAGCCATGAATTCCGCACGCCGATCAGCGCGATCCGGAGCATCACGCGCCTGTTGAGCGACCGGGTCGATGGCCCGCTGACCCCGGAGCAGGAGCGCCAGGTCGGCTTCATCGAGTCCAGTGCGGCCGAGTTCGCCGAGATGGTCGACGATCTGCTGGATCTGGCCAAGATCGAGGCCGGCCGCGTCGAGATCTCTCCTGCATGGTTCGAGATGGTCGACCTGTTCTCCGCACTGCGGGGCATGTTCAAGCCGGTGCTCACGAACCCCGACACCGCGCTCATCTTCGAGGAGCCACACGAACTGCCGCGGCTCTTCACCGACGACCGCAAGCTGTCCCAGATCCTGCGCAACTTCATTGCCAATGCGCTCAAGTTCACGCCGCGCGGCGAAGTGCGCGTATCGGCGGTCCAGGTCGAAGACGACTTCATCCGCTTCTCGGTGGCCGATACCGGCATCGGCATCGCACCGGAGCATCATGCGGCGGTGTTCGACGACTTCTCGCAGGTCGACTCGCCGGTGCAGAAGCGCCTGCGAGGCACCGGCCTCGGGCTGTCGCTGAGCAAGCAATTCGCCGAGCTGCTCGGCGGGCGGGTGGAAATCGCCAGCGAACTCGGCAGGGGTTCCGTGTTCTCGGTGACCCTGCCCGTGCAGTTGAACGGATCGATGCTGCCCCCGAAGGCCTGAACCGTGGTCACCGACGTGATAAACACCACCATCGACCGCAGCCGCCACACGGTGCTGGTGGTCGACGACAACCCCACGACGCGCTACTCGACGGCGCGGGTGATCCGCGCCGCGGGCTTCCAGACCAGCGAAGCGAGTACCGGCGGGGAAGCGCTCGCACTCGCGTCGAGCCAGGTGTCGGCCGTCGTGCTGGATGTGCACCTGCCCGACATCGACGGCTTCGAGGTCTGCCGACGGATCCGCGCCGACCGGGCCACGGCGACGCTGCCGGTCATTCACCTTTCCGGGGCCTTCGTGCGCAACGAGGACAAGGTGACCGGCCTGGATGCCGGCGCCGACGCGTACCTGGTGCATCCGGTCGAGCCGGCGGTGCTGATCGCCACGCTGCAGGCGCTGATTCGCGCCCGCATGGCGGAGGACCGGCTTCGCAGCAGCGAATCACGCTTCCGGGCGATCTATACGCAGGCGCCCACCGGCATGGCGCTGATCGACGACGCCGGGCAGTTCGTCGATGTCAATCCCGCCATGGTCGCGATGCTGGGGCGTGCGCATGATCAGGTGGTCGGGCAGGCGGTGGCCGCGTTCGCGCCTGGCGACTGGACCGATGCCGTGAGCGAAAGGACCGTGATGGCGGGCGAGGGCGCCGCATCCTGGCAGTCGGAATTTCCGCTCTACCGGCAAGACGGCAGCCTGGTGCGCCTCGAATGGACGATGTCGGCGCCGATCGAGCCGGGGCTTCGCATCGGCATCGCTCTGGACGTTTCCGAGCGCTTCGAGCTCGAGGCGCGTCGCCTCGAAGTCCTCGAGCGCGAGCAGGCGGCGCGGGCATCCGCCGAGCGACACAGCCGGACCAAGGACGACTTCGTTGCCGTGCTCTCGCACGAACTGCGAAATCCGCTCAACGCCATTGGCGGCTGGGTTCACGTGCTGAAGACGGGCAATCGTTCGCCGGACTTGGTCGAGAAGGGACTCACCGCGATCGACCGCAGCGTCAAGGCCCAGGCACGGCTCATTTCGGACATTCTCGACGTCTCCCGCATCAGTTCCGGAAAGCTCCGGCTTCACCCCGAGTGGAGCGAACCGCGCGCGCTGGTCGCCTCGTCGATCGAAGCGCTCAGCGTGGCGATCGCCGCCAAGCACCTTCGTGTCCAGTTCGAGCACGAGGAGGCCGAACAGCCCGCCTGGCTCGATCCGACCCGCTTCCAGCAGATCGTGTGGAACCTGCTTTCGAACGCCGTCAAATTCTCGAATGAAGGCGGCTTGATTCGCATCAGCCTGGCGCGCGAGGCCGACCGACTGGCGCTGTGCGTGCAGGACTGCGGCCGCGGCATCGACCCCGAATTCGTGGCCCATCTGTTCGACCGCTTCACGCAGAGCGATTCGCCGGACAACCGGTTGCACGGCGGCCTGGGGCTGGGTCTGTCGATCGTCAAGAACCTGGCGGAGCTGCACGGCGGTGGTGTCACCGCCGAGAGCGCAGGTGCCGGCGCGGGGGCCACGCTGCGTGTCGAGCTGGTGGTGGTGCCCGCCGACGGGGCCTCTCTGGTCCTGACGGAACCCCAGGAGCCGCGGCCCTCGCCCTCCTCCGATCGCGTGCTGGACGGCATGGAAGTGCTGGTCGTCGAGGACAACGAAGACGCCAGCGCCATGCTGACCCTCGTCCTCGGAGACGCCGGCGCGCATGTCCGCCTGGCGTCCACGTTCGATGAGGCCATGCGGCTGATCGAGGCCCATTGGCCCGATGTGCTGGTGAGCGACATCGGCCTGCCGGGCCGGGATGGCTACGAGCTCATCCGCCTGACCCGGCAGCACGGCGCGTCGCATGGCATGCCGCGCTTGTTCGCAGTGGCGTTGACGGCCTTTGCGCGGCCCCAGGACCGTGCCAAGGCGATCGAAGCCGGCTTCGACGCGCACCTCGGAAAGCCCCTGCAGCCGCATGTCCTGATGAACATCATCAGCGGGAGGACGGGCTAGCCGATTCGAGCAGCGCGGCCAGCGCGCCGAGCTCCACGGGCTTGACGAGATGGTGGTCGAAGCCCGCCTTGCGCGTCCCTTCGCGATCGTTGTCGGTTCCCCACCCGGTCTGCGCGACAAGCAGGACTTCGTGCCCCCAGGGGGTTGCCCGAATTCGACGGCACACCTCGTAGCCGTCCATCCCCGGCATTCCCAGATCCAGCAAGACGATGTCGGGTCGGGTGGCTTCGACTCTTCGCAAGGCCGCCTCACCGCCGTAGGCCACCTCGACCTCATGGCCCAGTGCCTGCACGGCAAGCGCCAGGCTGTCGGCACTGTCGCGCATGTCGTCGACCACCAGGACGCGACAACCGGCCGCCGCGGACGATTCTCCCGCGCCGGTGGCCTCCTGGTTCGCCTCGGCTTCGATGGCGGCCAGCGGCAGGCGGACTTCGAACCGGCTTCCCTTGCCCAGGCCTTCGCTGGTGGCCGCGATGGTCCCGCCGTGCATTTCCACCAGGGCCTTCGCGAGGGCCAGCCCGATGCCCTGCCCGCCTTGGGCCCGGGCCAGCGACGATTCCACCTGGCCGAACATTTCGAAGATTCGCTCACCGTGATGCGACTCGATGCCGATCCCGGTGTCGGTCACGCTGACCAGAGCCTGCTGATCCTCGCGCTCGACGGTCAGTTCGATGGCGCCGCCTCGCGGCGTGTACTTGGCTGCATTGATGAGGATGTTGGAGAAGACCTGTGCCAGTCGCGTCAGGTCGCCTTCGAGTTCGAAAGGCCGGGCCGGAATGTGCAAGGCCAGCGAGTGGCCGCCGGCGTCGATCACCGGCCTGGCGATCTCGATCGCCCGGTCGATCGCCGTCGCCAGTTGGAGCGGCTGCATGCGCAGGCGCAGATGGCCGTGATTCAGGCGGGAGGCGTCGAGCAGGTCATCGAGAAGATGCGCCATCTGGCTCACCTGCCGGTCGATGACGTCATGGCACCAGGCCGAGGTCGCATCGGCACCACCGATCTTGCGCAACACGGCGATGGCATTGCGGATCGGCGCCAGCGGGTTGCGCAGTTCATGCGCCAGCATCGCGATGAAGCGATCTTTCTGCCGGTCCGCGTCCTGGAGTCGGGTCTCGACCAGCTTGCGCTCGGTGATGTCCATCGTGACGCCGAAGATGCGCACCGGACGGCCCCTGGCGTCGTATTCGACGTGACCGCGGTGGCCCAGCCAGGCTTGCGTGCCATCGGGCCGCAGGATGCGGAACTCATGCACGAAGGGCCGATGGCCCTGGATGGCCTCTGCGCGGCGCCGAATGAAGTCCTCCCGGTCGTCCGGGTGAAGCAAGGCCAGCACGTGGGCGGGTGTCGGCACGAAATCCTGGTCGCTGACACCGAAGAGCCGGTAGGTTTGCGCCGACCACCACAGGACGTTGTCCCGCATGTCCATGTCGTAGGCGCCCATGCGCCCCGCGCCCAGCGCGAGTTCGAGGCGCTGGTGCTCGATCAGCAGGCGCTCTTCGGCCCGCTTGCGTTCGGTCGCGTCGGCCATGATGCTGACGAGGCGATGGGCCCGGCCGTCCGGCATTCGGGAAATGACCATCCCGCGGCCCGCGAGCCATAGCTTCGATCCGTCGGCCCGCACGATCCAGTACTCCGCCGGGAAGGAGTCTTGCCGATCCGCCAACTCGCGGAATCCGGCGGCGAGATGGCGGTGGTCCGGATGCAGCGCGGCCACGTATTCATCGTCGGGGCCACCCACGCGGCCCCGCCCGTCCGGCAGGCTGAGCCCGAAGAGCGCCATGCCCTCCGGGGTCCAGGACCTGGTCAGCGTCTGGTAGTCGGTCTCCCAGGCCCCCATTCCGCCCGCATGCAGGGCCGACCGGAAGCGCATCTCGCTCTCGTGAAGAGCGGCCAACCGGTCTCGCTCGGACGCCAGCTGCCGGGCCGCCAGAACCTGTTGCGTGGTCTCGGTGCATTGCACCAGGACGCCGCCGATGCCACCCGGTGCGCTCTCGTCGTCGATCGGACTGTAGCTGTAGGTCCAGTAGACATCCTCACGCCGGCCGTGCCGGGTGATCGGCACCAGATGATCGACATGCCAGGTCGCCCCGCCCCCGCTCAGGACCTGTTCGATCTGCGGGAATATCACTTCCCAGATCTCGGCCCAGACTTCGCGCGCGGGGCGTCCCAGCGAGCCGGGGTGGCGCTCGGGTCCGATCGATTCCCGATAGGCGTCGTTGTACAGGCAAGCCAACTCGGGGCCCCACCACACGTACATCGGATGCCCGGTGTTGAGCATGAGGCGAACGACGGTGCGCAGGGACTGCGGCCACAGCGCCGGGTCGCCGAGGGAGGAGGCTGACCAGTCATGGGCCCGTATCAGGGTGGCCATCTCGCCCTTCCCTGCCATGAACGCCGGGCCGGTGTTCTGCGCAGTGGCGGCGTCCGGGCGTGCGGGTGCTGGCATGGTCATGGTCGACTGGGTTCCACCGTTCAGCGGTGCTCAGGTGCCTGGAGGCGCAAGGAGGGAAAGGGCGCTGGAACGAGTTTATGGCAATGCGGGCAATTGGGCACTGCCGGCGCAAGTCGCGCGCTGCGCGAGTTGAACGCGCCCGGGTGTAGGAAAGGACCGCGTGGCGAGACTGCCGCCCCGCCTACGCTGGAGGTGCTCGCGCACAGGTCAAATACCGCGCATTGCGTGTTCGCACTGTCGCTGTGAACGGGGGAGCCATGCACGGGTCGAAAGGCCCCTGTTACAAATTTGGACCGAGGCCTACACTTCCCCGCCAGCCGTTGCAACTCAGCTTGGTCGAACCACGAGGCACAGATGAAAGTCCTGGAACACGCCCCTGTCACGGACAACGCCAACGACGAAATGGCCGTCCTGCTCGATGCGATGACACGCCTTCGAAAGGGCGACGCCAAGGTCCGGCTTCCAGCCCAGTGGGTGGGATTGCCCGGCAAGGTCGCCGATATTTTCAATGAACTGGTCGAGCAGAACGCCACGCTCGCTTCCGAGCTGGTGCGGCTGCGGCAGGTCGTGGGCAAGGAGGGCAAGCTCAAGCAGCGGGCCGTGATGGCCGAGACCCGTGGCTTCTGGGGCGAATCGATCGCCTGCGTCAATTCGCTCATCGACGACCTGGTGCATCCGACCAGCGAAGTCGCCCGCGTGATCGGGGCCGTGGCGCAGGGGGACCTGTCGAAGAGCATGGCGCTCGAGGTGGAAGGGCGCGAACTGGAGGGCGAGTTCCTGCGCACCGCCAGGACCATCAACAAGATGGTCGAGCAGCTGGGCAACTTTTCCGCCGAGGTGACCCGCGTGGCGCGCGAGGTCGGGACCGAAGGCAAGCTGGGCGGCCAGGCCAAGGTCAAGGGCGTGGCCGGTACCTGGAAGGACCTGACCGATTCGGTCAACTCCATGGCCGGAAACCTGACGGACCAGGTGCGCAACATCGCCGACGTGACCACGGCGGTCGCCAAGGGCGACCTGTCGAAGAAGATCGACGTCGACGTGAAGGGCGAGTTCCTGACGCTCAAGAACACCATCAACACGATGGTCGACCAGCTGCGCTCCTTTGCTTCGGAGGTGACCCGGGTGGCACGCGAGGTCGGCACCGAGGGATCGCTCGGCGGCCAGGCGCGCGTGGAAGGCGTGTCGGGGACCTGGAAGGACCTCACCGATTCGGTCAACTCGATGGCCGGCAACCTGACGAGCCAGGTGCGCAACATCGCCGACGTCACCAAGGCCGTGGCGGCCGGCGACCTGTCGAAGAAGATCACGGTCGATGGCAAGGGCGAGATCCTGGAGCTCAAGAACACGGTCAACACGCTGGTCGACCAGCTGCGCTCGTTCGCCGCCGAAGTGACCCGCGTGGCGCGCGAGGTCGGCACCGAAGGCAAGCTGGGCGGCCAGGCCGACGTGCAGGGCGTTGCCGGGACCTGGAAGGACCTGACGGAGTCGGTCAACTTCATGGCCGGCAACCTGACCTCGCAGGTGCGCAACATCGCCGAGGTGACGACCGCGGTGGCCGCCGGCGACCTGTCGAAGAAGATCACGGTCGACGTCAAGGGCGAGATCTCCGAGCTCAAGAACACGATCAACACGATGGTCGACCAGCTGCGTTCCTTCGCCGCCGAGGTGACGCGCGTGGCGCGCGAGGTCGGCACCGAGGGCAAGCTGGGCGGTCAGGCCGACGTGCAGGGCGTGGCCGGGACCTGGAAGGACCTGACCGACTCGGTCAACTCGATGGCGTCGAACCTCACCTCGCAGGTGCGCAACATCGCCGACGTGACCAAGGCGGTGGCCGCCGGGGACCTGTCGAAGAAGATCACGGTGGACGTGAAAGGCGAGATCCTGGAGCTGAAGGCCACCATCAACACCATGGTCGACCAGCTGTCCTCCTTCGCGGACGAGGTGACCCGTGTCGCACGTGAAGTCGGTACCGAAGGGCGGCTCGGCGGCCAGGCCGAAGTCAAGGGCGTGGCCGGCACGTGGCGCGACCTGACGGAATCGGTCAACTCGATGGCCGGCAACCTCACCAGCCAGGTGCGCAACATCGCCGACGTGACCAAGGCGGTGGCGGCCGGCGACCTGTCGAAGAAGATCACGGTCGACGTCAAGGGCGAGATCCTGGAACTCAAGGCGACCATCAACACCATGGTCGACCAGCTGCGCTCGTTTGCCGCCGAAGTGACGCGGGTGGCGCGCGAAGTCGGCACCGAGGGCAAGCTGGGCGGCCAGGCCGACGTGCAGGGCGTGGCCGGCACCTGGAAGGACTTGACGGAGTCGGTCAACTTCATGGCCGGCAACCTGACCTCGCAGGTGCGAAACATCGCCTACGTGACCAAGGCGGTGGCGGCCGGCGACTTGTCGAAGAAGATCTCGGTCGACACCAAGGGCGAGATCCTCGAACTCACCAACACCATCAACACGATGGTCGACCAGCTGTCGTCCTTTGCGGCCGAGGTCACGCGGGTGGCGCGCGAAGTGGGCACCGAGGGAAAGCTGGGCGGCCAGGCCGACGTGCAGGGCGTGGCGGGCACCTGGAAGGACCTCACCGAATCCGTCAACTCGATGGCGTCGAACCTCACTTCGCAGGTGCGCAACATCGCCGACGTGACCAAGGCGGTGGCGGCCGGCGACCTGTCGAAGAAGATCACGGTCGACGTCAAGGGCGAGATCCTGGAGCTGAAGAACACGGTGAACACCATGGTCGACCAGCTGCGCTCCTTCGCGGCCGAAGTGACGCGGGTGGCCCGGGAGGTCGGCACCGAGGGCATCCTGGGCGGGCAGGCCGATGTGCAGGGCGTTGCCGGGACCTGGAAGGACCTGACCGAGTCGGTCAACTTCATGGCCGGCAACCTGACCTCGCAGGTGCGCAACATCGCCGAGGTGACGACTGCGGTCGCGGCCGGCGACCTGTCGAAGAAGATCACGGTCGACGTCAAGGGCGAGATCTCCGAGCTCAAGAACACGGTCAACACCATGGTCGACCAGCTGCGCTCCTTCGCCGCCGAGGTGACGCGCGTGGCGCTGGAGGTGGGCACCGAGGGCATCCTGGGCGGCCAGGCCGACGTGCAGGGCGTGGCCGGCACCTGGAAGGACCTGACCGATTCGGTCAACCTGATGGCGTCGAACCTCACCTCGCAGGTGCGCAACATCGCCGACGTGACCAAGGCGGTGGCCGCGGGCGACCTGTCCGAGAAGATCACGGTCGACGTCAAGGGCGAGATCCTCGAACTCAAGGCGACGATCAACACCATGGTGGACCAGCTGTCCTCCTTTGCGGCGGAAGTCACGCGCGTGGCGCGCGAGGTGGGCACCGAAGGCCGGCTCGGCGGACAGGCCCAGGTGCGCGATGTGTCGGGCACCTGGAAGGACCTCACCGAGAACGTCAACTTCATGGCGGGCAACCTGACGGGGCAGGTGCGCGGCATCGCCAAGGTGGTGACGGCGGTCGCCAACGGCGACCTCAAGCAGAAGCTCACGGTGGAGGCCAAGGGCGAGATCGCCGCGCTGGCCGAGACCATCAACAGCATGACCGACACGCTGGCCACCTTCGCCGACCAGGTGACCAGCGTGGCGCGCGAGGTGGGCGTCGAGGGCAAGCTCGGCGGCCAGGCCAAGGTGCCCGGCGCCGCCGGCACCTGGAAAGGGCTGACCGAGAACGTCAATCAACTCGCGGCCAACCTGACGACGCAGGTGCGCGCGATCGCGGAGGTGGCGACGGCCGTGACCCAGGGCGACCTGACGCGCTCGATCACGGTCGAGGCCCAGGGGGAAGTGGCGGCGCTCAAGGACACCATCAACGAGATGATCCGCAACCTGAAGGACACGACGCAGAAGAACACCGAGCAGGATTGGCTGAAGACCAACCTGGCCAAGTTCAGCCGCATGCTGCAGGGCCAGAAGGACCTGTTGACCGTGGGCCAGCTGATCCTTTCGGAGCTCGCGCCCGTCGTCGGCGCGCAGCAGGCCGAGTTCTACCTGCTGACCTCGTCGGGCGGCGCGCCGAAGCTCAAGCTGTTCGCCAGCTACGCCTCGGGCGGCCACGCCGCGCACGGCAAGGAGATCGACCTGGGGCAGGGCCTGGTCGGGCAATGCGCGATCGAGAAGTCGAAGATCCTGCTGACCAACGTGCCGAGCACGGCCTTCAAGGTGGCCACCGGGCTGAGCGAAGGCGCGGCGATGGATGTGATCGTGCTGCCGGTCGTGTTCGAGGACGAGGTGCGGGGGGTGCTGGAACTGGCGTCGCTCGAGCGCTTCAACCCGTCGCACCAGGCCTTCCTCGACCAGCTGACCGAATCGATCGGCATCGTGATCAACACCATCTCGGCCAACATGCGCACCGAGGACCTGCTGACCCAGTCGCAGTCGCTCGCCGAGGAACTCCAGAATCGCCAGCAGGAACTGCAGCAGACCAACGAAGAGCTGCAGGAGAAGGCCCGGCTGCTGGTGCACCAGAACCAGGAAGTCGAGAGCAAGAACCAGGAGGTCGAGCAGGCCCGCCAGGCGCTCGAGGAGAAGGCCGAGCAGCTGGCGCTGACCTCCAAGTACAAGTCGGAGTTCCTGGCCAACATGTCGCACGAACTGCGCACGCCGCTGAACAGCCTGCTGATCCTGTCGGACCAGCTCTGCAAGAACGCGGAAGGCAACCTGACGGAGCGGCAGGTGGAGTTCGCAAAGACGATCCACCTCTCGGGCAACGACCTGCTGATGCTGATCAACGACATCCTCGACCTGTCGAAGATCGAATCGGGAACGGTCGCGGTGGAGGTGAGCGAACTGCGGATCGACGACCTGCAGCGCTCGGTCGAGCGCAGCTTCCGCCACGTGGCGGAGGCCAAGCACGTGGGCTTCGGCATCGAATTGGAAGACGCGCTCCCCGAGGCGATCGTCACCGACGTCAAGCGCCTGCAGCAGATCATCAAGAACCTGCTGTCCAACGCCTTCAAGTTCACCCACCACGGGACGGTGGGGCTCTCGGTCGGGGTCGTCCACAGCGGCTGGTCGCGCGACCGCGAGGAGCTCAACCGGGCGAGCCAGGTGATCGCCTTTGCCGTCTCCGACACCGGCATCGGCATCCCCGCGGACAAGCAGCAGATCGTCTTCGAAGCCTTCCAGCAGGCCGATGGCTCGACCTCGCGCAAGTACGGCGGCACCGGTCTCGGCCTGGCGATCAGCCGCGAACTGGCGCGGCTCCTGGGCGGCGAGATTCGCCTGACGAGCGTTCCGGCGCAGGGCAGCACGTTCACGCTGTTCCTGCCGCAGAGCTTCAGCCCGGCGCGCGGGCGCGGCGTCCGTGCCGGCGGCGCGGACCTGCCGGCACCCCTGCCGACGCCGAAGACCCGCCCGGCCTCCGTCGCAGCCACGATCGAGCCCGTCGACGCGCTGGCTGGCGTCGACGCTGCAGGCGCCGAGGCCGCGGCCGCCGAATTGCACGCGCTGAACGTGGCGGGGGACGACCGCGACGCGCTGCTGCCGGGCGACAAGGTGGCGTTGATCGTCGAGAACGAACTGGCCTTCGCGAAGGTGCTGCTGCAGGCCGCCCGTCGCGCCGGGTTCAAGGGGCTGGTCAGCTCGACGGGCGCGGTGGCGCTGGCGCTGACCGGCGACCACCGCCCGGCGCTGATCACGCTGGACATCCACCTGCCCGACATGCAGGGCTGGCGCATCCTGGAACGCCTGAAGGCCGACCTGGCGACGCGGCACATCCCGGTGTGCGTGGTGTCGACCGACGATTCGCGCGAGCGTGCCCTGAACTCCGGCGCCGTGGGATTCCTCGCCAAGCCCTTGCAGTCGATGGACCAGGTGGACGCGGCGATGGGGCAGCTGCATCGCTTCGTGTCGACGGGATCGCGCAGGCTGCTGGTGGCCATGCAGGGCTCCGACGCGCGGGCGGCGCTGGTGGATGCCTTCGACGGTTCCGACGTGACGATCTCGCTGGCCGAATCGAGGGAGGCCCTGGCCCGCGAGATCGCCCAGGGGCCGGTGGACTGCCTCGTCACGGACGGGTCGGTGCCGGGCTTCAGCCCGGCGGACCTGGCCGAGGCGGTCGAGGGAAGGGCCCCGGTGCATCAGCTTCCGGTGATCGTCTTCGACCGGCCCGCCGCCGGCTCGCGGTCGGCCGCGTGGACCCGCGGCCTCGACGGCGCGGCATGGCGCAGCGTGAGCAGCACGGACGCGTTGATCGACAGCAGTGCGTTCTTCCTGCATCGCGCCTTCGCGCTGATGTCGGACCCGGAGCGCCGTGCCGTCGAGGCCGCGAACGACGCCGCCTGCTCGCTGGCGGGCCGCAAGGTGCTGATCGTGGACGACGACATGCGCAACATCTTCGCGCTGGCCACCGTGCTCGACCAGCAGGGCATGGCCATCGTGACGGCGGAGAACGGCCGCGACGCGATCCGGCTGGTGCAGGAGGACGAGGACATCGACATCGTCCTGATGGACATCATGATGCCGGAGATGGACGGCATGCAGACCATGCGCGAGCTGCGCCGCCTGCCGCGCGGCAAGCAGCTGCCGCTGGTGGCGGTGACCGCCAAGGCCATGAAGGGCGATCGCGAGAAGTGCATCGAGGCCGGGGCGTGGGACTACTTGTCGAAGCCGGTCGACACGAACCACCTGCTGGTCGTCCTTCGAGGCTGGCTGTGCAGCTAGCACCGAAGAAGGGCCCGGCGCCGCAGGGAGAGACCCCCGGCGGCGAGCGCGCCAACATCCTGATCGTCGACGACCTGCCGGAAAAGCTGCTGGTCTTCCGGACGGTCCTCGAGGAGCTGGGCCAGAACCTGGTGATGGTGCGCTCGGGTGCGGATGCGCTGCGCGAGATCCTCCAGCGCGAGTTCGCCGTGATCATGCTCGACGTCAACATGCCCGGCATGGATGGCTTCGAGACCGCCACGCTGATCCGCAACCACCGGCGCAGCGCCCATACGCCGATCATCTTCATCACCTCGTACGCGGACGAGATCCAGACCGCGCGCGGCTATTCGCTCGGTGCGGTCGACTACATCCTCTCGCCGGTCGTGCCGGAGATCCTGCGCAGCAAGGTCGGCGTGTTCGTGTCGCTCTACCTGATGCAGCGCCAGGTCGAGCGGCAGGCCGATGCGCGTGCGGCAATGATGGCCTCGGACGCCGCCCGCCGCCTGGCCGAGGAGAACGACCGGCGCTCCGCCTTTCTGGCCGGTGCGAGCCAGGCGCTCAACCGATCCCTGGACATCCGGGTGGCGATGCAGGAGCTGGTCGCCCTGCTGGTGCCGGAGCGGGCCGCCACGGCGCTGGTCTGGATCGCGGACCCCGAACTCGGCCGAGGGTCGTTCGCGATCGCGGCCCGCACCGCGGGCGACGGGTCCGCGACGGTCGCGTTCGGCGTCGACCTGGCGCCGGCCGATGCGGTCATGGCCGCGCTGCAGGAAGCGGCGACCTCGCGCCGCGTGGCCAGGGTGGCCGACGCGGCGATGCCGCTCGGCCCGGGCGCACTCGGGCATCCCGACGGCGATCTCGGCGAAGCCGCCCTGGCTTCCGTCGCCGCCGTCCCCTTGCTCTTCGGAGAGCGCGTGCCGGGCGTCCTGCTGGTGGCGTCGCCCGAGGACGGCGCCTGGATGCGAGAGGCCGACCTGACGCTGGTGCACGAGGTGGCGACGCGGGCCGGGGCGGCGTTCGAGAACGCGCGGCTCTATCGCAACCTCCAGCACGAGATCGTCGAGCGCCAGGCGGCGCAGCAGGAGCTGCAGCAGGCGAGCCAGCGGAAGGACGAGTTCCTCGCCATGCTGTCCCACGAGCTGCGCAATCCGCTGGCCTCGGTCCACACGGCCATCGAAATCATCCGGCGGGTGGCGGACAAGCATCCCAAGGTGACATGGGCGCTGGACCTGGCGGGTCGCCAGCTGCGCCAGATCACGCGTCTCATGGAGGAGCTGCTGGACGTCACGCGCATCAGCCAGGGGAAGATCACGCTCAAGTGCGATCCGGTCGACCTGAGGGTGGTCGTGGCGCACAGCATCGAGACCGTGCATCAGCTGCTGGAGAGCCGGCGCCAGGTGCTCGGGGTGGCGATGCCGGAAGCCCCGATCTGGATGGATGCCGATGGCGCGAGGCTCACGCAGGTCATTGCCAACCTTCTTCACAACGCCGCGAAGTACAGCCCGGAGTCGACGCCGATCGACCTGCGGGTGGTGGTCGAAGACGAAGGCGTCGAGATCACGGTGCGGGACGAAGGCATGGGCATCGATGAAGAGCTGCTGCCGCGCATCTTCGATCTCTTCGCGCAGGGCAAGCGTGGCCTGGATCGCTCGCAAGGCGGCCTGGGCGTCGGATTGACCTTGGCCCGGCGGCTGACCGAGATGCACGGGGGCCGGATCGAGGTGCACAGCCGCGGCCGCAACCTCGGGTCCGAATTCCGGGTGACGCTGCCCCGCAGGGCGACGGTGCGGGCCAGTGCGCCACCGATGTCCTTGGCCGGTCCCGCGCGAGAATGTCCCCCCGAACGCATCCTGGTGGTGGACGACAACGTCGACGCCGCGCAGACCCTGGCAACGATGCTGGAGATGGAGGGGCACGCGATCCGCACCGCAGGCGATGGCGAAGAGGCCCTGGCGGTCGCCGCGCAGTTTCAGCCGGCGGTCGTGCTGCTGGACATCGGCTTGCCGCGACTGGACGGCTATGAGGTCGCGCGGCGCCTGCGTGCCGGTGGGGGCACCGGCTTGCTGCTGGTGGCACTCACGGGATATGGGCAATACGAAGACCGGCGGGCGGCGTTGGACGCCGGCTTCGACTGTCATTTCGTCAAGCCGGTCGAAGCGGACAGCCTGCTGGCGAGCATCCGGGCATGGCGAGCCCGCACCGCCGCCCCGACGCTCGGGGCGTAGGACGGCGGCCACCTTCGATCGGGCAAAAATGCTGCGCTGCGGCATCGGAGACGCGGCGACAGTCGCTGCTGTCGACCCCCGGTCGAGACGGAGGCTCCATGAGCAACCCCTGGATGAAGAAGAATCCCTTGATGAGCATGTGGCTGAGCGCGGCCAACAAGGCGGTCGGCTCGGCACGCGGTCAGTCCGCGGCGGCCGCCCGGCGCCAGGTCGGGGCCGCGCAAGCGGAGGCGACCCGGCAGATCGTCGATTTCTGGAGCGGCAAGACTGCCCGCGCGACCGTCGCCAGGCGGAAGTCGCGCCGCTGATGGCGCGACGCAAAGGGTCCGGAGGCTGGCTGGGCGTGGTCGCCCGTGGCATGGAGGCGATCACGCGCAGCACCGTGCGCGCCGGTACGCGGGCGGTCGGTCAGACAGTCAAGCCGGTGATCGAGAAGCGGCGCCCGCCTGCGGGTGCGGGCCAATGGATCCAGGGCCTGGCCATGGGTGCGACGGGCATGCGCCGGTTCCGCCTGTATCGGCCACCCGGCATCAAGTTCGGCGAGCGCCTGCCGCTGATGGTCATGCTGCACGGGTGCGGACAGGATGCGAAGACCTTCGCCACCAGCACGCGCATGAACCTGATCGCAGCCCGCGAACGCTTTCTGGTGCTCTACCCCGAGCAGGACAGGGTGTCGAATCCGCAAGGCTGCTGGAACTGGTTCGACACATCATCGGGACGCGCCTACGGCGAGGCGGCGCTCATCATGAAGGCGATCGACCAGGTCTGCCTGATGTACGCGGTAGACCGCGCGCGCATCGCGGTGGCGGGCCTCTCGGCAGGGGCCAGCATGGCGGCGCTGCTCGTCGCCAGGCATCCGGACCGTTTCGCCGCCGTGGTGATGCACTCGGGCATACCGCCCGGGACCGCGCATTCCACGCTGTCCGCGCTCGGCGCCATGCATGGTCATCGCTCCACGAAGCCCCTGGCGGCGGCGCCGCTGGCGAGGGCTGTTGCCGGATGGCCGCCGTTGATGGTGATCCATGGCGGCAGCGACAGGGTGGTCGCGGCGTCGAATGGGCTCGCCGCGGTTCGCGCCTGGGCCGACGCCATGGGCGCAACCTCGAGCAAGGAGCGCACGCTGCAACGGGGCAAGCGCTACCCGGCGACCGTGACCGACTTCAAGCAGGGGGCCAGCACGGTGGCGACCCTGGTGGAAATCGACCGGCTCGGTCACGCCTGGAGCGGCGGCGCTGCCGGCCAGCCTTACAGCGACGGCGCAGGGCCCGACGCGTCGCGCATGGCCTGGGCTTTCGCCGCCAGGCAGTTTGGCGCCCGCCATGCTGCAGTGCGTCATTACATCTCTGCGGGGCAGCACTAGACTGTCTCCCCGAAGGAGCGGCAGATGAGCTTGCGCAGAAGCTTTTCTCGTGAGTCGAGCGGAACGCGCGGCGTGCCGCCCGATCCCGCGCTGCCTGCGCCGCTGTCCGATGCCGAACTCTGCGAACGCGCCGTGCGGGCCATCTGGCGAAGCCTCGACGAGCATGAACTCGTCGACGAGGCGGTCCGGGACGAGCTCGCCATGGTGCTCGAGCCGCTGACCGCACTGCCCCTGGGGCCGCGGGCCCAACGGCTGATCGACACCCTGAGGCTGCCGGACCCGATCGATCCCGCCCACCTGTACTGGCTCACCCGCCGGCTGTTGACGCTGGTGCCCGAGCTGCAGGCCACAGCGGCGGCGCTTTCGAAAACCCGCGTCTAGCTGCCGGCGCCCTCGTGCGCCGATTCGCTCTAAAGTCGGGCTGCGCGGACCTTGCTGCCGCGCTACTTCACCCGCACCCGGAGCGCCACGCATGGACGAAACATCGGACTACACCCCACCCAAGGTCTGGACCTGGAACAAGGCCAACGGCGGGCAATTCGCCAACATCAATCGTCCGGTGGCCGGACCGACGCACGACAAGGAACTCCCGGTGGGCCGCCATCCGCTGCAGCTCTATTCGCTGGCCACGCCGAACGGCGTCAAGGTCACGGTGATGCTGGAGGAGTTGCTGGCGCAGGGGCACGCGGGCGCCGAGTACGACGCCTGGCTCATCAGGATCAACGAGGGCGAGCAGTTCGGCAGCGGCTTCGTTGCGGTGAACCCGAACTCGAAGATTCCCGCGCTGATGGACCGCAGCGCGCCGACGCCGGTGCGGGTGTTCGAATCGGGCGCCATCCTGCTGTACCTGGCCGAGAAGTTCGGCGCCTTCCTGCCGACCGTTCCGGCCGATCGGGCGGCCTGCCTGTCCTGGCTGTTCTGGCAGATGGGCAGCGCCCCCTACCTGGGCGGCGGCTTCGGCCATTTCTACGCCTACGCGCCGACCAAGATCGAGTACGCGATCGACCGCTTCGCGATGGAGGTCAAGCGCCAGCTCGACGTGCTCGACCGGCGGCTGGCCGAAACCCAGTACCTGGCCGGCGACCACTACACGATCGCCGACATGGCGGTCTGGCCCTGGTATGGCGCGCTCGCCAAGGGCCTGGTCTACGGGGCCGGCGAGTTCCTGCAGGTCGAGAGCTATGCCCATGTCCAGCGCTGGACCGACCTGATCGCCGAGCGGCCCGCGGTGCAGCGCGGGCGCAGGGTGAACCGGGTCTGGGGCGACCTGGACAGCCAGCTGGCCGAGCGTCATGACGCCGGGGATTTCGAGTCCGGAGGGCACGCGCTGGACGCCGCGCCCTAGGCGGGTCGAGGGGCACCCGCTAGCACAGCCGCGGCGGGAAAAAAGGACCTAGATCACAAAACAACCCAGTCCATTTGGAGGGTTCACAGCCGGCGGCCCAAGGCGCAAAGTCGCCCCATTGTCGAAACGGGAGCAGATCATGGACTCAGCAATTCTCACCCTTGGCGCACTGGCGGTCGTGGTGGTGGCCGGCTGGGCCATCGACCTCCTGCTGCATCGCACGCCGCAGACGCGGATGCAGCGCATGATGGCGCAGCAGCTGCGACGCTCCACGCGGGCCATCGAAGGTTGATCAGCCGTCGCCGAGTGCCGACGTGAAGAGCCGCTTGCCGCGCGAGCGCAGCAAGGCCACCAGCCGCTGGGCCGCCGGCGACAGGTAGCCCTCCCTGCGATAAGTGACCCCGAGGTGGCGCCGCAGCGTCGTCTCCTTCAAGGGCACCTCCCGCAGCGCGTGGGCGGCCCCGCTGGCGTTCAGTGTGTGGCGCGACAGGAAGCTCAGCAGGTGGGTGCGCGCAATCAGCCGCGGCAGCAGCGGAATCGAGTTGGCATCGATCTGCGCCCTCGGGGTCGGCAGGCCGCGCGAGCGGAAGGCGGCGTCCAGCCACTGCCGGCTTACGATGCTGTCCACCGGCAGCACCCAGCGCCAGGCCAGCAGTGACTCCATCGTGATCCGCGGCAGGTCGAACACCGGGTGGTCCGGGCTGGTCGCGACCACCACCACGTCCTCCACGATCGAGTGCGTCACGAAGTCGTCGTCGTGCTCGGGCATCAGGCCGATGAGCAGGTCGATGCCGCCTTCGCGCAGCCGCTCGCGCAGCGCGATGCTCGGCGCGATGGTGATGTCGATGGTGGTCTCGCTGGCCTCGGCCAGCAGCAGGCTGCAGATCTCCGGCAGCACGTGATCGGCCGCGATCGGCCCGCTGCCGATACGCACGTGGCCGGCATTGCCCTTGGCGAAATCGCCGACCTCGCGCAGCGCTTCTTCGGTCGCGCCGCGCAGCACGCGGGCACGCGCCAGCAGCACCTCGCCGACCGGCGTGAGCCGGATGCCGCGGCCCCGGCGTTCGAACAGCGCGGCGCCGAAGGCCTCCTCCAGCCGCTGCACGGCCTTGGTCAAGGCCGGCTGGGTGCGGCCCAGCTTGTCGGCGGCCTGCCCGACATGGCCCAGGTCGGCCACGGCCTCGATGGTGTCGCCAAATAGAGTGTGAAAGGCCCAGATCCCGCGCTCCCGAGCGCGGAGGCCCGATGCAACCGCCGTCGGGTGTCGGCTTCGGAGTCTCAAAACGACTGGTTTGGGCGGCTTAGTCCGCGTAGCGTTGCAAATAGAGTGTGCAAATGCTCCTCTGGCGTTTTCAATTTTGGTCTTTGGGCAGGAGGTGGCAGCGAAACGGAAAAACTTTTTCATTCCGCATACTCGATAATGCTCCTTGTTCGATTCCTAGAAGCTATCGATGGACATTCACCTGCGCGACCTGAAATACTTCGAGACCGTGGCTGAGCTGGGCCATCTCGGCCAGGCCGCCGACAAGCTGGGCCGCACGCAGCCTGCCTTGACCAAGGCCGTGCAGCGGCTGGAGCAGGCCTTCGGTGCCGAGCTGTTCGAACGCCAGGGCCGCGGCATCCGGCTCACGCCGGTGGGCGAGGTGCTGTTGGCGCGCGCCCGGCTGCTGCGCGGCGCCACCGAGGAGGCGCTGCGCGAGGTCGGCGACTTCGCCAAGGGCAACGCCGGCCACGTGCGCATCGGCAGCGGGCCGATCGCCGCCGATCACGTGCTGCCCGAGATCTGCAGCCTGCTGCTGGCCGAGGCCAGCGAAACCACCATCGACATCACGATCGCGCCGAGCATCGCGCTGCGAGAGCGGCTGCGCGAAGGCGGCATCGACCTGCTCATCGGCCTGATGCCCGAGCACGACGACGACTTCGTGACGCACTCGATCGTGGAGGACGTGGTGGTGGTGGCGACCAGCCCGGACCACCCGGTGTTCGACCTGCCGCGCATCACGATGGAGTCACTGCTGGCCTGGCGCTGGGTGCTGCCGGTGGACACCATCGTGAGCCGGCAATGGCTCGACGCGGCCTTCCGCTCGCGCGGCCTGCCGACCCCGAAGGCGCAGATCGATGCCAACTCGATTCCGCTGCTGCCGCGGCTGATCGCGCGCACCCACCTGCTGAGCTTCCTGTCGCGCCACACGCTGAACGCCAGCGGGGCCCGCCACGCGCTGCGGGAAGTGCCCTTGAAGGAGACGACGCTAAGGCGCCACCTCGGGGTCACCTATCGCAAGGAGGGCTACCTGTCGCCCGCGGCCCAGCGGCTTGTGGCGCTGTTGCGCTCGCGCGGCGAGAAACTGTTCTTTGCTTCGGCGCTGGAGAATTAGCGACAGGTGTTAGGGGCTATGGCGTACAAACGCGAGCTGCGTAGGTCAGGACGGCAATGTCCCTTCAAGACTGGTTGCAGCCGTTCTGCCAAACTAGGCGCTAGGGCCGCTTCACGGCAGGTTGCGGAACAAGGTCGCGAAAGGCCGATAGGCCGACTGCTTCAGACACATCTGAGTCACTCGTGCGCGGCGATCCAATCGACGCTGCGATCAGCAACGAACTTTCGGCGGGCAGCTGCTCGGGAGACTGCTGCGCCCCTGAGACCGGGTACTCAAGGCGGCGCGGTCGTGGTCTGGTGGTGAATGTCAGTCGGGGGCGGAGCCAATGGGCACCGCCGACCCATAGCGGCCCATCGCCGAGCAGCGCTCTCCGCCCTAAAGACCTTCGCGGTTGCGGGCCGAAAGGATCAGCCCAGTCGGTCTTCTTACGGCCCTTGCGGCCTTGCCTGCTTCGTCGTACGAATCGAAGTGACGATGAGCTCACCTCCCCCTGGCCGGCCTGGGGGCGGGAGAACTGGCTTGGCCCCATGGGGAGCCTTGGACTGCGAAAGAGCCGTCAGGGCGGAGTGGTCGACTTGGGCGCCTTGCGCCGGACCCGGATGGTGTCGAGTGCCATCTTGAGCTTCTCGACGTCGTCTCGGGCCTCTTTGGCGTTCGGCGCGGCGAACGCTCGCGCACCCGATTTGTCGTGGCCCGCGATGATGTCGCTGGCGCGCGAATGTAAGTCGACCAGCGGCTCACATTCTTCGAGCTTCAGCCCGACGGTCTGCTTGATGGAGGCGACCCGCACGTAGTCGTTGTAGCGCTCCAGCGTGCCACAGAACACTACCTCCTCAACCCCCTTCTCCACGACCCCTCGCAGACAGTTGTAGAGGTCCCGGGCCCGAGCCTCGGCCTGGTCGTTGTCGAGGTTCGGCTCGTCCTTCGCAAACGCGCTGGCCAACTTCTCGAGCTTGTCCAGCCGGTCCTTCGTCGGCAGGTGATGCCAGGGCAGCCCGTCGTGAATCCGTCCGGTGGATTGCTGGCTGAATGTCAGGAACCGACAGACGTGGGGCGGCGCCTCCGCGGCCTTCAACAGGAGCAGGAGTTCCGCCAGGAAGACCGTGTCATGGGTGAACACGACTACCTGGCGCGTCTTCGCCTCCTCCACGAGCCGACGAGCGACGCGCTGGCGCCGCTGGTGGTCCAGCGAGGACACGGGGTCGTCGAAGACGGCCGCGCCACGGTGGTGGGCGACGCTCAGCTCAGCGAAGAAGCTGCCGATGGCAATGACCCGCTGCTCGCCTTCGCTCAGGATGTCCTCGGGCTTGGTCGAATTGGGCAGGTCGAGTACCAGCTTCAGCTTTTGACGACCGCGTTCGGTACGCGCCTTCAGCGCCGTCTGCAGATGGGAGATGCCCAGCTTCTCGAACTCCTGATTGAGCGCGTCGCTCAGCTGCCGCGTTACCGCCGATTCCGCCAGCTGACCCGCCTTATCCGACACCGGTTTGGTCTTCAGGTCTTCCACGCAGGCCGACAGCTTGTGGTGCAGGCGCTTGGCCTGGACGAGCTCGTAGAGGGCATCGCGCCGCGCCGACAGCGCCTGCCGAGCCTTCAGCTCGTCGGCCTCTTTCTGCAGCGTGGCCCGCGCGGGACCGGGCTGGGCCTCGCGCAGGATGTGCGCCTGCTCCCGCACTGAACCCTCCAACTGCCGCGCCGCCTCGATGGGCTGAGTGGTGTAGGCCGGGGGCGCCTTCGACCAGTCGTGTGTCCTGAGCCCTGCATCCAGCGCCCATTGTCGCCGACTCTCAACCGTGGCCTCGAAGGCATCCTTGGCCGCCGTCCATCCTGCCGAGTTGGCCTCGATGTAGGTCACCGTCGTCTCTTCGAGCCGAGCTCGCAGTGGCGTGCTGCGCAGGCTCTCGAAGGTGCGCTGGTGGCGAGTTCGCTGACCGTCCGCCCGAACGCTAGCGTCGTTAACGACGAACTGGGCGAAGCGCTGCAAGCGGGAAGCCGCCTGTTCCGCAAGTGGGGTCTGACACAGCGGGCACGGTGCACCGGGAGTGGTGGGGTGCTGGTGCGTCTCGACGAAGGCTTGCGCCGCCGTGAAGAGCTGGCGCCACGGCCCCTGCCCGGTGCCTTCAAGCAGCCCCTCGTCCCCTCTCAGTTGATTGGCGGCCAAGGTCTCGGCTTCCAGCGCCACCCTGAGGTCCTCGTCGACCTGCCACAGCGCCGTCATCGCATCGTCGGTGACGACCTTCTGGGTGTCCTCGAGCGCCTGCGCCGTTGCCGCGATTCGGGTCGCCAGCTCGTCACATTCGCGGGCCTTCTCTGCCGGTGATTTCTCCGCCAGCGCCGCGGTCAGGACCTCCAGCCGCGCGGCGTTCTCCTCGCTAAACTGCAACGCCTGTTCGATGGCAGCGTCCTTGGTCCAAGCGGACAGTTGTCTGAGGAACTGGCCCACGGCGGTGTCGGCCGGCTTCAGGTCGACGAGCGCCTTGTCCGATACGGCGAGGCCGGCGATTTCCTGCAAGATAGCTCGCTCAAGCCTCGGGAAGACGACCCGCGCCAGGTCCTCGACAACGTCGAGTCCGTACGGCGCGAAGAGGACCTCGCCTTCCTGGTCGGTGTAGGCCCGGGCGCAGCGGGTGTCCAGGATGGCTACGGACGCCAGCTCTTGAGGTGCCGTCGCGTTGGCCTTCCAGGGGACATCGAAGCTCTTGCCATCACCCCATGACACGGTGAAAACTGCCTCAGGGGTCTGCTGCAGGCGTGCCTCTACCCCCGCGTTCGGCAGCACCGGCTCGTTCTTCACGCGCGCCCTGCAGGCGCTCTTGATGACTCTGGAGTACCCCGACTTGCCTGCGCCGTTGTCTCCGAACACGACCGTCAGCCCCTTGGGCAGGAACTCCAGGAGTTGCCCCTCAGCGAGACGGTTGACGTGCCGCAGGGAGTGCAGCGCCTCCAAAACAATGGGATTCGCAGCACCGGCGGTCGGTAGATGCGCCTTCGCGAGCGGCACCGGGGTCGGCATGACGTCGCCGACGAGGCCGCGACTGGCTTTCAGCATCAGCAGCAGATCGTCGTAGTCGCCATCGTCGAGCGTGACCTTCTGGAACAGGCGCCGCACCGCGTCGCCCTGCCATGGTTTGAGCTCATGGGCCGCCCAGGCCAGAATCTCGTCAAGCAGTGCCATCGTCCATCGCTTCCTGCGCTTTGCGCGCTGTTCGAGGACGACATTTTGGCCGTGTCCTTCGGGATTGCCGTCTGGGATGGGGGTCCGGAGCCCATGACGGGCGACGCCGGGCCGCCAGCCCTTGGTGAAGTCGGTAGTTCGGCGCGCGACGCTGCAGTTTAGCGTTGGAGCGGATGGGCGAACTCAAAGACTCGGCCAAGACCTGACCGTCGTGCCAGTCCACTTTTAACGCCTGCCTGTTTGGTAGTCTTGACTTTTGATCGAACAGCAAGGAAGAAGCGGCGTGCCAGCTACCGAGATGACGACAGCCGAAGTACCTGGGGTGTACCGGCGCCTCGCGAGCGCAATTGGTGCGGAGCACTGGCAAGGTGCAGTTGCGCGACAGGAAGAGGCGATTCGGTTGAACCGATTTCTCGTTGACTACCTGCGTTCGGAATACGCTATCGCATACCAGTTGGATCGGCTGCGAAAACTGGTCGCGGCGTATGGCACGGTGCCGCACGAAGCCTGCAACGATCCAAGTATCTTTCCATCCCTGGGCTTCGCTGCACAGGTACTCGAGGTCCTGAAGAGGAGCACAGTCAAACAGGCCAAAGCGTTCGTCAAACGGGTCCGAGGCGCCTTCAGCCGTTCTGAAGAAATGCACGGTCTGCGTTTGGAACTACAGGCAGCGACCCATTTCTCCCGTCGAGGGCAACGTGTGGCTTGGCATAGGGTGAACAACGGGGGCTCTTTTGATCTCCTGATCGAGGATCTCGGTCCCGGGGGCCTTGAGGTCGAGTGCAAGTCCATCTCGTCAAACAAGGGCCGCCGGATCCATCGTCGCGATGCGCTGGAGTTCTGGGGCGAACTGTGGGGAGAGGTGGCCGGCGTCGCACAGAACCTGCGCTGGGGGCTTGCGGTTGTGCTAGTCGTTCCCAATCGCTTGCCGGTAAACGGAGAGGAAAGGGCGGCACTCGCGAGAGAAGTGGTTGCTCGAATCGTCGTTGGGAGCGGCGCGACCTTGGGTGGGGGCGCGGAGGTGCGCATTGAGCCCTTCGATCCTGCCAAGATCGACGCAGCGAAGAATAAGAGCCGCGAGGAGTGGAGAAAGGCGGTCGACGCAGCGACAGGCACTGTCAATCGCGAAGCAGTCGTGTACGGGACCCCTGCGGGAGGCATGCTGGCGTTCGTGATGCAAAGTGCAATTGAGGACGACGTTCTGGATCAGGTGTTTGCTACCCTCGACGACTCAGCGGCGCGACAGTTCACACACAATCGCGGCGCGTTGTTCTGGGTTGCGTTGCAAGGCATGGATGCAGACCAGTTGCTGTCACTACACGAACAAGACAGTCGCCCGGCCGATCAACCAACAGCATTGAGACTCGGAGTCGGCAACTTCCTCAATCGCGCGCCGGACCATATCGTCGGTGTTGTATTTGGCAGTAGAAACGGCCTTTTTCCTGCTGTGGATGGCAGCACGGACTCGGGCGGAGCAACGAACTTCTTCTTGAAGGAAGGAAGCCCTCTCTGGCATGCAAGTTTCCGCGGCCCGTTGCGAGCGCGGGGTCTCTCGAACTAACGACGAGGGGCGGCGCGCCAAAAGGAATTCAGCTCGTTGGACTTCCGCGCGGAGTAAATGAGTTGGTGCCAGATGACATGAGTGTCTCCTTACCCTTTCTGAGAGCGAACAGCCGTCCACGCGTGCCGGACCTGCGGCGTGCCTACGGCAGCGGCGCTTCAGCCACATCGATGCAAGATGCTCCAGCCGACCGCGCGACTGCCCGGACCGGAGACCTGCGCAAAGCCCGGGCGCAGAGCGCCGACCGGACCTCCCGCCGGTTTGGAGTAGATTGCATCCAATCACAACGCTTCAGGGTCCGAGTATGTATTTCGAACACGTCAAAAAGAGAATCGTCAACGGGCTCATCGATGAAATTGTCGCGATGGGTGCGACTGAGCTGGAGTTGGTAGGGCACGCCGTCATTGAGCTTCTCGAAGCCAAGAAGTTGGTTCATCACGGCCTCAATAAGGACTACCGCCCGGTGGGCTATACCGTTGATACCTTCTCGCAGGACGGGTCCACGGTGGGCGAATACAGTGCCGAGAAGGGATACTTCGAAGATTCGTCGAAGCCCGGCGATCCTCCTAAGTTCAAGAAGATCGAGGGTGACATCGATCATGCGCTAACCCATGGTTCGCCCAAGAGCATCTACTTGATCGCGAGCCAAGAGGAGCCGGAGTCGTTCCGAGGAAAATTCCGCTCGACCGATCGAGGGAAGGCCTACGCCGATGTGGTCAAGATCTTGGATGCGAGGGAACTTGCGAAGCACATTTACGAATTTTCTGTCGACAATCCGGAGTCGGCGGGCTTCTTCAGCGACTTCTTTCCCGAGTTCGCTCAGAACCTTCAGAACTATGAGTACTACGGGCGCGTGCCCGGGATCTGCGAGAACCATCACACCGAAGACGCGATCTTGAATGCCGTGCGTTCGCACTACGCCAAAGGTGGCAACGTGTGCGTTCTGTATGGTCTCAGCGGCTCCGGAAAGACGCAGGCCGCGATCGACTTTGTTCACAAGGAGGCTGCCGCCTTCGAGAATTACGTGTGGATTTCCGGCGACGACTGGCAGAAGGACACGCCGCTTAGCTCGATTCAACGTTCGCGGGGCGGCGTGCCCTTCAATGTCGCCGGAACCTTCAACTCGGCACGAACGCTGCTGGTCATCGATAGCCTAGAGCGCACCATCGATGCGAAGGCGTTCAGCGAACTCCAGCAAGGTTTCGGCCGCAGCGGGGTTGTCCTTGTGACGTCCCAGCTCAACGCCCCCGGGAACGCGGACTATGTCGCCATACCGCCCCTGTCATCAGACTCGGCAGCAAAGGTGCTGGGAGAAGACCCTGCCAATCTCAGTCTGGCAGCTGCCGCCTTTGTTGAAGCATGCAGGTTCTCGCCGCTGATTCTGGCGACGACTCGCAATATTGCTGCAATGGGAGACATCGCCAAGGACGACCTGTATCGAGAAATACTTGGCGATCCGCACGCGCTTTCGCAAGGAGACGGGACTTCGATTATGAAGTCGCTCCTCAAGCGATTGCAGCCGAACACTTTGGGGGCGCTGGTCAAGATCGCCGATTCAGGTTCGAATGTCCACGACACTAGATTTCTGGCCCACTTTCTAGGGCAGAACGAAAGGGTCAATCTCCAACGGTTGGCCATCCTCCAGCCAGCCACAGCACCCGGAGTTCTTAAGGTCCACGACCTGATCTGCGACGCGGTCCGCGACAAACCCGGATCGAGGGTGATCGCCGACGCCGTCGAAGAGTACGTGCGTAAGTTTTCCGGCGAAATGATGCCCACCGTCATTCGCGAAATCCATCTTGCGCTGGAGCAGTTGCTGCTCGCGAACACTGAGCGTGGTGCCCGAACCCCTGACTGGCTTCAGTACGCGCTCCTGCAGGCCGGCAGTGGTGCGAAGCAACAATGGGCGATTGACCTTCATTCACGCGCGATAACCGTAGAAAGCTCGCTGTCCGAGGTGCTCTGCATCATCGATGGCAAAGAGGCGCACGCATACGGCATTGAGAACAAGGCTGTTCGGCAAGAGTACTACAAAGCGTGCGCGGCAGAGTATCAGCATGCAATCGAAGCCGGCGTCAATGAAGAGGTCCGCGCTGAACTATTGCACCACCGTGGGAAGACTCTGCGGCGTTGCAGCATGCTCGAAGAAGCTCGGGCGAGCTTTTGGGAGCTGCTCAACATACGACCTGGATGGCATGCGACCTATGGTCAGATCGCTCACCTTGGCACCCAGAAAGAGGCTTCGGCTCAACTGAAGAGCGAGGGTCGCGACGCAATGCGGTGGCTGGTAGAGAAGATGCTTGCCGATGCTTCCTCCGTCCCGCTGCGCGTCTCCCTCGCCGCAATCACCCGTTTGCGCTCGTATCGCGAAGTCGCCGAGTACTTGTCAGCCGACAGAGAACGTGTGGAACGGATAGCAGAAGTAATTGCGATGTCCGCGCTGGAAGGGTTGGACCAGTTCTACGAGGCGTACTTGTCCTTCACGACTGTGTTTGGCTACCATCACATGCACGTCTGTGTCGCCCTGGCCGAAGCGTTGCCGGAAATTCTCGCCACGCCCCCTAACGCTGTGGAACCGCGGCAGTGGGTGAGCGCCTGTGAGTCCTTGACGAATACAGCGATCGCTGCCGGGCGGCTGGGGAAAGACGACCTGGAAGCTCGCATCAATAGAGTTGCCGCGACGTTCACAGACGCGATTGACGCGGCCGACGTTGTCACCCCATTTGCAGCGCGAGCGATTGCCAAGGCTTATAACTCCGCAGGTATGCCGCAGAAGGCGCTGGATCGGATTGCGAAGATCGCGTCCGACAAGGTCGACCACTGGCTTCTTTATCAGAAGTCGAAGGCGCAACTCCTACTCGGCAATCCCGACGCGCTCCAGACCGCAGAGCTTGCGCTGGGATCGGCCAAGGCCGATTCGAAGGCTTCAGAGCGATTGGCCATCTACTTCGACCAATTGAGCCAATGCGCTGAGAAGCAGCAGAACTTGCCTCTGGCCAAGTCGTATTCACAGGAAGCTATCGCTCATTGCAAGGATGAACAGTACTTGCAGGAACTGAAGAAGAGACAGCAGGCCTTGGACGGCAATGCGGTGCAATAACGCAGACAGCTTTTCTCTCGCCAGCTACCTGACGGCCGCTGGCGCGGAAGTGGCACCAGATCTTCCAGCCAAACCCATTTCGAGGACTGGTAGCTCCAGTCATCAAGCACACTCTGCTTGATGGATCTATTGCTCCGAATCCTGTTCTGGTGCCCGAAGTGCTGGCAGAAGGCCGGCATCGGGCTCTTCAGCTTCTCGTTCACCATGCTCCTGCTCGGCTGGCGCCTGGCGGGAAGAACACAGCGTGTCCAACGTCGCACGGGTGTTGTCATCGACTTGGATCAGATTCTGGCGTCGATACCCGTGCCGATCCCAGTCACACCTGAAGGCTTCGCCTTTGCCGGACTCGGTATGGTTACAGGCGCCGTATTGGCACTGGCGGGCAAGTGGGCCAAGAACGGCATGTTCTGAAGGCTGCGCAGAGCCAGTTGAGTCGATAGGCAATGGAGCCTTTCATGGCTCCTGCCTACAAATTCAGCAAGACCACGCAGCTGATCGACGGCATTGGGCCTCCTTCTTTCGGAGGCGCGGCCCGCCTTCGGGCCCGACGCCGATCGTCGTCTCGAATTTCCGATTTCCTGCTGCTACTTCCGCAAAGGAGCACAAACCGGGCGGCCTAAACCGTACCGCTGGACGACCGCTTTCGCTGCAGTGCGGTCCTAGGCAACCTCACCTCCGAATCCGAATGGGGCGGACACTGGCACGCTGAATCTGGCTGTAACTGCCCTGCTGTGGTTCCCTTCCGGGCGGGGTGTCAGTTGCAAGGCTCGTCGAGCGAGCGATAACGCGCTTGTTATCGAGCCCGATTCGGTGAGACCCGCGGCTCAGTTCGCTGCGAAGGACTCCTGCTCATCTGCAGACTGGTGTGCCTTCACTTGGGCGATGGCGGACCATCAGGTGCCTTCAAATGCGCTGCCTCTGTGCTCGAGCCGCATCCGGCGAAGAAGCGCTCTTCGATGTGCGAAACGATGCCAACTTGCGGGTCTGGCACCACTGTGCTCTCCATTGATTGGTGCCGGCCCAACAACAGTGTGAGTCCTCCGTGGGGCCTACCGGTCGCAGGAGAACGACCCTACTGTGGAGGTCCACTCTCACATTGAAGGCTTTCATGGACTCGCATCACCCCGCACGGACGAACGTGGGCATCAATCGTTACAGCGCGAAGGTCAATGGCATTCGCCTGCACTATGCAACTGCTGGAGAAAGTGACCCCGTCCTTCTTTGGCACGGTTTCCCTGGCACTTCGAATTCGTGGCGAAAGTCATTCCGCTTTTTGCCAGAGAACACAATCATGACAGCGCCCACCGCAAACATTCGCAATCGCAGGTGCAGTCCCCGCTCGGCCATTTTGACCCCCACACTTTAAGAGAAGAACATCATGTGGAAGAAATTTCTGTTGGTTGGATTTTCGCTCATCCCCATGGCCGCGTTTACTGGGCAGGCAGCGGGCGCAGGGGCAGGAACCATGGTCTCGGCCGATGCAATGCAATGGCAGGAGATCGAACCCGGTTCGCCGATGAAAATTACCATTCTCTGGGGGGATCGAAACAAAGGCGAGTACGCGATGCTGCTGAAGATGCCGGCTGGGTTTGTTGCGCCGATTCACGCGCATACAGGTGACTACCACGGCACGAACTTGATCGGCACCTGGCGTCATTCTTTCGAGGGCGGCGAGGAACGAACGCTCCCGCCTGGATCCTATGTGTTTCAGCCCGGAATGGAAATGCACGGTGACGCTTGCGCGGGACCCGAGGACTGCATTCTGTTCGTGCACCAGCATGTGAAGGGCGATGTCATCCCGAAGCGGTAGGACCTCGGCTCCATCTCGTTTAATGCGGAGCGCCCAAGGGCCAGGGCTCTTGGGTTTCCCGCCGCGCTTCGTCCGCCGGCGCTCGCTATGCCAGCTTGACGACGACCTTGCCTTTTGCACGTCTTTTGTCGACGTAAGACATAGCCTCGTTGATCGATTCGAATGGAAGGACCCGATCCAAAACTCGCCGAATAATCCCGGCATCGGTCGTTGCGCTTCTAATGCGCCGCGGTGCACTGAGACCCTGGCGTGAATGACGGTTGCCGGCCCGGCGAAAGTTCCTGCTGCTGTAGCACTCTTCCTCGTCTAGCACCGCGCGTCGGCGCCCAGCACGGCGCCGCGGGTAGTCCACCGGGAAAGGGAAGAGCGAGCGGACGAGGACAGTCCCGAGCCAAAAGGCCAAGGCCGTCCCGCTGACCGCTTCCGGGTCGGCGCCCACAGTCAGCTATGGGCACTGAACCGACGGACGAGGTGCACACCTCATGGCTGCTTAGCGACTGGTTGCCGACGAGGATTGTTCTACGTCTGAACTTCCGTTCCTGGCCGAACTGAGTCTTTGGCCGTCGCCAAGCGAAAGACGGCTCCCCGCTACTGAGCCGCCTTTCGGCAACGACTGTCAAGTGCGCAAGAAGCAAACCTATCGCGCCACCGATTGCACATGCCGCAGGACCGGGGCAGGCGCGAACCCCTACGCGGCGTTCGAACACTCCGTGTTGGCCAGGGAAGGGAAGGGCGCCATCAAGCAAAACGCCGAGGCGAGCGCGCGTTCTGCTGGGCGCTACAAGGAGAACCGATTACCGAGGCGGCCAGGCTTGACAGGTTAAGATACGGAACGTATCGTATCGAATGCCAAGCCGCAGTCAGTCCTCGCCGAAAGCCATGCCAGCCCCCCCTCGAGCACCCGGCCGCTCCGAAGTGTCGGTCGGTCGCCCGCGCAGCGACGAAGCCACGCGAGCGGTGCGTGCGGCCGCCTTGGCGTTGGCCTCCGAGAAGGGCGCCCGGTTCGTCACGGTCGAGCGCATTGCCGCCCACAGCGGTGTCGCGAAAACTTCGATCTATCGTCGATGGCCCAACGCGGCCAGCATCGTGATGGACGCCTTTCTGGCTGACGTCGGTCCCAAGATCCGTTATCGCCGAAAGTCCTCTGTGCAGGAGACTTTCGCCGACTCGGTCGGGCAACTGGTTGCCTCACTCGAGGGGGCGCGGGGCGACCTGCTGCGCCACCTTCTCGGCGCCGCTCAGTCGGATACGAAGTTGCGGCAGGCGTTCCTGAAGAACTGGATCGCACCCCGCCGGTCCGAAGCGATGGCCGTCATCGCTGAGGCCCAAGCCAATGGCGAACTGGCCGCGAACATCGATTCCGACGTGCTGGTGGACGCCATCTATGGCGCGGTCTACTACCGGCTGATGATTCCCTACAGCGAACTCTCGGCGGCCTACGCGCAAAAGATGGTGCGACAAGTCTTTGAGGGCGTGCTGGACCACCTCCCAGCGTGATTTCTGGGACAGGCTCCGCATGCAGCAGGCGCCCTGCCGCTTCGATGAAGGAACAAGAACCATGAATGCCTTCTCTACAGCCCGCGACGCGCGGGCACCCATTTCGGGCGATCGAACGGGGACCTCCGCCATCGCCACGACCGAATATCGCGTTGCGAGCGTCTCGTTCGGGCCGTTTCGTCTGAATTCCGCTGGGCGGCGTGTCGAGAAGGACGGTGTGCCGTTCCCACTCAACAGCCGCGCACTCGACATCCTGATTGTGCTCGTCGAGCACGCCAGCGAGATCGTCGGCCATAGGGACCTCATCGCACGTGTGTGGCGCCACCTCGAGGTTAGCCCCGGCAGCTTGCGCACGCATGTCGCCATGCCTGCGCAAGCCACTCGGCGATGGAGAAGGCGGAGCCCGCGCATCAGAAGATGTCAAGCGTTGTTAAGGTATCGGCTGGCCCGTACCTTGACGTTGCATTCAACGCCGGGCCAGGGGCTGGGGCGCAGTTTCGGACCAGAATTCCAACAGAAGGCGGACCAGTTCGTCGGGCTGTTCCTCGGGGATGAAATGCCCACAGTTCTGAACCACACCGCCCTGGACGTTCTCGACGACGGTCGTGAGCAGCTCGCGGGTTTTGTCGCCGAAGCTCTTGTCGCCTCCCAGGGCGAGCACTGGGACACGCACCTTGTCGCGCACAAAGGGCTCCGTCTGCGACTGTGTGTCGAAAATCGCGCGGTAGACGCCAAGCACGCCGCTCACGCCGCCTGGAGCGGCGAACGTGCGCATGGTTTCGTCGAAAGCATCCTGCCCGATCGCGCTGGGATTGGCGCAGAAGTTTTCATAGAACCAGGAAAGCACCTCTCGTTCGTGCCCGGAAAACAGCATTTCCGCCAGCCCGGGCGCCAATGCAAGCGGCCACCACCACAGGCCGCCTCTGACGGTGCCTTGAGGTGTGAACTGCATCAGTCGTCCGAGGCACTCTCCGGTGATGATTGGCTCGTCCAGGTAGGCCAGCGTGCGCACCTCCTCGGGATGTTCGCCGGCCCACACCAGCGCCGCCGGCGCGCCCATGTCATGGGCCACGATGTGGAGGGGTCCCACGCCGAGATGCCGCAAAAGCGCGCGGAAGTCCGCGACCAGCGTACGTGCGTCATAGCCTTGAGCCGGCTTATCCGAATCACCGAACCCGCGCATGTCGGGCACGATCACTGTGTGGGTTTGGGCGAGAAGGGGCAAGACCTTGTGCCAGGACTGCGAGGTGCCCGGAAAGCCATGCCAGAGCAACACGGGGTCGCCTTGGCCGGCGACCGTGTAGTGCAATCGCACCCCATTGACGCTTGTCGTTTCTTGCGTGGAGATCATGGCTTTCCTTGTTGCTGAGGCGCGATTCGCCGCGTCGAGATGGCGCTTGCTGATCGCTGATTCCGATTCGTCGATGCTAGTGACGCGACGAGGCAGCCGGTAGATGGCCAGGGTGCATCGCCCTGTTGCCTCGAAAACACCAAAGTTGCCAGCAAGGAGGGAAGAACCTCTACGGCCTGGACCGCGACGTCCGAAGCTTTGTCGGGATCGCGAAAGCCGCATCGATGTCTTAACATCGCCTCCCAAATGGCGACCCAGCCAGCACCTGAGCACAGGATTCATGAAGAAAAACATCGCCGCCGCTATCGCATTTGCCACGGCAATGACCACGTCGCTGGCCGCACACGGGCAGGATGCCAAGCTGGACCCGGACACGGGCCTGCCAGCGTCGCAGCCTTTCGATTTCCCCGAGCAGGGAGAGATTGCGCCGTTCTGGGCAAAGCGCCTCACCGGCTACTTCACGACCTCCGATGGGATCAGGCTGCGCTATAGCGTGCTCCTGCCGAAGACATCAGGCAGGTTCCCCGTGATCTTGAGCATCAATGGGTACGACGCAGGCGCGATCGGGGGAACGCCCTATCTGAAGTACAAGACATCGATGTCGGTCGAACTCGACAAGCGGCTGGTCGAGGCCGGCTACGCGGTGATGGGCGTCAACGCCGCAGGCTCCGGATGTTCCGCGGGCCCGCTCGAGTACACGCGGCCCCAACTCGGAAGGCATGGCGCCGAAGCCGTCGAGTTCGCGGCGTCGCAGACATGGTCTGATGCCAAGGTCGGCATGGTCAACTGGTCGTACGGCGGGTCTGCCCAACTGGCGACCGCGCAGAACCGGCCACCGCATCTTCGGGCCATCGTGCCCGGGATGGTGCTGACAGACTTCCGTGACGCCCTGATGCCTGGTGGCGTTCCGGCGCCCGGTTTCGTCACGCCCCTGCGGGTCTCCATGCGCGCCTATTGGGAGAAGGTGGTCGCACAGACCGCGAAGGAAGAGGGCGACGTGCAGTGCCTGGCACAGATCCCGAAGAACCTTGCAGCCGAAGACACGAACTCCGTGATGCATCTGTTGCTGTCGCATCCGCTGCGAGACGACCACATGAAGAGCTTCGATCTGGCGTTGCATGCCGGTCGCGTCCAGGTCCCTGTGCTGTCGCTCGAGGCTTTCCAGGATCAGGCCATCACGCCTCGCAGCGGCTACTACCAGTCCCGGCTCGACCCGGCCAAGCTGTGGTCGGTCCAGACCAACGGCCGGCACGACATGTACCTGGCCTCGGCGTTCCAGGAGATGGCCGTGCGCTTTCTTGACCGCTTCGTCAAGGGCGTGGACAACGGATTCGAACGCGATACGCCGCGCACCACCGTGTGGATGGAAACCTCCGAAGAGGAAGGCGGCAGCGCCCTTCAGCGGCGCGTGTCTCCCAAGGCGCGCTGGGTGGTGAAAAGAGGTCCGATCCGGAGCGCCGACCTGGTGGTCAAGGAATTTCACCTGGGTGCCGGCCAGGCTCTCGCCGATGGACCCGGCTCCGGGGCGGCCGACGGATTCGACTACCCTGGCGCCGGTGTTGCCGTCAACGACATTGCAGGTAGCTCTTTCTGGGGAGAGTTGCCTGGCGACTGGAAGGCAACGGGCATCGCTTACACATCGCCGCCGCTGGGCGAAGACATGATGGTCTACGGGCCGGGCAGCGTCGATCTCTGGGTCACCGCCAGCGCCGGCGACGCCGATCTGCAGGTTACCGTCACCGAGCTTCGACCGGACGGACAGGAAACCTATGTCCAGCGCGGCTGGCTGCGTCTGTCGAACCGGGCCCTGGACACCGCGCGCTCGACACCTCTGCTGCCGGTGCGCCTCGAGCGGCCCGAGCGCGTCATGCCCCTGCTGCCCGGGCAGCCGGTCCTCGCGCGCGTCGAGATCAACAAGATGGGGCACTACTTCCGCAGCGGTTCCCGGCTGCGGATCTGGATCGACACGCCGGCTCAAACCGGTGGCCTGGTGTTCGACACCTTCACGCAAAAGCAGCGCCTCCACGTGCTGCACAACGTTAGATACGATTCTGTCCTCCGGCTCGGGGTGCTGAAGGACGTAAAGGGTCCGTCAAGCTACCCGGTGTGTGGCGCGACTATCCTGCAGCCGTGCCGGCCGGATCCGCTGGCGATCCGCTGACTGAGGGCAGATACAGATGCAGTACAACCCGGCGCTCGATGGTCTTCGGGCGCTGTCCATCCTCGCCGTCCTCCTGTTTCACTGCGACATTCCCGGCGCGCGCGGCGGGTTCGTCGGACTGGACGTCTTCTTCGTCCTCTCCGGCTACCTCATCACCTCAATGCTCTCGGCGGAGTACCGCCAGGGCGGGATCGAAATCGGTCGCTTCTACGCCCGGCGGGCGCTGCGGCTCTATCCGACCCTCTTGCTCATGGTAGCGGTCTACCTGGGGCTGGCTCCCATGCTCTGGCCAGATGACAACCGGTGGCTGTCCGCCGTCCTCGCCGCACTCTACGTCTACGACTATGCGTTGGCTTTCTGGGAGATCGCCTACACCATCGGCCACACATGGTCGCTGGGCGTAGAGGAAAAGTTCTACCTTTTGTGGCCCCTCGCGCTGCCGCTGTTGTTGCGGACGCGGCATCCAGTCGGTTGGCTGGTGTCGTCATTCTTTGCCGTGACCGCATGGAGGTACTTCGTGGCCATGAACTGGACCTGGTCGCAAGCGTATTTCTGCTTCGACACGCGGATGAGTGGCATCCTGCTCGGGGCCATCGCGGCGCTCACCCGGTTCAGGGTCTCGAGGCACGCACTCACGGTGGCGTGCATCGCGCTAGCGGTCCTCATGACCCTGCCTTCCCTGCCGACGAGCGACCAGATAGAGGCGGTCACTCTGCGCATCACGCTGGCGGAGCTGTCGGCCTTCGTGCTTGTCTGCTACGCGGCGGAGCACGGGAAGATGAAATACCTCGCGTCACGGCCCGCGGCCTACGTTGGCAGGCTGTCCTATGGCATCTATCTCTGGCATTTTCCTTTTGCCCTGCTGCTGCGCAGTTCGCAGCCCGGGTGGGTCACGCTGAGCGCGACGGTCGCGTTTTCGTTCACGATGGCGGCGATCTGCCTTCATCTGGTGGATGCGCCCCTCAAGAGATGGCGCCAGAAGGCATGGCCGCAGACGCAAACGGCCGTATGAGCCACCCGGTATTGGTGCCGAAGCGGAATCAGCGCGGGTCCTAGGGCGGCACTACCGAAGCCTGGGCGCCAATCCTACGATGGATGCCATCGAGCTTCCATCGCAAGCCGTTGCGTTGGTGCTCTGTCGCAGCTCAGCCAAAGGAAACCCTCATGCCCCAATCTCACAATCCGGAAATCTTGGCCTTCATCGACCTGCTCGCCGATGCCGGGAGTCACTATCGGATGGACGAAATGGAAGCGCTCTATACCGAGGACCTCGGTTTTCTGGTGCTGACGCCGCAAGGAGACGTGGCCCGCTTCTCGAAGTCGGAAATGATGGCCGAGTTCAGAAGCCGTCGCGACGCGGGCGAGAAGCCGCTGTCGACGGAAAAGCGCATTCTGCATATCGAGGAGCAGGGCGATGAAGCAACCGCGATCCTCTTTCGACGCATGAGCCAGGACGCCGATCCGGCGCTCTATGAGTTGCGGCTCCGGCGGACGGACGGCAAGTGGAAGGTCGCCGGCGAAACCGTGCTCCCGTGGCCCGACCTTGCCAACGCGAAGGGATTTCTCCCTCCACGTCAGACGGCTGGGACCTGAAGGGAAGGGCGACGGGTCCGAGCGCGGTGTGGCCTTAGGTCAGCGCCATGCCGCCATCGACCTTCAGGTTGATGCCCGTGACGAACACGCTGTCGTCGCTCGCCAGGAAAAGCGCTGCGTGCGCCAGTTCATCCGGCTGGCCCAGCCGACCCAACGGGATCGCTGCAGCCATGCTCTTGTCGAACTCCGGCCGTGCGGATTCCGTGATGCCCAGCTTTGCGAGGATCGGCGTGTCGACCGGCCCCGGGCTCAACACGTTGACCCGGATGCGGCGGTCCTTGAGTTCGAGCGCCCAATTGCGCGCGAAGGCCTCGATGGCGGCCTTGCTGCCTGCGTAGACCGCGTGGTTGTCCATCACCTTGCTGCCGGCGATCGAGCTCGTGAGGATGACCGAACCGCCATCGCGCATGAACGCGAGTGCCTTGGTCACGCCGAAGAACACCGCGCGCGTGTTGGTGGCGAACTGCAGATCGTAGTTGTCCACGGTGACGACGGCGGACGGCTCGAGAATGGCCGTTCCGGCATTCGCCACATAGATGTCGATGGCACCGAAGCGCGCTTGCACCGCGGCGAGCAGCCGGTCGTGCATAGCAAGATCGGCCACGTCACCCACGAAGCCCATCGCGTCCGCACCGAGGCGCGCGAGCGCGGCATCCACCGCGTCCTGGCGTCGTCCCACGATGACGACGCGAGCGCCTTCCGCCGCGAACATCTGGGCACATGCCAAGCCGATGCCGCTGTTGCCGCCGGTGATCACGGCCACTTTTCCAGAGAGTTTCTGCATGAGGTTTTTCCTTGATGGACTGAGAGAGAAGTCTTGAATCTAGGTTTGCCAAGCTGACTTGAGTAGTAAGAAGGAATGGAAACACTTGTGCCCAGGAGTCCTCAATGAATGTTCTAGATCACGCGCCCGGTTTGGTGGCCTTCGCGAGTTCCGTCGAGGCCGGCTCCTTCAGCGCGGCCGCACGAACGTTAGGCACATCGCCGTCGGCGATCTCCAAAGGCGTTGCGCGGCTGGAGCAACGCTTCGGCGTACGGCTCTTCCAGCGCTCGACGCGGGCGCTGTCCCTCACGCAAGAAGGTGCCGCCTACTACGAACGCATCGCGCCGCTGTTGCGTGCGCTCGACGACGCCAGCGAGGTGATGCAACCCGACGGCATCGCGCAGGGCGTGCTGCGCATCACGGCCCCCGGCGACCTCGGGCGCATCCTTCTGTCGCCCGTGGTGGGCAAGTTCCATCCGAGGCATCCTGGTTTGAAGCTCGAGATGAGCCTCGCCGACCGGCATGTCGACTTGATCCGCGAGGGCTATGACATCGCCATTCGGGCGGGGCAGGTCGCTGACACCGACCTCACCGCTCGACGCCTTGCCGACCTGCCCCTTGTGTTGGTGGCGTCCCCCCAGTACCTGGCACTTCGTGGAACGCCCAGTTCGATCGATGCCTTGCGTGGTCATGCGCACGTGCGCTACATGCTGGGCGGCAAGGCGTTTCCGATCCGCTTTGCCGATGGCAGCGTGCTGAATCCCGCCGGTGTGTTCGATACGGACAACAGCGTCGCACTGCGCATCGCGGCACTGGGCGATCTTGGCGTCATACAGATCCTGCGCCTGTTCGTGCAAGACGACATCGACGCGGGCCGACTGGTGCCCGTCCTGCCGCTGCAGCGGCTGCCGCTCGTGACGATCTCGGCCTTGCATGCCTTCGGCCGGCAGGCGCCGGCGCGTGCGCGGCTCTTTATCGAGTTCCTGGCCACGGAACTCGAAAAGCTGTCCTGATGCTGCGGGCAGAACAGGGCCCTCACAGACCCAGCGCCTTGGCGACCCCCGCGCCGTAGGCCGGATCGGCCTTCGTGCAGTTGTCGACGTGGCGGCGCTTGATGAACGCCGGCGCATCGCCCATGGCACGTGCCGTGTTGTCGAACAGCATTTGTTGCTGTTCAGGCTTCATCAGGCGGAACAGGTCACCGGGCTGCTTGTAGTAGTCCGAATCGTCCTCTCGGAAGTTCCAGAAGTCCGCATAGCCGCGCAGCCCGAGCGGCGGCTCTCGATGCTCGGGCTGCTCCTGCCACTGGCCGAAGCTGTTGGGTTCGTAGTGCGGCGTGCCGCCGTAGTTGCCGTCCACGCGCATGGCGCCGTCGCGGTGATTGCTGTGCACCGGGCAGCGCGCGGCGTTCACCGGAATCTGGTGATGGTTCACGCCCAGGCGGTAGCGCTGCGCGTCCGAATACGCAAACAGGCGCGCCTGCAGCACCTTGTCGGGTGACACGCCAATGCCGGGCACCAGGTTGTTTGGCGCGAACGCGCTTTGCTCGACGTCGGCAAAGAAATTCCCGGGGTTGCGGTTGAGTTCCATCACGCCTACCTCGATCAGCGGGTAGTCCTTCTTGGGCCAGATCTTGGTCAGGTCGAAGGGGTGGTATGGCACTTTCTGCGCGTCGGCTTCGGGCATCACCTGCAGGTACAGCGTCCATTTGGGAAAGTCGCCGCCCTCGATGGCGTCGTACAGGTCGCGCTGATGGCTCTCGCGGTCCGCACCCACGGTGGCGGCGGCCTGCGCATCCGTGAGATTCTTGATGCCCTGTTGCGTCCTGAAGTGGAACTTGACCCAGAACCGCTCGTTGCCAGCGTTGACGAAGCTGTAGGTGTGCGAGCCGAAGCCGTGCATGTGGCGGTAGCTCGCCGGGATGCCGCGGTCACTCATCACGATGGTGACCTGGTGCAGCGCTTCGGGCAGCAGCGTCCAGAAGTCCCAGTTGTTGGTGGCACTGCGCATGTGGGTCCTGGGGTCGCGCTTCACGGCCTTGTTGAGGTCCGGAAACTTGCGTGGATCGCGCAGGAAGAAGACGGGCGTGTTGTTTCCCACCAAGTCCCAGTTGCCTTCCTCCGTGTAGAACTTGAGCGCAAAGCCGCGGATGTCGCGCTCGGCATCCGCGGCGCCGCGCTCGCCCGCGACGGTGGTGAAGCGGGCGAACATCTCGGTCTTCTTGCCCACGGCGCTGAAGAGCTTGGCGCGGGTGAAACTGGTGATGTCGTGCGTGACGGTGAAGGTGCCGAACGCTCCGGAGCCCTTGGCGTGCATGCGTCGCTCCGGAATGATCTCGCGGTTCAGGTTGGCCAGCTTCTCGATCAGCCAGACGTCCTGCATCAGCAGCGGGCCGCGGGGGCCGGCGGTGAGGCTGTTCTGGTTGTCGACCACGGGGGCGCCGAAGGCAGTGGTCAGCGGAGTGGTGTTCGGGGTGTCGGATGAATCGCTCATGGAGGGACTTTCTCAACGCAGGGAAGGGAGCGCCAACGGAACGTGGCGCCGGCATGTGTATTCCTAGGTCGCCAGCGCAACGATGCTGGTGATGCCGTTTCGGGCCATCTTCGCGTACGGACAGAATCTTTCCGTACTGCGCACCAACTCCTCGGCCACACGTCTTTCGACGTCAGGCAAGTGGATGCGAACATCGGCGGTGAGCATGAAGAGCCCGTCGACAGGATCACGGCCAAAGGCAACGGACACCTGCACGGTGGCAGCGAGAACGGGAATCTTCTTCTTCGCCGCCAACAGGTTCAAGGCTCCGTGGAAGCACGCGGCGTAAGCCGCTGCGAACAGCTGTTCCGGATTGGTTCCGCCGCCGCCACCGCCGAGCGCGGTCGGGAGTCTCAGATTCACGTCCAGGTTGCCGTCGTCGGATCGGGCCACGCCCGAGGCACGTCCGTGTTCCGCCTCGCCGCCACTCACCGTGACCACGGTCGAATAGATCGGCTCGAAATCTTGCCCCTTGTACTTGTCGAGCAGCGCGACAGGGGGCGGCTGCAGCCGCATCGAATGCGCGGCATCTGCCGCGCAGACGCTGACCGAATCTTTCTGGGTGGGCATTCCTGGCTTCTGTTCAGTGGTGTTGGGGAAAGGCGCGCTCAGGCGGCAGGGACTTCAAGTTCGAAAGCAGTGCTGATGATGAGACTGAGCTCGTCGCCGATCATCGGCAGCGAAGCAGTCACGCCGTAGTCGCTGCGGCGGATGCGGCCCCGGATGTCGAAGCCGATGGTGTAGACCTGCTTCGCCGGGTTCATGCCGGCACCGACGAAGCTCACGTCGAACGTGACGTCGCGCGTCACGCCGTGCAGGGCGAGCGCGCCGGCCACCTGGAACGAATTCGCAGCCAGGGAAAGTGGCGCCGCGAAGTCGAAGGCAATCAATGGAAACTGCTCGCCATCCAGCCAATCGCGACTCCTGAGTTCGTCGTCCAGGATACGGCTGGTCGTTTTCACGTTGGCTACCGGTACGGACACCGCGAGCCGCGTGGCGCTGTCGTTCTCGGAGAGTGGAATGTCGAGCGTTCCGCCCGGCCCGGAGAACTCTCCGAAATAGGTCGAAATGCCGAAGTGCGACACGCTGAACAGCACATGCGAGTGCACGGGATCAACGACGTAGCGCCCGCGGCAGACGTCGGCCAGGTTTGTTGAGGCGAGTGTAGAAGGCACGGGGCTGTCGGGCATATGTTGCCTGGATATGACGAGGATGGCCTGGGGCCAAGAACCCACGGCCGCGTCCTGATGCGGCCATGGGGGCTCCGGATCAGCGTGCCGGCTTGGGCAACGCGAACCACGCGTCGAAGCCGAGTGCGCCGATGCGGGGATTGGCGCCAGGCACCAGCGTCTCGTCCTTCAGTTCCGCACCGAAGTAACGCGCGTGCACGTCCTGAACGACCTTGCGCGGATCATTGGTCTTGGCGAGAAAGCGCTGGACGAGATCGGACAGGCGGACGCGCTCGGGCCCGGCGATCTCGACGATGCCATTCACCGGATCGCCCAGGGTGTAGTCCGCCACGGCCGCGGCGACGTCATCCGATGCGATCGGCTGCACGAAAGCCGGCGAGAGACGTACGGTGTCACCGTCGGTGCCCGATTGCGCAATACCGCCGAGAAACTCGAAGAACTGGGTCGAATGGACGATGGTGTAGGGAATCTTCGATTCACGGATCAGCTTTTCCTGCGCGATCTTGCCGCGGAAGTAGCCACTTTCCGAGAGGCGATCCGTGCCGACGACGGACAGCGCGACGTGATGCCTCACACCGGCCACGGCTTCCGCGGCAAGCAGGTTGCGCCCCGAGGTCTCGAAGAACTCGAGCACCGCCTTGTCCTCGAACGAAGGCGAGTTCGCCACGTCCAGCACCACCTGCGTGCCCTGGAGGGCCTCGGCCAGGCCTTCGCCGGTGATGGTGTTGACACCCGATGCGGGCGATGCGGCCACGACCTCATGGCCGGCTTCACGGAGCTTGATGACGACCTTCGAGCCGATGAGGCCCGAGCCGCCGATGACAACGATCTTCATGATGATTTTCCTGTTGGCCCCGCAAAGGGCCGGATGGATGACGAGGGTAGATTCCTGGCGGCGCGGATCAGGCGAGCTTCGCCTTGTCCAGGCCGAAGACCTTGTCGGAGGCGCCAGGCACGCTCTTGAAACCAATGTTCAGGCGGCTCCATGCATTGGTCGACATGATGAGGAAGGTGAGGTCGGAGATTTCCTTTTCCGACAGCTGCGTCCGGACGCGCTCGTAGATGTCGTCGGGGACTCCCTGTTCCGGGAGCTTGGTCAGCACTTCGGTCCAGGCCAGCGCCGCACGCTCGCGCGGAATGAACAGCGTCGATTCGCGCCATGCGGCCAGGTGGTACAGGCGCAGCTCACGCTCGCCCTGGATCTTGGCCTGCTTGACGTGCATGTCCAGGCAGAACGCGCAGCCATTGAGCTGCGACGTTCGGATCGCCACGAGGTTGCGGATCGGCTCTTCGATCGCGCCTTCCTTGATGGCGTTGAGGAACTCGACGAACTTCTTGAAAAGCTCGGGCGATTGTTCGACATAGTTGATGCGTTGGGTCATGACTAACTCCTGGATTGCATGGCGGATGCCTGGACTCAGAAGCGGCTGAGTCGCCCGTTTGCGAAGGTCGCGTGAACAGGACGTAGCGTAGGTTTTGGGGGCCGCCGCCGGTAGCCATGCACGGGGCCCCACGGTGTTGCCCATCGCGCAACAATCCGCTCGGGAACACGGCATGTTTCCGAACTGGCACCCGTCGAAAGTGAGAACCAGCGCGGTCGCAACGAGCGTCTTCGCGCACTCGGCGGAGCGCCAAACCATCACCGACAGCAACCCTCGGGTACGAGCGCAGGTCAGGTGGCGGCGAAATCGCATGGCAGATCGCCGCGACCCCGGGCGACACGGTCTAGACCGCCGAAGGATGGCGAGATAGGAACCGATGCGGCCGCCGTTGCCGGCGAAAAGCGTCACCAGACGCGCGACGCGGCCAGTCGAATCGCTGCAAATCCCGAGGGAACGCCCGACTGAAAGCTGCGGATCACTCGAGACTCATGCGACGAAGACTGCCACTGCATGGCGGACTTCGTCGCAAGCGATTGCCAGGCTAGCTGCGGTGTTCTGCCGCAAGACGACGGGTACGAACCAAGTCTTCGATGACGCGCAGCACGTCATCCGGCTCGGCGCGCTTCCGGATGTCCTCCTCGATGTGGGCGAACCGTATGAGGCCGTCTTCATCGATCACATAGGTCGCAGGAACCGGAAGCACCCACAGGCCGTTGCCATTCAGGACGGGAATATCGGTTCCCACCGAGCCGTAGAAACTGACGAGTTCGGGCGGAAGCGTGAAAGCCAGTTCGAAACCATTGGCGGCTTCGAGGTTGGAATCGCTGAGCACGGTGAACGTGATTTCGTTGTCCTCGGCCGTCCGCATCGAATGGCCGGGCGTTTGCGGGGAAATCGCCAGGAGAGTCGCACCGAGTCGTGCCAGTTCGCCTGCTTGCTGGCGCCAGGCCCTCAGCTGGAGGCTGCAGTAGCTGCACCATCCGCCGCGGTAGAAGACCAGGACCAGCGGTCCCTTGCGCCACTCGTCTGACAGGCGAACGGGTCGGCCCGAGGCATCCGGCAAGGTGGCGTCGGGCGAGAGGTCGCCTGCGCGCTTGGCGCGTGCGCCGATGCCCGTGGCGTCGAACACCGCATCGGCAGCGTCGTTGTGGTCGAAGGCTGAAAGTGGCGAACTCATGGACGGGCTCCGAACGGCGGGTGAAGGTTGATCTTCCGGGGGCGCGCCGCCGCTTCACACGCGACGCTCAGACCAGCTTCTGGTCGACATAGCACCATCGCCAGGACTCGCCGGGCTCCGCGGACTGCATCACTGCGTGACCGGTTTCGTGGAAGTGTCCGGTGGCATGCTTTCCCTGCGACGAATCGCAGCATCCGACATGGCCGCAGCTGAGGCACATGCGCAGGTGCACCCAGCGGCCACCGGAACGCAGGCATTCCTCGCACCCGGCCGTGCCCGGCGTGATCGGGTGGACCTGGTCCAGATGGGTGCAGCTGGCGGTCATAGGCGCACCTTCGTCTGGGAACGGGCGATGGAGGCAGAGATCAGCATGGCAATTGCTCCTTGGTGCCCGCAGGCGTTGATCGCGTTTTCTTCAGTCGGCTTCCTGTAGCCGGAAGCAGGGAATGCCTTCCACCCGTCGCGTCGCCGTGTTGCTGGTCGGATTTACACGGGGACACCGCGCCGACGTGAGTCTGTCCCATGCACGAACGGGCGGAAAGTGCACGCCTCATTACAGCCGCCTCGGCGATCTGACACCCGTCATCTTCGTAGCGACGGGTGGAAAGCAAACGGTGGGTCACCTCACGGGAATGAAGAACTCGGCGCCCTTGTTCTTCACGAGCGTGACGACGAACTTGGCAGGCTTCGTTTTGCTCGCGTTGCGCCCGACGGTATGGATGTCATCGGGGCCTTCGTAGAAGGTGTCGCCGGCCTTCAGCGTGACTTCCTTGCCGCCCTTCACGCCCATCACGATCGAACCCTCGAGCACATACACGAAGCTGTGGGCATCGTGGCGATGCACCGGATCGGCGGCGCCCGGCGGGTAGACCACAGTGATCATCAGAACCTCCTTGCCGGGGATGTCCTTCATCTCCTGGGTCAGGAGCGGGGTCACCTGGGCGTCCTTGGGTGCGGGGTGCGATGCGGTGTGTTGTGCCAACGCCGCGCCTGCGGCGAACAGCAGCGTCAGCCCGATGCTTCTTGAAATCTTGATCATGGTCTGCCTTCGTTGATGCGATCGATGAATCGTAGGATCAGGTGGTGCAGCGCGGTAGGCCTGTGCGATGGATCACGGTGTTGTCCGCGGTGCACCAATCTCGCGCTCATGCTGGTGGTTCGCTTTCCACCGGCTCGAACCGCACGCCTGACTCGAGCGTGCGGTGAACAGGGCATCGCTGCGCCACTCCCAGCAACTGTCCACGTTGTTCCTGTGTGATCGCGCCGTCGATCGACACCCGACTGCTGAACACATCGGTCGGGGAGGTCGACCCGTCCTTTCGGTGACTTACCGCCGTGAGGATGCGTGTGACCGCCCAACCCTTGCTGTCAGCGTAGTGGCGCAGCGTCATGGTGGTGCAGGCGGCGAGCGCAGACGACAACATGTTGTAAGGCGTCGGGCCCGAACCGAGCCCGCCTGCCGCCGTGGGTTCGTCCGCGAGCCAGCGCGAGCCGCCTGAGCGCAGCGCCAGCTGGAATTTGCCGTGCCCGGTTTCCTCGGCCTCGGCGTCTGCCGAGGTCGGTTGGCCGGCGGGCGGCTCGGGCAGGTAGCGGGCCGCCCAGGTCGCGATGAGGCGGGCGACCTGCTCCGCGTCTTCATGGCGCGACAGCAGGTGGTCGGCGTCATCGAGCGAGACGAAGCTCTTGGAATGCCTCGCTGCCAGGAAGATCCGCGTGGCGTTCTCGATGTCCACCGTCCGGTCGTGCGGCGCGTGGAGCAGCAGCAGCGGCCGGTGCAGGGCGGCGATGCGCACGCCCTGGTCATGCGTTCTCAGATCGTCCACGAAGGCCTTGCCGACCGCCATCGGCCGCCCGACCACCTGGACCAGGGCCTGTCCTTCCGCGTCGAGGCGCGCAAGACCGGCGGGATCCAGCCGGTGCAGAACTTGTGCCACGTCGAACGGTGCGGCGATGGTGGCGATGGCGCGCGCACTCGCCATCCGGCCCGCGGCCGCGAGCATGGCCGCGCCGCCCAGACTGTGACCGATAAGCAAGCGCGGCGGCATCCCGGCCGCTTCCATCGCTTCGGCAGCCGACTCCAGGTCCTGGACGTTCAGAGTGAAGGTCGCGTCGGCGAAGCTGCCCTCGCTGTCACCCAACCCGGTGAAGTCGAAGCGCAGCACCCCGATACCCAGGCTGGCCAGGGTGCGCGCGATGCGCACGGCCGCGAGGTTGTTCCTGCCGCATGTGAAGCAGTGCGCGAAAAGTGCCCAACCCCGCAGGATGCCCTCCGGCATCTCGAGGCTGCCCGAGAGGCGGTGGTTGTCCCGGTTGAGAAAATCGAAGGAGCGAGTGGGCACGGTTGCCTTCCTGTGTCTGGATCCGATGCGCACGGACAGGGATTCCTGCCACGAGCCTCGGCGGTCGCATCGGGGGGCATGGCCCCGGGCACGCGGGGTTTGCTGGGCGCGATCAAGCCTCGAGCGCGGTCGAGTCGCGCCAGCAAAGCGCCGAGAGGACGGCGCCGTCTCCGTCGATCTCGAACTCGGCGGGCAGCGGCCCGTCGATGCGCTCCAGCTGTACGACTCCGGCCAACCGTTCGCGGAGGTCGCTTGCCCATTGGCTGCCGTTTGCCATCCAGGCCGGGCTGATTTCGTCGCCGTCGACCGAGGGTTCCAGCATCACGATGACACGCAGCATCGAGTCGTCCGTGGGGCGGATGGCCCAAAGGCGCCGAACGGCGGGTTGTTCGGCGTACCAGCGGGCAAGGGCGCTCGATGTCGCACAGCCTTGTTCGGCCGCTTCGAGAGATGATTCAAGCGAGAGTTTCATGGCATGAGGTATCCGTTGGATTGAATCGAGCCGCTGCGCTTTCTGCGGCAGGGGCGATTCGCTTGTTTAGAGGCTTGCGAACGATTCGATGCTAGGGATCCCAGGGCAGCGGCGGTAGGCCTGTGCCACGGCGCACCGTGTTGTCGCAGCCGCACCAATCGAGGCGGCGAGCGCCGCGTCCACGGGCAGTTCACTTGCCGATGAGCACAGCCCGGCCCACCGACAGGCCCAGCACGCACATCGCGAGGCACAGCAACAGGCAGGCTGCCAAAGGCATCGTCCAGTTCCCTGCGGCTTCGTGCAGGAATCCGACCAGCGTGGGGCCGACGGCTGCCAGCAAGTAACCGACGCATTGCGACATACCGGACAACGACGCGGCGATCTGCTGGCTGCCGGCGCGCAGCCCGACGAAGGCCAGACTCAGGATCAACGCCGAGCCCATTCCCATGCCGAAGGCGAAAAGCCACAGGGGTCCCCATGCTGGCAGGGCCAGGAGGCCCGCCAGGCCGCAGGCACTCAATGCGGGCGACGCGAACGCGATCCAGCGTTGGTCGGGCATCCGATGCAACAGCGGCATCAGCAAGAGCGCCGGCACGGTGCCTGCCAGTTGCATCCATCCATGCAGCGTCCCGGCGCGTGCGCTGGACAGGCCGGCGTCCTGCAGGATGGACGGCAGCCAGGCAATCGCCGCGAAGTAGATGAAGCAGGTGAGGCCCAGGTAGCCTGCGACCTGCCAGGCCAGCGATTTCCTCCACACCGATGAACTTGACGCACCCGTTGAAAGGCCAGGTGCCGTGATCGTTCGAAAGCGCAATTGCGGCAGCCACAGCAGCGCAGCGAAGATGGGCAGCACGGCTACGGTGGCCAGCGAAGCCGGCCACCCGGCGTCGAGCGCATGGTCCAGCGGGACGGCCAAGGCCGACGCGATGCCTGCAGCGGAGATCATCGCGAGTGCGTAGCAGGCCGTCAGTTTCGCCACATGATGGGGGAAGTCCCTCTTCAGCAAGCTGGGCAACAGGACGTTGGCGATGGCGATCGCCCCACCGATTACACAGGTTCCCACGTAGAGCGCCGACACGGTGCCCGCCGAGCGCAAGGCGATGCCGAAGACCAGAAGAACCAGCGACGCGAAGAGCACGCGCTCCAGGCCGAACCTGTGTGCGACAGGCGGCGCAAGCGGGGACACCAGCGCGAACGCGAGGAGCGGAAGGGTCGTCAGTAGGCCGGCCTGCGAGGCGTTGAGCGCGAAGTTCTCCCGCACAGGCTCGAGCAAAGGACCGAGCGTGGTGATCGGTGCCCTAAGGCTGGCCGCGATGAGCAGGATGCCGGCGATGAGGAGCGCGGCGCGGGGCGATGTATCCGCCGGTTGTAAGGAACGCATGGAGGTCCAAGATGAAGTGGGATGCCACTGATGGCAGCCGCACCGGAAAAGGCCAGCCGCCTGCACGCTATCTCGCGCAGCAGCGGTTGGCCGGCTGACTTGCTCAGTTCAACGGCTGATCGGAGGGCGGAGCCTTCATGCCGACCGCCATGCGGTTCCAGGCGTTGATGTTCGCGATGGCCCAGCTCAGTTCCACGATCTCCTGGTCGTCGAACTGCGATTTCAGTGCCTCGAATGCGCTGTCGTGATCGCCATGCGGAAGGGAAATGCGCGTGAGCGATTCGGCCCAGTCCAGCGCGGCACGCTCGCGCTTGTCGTAAAAATCCACTTCGCGCCAGGTTGCGACGCTGTTGATGCGCTGCCAGCTTTCGCCGAGCCGACGCAGTTCGCGCGCGTGCATGTCGAGGCAGAACGCACAGCCGTTGATCTGCGAGACGCGCGTGACCACCAACTCGGTGAGTTTGGGGCCCAACGTCGACTTGGCAATGGCCGCACCGACGCCGGCCATCGCCTGGTACGGTTTCGGGGCAAGCTGGGTCCAGGGGAGGCGAGGGGAGCTCATGGTGTTTCCTTTGGTGGGTAGAGGGACAGTGAGACTCTGCATTTCGCGAGACGCTGTGCCAACGGCTGCACGTCAAGCCACGCTCTCTCTCTTTCGGGCCATTGCCTAGCGCAGCCCGAGCCTGCGCGCAGGGCGGAAGTGGCCTCGCATCACCATAGACTTTCGAGCAACGCGTCGAGCCTGGCGCTCGCGTTGCTGCCCAAATCGGCCACCTCGTTGGGGTAGTTCTGTTTCAGGAGCCTGGCGACTTCCGGCAGCTTCGCCTTGTCGAGATCGAAGGCTCCGATGCGATTCGGAAGGCCGAGCGAGATCACCACCCCCGCGATCCTGTCAGCGAGCGGCGTCGCGGCATCTGCTTGTCCGGATGGCGCACCAAAGATCTCGAGCTTGTCGCCATAGAAGTCCGCGCAGGCGCGAATGACGGGCGCCAGCGTGATGCAGGAGGTCGCGCTGTGCGGCAGGCCGAAGGTTCCACCCAGGATGTGTCCGATGCGGTGGCTGAGGCCGTAGATGACCGAGGCGGGCGAGAAGTAGCACTGCCAGGCGGCCAGCTGGAGCTGCAGCAGGTCATCGGGTGTCACCCGTCCCTTGTCCAGCGCCTCGCGCGTCTGCATGGCCTGCGGCCACTTCTGCAGGATACTGAGGAATCGGTTCAATCCGCTCGCCGCCATGATCGCGTGCGGGTGTTCCCTTGTCACCTTGCGCATGCCCTCAACCGCGTGGTCCATTCCCTTCACGGCGGAGGACAGCAGCAGCGCGCGCGGCGTGTCGACCAGCAGCACGGGGTCGATCACGACCACCTTGGGCACTGTCTCTCGGACCGCATAGCTGCGTTTGAACTTCTCCGGGCCGTCCGTCTCCGTGATGCCGAAGTAGTGGGAGAACTCCGAGCCCGACAGCGTCGTCGGCAGCGCCGCGATCGGCAGGTAGCGCCCGGTCGTCTCATGATGCCGGTGAGACACCGCCTTGGCCGCATCGAGCACCGACCCGCCGCCCAGCGCTACGATGGACTCTGCGCCGGCGCGCAGGCAGGCTTCGAGGCCGCCCTGCACCGCCACGTCCGGCACATGCGCCGGCAACGCCATGAAGCTCCCCACGGACTGCTTCAGGTTGGGCTGCACGCAATCCTGGAAGAGCTTTGACAGCGGTTCGACGGTGAACGTCATCGGCCGATGGATGCCGTGCTCGCCCAGCCTTGTCACTGCGCCTTGCAGTATGTGCTGGCCCCAGAAGACGCCGTCTTGCGGCAGGCAATTCAAGTGATTCATGTCGATCGGCTTTGTGGAAGTCAAGGTCGAAAAGATAGGTCCTTCTCCCACGGCTCACAAGCCGCTCTTTGCCAGACGTAGCGTTCATGTTCGTGGACGACGCCGTGTCGGCGTGCCTTGCCGAACGCGGTGGATCACTCGAAGGTGCGGGGGTGGTCGAATGCCGTGACGACCGGCATTTCCACGGCGAGGAAATCGACCAGCGAACGGACGGCGGGAAGCAGCCCGGTTCGAAACGGGATCAGCGCCGAGATGCGCGCATCCGCCGCTGACCAGTCGGGCAGCAGCTGCTGCAGGGTTCCGTCCCTCAGCTCCGCCCTGCAGATGTAGCCCGGGAGCGCAGCGATGCCCAGGCTGGCGCACGCCGCCTCTTTCAGCGCGACCATGTGGTTGCTTTGAAATCGTGGGTCGATGGGCATGACGATTTCTTCGTCGCCCGGCCCCTTTAGTTGCCATTGCAGCGGCCCGTTGCGCACCATTGCGATGGTCGCGTGCCGTGCAAGGTCCGCCGGGCTCTCGGGCACGCCCATCCGCGCGAGATACCCCTGGCTCGCGAACAGGTACCAGGGAACATCGGCCAGGGCGCGTTGCACCAGCGTGGAGTTCTGCAGCGACGCCGTATGCCCCCGTATCGCGAGATCGAAGCCTTCGCCCACAATGTCCACGTAGCGGTCGGTCGCGATTTCGACGACACGCACCTTCGGGTACCGGTTTAGGAACGCAGGGAGGATGTCGCGCAGTGCGAACTGTGAAATCTCGACCGCCGTGGTCAGGCGGATCACGCCGCTGGGCTCGGCCAGGCGCTGGCGGACGGCCTCTTCGGCGACATCGGCGCTGTGCAGCATTGCCACCGCGTACTGGTAGAACTCCTTGCCAATGTCGGTCATTCCGAACTGGCGGGACGTCCTGTTGAGTAGTCGCACACCCAGGTGCCCCTCGAGTTCCTGGACGCGGTGGCTCAGGGTCGACTTGGGCAGGCGAAGGGCCGAGCCCGCAGCCGTGAAGCCGCCACGGTCGACGACTTGCACGAAATAGAAGACATCCTTCAGGTCGAGCATCGAAACCCTAGTGAGAGAGCAAAGAGGTCACGCAGCAGCGCCGGCGCTCTCCGAGGATAGTGCCGCGACCTCCAGCTCGCTAGCTCATTCTCAGGCTTCTTGCGCCACTGGCTCTGCGACTCGCAGCGACCTCGCGACCGAGGTGACGCGTCGGCCCTGGAAGGCCGCGACGGCGAGTGCTTCGGCGCCGGGCATCATCGAATCCCTGTTGGAGACGTGGGTCGCTCCGTATGGCGTACCGGCCGCGAACATTGCCACATCTGCATAGCCGAGCGGCACGATGATCAGACCCAAGTGGGCCATCGGACCGTAGATCGACAGCAACGTCGACTCGTTACCGCCGTGCATGGAAGAAGTCGAACCAAAGACCGATCCGGCCTTGCCGTTGAGCTTGCCCTGGAACCAGAGGCCGCCGAGCGAATCGATGTAGGCCTTCAGCTCGGCGGCGATGGCGCCGAAACGCGTCGGTGTGCCGAAGATGATCGCGTCCGCCCATTCGGCGTCCGCCTCGGTGGGTGCTTCGTATTTGGCGTTCATTTCGCTGGCCCGTTCGGCCCATTCGGGGACCTGGCGCATGGCTTCCGGCGCGACGAACTCGCGCGCGCGTCGAAGCCGGACTTCCGCGCCCTCAGCCATTGCGCCTTGCGCAACCGACTTGGCAAGGAGTTCGGTAGAGCTGTGGCGGGAATAGAAAGCGATGAGCACCTTGGGTTTGGACATGAGTTGACCTGAGTTTGGAAAGAGAGAAGGAGGATGTCTTGCACGGTCAGTCAGACGGCGATGGGCTCCAGGCGCGCGAGCAGTTCGTCCTTGCGGTCGCGCAGCCATGGCGGCAGCTGGAACTCGGCACCGAAGTGGCCGGGCTCTTCATCGATGGCAAAGCCGATGTCGGTGGTCGCCGCCTCGAACATCACGCCGCCCGGCATCTTGAAATACATCGAACGGAAGTAGTTGCGATTGACCGACTCGGAGGTGTCGATGTGACCCATCGACATCAGCTTTTCCTTGATCTGCATCTGCTGCTCGACACCGTCCACGGCGAAGGCCACGTGATGGATCGTTCCCTCGCCGTAGATCGACGAGCCCTGGAGGCGGTCCGGTTCGTGAATGAACTCGACGATGGTGCCCGGCTTGCCGTCGGCGGTCTCGAAGCGGTGGTGCGGCCCGGACTGGCCGGCATAGTGAAAGTCCAGCGCCTCCTTCATGAAGATGATGGACTCATCGACCTCGCGCAACGACAGCGTGATGCTGTGCACACCCCGGATCGCGAACTTGGCTGGAATGTCGGCCGCAATGCATGGCGCACGCGTGTCGTGCTCGGAGGCCACCAGGTCGAACTCGATGCCGCACGGGTGCTGGAATCGTTGGCGTTGCTCGCCGAAGCGCTCGACGGTGGCCTCTTCGAAGGTCACGCCATGGGCGTCGAAGCGCTCGCGCCAGAAGTCCAGCGAACCCGCCGGCACCGAATAGTTGATGACCTTGATCTGACCGGAACCGCGGCGTCCCTTCACGCCTTTCTGCTTGAAGGGAAACGACGTGACCAGCGTGCCGGCATCGCCTTGTGCATTGCCATAGTAGAGGTGGTAGACCGGTTCCTCGCCGTCCAGCAGCACGGTTTTCTTGACCAGGCTCTGGCCAAGCAGCGTGACGTAGAAATCCACGTCCTCCTGTGCGCCGCTGACGCAAGCGGTCAGATGGTGAAAGCCCTTGATGATCGACATGTGAGTCCTCTTGTAGGAAGGTGGTGGTTGCTAGTGAGAGAAAGAAGCGAATTGCTCCACCGACTGTTTCTGGAGCGTCATGCAGTTCTCCGGCATGCCGTTGTTGGCCCAGCCCATCGACATGCCGGCGATCACGATTTCCCCTGGGGGGATGCCGAGCTCCGCCCGCAAGACATGGTGTTGCAGCGACCAGATCTGCTGTGGGCAGGTGTCCAGGCCCCGGCCCTTGGCGGCCAGCATGACGTTCTGCAGAAAGCAGCCGTAGCAGAGAAAGCTGGCCCATTCGAGGCGGCGATCCATCGTGAAAATGATGCCCACCGGTGCGTCGAAGAACAGGAACTGGCGCTCCACGTCGCGCAGGCGTCCGCTCTTGTCGCTGCGATGCACACCCTGCGCATCGCCGAGTTGGCCGCGAAAGGTGTTGAACCGGGTGGCGTACGGATCGTGCAGCGGCTGGGGGAAGAAGGGGTACTCCGGCGCCAGCGTGGCATGGTTGGCGCGGAACTCTGCAACCGCAGCCTTGGTGACGCGGTCGCGCGCGTCCCCTGTCACGACATAGCAGCGCCAAGGTTGCGTGTTGCTCGAGCTGGGCGCATGGCTCGCGGTCGACAGGATGTCCTTCACCGTGTCGAGTGGAACGGGGCGGTCGAGAAAGCCTCGCTTGCTGCGTCGGTCGCGGATGAGGTTGTCGATGAAAGGTGCCGCGTTCATTTCCAGAATCTCCATCAGTAGGTTGGCCGACATGGTTGTCTCTCGATCTCGTACGATCGGGGCGTTCAATCGCCCCGCTTGGCCATGTGCGGGCACATGGGCGGCGGGTCTCCGATGCAGGTCCGCGCCGACCAGAGTTCGGGGAATGGAATCTCGTCCAGCGTGGGTGCGAGCCACGCGACGCCTTCGGTGCCGAAGTACGCCGGCCGTGCGCCGAAGGTTCGTCTTGTCGCCATCAGGTGCCGGAATTTCCAGTTGCAGAATCCTTCGGCAATGTCGGCCAGGGTCTCGCCGAGTTGCTGGAGTTCGATGTTCGCGTTGGGGTCGGCGTAGACCCGGCGCCAGACCCCCTCGACTTCGCTGCTGGGCTTGTAGGGCGCGCTCAGGTCGCGTGCGAGCAGTTCGGTTGGCACGTCCATTCCCTGGCGTTGGAGGAAAGCGAGTACATCGTCATACAGGCTGGGCTCGGCCAGTGCCGTTTGGAGCTGCTTCCAGCGATGGGGTTGTGGTTCGAAGTGCTGGAGGTGCTCGGCTTGCTTGATGCCCAGCAGATAGACCATCTGTCGGTACGTCCATCCCTGCAGGGCGGTGTCCTTGCCGTGCGTGGCGACGGCGCGCGAAAGGATTGCGAGCAGGTCGTTCGGCGTCATCCAGTCGATCGAGCGCCAGATGGCGTCCAGCGGCGCATGGTGCGCAACGACTCGCCGCAGCGTGCGCCACGCCTGTGGCAGGTCGTTGGCGCGCAGGAAGGCCTGAGCCGACTGCATCTCCTTGATGATGAGCATCCAGTAGAGCTCCGACACCTGCACATGGACGATCCAGGCGTGCTCGCCGGGATGGTCGCTGACGGTGCGTTGCAGCGAGTGCAACGCGTCGGTCTGCATCCATGCGCTGTACGGTGTCTGGCCGACTGTCATGTCATGGGGCGCGGGACGTTCGGCGGTCTGAAGGGTTGAGGTGTCGCTCACTTCGTGTTCCCGGTTGTGTGGGGAGGCGTCAACGCGTCGGGGCCCAGCAGCCTTTCGATTTGCTGTGCGATGCGCAGGAGCGGCCCGTCCTTGCCCGGCTTCGCTACGACCTGCAGCGCCGTGGGGAGTCCGCCGTCGGCGGCGGCGAGGGGGATCGAGATCGCGGGGAATCCCGCAACGTTGAAGGGCGCGGTGTAGGTCATCAGCGCTTCGCGGACCGTGCCGGACCAGCGGCCGATGTCGATCGATGCCTGGCCCGACCGTGGTGCGGTGCAGGGGCAGGTTGGCAGCAAGAGATAGTCGACTTCCGCCATCGCGCGATGCAGCCTGGCAGCGAACTCGCGTCGTGTTTGCTGGGCGCGTGCGTAGTCGCCCAGCGTCATGGTCTTGGCGCGCTCGAGCCTGTCGATGGTCTCGCTGCCGTAGTGGGCCGCAATGCGCTCTGCGTCGCTGCGTCGGAAGTGCTCGACCCCGCCCTCGGTGAGGACGATATGGGCAAAGCCCTCGAAGACTCCGTCGAACAGACCGGGTGCAGCGAGGGTCGTGGAAGCGAAGGTTTCTGCAATTCTTCCAAGGGCGATGTCGAACGCCTTCGCGACTTCCGCGCTCGGCGGGATGGGCGCGATCTCTCGCACGACGCCGAAGCGCACGGATGCAGGGGCGAGGCCTTGGGGCGCTTCGATGGAGAATGCGCCCGCAAGAATCATGATGTCCTCGACCGTCTGCCCCAGGAATCCGGCGTGGTCCAGCGTGGGCGCCAACGGAAAGATGCCGCGCGTGGACAATGTGCCGAATGTCGGTTTGAATCCGACGACTCCGCACAGCGCAGCCGGGATCCGGACCGATCCGCCGGTGTCCGTTCCGAGGCCAGCCGCCACGGCTCCGTAGGCGATGGCTGCGGCTGCTCCGCCGCTGGAACCGCCGGGGATGCGCGTGCGGTCCAGCGGGTTCAAGGTGTCGCCGAAGGTCGCGCTGGCGGTGGTCACGCCCCATGCGAATTCGTGCGAGCGGGTCTTGCCGATGGGGATGGCGCCCTGCTCGATCAACGCGCTCAAGATGTCGGCGTCGGAGCTTGGGCGGTGGCCCAGGTAGGCGGCCGAGCCGTAGCTGGTGTCGATGCCCTGGGTGTCGATCAGGTCCTTGACGCCGATGGGAAGTCCTTCGAGCGGTCGTTGCCGCCCTGCCGCGTAGCGTCTCTCGCTCTCTGCTGCTGCGCTCAGCGCGCCGTCCCGGTCGATGGCGGCGAACGCCCCGACGTCGCGCTTGCTGGCCTGTGCGGCGTCGAGCGCTTGACCAATCAGGGCGGACACCGTGAGGTGCCGCCCGGCAAGCGCCTCGAGAGCGCGGCGAAGGCCGGGCGCGCGTGAGCCCACGGAGGATGGCTGGCGAACGGCGTTCAAGGGTTGTCTCCGGGTGTTTGAAATCAATGCGTGGGTTTGCGTTCGATGCCCTTGGGGTTGGGGCAGGCGAATCGTAGGCAGCGCGTGGATGCTTGAGAAGGCGCCGTACCTTGCACGCACGGTCCCGGAATCTCGAACGATCGAAGGTGCGACCACTGGGGGCCGCTGCGTGCTGAGGGCGCCGGTCAGCTGTTGGCCGTTGGGCCGACTTCGGGAAGCAGTGGCACCCAACCGCGTTGGCCTCGGACGCGAGCCAGCCAGTTGCGAATGCCTGTAAAGCGCGTCATGTCGTAGCCGCCCTGCTCGGCCAATGAGACGTAGGCGGAGAGCGCGATGTCGGCGACGGTGTAGTGCTCGCCGACGAGCCATGCATGGCCAAGCGCCCACTGGTCCAGCTTCTCGAGGCCGGCATACCCGTCGGCGTGGAGCCGGCGGATGTCATCCTGGCGCTCTTGCGCAAGACCATGCAGGTGCAGGACGCGCGGGACAGCAATCGCCTTCTGGAGATCGGCCTGCTCGAAGAAGAGCCACCCCATGACTTCTGCTCGCAGGTAGGGGTCGGCGGGCAGGTAGGGTGTACCCTCGGCGAGATGGAGCAGGATCGCGCCCGACTCCACGAGAGGACGGCCGTCTTCCAGCACGAGGACCGGCACGCGTGCGAACCGGCTGATCCGGCGAAACGCAGCTTCGCGCGTCTCGCCTTTTTGCAGGTCCAGCGTGACGCGGTCGTACGCTAATCCCAGCTGACTCAGGAGGATGCGGATCTTCCAGGAGTTGCCAGACAGGAGGCTGTCATAGAGACGCAGCATGGTTGAATCCATCCAGAGAGGCCCGCGAGGGCTGTCCGCGATTCTCGCTGGAGATAGCCTTGACGCGCCCTTGGGGCCTCAGTGTTTCTGCAGATGGAGGGCCAGGAAGGCCGCGGTCCTGCCGTTGGCCAAGGCCGCCGCTTCGGCGTTGTAGCTGATGCCGCGATGCCGAGCAAAGGCGTGGCCACGACCGGGGTAGTTGTAGACCTGCACCTGCGGGCGCTCCGCCAGGGCAGCCACGATCTCCCGTTGCGCATCGGTCGGGATGTACTCGTCTTTTTCCGCTAGATGAACGATCAGTGGACTGGCGATCCGGCTCGCCTCCCGGGCATATTTGTCCGCGTTACCGGGGTAGTAGGCCACCGCTGCGTCGCAACCCGCACGGGCGACCGTGAGAAAGGCAAGGAGGCCACCGAGGCAGTAGCCGACCACGCCGACCTTGCCGGTGACGTCCGGCATGTCTCGAGCGGCCCGCAGGGTGGCGACGATGTCGTCCACGCCGGCATCGAGGTCGAAGGCGTTGTACAGCGCCTGGCCTTGAGCGCGTTCCGCCTCCGTGCCGTCGGAGAGTTCGACGCCGGGTGCGATTCGCCAGAACAGGTCAGGGCAGATGGCCAGGTACCCTTGCGCCGCGAGTTCATCGCAGGACTGGCGAATGTCGGCATTGACGCCGAAGACTTCGTGAACGACGACGATCGCCGGTGCCGGGAGCTTCTGCGGGCGGGCGACATAGGCGGCGAAGCTGCCCCCGGCGGTGGTGATCCGGACTGGGTCCTGCATGGTTCTTCCTCAAGAGATCTGTTCTGCGTTGAGCCAGAACGCGATGTTGCGCACGTACTGCTTCGTGGAGCGCAACGCTTCGGAGAAGCGGACGATCCCATCGCCGGCGGGCTCGGTCACAAAGGAGGGACAGCCATCCGAAGGATCCCAGTTGTAGTCGGCGAAATGGTGAAAGGTCGACTGCGCGATGGCCCTACCGCCATGCTCGGAGTGCTCGAAGGCGACAGCGATGTTGTAGCGCCTGCCCGACACGGAGCTCTGTCCTTCCATGACGACGCGACCGCTCGAGTCGCCGGGCGGTGCACTGACGGTGCCTTCGTGCGGATGCGCGGGCAGGTACTGGATCACGCCGGTCGCCGAGCGCCTGTCCCGCATCACCGGATGGATGCTGCCGACCGAGCGGATGCGCTGGTAGTCGCCGTTCGCGCCCGAGTGGTAGTTGGGCCAGGAGATATGCGAGGAGAACGGGTTGTCGACGCACTGACGGCCCGCATCGGGCTCGCAGTTGCGGCTGTGGAAGTGATGTGCGGCCCCGACCCCGCTCAGGTTGCAGATCGAACTCCCCAGGTCCATGTGGTCGCGCGTCACCATGAGGCCGCCGCCCCGACGCCGGAACCGGCTGATGCTCGCGCAATCCTCCGGCGTCAGGCCGTCGCCGGTATCGACGGCAAACAACCAGAGCTGGTCGAAGTCCGATTCATCAAGGTTCGAAAGCACGGGGTCGGGAGCAGCGCGCGGCGTGCGATCGCGCGCCGTCACCCGAAAGGCGGGCCGGCCGTCGTCGTCGTGCAGCTGCGAGAGGAACGAACCCAGGCGACTGAAACGCGCAATGTTCCAGTCGTCCGGATCACCTTCGATCGTGGTTTGCAGCAATAGATTCAGCATGGTGCAAGATGGAAGTCGGTCGGTCCTGTTCGCGGCTCAGCTCTTCAGGAATGCAAGCAGGTCGGCATTCACCTTGTCTTGCAGCGTGGTGGTGAGCCCGTGCGGCGCGCCGGGGTAGTAGATCGCCTTGGCCCCCTTGATGAGCTGGACGGATTTCTTCGCGGAATCGTGGATGGGCACGATTTGGTCGTCCTCGCCGTGCATGATCAGGGTCGGCACGTCGATCTTCTTCAAGTCTTCGGTGAAATCAGTTTCGGAGAAGGCCTTGATGCATTCGTAGGCGTTCTTCTGGCCGACTTGCATGCTCCAGAGCCAGAACTGGTCGAGCACGCCCTGCGACACTTTCGAGCCCGGGCGGTTGACGCCGTAGAAGGGGAGGGCGAATTCCTTGTAGAACTGCGAGCGATCACTGGCCACGCCGGCGCGAAGCCCGTCGAACACGTCGATTGGCAGCCCTTCCGGGTTCGCCGCGGACTTCACCATGATCGGCGGCACCGCGCCGATGAGCACGGCCTTCGCCACGCGCTGGGTGCCGTGGCGCCCGATGTAGCGGGCCACTTCGCCACCGCCGGTCGAGTGGCCGACCATCGTGACTTTCTTCAGGTCGAGTGCGTTGAAGAGCACAGCGAGATCGTCGGCATAGCCGTTCATGTCGTTGTTCGACGACGACTGGGTCGACCGGCCGTGGCCGCGCCGGTCGTGTGCGATGACCCGGAAGCCGTTGCGCGCGAGGAAGTGCATCTGCCCATCCCATGCGTCGGCATTGAGCGGCCAGCCGTGGGAGAAGGTGACGACCGGGCCGTCGCCCCAGTCCTTGTAGTAGATCTGCGTTCCGTCTGGGGTGGTGATGGTGCTGCTTGTCATGGAATGGCTCCGAGGTTGGGTCGAACGGTTGAGGGGTGCTGCGCCAGCGGCTTCTTGCATGCCGAACGCGAGGGTTCCTGTGGCGACGGCAGCGCCGGTCGCGATCAGGCGTCGGCGCGAGGGGTTCTGTGTGGTCTTCATGGTTTCCTGCGGTTGAATGTGAAGGGTCGGACCACGGTGCGAGAACTCTGGGAATGGGCCGTGGAACGGTTCAAATGCTAGGTTCGCCAAGGGCACGGGGGTAGATCCGCGCAGGGACTCACGCTGTTGTCGCCTCGGCACCAATGGCGGCGTCTGCCTGCGATACCTGGCCGAGATCGGTGAGGCAGTCCAGGTCGGCGGCCCGGATCTTCAGGGTCATGAAGTCGATGAACGCCCGCATGCGCGAGGGCAGGTGCTGCCGGCTCAGGTAGCAGATGTAGTGACCGCTGTCGTCGGGCGCGTACTGGGTCAGGCACGGGACCAGCGCGCCCGTTCTCAGCGACTCGCAAGCGAGGTAGCCGGGCAACTGGGCGATGCCATGTCCTTCGAGCACGGCTTGGAGCACCAGGTCCGCGTCGTTGTAGGTGAGCTTGGCCGCGGGAACGAACTTTCGCAACTGCCCGGCGACCTTGAACTCCCATTCAAAAATTCGACCGGATGAAAATCGGAAGTTGATGCACTCGTGGCCGGCCAGCGCTTCCACGGTGGCGGGCAGTCCGTGGGCTTGTTGGTAGGCGGGGGAGGCGCAGAGCAGAAGCTGCATGGGGATGATCTGCTTGGCGATGATCTGGGCGTCTTCCATGCGGCCGTTGCGAAACGCGATGTCGACCCGGTCCGACGTGAAGTCGGTCGGCTTGTCGTTCAGGAGCAGGTCGATGGTGACGTCCGGGTAAGTAGCGCGGAATTCGCCCAGCAGGGGAGCGACGACCCGGCGGCCGAACCCAACCGCGGCGCTGATGCGCAGGTGACCGCGCGGTGGGCCTTGCCGGAGATCGCGCATCTCCTCGACGGCCTGGACGATGCGGTCGACCCCGGTGTGGCAATTGGCGTAGAACAGGTCGCCTTCGCGCGTCAGCGTCGTGCTCCGCGTGGTGCGCAGGAAGAGGCGGACGTTCAACTGGTCTTCCAGCTTCTGGACGCTGCGGCTCACGGCGGATCGGCCGATGCCCAGGCGATCGGCGGCGCGCGCGAAGCTGCCTTCCGCGACGACGGCGATGAAGGCGACCACCCCCGCGTAGCTGGTGGCAAAGCTGGAGGCCAGCGGGTCTGCGCGCGGCGCGAGGGGGACGGCCGGCGGTGAGGGTAGGGCAGAGGTTGTCATTTGGCGGCTTCTCGGTTGGAGGGATGCGGGCGTCCCGAATCCCTCATGAAAGCGAAGTGGCCACTCTGCGCGCAAAGCCATGCCGAGGCCAGTTAAGCGCTGTCAAGGTTTGTTATGGCCGGCGCGGCGCCCATTTCGGGGACGCCAGGCAGGCGGGCGGCGTAGCTTCGCGTCGTGTCGAGCAGCCGGTAGGGGGCGACTGCGTCGCTGTTGTCGAAGGACACCAGCGATTTGTTGGCGAGCGAAATCAACGCGTCGAAGGCGATCTCGGCATCCATGTCTGCCCCAGTGACACTGAGCGCCGACTCGACGTCGAAGCGGCCCCGGAGGACCGAGAGCCGGCGAAAGAGCCGCAGCTCCGAATCGTCCAGCAACGCGATGCTCCAGTCCAGCGCTGCCGCGAGCGTTCGGTGTCGGGGCAGCACGGACCTGCTGCCTGCGGAGTAGAGCCGCATGTGGTCGTTCAGCCGGAGCGCAAGGTCCGCGATGGACTGCACGCCCAGTCGTGCCGCGACCAGTTCGATGGCCAGCGGGATGCCATCCACCTGCCGCGCGATTGCGGCGAGCCGTGGACCGTCCGACTCTTCGAACGTGCGCGCCCCAGCTGCCATCGCACGCTCGACCAGGAGCTCGACGGCAGGCGAAGCCAGGGCCTCCGCCAAGCCGGCGCATTCGGCGCCCGGCAACGCGAGCGGCGCCAGCCGGACGACGTGCTCTCCCTCGATCCGAACGGCCTCCCGGCTGGTTGCAAGGATGCGCAAGCCGGGCAGGGCGCCGAGCAGTTCGGCAACGAGCGGCGTCAGCGAATCCAGCACGTGCTCGCAGTTGTCGATCAACAGGAGCACATCCCGGCCTGCCAGGCGCTGGAGGATGGCCTGCGTCGTGTCGGTGGTGTCAGCCGGTGCGCCGAGCGACCGCACCATCGTGCTCGCGACATGCGCTTTTGAAACCAGCGGCGAGAGGTCGATGAAGGCGAGCGAGATGCCCGTGCGCTCTGCATGGCACTCCGCCGCCCAGATGGCGGCACGGGTCTTCCCGATGCCGCCGGCACCGACGATCGTGACCAGCCGCCGGGTGGCAAGCGCCGCCAGCATGCGTGCCATGTCGGCATCGCGGCCGATGAGCCGGGTAAGGCGCTCCGGCAGCTTCGTGAACGAAGGCGAAGGCAGGGTCTCGGCCGACGGGCGGCCGGGGGTCTCGATGCCAACCTCCTCGCGAAACGCTGTCCCGTTGAAACGGTAGCCGCGCAGCGGGATGTTGGAGATCCACTCCTTGCAGTTGTCAGCTTCCGCCGGCTCGCCCAGGGCCTTGCGCAGCGTGGAGATGTGGACGCGGACACTGGACTCCCCGACCACCACCCCGGCCCAGACAGTGGCGAGCAGATCCTCCTTGCTCACGAGTTCGCCCGCGCGCCGGAGCAGTTGCAGCAGCAGTTCGAACGAGCGGGAGCCCAGGCGCACCCTTCGCCCGAGGGTTTCGAGCCGGCGCTGGGCCTCCCAGAGGACGAACGCGCCGAAGCGCCACCGGACTTCGCTCGACCCCTGCAGGGTGCCGGCATGCGCTTCCGACGGACGAGAGCGAGCCGCGATGTCGCCCGCATCACCCACTCGCCGGCCTCCGCGGTGCTCGCTTTCGATTCAGGTCGACGCGGCGGCGCCCGATCGCGACAGCTTCCACGCGCAGCCTCGAGGACCGGCGAGGCGCGGAGCGGCCGATGGCCACGCCGCCCGCAATGGGAAGTGCCTCGAAAGTAGACGTTTTCATTCAACGATCCAGTGAAAGGGGTGAAGCCCTATGGGCCGCTGGCACATGTACCAGCAAAGACAAGACGAATCAGCACGATGTCTTGTGACAGAGGTGCAAATTCGGGTCGCCTGTCCGGGGGCTGGCCCCACGAGGGGGCTACCGCTGCTGGTGTCTCGATCCATTGGATGCGATGGGAGGCTTTCTCGGAACCCCGTTCCCGCGAACGAAGCGTCTTGCCATCGCGAACGACGCGCCCATCGGCCGCTCATGGGGATTGGTGTGCGGTCGGCAACACGGTGCGTCGCCGCGACGGTCTTCCAATGGGGAGAGCGGCTGCCTACGATCGGGTCCAGTCGCAAGAACGACGTCGTTCATCAACGAGGCGCCCCGACGCGATGATGCCGGGGCCGCCGCATTAAGAAGCACGGATTCCTCGTGAAGCTTTATCACATGTGGGGCACGCAATCGGCCCCGGAGACCCCAAGCGACACTCGCTGGGCAACGATTTTTCGCCGTGCGACCCGGGCGTTGGCCGTCATGTCGCACACAGTGAGGCAGCCTCCGAATGTTCTCCAGATGAGAGCCAATCCGTCGGGCCTCTCGCCCGTGGGTACCGGCCAACCGGCGCTGCGCCACGACGAGGTCGACCTCGGCGCGCTGGTGCTCGACCTCGTCGCTGCGTCGAGCGCACGCTGGGCCTCGGGCCGCATCCGCGCGGAGAGGAAGGCGACCGACCCGCTGATCTGCCATGCCGATCGGATCCCGCTGGAGCAGATCGTCGGCAATCTGCTGGACAACGCCATGAAATCTTCGCCCGTTGGGGCGGAGGTGTTTGTGCGCTTGTCCTCGGAGAATGGCTTTGCCAGACTTTCCGTGGCGGACAGCGGCTGCGGCATCGCGCAAGAGTTCCTGCCGGACGTCTTCGGCCTGTTCAGCCAGGCCGACACCGAAGCCGGCGGGTTCCGCGGTCGCCTGGGCGCAGGCCTCGCGCTGGTTCATGGCCTTGCAGTCGCCCACGGTGGCTTCGTGAAGGCGACCTCCGCAGGGTTGGACCGTGGCGCCGAGTTCAGCGTGTGGCTTCCTCTCCACCTGCGCGCCTGACGACTCGCGCATTGATGCCTCGCATGCAACACGGCGATACCTCCCGCAGGCCTACCGCCAGTGAGATGCGAAACCTAGGATTCAAACGGTGTCTTGATGTTCGCGAACCGGGCCCGGCCGTCCGTTTTGATTCGGGCCATTTTTCCAAGGAAATCCATATGAACAAGTTCTCCAGCCTTGCACGTGCATTCGCCGCCATCGGCATCATCGCGCTGCATTTTTCGGCGCCAGCAAGCGCGGCCGCATCGGGGGCTCCTGCGACCCGACCCACCGTGGTGCTGGTCCACGGCGCGTTCGCGGAATCAGCCAGCTGGAACGAGGTTGCGCGCGACCTTCGTGCGCGCAGCTTTCCCGTCGTCGCGGCGGCCAACCCGCTGCGCGGCTTGAAGTCCGATGCAGACTATGTGGCCGCGATCGTGGGTTCGATCCCGGGACCGGTCGTGTTGGTCGGGCATTCGTATGGCGGCTCCGTGATTTCTGCCGCGGCGGCTGGAAAGACCAACGTCAAGGCCCTGGTCTTCGTTGCCGCGTTTGCGCCCGAGGTGGGCGAGTCGGCCGTCGACCTGTCGGGCAAGTTTCCCGGCAGCACGCTCGGTCCGACGCTCGCCGCGCCGGTGGTCTTGCCGGACGGTGCCAAGGACCTGTACATCCAGCAGGACAAGTTCGGCAAGCAGTTTGCCGACGACGTGGCACCGGCGGCCGCCCAGCTGATGGCGGTGGCCCAGCGCCCCATCACCGAGGGCGCGCTGGGCGAAGCGGCGCCTTCAGCTGCCTGGAAGACCATTCCGTCATGGTTCATCTACGGCGACCGTGACAAGAACATCCCGCCTGCCGCGCTGGCATTCATGGCCGAGCGAGCGAAGTCGGTGAAGACGGTCGTCGTCAAGGGCGCTTCGCACGTGGTCATGACCTCCCGGCCGAAGCTGGTGAGCCGAATGATCATCGAGGCCGCAGACGCGGTCGAGGCACGGGCGGGGCGCCCCTGATGGAGTGGCTCAAGCGCGTCGCGTGCGCCGTCGCCTTGACGATCGCGCTCGGCGCCGGAGCCGTGGTTGCCGCCGCCGAGGCGCTGCAGCCCACATCCGGGAGCGCCATCGTCTTGCTCTGCGGCGCAGTCGGTCGTTGTCGGGACGCGGCGTATCCGACGATGGCGCCCGCCCCGGAGGACGCCACGCCGTCGACCCCGGTGCGCCCCGATCGATAACAAGGCTTGACACGACTTAACTGGCGGCGTGGTCGCCGATTGCGCAGACTTCATCCATGACTCTCAGAAGGACCGAGCCCATGACAGCGCCGACCCAAGCCAGGCAGATCCGTGTCGTCGTCGCGCATCGCGACCCGTACGTGTCCGCCGGCATTGCATCGCTGCTGCGCTCTCGCGCCGACCTTGTAGTTCGATCGGGCACCGCCGATGACGAGCATGGCGTCGACGTGCTAGTCACGGACTACGCGACAGGCATTGACAAGGCAACGAACGCCACGCCCGGCCGCCAGGGCCTGGTGTTGAACTTGTGCCTCGTCGTCACCGACCAGCGCACAGGGTGGCAAATTCGCCGCGCCGTGGACGCGGGGGTGCGAGGCTACCTTCTGCACGACTGCTCGGCCGAAGAGCTGTCGGAGGCGGTCCGCTGCGTCGCCGAGGGGCGCAGGTACCTGTCCCATTCGGTGGCCGACCCGTTGCTGGACCATCTGACGGCGCCTGTGCCGACGGCTCGTGAGCTGGAAGTGCTCCGACTCATTGCGCATGGGCTCGCCAACAAGGACATCGGCCGCCGTCTGGGCATCTGCGAAGGCACGGTCAAGACGCACGTGAAGGGGCTGCTGCGCAAGCTCGGCGAGTCGACCAGAACTGCCGTGATCGCCGAGGCATCCCGCCGCGGCCTGCTGCTGGAGGCGACGTCGTGACTAGTTCCGCCAGTTTGTGCATCCGCGTATGTCATGGAGACCCGCTTGCCATGGCCGGACTCGTGTCGATCATCGGGCAGGAACCTGGGTTCGACGTGCGAGCAGGGCAGGAGGCCGGCGAGGGCGTCGTCGATGTGATCGTGGCCGATTACGAATGCGGATTGAGTCTTCTGGCCTCGACATTCGAGCGCCAGAATGTGCGCTCCGGTCTTGAACCGCCGCGGATCATCGTGGTGACGCACCGCGACAAGGAGGTCGAGGTTGCCCGGGCCATCGACAGCGGGGCGCACGGCTTACTGCGCCAGGACACGAATCCGGCTGAACTGATGGATGCCATCCGCCACGTGGTGGGCGGAGGCTCTCTCTATCTGTGCAGTCGTATGCGGACCCTCGTCAGTCGTGGCAGGCCGCGCATGGACCTCACGGCCAGAGAGGAGGACGTGCTGCGCTTCCTGGTGAAAGGCGATGGCAACAAGGGAATCGCGCGCAAGCTGGACATCTCCGCCAATACCGTCAAGACACACGTCTCCAACATCTACGAGAAGCTGCAGGTCAGTTCGAGAGCCCAAGTCGCCGTCAAGGCGACGCAGCGCGGGTTGGTCCGTGTCTGAGGTCCGGCGCTGGCGCTTCGGCACCTTCGCCCTGTGGGAAGGCGATCAAAGGCTGGAGCGCGACGGGCAGCCGGTGCGGCTCGGGTCGCGCGCAATTGGCCTGTTGATTGCCCTCGTGGGTCGCGCCGGTGAGGTCATCGGCAAGGATGAACTGCTCGCAGCCGTCTGGCCGGATGTGGTGGTCGACGAAGCGAGCGTTCGTGTCCACATGTCGATCCTCCGCAAGGCCTTGGGCTCGCCGGGCGCTCAGGACGGATGCCTGGAGTGGATCGCCAACATTCCATTGCGCGGCTATCGCTTTTTGGGGCGAGTACATGGAGAGTTGGTGCAAATCGCCGGCGTCGCGCCATCGATCCATGCCTCTCAGGGGGGCACTTCCGCGGCGTTGCCCGCCCGCTTCTCCAGGCTTGTGGGACGGGACGTGGAGCTGGAACGCCTGCTCGCCATGCTTGCCGCAAGCAGGCTGGTCACGGTCGCGGGTGCCGGCGGCGTGGGGAAGACCAGCGTAGCCATCTGTGTCGCTGCGCGCTACCGAGACTTGTGGGGAGCCCAGGTCCGCTTCGTCGACCTCGCGCCCCTGACCTCGCAGGACCATGTGCCGACAACGATGGCGCGCGCTATCGGTGTGCGCGGCGGCATGCCGGACATCGAACAGGCCATGGTCCAGAGCCTCGAGGGCGAAGCGACACTGCTTCTCGTGGACAACTGCGAGCACGTCATCGAGAGGCTGTCCCCCCTCCTGGACAGATTCCTGGCAGCGTTGCCCCGGCTGAAGATCCTTGCGACCAGCCGCGAAGTGCTTCGCGTGGGAGGCGAGCATGTCTTCCGTCTGATGCCTCTGGCGGTCCACAGTGACCGACCCAGCTCCTTGGCGCATGCGTTGCGCTCGCCAGCGGTGCGCCTGTTGGTCGAGAGAGCCGAGGCCGCTGGTGCCAGCGCATTCGACGACGCCAGCAGCGGTCCGTTGACAAGGATCTGCCACCAAGTGGACGGCATCCCGCTGGCGATCGAGCTGGTCGCGGCCCGGCTCGGGGCTCAGCCCGCGAGCGACTTGGCATTCAGGCTCGATGACCACATGCGCCTGCATTCGACGGCCGGACGCGCCGTGCTTGCGCGACACCGCACGCTCGCCGCGACCTTGGACTGGAGCATCGGCCTGCTGAGCGACCCCGAACTGCTGCTGTTTCGGAGGCTGTCCGTGTTCCGCGCCTTTTTCGACATCGAGGCGGCACTGAGCGTGGCAGCCAACGCGCTCGACCCGGACGTGGCGTCCGACGCCTTGCTGGGTCTGGCCAGCAAGTCGCTCGTCGTGTACGACGCCGATCAGGCGGCGCATTCGCCGTATCGCCTGCTCGACACCACCCGCAGCTATGCGCATGTGCTGCTCGTGCGTGCGGGCGAGCGAGACTCGGTCGCGAAAAGCCATGCCCTCTTCATGCTGGACCTGATGGGCATTGCGACCGCGGACCTGGCCGCGCTGGACGCCGATGCCTGGACTCAGCGCTACCGAGGCTATCTGGACGACGTACGAGCCGCACTGGACAGCTGCATGGACCATCACGAGGACATGACGATTCCGGGCGCGCTCACGGTCGCGTCGGCGCCGCTGTGGTTCCGCATGTCCGAAGTCAGCGAATACCGGGATCGGGTACGCGCTGCGCTGGACCATGTCGACGCTCAGAAGGTGCCCGATCGCCTGACGGCGGGAAGGCTGGAAATCGCGCTCTACAACGCTTTGTGGCACACCGGCGGCACGGTACCGGACATGACGCAGGCCTGCGAACGGGCGCTGGCCTGCGCACTGGAGTTCAAGGTGAAGACCCTTGAATTCCAGGCCCGATGGGGCCTTTGCGCGCTGAACATCACGCGCGGCGCGTATGCACCGGCGTTGGGACACGCCGAGATCCTGAGCGAGTTCGCAAGGCATTCGACCAGCGCGGTGACGCGCAATCTGTCACACCGGATGCTGGCGCTCGCCAGTCATTTTTGCGGCGCGTTCGCCGAAGCCAGGGTGCACGCCGAAGCCGCGGCGGACGTGGACGACGCGACCCGGTACAACCATGCCAACGCGTTCCAGCCCGATGCGCGCACCACCGCGTTGGCGATTCTTGCCAGGACGCTGTGGATCCAGGGCGACAGCCGACTTGCCATGGACACTGCGATACGGTGCATGGATGAGGCCGAGGCGCTGGGGCACACGCTGTCCGTGTGCGTGGCGCTGTTCTGGATCTGTCCCATGGCCGTCTGGGCCGGCGAGCGCTCGGCGGCCCGCGCATGGATCGACGTGATGCTGCAAGAAACCCGGTCCAAGGGCTTTGCCTACTGGCATGCCTGGGCCCTTTGCTACGACGATGCATTGAAGCTCGTCGAGGTCGATGACCCGGGCGCGCACATCGATGCCGTGGCCCCCAGGGTCCTGGGCATGGACGAACCCCGCAGAGAGATGATGGTCACGTTCTGCGATGCATGGTTGGACGATGACCTGGTGGACCGCGCGATGCGAGGCGAAGGGCAGTGGAGTGCCGCCGAAGTTTTCCGTGCCGCAGGCCGGCGCCTCGAACAGCAGGGCAACGCGGTCGAGGCCGAGACGTTCTACCTGCGCGCCCGGGCGCTTGCGGGCGCGCAAGGCGCGCGCGCCTGGGAACTGCGCGCAGCCGAAGCGCTGGATGGGCTGTGTGCCGGGGCGGATCAGCGATGAGCGATCTGCTCACGCAGCCGGCGAGCCTGAGCCAGCACGGCATTCTTGCCGTCGGATGGCGCCCGGGCGCAGCTCTCATCCAACAGCTTCGTGGCCCGCTCCGGTTGGCCCAGCTTCGCCCACATGCTCGCCAGGCTCAGCGCCGCACGCAGTTCCCAGGCGATGGCGCCTTGCCGCCTGGCGGTCTCGACGGCTCTCAGGTAGAAGACCTCCGCTTCGTCGGTCCTCGCACTTGATTCGGCGCGCCAACCGGCAGCGCGCCAGACCTCCGCTTCGACCCAAGGGCTTTCCGCGCGCGCGGCACGGGCGATCAGTTCGTCGTCGACCCAGTCGATGCAGAAGGTCGCGAGCATCTCCCTGCGCGGTGCGTCATAGGTCGCAAGGCAGCCGGCCACTTCGCGGATGAAAGGGTTCCGATCCTGTGCGACGTGCAGCTGAAGGCCCTGGGAGAACCATTCGGCATAGCGCAACCAGCCCACCAGGCCCCTGCGCTGCGCCTCGTCCATCATCAGGTGCCCCCACCTGCCGGCGAGCTCGAACTCGCCCGCCCAGAGGGCGACCGGGCAGGCGCCGTACAGCGCAGAGCACAGGGACACAGACCTTCCGGCCGCTTGCGCACGCGCGACTGCGTCGCTGGCTTCTTCCAGCGCCTTCTCCGTCTCCCCTTGCATCCAGAGAGTCCGACACAGCATGGCCTTGGCCGCGACGATGGCGTTCACGCCCACCATGTTCGCCCGGGCATGGCCCAGGCCGCCGCCGATCTGCACCGATGCTTCGCTGTGCTGCCTCGACACATCGAAGCGACCAGAAAAATGGTTCGCCATCGCCATTACGCGGTGAGCGAGATTGAGCGCGGCGGGGTCGGACCAGGATTGCGCAGCCGCCATGAGCGTGTGCGCCTGGTCCAATGCCGGCGCATACTCGCCGCGAAACATGTCGTGCGTGCAGCGCCCCCAACGGGCTTGCAGTTCCAGCACCGGCACCTTGACCGCGAGCGCTCCGGCAAGGGCCTGATCCGCTGCGGCCCCCAGCTCGGGTGTCGACCTGCCGGTGTGAAGCAGAGCGCTGACCAGGGCGGTATTGAGCCAGGTCGCTGCTTCGGTGTCCGGTGCAGATTGCCGGTCGACCAGTTCGAGCGCCGCAGAGATCCTGTCTCGATATTCCACCACCTGGGCCAGATGGAACCACAGCGGGGCGGAAGCCGTCACCAGCGAGGCGGCCATCTTCGCATCGGGCTGCTGGGTCAGGCAGATTTCGAGCGCGAAGCGCACGTCGTCCAGTCGGTGAGCGTACCGGTCGGCCCAGGCCTGTTCGGTCAGGTCCGAAAGTTCGGCGGCCGCGGCCTTCATGAGGTCGCACATGAGCACTGCATGACGCTGCAGCAACGCCGGACGCTCATCGCTCTGCGCAAGAAGCGCAGCGGCGTAGCTTCGCGTCGTTTCGAGGAGGCGATAGGGTGCGACGGCATCGCTGCTGTCGAAAAAGACCAGCGACTTGTTGACCAGCGAGATCAGGGCGTCGAAAGCCACTTCGGTGTCCATGCCGGCGGCGCTGACGCCGAGCGCAGATTCGACATCGAAGCGCCCCCGGAACACCGACAACCACCGAAAGAGCCGCAGTTCCACCTCGCTCAGCAGCGCGATGCTCCAGTCCAGGGCTGCCGCCAGCGTCCGGTGCCGCGCAAGTGCGGCACGGCTGAAGGCGTAGAGGCGCATGTGGTCGTCGAGCCTCCGCGCGAGATCGCCGACGGGCTGGACGCCCAGGCGCGCTGCCACCAACTCAATCGCCAAGGGGATGCCGTCGACCTGCTGCACGATCTTCGCCAGCAAGGGGCCGTGCGAATCGTCGAACGCACCCGCACCCGCCGCCTTGGCCCGCTCGACAAGCAATTCGACCGAGGGCCAATGCATTGCCTGGGCGAGCGAGACCTGTTCGGCATCCGGAACCGCAAGCGCTTGCAACCGCAAGACATGCTCGCCGGTCACGCCAAGCGCTTCGCGACTGGTTGCGAGGATGCGCAGACCGGGCAGCGCGGACAGCAAGCCGGTGATCGGCAAGGTCAGCGAATCCACCACATGCTCGCAGTTGTCGATCAGCAGGAGTACGTCGCGGCCCATCAGGCTTTGCGTGATGGCGCCGACGGAGTCGGGCAGGTCGGCGGGCACGCCCACGGAGCGCGCCAAGGTACCGAGCACGTGATCCGCGGAGATCAGCGGCGAGAGGTCGATGAAGGCGACCTCCGTGGCGTGCATGCGTTGCTGACTCTCCGCGGCGTGGATCGCGAGACGGGTCTTGCCGATGCCGCCTGTGCCGACGATCGAGACCAGGCGGCAGGTTTCCAGCGACGCGAGAACCCGCGATAGTTCGGCGTCGCGGCCGACGAGTTCAGTCAGACGGACCGGCAGCGGGGTGAAGGCGGGGGCGGGTGGTCGGGGCTCGGCCTTGATCGAGGTGTCGGCCGCCTCGCGCCGGACGCGACCGTTGAACCTGTAGCCACGCAGGGGAATGTTGGAGATCCACTCCTTGCAGTCGTCGCGCTCACCCGGCTCGCCCAGCGCCTTGCGAAGCGTGGACATGTGGACGCGCACGCTGGCCTCTTCGACCACGACGCCGGCCCAGACCGCCGAGAGCAGCTCGTCCTTGCTCACGAATTCGCCGGCCCGCTTGATCAGTTGCAGCAACAGGTCGAAAGAACGCGGCCCGACCCGCACAGCCTCGCCGGCCCGCTCGAGCCGGCGCTGCGCTTCCCAGACAACGAAAGCGCCGAAGTACCAGCGGATCTCTGCCGACGCCGGGTCAGGCTCCGCCTGTGAAACGATCGGGCCTGCGTCAACGCGGGGTGTACCAGGGCGGTACGCGGGAGGCGCGATGCTGGATGCTGCCCGCGTGGAAGGACCGGCGCGTTCGTGACCCGGGCGAGGTCTCATTTGTCTCCTCCGTGGCTCGCCAGCTCGGGCGGAGTTTGGCGGTCGCGCGAGGCTGCGCCGGCCAGGACCTGATCGACCAACGCTGCGACATACCGGTCCGTCACCTCCGCATACGGGATCAGCAGCCGGTAGTACACGGCACCGAAAAGCGTGTCGATGAAGACATCTTCATCGAGGTCGTCACGCAGTTCGCGGCGCGTCCTGGCATCGGCAATGACTTCCTTCGCCTGCGCTCGGCGCGGTGCGATCCACAGGTCGACGAACGCCTTCTGCAGGTCGGCATCACTTTGCGCCGCGCCAAGCAGGTGGCGCAACAGATCGCCACGGGGCCCCCGAAGCGCATGGGCAAGTTCCTCCAAAGCGGCGATGAAGGTCGCCCGTATGTCGGCCTTTCGGCGGTAGCGGATGAGCGGGATGATGTCTTCGAGGAAGGCGTCCATCACGATGGCGGCTGCATTGGGCCACCGGCGGTAGATGGTTGTCTTCGCAACGCCGCTGTACTCGGAGATGCGCCCCAGTGTGGCGTGGCCGATACCGCCTTCGCAGGCCAGGGCGAGCGCAGCGGCGCGCACCGCCTGCGTGACGTCCGGGCTGCGAGGCCGGCCCAGGGGCGGCTCGGCGGGAAGGGGGGAATCCTGGTGTTTGGACATGGCGCGGGTTGCTCACATCGCTCGCTCAAACGAACGATCGTGAACAATTGTATTTTGAATACGAAACGAAGCGGAGCGTAATTTTGGAAAGACCGGCCGCCGGGCCTGTGAATTGCCCCGACGCCACCACGTGCCCGTCCGTGGGGAAGGGCCAAAGCACGAACGCTGCCGCTGCATTTGCGCGAAGGGGCGCCGGCCCACGAGGGATCAATTCGGGGCGACAGCGATGGCGACACCTGCCGGGAGGCTCAGTGTGGGATCGCGCGGCGGAAGGAGGGCCTCCCGCGATGGTGCGGTGCGGGAGCGGCCATCGGCCGCCCAGCGCTGCTGCCTATCGCAGCGTCTTGAGGTACTTGACGAGTTCCGCCACTTCGGCGGGATCTGGAATGCCGGCAAAAGGCATCCGGTTGCCCGGCACGGCTTGCTGTGGATCGCTCAGGAAGGCGGTCAGCGACGGGTCGTCCCAGGTGATCTGTGCGTTCTTCATCGCGCGGCTGTAGCCAAACCCCGGAGCGGAGCCGGCCTTTCGGCCGACCACGCCGCCGAGCGGCGGCCCGATCGCGGCTGCGCCCTGCGCGGCATGGCATGCCGCGCAAGTCGTCCATGACGGAGGTGGTTGCACGGCGGATTGACCGTGCGCCAAATTCAGGAAAGCCACGGTGCAGGCGGCAAGAAGGCGTGTCTGCAAAGCAAGCGTCCTCAAAGCATGCGCGGTTGCCGGGCGTATCGCACCAGGTCGTCGCCCAGGCGCAGCGCCAGTGCGGCGAGCGGACCGGTGGGGTTGTATCCCGCGTTGTGCGCGTAGACCGACGCGCCCACGACGAAGAGGTTCTGCGCATCCCAGTGCTGCAACCGGGGCGACACCACGCTCGTGGAAGGGTCGGCGCCCATGACCGTTCCGCCCGTCGTGTGCGTCGTCTGGTACTGCCGGGCGTCGAAGTCGCCACGCCGGGGCTGTGGGGTGCCGACGGCCGTGGCGCCCATGGCACGCGCGATGCCAGCGGCCTTGTTCGTGACGTACTCGCTCATCCGATGGTCGTTATCGCGGAAGTTGAAAGTCATGCGCAGCAGCGGAGACCCGTAGGCATCGCGATAGGTCGGATCGAGGTCGAGATAGTTCTGGCTATGCGGGTAGTTGCTGCCGTGCACCGCAACATTGAAGGCGTGCGCGTACCAGTCCGCGTTGGCCTGCTTCCACGCCGATCCCCAGCGCGGCGTTCCGGCCAGATGGAGCCGTGCATTGATCGGGCGCCCGTTCGTCACGTTCGAGTAGATGTAGCCGCCGCCGAAGAAGCCGAGCCCTGCGTGATCGAAGTTGTCGCCATTGAACTCGTCGACGACCATCTGCGAGGCGCCGGAGGCCATGAAGGGGTTGATCCAGCGGTCCTTGAAGAACACCGGCACCGACGACATCACCTGATAGCAGAAATTCTTCCCGACCGTGCCCTTTCCCGTCTTCGGGTCGTAGGGCCGCCCAATGCCGCTCGCGAGCAGCAGCTTGGTGTTCGTCATCGTGAAGCCAGACAGTACGACGACATCCGCGGGCTGCTCGTATTCCTGGGCCGTCTGGAGGTCGATGAACCGCACGCCGGTGACCCGTTTCGCGTGCTTGTCGTAGATGATTTCCTTGACTTGAGCGTGCAGGCGAACCTCGAAACGGCGCATGAAGTCCCGCTGCTTCTGCAGCATCGGATACAGAAGCAGGGCTGGAGTCGCCTTGGCATTGGCTTCGCAAATGAAGCGCTCGCAGTGGCCGCAATACTGGCAAGGCGCGAGGCTCGCGCCGTCCGGGTTCGTGTATGCGCGCGGCGAGTTGGCCGCGGGCATCGGAAATGGCTTGTAGCCGAGGCTTTGCGCTGCGGCCTTGAAGATTCGACCGGATTCGAGGATCTCGAGCGGAGGCTGCGGAAAGCAGCGCTTTCGGGGCGCCTCGAAGGGATTGCCGCCTTCGATCAGTTGTCCGCCGACATTGCCTGCCTGCCCCGCGATGCCGAAGAGCTGCTCGAAAAGATCGTGATAGGGCTCCATTTCCGCGTAGCTGATGCCCCAGTCCTGTACCGTCATCTCGCGCGGAATCGCGGCCTTGCCATATCGGGACTCGAGGCGGGTGCGCAGGGCCGGATCGTACTCGGCCCAGCGCCAGGTCTGCCCATTCCAGTGATTCGCCGCGCCGCCCAAGCCTTCACCCGGGAGAAAAGCTTCCATCCGACGCACCGGCAGGGCGCTCTCGTCAGCGGAATGGCGCAGGGTGTAGGTCTCATTGGCCCAGTTCTGCACCAGGCTGTTGCGCACGCCCCAGCGCAATTCGTCGCGTTGGTTGGGCAGCGTTGCCGCCGCGCTGCCGGCGAGATCAGCGCCGCGCTCGAGGACCAGCACGTCGATGCCGGAATTCATCATTTGCCGCGCAGCCAAGCCGGCGGTGAGTCCGCCACCGACGAAGACAACGGACCGATTGGGGAGTTTTTGAATCATGGGTGGTGGGTCTTCAGCCGAAGTCCTCGATCGACTGTGGCTTGGCCGCGCCGGGGAAGGGCAGGCCGCGGTACTGGACCACGTTGCGGCCGTGAAAGGCCGGCAGGCCAGGAAAGCCCACGGCACGCCAGAAAGACTTGTCGCGATTGCCGCCGTACATCGGGTCGGCAAAGCAGGCCTGAATGAACAGTGGGTACAGGAAATCGTTGAACCACGCACTGAGCGCAAAGCGTTCATCGTCCATCCGACCAGCAGCGACGTGCTGGAGCAGGGCATCGAGTTCGCCCGCTTCGAGTTGCTCGACGGCTTTGCCCGTGCGTTGTTGGGCCCCGCGGCGCAGCGCTTCGAGGCCGACCTTGAAGTGCTGCTCCGGTGGCAAGGGGGACTGGTAACCATGCTGCGGTTTGCCGGGGCGCCAAGGGCCTTGTCGATAGAGTTGATCGCCACGCCCCCAGGCGCCGGCAAGCTGCCGATCGATGTAGAGATGCAGGCCGCAATCGACCCCGCACGGCGTCAACGCATCGGCCGGGCACATCACGTTGACCAGCGCCTCGACGCAAGCAGCCTCCTGCGGGCCCAGTGACAAGTAAGCCGAGTGGCGAGTCTCGGTTTCGCGAACTGCGACGTCCTGTGCTGTGGCGGGCGGGCTCGCGAAACCTCCCAGCAGTGCTGGACCCGCGAGCGCCACACCGGACGCGCCGCCGACACGGCGTAAAAAGAGACGCCGCGCCGGCGGCTCTCGGTCGTTGATGGACATGAGGATCTTTCTTCGGGGAGGCAACGATTGCGCAGTGCTGCACGTGTCAAGCAATCAGTGCCTTGACACGTGCCGCCGACCCGCGGTCAGAAGTCCCAGATGACCGGCACCCAACGAAAGGCGTCGCCATCGATCGCCACCCGGCCGACGGAGGGGAACGGCAGGTGAGCGGCCACCAAGAGCCCACGGGTCTGCGCCAGTTCCTTGAAGAGACCGACACGAACGCGAGCCGATTCCTCGGGGTCATGCTCGAACCCGTTGTGCCACTCGGGGTGGTCGAATGCGACTGGGAACATGGCGTCGCCAGCGAAAGTGAGACGTTCACCGCCTGACACCAGGTCGACCACGCTGTGGCCCGGGGTGTGGCCGCCGGTGAGACGGACGACCACACCTGGCGCAACTTCATGCCTGTCCTCGAAGATCCGCAGCCGGTCGCGGTATTCGTTGTAGAAGCTCGTGGCGGTCGAGCGGAGCACGTCCGGCACCGGCTTGGGCATGACCGTGTGCGAGAAATCGGGCGAAATCCAGAACGCGACCTCGGCCGCGGCAACGTGAATACGCACGTCCGGACGCAGCCGTTCCTTGATCCCGGGGACCAGCAGCCCGCCCACGTGGTCCATGTGCATGTGGGTAATGATCACGTCGGTCACGGACTCGAGTTCGATCCCTGCCGCGGCCAGGCGCTGAGGAAACTGCCCGGCGCGCGGGAAGCCCGAGAACTGGCCGCCCAGCCCGGCGTCGATGAGGATGGTCTGGTCACCGCTGCGAGCCACCATCACGTTCAGCGGCCAGTCGAACTTGTCCGGCGGCATGAACATCTGGTCCAGCCAGTTGGCCAAGTCGGCCGGGTCCGCATTGGTAGCCATCGTCGAGGCGGGCAATGGCAGCACGCCGTCGCTGACCACCAGCGCGTCGATCTCGCCGACCCGCAGCGCGTAGCGGGACGGAACCAGGTCATTGGATTTTTGACTGGTGGGTTGCAAAGTGTCATCTACGGAAAACATGGCGAAATCTCCAAGAGTGAGGTCCGCTTGCGCGGGCCAATCCAGCCAGGCGACTGGCAACAAGTGGCCGTTCGACATCCAGCGTCGTCGGGCACGGTTCACGGCGGAAGGCCGTATGACATTCATCGTAGGCAGGCAGGTCATGAGCCGGTAGGCCTGCGAACGGACTCACAGTGGTGCCTGGTACGCACCAAACAACCGTTGCCTTTCCGGCAACACGGTGGCCACCGATGGCTGTCTACCGTGTGAAGCGGCTGATCCCTAGCATTGGCTTTTCTGCGACGCAGAAATCGGACGGCCTTGTGGTCGGCATGCCGAGATTTGGGTCGTCGCTTCATCCAACAAAGGGCCCTCATGCAACGCTGTGTGCAACCTCGAGCATCAGATCGATCTGTAGGGTCGCCGTCGTCGCCGCGCCCCGCTCGCCCGACCCTGCTGACGGTGCGCATGAGGAAACGCTACTTGAGCCGGCTGCTTTGGCGCTTTGACGTGGTCGACCACGGTCGCTGATAGACCCAAGGAGAAATCGATGTCCATCCTCAATCCCGCCTCCTGGACCGGTGCGGCCGATGAGTATCCCTACGTTCTGCAAGCGATTCCCTGTGGGCATCCAGCACGTGTCTCTGCGGATGGGGTGGCGAAGCGCGACGCCGCATTCGTTGCCCTCCTGAATGCGTATCGGGCGACGGGTGGCCTCGTGCGAGGGAATGATCTGGCCCATCTGATGGCCTCGAGGGCCTCTGGCGACCCAGCCAGCCTCTCGAGATCGATGGCCGCAGGTGAAATCCTGTGTTTCGATTGGAATGAGACGTTCTGGATTCCCGCGTTTCAACTGGACCGAGAGAGTCTCGGAACAGGGCAAGCGACGCGGCTGTTGCTGGCTGAGCTATCTGGCGCTTTCGACGGTTGGGCCGCTGCCCAGTGGCTCGTGGCTGCCAACGCATGGCTTGGCGAGCGCACTCCGCTCGAGTTGCTGGGAACGCATCTGGAAGCGGTTCTCGACGCGGCGCGCGCTGACTCCTTCATTGCGCGTGGTTGAAAGAGCCGCTGCCGACGGAGAAGATGCCTCGCACAGTGGGGGTCACCGCACTAATACGGCTCGTAGGCCGCAGCACCGACGGTCTCGAAGGGAGTGATCGGCGTGTTGTCGAAGGGTTCCTGCGGCGGCGGCATCGACAGATCGATCGAGGTGAAGGAGTTCGAGACCGGGCTGTCCGATGCCTGTGGCGTCGCGGCGGCATCTACCGGCTGAATCGCGTAGAAGACGATCGATGCGGCAACGATTGAAAGCAGCGCAGTCGCAAGTAGTTTTGTCATGATCTGTCCTCACAGTTCGTTGTCTATCGCGGGTGTCCTTGGTCGAACAGGACAGCCGCGGCGGTTTCGATCAGAGCTGGTCTGGCGGTACGAATGCTCTTGCGCGCACCACCATCCATCGACAGGACAAAGCGTAGACATGTGCGCGATGGGTCGGTAGACGTGGCGAAGTCATTTCGGTGTTGAGGAGCAGACACCAAATGTTCGGCGTCGCGTCGGGTGCCTTCCGGGAACCGCTGAGGTGAGAAAGAAGGACCTTCCGAAGAAGATCACGTCCTCCTAGCATCTCCTCCTGTGCATCCACTTCCAGAATTCCGTTCATGAACACCCAGCAAGACACGCCATCCAGCTACTACAGGCACCACGTTCCTCATGGCATCTCGGATCGTCTGGCGCTGGGCATCACGCGATCGCTGCGGTTCTTGGCCGACACCTTCTTTGCGAAGCGCTACGGAAACCGAGCGATCGTGCTGGAGACGGTCGCGGCTGTGCCCGGTATGGTGGGCGGCATGCTGATCCATCTCAAGTGCCTGCGCTGGATGGTCGACGATGACGGCTGGATCCAGAAGCTCCTGGCGGAGGCCGAGAACGAGCGCATGCACCTGATGACATTCTTGGAGATCGCGAAGCCAAGTTGGTTTGAACGTGTCGTGGTCCTGCTGACTCAGGCGGTGTTCTGTGTGTTCTTCCTGGTGCTGTACGCATGTTCGGCTCGCACCGCACACCGACTGGTGGGCTACTTCGAGGAAGAGGCCGTGGTCAGCTACACACGCTATCTGAAGGAGATCGACGAAGGCAGGGTCGTGAATGTTCCGGCCCCTGGACTCGCGATTGCGTACTGGGATTTGGGCCAGGATGCCCGATTGCGCGAAGTGGTTCTAGCCGTGCGAGACGACGAGGCCGGACATCGCGACGTCAACCATACGATGGCTAATTCGCTCGAAGGTCCCCGAGGCGCACGCGCAGACCTTTAGGCGACAGCGTCGCAATGAACCAGGAGTTTGAGATGCAACGTTCCATCGTCGGCTTCGCGCAGGACGAGCTGTCGGATTGGGTGGCCATTCTGGAATGTGGGCATCGCCAGCATGTCCGGCACAATCCGCCGCTCGTGTCTCGCCCCTGGGTGTTGACCACGGAAGGCAGAGCGGGCCAGATGGGCGCGTTCCTGGAGTGCGTGCGATGCGAAAGATTCGAGTTGCCGGAGCACTACAGGCCTTATAGATCCAGTCCCATTTTCACCGAAAGCACTGCGCCCGCCTCGTTGCGCAAGGATCACTCGACCCGCGGTGGGGTGTGGGCACGGATCCATGTCCTGGAAGGGCGACTGCGATACGTTGTCGAGCTTTGGGGCACGGACGTGACGCTCACGCCGGAGACGCCGGGCATCGTGGTGCCGGATGTGCTGCACCACATCGAGCCGCTGGGACCGGTGCGCTTCTTCGTCGAGTTTTACGCAGCACCTGATGCATGACGGGCGCAGACATCAAAAGTGTTCACCCACCAGTTTCTCGCTCGCAATCCATAGCAGCTTGGCCATCTCCGGGTCGAGCGCGAAAGAACGAACGCCTTCAGCAATGGGACTGATCGGCGCATCGATCACTTCTGACACGTGGCAGTTCTCGCAGTAACGTCCGCCGACTTCGGCGGACGCTGCGACGACATCATCGGCTGCGCCGAGGTGATGCTGGCGAAGCCTGTGTCCACAACGTTCCCCACGACGTCGGTAATCCACTGTCCGGCCCCTTTGTACGGCACATGGACAAGCTTGATGCCCGCGGCTTTGGCGAGGCGTTCGCCGTACAGCCGAGTGCTCGGTTCTGAACTGGCGAATGAATGCTTGCCAGGCTCTGCTTTCGCGAGAGCGATGAATGACTTGACGTCAGTGGCTTTCAACGCGGGTGCAGCCACCATCACTACAACCGGCTTCGCCAGGGGAGTGATAGGCGTGAAGTCCGTCTTGGTGTCGTAAGGAAGCTTGGCAATCAGATACGGGTTTATGGCAATCGAGGCCACTGACAGCAGGAGCGTCTGGCCATCTGGCGCTGCCTTGGCGACAAGCGCGGAACCAATCGCGCCGCTAGCACCCGTGCGGTTGTCGACCATGACGGGCTGGCCCCAGAGCTCGCCGAGTTCTTTCGCGAAGATTCTTCCCACGGCGTCAGTACCACCGCCCGTGCTGTACGGAACAACTAGCGTGACGGGTCTAGTGGGGTGGAAGGCTCCGGACTGAGCGAGTGCGCTAGAGGCCGCAAGGGCCAGTGCACAAAAGGCGGATAGGGGTTTCATGGTGTCTCCGAGGATGCTGTGGTGAGAATGCCAACTTGGTATGCAGGCATTACAACATACCAACATGCCAGGAGGCAATAGGTTTGCTACGCTTAGGGCTTTTCTCGAGGGCACTCCGCGACATGGCTTCATCTCTGGCAAACCAGGCTGGCACATTGCTGCACAAGCAACTATTCGTGGTGCTGCAACAGCAAATCCTGCGGGGGGTGATGGCAGACGGCGACCGCTTGCCGACCCAGGAGGAGTTGTGCCAGCAGTACGGTGTCTCTCGCATCACCGTGCGCCGCGCGCTGGCAGACCTGCAGGGAGCCGGTCTCGTTCGCAACGAGCAAGGCCTTGGCTCCTTCGTGACTTCTACGGCCGCAGCCTTGAAACCGCCCCCGACGCTCGGTTTCGTCGAAACGCTGCGACAGGTAGTCGAGGAAACAAAGGTGCGAGTCCTTGAATTGGAAATGGTGCGCTGTCCGTCGCACATCGCAGCTGCCTTGCAGATTGAACCCGACTCGCTGGCGGTACACGTGGTCCGAACCCGTTCGCGCAAGAACGTGCCTCTGATGTTTTTGGAAGCATGGCTGCCTGCGAGATTCGAATCGGTCGTTACTCGCGAAGCCCTGGCAAAGCGTCCTCTGTTCAACCTCATTACGAAGGAGGAGAAGGATGTTGGACGAGTAGTCCAGGAGGTCAACGCCGAAATTGCCGATCCGTTCATAGCATCGGTGCTCGGCATCGAGCTCAACTCAGCGGTGCTGCGAATCGAGAGGCTCGTCCATGATTTGGCGCGCAAGCCGATTCAGTTTCTTATCATCAAATCGAGTCCGACGCGCAGTAGCCTGTTGATGGACATAGCCGGCAAAGATTTGAGCACGCTTGGCGCAGGCCGCTTGGTTCACGACCGATGAAGTTGGTACGCGGTTTGACGGGAGTCGCGACATTGAGACCTACCAGCGGAAGGTCCGCTTTTTCCGGCTCGCAAGTTCCGCTCAGGGCCCTGAACGCCATTTCGCGACATGGGGAGGCAGCCGCCCACGCGCGATTTCGTCTTGGTCGTCCGTTACCGATCGCGACCCGACGCGAGCGTCGCACTCGAACCTCACGTCGGCAAGGTCAAGTTCCAAATTACACCGGCCGTTCGTCAAGAAAAGAGCCAAGGTCAGGTTTCGGCGACCGCAGTCATTCGACAGCAAATTTCGAATGACAGCAGACAGTCTGACCCGTCACAGCGCATCCATCACCGACTGCACCTTGATGGTCAATAAGGCCCTCTGACTTTAGGCGTGCAAGCGAGCACAGCGGCTGCGTTTGCCCTCTTCAGGCTCTGGATTCCATCAGCGACAGCCACGTCGGTGCAGGGCCGTTCGCGAGACCATCGTGCCCTCGACATGAATTTCTTTGGGCCAAAACTGCCCAATCGGCTGACGTGACGCACCAATGTATGGCCGCAGTGCTTGCAAAGATCATCAGAGAATGATTTGATTGACGGGCTGATAAATCGCGGGAAGATCAGACTCACCGATGATCTCTCTCAGCTCGCGCTCTATCGTTCGTGCCATATGCGTAATCGGGACGTCGTTGGCACTGCCCTCGAACGGATTCTCGGTGCTCTCACCGACCTGCTCAAGCGAGGTGTACATCCATGAAATCGTCGCGCTGAACGGGATGACCAGCCACACCATGCTACCCTGCATGAAGCCAGTGATCCCCTGGTTGAGCAGGTCGAATTCCTTAAGGAGTCCGAAAGGTAGAAGCACACAGAATGCCCATACGAAGATGGTGTTGATGATGGCGTACTGCCGAGGGTAGGGAAAGTTCTTGATTCGCTCAGCTCTACCCTGCTGCTCAATCAGGTCCTTCAGAATTTTATTCAACTCGATGTACGACGTCAGCGAAATGCCATCGTTGTCTAGCATCCGTTTCAGAGCGCGGCTCTGCAACCACAGAACCTGCGTGGCCTGATTGCTGACCTTCAGGATTTGACGAAGCTCTGCTTCATTGAGGTATTTGCACAACTCCTCGTCAACGGACGTTTCCCGCTCCGGAATTCTGTAGGAGTGCGTGTATTCGGCGTTCGACGCCTTCTCCATCGACTCCCATGGCATTGGCTTCCTGAGCTCGTAGCGCAGGCAAGTCAGCCACGCTATGTGGCGCTCCATCATTTGACGGGCATCGTCAGGTCGAAGTACGAACCCTTGAATACAGATGCCCCAGAACCTGCTGCTGTTGAGGATCGACGTCCAGATCTGCTGAGCATCGGCGGTGCGGTTGTAGGTCTGCACATTCTTGAAGCCAACGATGAACGACGTCGCCGTTCCAAGAAGTCCAACGACGGTGAGAGGGATGGTGAGCCACCGAAGACCGAGGACTTGGTAGAGGATCACCGGGATCGCCCCTACACCCAAGAGCAAATAGATTTGCCGCCGAGTCCATACGATGAATTCGGAAACTCTGTAGGTCTTGCCCAGATGCATAGTGATCTCCCAGTACGTGCTCGGCGTCCTGCGCCAGTTCTATCGCCGGTTGCAATGGCATCGACCGAGTCTGCCTGCCGGTCGATGTCTTCCTCATTCAATCAACTTCAGCTGCTTTCGATGCGATGCACGACATAGGTCGCTCGCAGGCGGCAACATTCACCAACCCGCTTGCGCTCGACAGCGGAATGTCGGCGCCCACCACTTCAAGATGGATGGGCCGCATGGATCGTGGCTCCAACCGTGTCACGCCGGTAGAGGGATCGAAGGCACCCCGCTGTTTCCTGGCGCTCACCAATGCACTCGCGGGGCCATCGCGCGACCTGCCCTGCAGCCGCGCTGACCGTGCCCGCAACGAACCGGCGACGAATCGGCCTCCACTAGCGACAGGGCGGTTCACAGTGATCTCAGAAAGTCGATCAACTTCCGCCGATCGTCAGCATCCATGGCCTTGAAGCGATCGCGGCTGGCCTGCCCCTGTCCGCCATGCCAAAGGATGGCTTCTTCGAGCGTGCGGGCGCGTCCATCGTGCAAATAACGAACCTTGGCGTCGATTTTCTCGACCAGACCCAGGCCCCACAGAGGAGGCGTCCGCCATTCCTGTTGCGACGCACGCCCCTGCGGGTAGGTGTCGGCCAGTTCGGCGCCCATGTCATGAAGCAGCATGTCGGTGTAGGGGCGGATGGTCTGTCCCCTCAGTTCGGCAAATCTGTGCGTTCTGCCGGTCTGCAGCGTCGCCGCGTGGCAAGCCGTGCACCGTGCCTGAACAAAGAGTTCACGCCCGCGCGCGACGCTCGACTGCATCATGTTCTCCGCCTGCACCTGCAGGCTGGTCTCCGCCGGGGTCTGCGCCAGGATCTTCTCGGCATGGATTCCCAGCGGTTGCTCACCGTCGAAGTGCCGCGTTGCAGGGACCGCGAGCAAGCTCGTGTAGCGCACGAGCAGTTCAAGATCGCTGTCACTGAGCTCTGGGCCCTTGCCATCCTGGCTTCGACAGTCGGATCCTGCCGTTGCCTTGCCGCAGATATGTGTCGGGAGCGCGCGCGTGGTCACGCCCATGTCCGCATTGAGCGCCACGGCCGTCTGATCCACGACCGACGCGCTGGTGGCGCGCCATCCAAATCGACCCACCCGCTTGATGGTCGGATCGGCGAGGTCAGCGACGATCTGCAGTCTGCCGACCGCCCCATCCGGATCCGACTTGCTCGCCAAAGCCAACCCCTCGAGCGTCGACTCGGCGACGGCCTCGAGAAGCCCCATGTGGTCCCAGCTCCCGGACCAGGAAAACCCCCACCGGGAGCCCCCCCGCCCGAACCTCCGCATGCGCAGAGGCCTGTGAGGACAGGCACGATCAGACAGGCGCGCAGCCATCTCAGCATACGTTGTGTGCAAGCTGAAGAAATCATGAGGCAACTCCAATGCATGTTGGACGGAGACGAGTTCACGGAACGAATTGAGGCGCGGCACGCCCGCGCGCGATGCACCGACCGCGTCGAAAAGACAGTCAGGTAATGAGGGGTTGACTTGCCCGAACGTCCGCGGTCAGCAAGCGGCTGATGGCAGATGAGGGGCGGCGCTGGTGAGTCCCAGAACTCTGCTGGCGTGGCGGAAGTTCTGCAGGCTTGCGCGCCGCGCCGCTTCGTCGAGGGCTTGAAGATATGGAATGCCGTTGGTGGACTTGAGCACCTTGGCGAGACGCTTGATGCCGATCAGCGTTGTCGGCCGAACATCTTTGTTGGACATGCAGTTCCTTCGGCTCACTGCGAGACGTCACCCGTCGACCGTCCCTCGAACCTGGACATGACATGCACAAGTTGAGATACAAGGGCGGTGCTGATCCACAGCTTTCCTGAGACGGGTGGGAGGTGTACGCCAACACCTGTATCTAAATATTACAGCAACTGCCAGTAGCTGGCTAGGAGTTCGGCAATTTATGTGAGCCTGGCCTTGTCCAGGCCGAAAGCGGCATCCGACGAGCCCGGCACAGGCCTGAAGCCGATGTTGATTCGATTCCACGCGTTGATCGCGACGACCAAGAAGGTCAGATCCGAGATCTCCTTCTCCGAGAACGCCGCTCGCACCCTCGCATAGCTTTCCTCGGACACGCCCGATTCAGCCAACCTGGTAAGGGCCTCGGTCCAGGCAAGAGCCGCGCGCTCACGCGCGCTGAACAGTAACGATTCTCGCCAGACAGCCACATGGTTCAAGCGCAACGTCCGCTCGCCATGCAACTTGGCCTGCTTCACCTGCAGATCCAGGCAGAACGCGCAGCCGTTCACCTGTGAAGCCCTGATCGAAACCAGGCCGCGGATTGTCTGATCAATGACGCCTTCCTTGGCTGCGGCATGGAATGCCAAAAAGCTCTCGAAGAGCTCCGGCGATTGCTGCACATAGTTGACACGCTGAACCATGGTTGTGGCTGCTCCTTGAGACGATTTCCGGATGACGGGATGCACTTGCAGAGGGCTTTGCTACCTGCCTCGCAGAACAGAAGACGGATGACCCCGCAATCTTGTGACATTCAACCTTGGAAACTCCTGCGGGCTGGTGCATTCCAGTCAACATCGCGTTGATCAATGGCGGTCTACCAAGGCCAAGCGCCGATGGCTAGCATCGAATCATCGAGAAGTCATTCATGAACACTACGAACACGACCCGGCGGTGCTTTATCAGGACCACGGCCACAGGAATCCTGGTGGCCAACGGGCCGACGATGCGCACCGGCTTCGCGGCAGAGTCTGCGAATCAGGGATCATGGCTGCACGGACGCAACCTGAGGCAGGTCCAGGCCGGAGTTCTCGATGTCGGCTATTTCGAACTGGGCCGCGAGAACGATCCCGCGGTGATCCTGCTCCACGGATTTCCATACTCCGTGGACAGCTTTTCCAAGGTTGCTCCTGACCTCGCTCAGCGCGGGTGCAGGGTGATCGTTCCCTACCTTCGCGGCCATGGATCGACTCGCTTTATAGACAGCAACACGCCACGCTCGGGTCAGCAAGGCGCAATCGGCACGGATCTGCTGGCGCTCATGGAAGCCCTGAAACTCCGCCGGGCGGTGTGGGCCGGGTACGACTGGGGTGGGCGCGCTGCCTGCGTCGCCGCTGCGCTCTGGCCTGAACGATGTGATGGACTTGTCTCCGTGAACAGCTATCTCATCCAGGATATTGCGAGTGCCGGACGGCCCGTTGCACCCTCCGTCGAATCCGGAATCTGGTACCAGCACTATTTCTTGACCGAACGGGGAAGATTGGGGCTCGAATCCAACAGGCGCGAGATTGCCAGAACGATCTGGACTCGGAACTCGCCGCACTGGCACTTCGACGATGCGACACTGGACCGTCACGTCGCCGCTTTTGACAACCCAGACTATGTGGACGTGGTCATTCATTCCTACAGACATCGCTTGGGCGCGGCGAGCGGATACCCTGCCTATCTGGAAGTAGAAGGCCGACTCTCAGCGCTGCCCGCAATCCGGGTTCCGACGATCACCCTGGACGGCAGCGCCGATGGTGTCGTGCCGGCCAACGATGGCAAAGCCTCTGCTGCAAAGTTCAGCGGGCCACGCGTGCACCGCGTCATCGAAGGCGCGGGGCACAACCTGCCCGAGGAAGCGCCTGAGGCGTTTGCCGATGCCGTCTGGGAGCTCTCGCGGGCAGCTCGCCGTCGCCCAGGTCAGAACTAGCCTCCCTCGTTGCGCGGACGCGGCCCCGAGCACGTGCCTACGCGCTCCAGGAAATCACCTCATCATTGAAAGGAAGCGAACTTTGACCAATTCGTTTGGCAACTCCGAGCTTGGACGCGCAGAGCTCGGCGCGACGTCGACCGCAGACGATGCGCTGTCTGGCATCGACCTGCGCGGGATGCGAATCCTTGTGACCGGCGTATCGTCCGGTATCGGGATGGAAGCAGCTCGGTCGTTGGCCGCCCATGGCGCGCAGGTCGTCGGCACAGCAAGAGACATTGACAGCGCAGTGACTGCCACCGCAGCAGTGCTTGCAGATGCCGCCGATGGCGGAGGCCTGGAGCTCGTCGCGCTCGACCTGGCGTCGCTCGCAAGCGTTCGCACCTGCGCGGATGCCCTGGTCGAGGACGGGCGCCGGTTCGATGTCGTGATCGCCAACGCCGGCGTCATGGCGACACCTCTGGGCCGTACACCCGATGGCTTTGAAACGCAGTTGGGTACAAACCACCTGGGCCACTTCGCATTCATCAATCGCATCGCGCCGCTGATCGTGAATGGCGGCCGAGTCGTGGTCTTGTCTTCGGCTTCCCATCGCTCCGCGGACTTCACGCTGGACGATCTGAACTTCGAGCGCACAGCGTATGAACCTCAGATGGCCTACGCGCGCTCCAAGACCGCAAACATCCTGTTCGCCGTCGAGTTCGATCGACGCCACAAGGTGCGCGGGGTGCGTGCCACTGCCGTGCATCCTGGGACCATCAGGACCGGTCTCGGTCGGCACATCGGGTTCGAGAACATGGAATTGGCCGTCCAGCGACTCAACGCCCAGTTCGAGACACAAGGGCAGCCGCAACTCGAATGGAAGAGCGTAGCCCAGGGCGCCGCGACCACGGTGTGGGCCGGTGACCGATCTTGTAGCCCATCGCGTGGCGCTCTCGTTGCAGAGTCGGCATCCGTTGAGGATTCCACCGATCCATCTTTGGGGTGGCGGGCGACAATTATCTTGAGCGGTCAGCGACAACTATCGTGAGCGGTTGACGCACGCGCCCGGGGTGCGTTTGCGGTCGGGTTTTAAAGTGGTTTGCCTCTAGAGGAGGCAGCCACCTTGCCCGGCAAACGCATATCGGATCATCAAGTGACCAAGTACAAGGAACTACGCGGCAAGCACAGCCAGGAGGTGGCGGCTGCCAAGGCCGGAGTAAGCGTAGCCAGCGCGCGGCGTATCGAATCGGCGGTGCTGCTGCCCTCCCAGAAGCCGGCGCGCAACTGGCGCACGCGCGCCGACCCGCTGACGGAGGTGTGGACGGCGGAGGTCGTGCCGATGCTGGAATCGGCCCCTGGGCTGATGGCGGTGACGGTGTTGGAGGAACTGCAGCTTCGATACCCGCAGCGCTTTGACGGCACGGTGTTGCGCACCCTGCAGCGCCGGGTGCGGCAGTGGCGCGCCGAGCACGGTGGCGATCGCGAGATCTTCTTCGCCCAGGAGCATCCGCCCGGCCGGCTTGGGCTGTCGGACTTCACGGTCTGCGACGAGCTGGCCATCACCATCGTCGGCGAGGCCTTGCCGCACCGGCTGTACCAGTTCGCGTTCGCCCACAGTGGTTGGCGCCATGCCTGCATCGTGCTGGGTGGCGAGAGCTTCCAGGCGCTGGCGAGCGGTCTTCAGGAAGCACTATGGATGGCCGGTGGTGTGCCCGAAGAGCATCGCACCGACAGTCTGTCGGCGGCGTTCAACAACCTGGCCGAGCAGGAGGAGCTCACCGCCCGCTACCGCGAGCTGTGCGCGCACTACGGCCTGCGCGCGAGCCGCAACAATCCGGGCGTGAGCCACGAGAACGGTTCGATCGAAGCGCGCCAGGGCAGCCTGAAGACTGCGCTGGATCAGTCGCTGCTGCTGCGCGGCACACGCGAGTTCGCGAGCCTCGATGGTTACGGCCAGTTCGTCGCCGATACCGTGCGGCGGCTGAACGCGCGCTGCGCTCGGACGTGGGAGGTCGAGCGTGCCAGCCTTCGGCCGCTGCCGGCTCGGCGAACGGTGGACTTCGAAGAGGTCGACGCGAGGGTCAGCAAGTTCGGACTGATCAGCATCAAGGCCGCCCACTACAGCGTGCCGTCCAGGCTGGTCGGCCATCGGCTGAAGGTTCGGCTCTACAGCGCGCATCTCGAAGCCTGGCTGGGCGGAGTGAAGGTGTTCGAGTGCGAGCGGTTGCGCAGCAGCGCCCAGACCAAGCATCCCAAGCGCATCGACTGGCGCCACATGCTGCCGTCGCTGCGGCGCAAGCCCGGAGCGTTCGCCCGATGGATGCTGCGCGATGCCATGTTCCCGCGCAGCGAATACGCCCAGGCCTGGGAGCACATGAGTCAGCGGCTGAGTGAGCGGGAGGCCTGCCGGTTGATGGTGAACCTGCTCGATCTCGCGGATCGGGCCAATGTGGTGGCCGAGCTCGCCGGGATCCTCAGCGCCTTGGGCGAGCGCAATGAAATCCCCGACATCGAGGTGCTGCGGACGCAGTTCGCGCCGCGTCCGGCATTGATGCCGTTCGTGGAAGTCATGTTGCCGGCCACCGCGGTGTACGACGAACTGCTGGAGGCCGCATGAACACGATCGCATCCTCGCGCAGCGCCGCCGATGCAGCGCGCCTACCCCTAATGCTGGGGGAGCTGAGGCTTCCCACGATGAAGCGGCTGTGGGCAGACTTGGCCGAGCAGTCCAACCGCGAAGGCTGGCCGGCAGAACGCTTCTTGGGCGTGCTGCTCGAGCAGGAGGTCAACGAGCGTGAGACGCGCCGGCTTGCGCGCGCACGCATCGACAGCCATCTGCCGCCGGACAAGAGCCTGGCAAGCTTCGACTTCGACGCCGTGCCAGCGGTCTCCAAGGCTCACGTCACGGCGTTGGCCGAGGCCGATGGCTGGCTCGCACAAGGGCACAACTTGCTCGCCTTCGGGCCGCCGGGCGTCGGCAAGACCCATCTCATTGCCGGCATCGGCCATGCCTTGATCGACCACGGCTACAAGGTGCTCTTCGTGCGCACGAGCGACTTGGTGCAACGCCTGCAGGCGGCGCGCCGGGACCTGCGATTGCCGGGGGAACTCGCCAAGCTCGATCGCTTCGATCTGATCATCCTGGACGATCTGAGCTATGCGCGTCGCGACCAAGCCGAGACCTCGGTGCTGTTCGAGCTGATCGCAGAGCGGTACGAGAGAAAGAGCATCGCCATCACGGCCAACGCACCGTTCTCGGCATGGGACGAGGTCTTCCCCGACAAGGCCATGACGATCGCCGCGGTCGACCGCCTCGTGCATCACGCGACGATCCTGGAGATGAACGTGGACAGCTACCGCCGCCGCGCTGCGTTGCCGGCTCGCCGGCAACGCAGCGCAACGACAACTACTCAATGATCTTGCTCGACCGCACCGCACAAGATAATTGACGCCCGGCGCTCAGAATAGTTGACGCCGGGCAGCCGCCGCCAAGACAAAGTTCGGGAAGAACTAAATCTGGGGCTGCGCTGAAGGGGATTCCCCATGGAAGTCTGCAAGCCCATTGGCCTCTGGTCGACCACGAATTCCTTGGTCGAGAACGACATCGCGAGCCTTGCTCAACACATGAGGCAATGCGAGCGCGGGCTGGTCGTGTCCCACGACTGCAATCGGCGGCAGAAACGGTACGAATCAGGATGGGCTCACACATCGTGACGTCGGCGTGCCTGGGGGGCGCCGTTGGAACCTCCCTGGTGCTAGCGTTTGCCCACTTGGGATTGTCTAGTTCCCGATCTCTCGCTCTGGCTTGGTTGTCGAATCGGTTCGCAAAGTCTCGTCAAGCACCACCCGGCGTCTCGCCGCTTTCCAGCCGCGTTGCGGCGACCCACACGACCGCGCCATGCAGGATTTATGGGAGGCGCCGTCCGTTCAAGTAAGCCGAGTGCGTCGGCGGCAAGCTCGGAAGGTGTCATCGCGGGGGGACATGGAGTCGCTCCCCATGGAAGGCTGAAGTCTAAAAGGTGGCGCTGGAAGACGTTTCGCACCGTGCGGCCGTGCCACACGCAGCCAAGAAATAGCTATCGCTTTCGTTTGTGCGATAGCGTACGCCCGAGGTCTTTTTGCTACAGAATATTGGTGAACTTCGCGGCAGCGGATCATGTTACCGACGCTACCTTCGCCGCGCTTTGCTGCGGCGCACAATGACCTTTTGGAGGAGATGCCTCCAGATGTCCGGGTCGGCCTGACGCCGCTTCTTCAGCACGTTTCGCTCGACCTGGGAGAGGTTCTGTACGAGTCGGGCGCCGTGCAACAGTACGTGTACTTCCCCACCGACTCCATTGTCTCGTTGTTGTACGTTCTCGAAAACGGGCAATCCGCGGAGATTGCAGTCGTAGGATTCGAGGGCATGGTGGGCGTATCGCTCCTGATGGGTGGTGGCAGCACGCCGAACCGCGCCGTGGTGCAAAGCGCAGGCCATGCGTTCCGGCTGGGCGCGAGCCACATCAAGCAGTTCGTCGAGAACGGCGGCCCCTTGCTCCACCTGCTTCTACGCTACACCCAGTCGCTTATCACCCAGATGTCGCAGACAGCGGTGTGCAACCGGCACCATTCGCTCGAGCAGCAGCTATGCCGCTGGCTCTTGCTGAGTCTCGACAGGTTGCCGGGCAATGAACTATCGATGACGCAGGAACTCATTGCCAACATGCTCGGTGTGCGTCGCGAGGGCGTGACTGAGGCGGCAGGCAGACTGCAGCGGTTGAACCTCATCAGATACACCCGAGGGCACATCCTGGTTCTTGACCGAGTCGGTCTCGAGCGGCACGTGTGCGAATGCTACGCCGTGGTGAAGCGCGAGACGGACCGCCTGTTGCCTCACGAAATAGCGACATGAGCCTTACTATTCAAAGTGCGGCCAACAGCGGAGTTTCCCGGACCCGGCGAACTGCAATCCCCGATTGCCGCTGTGAACCGAAGAACGCGCGATCGGATTTTCTAATGAAGCGACCGGCGGGGAAGTTCAATGGTGAAAGCGCACCGAGGCCGGGTACCTCCCGGCATATGACGCGGCGTTGGACTCGGCCAGTGCGCTGCAGCGTGCTAAGGCTCGGCGCCTAGCAATTCTCCAATCGGCTTCAGGTCTTCAACGCGGTCGCACACGGTCTTGACGGCCACCAGCATCGGCACGCCCAGCAGCAGGCCGGCGACGCCCCACAGCCAATCCCAGGCGAGCACGCCGACGAAGATTGCCACCGGGTTCATGCGGCTTGCGCGGCTGGTCAGCCAAGGCGTGAGAAGGTAGCCGGAGACGAATTGAATGGCCAGCGACACGCCAACGATCAGCAGCGCCATTCCGGGCGTGCCGAACTGCAGGAAGCCCACCAGCGCCAAACCACCGGTGACCACAATCGGACCGATGTAGGGCACGAGGTTGAGCACGGCCGCCGCGACGCCCCAGACGGCCGCTTGTTCCAGCCCGATCCATAGCAAGGCGACCCAGGTGGTCACGCCGACCAGCGCGCTGGTGAGGATCTGCACCAGCAAATAGCGTTGAATCTGCTCGGTGATCTCGTCGAGCGCCTGAACCGTGATCTTCTTCTGCCGGAAGGTGGGTCCTGCGATCCTCACCATCCTGCGGCGAAAAGTGTCACCCGAGACGACGAGGAAGAAGGTGATGAAGCAAGACCATCATCGCTTGGCCGATGAAGCCGATGGTGCCGACCGTCCCGCGCCACGAGCGGCCGCGCTTCAGTATCCAGGACTGCCGGTCTGCGGAGCCGCCGAACCGCTTTCTTCGGCCGCCTCCTCGAGTTTCGCCCCCGCCCGCTGTACCTTCTCCATGGAACTCTCGGACGCGCCGGGTAGCGCGCGCAGCGACTGGCGCACCTTCTGCGCTGCGTCGGGCAGCGGTTCGGCCAGCGCAGTGGCACCGTCGCTGTGCGAATAGACCATCGAACCGAGGCCGCCCAGGACCGCGAGCAGCAGCACCGCAGCCCCGAGCGCACGCGGGATGTGCCAGCGCTGCAGTCGGTCCGCCGCTGGCGACAGCACATAGCTGAACATCACGCCCAGCAGCAGCGGAATGAAGACTGCGCTGGCCCAGTGCAGCGCATAGACGCTGATTGCAAGCGCGATCAGCGCCAACGACACACTTCTCACGTCGATGGCATGTGCAGGTGCACGTGCTCCGGCTCGGGTGCGGCGGCCGCCGGTGGGGAGTCAAGGCCGTCCATGTCGAGCTTTCAAGGCAGCAGTTCCGCGTAGGCCTTTCGGTCGGCGGCATAGCAGCCGCACGCCATCGACTCGAGTCCGCTGCGATCGAGCACCGTCAGGTCACCGCGGTGGTATTCGATCAGGCCGCTGCGCTGCAAGGCACTGGCGGCCGTCGTGATGCCGACCCGGCGCACGCCGAGCATGAGGGCAAGAAACTCATGCGTCACGCGGAAGCTGTCGGAGTGCGCACGATCCTGGCTCATCAGCAGCCAGCGTGCCAGGCGCGGACCGATAAGATGAAAGCGCAGGCATGCGGCCGATGCGGCCAGTTGGGACATCAGGACATAGATGTAGCGGTTCAAGCTGCGTCGCAGCGCCGAACTGCGCGCAAGTTCGCGCCGGAAGTCAGCGGTGGTCATGCGCCATGCGGCTCCGGGGCCTTGCACCAGCGCGTGCAAGGGCGCGGTGACCACGTCCAGGGCCAGGTGTGCGCCCAGCATCCCTTCACGGCCCACCATGCCCACTTCGAGCCCCGGATGGCTGTCGGTCCGCGCCACCAGCGAGATGAAGCCTTCGATCGGGAAGTAGACATGCCGGGTCGGCTCGCCAGGCTCGCACAGGACCTCGGCCAGCACCAATTGGATCGGCTCGCAGAGGGCCAGCAGGCGCCGCCGATCATCGCGCGGAAGCAGTTCGATGAGGTGGTTCTCGACGGTGGCCAATGGGCTCTCCGATGTGTTGCTGCCACCCCTGGGTGACGAAGATCAGGAAGATTGCGTTGCGGTTGAGCACAGGGTCCGACCTGTGCAACCAGTCTGCATGAGGAGACACGCACTGACTGTCTGTTAGCGCACAGAACGGCAGACGAATTGCCTCGTCAAACAGACCAACCGCATCCGCAGCAGACCACAGACGGCTGCGTCGTCAGTTCCCTGGTAGCAGACGGTCATACTCCTTCTTGACGACCGCGTAGCACTCGCAAGTGCGTTGTTCAAGCCCTCGTCGGTCCAGCACCGAGATGCGGCCGCGCGCGTAGCGGATCAGCCCGGCCTGCTGCAACTTGAGCGCCCCCTCGGTCACGCCTTCTCGGCGCACGCCGAGCATGTTGGCGATCAGCTCCTGCGTCATCACGAGCTCGCTGCCCTGCAGACGGTCCAGGCTCAGCAGCAGCCAGCGACACAGCTGCTGGTCCAGCGAGTGGTGCCGATTGCACGCTGCGGTTTGCGCCATCTGGGTGATCAACGCCTGCGTATAGCGCAACAGCAGGTGCAGCACCGGCCCCGCCCGGTTGAATTCATCCTTCATGAGCTGTGCCTTCAGGCGAAAGCCGTGCCCGGCACTTTGGACCACCGCGCGGCTCGGCGTGGATTCGCCTCCCATGAAGAGCGAAATGCCGATGATCCCCTCGTTGCCGACCACCGCAATTTCTGCCGAGGCGCCGTTCTCCATCACGTACAACAGCGAGACGATGGCGGTGATCGGAAAGTACACGTGGCTGAGCGTGCTTCCTGACTCGCACAGGACCTGGCCCAGCGGCATCTCGACCCATTCAAGTTGTGGCAGCCAGCGCTGCCACTCCGCCTCCGGCAGTGCGGCGAGCAGGTGGTTCTTTCTTGGGTCGGGCGAAGCGGCCATCATCACGGAACTCCAGGGTGGGTCTGGCTTCGAGGATTACCGTGGTGGTGCTCTTCTACAGCGTTTGCGAGGAGCATAGGCGGGTTGATATCGTCTGTATGTTCGCTAGCGCACATACATGCGAACGGCACGAGCTATTGGCCGAACAGAAAAATCGCGACAACTGTACGGTAGCGCACAGACTGCGGCCCTGGCCTGACTAGGATTGCGGACAAGGACATCGTGACCACGTCCAAGATCATCGGACGTCGGCGCGCCGTTCTGCCGTGGACCTTGTGATGCAATTTAGCCTGATCGATTGGGGGCTTGTACTGGTCACGCTGGGCTTGACCCACGTCACCATCGCCGCGGTCAGCATTTTCCTTCATCGATATCAGGCGCATCGCGCGCTGGAATTGCATTCCGCCGCCAGCCACTTCTTCCGTTTCTGGCTGTGGCTCACCACCGGTGATGGTGACGAAGGAATGGGCGGCGATTCATCGCAAGCACCACGCCAACTGCGAAACGCCCGAAGACCCCCACAGCCCGCAGATCCATGGCATCAGGAAAGTGCTGTTCGAAGGCACCGAGCTCTATCGCCTGGAATCCGGGAACGCCGAAACGCTCGAAAGGTACGGCCGTGGATCCCCCGACGACTGGATCGAGCGCAACCTGTACGCGAGACACTCCCGGCTCGGGATTGGCGCCATGCTGGTGATCGACGTCACCCTGTTCGGCCCGATCGGGCTCAGCATGTGGGCGGTGCAGATGCTGTGGATTCCGTTCTTCGCCGCCGGCGTCATCAACGGCGTCGGCCACTACTGGGGCTACCGCAATTTCGCGCCGAATGACAACTCCAGCAATATCGTGCCGTGGGGCATCCTGATCGGCGGCGAAGAACTTCACAACAACCACCATGCTTATGTCACCTCCGCCAGGCTGGCTAGCAAGTGGTGGGAGTTCGACATCGGCTGGATGTACATCCGCATCCTTGAAATGATCCACCTGGCCAGGGTGCGCAAGGTGGCGCCCAGGATTCGCTACAACACATCCAAGACTCGTTGCGATGTGGGAACCCTGCAGGCCGTCATCACCCACCGGTACGACGTGCTGGCCAAGTTCGCCAGATTCCTGCGCCCGACTGCCGTGGAGGAACTCCTCAGCCTGCGGGCCAGCACGACCCCGAGTTCGGCCGACGCCAGAGCGCTGGATCCGGTCAAGTACTTGCTGCAAGGGGACGTGAGGGGACTGCCGGAGAAGGAACGTGCCGTCCTGGACCAGGCTCTGCATTCCAGCACGGTGCTGAGCACCATCTACTCGATGCGGCAAGAACTCATTGGCCTGTGGGGTCGATCCGCCGCCTCGAAGGCGCAGTTGGTGAAGCAGTTGGAGGACTGGTGCCGACGCGCTGAGCAAAGAGGCGTTGGCGCACTGCGCGAATTTTCTCGAACGCTGCGCCGCTACGACTCACCGACGGGAGAAATGAAATGACATTGGGAACAATTCTGCTGATCGTCGTGATTCTGCTGCTCATCGGCGCCATTCCAAGCTGGCCCCACAGCCGGGGTTGGGGCTACGGCCCCAGCGGGGGGCTCGGGCTGGTGCTGCTGGTCCTGGTCGTTCTGTTGTTGTTGGGAAAGATTTAGCGCTTTGCCGGAGAGCTTGCTCGCGGTACGAAGACTCAACGTGCCACCGTCATCCGTGCATCTCCTCGACGACAGCTTCGTCGTTGAACCAGGGGCGTCCGTTCGCTTGGTGCTGGAGAATTACATCCGGCGGTATCGTGACTCGAGCATCGCGAACAGGCCGAAGGCCACGAATCCAAGCGCCACCGCCGTAAGCAGAAACTTCCCGAACGGCTGCGCCAGGATCGCCTGCAGCGCGCCGTCCAGCCCCTGCGCCTTCTGCCGGTGGAACGTTAGCGCCGCATAGCTGAGCAGGCCCCCCACCACGCCCAGAGCCACTCCCTTGGCGATGTATCCGACTTGGCCCAATCGCGCAACGCTCTTCCGGGCTACTGGGGACATCGACGAAGTGTCAATCTCCTCACCGAAGGATTTCTTCACGCCCTTGACGGCCCCGGCCACGCCGACGCCAATGATGATCAGCCCCGTGACCACGACGATCGCCTGCCCGCCGGGCCACGCCAGCACACCAGAGGTGGTCTGCTGCTGGGACCGCGAGTCCCACGATCCCCAGCCGAGGACGATCGACGCTGCGCTGACCCCCACCGCGGCGTAGATCACGGCCTTGGTCCCGCCGGTGGCCTGCTTGCGGACCCGTTTGGCGCCTTCGAAATTGCGATAACCCCAGATGGCTACACTGGCTTGCCAGAGCGCGAGCGCCACCATGCCGACCGCAACCAGCCATAGCAGGATCTTGCCAAAGGGCTGATCAGCTAATGTTCTTAGCGCCCCGGAGAGGTCGGCTGTCTTGCTGGCCGACGCGCCCCATGCGATTCGCAGCGCCAGCCAGCCGATCAAGAGGTGGACAACGCCGTATGCAATCAAGCCGACGCGGGCGAGCATCTTCAATGGCGCGCTGTCGCCAGCCTGTTCGACCTTGCCGCCGGATTTGGTTGCCATCGCGGGGCGCGCCTGGTGAGTTGTCAAACACAACCTCGGATCCGAGATCTTCTGCCTAAGCTGTTAGAAAGCAAGCATCCGGTGGCCCACCTTGACGCTTCTACGCCAGAGTGATCCACAAGGCTCAAGCTGAAGCGAGTAACGGCGTCACCGAGGACCGACGGACCAACCTGGCTCTCCCGAAGGGACATCGGCCAGTTCTCGCGGCAATCTTGATGGACGCCGCATCGTGGGACTAGGCTTGCAGGTCGCCGTGGCCCGAGACGACGCGCGTCTCAAATGATTCGATCCAGTTCCGCACACGGATTGTCAATACCTCGTCAGCTTTTTCCGCGTCGATGGCTACACCAGCCAGAACGATGTGGCAGAGGCACTCCTTGTCACGAAAGACTTGTGCGTGATAGCTGCGACTACCCTCGAAAACGGCTCCAATGTTCACCTGCGTCGTCCATCCAGGCGGAGGCAAGACGGGGCCGTCGCGTGCTTTACAGATGACTTGGCGTTCACCTCACTGGGGATGAGGCGCATGGCAGCGTATGTGCGTTCAGGGAGGAAAATTTGTGAATCGGCAACAAGTTCAGACGGGCGCATGGCGTGGCTCCGAGCGTCAAAGACGCACCAGGAAAGGCTAGCGCCGATGTTGCTTTTTCTCTGTTCGGTAGCGCACACAGACCGAATCTTCAGGGCGTCGCCGTGAGATCGCTGTTGGAGGAGAGATTCATCTTCTCCATCAGCCGCGTGCGGTAGGTGCTGACCGTCTTGACGGACAGGTGAACGATCCGGAGATGGGAAAGACCAAGCTGCAAGCCCTGGCCGATCGCGGGTACTTCAACGGCACGGAACTCAAGGCCTGCGAAGACGCGGGCATCACGACCTACGTGCCCAAGCCGACGACCTCGGGCGCCAAGGCCCAGGCGGGCCCACAGCGCCGGCTCCAAGGAGGTGGACACGCTGCGCGGCGTCGACCTATGGCCTCGAGCCTTGACCGAGGTCAAGGCCGCGCAGCCCAGCCATCCCAGAATGTCGGGCAACGCCAATAAGTGCGCAAACAAGTCAATAGATGCGCAAACAGCCGACAGGGCCGGGACCCCCGCGGGCGGCCTCCGGGCGTTGCTAGAAGCGCGGGCGGAGTCTCGTAGAGGCGCGGCCGGGCGAAGGAACTGCGCAACATCCACGGTCGGTGTAGACGGAGCACTTCAACTTACCCTGGCGGATACGAACAGCTGCTTCGGAACGGGCCCTACAGCCGTTCAGGGCGGCCCGGAGCCGGCTCTCGAAGATGTCGCTCGTGAAGAGATCCGAGGCCCTTGCAGAGGTGTTCAGGCCGGGCCGATTGCGACTGTGAAATAGCGCCCGTCAATCGGGCGTGCCCAGGGCGCGTTCATGTGCGCCACGGTCGCCTCGAGCTGCGCGAGGTCGAACACCCCATTCAAGATCGCGGATCCGGTGTTGAGCACGTCGAGTTCCTTGATCGCGCCCTCTATCTTGGGCAGCGGGAATTCCTCGGCCACGCGGAGCTCGTAGTTCCTGAGGGCGAGGCGCTTCGGGTCTGGTGACTTCCGGGGCATGCCTTGATAGTAGCCGCGCAGCTCCGGCAAAGCCCGCCTTGCCTCCCTTGGCAGTCAAGCGCACAGTCTCGAGATGAACCGCACCGACGTCATGCTTGCCGTGGTCGAGATGGCCAGGGCAGGGGGTGCGTTGCCTGGGACAGAGGCGATTTCGCACATCCCGGCCTTGATCGACCGCTTGGACAAGGCGAGCGAAAGCTACCAACCCGATCTGGAGCTTCTGCTGAACATCGGAGCGACGATCTTGACGCTGGAGCTTGAGGCGGCCAGGCGGACATGAAAAAGCCCGCCGCTTTCGGGCGGAATCTCGATGTAGGCGAAGCGCCTAACGGGACCCGTCCTGACTGCCGGAAAGTAGGCGTCTGATCCGTGCGCTGAGTTTTGCTAGGCGGCCTCTGAACGTGCCCGCGGCCGCCCTCCGAGACCGGTGTGCTTCGCGTTCGTAGCGTACAGCATTGAGGGCCTTGAGGTTTTGCGGGATGCGCTTCCAGACCCCGGTAACCGAAATTGCCCCGATTTGACGGCGCGAAGCTGGGGACGATGTCGGCAGCTATGGCCGTCTTCAGCGCCGGCGACGTCGACCACTTCAACGCCTGGCTCGCACGCGGCGCATACGAAACGTGGGGCGACAGCGGCTTTGACGAACAGCACAGGCTGGCGCCTGATCAGCGGCGCGCGCTCATCGTGCTTGTCGAGACCCAGATGGCCGCCCAACTTGAGCGTGGTCTAGACGAGGGTCATGCTGACACCGTTATACGATGCCGCGAATCACTTGTTGTACAGGCGTGGCACCCCAACGTTGATCACCCCGAAGCTGGAAAGCAGCACGACCACAGCCAGTGCAAGGAACAAGATCGTAATGATCGTACCCACCGGCGCCGGGATCGGGATGAAGCTCACCAGATACCAAGCCACGCCGACGATCAGCATCCAGATGATGGCATTGACAATATTGCTGAACATATTTGCCTTTCGCTGTTAACAACTGGGCAGAGCATTATCCGGCGTAGACACTTCTTCAGCGTGTCGCGGAGGTCTTCCGCGGCTTCTTGTGCCGCACGTGATCGCTCGTCTGCTGCTTGGTGGAGTGCCCGCCCATCTTGCGCGCCTCGCCGATGCTCTGGCTGTCATCCTTGTCCATCAGGGCCTTGGCGCGCAGATCGTGGAAGTGCGCATTCTTGATCCCTGCCCGATCGCGCGCGCGTCCAAGCCGTGCTCATGCCATCGTAGGTGCAGGGCTCCCCTTTGAGCGTGGTGAAGGTCGGCCGCCACCCGTGGAAGGCCCGGTTCGAGGCGAAGCACGGGACGGAGTCGGAACTGCTCGCGCGTCTGGGAAGCGAGTTGACCACGTACAGAACAAGTCGCATTGGTAAGTAACCTGACTTATACTAAAAGATGCGCGGTCCACTCGACAATTTGAAAAATTCGGGGCTCCAACATGACATCCATCGACCTCCCCTTCGAGGAGCAGTTGTTGGTGTTCAGAGCGCACCTGGCGCAGCGTGGTCCTTCGTCAGCGATCGAACTGCTGAATGGTCGAACCCAGTTTCGGTACACGGCGATGTACGGGTTCGTCAACCGCGGCATGCGTCCGCTTTGTATGTTCGATCGCTTCAGGGAGGACCGGGCGTATGTGCGAAGCGCTTTCGTCCTGGAGACTCTGTGCTGCCTGACCGTAGCGAACGGCGAATTTGTCAGTGCGGATTGCCGCACGGACCGCCGCCTGCTTTCACTCGGCGGGCCGATCGTGTCGTACTGCGGTATGGCTGTGGGCCCGCTGGCCGGACCGGTCGTCGGGATTTTGTGCCACTTCGACGTCGAAGGCCGCGAGGTCAAGCCGTGTGAACTTGCGTTCCTGCGCGCCGTGGCGCCGCTGTTGCTGGAATACATGGATTGATTTCTATCGAGGGAGCGGGGGAGCGACTTGGAGGTTCTGGTGATGACCAACTCTGCAGTTCATCGGTTCGAGTACGACGGCTGGAATGTGGTGGTTGAGTTAGACGGTTCGACGCTCGACGGGATCATCTCTGGGCAGGCGGATCTTCATTGGAAGGACGGCCACAAATGTCGGATAGCCCTCGCAGGCAAGCATGAAGACGGAGCGAGCGCGATCGCTTCCTTGTCCGACCGGTCGCGCGCGTTCATTGACGACTGGCGCAAGAAACGCCTCCATGGCGATTCAGTTTTTGTCGACATCTAGGGACACATCTGGGCCTCCCTCACGCATGATCGGTGCCGGCCGGTCTGCCCGATGGCCCGTAGCGGAAAATCTGGCGGCACCTCGAGGCTGGATTTGTTCGGTCCTCGCGCCCTGCAGCGACACGCCAGCTTCCAGCCCTACGTTGGTGAGCACAAAACCGACCACCGGCTGCTGTCGCCTACGAGCGATCGGGATCCGGGCTCACGCATGTTCCTGGCTGATTGCGCTAGGTTGGTTCAGGAAGAACGCATTCGATCGAGAGCTTCTCATGATCTGCTTTTTGCATCTTCAGTTTCGGCGTGACCGGCCAAGCTGGGCACTTGGACAGTGCGGACAACACGGATTTGTGTTCTCAGCCCTCTTTCTTGCCGCAGCGCTGGCGTTCGCACAGCAGCCGGCGGAGACAGTGTCGCCGCCACAGCCGGCCGAAATTTCGAAGGGTTCACCGGCGCTGCCTCCGACCGACGGAAAGGCAGCAGCCTCCAGCGGACCGGATCTACAAACTCACCCGAGCCCCGCCGCCGCCGCCAACGCGCAACGCGCCGCGCGCCAACCGGACGACCCAAGCGTTCCCGAGCGCAAGGATCTTGGCTCCACGGCCGGAGAGCCAGCCAATCGGCCGAAAGGGGCCACCGCGCCGCCGCGCTCGAATCCAACGCCGTCGCCCTGATCCCATCGCGCTTCCGGCGCGCGGGCAGAGATTCGCGCTGGACACGCGACAGAGCTGGAGGAATGCTTCAAGTATTGTCTGAGCAGGCACCGCAAAGCGCCAGGTGAGTCCTAGTCGGTTGAACGCTACTCTCGACGCCAATGTCAAGGACCACTTCCACGTGCGCTGCGGACGTTGAGCGAGCGTACTTGAAGAACTGTCATGCCCATACCCGCTGTTCGCTCATGGGACGCCCTACTGCACGAACAGCGCTCGATCGACAGCCACCTGAGCCTTCAGGGCTTTGACTTCAGAGTCGCGTCGCGAGACGATGCTCTGAGCTTCTTCGAGAAGGTCTGCGGCCCCCCCGTCACGATCAAGAGACCTTCTTGAACGCCGCCGCCAGTTTCCAGCCCAGAACCGGATCTTCGTCGTGACCGCTCAGTTCGCCAACAGCCACGGAGTCGCCCCATGAGAAAGCTCATTGCATCCACTAGGTCATGGGCCGCTCCATGAACGGCTTCGACGGCAAGGACCGCGAACTCGTGCTCGGCCACTGGACCTACGAGATCTTCGAGGCGTAGTGGCCGTACCAGCCGGCCGCTGACCCGATTGCGCAAACGCTCAATGCGGCCAAGAAGCACGTGGCCTCGCGCACGCTGAAGAAGCTGCATTGGAACAACTCGACGCTCCTGCGCGGCGACGTCATCGCGGCGGTCGCGGCGCTCAAGTCAGAGGTGGGACAAAACTTGCAGATCATCGGCAGCGGCAATCTGATCCAGACGTTGCAAGCCGCATCGCTGATCGACGAGTACAACGTGTGGACCTTCCCCGTCGTGCTCGGGCGCGGCAAGCGGCTGTTCGAAGCCGGCGCGAAGCCCGGAGCGCTGCGGCTCGTCGATTCGTAACCCTCCCGCGCGAAGCTGGCGCGCGAGGCGGGCTGACGCTTCTTCGCGACAATGCCCCTCGAAGCTTCGCGCTTCAGTGCTAGGCACTTCCCCAACCGGCTAGTGTCGGCCACAACTGGATCTTCCGGGGTAGACCAGAATTCAGCAAAACCGATCTCAGCTTCAGCGCCGCCATGGAACGTGCAGGCACGAGTACACATTGCCGGTCTGTGGCGCGTGCTTGAAATAGCAAGGTTCAGTCGAAAAATCCGAGCTGCCTCGGCCTAGTCATCCTGAGCCGCGTTTCGGAACTCAGCCATTGCGACCGCCGCAGGGTCGCAATTCTTCCGGGCAGGCCAGAGTTCGAAGGCCCAATCCAGCATGTCTGCGTACACCGCCCGCCCTTGCGTGAGACGTAACATCTCAGCGTCTCAGCCCACTCAACCATCGCGCTCCCCCCAATTCAGCGGGCATGATGCCCAGTGGCGCTGGGCGCTGCGTGCGCGGGGTTATCGGGGGCATTAAAGGCGATCAGCCCGCTCGTCAGTCTCAGCGCCCGTCAAAATCACCGCGCTCGCGTGCTATCGACGCTGCCATCGCAGCGCGATCGCATGACGGGCTACAGTCGGCTGCGCTGGACATGGATTTCCTTGGTAGCCGAGGTGACCGGATCTGTGGGAACATTCGGACGGGTCGCTCGCAGGGAGACGTGCCGCCGAGCCGGTCTCCCTCGTGCCTATGAGGCGGATTTGCATGACCGTGAAAGGAGAACGCAATGAAACGTCGCAAGCTACTCGTCGCCGGTGCATCGCTGGCATCGTTGCTGGCCCGCGGTGCCTACGCGCAGGACAACGCTGCCAAGCAGGCCGAGGTCAGGGCAAAGGCCAAGCAGGCGCTCGAGGACTTCTACAAGGCCGATGCCGAGATCAAAAGCGCGGTAGGCAAGGCGCCCGGTTACGCCGTATTCACGACTTACGGTTTGAGCTTCGGCCTTGGCGGAGCGGGCGGGAAGGGCATAGCGCACGACAGCAAGTCCAAAAAGGACACGTACATGAACATCGCCCAGGCGAGCGCAGGCCTGCAGATCGGGGCCTCCGACACGCGCTATCTCTTCGTGTTCAAGGATTCCAAGTCGCTGGCCGACTTCATCGACAACGGCTGGGATGCCTCGGCCGGCGCTGCCGCGGGCGCAGGCACCGGCAAGGACGAGGCCAACATCAAGGCGGGTGCTGTCGCGTTCTCGGGCGGCACCGCTTATGTGCTGACCAAGGCCGGCCTACAGGCGGGGGTGTCCCTCGGAGGCTCGAAGGTCTGGAAGGACAAGGACCTGAACTAGGGTTCGGACGTGAATCGCGCCGTGCGCTCGACCGCGCCGGGCGATTCATGGCATTTCCTACGGCCAGTATTCGCTCGACCTCTGGAAGGCGCTGTCGACCCCGGCATCGAGGCACGCGAAATCTACCTGCCCCGCAACCAGCTCAACATGCAGGTGCAGCCGCGGCCGGACTTGGCCCCGTCGGCGCAAGTGTTCCTCGATTGGCAGTCGGTGCGCTACCCCAGTCGCTCATCACCGGGCCGAACCAGCGCCTGTTCCACGGTGTGCAGAACGAGCCCGACAAGACCGGTGACTTCGGCCTTTCGGCGCGCTGGAGCCCCGAATGGCTCGACGGCACGGCCGGCGTCTACGGCCGCCGCACCTCCGACATCCAGCCGCAACTCGCGCTCGCCCCTGCCGTAGCCGCGCTGCCCGCAACCGCCTGCGCCCGGGCCGGACTGCGCGCGGTGGGGCCGACCAACTGCTACATCAACCCGCAGGCCGCCACCCTGGCGCAGTTGCAGGCTGGCTCGGTCGAGCTTCTCGGCCACCGCATACTCCACGTTCTGGAACCAGATGTTGGGGGTCAAGCCCGCGCTTGGCGGCCCCGAAGCAGCTACTCGGCCGCATGCGAGGCAGGCACCGCCGGCACGGTATCCGGAGGAGTCGCGACCCACCACATGAATATCTGGTAACCCAAGGCCAACAGGGTCGCGCCGACGAACATTCCCACGATACCGGCGCTGGCCAGGCCGCCTAGCGCACCAAGCAGGATCACAGGCATGGGCGCATCGACACCGCGGCCCAGCAGCAGCGGCTTCAACACGTTGTCGAGCATCCCCGCCACGAATAGCAGCACGCTGTAGAGGACCGCTCCACCGGTCCCGTAGTTCCCGCTCATCCAGATCCAGGCGATGACCGGCAAAGTGACGATAAGAGCGGGCGCCTGCGCGACGCCCAGTACAAGCACGACCATTGCGAGCACGCCTGCGAACGGAACCCCGGCGATGATCATGACCAGCCCGACCACAATGGCCTGAATGAAGGCGACACCGAGGACGCCGAGCGCCACCGCACGAATGGTCGCAGTGGAGAGTTTTGCAAACTTTTCCCCGCGCAGTGGCCCCACGATGCGGCCGAAGATGCGCCGGGTGCTTGCGGCTCCCGACTGACCAAAGGCCATGATGATCCCAGCGATGATGAATGACGCCAGGAAGAGCAGCACCGTGCCGGCGATGCTCGCCACCATGTCCAGCGCGTTCCGGGCCAGATTTCCCACCTGCGGTTGCATCCCCTGGACAACGCTCGGCAGATCCTCATGGGCCTGCGACCAGAGGCTGTGGACCCTTTCGCCGACAACGGGCCACTCGGCCACGCTGGCCGGGGGTTCGGGAATCCGCAGGGTGTCGTCGCGTACGCTGGCGACCACGCGATGCACCGAATCGCCCATGGAGGTCAACAGCACGGCAGTGGGCGCAACGATCAGCACGATGCCACCGAGCACCAACAGGCTGGCCGCCAGCCCCTGTTTTCCCCCCAGCCTCCGGGCGAACTTCTGGTGTGCTGGATAGAGAGTGACCGCCAGGATCACGGCCCAGACCATCAACGACAGGAACGGCGAAAAGATCCGGTAGCACAGCAGCGTCAAGGCCAGAATCAGGCCAGCCCTGATGAAGACGTCCAGCAGTTTCCGGGACAGGCGCGTTTCCAATTCGAGATCAGCTTCGCGGAGCGTAGTCATGGTTCGCATTCCTCTTCCGATGGGGGGGCGTCCCCTAGTTGTTTAGGGCAAGTGACCGTACCGCGGAGGACAGGCCAAGCCGCCTGATGACGCTTCTTCCGTTCTTCTTTGCTTGCTTGGTGCTGCTGTGGTCGATGTTTGTGATCCTTGAAGCGCCCACCATGATCGGGTCCGCGAGGGTATTGCAATCCGGGAATCGACGACAGGTTGGACCGGCGGCAGGTGAACTCGGTATGTGCAAAGGAACGCGATCAACGCGATAGGGCAACAATCGCCTGCCAACTCCTGGCAGGCAACGTCGGCTTTTGAAGCATCGGAGCGCTCGTTTCCTCTTTTATGGCGAGCGCAATGCTGCAAGCTTTGCCTTTCGTTCACCGCACCTCCACGGTCACTTTCTCGATCGTCCCGGTGAAGCGGCTTTTGATGCCCGCGACGTAGTCGCCCGAGACGGGCGTGTCATCGTCCTCGCCAACGTCGGCGCCCTCATCGGGCGAGATGAGGAATGGAATTGTTTTCTCGATTCGGCCTTCGGCCACCTTCTGTCCGCCGACCGACAGTGAAGCGATGCCACCTTTGCCGGGGCCGCCGCCGTCATACGCGAAGTCCAACTTGATGGTTGCCTTGCCGGGCGGAAGCGCCTGGGGAGAAGCCACTGTGTAGCGCTCGAGGCCGACCCAGTTGTAGGTGTACGTGGGCTTGCCGTCCTTCAGGTACAGGCTGAAGCCGCCGAAGCGCCCGCCTTGTGCAAAGACCACCCCCTGTGCGCCACCCGGTGGAACGTCGATCTCGGCGGTGATCGTGTTGGAGCGGTTCTTCACATTGATGAACGTGTTCTCCATCATGCCTGTCATGCCCGGGTAGAGCGTGATCGAAGTACGCGTTCCCATCAAGTCGGGCCGCCCGGCGATGGCCGCATTGAAGCGCTCGACGCCGCGGTCATCGATCGGAAGTACGTTGTACTTCGCCGCCTCTTTCAAGAAAACGGCCTGCATCTGCTTGAGTTTCGCCGGCTGCGCCGCAGCGAGATCTGTGGCAAGGCTGTAGTCGTTGCGCGCATCGAAGAGCTCCCACGTGTCCTTGTCGAGCGCCGCACGCGGCTTGGGTTCCCATGGCGCCCGGTGCACTGTGCGCGCAAGCCAGCCGTCGTGATAGATGCCGCGGTTTCCGAGGATCTCGAAATACTGCGTCGTCCGTCGGTCCTTGGCCTTCGCATCGTTGAGTGTGTAAGCCAGGCTCACGCCCTCGAACGGCTTCTGAACCGTGCCGTTGACAGACTTCGGGAACGGCAGATGTGCCGCTTCCAGCACCGTCGGCGCGAGGTCGGTGATGTACTGCCACTGGGAACGAATTTCTCCTCTCGTCTTGATCCCCTTTGGCCAGAGCACCACCATGCCGGTCTTGGTGCCGCCGTAGTCCCCAGCCACCTGCTTTGTCCAGGCGAAAGGTGCATCGCCAGCAACGGCCCAGCCGGCGGCGTAGTGTGGGTAGGTTTCGGGGCCGCCCCACTTGTCGAGGTTCTTCAACTGATTTTCGACGGTCTCCGGGACACCATTGAAGAACGTAAGTTCATTGAACAGGCCGGTCGCCCCGCCCTCGGCGCTCGCACCGTTGTCACCGGCGACGTAGATGAAGAGCGTGTTGTCCATCACGCCCAGATCCTCGATCGCCTTCACCAGGCGACCGATCTCATAGTCGGCCTGCTCGGCAAATCCCGCGAAGACTTCCATCTGGCGTGCAAACAGTCGTCGCTCATCGGGCGTCAGCTTGTCCCAATCCTTGATTCCGGCGGGCTTAGCCCAGCGCCCTCATCGTGGCAGCAATACATCGATCGTGGGCGAGGTAGTGCTCGACAGCCGCCTTCTTCTGCGCCTGCGAGAACTTCGGTTCCCGGCCTGCATAGCGCACCCGCAGGTCGAGGCGCTGCTGATACTCGCGGTACCAGCCCTTCAAAGCATTCTTGGTTGGGTAACCCAACTGTCTTATGGTGGGCCTAACCCGTTTGCCAAGCTTGATGTAAAGCTCAACGGCTCGGATTCTGTCGTCGTATGAATACATGAACTACCTCTTGGTAGTCCAAGTTTTCGTCCGCATCCCCGGTGGGTCAATTTTCGGCCGGCGCCAACACCTTACGGCAATGCGGGGCCGGGGCCACTGGCACTGGCGGCGCGCACGAGCACCATCTCTTGTGGACCCGTATGTCGTGCATGCGTCGCGAAGCAAGTTGCTTACGACACAACGTGCAAGTCTACGTGAACCCAATGGCAACCAACACACCTGGAATGGGCTCAGCATTCGACGATTGGCAGGCGCTCTCCTTAAAGTACGAGGCGGCAATTGAAGCGCTGCGTCGATGCGAACCGGGGGCTGCCGAAGCCCTCATGAAGATTTCGCGCGAGCTACAAACCTGCGAAGGCGCGAATGCAGAGAGGAGTGCTGCTGCGAAGCGCCACTGACTGGGACTTGGCCTTGATCGGGCGAGGGGCCGTATCCGACGACCGCGGTCGCACTGCCTGCGCAATTCTGGAGGCCTTGGGGAAACGGTGCGATTCGCTAATGAAGCACCCTGCGCGGAAGCTTGATGGTGAAGACGCACCCTTTCCCAGGTAGGTCTCGAACGGTCAAAACGCCCCCGTCAGCCTCCACGCTTCGGCGCGCGATGGAGAGACCGAGTCCCAACCCGCTCTTGTTCTCACCGACTTGAACAAAGGGATGGAAGATGCGTGAGGCAGCGCCTGGAGGAAGCCCCCCGCACTGGTCCTCAACGTCGAACAGGACATAGTCGCCTTCGGCGTGTGCGCTCAGTGTGACCTCGGAGTCAGTGTGGGTGAACTTCAGGGCGTTATGCAGGAGGTTGACCAAAGCCGCCAGGAGCTGCTCCCGATTGCCGGAAATGCCCAGCGCCGCATCGACATCTTGGACCGAGAGAGTGCAACCCCTCGCGCTCGCGTCGAGCGAGGCGACGTTCCTGGCCTCCGCGACCAACGATGCGACCGAAAAGGCCGTCGCCTGTGGCGCTTCGGCCGTGCCCCTGACCTGAGACAGCGACAGGTTGAGCAGGGCCGCCAACGATGTCAGGCTCCTTTTCAACACCGCCCCGGTCGAACCTCCAATGGGCAGGCGTCCCGACTCCAGCGCTGCAAACGCCAGCGATGCGGTGTGCAGGTGATTTCGCAGTTCATGCACAAGCATGCCGAGCCGCTCATTCTCCTGAGCGGACTGCTGAAGAGCGACGTTTGCGTCACGCCAGACGCTGAACTCGGTGACAGCATCAGCGATGGCGTTGTCCAGGCAGCGGTTCAACGTCCGGAACTCATCGACGGAGAACGGCGCATCGCGTTCGACTGCGAGGTCCGTGATGGCTTGGCAAAGGTCACCGTAGTCGTGCACGACCTGGTCCACCGAATAGCCAAGCCCCAGGAGCTCCTTGCCATGCGCGGCCGCGCTCAGCCCCATTTCTGACAAAGCGGCGGCGTCCCCGCCCGCGGCACCGGAAATCCGTAAGCTCTCGTCAACCTCGCCGTTGTCCTGTGCTTCCAGCGTTTGAATCAACTGGGCCAGGAACATGGGAATGCCGTTGGCGAGTTGCGCCGCAGTCGCGGCCCGCCAGGGCCGCTGCGCGACCTTGGCTTTGCACCGTGAAATCAGCTCATCCCGATTGTTTGATAGAAATCGATGCATCTGGTCCTCCGTCATGGCCCCGGTTCGACAAAGTCGAAACTGTGGGGAATGCCGGTGTCCCGTGCATCTTCACGAAGTCCTGACAATCTTCACATTCTGCGCCCTGCCTGAGCGCGATCGAACACACCTCGCGGAGAGGGCGCGTTGGGGCAGGCGACCGCTCTCTCTCACGAAGCACACGTAAGACCCCGGGGGGGAAGCAAAGTTCCGGTGGTTCTGCCCGGCGCAGTCGGCGACCTACGAGCGCAGCGGGGCTGAAACTCACATGGCCTCGGCTCGAAGCAATCCCGGCTCCGGCGCCGGACGAAGCGCCCCTGAAAAAGCCCGTCGAAGAGGGCAACCCTCAGTGGGGCGGAGGAGGAAGCACTCATCGTGAAACTAGGCCCTGAACCGGGCCTAAATGTCCCTGAAACACAAAGGCATGAACGTGCGGCCCTGAATGCATGGGGCTACCAAAAACGCCACCATGGTCGCCGGCCTATAGGCAAAGCCGCCAGTGGCGCGGCCATGGTGGTGGCCGCTTGAAATCGGCGTCTGGCTTCCGCTTCCAAGACGCGCGCTTGGTGCAGAGCGTTCTGGTCACCTCGCATCGCTTGCACCCGCAGCTCTTGGCAATTTCGGAAAAGTTCGTCGTCGGCGAGGGCTGTTGGGTCCATCACGCATTGTTGCGTGGCTCCTCGACTCCGCAATCACCCGGCGATCGGATCGATACGTTCGGACGGACTTATGTCACCCATCTGCCCGCCTGGAGTCGCCACACTCCGGCCCCGACATTCACTGTCCGCGCCCTTCGAGCGGTCGAGGCGCTCGTCAGCCGACCGAAGGGTCCGCCAGCGCCAGGCGGCGGGCTACAACCCGCTGAAGGAGAGCATCACAATCTTGGGGGTGTGCGGTGCCATCCTTGCTCCACCGCCTACGCCGCGAGCGGCACCTGGTCCCGAGCTCCGAAACCCGGATACCACCTCACACCACGGAATGGGACACGACCCGCGTTGGCGACAATGCCCACAAGCCGTATGTGGCCGCGACCATGAAATGGCGTTCAGGCCTAGGCTTCCCAACCTAAGTAGGCATCCTGGAGCGTGAGGGCATTTGCTACGCCTGGCGCTACGCTCGAAAACCCACATCTGCACGAAGCGTTTAAACCCGCGTTCGCGAGCCCTTCTTCGCGCCAGAAACGGATCCTCCATCGCGGCCGCGCAATCGGGACACTGCAGCAGCTATGGCTGCTTCTTAGGCTTCGCCTGAGCCGGTCGGGACGGTTGTTGCTGGGGCAGCTCTGCGGGTGTTGCACCGTCCGGATTCGTGCCCTTCTTGGACTCGGAACCGCCAGGCTCCGGACTGCCGGGGGATCGAACGCCCCGGCGGGGAGGTTGTGCTGAGATAGTCATGTTGATCGCTGCCATGAGCCCGAGGGGTTCCAGTATCTTCCGAGCGTGCTTTTGCCGCACCAGGAAATCTTTGACCGTTTATGTAGGTGCGGTCGCGCGACCCCCTCTCAAAGCAGGCGGTGGTCGTCGACCCAGGCCTGCACCTTGATGTTCAACAGCTGTGTGGCCTGGAAACCGGGGCACATCACCTACAGGGAGAGTGCCGACCCGCTGATCTTTGCGAGAGATTCGTCGTGCGATACGAGTTGGGCTGGGCTTTGCATTCGAGGTCGTCGCCCCCAGCGGCGCCGGCTGAACAAGGAAAGCTTCTCATGGCTATTTCCACTAACAACGTCATTTCCTCAGAACGGGTCGAAGGGACCTCGGTCTACAACGCCGGGGGTGAAAAGCTCGGCACGATCGATGATTTGATGATCGATAAAGTCTCGGGCCAGGTGCGCTACGCAGTGTTGGAGTTCGGCGGATTTCTGGGCATGGGCACAGACCGCTACCCCATCCCCTGGAACATGCTGAAGTACGACACATCCCAGGATGGCTATGTCGTGCCGTTGGATAAGGCTCAACTCGAAGGCGCACCGCGCTACGGAAGCGACGCCGTCCCTGAATACGACGACGCCTATCGAACCGGTGTGGACAAATACTACGGCCTCTGAATACTACGAGCATGCGCGTCCACCAAGCCGGACGTTTGCAAACCCCAACCGGGGCAGCCAGCGACCAGCCGAACAGCACCGCGGCATGCGTTTGACTGCAGGCAGCAAGCGGCACCTCCGGGTGCCGTTTGTCTTGGTCCAGCGCGAAAACGAAGAGGCCTTCATGTCGACGCGGCGACGCGGCAGCTATGCGCGCTCTTTTTCCGATGAGACGCAGGGCCTCCGGGCCCTGTTCACGATAGCGAGGTTATGGACCCCTGGTCGCGGCCTACGCCTAGTCGTTGAAATCGGATGTGTATGCCCATTTTGAAAGGCATGCACAGGGTGAAGTTGACGTCCGACGAGCGCGGCGAACTGGAAGCAGTGATTCGCAAGCGCAGTGGCAGTGCGGCGTTGGCGCGGCGCGCGCGTTGCGTGCTGCTGTGGGCCGACGGTGAACGTCGGGTAGACATCCGCGCCAAGCTGGCCTGCAACGACGCTTTCGTCACGCGATGGACCAAGGCGATTGAACTTCAAGGTCTCGCCGGGCTGGTGTCGCTGCACCCGGGCCGCGCGCCTGTACGGCCGGTGGCCAAGCTGGAAGCGCGGGTGCTCAACAGGACGCTCAAGCACAAGCCGAAAGATGGCTCCACGCATTGGAGCAGCCGCAAGCTCGCGGCCGAACTGGGCGACGTCTCGTTCTCTGCCGTGCAGCGCATCTGGCGCAAGCACGGACTGCAGCCGCATCGGCTGGAGCGGCACCTCGTCTCCAACGACCCCAACTTCGAGACCAAGGCTGCGGACGTGATCGGCCTGTACCTGAACCCGCCGGCGCACGCCGCCGTGTTCTGCGTGGACGAGAAGACGGCGATCCAGGCGCTCGATCGCAAGGATCGCATGCTGCCGCTGGCGCCGGGCCGTGCCGAGAGCCACGGGTTCGAGTACAAGCGCAACGGCACCCTCAGCCTGTTCGCTGCCCTGAACACCGCTACCGGTGAAGTCCTTGGCATGACCGCCCCGCGCCACATCAGCGAGCAGTTCGTCAGCTTCCTCGGCGACGTTGTCGGCACTCAGCCGCAGGGCCGCGAGATCCACGTCATCTGCGACAACGTCAGCAGCCACAAGACTGAGTTGGTCGAGGCCTTCCTGGCTGAACACCAGAACGTGCGGATCCACTACGTGGCGCAACCAGGTCGAGAACTGGTTCTCGCGCATCCAGCGCGACGTCATCAGCCGCGGCATCTTCACCTCGCTCAAGGTAGCCAGGTCAGCGAAATGCGCTAGCCGCTCAATGAACTCTGCTAGCGCGCCTGGGCAAGGTCCCGTCGCGCAGCTGGCGTTCCTGACAACTCACCAGCGCAAGCAGCTTGTCGAGGTTCTTACACGCGAGCCCCCGGCCGGCTTGCAGCGTCTGGAACTCGTTCCCGTGAATCGGGCAGACCGACAAGTTCTGCTCGAGCCACTCACGCCGCCAGATCGGCGCCGCGACGTCCAGGGGATTCACGAACACACACCGCGCGTAGTAGCAGAAGTGCTTCCTTGGTCCCTCCCAGGGCGGCGGAACCCGAATGTCTTTGATTCTGTCCCTACTGATCCTGGTCAGCGCCGCAAGGCGGTCCACCGTATGTTGCTGCAACTTCGGCATCAGCAGCCATCCTTGACCTCAACAACTGGAGCGCGTCACCGCCACCCAAAGGAAGATCCTCGATGACGCCACGAATCAATCAAAGGGCGCTCAGGTCGCTGCTGCTGCTGCTGACGCTGTGTCTGTCCGCCTGCGCGAACAGCTCGAAAGGCTCCGCACCGCCGTCCGTCGTGCTGCCAGCACGGATACCGCCGCTGTCAGCTCAGGCCCGCCAGCCGGCGATCCCATCGGAGTGCTCGCCAACGTGCTCGAGCGCGCTGACCGTCGAGCGGGAATCCTGGCTGAATACGCTGACCGAGCTCGAATAGCCGGGCTTGCCTGCGAGCGCAGCTATGACGCGCTGATACTCCAGTCAAAGCCCTGATCGTCAGCCCACCGGGTCGGCGTCTTCATCTTCGCCCAGCGCCCTCGGGCCGGTCCGCTCGTCGGACACCACCTTGAAAAGCTCCACGCATCCAGCGTCGAAGGCCTCTAGCCAGCTCGTGAACGAGGTCGCGCTGGATTCGATGTCGAGCCAGACCGATCCATCCTCTGTGCTCTCGTGGATCACCCAGTGGAAGTGGCCCGGGTCCGGCTCGTCGACGAAAACGGAGATACGCCGCAGGTGGGTCATGGCCCGTATCGTAGCCCGCTCACATTTGGGGGCGAATCCCACGTTGGGGAGGGTATTATTTTAGGATGGCGAAGCTGCTGGGAAGGGTGATCGTTGTGCTGACGTGCCTCACCGGACTAGCGTGGGCGGTGCTCATTGCTGTCCTGTGGTTCGCCCGATAGGGCCGTCTTGGCCTTCAATCGTGCCAGCGCATCCAGCTCGCCCAGCGCAGCGACCGCCATCCACGTTGGGATCGTGCCGCTCCGGAACCAAGTACACCCCCAAGTCGTACCCCAGCAAGTTGCCCTGGATTCGCGCCGAATCCCAGTCTTCGAAGACGAGGATCGTTCCATCGGGGAGGGTGAGCTTCCACATGAACGGGATGGTACTGCCCTCCCACCGATCGGCAGGCCGCCTACCTGGAGTCACCAAGCTTAGGTGGCCCTCCTTTTGCCGCTGTGCGAGTGCTTGCGCGCTTGCTTTCCGCCACGCCGCGTGAGGTGACCTTAGCCTTCGCGCGGGTCGCCGAGCCTGCTTTTGGGGTCGCCCGCTTGACCGGTTTCCGCGGCATGTCGACGAAGGACTCAATGAGGCGGACAGCGTCGGCGAACTTCGGATCACCGGCCTTCATGAGGTCGGCTTTTCGCGCGGTCATTTCTTCCGCAGGTACTCGCGTACCTTCTCGGCGCTATGGCCCACGGCTTTTACTGCTTCCCTGAGTTTCTGCTCGCTGACCTTCAGCGCTTCGGTCCAACTCCTGACTTCGTGGGGTTCCTCTAGCGCGCTCGAGGCCGGTCTTCTTGGGGTCGTCTGCCATGTGAGTCTCCAGTGACGGCGCGGGCTCACTTCGAGCCAGCACCTGGGAGATGGTCAATCATTTCCCTACGGGTGGGCGTGTGGCATTTGGCGCGTTCTGCTGACGGCCAATGCCTCACGGTCGGGGTGTTCGTCGAATGCGCGATCACGGAGTCGGGGCTAACATCCTCTCGGCAGAAGCGTAGGACTACATACAGCGGCAACGGGTCAGACGTACCCTGGAGAGTGACGGCCCGCTGACGCTGGTAGAGGACGCTGCGGCAACCCCTCATGGAAGGGGGCCTTCCTTTGATGCCGGCCGCCCCTCGCGAACTCAGGTTGCACTCAGTCGGCGCTGGGCCGATCACCGTTCGCAATCGAGCGCCCGTCAATTTGGGCGCTGCTGCCACGACGGCCGATACCCCGCGCGCTCCGTGACTCCCGTAGACACCAGACGAAAACGTAGACAAAGTCGTCCCAGAAATGAAAAGAGGACAACAGCCTTAACTGTTGTCCTCATTCATTTTTTCATGGTCGGGGCGAAAGGATTCGAACCTTCGACCCTCTGGTCCCAAACCAGACACGCGACCTTGCGTCATATCCGGTGCCTTTCGCCCGTGCCGTTTTTCGCCCCCGTCAAATTTTGATTTGGTCCGGCCGCGGTTAATCTGCGTCCATCATTCGAGCCACCGCGCTGACCTGAGCGGCCCCCGCCCTGAAGTACCCCGCCACGGTATCCGTGCTCCGATGCCCCGTCATCGCCATCGTTTCTTGCAAAGGCATGTTCTGCCGCCCGGCTTCGGTCACGAACCCCGACCGCAGCGAGTGCGCCGAGAAATCCTCTCCCACCCCTGCCCGCAGACATCGCGCTTTGACGATGTCCCGCACCGCCGTCCCCGAGAGCCCCTCGGTGCCGAGCTTGCCGTTCTTGAGGATGCGCCGGAAGAGGGGCCCCGAGCGGATTCCACTGGCCTCAAGCCAGGCGTCCAGGGCCACGGCGGCCGACCCGACGACGGGCTTCACGTCTTCCGGGCGGATCTTTCCATTGTGGTTCGTCTTCGAGCTCGCCAGCGTGTACAGATAGGCGCCTTCATCGCCGCGGTGCAGGTTCTCGAACACGGCTTCCGACACCTCCGAGCGCCGGCGCCCGCCCGAGGCCCAGGCGAAGAGGAGGAGGGCGCGGTCGCGTTTTCCTTTCAGCGAGTCGTCGCAGGCTTCCAAGACCGCCTCCAGCGGCTCCTTGGTCAGCGCCCGCTGCTTGTGGGGCAGGGCGTTGCGCTTCGCATAGGCCTTTCGGGTCTTGCTCAGCAGCGCCTTGACCGCGGGGTCCACGCATGGATTAGTTTGCTTGGAGACGTGGTGCGCCATCGAGAGCACCGAGATCCGGTGCATCAGGGTGTTCAGCGCCGGCGCGCCGAGTTTTCCCTTGAACCCGGCCTCGACCAGCGCCTGGTCGATCTCGGGCGGCAACTGGTGCTCGAGGCCCGCCTTGGTCGAGCGCTGCGCATGGTCGACGATGAACTGAACGACCACAGGGACTGCAACCGGAAGCGCCATCTGGCGCCCGTAGCGCGCGCCGAACCAGGCGGCCCAGTAGCGCATGGCGGCGCGGTACGCCAGCCGGGTGTTGTCGGATTCGCCCTCGGCCATCAGGTCGTGGGCGGCTTCCTCGGCCATCCCTGACAGCTGGCCGGGATCGAGCAGCGCATGGTCACGCTTCAGCGGCATCAAGGCCTTCAATGGCGGCACTTTTTCAGCGGATTTCATGCGAGCTCCAGCAACTGATGGGATTCACCGGCGACGACAGGCTGTCGATCCAACCCCGACTCTCTGTTATTTATTAAACATGCCATGTATGATGTACTACATACATTCTACATCACTTACGATAATCTCTTATTATCGCAAGTAAAAGACGGAGAGGAAGGCCGACATGGATCCGAAAAGTTCGAGCGACAACATTCATCCAATCCGAAGCGGCCGTGGCATCCAGGAGGCCCAAGTCTGGGAAGCGGCCGACTGGCTGCTGCAGGAAGGCCTGCGCCCGACGATCGAGCGTGTCCGCCAGAAGATCGGCAGCGGCTCGCCCAACACCGTGAGCCCGATGCTGGAGCGCTGGTTCGCCACGCTCGGCAAGCGCCTGGACGGTCATGGCGTAAGCCCGGCCGACGGCCAGGCGAACCAGCTTCCCCTGGCCGTCGTTCAGGCCGCCCAGCAGTTCTGGGACCTCGCGCGCCGCGAGGCTGATCAGGTGCAGGTTCAGAAGGCCGAAGCTGCCCGGCGCGAGCTCGATCTGCAGCGCGAAGCACTCGCCCAGAAGGAATCGGACCTGGCCCAGCGCGAGTCCTCCTTTGAGCAGGCCCGCTTCGCGCATGATGAGGCACTGGCGTCCTCTCGCCAGGCGGTCACGGCCATGGAGGCCCAGATGCACACGCAGCAGCAGGAGTCCGCTCGCCTGCTCAGCGACGCGGAAGCCGAGGTACGACGCCTGCGCAAGGCCCTGGACGAGGCCGTGGCCAGCAAGGAAGCCCTGCGCGAGACGGCGGCGATGGATCTGGTCGCTGCGCAGCGCGATGGGCGGGAAGCCGAGCAGCGTCATATCGCCCATGAGCGCCGGCTCCTGGCCGACGTCGATCGCGAGCGGGTGGCCGCGCGCCAGGCCGCTGCAGATCTCGCAAAGGAGCAGAAGGCCCGCGCAGCGGACCTCGACGCAGCACGCGCCGCGCAGGCGGCTGCACAGCAGGCGCTCCAAGCCGAGAAGGCCGCGCACCGCGATGCGGCCGCCGCCTGGTCGCGCCAGCAGCAGGAGAGCCAGGTCGAACTTGCGACCCTCCGTGAGCGTGCCACCGGTGCAGACCAGCGCGCTACGGACCTTGCCCTGCGGCTTGAGCACCTTCAAGCGCAGTCGGAGCGCGAGATCGCCTTCCTCCGAGAGAGCCATGCGTTGAGCAAGACCGCGCTAAGCCAACCGGGCGCCCAATCTGTTGTCGCCGAGAAGGCACCCATCAAGCGCGGCAAGAAAGCGTCGAAGTAGCCGATGGCTTGCAATTTCTTTCGGGTCACCAAGGGGGGACACTGTGACCCGCTAGCGTAAGACCTCGACGGGCTGAGCACTCCGACCATCGAGGTACTGCGTGATCGTGGCGGCAAGTGCCGGCCAAGCCGGTGCTGCGCGAGCTCGCCGTGCAGGTGGCCTCGTTCCGCTTTCGAGCTTGCACACCCCCACCCAGTCAAACGTCGCCTCCGAGGCGAACGGCGTCGTCTCTCGCGGCGTCTGACGGGCGCTTTTCAAACCGGCGGCCTCGACCGCATCTGAACCTCAAGCACGACACGCCGGCGTTGCCTACTCGGCGCGAATGTCGTTGCTCTTGACCACCTCGCCGAGCAGCTTGTAGTAGTCCCGGGTCAGCGCAGCGAGCTGCTCGGGCGTGCCGCCACCGGCGTCGTCGCCGCGATCGGCGATGGTCTTCTGGACATTGGGTTCCTTGAGGGCGCTGTTCATCGCCGTGTTCGCCTTCTTCACGATGTCGGGGCTCAGGCCCGGCGGGCCGTACAGACCGATGAAGGAAATGATCTGGAAGTCCTTGATGCCTGATTCGGCCGCTGTGGGCACGTCGGGAAACGCAGGCACCCGCTTGGGGCCGGTGACCATCAGCGCCTTGAGCTGACCGGACTTGAGGAAGGGCGCGACGACAGACGAGGCATCGAACATGGCGGGCACGCGGCCGGCGATCAGATCGGTCATCGCCGGGCTGCTGCCCTTGTACGGCACGTGGCTCATCTTCGGCTTGCCGATGCGCTCGCGAAACAGCTCCATCGCGGTTTGCACAAGGCTGCCGGGCCCGCCAGAGGCGTAGTCGACGGCCTTGCCCGCCTTGTCCTGCGCCTTGATCCAGGCGATGAACTCGGGGACATCCTTGACCGGCAGGCTGGTCGGCACGACCAGCATCAACGAGGAGGTCAGCAGCAGCCCGATGGGTGTCATCTTGAGCGGATCGGCCACCTGCGTGTTGCGGTACGTGTGTGGGTTCAGCACCATGTTGCTGCCGTTTCCCACCAGCAGCTTATAGCCGTCGGGCGGCGCCTTGAGCACGTAGTCGGTGGCGATGTTGCCATTGACGCCGGGCTTGTTGTCGATCACGACGCTCTGGCCCAAACTGGCCTGCATGCCGGCGGTGAGCACGCGCCCGGCGAAGTCCGTCTGTCCGCCCGGTGGATAGCCCACCACCAGCGAGACCGGCTTGGTGGGCCAGGCGCCCTGGGCGAGAGCAGATGCGGGCAGAATGCCGGCGCCGAAAGCGCCGAGCCCGTATTGCAACGCGATGCGGCGGGACAAGGTGCGCTTCGATTGGATGCTGTTCATGGGGTCTCCGATGTTGGCGGGCTGGCGGACCATCATAGGAGTGTGCGATGGGCCTCACAAGACCCGTAGCGGGTGGACGCAAGTCATCGCAACTGAATGCTCAGCCAGCCAGAAGCACGATCCTCGTTCATCAGATGGCGCCCGTGACGGAGCGGCTTGTCCAGCGAGGTCTCAACCTGCAAGTCTTCTGGCGAGGCCGATCAGGTGCAGGTCCAGAAGACCAAGGGGACCCGCCGCGAACTCGAGCTGCAGCGCATCGCCCTGGCCCAGAAGGAAGCGGACCTGCAGCAGCGTGAGACCTTCTTCGAGCAGGCCCGCGTGGCGCTCGATGAGGCGTTGGCGTCTTGGCATCAGGCGGTCACGGCCATGAAGGCCCAGATGCACGCGCAGCACCAGGAGTCCGCTCGCCTGTACAACGATTCAGAAGCAGAGGTGCGGCGCCTGCCCAAGGCGCTGGACGAGGCTGTGGCCAACAAGGGAGCCCTGCGCGAGAAGGCAGCGATGGAACTCGGCGCGCCGCAACGCGACACGAGGGAAGCCGAGGAGCGACATCTCGTCCATGAACGTCGCCTGCTCTCGGAGATTGATCGCGAGCGCATGGCGTCGCGTCAGGCCGGCGCCGAACTGGCAAAGGTTCAAAAGGCCCACGCTGCAGATGCAGAGGCCATTCGCAGCGCTCTGAACTCGGCCCAACAGACGCTTCAGGACGAGAAGACCGCACACCGCGACGCCGCTGCCACGTGGTCACGCCAGGACCAAGAGCCTCAGGTCGAACTGGCGACGCTGCGCGAGCGCGCTGCCGGTGCAGAACTGCGGGCAACCGACCTCGCCTCACAGCTTCAGCGCCTCCAAGTGCAGTCGGACCGCGAGATCACTCAGCCTCAAGAGAACAATGTGTCAACCAAGGCCGCACTTCGCTAATTAGAGGCACAACTCGCGGATGGCGAAAGAGCACCTCTAGGCCGCAGCAAGAACTCCAAAGTAGCCGCCTTGAAGCGGTCAAGGCCCTTTGAAATGCATTGCGCCTGGCAATCAGCGAATCTATCCACCAATGCAACTAGTAGGTGCGCGACGCCGCAGCGTCATGAGTACGGATCTCGTTCGGTTGATCGACAGGTTTCTCTCCAGCTTGCCCGTCCGGCGGAAGTCCGAGAGCTGCTGACGAATTCACGGTCCCACACTGGTACTCGCCGTGGGCGGCGTCGAACAGGGCGCCCGAACCGACAATCAATCGATGGACGACCGCGGCGAAGCATCTGAGCCAGTCGGGCATGATCTCGCGTCAGTCCATTGCGCCAGACGAGTCAGGCATCGACCAAGTCCAGCCGATAGAGTCGCACAGCGTTTTCATGGAAGAGCGCCTTCTTCTGCTCGCAAGTAGCGCCGGCGGCGAGCCGCTTGAAGGCGTTCCAGACCACCCCATAGCCGGCAGCGCTTCGATCGACCGGAAAATTGCTCTCGAACAGGCAGCGCTGCGGACCGAAGAGGTCGAGCACCGGCTCGACCACCGGTTTCCAAGCGTCGGCCAGCTGCCGCGACGATGGCGGCGTCGGTCGGCCCGCGAAGTCGAAGCCGAACACGGCCGTTCCCAGTCCGCCGACCTTCACGGCAACGTTGGGGCACTGCGCGAGGCGTTGCATCCATGGCCGCCACTCCTGCAGCGCCGCCCCCTGCCGCCCCTCGTAGCCAGAAACCCCCAGCAGCCCTCCGACGTGATCGAGGATGAGCGGAATGCGCGGGAAAGTCGTCGCCAGCTCCAACACGTCCTCGAGCTACGTGTGATAGATCCAGGCGTCGAAGCTCAGGCCATGCCGTTCCAGGCATGCATAGCCTTCGCGAAACGCAGGGTCCGCATACAGGCGCGGCATCGAGCGCGCGAGCACGCCGTGCTTGAAGTCGGCGTGGTACGCGCCGCTGTTGCGCACGCCGCGAAAACGTCCTTCGGCGGCACCGATCTGCGCGGCCAGCACCTCGTCGACGGCTTCGTGTCCGAGGAAGCGCGCGAGCAGCAACAGCCGGTCGTATTTCGCTAGGTCGAATGGATCACTCGGTCCGCGGCCAGCCACTGAAAGACTGTGCGCCGCGATATGCCGGGTCGCGCGGCCGCGCTTGTAATCGGTCGCCCTAGGTGGAGGAGTTCACGAGCCCGGCAACGACCGCCTCTCGCCGCCGAGCGCGCTCCCACTGCGCGTCCGTAGCCAGCGCAACGTTCGAGAGCGTCGTCCCGGTAGAAGCAGACAGCGATGCTAGGGCACCTAGTTCCGACGCCGAGGTTGTTCTCAAGATGCCGTTGGCAAGGACGCGAACGACGACGCTGCCGTCGGGTTCAACGCAAACGATCGCCACCAGTCTATCGGCGGCGACCGCAACAAGGTCAGGAAGCGCCCGGAAATTACCCATCTCCATCAACTCGCAAGTGAGTGCGAGTATGGTGACAGATTGAAGGGGTTAAGCGCAAGAGCGTGCCATTGAAAGGGCCAAGAATCCGGCGGCCGGGCCGACCTCAAATCGCAGGTGTGAGCAGCGCTCGCCTTGAAAGCTGTGCATCAAGGCTCTCCATGATCTGGCGCCGAGACAATGGAAGAGGAAAAGTGACAGATTGAAGGGAAACCGACAGCACGCGCAGCGGCAGGAATTCGCTCGCGTGCTCAGTGAATCGCAGGCCGAGGTGCGGCTCTTGCCCAAGTCTCGCGCCGAAGCCCTCGCAGGGATGCGCTCCGCGAGAAGGCGGCAATGGGACTTCAGGCCCCGCAGCGCGCTGCCAGCGAAGCCGAGAATCGCCACCTAGCGCACTACGCCGCCTCCTCTCCGACATCGATCGCTAGCGCATGAAGCCGCTCCAGGCCAATGCCGAGCTCGCCAAGTAGCAAAAAGCGCACGCTACCGACATCGAGGCGGCGGGCACGGCTCCGAGTACCGTGCAGCAGGCGCTACAGGACGAGAGGAATGCACACGGCGATGCAGCAGCGGGTTGGTCAATGCGGCACCAAGGGGCGCGCACGCCCACTCGCACGCAACGCAGGACGACATCGGCAAACCCGGCGCGCCGGCGCGCGTGAGGCGCACGATCGCGGTCGACATGAGCGACGGCATGCGCTTCACGCCTGCCTCGATCGAGGCGCGCGCGGGCGAGACCGCGGCGAGATCGTTTGGCAGTTCACGCGCGGCGGGCAAGTTGACTTCCGCTGCCTGCAGCCCGGGCATTTCAATGCTGGGATGAAGGGGCGGTGGTCGTGCGGCGGGCGAGTCGCGGCATTCCATGACCAAGTTCCAAAGTAGACCAGCCGTTCATCACGTAAGGCGCCGATGTCAGCTTTCGGCGATCGCCGTCATTCGGCAGCCAAATTCGAAGGACAGCAGACATGAAGGGTTGTGAGACATTCGCTCCACTGCCCTAGCGTGAAGCATGGGGCCCGATAAGCAGCGCGTTATCGCGCCCAAGGTTGTCGCAAAAATTAAGCCTGATTGGCGTTTATGCCAATTCCTTGACCTTCGCCAGCGGAAGGAACAGCGTCAACGGTGTGCTCGGCATTGCAATGAATCCATGGTGTCGATAGAACGATGCTGCGAAGTCATCCTTGGCATCCACGACCAGGGCATAGGCGGCGATCTCCGCGCGTGCCGCCCTGCCCAATGCGTCGGCCAGCAGGGCGGCACCCAGGCCTACGCCGTTGAAGGCCTTTGCAACCGCTAGCCTGCCCATGCGAACCACGGGCACAGAGGGATATCGCGGCAGCTTCTTTCCAGTGGTCGCTGGCAGGTCATGGAGAAGCACACTAGAGGATGCCAGGGTGTAGTAGCCCGCGATGTGCTGAACGTTGTCACCAGGCACCGCCACGAAGCAAGCGGCGATGCGGCGGCGAACGTCCTGCGTGGCCTGCTGCTGTAGGTAGCGGTTCAGCGCTGCCGAATCGCTGTCGAAGCTAGCGCGGTCATGCGATGGATCCAGCAAGGCAACACGAAACGGCGCAGCCTTGCTCATTCAGCGCGCAGCAGTTTGCGATGACGGGTGAATGCACGTTTCAGAGCCGGCGTGGCCTTGGGGGGAGACAGCATCGCCTGGGCGAAGCATTCCTGGTCGGCCAGCGAAAGACGGATCACTTCGGCTTCGGTGATGGCGTTCTGCGCGGCGTCCTGCACCGCCGCAACTACGAAGTCAGTCATGGTGCGCCCCTGCAACTCGGACGCGCGCTTCAGCATCGCATGCAGGTCGGTGCTGATGCGGGCTTCTAGGCGGGCAGTAGAGGCGGATGTCATGGCGGTACTCTCCAAGGTTGAGCGGTATTGTACGGCAAATTGCCGGTTATGGCCGACTCACAGGCAGATGTTCAACGAATCAGGCGACCCAGGTCGAGCTTGCGACCTCGCGAGAGCGCGCCGCCTGCGCGGAGCAGCGGGCTGACGACCTCGCTTTTCAGCTGCAGCGCCAGCAGGCGCAGGCATAGCGTGAAATTGCGCAATTGCGAGAGAGCCAAGTGGCGGCGTCGGCCGCGTTGTGTCAGCTCGAGGCCCGCCGTGAAGCGCACGCTGAAAAGCCCCAGCCCGGCCGGTCTCATTGAGGCAAGAAGGCATCCGAATGATCAAGCCCCCCGACCACGACCAACCGAAATCGCATCCTGGCGATCGCCCAGGGCAAGGGCGACGACGGCGGCTGCGCTGCGCCAGTTCGAGGCTTGGAGGTGGACCAACCGCCCCCATCGCCGGTCCGCCGCTGGAAACCGTCGAAGTGAGTGCCCTTCTCGAGATTTGCAGCTGAGCCGGTCCCGCGGTACCGGAGCAATCACCTTGCAGGAAGCGGCAGCCAAGATCTTCGCCCGTCTGGCTGCACAGCGAACCGGTTCGACGCCTGCGCCTATGCCGCGTGCAACCTGTCCTCTTGGACCGCCGGCCTTGAGCCGGTTGCGGACCTCGCTCTCTCTCACTTTCCGCCGTCGCGCCCCAAGTCAGGCTTGTGTCGTACGCAAGTCGCGGGCTTCCGCGACGAACGCTTCGAGCAGCCGCTGCGCCGGTAAGGTCAAAGGCGTGTCGGCGCGATGCAGAGCGTAGGTCGTGGTGTTGGGCAGTGCGTCCACGATCGGCAACTGGACGAAGTCCATGCGGGGGCCATAGCGGTCGAAGAAGCCCTTGGGCATGATCGCGATCACGTCGAGCCTGGGTACCAGGGCCAGCAGTGTGGAGAAGGACTCGCATTCCAGGCGAACCTGCGGCATGCGTCCGCCCTCCGCGCCGAAGCGCAGGTTGTGCGGATCGCCGGGCCCACCCGCCGGGCCGGTGAGCACCCAGGCGGCGTCGATCAGGTCGGCGAGCATCTTGGCGCGCGCCAGGGGATGGCTGCGACGCGCGACGACGACCGCCTGGCTGTCGAAGAGTGGCTGAACGACCAGGTCGCGTCCGACGCCCTCGGTGGGCAAGGGGCCCAGCGCCATGTCGAGCTCGCCAGCACGAACCTGCTCCAGCGCTCTGGGGTAAAGCGCGTCGCGCAGGCGAAGCCTGACCTGGGGCCATCTCGCGCCGAAGCGGTCCACTGCGCCGGGCGCCAGAAGGATCGCCGCCACCGGCGAAACGCCCACCGTCACCTGCGCCTCCGCATGCCGCAAGTGCCATGCGACTTCCTCCCGCGCCCGTTCGAGCTCGCGCACGACGGTCGCAGCGCGCGCGGCGATCAGTTCGCCGGCTGGTGCCAGTCGCACGCCTTTAGGCGAGCGCACCACCAGCTCGGTACCGAACTCATCCTCGAGCTGGCGCAGCGCCTTGGTCAGCGCGGGCTGGGAAACGTTGAGGAGTTGAGCGGAGGCGCGCAGGCTCCCGGTCTTTGCAAGGGTCAGAAGCAGGTGTAGGTGCTGCAGCCGCAAGGTAGGGCCTCCGATGCGATAACCCATGGTAATCGACATCAGAACATGTGATGCGACTTCTCGCGGAGCTGCAACTACGATCACTTATCCCCACCGTATCACTGGAGTGCCGCATGACCCGCCGCGTGAAGAACATCCTCTTCGTCATGTGCGATCAGCTTCGGGCCGACCACCTTTCCTGCTTCGGCCACCCGACGCTGAAGACGCCGAACCTCGACGCGCTGGCGGCGCGTGGCGTGATCTTCGACCGGGCCTACGTGCAGTCGCCAGTGTGCGGGCCGTCGCGCATGAGCTACTACACCGGCCGCTACGTCCACTCGCACGGCGCAAGCTGGAACTTCGTCCCCCTCAAGGCCGGCGAGATGACGATCGGCGATCACTTGCGTCCTCTGGGCGTGCGCTCGGTGCTGGTCGGCAAGACTCACATGCGGGCCGACCTGGCGGGCATGTCGCGCCTGGGGATCGACCCCGCGTCGACCATCGGCATACGCATCGCCGAGTGCGGTTTCGACCCCTACGAGCGCGACGACGGCATCCATCCCTATTCCGGCCACGACCCTGACCCGAACTACAACGACTACTTGCGAAAGCAGGGATTCGGCGGCGATAACCCTTGGGAGAGCTGGGCCAATTCGACGGTCGACGACGAGGGCCGGATCCGTTCGGGCTGGTTCCTGAAGTACTCGAACCGTGCGGCCCGCGTCCCCGACGAGCACTCCGAGACGCCCTACATCACGCGCCGGGCCATGGACTTCATCGCCGAGGCCGGCGAGCAGCCGTGGTGCATGCACCTGTCGTACATCAAGCCGCATTGGCCGTACATCGTCCCCGAGCCCTACGCCAGCATGTACAAGCCCGAAGACGCGCTGCCGGTGGTGCGCTCGGAAGGCGAGCGGCAAGACCCGCATCCCGTGTATGGCGCGATGATGAACCACCGCGTTTCGCGGACCTTCTCGCGCGAAGGCGTGCGCGACGCCGTGATGCCCGGCTATATGGGCCTGATCAAGCAGATCGACGACCAACTCGGCGAACTGTTCCGCTTCATGGAAGCGCGCGGCCTGATGGAGACGACCATGATCGTCTTCACCTCCGACCATGGCGACTACCTGGGCGACCACTGGATGGGCGAGAAGGACCTGTTCCACGAGCCGGTCATCCGCGCCCCACTGATCGTCTACGACCCCGACCCGCGCGCCGACGCGACACGAGGCACGCGCTGCGACGCGCTCGTCGAAGCGGTCGACATCGCGCCGACCTTCCTCGATGCCTGCGGCGGCGTCGCGGTGCCGCACGTGATGGACGGCTGCTCGCTGCGGCCGCTTCTGTTCGGCAAGCGCCCGGGCGACTGGCGCGAGCATGTGGTGTGCGAGTACGACTACGCCTTTCAGGATTCCCGCATCGAGCTGGGCACACCGTCGCGCGATGCGTGGCTGCGCATGATCTTCGACGGCCGTTGGAAGTATGTGCTAGCCGAGGGCTACCGCCCCATGCTCTTCGACCTCGCTTCCGACCCGCACGAGTTTGTCGACCTCGGCGCTGCGCCCGAGTACGAGCACGAGCGGCAGCGCCTGCACGAAGCGCTGTTCCGCTGGGCGCGTCAGCCGCGACAGCGCGTGACGATTCCCGACGGCGCCATCGAGTCAATGGAGATCCAGCCGCGCATCTCGGAGGGCGGCATCCTGATCGGCTACTGGGACGAGGAAGACCTCGCCGAGGCGCGCAAGCACTTCAAGCCGCGTTTCGCATCGACCAACCCGCTGGTGAAGCCCACGCTTGACCGCCTCGTCCACCCCGAAGGAGCCACCCATGACCAGTGAAACCCCCGACATCACGCGCGCGCAGACCGGCATCGACGGCGTCTCGTGGAACATCCTCGGCCAGGTGTACGTGCCCAAGCAGGCAAGCGACGACAGCTTTTCCTGGCATGCGACCTTCCCGGTGGAGACCTTCGTGCCGCCGCACGTGCATCCCTACCAGGACGAGTACATCTTCGTGCTGGACGGCCGCATCGACCTGCTGCTGGCCGGCAAGAAGACGTCGGCGGGCGCGGGCGACCTGGTGCGCATGCCGCGCGGGATTCCGCATGCCTTCTTCAACAACACGGGCGAGCCCGTGACGGCGCTGTTCTGGGCGACGCCGGCCGGCAGGCTGCAGGAGCTCTATCGGCGCATCCACAACATGTCGAGTCCGGCCGAAGTGGTCGCCGCGGCCCGCGAGTACGACGTCCTCTTTGCACCGCCCGTTTCATCGGCGGCATGAACATCATGATCAATCGCAGACGGATCGTGGGCGCGCTCGGTGCGGTGCCGCTTGCCGCCGCCACGTTTCCCGCCTGGGCCCAGGGCTATCCCTCCAAACCGATCAGGATCGTGGTGCCCCTGCCGCCGGGCAGTCCTCCCGACGTGCTGGCCCGCGTCGTCGCGGAGCGCCTGCAGGAGGCATGGAAGCAGCCGGTGGTGGTCGAGAACCGGCCCGGCGCGACCGGCATGATCGGCATGGACGCGGTGGCCAAGTCCACGCCCGACGGCTATACCGTCGGCGTGATGTTCCTCACCCACACCGTGCTGCCGGCGCTCTTCGGCAAGGTGTCCTACGACACCGCCGCGGACCTCGTGCCCATCGCCAACCTGGCCTGGATCTACAACGTGCTGGTGGTCCCGACCTCGGTGCCGGCGCGCAGCGCCAAGGAGTTGGCGGACCTGGCGCGTGCCCAACCGGGCCGGCTCACGTATGGCTCGGGCGGGAACGGCTCCCCGGCTCACCTCCTCGGTGAATCCTTCAAGCAGGCCACGCAGGCCGACATGCTGCACGTGCCGTACAAGGGTCCGGCCGAAGCGGTGCAGGCGCTGCTAGGGGGGCAGATATCGGCCATGTTCGCCACCACCTCGGTTGCCGTTCCACTGGTCAATGCGGGCAAGCTGCGTGCCCTGGCCGTTACGAGTCCAAACCGTCTTTTGGCGCTGCCTTCGGTCCCGACGATGGCTGAAAGCGGCGTCCCCGGATTCGATCTGAGAGAGTGGGAAGGCATCGTGGCACCGGCTGGCACACCGCGCGAGATCGTCGCCAAGTGGAACGACGAACTCGGCCGGATCATGCGCCTGCCGGCCGTGCGCGACAGGTTGTCGGATCTCGGCATGGAGGCGGCGCCGCCGAATTCGCCGGAGCAGTTCGCGTCGCTGGTGCATGGCGAGTTGCAGCGCTGGACGCGCTTCGTCAAGGCAACCGGTCTCAAGGCCGACTGACCGCGTCGTGGAAGACCCGCAATTTCAGTACGTGCAGGGGCAGACGCGACCCGGATTTCCGTCGCTGCTGGCCGAGTACGAGGCGGAGAGCCTGGCAGCCGTGGCCGCCGGGCCCTGCGCACTCGACCGGCGCTACGGCCCGTCGAAGCGCCAGACCTTCGACTTCTTTCCGGCGCGCGGGAGGGCGCGCGGGACGCTGGCCTATTTCCACGCTGGTTACTGGCAATCGCGGGACAAGTCGACCTTCCGCTTCATCGCGCCGGCGTTCGCGGACATGGGCTTGAACGTGGCGCTGGTGAACTACCCGCTGTGCCCTTCCGTCTCGCTGCCGGCGCTCGTCGTCGCCGCGAACGCCTGCGTCCCCGCCATCCATCTTCTCTCGGCCGAAAGCGCCGCGGACGCGCTGCCGTTGGTTCTCGCGGGGCACTCTGCCGGTGCGCACATCGCGGTCGAGCTCGCATTGGCAGACAACCACGCAGACTCGAAGGGGCACGCAATTGACGGCGTTGTCGCCCTGAGCGGCATCTTCGACCTGGCCCCCCTGGTAGAGACTTCGCTCAACGACAAGCTGCGACTGGACGCCGCAAGCGCCGCGGCGTGTTCGCCGCTGCACCGCGTGCGAGCGCCCGCGGCACCCATGCTCGTCGTCGTGGGCGAAGAGGAAACTCCGGCTTTCGTCGATCAGAGCCGCCGCCTGCACGAGGCCTGGACCGACGCGGGCAATCGCAGCGCCCTGCACCTCGCGCCACGAGCCGACCACTTCAGCCTGCTGCGGCATTTCGCGTCACCCGTCGGTCCACTGTTCGAAGAAGTCGACGCCCTCATTGCGAGCGCCTGCCATCGAGGCGTTGAGCAAGGTGCCGGACCCGAGCAGAGCTACCATTAAGCATGGATCGCAACATCGAGGAGGTCTCCCGAGCGTTGACGACGCGCGGACCGCCGGGGGTGCTCGAATACCTCAATGACGGAGTGCCGCACCGGTACACCGCCGTCTACCGGCAGTCCGGAGCGATTCTTCACAACGTGCTTCTGCACGACAAGCAGCGCAAGCGGCGGCCCGAATTCTTGGCACTCGTCCCATACGACCAGAGCTACTGCCAGTACGTGGTGCGTGACGGCTCGTTTCGCACCGACGATTCAACCGCTGACACGCGGCTGCAAGGCCACCCCCTACAAGGTCTTGTGGTCTCGTACCACAGCGTACCCATTCACGATGGTGCGGGGAAGTTCTGGGGAACGCTGTGCCACTTTGACATGAAGAGTCTCTCGCTTTCGGACCTTGAGTTCCAACTGCTGCAGGGCGCGGCCGAGCTGCTGCAAGGCCCACTCGTCGAGGCTTGAGGCACTCAACCTGTCGGACGACAACAATTTGTGCCCCCTGAAGCGAACCGATTCGAGAGCGATTCAAGGTGGGGTGTGACCTTGCCCCTGGAATCCGTACCCCATGAGCCCCCGCAGACCATTTATGAACCGCCAACCACGGGGATGCCTCCAGCCACCGAGGCCCGGTCCCGGTGCGGGAAATGGTTGAACGCCTCGTCGCTGGCAAGACTGTAGGCGGGGAAAAGACTTCGTCGAACGCCAGGTGCCTGCCCTTCCCGATCCCGCGCGGCAGTGCTGCGCAAATGCGGGCGCGCTCGCCGGCGGCGCAGTATGTGCGCATCGACAATGCCGGTCATCTGAGCAATCTGAAACAACCTCAGGCCTTCAACCGCTCCCTCCGCGACTTCCTGGATGCACTCCCCCGAAGCGGCAGCGCGCTCTAGTGCGATGCGCGCCGCAACTCGAGCCAGAGCTTTCCGACACTTCGGCGCTCATGCAGCGCGGCCAGCGCCTGCGGAGCCTGCTCGAACGGGAAGGCCTGCCCAGACAACAGCGACAGTTCACCCTGTGAGTGGGCGTCGTAGACATCCCGGGTCAGCCGCTTCGCCAAATCCGCATCGCGTTTGCGAACTTCGCCCCACAGCACACCGTGAGCGGTGGCGTTGTGCAGCAACAGCCGGTTGGCCGGCAAGGCCGTGAGTTCGCCGCCCGCAAAGCCGACAATCAGGTAGCGGGCCCCGAAGACCAGACAGCGCAGGCTCTGCACGCCCACGTCGCCGCCTACCGGGTCAAACACCACGTTCACGCCGGATGGCGCCAGGCGACGAACCGCATCTATCCAGTCGTCAGCGCGGTAGTCCACAACCTCGTGCGCCCCCAGCGTACGTACAGCTGCCACCTTTTCTGCACCACCTGCCGTCGCCAGTACCCGGGCCCCCATCCAGCGCGCAAGTGTCACTGCCGCACTGCCAACACCACCGGAACCTGCATGAACCAGGACGGTTTCACCCGCGCGCAATCGGGCCACCTCGCGCAAGGCGTAGAGCGCCGTCGGGAAATTGCTTCTCAGCGCAAGCGCCGCGCCGGCTGGCATGCCGTTCGACAACGGCACCACGAACCTGCCTGGCACACGCGCAAACTCCGCAAGGCCACCCTGCTGGCACGAACTGGCGATCCGCGTACCGACAGGTGGCCCGCCTGCGCAGGTTTCAACGACGGTTCCCACCACTTCGGAGCCCGGCACAAAAGGCAACTGAGGCTTGACCTGGTAGCGGCCACGAACGAGGAGCGTGTCGCCAAAAGCGAGCCCACAGGCCTCGACCCGTAGCAGGCACTCGTCGTCCAGCGGCGTGGGCCGCTCGATGTCGCAAAGCGCGAGGCTCGGCGGTTCGGTCAGTGCCTTGACCTGCCAGGCGCGCATGAGCGGATTGCTCATTCGGCCACTAACTTCGCCTGGCCGTTATTGAGCACGACCACATCCCGCTCCTTCACGCGCACCCGAAACGCGACCTCGCCGGGCTCACGCAGCCAACCGTCGAAGACCAGGGTTTCGCCAGGGTAGACCGGTGAGGTCAGCCGAGCGCGCAAGGCGCGCAGATGCGACGGTTGCTGCCCGCAGAACGCCTGGACGACGGCGCGACCCGCCATGCCCCAGGTGGCCAAGCCGTGCAGGATGGGGCGCGGAAATCCGGCCTTGCCTGCCACCGCGGGGTCGGCGTGCAGGGGGTTGAGGTCGCCGCTGAGTCGATAGATCAGCGCCGCCTCGGGGCGGATGGGCATCTCGAGCACGACGTCCGGGGCCGACTCGGGCACGGCGGGGGAAGCGGGGGCTGGTGCGTCGCCGCCGCGTCTTTGCGAGAAGCCGCCGTCACCGCGCAGGAACAGCACCTGCTCGGTCGTGGCCAGCAGCGCGCCGCTTTGCGCGTCCTTGAGGGTCTTTTCCACGTGCATCACCGCACCCTTGCCCTCGCCCTTGTCGACGATGTGCGTCACGCGGCTTTCACCGACGAGAGAGCCCGCCACCGGCAGCGGCTGGTGAATGACGAGGCCCTGCTCACCGTGCACCAACTTCAAGAAGTCGATGCCCAGTTCCGTGCGATCACGCATCCACGAACCCGGTGAGGCCAGCACAGCCGCCATCGTCGGCAGGATCGCCAGATCCTTTTCATAGACGAGGCGCAGTTGCTGCTCGTCCATCGGGTCGCTGCCCACGCCCAGGCCGAGGGCGTAGAGAATGGTGTCGCGGGTGGTGTACGTGTGACGAACTTCGCCGGAGCGCCAAGCCTTGGTCTTGTCGTAGTCGATCATGATTTCAATGAAGCGGAGGAAGGAAGTGCGGGCCAGCGGAATTGCGCGGGCTCGCGGGACGCGAAGCGGCGTACCGATTCGCGGGCGTAGTCGCTGGCACCGGCCATGGCCTGGCCTGTGGCCTCCATGTCCAGCATGGTCGACAGGTCGGACTGGAGCGACGCCTGCAAGGCTTGCTTGGACAGGCTCATGGCCAGAGCGGACGCACCGACGAAGCTGTGTGCGATCTCCAGCGCACGCTCGAGCAGCCGATCGGGTGTGTGCATCTCCATCGCCAGGTTCATCTGCAGGGCTTCCTGCGCCCCGAACTCGCGGGCCGAGTAGACGAGTTCCTTGGCACGCTGCAGCCCAACGATGCGGGGCAGCGTGTACCAGGCGCCGATGTCCGGCACGAGGCCGACGCGATGAAAAACCATGGCCATGCGAACCCGGTCGCTGACGAGCACCATGTCCGCCCACAGCGCCAGGCTCATCCCCGCACCGAAGGCCACGCCATCGACTGCGGCCACGACCGGCTTGTCCAGCCCGGCCATCGCGGTTGCCAGGTCGCGGTAGCGTGCCATGCCGGCACGCCGTTGCTCGGGGCTTCGCGGGCCGCCTTGGCCCATGCCCTTGACGTCGCCACCCGAACAGAAGTCGCCGCCTGCGCCGGTCAGCACCACCGCCTGGACCGACTCGTCATCGCGCAGTCCACGCAACAGCGCAGAGAGTGCGTCCGTGCTCGCCACATCAAGAGCATTCTTGGCCTGTGGCCGGTTCAAGGTAACGACCGCCACGCCGTCACGGCGCTCGCACAGGATGGGCTCGCTCATGCGCCCTCCGCCTGCGATGCGCCAGCCCCGGCGACGGCCGAGATGGGCACGCCGCCCGTCATCACATCGCAGAACTCGGTCATGCCCAAGGCCGTCCGGCCTTCGCATGTGTACTCGCTCATGCTTTCAGTGATTCGGGTGTAGCTATCCGCGTCGGTCGAACCCTTGCGCTTGTGGCGCAGCGGCACCGTAGCCAGGATCCGTCCCTCCAGCGTGTACTCGCGCTCGCTCGTGCGGATCCAGGCGCTGAACTGGCGTGGATACCAATGCTCGTCGTAGTCGGCGTCGATGCGCCCGTCCAGGACCGGCTCGTAGGCACCGTTTCTCAATACATTGCCACTGATCCGGTTCTCCCCCCCTTCAGGCCTCCCCTTCACCGACAGCAACAGGCCGAAGTCGCGGCTGAAAGCCACCGGAAGCCACTTGTACCAATAGAAGCTGTGCCAGTGACGCGGGCCCCAGGACTTGTCGCGGTAGCCGGTTGCGTCCTGCAAGTCAAAGCGCATGCCGTCTACGGTGATCTGGCCGTGCACGGCCATGTGCTGCTCCGTGTGGCCCCTGTAGACGGCGTGCTCGGGATCCAGTTCGATCGGGGAGCCATCCGCTCCAACGATTTCCCCACCGTGCATGGGCGAAACGCCTTCGAACTCGAGTTGAAGTGCCGCCGCCCGCTTGGGATAGCGCTTGAAGGCCGAGCTCGGATCGGCCATGGCATGTGGGTCGTCCATGATCAGCAACTCGCCCACATAACTCACCCGCAGCCGCCGGAACGGCTCGAGCACCTCGAAGCGCATTCCACCGGCGGACATCTCACAGTTGTCGCTGATCGAAGGCCGCGCGAACATGAAACCGACACGTCCATCGGGCAGGTACACGCAGCAGCTCATTTCCGCGTGGCCTTCGTTGGGCCGATTGCCGATGCGCATCCATGCACCGATACCCTGTCGAGTGTCGAACACATTGAAGTACATGCTCTCGTTGTAGTTGGACACCGGCTCGGGTGCATGGGTGTATTCGTCGCCGGGATCCAGGCGAAGCCGGGAATTCGGGGGCATGTACATGAGATGTCTCCTGATTTGGAACGGTGGTCAGCTCAGCAACGCAGCGTCTGTTTCCAACCGGCTTCTGCGGTCGCCGCAACCCGGTTGGCCACGTCGCGCGCGCGATCGTTCGCCGCATTGCCATCGAGTTGCCGCCTGGCCACGCCTTGTTGAATCGCGGCCAAGCGAAACATGTTGAATGCCATGTAAAAAGGCCAGTTGGCCAGGACTGTGTCCACTTCCCGCCCCGTGTTCTCGGCATACATGGCCACGTAAGCCGCTTCGTCGGGAATGCCCAGCGGGTCCAGGTCGACGCCCGCCAGCGTCCGGTGAGTTCCCAACTCCAGATGCCAGGTCATGCAGTGGTAGGCGAAATCGACCAAGGGGTCACCCAACGTGGACAGCTCCCAGTCCAGCACCGCGACGATGCGCGGCTCCTGCTCGTGCCACACGACGTTGTCCAACCGATAGTCACCATGAACGACGGAAGTGCTCTTCTGCGCAGGAACGCGCTCGACCAGCCAAGCAATCAGTAGCTCCATGGTCTCGATCCGGTCCGTCTCGCTCGCCCGGTACTGACGCACCCAGCGATCGAGTTGGCGCTGCACGTACCCACCAGCCCGGCCGTAATCCTCGAGTCCCAAGTCTTTCGGCTTCTGCGCGTGCAGCCGGGCCAGAACGCGGTTGAGTTCGGCGTAGTGACTGCGCCGCTGCCCCGCGCTCATGCCCGGCAGCGTCTGGTCGTCCAGGATCCGCCCATCCACGAAGTCCATCAGGTAGAAGGCGCTGCCCAGCACTGCTGGCTCTTCGCACAGCAGCCGTACACATGGCACCGGCACATCACTGGCGCCCAACGCCCGCATCACCCGAAACTCGCGCTCGATCGCATGAGCTGATGGCAGGAGAGGGCCCGAGGGCTTGCGCCGTAGCACATAGCGCTTCTCTCCCGCTTCAACGACGTAGGTGGGGTTGGACTGCCCCCCCTGGATGCGCTGCAGCGACAGTGCGCCAGTGAAAGCCTCGACCTGCTGGCCGATGATCTCTCCCAGGCGCTCGGCGTCAATATCGTGGACCACCGATTCCATGTCACTCAGAGGCTGATGTGGAAGCCGCCGTTGACACCCAGGTGCTGACCCGTGATATAGCTCGCGCCGTCGGACAGCAGGAAGCAGACCGCCTTCACGGCTTCATCGGTGGTCGACCAGCGGCCCAACGGAATCTGGGCCAGCATGCCGTCACGGAACTTCTCTCCCCGCACGACTTCGGTCATCGGGGTCTCGACCACCCCGAAGCACACGGAGTTGGCGCGGATGTTGTAGCGGCCCCATTCGCGTGCCGCCGTCATCGACATGGCCAACAGGCCAGCCTTGGCCGCAGCGTAGTTGATCTGGCCGATGGAACCCTTGCGCCCGGCATCCGACGAGATGTTGACGATGGAGCCACCGCTCTTGTCGCCGCCCTTGACCCGCTCCAGCATGTGGCGCCCGACGGCGCGGGTCCAGTAGAACGAGCCCGTCAGGTGCACGTCGATGACATCCTGCCACTGCGGGTCGGTCATCTTTTCGATCATGGCCGGGCGAATGATGCCCGCGTTGTTGACCAGTCCATGCACGGCGCCGAACTTGGCAACGCCGTCGGCGATGGCGCGGTCCGCGAGCGCCGCATCCGCCACGCTGCCCTGGATGGCCAGCACGCGCTCCTTCGGCAGCTCGGCCGCGACGGCGCCCAGCGTTTCACCATTGAGGTCGATGGCAATGGCATTGCCGCCCAGGGCGACGACCGTCTCGACGATTGCCTTGCCAATGCCCTGCCCGGCGCCGGTAACGACGATGGTGCGGCCTTCCAGGGTGACGATGGGGTTCATGATGTGATGCTCCTTGTGTGATGGTTGAACCAATGATATTCTAGGCGCCAGTTTCCCGTCAATTGGAGAAGTCATGACGATCAAAGGTCAGGCCTGTATTGCAGGCGCCTACGAACACCCCACCCGCAAAGCCCCGGACAAGACCGTGGCGCAGTTGCACGCCGAATGCGCGCGCGGCGCGCTTCAAGACGCCGGGCTCACCCTGGCCGACGTGGACGGCTATTTCTGCGCCGGCGACGCGCCCGGCCTCGGCGCCAACAGCATGGCCGACTACCTCGGGCTGACGCGCCTGCGGTACATCGACAACACGGACACGGGCGGCTCGGCCTACCTCATCCACGTGGCGCATGCGGCCCAGGCCATCGCAGCTGGCAAGTGCAATGTCGCACTCATCACGCTCGCCGGCCGTCCGCGCACCGAAGGCGGCAGCGGCGTGGGCGTCGGCCAGCGGCTGGTGACGGCGTCGACGCCCGACGTTCCCTGGGAGATGCCCTACGGCCCCGTCACCGTGAACATGTATGCACTGGCCGCGGCGCGGCACATGCATGAGTTCGGCACCACGTCCGAGCAACTGGCATGGATCAAGGTGGCTGCCGCTGCCCACGCCCAGCACAACCCGAACGCCATGCTGCGCGAGCCCGTCACGGTGGCCGAGGTGCTGGGCTCGCCGATGATTGCCGATCCACTGCACAAGCTCGACTGCTGCGTCGTCAGCGACGGTGGAGGGGCACTGGTGGTGGTGCGTCCCGAAATCGCACGCAAGCTCAAGCGGCCCGTCGTGAAAGTGCTCGGCGCCGCTGAAACCATCAAGGGCCAAGCGGCCGGCCAGGTCGACCTCACCTGGTCGGGCGCGGCCATCACCGGCCCCGCCGCTTTCGCCGAGGCTGGCGTCAAGCCGTCGGACATCCAGTACGCGTCGATCTACGACAGCTTCACGATCACCGTGCTGATGCAACTGGAGGACCTGGGCTTCTGCAAGAAGGGCGAAGGCGGCCGCTTCGTGGCCGATGGCAACCTCATCTCCGGCGTGGGCAAGCTGCCTTTCAACACCGACGGCGGCGGCCTGTGCAACAACCACCCGGCCAACCGCGGTGGCATCACGAAGGTGATCGAAGCCGTGCGCCAGCTGCGAGGCGAAGCGCACCCCAAGGTTCAAGTGCCCGACTGCCACCTCGCACTGGCCCAAGGCACCGGCGGCCTGCTCGGTTCACGCCACGGCAGCGCCACTCTGATCATGGAAAGGGAATGAGCCAATGACCACCCCCTATGTTGAACGCCCCCTGTCCCCCCCTTTGGTGGATGCATCCAGCGAAGCATTCTGGTCGGCCGCGCGTGAAGGCCGCCTGACCACCCGCCGCTGCCAATCCTGCGGCAAGCTGCACTGGTATCCGCGCCCGATCTGCCCCTACTGCCAGGGCGACACCGAGTGGGAGACGCTCAGCGGCCAGGGAAGCATCTACAGCGTGAGCGTGACCCGCAAGGCCGGCCCCCACATCTATGCCATCGCCTACATCGCCCTGGACGAGGGCATCACGATGCTGAGCAACATCGTGGACTGCGACCTCGACGACATCCGGATCGGGCAACGCGTCAAGGTCGTCTTCAAGACGGCCGAGGGCGGCACCCCCGTCCCCATGTTCGCTCCTGCCTGAAGCGCACCATGAAGACTCTGCACTTCGAAGTCGTGAATCGTGTGGGCTGGATCCGCCTGGCACGGCCCGAGAAGCACAACCCTTTCGACGCCGACCTGCGCGCCGACTTGATGGTGGTGCTGGAGCAGGTGCGCCAGGACCTGGACATCCGCGTGCTCGTACTCACAGGCAGTCCCGGCGTCTTCTGCGCCGGCGGCAACCTGCAGGTCCTGCATGAGCACCTGGACTCCGGCCCCCACTACTGGCAGCAGCGCATCAAGACCGGCCTGCGCTTCATCCAGGACATGATGAACATCGGCCGGCCCGTGATCGCAGCCGTCGACGGCCCCGCCATGGGCGCCGGCTTTGCCCTTGCGCTCTGCGCGGACATGGTCGTTGCCACGCCAGCGGCCCGGTTCTCGATGGCCTACCTGCGCCTGGGCCTGGTGCCTGATCTCGGGGCTCTGTACTTGCTGCCGCGCGCCGTGGGCATGCAACGTGCCAAGGAACTGATGTTCTCCACCCGCGATGTCGGCGCCGATGAGGCCCAGCGTCTTGGCCTGGTCATGGAGGTGCACGAAAGCGATGCGCTGGAAGCACGCGTGCGCCAGATCGCCGAAAGCCTCACGAACGCTGCACCGACCGCGTTGGCGTTGACCAAGGCCGCACTGAATGCATCGCTCGATGCCGACCAACAGACGATGTTCACGCTGGAGGCCAGCAGCCAGGCCGCCGCCTTCTCGGCTCCCGAGCCGCGCGTGGCGATCGAGGCCATGCTGGCCAAGAAGGCGCCACCCTACCGCGGATTTCCAAAGGTCAAGTCATGAACACGCTCAAGGGCAAGACCCTCTTCATCACCGGTGCCAGCCGGGGCATCGGCCTGGCGATCGCAGAGCGCGCCGCGCGCGATGGCGCGAACATCGTGATCGCCGCCAAGTCAGCCGAGCCTCACCCCAAACTGCCCGGCACCATTCACACGGCGGCTGCGGCGGTGGAGGCCGCCGGCGGCCAGGCCCTGGCGCTGGCGGTCGACATCCGCCACGAGGATCAGGTGCAGTCCGCTGTCGAGCAGGCCGTTGCGCGCTTCGGTGGGATCGATATCTGCGTGAACAACGCGAGCGCGATCAGCAAGACCGGCACGCTGGAAACCGACATGAAGCGCTTTGACCTGCTGCATGGCATCAACGCACGCGGAACCTACCTGGTCACGCGCACCTGCCTGCCGCACCTGCTCAAGGCCGAGAACCCGCATGTGCTGATGCTGTCGCCGCCGCTGAACATGGAGGAGCGCTGGTTCAAGCCGAACGTCGCCTACACCATGGCCAAGTTCGGCATGAGCATGTGCGTGCTCGGCATGGCGGGCGAATTCCGCGGCCGCGTGGCCTTCAATGCGCTGTGGCCCAGGACCTTCATCGGCACGGCCGCAGTGCAGAACATCCTGGGCGGCGATGCGACCATGAAGCGCACGCGCCGCCCCGACATCGTTGCGGACGCGGCGCATTGCATCCTCACGCGCGATCGCTCCTTCACCGGCCATTTCTGCCTGGACGAGCAGGTGCTGCGCGACGCCGGCGTCACCGACCTTTCGCGCTACAGCGATTGCCCGGAGAGCGACCTGATCCCGGACTCGTTCATCTGATGGGCGACCCGTCCACCCGCCCCATGGCGGGTCGGCGGCGCGACCCGGCGAACCGGTCGCGCTGCGGCAATCTCAGATCTTCACCCGCCCTGACGCCACCAGCTTTCTGGTGGCGACGAGTTGCTCCCCCATGAACGTGCGGGTACGAGGTACGTCCCATCCGACAGAATCGAAGCCCAGTTCCGCCATCTTGGACTTGACGTCAGGCAGCATCACGATTTCGTTGATCTCCCGGGTCAGCGTCTGCACGATCGGTGCAGGCGTCTTCGCAGGCGCCATCAGCGCGGCCCAGCCCGGCATGTCCACCTCGGGATAGCCCGACTCGGCGAACGTGGGCACGTCTGGGTAGCTGGGTGAACGCTCTTTGGTTGCGACCGCAAGCGCGCGAATGCGGCCCGGATAGCGGCGTGCGCCACCGACCGATGTGAAAGACGCCTGGACCTGGCCGGCCAGCACATCCATCAGGGCCGGCGTCTCGCCCTTGTACGGCACATGGACGACATCGATGCCTGCAGCCATGTTGAACAGTTCGCCCACGAAATGCCCTCCGCTTCCCGGACCATAGGAGGCGTAGAACAGCTGGCCGGGGCGCGTCTTGGCCAACGCCACGAAATGCTTGAGCGAGGAAGCCGCGACCGACTCGCTGATCCCCAGTGCGATGGGGGTCAGCGCCAACATGCTGACGGGCGCGAAGTCCTCCACCTTGTAGGCCGGCTTGTCCAGCAGAACCGTGTTGCTAAGAAAGGCGCTGTAGGCGAGCAGCAAGGTATGACCGTCCGCCGGCGCACTGGCCACAGCCGCCGCAGCCAACGCACCGCTGGCCCCCGGGCGTGACTCCACGATGCAGGGCTGCCCCAGCCGCTCCGTGAGCTTCAGACCGATCATTCGTGTCATCACATCATGGCCGCCACCAGCTGCCGTGGGAATGACGAAGCGAATCGGCGCGGTGGGATAGCCTGCCCCGGACTGCGCTCGAACGGGCGTGCTCATGCCACTCAGGGTGGCCGCCATGGCCAGGACTTGCCTCCGGTTGATGCTCATATCTGCTCCAGTCTCCGATCGTTTAATATTGGTTCAACCATCGTCAATTTGCTGGCGAATGTCAACAGCCAAAGCACAGGAGCCGCTAGGGGTTGTCCATCAGTGTGCTCACGTCGACGCAACGGCAGGTAGTCAAGCAGTGCTCGGCACAGGGGGCAGCGTCCATCGGGGGTTGTTGATCTGCAGGGCCGCCTCGAGGGTGGCACGCAGATGCGGCACCAAGCCCGGCGCGTCCAGGGACAGGCTCCCGTCGTCCAGCGCATCCATCAATCGCCGATTCAGCACCGGCAGTGCATCCTGCGATCCGAGAAGCTCACGCAGACGTGCCCATTCATCGGCCTCGAGCGCCCCGCCCTGCGCCATCTGCCGCTGCACGATACGCAGCACGGTCACGCATACGCGCGTGTGAAAGCGCTGGTAGCCCGTCAGTGTCGGCAGCAGGTCCTGCTCCAGGTGGTCGACTGCGGCCCGAACCAGATCCGGCATCTCGGGAACGAAAACTGTCATCGCGGAGCTCCTTTCGGCGAAGTGCTCAAGAGGGTGAAGAAGTCCCACAGGGGTTCTTCCATCCGGCGACCGACCGCGCTCAGTTCCAGACTCGCGGGGCTGCCATCGTCGCGCCGGCCAGAACCGCGCCTGGCACAGGCGATCGCCCATTTCAGGTTGGAGAAGGCTTCCCAGAACCGGACTCGTTCACGATCGACCGCGTGGCCACTGGCCTCTTCGTAGGCCGCATACAGGTCCTCGCGATCACCGAAGCCACCCACCTCGCCCGAGCCGCCGAAGCGCCACGACCGCATGCACAGCACACCGAGGTCCTGCATCGGGTCACCGATGCGGGCGATCTCCCAATCGAGCACGCAGCGAATGCCGTCCGGGCCGACGATCAGGTTGCCGGTGCGGAAGTCTGCATGCACGAGGCCGGCGCGCCACCGAGAGGGCAGGCGCTCGCGCACCCAGCGCAAGGCATAGCTCAGTGCAGGATGACGCACGCCGCATTCGGCGAGCAGGCCCGAATAGACCTCCCATTCGTCGCCGGGTGACAGGGTCTTGAGAAATGAAAGCTGATCGGTGGGCGTCGCATGGATGGTGGCCAGAATCCGCCCGCACTGCGACGCCATGCGACCGCGCGCGGGCGCGAACGCGGCGTCGCCCACCAGCTTCTTCCCGAGGGTCTCTCCCTCGACGGCTTCCGTGACGTAGCCCGTGCCGACGCCGTCGCCTTCGGTCAGCAGCAGGTGCACCCGCGGTGCGGGTGCACCGTGCGCCCGTGCGACGCGCATGAGCGACGCGTCCTCGTGTGCATCAAGCTTCGGAACCCGTCCGCGTGGTCCGCTCTGGCCCGGTGTCTGCTGAAAGATCAGCGCCTGGGTCGACTCGCCGCACACCCAGTCGAACGACCAGGTTCGCTTGGTGGCCCCTCCCGTCAGCCGGCGCAGCGCCTGAACACGGCCTGGCCGGCCTTCATGCCGGGACAGCGCTGCGCCGAGCGATTCGGCGACCGCTTCCGAGGAGGCTTCCGGCCCCATCAGATCTTGCGCCCAGTCGCCTGCCAGAAAGGATCGCGCAGGCGGCGCTTGAAGATCTTGCCGCTGTCTTCCCGTGGCAGGGATGCATGAAAGTCGATGCGCCTGGGCACCTTGTACTTCGCCAGGTGTGCTTCGAGATAGGTCTGGATGTCCCGTGCACTGACTTCAGCGCCGGGAATCAGCTCCACGGCCGCAGCCAGCGATTCACCGAAGTCGTCATCGGGAATGCCGAAGACCGCGCAGTCCTGCACGCCCGGACACTGCGTCAGGACCATCTCGATCTCGGCCGGATAGATGTTCGTGCCGCCAGAGATGACCATGTCCGAGCGGCGATCGCACAGGTACAGGCGGCCGTTCTTCAGGTAGCCGACATCACCGACGCTGATCAGGCCATCCCGCTCCACGCTCTTGCGCTTTTCCGCGTTGTTCAGGTAAGTGAAGTCCGCATAGGCCGGAACGCGCATGTAGATCTCGCCCGGCTCGCCGTCAGGCGCGGGCTTGCCGTCTTCACCGTAGAAGGCAATGCGCGTGCCTGGCGTCGGCACGCCAACCGAACCGGGATGCTCCAGCCAATCCTGCGGGGTGGCCAAGGTGGCAGTTCCCACCTCGGTGCCGCCATAGGTTTCATAGACGATGGGGCCCCACCATGCCATCAACTCCTGCTTCACCTCGCGCGGGCAAGGCGCGCCCGTGTGGGTCACCCACTTGAGCGAGCTGATGTCGTAGCGGTCGCGCACCTCCTTGGGCAGACGCAGGATGCGAACGAACATGGTCGGCACCATCACGGCATTGGTGATGCGGTGCTTCTCGATCAGCGCCAAGGTCTCCTCGGCATCGAACTTGGACTGCATCACGAGCACTTCGGACAGGCCGAAGGCCTGGCGACCATAGGCATTGGGAGATGCGTGGTAGAGCGGCCCGGTCACCAGGGCGCGCACGCCTTGCTCGATGCCATACACGCTCTTGAGCAGATTGGCGTAGATCTGCGTCTCTTCGGGTGAGGCCGGGTTGCGCTTGACGCCCTTCGGGTGCCCCGTGGTTCCCGAGGTGTAGATCATGGTCGCGCGGCTGCGCTTGGGCGGCTGGCTCCAGGCTTCGAATCTGTCCGTCCAGGCCGACCAGCCCAGGTCTTCCGGCTGCAGTTCGCAAACGGCATGCGCCAGTCCGTAGCGTTGCCGCACCTGCTCGGGGGTCGTCGCCACGATGACCTGGATACCCGCGGGAATGTGCGCGCGCAACGGGGCCAGCAGATCGGCATGCGCCACCAGCACCTTCGGCTTGCTGTCCTCGAGGATGTAGCGGGCCTCTTCGGCCTTGCCGTGCCAGTTCAGCGGCACGGCGTAGGCACCCACTGCTGCAGCGGCTTGCAGCACCTCGAAGAAGGCGAAGTCGTTGCGCATCAACAGCGCGACCGTGTCCCCTTCCTGCACCCCCAGGCTTGCAAGACCCGTGGCCGCCCGCGCGGCGCGTTCAAGCAGCTCGTCACGCGTTACGCCCTGCTCATCAAGAAAGATCTGTGCTGAAGTCATCGTTTGTGTCCAAGTCCTGGGCGCGCCATCGCGCCCGTCAATCAAGCGGCCAGCTTCGCGGCCAGTTGCATGGCATGCGCGTCGGCATCACCCAAGCACTGATCCAGCACGTGAATGCGGCGCAGGTAGTGGCCCACGGCGTACTCCTCGGTCATGCCGATGCCGCCATGGAGCTGGATCGCCAGCTGCGCGAGGTTGCGGGCATTGCGCGCGACGGACAGCTTCGCGCGATGCAAGTCGATGCTCGCCTCCCGGCTGCGCCCACCATCGCCGGCATCCACCGCCACGGCCGCGGCAATCGCCATGCTCTTGGCCATCTCCAGATTGACCAGCATCTCCGCCGTGCGATGCCGAAGCGCCTGGTTCTGGCCGATCAAGCGCCCGAACTGCTGTCGCGTGCCGAGATAGTCCACCGCCAGACTGTGTGCGGCCTGCATGGCGCCGCTCATGTCGGCGCAGATTGCCGCGATGCCCATCGCCAGTGTTCCGTCGATGGCCGCCAGGGCGCGTTCGCTGTCGCCTGCTTCACCCAGCGGCTGCGCCGGAGCCTGGCTCAGCGTCAGCTCGCCCGCCACACTGTCATCCACCAGCCGGAAGCCGCGCACATGCACGCCGGGCGATTTCGGATCGACGAGGAACAGTGCGCAGCCTTCACGCTCGCTCTCCTTGCCGGCGAGGCGTGCACTCACGACGATCAGGTCTGCGAGCGGTGCGCCGAGGACCAGGGATTTCGCCCCATCGAGCACCCAGCCATCGCCTTCGCGGCGCGCCTTGGTCTGCACCCACCAGGGCGCATGGCGCCCATCGGCCTCGTCGTGGGCCCAGGCCAGTCGCAGTTCGCCGCCGGCCACACGCGGGAGAACGTCCGCACACTGGCTCTCGTCTCCAGCCAGTCGCAGCGCGGTGGCACCCAGCACCAACGGCAGGAAAGGCTCCAGAGAAAGCACGGCGCCCAGTTGCTGCAAGACCGGAAGCAGATCCTCGGCGCGCGCACCGAAGCCCCCGTGGGCTTCCGGCACCGGCAGACCCAGCAGACCGAGCTCGCCCATGTGGCGCCAGGTCTGCGGATCGTGGCCGGGTGCATCCGCGGCCAGGCCACGGCGGGCCTCGAAACCATAGCGGTCGGTCAGCAGGCGCGCGAGACTGTCGCGCAGCGCACGCTGGTCTTCATTCAGTTCGAATTCCATGTCTTCTTCCTCAGCCCAGGATGAACTTGGACAAGATGTCCTTTTGAACTTCGCTGGTGCCGCCGTAGATGCTTGCGGCGCGCGAATAGAAATAGCGCGGTGTCAGCGGACCGTGTTCCGTCTCGCCGCCGTCCCGGCGCTCCAGGCCCTGCGGGCCGGCGACGCGCGCCAGCAATGCGTTCACGTCCTGCTGCAGCTCCACACCCTTGAGCTTGAGCACCGAAGCAAAGGCCGGCAGGGCCTGCTGCTCGGAGGTCGTGAGCAGGAAGCGCCAGTTGGTCACTTCCAGCGCGCGGATTTCCGCGTCGAGCATCGCGAACTCCGCTTGGAGTTTGGGGTCATCGAGGAGAATGCCGTCGCCCTGCCGCGTGCGCCCGGCCACTGCACGCGCATGCTCGAGCCTCTCACGGCACAAACCCACGTTGGCGATGCCGGTTCGCTCGTTGCCCAGCAGGAACTTGGCGCAGTCCCAGCCCTTGTTTTCCTGTCCGACCAGGTTGCCCAGGGGCACGCGGACTTCATCGAAAAATACTTCGTTGAGGTGGTGCTCGCCATCGATCGACGTGATGGGGCGAATCGTGATGCCGGGCGACTTGAGGTCGATGAGCAGGAACGAGATGCCCTCTTGCTTGCGCGCCTCAGGGTCGGTGCGCACCAGCGCAAAGGTCCAGTCTGCCCAGTGGGCGGTCGTGGTCCAGATCTTTTGACCGTTGACCACGTAGTGATCGCCCTCGCGGCGTGCCGCCGTGCGCAGCGAAGCCAGGTCCGAGCCCGACCCCGGTTCCGAGAAGCCCTGGCAGAACCACAGATCGAGGTTCGCCAGCTTTGGCAGGAAGTACTCGCATTGCTCGGGCGTGCCGAACTTCATGAGCACGGGGCCGAGCATCGTGATGTTGAAGACCTGCGGCAACGGTGCGGGTGCGCGATACAGCTCGTCCATCAAAATCAGCCGCTCCATCTGGCCCAGTTCGGCGCCGCCGTATCGCTTGGGCCAATGCGGCGCGGCCCAGCCGCGCTCATTGAGGAAGCGCTGCCAGGTCACGGTGTCCTGCTTGCTGGGCGGATGACCCGCGCGCAGCCTGTCGCGGATCTCGGCCGGCAACCGCTCGGCCACGAAAGAACGCACCTCTTCTCGAAACTCCAACTGTCCCTGGGTCAGATCTAAATTCATGCTCAACTCCGGCGGTCAATGCCCGCGCGTGGCTCCTTTGTGGAAGGTGTAGGCATTCTATGGTTCAACCATTGTTGAATGCAAGCGCTTCTTCCGTCGGTCGAGCAACACCTGGCTTCTCGGGAAATTCAGGTCGACACCGCCCGCCCTAACGTCCGAACAAGCACGGGAATTCAAGTGCCCTCTTGATCTTTCAGTGGCACTGGCTACAATTCATTGGCCCAACCATTGATAGGAGACAAAAAATGTCCGTTTCGAAGGCCCTTGCGCTGCTGGGCGCACTGGCACTAAGCGTTTGCGCGGCCAATGCCCAGGATGCATTTCCTGCGCGACCGATCACGATCGTCGTACCCTACCCCGCCGGCGGGACGAGCGATGGCCAGGTGCGCAAGATCCAAGAGCCCCTCTCGAAGCTGCTCGGCCAGCCTGTCATCATCGACAACAAGCCCGGCGCGTCCGGCGCGCTGGCTGCGGTCGTGGTTGCGCGCGCGAAACCGGATGGATACACGCTTCTGTATCCCAACAACGGCGTGGTGATCACCCCCCTGCTGAACAAGAAGGCCGGCTACAACGCGTTGACCGACTTCAAGCCCGTCACCACGGTGACAAGCGTGCCGATGGTGCTCGTCACCAACAAGGCAGTCCCGGTCAAGACCCTCGCCGAGTTCATCGAATTTGCACGCAAGGACCCCAACGGCGCCCGCTACGCCTCGGCCGGCACCGCGTCATACGGACACCTCGCCACAGCACGCTTCGGCCAGATGGCCGGAATCAAGGTAGAGCACATTCCGTACAAGGGCGAAGCCGCAACCACACTGGCGGCACGCACCGGCGAAGTGCAAATGCTCATGACGACACCATCGAGCGCCATGATGGGTCAGGTCGAGCAAGGCAACCTCACGATGCTCGGTGTTGCCACGGAAAAGCCGTCTCCCGTCGTCCCCGGCGCGCCGACGATCAATCAGACCGTTCCAGGCTTCGTCTCGGAGGTCTGGTTCGGATTGCTGGCGCCCGCCAACACGCCCGATGAGGTGGTCAACAAGCTGAACGCCGCCGTGAAGAAGGTCATGACAGACGAGGGCATTCGCACCTGGCTGCTGACCACGGGCGCACTGCCGCAGACCTCCACCCCCGCGGAGTTTGCCGCCATCATGAACAAGGAAACGGCGCAGTGGCGGGACATCATCTCGAAGTACAAGATCGAGGCCGAATAACTCCGCTGCCATGCCCCAAGATCTGACCTTTGACCTCATCGTTGTCGGCTCCGGCGCTGCCGGCTTGTCGTGCGCCATCACCGCCCGCAAGCTCGGACTCGACGTCGTGGTCCTGGAGAAGGAGCCCGTCTTCGGTGGAACGACCGCGCTCTCCGGGGGCGTACTCTGGATTCCGCTGAACCACCATGGGCGCAAACAGAACCCGCAAGACAACCTCGAGGCAGTACGGACCTTCCTGATGAGCGAGTCGGGCAAGTTCTACGATGAAGACGCCGTGCGCGCATTCATTCAGGCAGGCCCCGAGATGGTGGATTTCTTCGAGCGCGAGACCGAAATGAAGTTCGTTCCGACGCTCTATCCCGACTACCACCCGACCGCGCCCGGCGGTGTGGACGTCGGCCGCTCGATCTTGGCGGCACCGTACGACATTCGCGGTCTCGGCAAGGACATGGAGCGGCTCAAGCCGCCACTGAAGTCAATCACGTTCATCGGCATGATGTTCAACTCGTCCAATGCCGATCTGAAGCATTTCTTCCGCGCCACCAAGTCGCTCACTTCATTCTTGTACGTTGCCAAACGACTGGCCAATCACATCAAGGAGTTGGCTCTCTACCGGCGCGCGGTGCAGGTGACCAGCGGCAACGCGTTGGCGGCACGGCTAGCCAAGTCTGCCTTGGATCTTGGCATTCCCATCATGACAAGTTCGCCCGTGCGTCGACTCCTGACGGAAGGCGAACGCGTGACGGGCGTCGTCGCTGCAACGGCCGATGGCGAACGCACGCTCACCGCCCGAAGGGGCGTCGTATTGGCATGTGGTGGGTTTCCGCACGACATCAAGCGGATCACCCAGGCGTATCCTCATCTCCAACGCGGTCACGAGCATGTTTCTCCCACCCCGGAGGGCAATACCGGCGACGGCGTGTCGATGGCGGAATCGGTCGGTGGCTTCGTGGACATCCACTTCAGCCAACCCGCCGCATGGATGCCAGTGACCAAGGTCCCCTACGGCAACGGAGAGGTCGGCGTCTTCCCGCATCTCCTTGACCGGTACAAGCCCGGCGTGATCGGCGTGCTGTCAAACGGCCATCGATTCACCAACGAGTCGAACTCCTACCACGATGTCGGGGCAGCGATGATCAAGGCTTGCGAGCAACTGCGCGAAACCGCCATGTGGCTCGTCTGCGACCGCAGCGCGCTCTCCAAGTACGGCCTCGGCTTTGTCAAGCCCGCGCCGATGCCCATTGGACGTTTCATCCGCAATGGCTATCTCTTTGAAGGCAAGACGGTGGGCGATCTCGCACGTGCAGCGGGCATCGACGCGGCGGGCCTGGAACAGACGGTGCGCGAATACAACCGCGACGCGGTCAACGGCGAAGATCCTGCCTTCGGCCGCGGCACCACCTCGTTCAACCGCTATCTTGCAGACCCCGATCAAAAGCCCAATCCCTGCGTGGCGCCCATCGACAAAGGCCCCTTCTATGCCATCAAGGTGTTCATGGGCGATCTCGGCACCTTCGATGGGCTCACGACAAGCGTCGAAGGTGAAGTGCTGCGGCGCGACGGCAGCAGCGTGGCCGGGCTCTATGCGGTAGGAAACGACCGCGCCAGCGTGATGGGGGGCAACTATCCCGGCGCAGGCATCACGCACGGGCCCAACATGGCGTTTGGCTATGTCACGGCAAAACACATCGTCAACATGCCTGCAAGCACATGATGCCTTCGCCGAAGTCGATCATCGACCATCGCATCTACACCATCGCGCTGCGCAAGATGCCAGAGTTCCTGGACGTCTTCAACCGACTCGCGATGCCGGTCCTCATGGAGACCTTGGGACATCCGCTCGGCTTCTACACCAGCCTGGTCGGTCCGCAAAACCAGTTCGTCCATCTCTGGGCATACGACGATCTGGCCGACTACGAGCAGCGCAGCCGCGCACGCGACGCACACCCTGCCTTCCCGGCCTATCTCGCGGCCTCGGGGCATCTGATAACTGCCCAGGAGACACGCCTGATTCGCGCAGTCGACTTGCCGTCGGCACACATCACCTGACGCCATCCACACCTTCAAGCCACACGCCCGGTCCAGTGCCGGGCGTTTTGCTTTCCAGGCCTGACTCAACCGGATTGACTTCCGGCCCCATCATTTGCATAATGGTTCAACCATCGATATTTTGACCAATCGCTAGCGACAGGAGTCCTGATGCCCAAGTGGATGCGATCCAGCGAGTTTGTCTCGCTGGCGATCAATGAGCGGGTGGCCCGCGTAGCGCTCAATCACCCAGCCCGGCGCAACGCCTTGTCGTGGGACATGCTGTTGGAGATGCGGTCCGCTCTCCTTGAAGCCGACGACCTGAAAAGCGTCAGCGTGATCGTCCTCGAAGGTGCCGGCAAGGATTTTTGCGCCGGCTATGACATGCACTCCGCGTACGCACGGTATGCCGACGAAGCCGGCGACGTTGGCGCATACCGTACGGGCAATGGCTCCTTCGACGACGATGCCTGGAAGCTCGAGCGCTTCCAGGAGTTGATGCGCACCGCATTCGCGATTCACAAGCCGGTCATCGCCAAGGTCCACGGCCATTGCCTGGCCGGAGGAACCGACCTCGCGCTCTACTGCGACATGGTCATTGCAGCCGACGACGCGCGAATCGGCTTCCCGGCGACACGCGCGATGGGTTCGCCGCCCAATCACATGTGGTTCTACAACGTCGGACCTCAATGGGCCAAGCGCCTGCTTCTGAGCGGCGACCTGATTGCAGGCCGTGACGCCGCCAAGATCGGCCTGGTCGTGGCAAGTGTCCCTCCCGAGCGGCTCGAAGAAGAAGTGGCTTCGCTGGCGCAGCGCCTGGCAACGATCGACCCTGAACTTCTCGCGACGAACAAGCGGATAGTCAACATTGCGCTGGAGCTTGCCGGCGCCGGTACGCTGGCGCGCCTCGCCGCGGAGATGGACAGCCGGGCGCACCTCACCCGCGCGAAGAAAGAGTTCGATGCCGACGTTGCCGAACTGGGCTTCAAAGAGGCGGTTCGCCGCCGCGACGAGCCCTTTGGCGACGGCGTCGTCAAGCCCACCTGGTGACCGCCGCAGCCGCGCTCGACACAGCAAGAGCCGGGCGACCACCCAGCACCAGACCATCAACTGCAAACCTGGAGACAAGATGACAACCCTCTCGCTGCGCCGTCGCGCCCTGCTCGCGACCTCCTGCGCCCTGATGATAGGCGGCACCACGGCCGCACAGGCACAGACAGCGCCGTTCCCGAGCAAACCCATTCGCTTCGTCATACCCACCTCGCCCGGCGGCAACCTGGATCTTCTTGCGCGCATCGTGGCCGAGAAGATGGGCCAGGCGTGGGGCCAGCAGGTGATCGTCGACCCGAAGCCGGGCGCCAATACCCTTCTTGCCACCACCGCCGTGGCACGTGCTCCCGCGGATGGATACACGGTCTTGTTCACCATCAGCGGTTTCGTGCAGAACCTGGTGATGCACCCGAATCCCCAGTACAAGGCCGGCGACTTCGCTCCAGTCTCCATGGTGGCGTCGTTCCCCATCGCGCTGGCCGCGAACGCGTCCTTGCCGGCCAACGACCTGGCTGGCGTCGTCAAGCTCGCCAAGGCGGACCCGGACAAGCTGAGCTTCGGCAGCTACGGCACGGGCTCGGGCGGGCATCTCATCGGCGAAGGCCTCAACAAGGCAGCAGGCATCCAGATCAAGCATGTCGCCTACAAGGGCGAAGCGCCTTCGTTCACAGACCTTGCCAGCGGCGAGATTCAACTGGCCTACGGCTCGGTCGGCTTCTATGCGCGCCAGCTCAGCGCAGGAAAGGTCAAGCTCATCGGCGTTGCAAGTCCGCAGCGGCTGAAGGAGTTCCCCAATGTGCCGACCTTCGCCGAGGCGGGCTACCCCGACATCAACCTGCCCGGCTGGGGCGGCGTGTTCCTGCCGGCCGGGACGCCTGCACCCATCGTCGACAAGTACGTTCAGGAAATCGCACGCATCGTTGCCATGCCCGAAGTCCAAGCGAAGATCCGGGACATGGGCTTCGTGCCGATGGGCAGCTCCAACACCGAGTTCGCCCAGACCGTCGCTTCCGATCTGCAGCGGTGGGGAAAGATTGTGCGCGAGAACAACATCAAGCTGGAGTGAGATTCAGGCCATGAAGAACGCCGTTGCCGAGTTGCTCGGTATTCGATACCCGATCGTTCAGGGCGGGATGCAGTGGGTCGGCACGGCGGAGATGGCTTCGGCCGTCTCCAATGCCGGCGGCCTTGGAACACTCAGCGCCCTGACGCAAGCCACGCCGGAAGCCCTGGGTCAGGAGATCGACCGCTGCCGGTCCATGACGGATCAGCCCTTTGCCGTCAACGTCACCATGCTGCGCACCGTGACACCGCCTCCCTATGCGGAGATCTTCGACACCATCATCCGCCACGGCGTTCGCGTTGTGGAAACGGCGGGCAACGTGCCGGCCGAAGTTTTCGAAAAGCTCATAGGCGCAGGACTGGTGGTGATCCACAAATGCACCTCGGTTCGACATGCGCGTGCGGCGGAACGGCGCGGCGTGCATATCGTGAGCATCGACGGCTTCGAATGCGCGGGCCATCCGGGCGAGGATGACGTGCCCGGCCTGGTGCTGATTCCCGCAGCCACTGCCGCCTTGAGTATCCCGGTCATCGCCTCCGGGGGCATCGCCGATGGCCGCGGCATGGCCGCTGCGCTGACCCTGGGCGCGCAGGGCGTGAACATGGGGACCCGATTCGTCGCCACGCGTGAGGCGCCCGTGCATGAGGGCATCAAGCAGGCGCTGATCTCCGCGAAGGAAACCGACACCCGCCTCATGTTTCGCACACTGCGCAACACCGCGCGCGTTCTGGCCAATGCCATCTCCGAGGAAGTCGTATCGCTGGAGCGTCGACCAGGCGGCTGCAGTTTCGAACAGCTGCGCCCTCTGGTAGCCGGCGCCCGGGGGCGCGCCACGCTCTCCAGCGGCGCGATCGACGATGGCGTGGTGTGGGCCGGTCAGGTGGTGGGCCTGATCGACGACATCCCCAGCTGCAAGGAACTGCTGGACCGCATGATGGCCCAATGCCGGGAGCGTCTGGCCGCCGCGTCGGCAATCCTGTGAGCGGCGTGGACCCAGCCGTCGCGCGAGCACCAGCTGGTCCGCCTCCCACAGTTTCAGTCAGCGCACCCGCTTCTCGAGTTCGCGCGCGATCAGTTCCTTCATGATCTCGTTGGTTCCTGCCAGGATGCGGTGGATCCGGACATTCTGGTAGAGACGAGCGATCGGGTACTCGAGCATGTAGCCGGCGCCGCCATACAACTGGACGCACTCGTCCACTACCTGTCCGCATGCCTCCGTCACCCACCACTTGGCCATTGCGGCAGTGCCGCCGTCCAGCACGCCGTCGGTCAGCTTCTCCACGCACTGATCGACCAAGGCACGCGCCAGCACGGCCTTGGTTTCGCACTCGGCGAGTTTGAACCGGGTGTTCTGCATCGAAATCAGCGCTTGGCCGAACACCTTGCGGTCGGCCGCGAATGCCAGCGTCTCGTCGATCGCGCGTTCCATGCAGGCCAGGGCCACCGCGGCAGTGATGACGCGCTCGCGACTCAGCTCCTTCATGAGCTGACGAAAGCCCTGCCCTTCCTCCGGGCCCAACAGGTTGGCTCGGGGTACGCGCATCTCGTCGAAGAAGAGCTCCGCAGTGTCCTGCGAATGCAAACCGACTTTCGCCAGCGTTCTCCCTCTGCGAAAGCCCTGCACCTTGTCGGTCTCGACCACCACGATCGAGATGCCGCGGGCGCCCTGGGACGGATCGGTCTTCAGCACCAGACACACCAAGTTCGCGGTGCTGCCATTGGTGATGTAGGTCTTTGCCCCATTGATCACATAGTCGTCACCATCCCTGCGAGCCGTCGTGCGGATGCTCTGCAGATCGGAGCCGGTGCCAGGCTCTGTCATCGCAAGCCCCCCGACAAGCTCGCCGGTGGCCATCTTCGGCAGCCACTCGCGCTTTTGCGCTTCGCTGGCGAAGTTTTCGATGTAGTGCGCCACGATGCCGCTGTGCAACGCATTCCCGAGTCCCGGGCATAGCATTCGGGCCTGCTCCGAGAAGAGCACCATCTCGTGCTTGAAGTTCCCGCCCGCGCCACCGTAGTCCTCCGAGATGGCGGGGCACAGCAAGCCCGCGGCGCCAGCCTTGAACCAGACTTCCCGGTCAACCACCTGTTGACGCGACCACCGCTCCTCGTGAGGGACAAGTTCCGCTTCATAGAAGCGGCGCGCGCTGTCTTGCAGCGTCTCCAGTTCAGGGGTCATCCACGATGACGTGCGCATGTTGGGTCTTCCTTGTGTGTTGTGATGCGACGGGGATCAGGCGGCAGCGCGGCGCGACTCCTGCAGGCCGCGCCAGTCGATCTTTCCCGTGCCGGAGCGCGGCAGGCGGTCGACAAATTCCACTTCCTTCGGGCACTTGTAGGTCGCCATCTGGCCATGTGCCCACTCGACCAATTCCTGGGATTCGAGCTTCGCTCCGTCACGAAGGACCACGACCGCGCGAACCTGTTCGCCACGGGTTGGATGCGGCACGGCGATCACGCATGCTTCCTGAATGTCGGGGTGGCGATGGATCAACGATTCCACCTCCGAAGGCCACACCTTGTAGCCGCCGACATTGATCATCCGTTTGAGACGATCGACCAGGAAGTGGTAGCCGTCCTCGTCGCGTACCACCAGGTCGCCGGTGCGCAGCCACCGCTTTCCATCGCGGATCACGAAGGAGGCCTGGTTCGCTTGGTCGTCATGCCAATAGCCCGGGGACACCTGGTCGCCGGAGACCCAGAGCTCGCCACTTTCAGGCGTCTTGCCGGCCGGGTAGGGCTCCAACGTGGCCGGGTCCACGACCATGGCATGGACTCCGAACGTCGGGATGCCCAGGCACTGGCGCTTGCTGTTCTGGAACGGATTGGCCAGCAGCATCGCCGCGGTTTCTGTCATCCCGTAGCCCTCCATGTACAGGATTCCGAGTTGATTGGACAGACGCTCGTTCACCGCCTCGGGCAGCGCCGCGCCACCGCCGGTGATGACTTTCAGGCTTTGCAGCGCGTTCGAAGGCAGATCGGGCAAGGCAAGCAAGTCGAGGAGCATCGGCGGAGCGGCGCCCCAACGGTTGACGCGCTGCTGCGCCATCAATCGTGCTGCGCGCCAGGCGTCCCATCGCGGCAACAGAACCACTGTCGCCGCCAGATAGGTGGTGGTGTTGACCATGGCCTGGAGACCGAGCATGTGGAACATCGGCGATGCGCCGAAGAACCGGGTCTCGGCCGTATCTTCACGCCAGATTGCCGCGGTGACCGCGCCCGTCATGAGCGATCGATGGGTGTGCGTGCAGCCCTTCGGACGAGCGGTTGTGCCCGAGGTGTATGCGATCAGACACAGGTCATCCGGGCCCGACGCGGCGGGCGCCGGCTCGAGACCTGCTGCCAGAGCCTCGGTCCACCGGGTCACACGCGGATGATCAACCGTCGCTGAGCATGCGGCGAACCAGTCCGGAGTATCTGGCTCCAGATTCTCCAGTCCTTCGCTGTAGGCGAAGACGATGGCCTGGTCGATCTCCTGCCCCATCAGCGGCTCCAAGCGCGGACACAGCTCCTGGGCGACGATCGCCACGCGCGCCCCGCAATCCTGTGCGACATGCTTGAACTCTTCGGACAGGTTCATCGGGTTGATCGGCACCACGATGGCATCGGCGCGTTGGATGGCGTGGTAGGCCGTGACGAACTGAGTGGAGCTTTGCGCACTCAGGATCACCCGGTCTCCGCGCCTGACGCCGCATCGCTGCTGTAACCAGGCCGCCAGGCGCTGGGCGTCGCGCCAAAGCTCGCCGAAAGTCGTGCGATGCCCGTACACGGAATAGGCCACCTTGCGCGGGTAGCGCCTGGCCGCGATTTCAAGATTGGCAACCAGCGTGGTTTCCGGAACCTGCAAGGTCGCAGGCAGCCCCTTGGGCCAGAAAGGGGACGGGATCGTCTCAGTCGTCATGGCATTCGTCTCTTCTTTTGATTCGCAGTGCGGCGTCTGCGCCAGGCCGATACTAATGTCATTCGCACGTTGGTTCAACCAATACAATTCTTCTTGACAGGCCGACACGCTCTCCGCGATATTCCAACGGTTCAACCATTATCCGTAGGGCGCCTTGATTTCAGATTTCCGTCCAGACTTGCTGCGAGGCAAGGTCGCTCTTGTTGCCGGGGCATCCGGCGGCATCAATCTGGCCATCGCGCGGCGCCTTGGCGCTGCGGGAGCGCGTCTGGCCATCCTCAGCCGCGACGAGCAGAGGATCTCCGACGCGGCCCGCCAATTGGAGGCCGAGGGCTTGCAAGTGCTCGCGTGCGCCGCCGACGTTCGCAACTACGACGCCGTCGAAGCGGTGGTTCGCCGTGCGGTGGAACGCTTTGGCCCACTCGATATCGTGGTATCGGGCGCGGCTGGGAACTTTCACGCTGGCGCCGCCAATCTTTCGGCCAACGGCTTCAAGACCGTGATCGACATCGATCTGATCGGCAACTTCAACGTCCTGAGGGCTGGCTTCGACCACCTGCGCAAGCCGGGCGCGTCATTGATCTCCATCTCCGCTCCAGGCGGATCGGTTCCCGGTCTGTTCCAGGTGCATGCCAACGCAGCCAAGGCCGGCATCAACATGACGGTCCGCTGCCTGGCCATGGAATGGGGGCCCGCGGGCGTGCGCGTCAACGCGCTTTCACCGGGCCCGATCGCGGGGACGGCCGGGATGCAGAAGCTTGCCGCCACCCCCGAACGGGAGCGCGCCATCAAGGCCCGCCTGCCGCTGCGTGAATTCGGCAGCCTCGATGACATCACCGGTGCCGCTCTCTTCCTGGCGAGCGATGCGTCCCGCTATGTCACCGGAACGGTCCTGGACTGCGACGGCGGCATGCGCCTGGGCGATGCGTCCGGCGACGCGCTCGCGCCAGTCCCCATCTCTCAACCCATTCAAACGGAAGTACGTCCATGAAGGAAGCATTCATCTACGACGCGCTGCGCACGCCGCGCGGCAAGGGACGCCAGGACGGCGCCCTCTTCGAAGTAAATCCCGTCGACCTGCTCGCCGGACTCATGAAGGCGATGGAACGCCGCACCGGCATTGACACCTCGCAAATCGAGGATGCGTTGATCGGGTGTGTGATGCCCTACGGCGAGCAAGGCGGATGCATTGCAAAGACCGCCGCACTTCGCGCGGGTTGGGACTGGCAGGTTCCCGGCGTGCAGCTCGACCGCTACTGTGGTTCGGGCCTGGAGGCCATGAACATTGCCGCCCAGAAGGTGCGCTCCGGATGGGAAGACCTGATCGTGGCCGGCGGCGTCGAATCGATGTCGCGTATCGCAATGGGGGGAGCGCCCGGCCCGCGAGACACCAAGCCTGAGATGGTGTTTCAGCTCAAGCCGGTCCCGACCGGCGTCGCCGCAGACCTGCTCGCAACCTTGGACGGGCACACCCGCGAAGACGTCGACCAATACGCCGTGCGCTCCCAACAGCGCGCGGCCCATGCCCGCGCCAATGGCTACTTCTCCAAATCGCTGGAGCCCGTACGAGATGCCAACGGCCTCACCATCCTGTCGGAGGATGAGCTGATCCGGCCGGACAGCTCGGTCGAGAAGCTGGGCCAGCTCAAACCTTCGTTCCAGGCCATGGGCGAGTTGGGCGGCTTCGATGCGCTCGCCCAGATGAAATACCCGGAGCTGGATCGCATCCGCCATGTGCACACCGGCGGCAACTCCTCGGGCATCGTCGACGGTGCGTCACTGCTCTTGATCGGCTCCGAAGACAAAGGCCGCGATCTGGGGCTGAAGCCGCGCGCCCGTGTCGTCTCCGTCGCTGTGGTCGGGACCGAACCGACATTGATGCTGGCGGGCCCCGCGCCAGCCAGCCGCCTGGCGCTGAAGAAGGCCGGCTTGCGCATCGAGGACATCGACCTCATCGAGATCAACGAGGCGTTTTCCTCCGTGGTTCTTCGCTTCCTCCAGGAGATGCAGGTCGACCCGGAGAAGGTCAACGTGAACGGCGGCGCCATCGCCATGGGCCACCCGTTGGGCGCTACGGGCGCCATGCTGGTCGGCACCCTGCTCGACGAGCTCGAACGACGCAATCTGCGCCGCGGCCTCATCACGCTCTGCGTCGCCGGCGGCATGGGCATCGCCACCATCATTGAACGAGTGTGAGGACCGCATGAGCAGCATCCACTACCAAAAAGACACCGACGACATCGTCACCTTGACGATCGACATGCCGGGCCAGTCCGCCAACACCATGAACGGGGCGTTCCGTGCCGACTATGCGGCCATGGCGGCACGGCTCGAGGCGGAGCGCGAGTCGATTGCCGGCGTCATCCTGACATCGGCGAAGAAGACCTTCTTTGCCGGCGGCGACCTCAACAGCCTCCTGGCCGCAAGCGCAGACCAGAAGGCCGAGCTCTTCGCACGCGCCGAATCCATGAAGGCCTCGATGCGCCGCATCGAAAGGCTGGGCAAGCCGGTCGTCGCAACCATCAACGGCGCGGCACTCGGCGGCGGCTTCGAGCTGTGCCTTGCATGCCATGCACGGTTCGCACTCGACCACCCATCCGTGACGCTGGGTCTGCCGGAGGCCGGCCTGGGCCTGCTGCCCGGCGGCGGCGGTGTCGTGCGCCTGGTTCGGATGCTCGGCCTGGAGGCGGCCGTTCCCCTGCTGACCGACGGCAGCACTTTCGCGCCTGCACGCGCTCTCGAACTGAAGCTCCTGGACGGACTCGCGCCGGACCAGGCGGAACTGATGCGGCTGGCGCGGCAGTGGATCCTCGATCACCCGGAGCCTGCCCAGCCCTGGGACCAGAAGGGCTGGCGCCTGCCCGGTTCGACCGCGCAAGCGCCCGCCGCACTGGCCTTCCTGCGTACGGCGCCCGTCCTCCTCGTGAAGAAGACGCGCGGCTGCTACCCCGCCCCCCTGGCCATCTTGTCTGCCGCAGTGGAAGGCGCGGTGGTGGACTTCGACACTGCCAGTCGAATCGAAAGCCGCCATTTCGTCGGGCTTGCCACCGGGCCGGTGGCGAAGAACCTGATCACCACCTTCTTCTTCCAGATGAACGAGATCAAGGCGGGCAAGGGAAGGCCCGAAGGCGTGCCGCCCGCCACCTTCCAACGCGTGGGCGTTCTCGGCGCCGGCATGATGGGCGCCGGCATCGCCTTCGCCAACGCAACGCACGGCATCGCCACGGTCCTGAAGGATGTTTCGGCGGAGCAGGCAAGCAAAGGCAAGGCCCACAGCGAGAAGCTGTTGGCGAAGCGAATCGCCAAGGGCGCGATGACCGAGGCCCGACGCGACCAGATCCTGCAGACCATCACCCCCACAGCGGACGCTGCCGACCTCGCGGGCTGCGAACTGATCATCGAGGCCGTGTTCGAGAAGCGCGAACTGAAGGCGCAGGTGACGGCCGAGGCCGAGCCTCGACTGGGCGAAGGCGGCATCTTCGCTTCCAACACATCCACGCTGCCCATCAGCGGCCTGGCGCAAGCCAGCGCGCATCCAGAGCGATTCATCGGCCTGCATTTCTTCTCTCCGGTGGACCGCATGCCGCTGGTCGAGGTCATCAAGGGGCAGAAGACCTCCCCCGAGACGCTGGCCCGGGCACTCGACTACGTCAAGCAGATCGGCAAGACGCCCATCGTCGTGAACGACTCCCGAGGCTTCTTCACCAGCCGCGTGTTCGGGACCTTCACCAAAGAGGGGGCAGCCATGCTCGGCGAGGGCGTGCCGGCGGCACAGGTCGAGAACGCGGCGCTGGGCGTTGGCATGCCTGTCGGCCCGCTGTCGGTGATGGACGAGACCTCCATGGCACTCAGCCTGTCGGTCAAACGCCAGGCCGAAGCGGACCTGGCGGCCGAAGGCAAATCGTTCCCGTCGCATCCCGGCTGGGCCGTCATCGAACGCATGGCCGAAGGGCTGGGGCGCCCCGGGCGCGCCAGTGGGGGCGGCTTCTATGACTACCCGGAAGGCGAACCCAAGCGGCTTTGGCCGGGCCTGGACGCCGAATTCGGCAGGACGGGCGTCGCCATTCCGATGCAGGACTTGCGCGACCGCATTCTCTACGTGCAGGCGATCGAAGCAATCCGGATCATGCAGGAAGGCGTCATCGACAGCGCACGCGACGCCAACATCGGTTCGGTCCTTGGAATCGGCTTTCCGCGCTGGACCGGCGGTGTCTTGCAGTTCGTCAACATGGTCGGACTGCGCGACTTCGCAATGCGGGCGTCCGAACTTGCTCGGCGCTACGGCGAACGCTTCGAGCCCCCGGCTTTGCTGCTGGACATGGCCGAACGGAATCAGCGCTTCACTTGACCCAACAATCAGCAGAAGAAGGAGACAATCATGTTCAACAGGCGTGCGGCGCTCACGGCGTTGCTATCGGTTTCCGCGGCACCCAGCTTGCTGGCTCAGGAGGCGCCCTGGCCTTCCAGGCCCATCACACTGGTGTTGCCGTTTCCAGCGGGAGGCCAGACCGATGCCGTGGCCCGCAATCTAGCGCGGGCGCTCGAGGCGTCGCTGGGGCAGCCCGTGGTGGTCGACAATCGGCCGGGCGCGAATTCGCTGATCGGCACCAACTTCGTGGCCCGCGCCGCTCCGGACGGATACACCCTGCTGCTCAACATGACCGCATTGGTGACCAATCCCATCCTGCTGCCGAACGTCACCTACGACGCGTTCAAGGACTTTGCGCCGATCTACCGCCTCTACGAGATTCCTGCGGTCTGGGCCGTGCCACCCGGCAAGGCTCAAACTCTGGACCAGTTCATCAAGCAGGCGCAAGCATCCAAGCTGCCCCTGAACTTTGCAACCACGGGACACGCGTCGAGCTCGCACTATTTCGGCGAAATCTTCGCGCGCGGCGCCGGCATCCAGCTCAACCACGTGCCTTACAAGGGCGAAACGCCTTTGCTCCCCGACCTGGTGAGCGGCCGTATCGATGCGGCGGTCGTTTCGAGCGCCAGCGCCGTCCAGTTTGGAAAGGATGGGCGCATTCGACCACTCGCCGTGTCCGGGAAGAATCGTTGGAAGGCACTGCCCGACCTACCGACGTTCGTCGAATTGGGCATTCCTGGGATGACGACGGAAACCTACTGCGGCATCTTCGCGCCGACCCGCACACCCCAGCCGGTCATCGACAAGCTCAATGCTGCGATCAGCCGCATCGCCAGCACGACCGAATTCCAGAACCAGATGATCGCGACCGGGCTGGAAGTGGCCCCCCCGCTGACGCCGACCCAGTTTGCCGCGCTGATGAGAAAGTCGCACGAGGAATGGACCGCCATCAAGAAAGAAAGCGCCATCAAGCTCGACGCGTGAAATGAAGGGGTCGGATCCGGAGACCCAAGAGCCCGCCGACCGCATGGAAGGCGGGCTGCCCCTTTGCTATCTGGAGGCCTTGCTTCGACCCGCGCGGTCAAGGGGCCATGACACGGACGGCCTGCTGAAGCGCTGCGGCTTGCTTCCTTTGCCGCTGGCCGACGCGTCACACCCGGTGAACCTGCTGCAGTTCGGGCGCACGATGCGGGCCCTGCAAAGAATGCTGCGCGACGAAATGCTCGCGCTCAACAGCCGCCCCCTGCCCCCTGGGACCTTGGCCCTGGTGGTCCGCCAGATGCTTCAATGCCAGACGCTCGGAGATGCGCTGCGCCTGGGCTGCAGCCTGTATCGGCTGGCGATGGACGACTTCGCGATTCGATTGAGACTGGACGACGGCGATGCCGTCTTGCAGGTGGTCGATATTCGGCCAGGCCACGAGCATCGCACGACCGCCCATCTCGTGCTGACCTACGGGGCCATCGGCCTGATGTCATGGATGGTGCAAAGGCACATACCTCTGCGGGCCGTGGTCTTGCCGGGCGTGCTTCCCGGATGCGCCAACGCGCCGCCTCTCTTCGACGAACCGGCCTCGTTGGGCGGTCCGGGGCAGATCCGGTTCGACGCAAGCTGGTTGAGCGCCCGTGTCGTGGTCGACATGAAGACCTTCTCGAGCTTTGCGCTCTACTGGCCAGCGCGCCGGCTGCCACCCAACAGTGGCGTACGGGCGATGGTCGTGCGCGTGCGTCGGTGCCTGCGACAGTGGGAAATCTGCGGCCTCCCCACCCTCCCTGAACTGGCTGATTCGATGGGGCTGTCTGCCAAGCTGCTGCACCGTCGTTTGCAGGACGAGGGGCAGAGCTACCGAGCCATTGTCGACACGATGCGCTGCGAGGAGGCCATTCGCCTGCTGGGCGATCCGCACCTGACGGTCACCGAGATTGGCTACCGCCTGGGCTTTTCAGAGCCCAGCGCCTTTCACCGCGCCTTCAAGCGCGGCACCGGGCAGACGCCAATGGCCTACAGGCATCTGCTGGCCAAGGTCACTGGGCGCTGAAGCCGCCATCGACGGTCAGCTCGGAACCCGTCACGTACTGGGATTCGTCGGCGCACAGGAATGCAATGACATTGGCGACGTCCAGCGGTTGAGCCGCGCGCCCCAGTGGAGTCCGCTGCGCCACCATGCTCACGGCCGCGTCGAGCGATGGCAATGGTGCACCGTACTTGATCATGTCGGTCATCGAGCCAAGGCCCAAGGGCGTCTCCACCAGACCCGGATGCACCGAGTTCACCCGAATCTTCAGCTTTCCCATCTCGATGGCCAAGGCTTTCGTCAGCAATCGAACCGCGCCTTTCGACGTGCAGTAGGCCGAGTGCATGCTGCCGCCTTTCAACCCGAGGATCGACGAGAGATTGACGATGGAGGCACCTCCCGATTCCTCGGCCGCTCGCGCCAGGAGGGACTGCGCGGCCTGGCAACCCAGCCAGACGCTGTCGACGTTGACGGTCTGCTGGCGTCGATACAGCTCGAAGTCGGTTTGCTGGAAGGGCCGCACGACCATCAGGCCAGCGCTGTTGACCAGGCCGTCGAGCCGACCGTTTTGGCGTTCGATCACCTGCATCACGTCCCGCCAGGCCTCCGGCTGCGTCACATCATGATGAAGGAATGAAGCCCTTCCTCCTTCGGCTTCGATGCGGCGGCAAGTCTCGGCAGCGCCGTCGCGGTCAATATCGCTCGCATGGATCCGTGCACCGCGCGCGGCAAGCGACAGGCAGGTTTGACGGCCAATGCCGCTTGCGGCACCGGTGACGAGGATGACTTTGTCCTTGAGTTGCATGAAATCGCCTTGGGGTCTGGAGTTGCGGCCTTAGCGGCTGCGTTTGATGGTGATGGTTTGCGTCTGCGTGTAGCTCAGCAGGCCGTCGCGCCCGTTTTCCACGCCCACGCCCGACTGCTTGTGACCAGCCATCGGCCTGTGCGGCGAGGCCGCCTGGATCTCATTGATCCAGACAGTCCCGGTATGGAGTCGCTTGGCGATCGCCAGCGCTTGGCCTTCGTCGCGCGACCATACGGACCCCGCCAGCCCGTAGTCGGAAGCATTGGCGCGGGCCACCACCTCGTCGATGCTGTCGAACTTCAGCAGCGGCAGGATGGGTCCGAACGGCTCTTCCTTGACGATGCGCGAATCCTCTGGCGGGTTGTCCACGAGCGTGACCGGAATGAAGAAGCCAGGGCCGGCCGGCCGCTCGCCGCCGCACAACAGCCTCATGTCGCGCTGCTTGCAATCCTCGAGCAGGTCGAGCAAGCGCTCGAACTGACGGCGGTTCTGGACCGGCCCGAGTTCCATGCCTTCCTTGTCACCAGGCCCCATGGGCGCGGTTCGAGCCAGTTCCACGAACGCTGCGACCATCCGGTCGTAGATATTCGAATGAATGTAGATGCGCTTGGCCGCGATGCAGATCTGTCCGCTGTTGACGAAGGCGCCCCAGAAGAGCGTGCGGGCCACCGCATCGACATCGACGTCGGGCATCACGATGGCTGCGTCGTTGCCGCCAAGTTCGAGAGTCAACCGCTTGAGATCTCTCGAAGCGCTGCGCATCACCAGGCGGCCGGTTTCCGATGACCCGGTGAACGAGATCTTGTCCAAGCCAGCATGCTCGGACATCCGGGGACCCAACGCATCGCCGCCACTGACAATGTTGAGAACGCCTGGAGGCAAGACATCCCTCAGCAACTCGCCGATCCGAAGCGTGGTCAGCGGCGTGAACGGTGAGGGCTTGAGCACCATGGTGTTGCCCGTCAGCAATGCCGGAGCAATCTTCCAGGCGGCGAGCACCACGGGGTAGTTCCAGGGCACCATCGCGCCCACCACGCCGATGGGGACCCGACGGATGCCCGCATAGGATTCCGGCGTATCCTGGAGAATCTCTTCCGGCAACGCCATGCCCGCGAACTCGCCATACCAGTAGGCGGCAACAGCAACTTCGGAACGTGCCTTGGCGAGCGGCTTGCCTTGCTCGCGAGTGAGCAAGGTGGCGAGTTCTTCCTGATGCACCATGTAGGTCTTGGCGATCGCACGAAGCAGGTCTTGTCGCACTTGCCAGGATGTCGCCGACCACGCCGGCAGAGCCTCCCGTGCCGCTAGCACGGCTTCATCCAATTGCTCGGGCGTGGCATCTGGTGCCTGTGCAAATACCTCTTCTGTTGCCGGATTCACCACCGGAATCGCGCCTGCGGAGGGAGCAGCGCGCCCCGCGATGGTCATCGTGTACATGTCTGTCATGTCGATGGGGCCTTTCGCTTGCTGCATGGCTCAGGCGGCCATGCGAGCGGACGCGTACCGCACCGGCAATGTCTTCAATCCACCTACCTGGTTGGTCGAGATGAAGTTCGGTTCGCCATCGAGCTCCAACCACTCGGTCCGCGCGAGCAGTTCCGAGAAGAACGCACGCATGCTGGCACGGGCGAGGTTCTGGCCCAGGCATGCATGAACGCCGTAGCCGAATGCGATCTGTCGGTTCGGACTGCGATCCAACTTGAAGCGGAGAGGATCTTCGAAGACCTCTTCATCGAAGTTCGCGCTGTGATACATCAAGGCTAGCTCCTGCCCGGCACGGATCGTCTTGCCTCGAAGTTCGAAGTCCTGCGTCGCAGTCCGCACAAAGTGCTTGACGGGCGACGCAAAGCGGAACATTTCCTCCACCGCGGTCGGCATCAACTCAGGGCCGGCGCGAAGACGCTCTTGCTCAGCTGGATTGCGCAGCAGGTAGTACAGGCCACTTCCCATCGAAGAACTGGTGGTGTCATGCCCCGCCGTGGCAAGGATCACGTAGTAGGAAACCGCTTCCATGAGTCCCAGCGGTTGGCCATCCACCTGCGCATGCGCGATCGACGAATCCAGATCTTCGGTCTGGGGCCGTGACCGGCGATCGGCAAGCAGCTTTCCGAAGTAAGCAAAGTACTCTTTCGCCACTGCCCCCTTGCCCTGACCTTCGCTGCCCTCACGGCGCAGCGTTTCGTCCTTCGGCGCAAGGAACTGCTGGGTAAGGTGCAAGAGGTAGGCGTGATCGCTTTCCGGAACGTTCAGCAGTCCCATGATGATTCTCAGCGGGTACCACACGGCGATGTCGTTGTAGAAGTCGCACCGTCCGTCGCGCTCCAGCATTTGGGTCACCAGATCGCTCGCCCGCTCACGAATGACGGCATCTAGCCGCTTGATGCTGGCCGGCATGAACCAAGCCTGGGTCAACCCCCTGTATTTCCTATGATCCGTGCCATCCATATGGATCATGGTTCGCACCATCTTTCCGCCAGTCGCCGCCGTCTCCTCCGCCCGGATGCGTGACTCTTCATCGTTCAACAGGAAGGTCTTCGGCTCAGCGACAAATACGTCAGGGTGCTTTCCGACCTCGATGACGTCGGCATGCTTCGTCACCGCCCAGAACGGTGGATGATCTGGTGCGTCAGTCCAATGCAGCGGATCGTTTCGACGCACCCATTGAAAGGTGGCGTGCATGTTCTCGATGTTCGAGAACAACTCATGGCTGGCAAGGGCCTGGTCGAGTTCGGCGATGTTCATGGCGGGTGTCTCCTTGTTGTGGCCAGGTGGATGGTTGCGTCTAGAGGTCGATGCGGAGTTCTGAGGAACGCGCGCGCGAGCAACACGGCGTGAAGCAGTCATTTCTGCGGCGATCGTCGTCCGTCAGATAGCAGTCCCGGTGTTCCGGCTCCCCTTCGAGCACAGTCGTCACGCACGTGCCGCAAACCCCCTGCTCGCATGAGACGACCAATGGAACACCTGCCGCCTGCAGGGCGGAGGCAGCGCTGCATCCTGCAGGCACGTGCACGCGCTGGCCGCTCGACGACAGGATCAGATCAAAGGCGGCGTCCTTCTCTGCAGCGTCAACTGCCTTGACGGGCGGCGCGAAGAACTCGCGATGCAGTTGTTCCGGCGCCCAGCCGAGCGCTTTTGCCGTGGACAACACGTGCTCGATGAAGCCGCCAGGCCCGCAAACGTAGATATGAGTGTGTTCGGACGGTGACGCCAACACTTGCGCCGCTTCGAAGCGTTGGGCGGCGTTTCCATCGTCGTGGTGAATGTGCACGCGACCTGCGAATCGAGACTCTGCGAGCCGTGAGGAAAACGCCGTTCGCGCGGCTTCACGCGTGCAGTAGTGAAGCACGAAGTCGCCGTCCGTCTCGCACAGGCGCTCCGCCATTGCCAGCAGGGGGGTGATGCCGATGCCACCAGCAAGCAGCAGGCTGCGCTTGGCTCGGATCTGCAGCGGAAACTCGTTTCGGGGTGCACTGGTACGCAACAGGTTGCCCGGCTTGACGCGCTCATGCAATGCAGATGAACCGCCGCGCGAATCGGGCTCGCGCAGGACTGCAATCGTGTAGCGCTCCGTTTCGGTGGGGGAGTTGCACACCGAATAGGCTCGAACGATTCCAGGGGCCGTCTCGACCAACAGGTGGGCGCCGGCTTCGAAAGGTGGCAACGGGGCGCCGTCCGGGTCCACCAGATCGAATGCGACGACGCCAACTGCTTCACAACGGCGTTGCGCCACCCGAAGCTGCAACGGCAAATGAGTTGCCCTATCGTCGCGCGCGAGCGCGTCGGCCGTGAATGCCTGGCTTGCCATGGCCTTGTCTCCTTGTTCTTCCCTCAGCGAATCCAGTTCCCGCTGAGTTGAGGAGACGATATCGAAGGGCGGTGCCCACGACGATGACTTCAAATGCCAGAACCATTGACCGGGATCGCCTGAAGTCGGCGATTCCTACCGCTAGCCGGCGCAAGCACCCAGAGTCATGACCATGGAGGCGTACAGGCGATGTCGCCGCCGATGGGGCAGCGCGATGTCGCGCAAGCGTCCAGCAACTCGCAGCAGAACACCTCCCGCTTTTCAGGCAGGGAAGTTCAACGCTCCATCTCGGCGGTAGTCCCGGTTGGACTCGCTTGACGTGCTCCCCGGACGGCTAGCGATTTCGCGTGCTACAGCGAGCATTGGGCCTCGGTCGGCTGCAGTCCCACCCCAACCGGCACGGCCACCTCTTGCGGTGCGTTTGGCAAGGCGGGGAAAGTGGCCGCCTCGGTCCCGGCAGTAGCAACCAGAAACGCGAACGCCTGGACCCAACGCTTGCTGGAAACCCGGCGAAGCCATTGCATCCCGAGCATACGTTTGTCGCGCCTCTTCTCCACTTTCATAGGTCAGTCTCCTCGCTATTGGCGGAGCCAAAGCCAAGCCCCCTTGGTAGCCCCCCGAGAAATCACATTGGTTGAACCAAATTCTACTTGAAATTTGGGCGAAATTCAGCTGACGACTCCACGGGCCGCTGGCACGCAAGCAACAGATTTGGTCCGTCAAAAGAGCCGAAGTGGCAATGCGACCCTTCTCTCGACTACCATACTTGGCAGAGGTTCATCCAATGCACGAAAAGACCCCAGCAACAGCAGCGGGCAAGTCCAGCAGCGCCACGGCGCGAGCAAAAGTTGCCGGCGTTCCGGCCTTCACGCCGGTGCGCACGCGCCGCGCCTTCGAAGAAGTCTGCGATCAGGTTCGCGAGCAACTGCTTCGAGGCGATCTCAAGCCGGGCGATCGCCTGCCGGGTGAACGCGAGCTGGCCGAACAGTTCAGCATCAGTCGCATCGCCGTCCGGGAAGCTTTGCGCAGTCTCGAATCCGGAGGCGTGGTCGAAGTTCGCACCGGAATCAACGGCGGCTTCTACATTCGCAGCAGTAGCAACGTCGACGGCATCACGCAATCCGTCCAGGACATGGTCACGCTTGGGCAGGTCTCCATCGCCAATCTGACCGAGGCCCGCGTTGAAATGATGAGCATGGCGATTCGGTTGGCATGCGCGCGCGCCACGGAAGAAGAACTGGACGCCATCGAAAGCGATGTCGAGCATCACACCGAGCTGTTCAAGAGCGGGGGGGGCTCCCGAAACTCCAAGTCCGTGATCGAGTTCTATCGCCTCATCGCCAAGGCCACCCACAACGAGGTGATCGTCTTGATGATTGATGCGCTGTCGGAGATCATCCGTGACATGCTGGCTCGCATCGACCCGCAACCTCGCAAAGACATCATGCAAGTCCGGCGCAAGGTCATTGCCCTGATGCGCCAGCGCGATGCGGAAGCCGCCTGCACAGCGATGCGCAATCACTTGCAGCACGTCAGTGACTACCTGGAGAGTGTGAGCCAGAATCCTGTACGGCCGCGCAAGCTACCAGGTTGAAGCAATCACCAGCCTACTCGTAAAGATCCATGCAAAAGACCACACCGAAAGCACCTGACGAAGCAGCAGGCAGCACACCGCGCTTTCAGTCGGTACGGGCCACCCGCGCCTTCGAAGAAATCGCGGCTCAGATCCGTGCCGAACTTGTCGAAGGCCGCCTCACGGTGGGAAGCCGCCTGCCCGCCGAGCGCGCCCTGGCCGAACAGTTCGGTGTTTCGCGCAACACGCTTCGGGAGGCACTCCGTTCGCTCGAACACGCAGGCCTTCTGCGCCTTCAGAAAGGTGCCAGCGGCGGCGCCTTCATCCGTCAAGGCTCCGGCGACACCATCATCAATGGAATGATGGATCTCTATCACGTCGGATCCATCACACCCGACCAACTCACCGAGGCACGGATCTGGATTGAATCGATCATTGTTCGCGAGGCCTGCAAGCGCGCGTCGGACGAGGACCTGGACGCGCTGCAGCAGAACATCGACGAAGCAACACTCGCGGCGTCACAGGGCGATTTCTCAAGACGTGCCGAAGTCCATCTCGACTTTCACCGGCTCCTCGCGCGGATGACGGGCAATGCCATCATGGTGATCATGATGGACGGCTTGCTCAACGTTCTCGCCCAGTTCATCCAGAGCATTGGCGAGTACGAAAATGCCTTTGTGTTGCCATCTCGCAAGCGCTTCATGAAGCACATGCATGCGCGCGACGCCGAGGCGGCAGTCGCGGAAATGGAGGCAAACCTCAAGCGATTGCAGAAAGGCTATTTATCTATGGCCGACGCGCAGGAAGCGGCGGCGCCGAAGCGTCGCGCCACCACCTCCACGAAAGACTGATCCGTCAATCCACCCAGGCCACCGCAGAGGCTGGCTCGGCACGAGCCGTGCGGAATCCGTTGGCCGGATGAGCGGCGTCCGAATATCCGAAGGAGATGCCGCAGACAATTCGCCGATCCGGGGAGAGCCCCAGACAATCTCTCACACGTTGCGGCCGCGCAGCCAGCGCCGCCTGCGCGATGGTTGCCACACCCAGGCTTGTTGCCGCCAGGATGAAGTTGGCAACATAGGCGCCGCAATCCACAGCCCCGTATGTAGAGAGCGCCTCGTCGGATGTGATGATTGCCACGTGCGGGGCGCCAAACAGCCTCAGATTCTCCCGCGCCTGCTTCGCAGAAGCCCCGCGGTCGCCCCGCGCTATTCCGACGGCGTCGTAAAGGGCGAGACCGCACTCGCGACGCCGCTGCAGGTAGACGCCACGGTATTCGCGCGGCCACTCATAGTCGGGTCCCGGCTCGTCCGGCCGCCCCGGTGCGAGCATGGCCTCGCGAAAGCGATCCGTGGCTGCACCACTCGTGATTGCCACATGCCAAGGCTGGGCATTGCACCAGGACGCCGTACGCTGAGCCAGCGCGACGATACTCTCGATGACGTCTCGCGGAACGGGTTCGGGCCGGAAGCCACGACAGCTGTAGCGCTGCACGAGCAGGCTTTCGATTGATGCGTATGCGGAAGTGTCCGTCGCGTTCATCGCTTCTCCTTGCGCCGATCGGCCATGTTGTTCGTGTGAAATCGGCGCGGACTCAGGCGTCGCGCCAGGCTTGAAGGACCTCGGCTGCCATGACCGCCTTCGCCGGTGCAGGCCCCTGGATGGTTGCCGGTGTGCGTGACAAGCGCGGCGCCGGCGCAGTGTGCTGAACACCTTCGATATCCACGAAAGCGTTGCGCGCACGCAGGTGGGGATGCTGAGCTGCCTCACTCAGCGCAAGCACCGGTGCAAAGCAGACATCCGTACCCTCCAACACCTCGCACCACTGCTCACGCGTTCGAGTGCGGAAGATGCTGGCCAGCACCTCGCGCAGTTCAGGCCACCGCTCCCGGTCATGCTGCGCATTGCGAAGACGCAGGGGAATGTCCAGCTTCTCACAAAGCAAAGCAAAGAACTTCGGCTCGATCGGGCCCAGAGACACATGCCCGCCCTCTGCGGTTTCGTAGACGGTGTAGTACGGTGCGCCGCCATCGAGCATGTTGGTTCCGCGTTGCTCGCTGAAGCTGCCACGAAGGGACTGAAGCTGGAACAGGCTCATCAGGGAGACCACACCGTCGCAGATCGCGGCATCTACCACCTGCCCTTTTCCACTGCGCCTGGCCTCGAGAACCGCCGCCAGGACCCCCACGACCAGATAGAGGCTTCCCCCACCGTAGTCTCCCACCAGGTTCAGCGGCGGCACTGGCGCTTGCCCCATCGGGCCGATGGCCGAGAGCGCCCCCGCGATCGAGATGTAGTTGATGTCGTGGCCTGCGGCCTGTGCAAGCGGCCCCTCCTGGCCCCATCCCGTCATTCGGCCATAGACCAGACGCGGGTTGCGCTCGAGCACCGCTTTCGGCCCCAATCCAAGTCGCTCCATCACGCCCGGGCGAAAGCCCTCGACGAGCACGTCAGCTTCGGACAGGAGGTCCAGCACCTGCTGGACGTCTTCCTTCGCCTTCAGGTCGAGCAGCACCGTTCTTCGGCCGCGGCCAATGATGTCGAGGCGATCGCCCAGGCGCGCGTCCGGGCGATCGATGCGGACGATGTCGGCTCCAAGGTCCGACAGCAACATGCAGGCAAACGGGCCCGGACCGATTCCGGCGAATTCGATGACTTTCAGCCCCGAGAGAGGACCGCTTCCGACGGAAGAGTTGAACGACATGGAGTTTCCTAAAGGCGAGTGTCTGAGGGTCAGTGAGGAAAGTGTGCCGACAAGCCGCCAAGCAGCAGCGCCACGAGCAGCAACTTCACGGCGGCAAACGCGACATGGCTTCTGACGCTCACGGTCAACAAAGGCAAACCGGAGAATCGGCTGGCCGTGAGGCTGACGACCGAGAACGGAGTCACGATGACAGCCAGCCCCAGGCCGCACAGAACAGCCAACAAGTGAGCGATGGGAGACAGTCCGAGTGCTTCAGCGTGGAAAGCACTGGCAACCACGATGGCAGAGAGCAAAGGATGCACGGATGCGCTGGACATCAGAAGGACGCCGGCCGCAAGAAAGAAGCAGCCCAGGATCGGATACGGCGAGATGGCAACCATCACGGGGTCGGTCCACGCTGGAGGAATCGCACTGGCAATCACCGTGCCGGCGCACCCCGAAGCCAACAAGAGCATCACCTCCGTCACCAGCGATCGCAGGCTGCGCGCGTCTGCGAGCATGAGTTCGCACACTTCTTTCTGACTGCGAGGTTTGGGTCCGCCGAAAAGGTTGAGGCCCCATGCACCCAACGGTGCCAGCAGGATGATGCTGGCCGCAGCTGGCCACGACCCCAGCTTGCTCAACAGCATGACGCACACCAGGAAGCCGAGCATACCGGCCAGCACTGGAGATGACGCGCGAAGCAGCATCCGCCAAATGACCTGCCCCGTGTCTGTCGCCCCGAGACGTGGACCGCAGACGCGGTGCACCGCAATCCCGAGCCCGATGCTGACCGCCGCGAGCAGCAGTGCGAATGGGAAGACAGTCGCCCACGCGAGGCCGGGACTGATCGCCAGCAAGATGCTCACGTTGCTGAACATGGGGCTCCACAGATTGGCGGCTGCGTACCCGCGCGTGATCGCGCCAAAGCATGCCGCCCTCTCTTCCGTGCTGCCCATTGGCAGGTCCGCCGCGCTCTCCATCATCATCGCGACGCCCGCAAATCCCAACATTCCGCCAAAGAACTGCGTGGCGACCGTGACGGTAGCGAAACGCTGTGGAGCAGGGACGCTCAGCAGCGCCATGATGACATTTCGAAACCGCTGCACCCGTTGCGCGGCTTTCGACAGCAGCGCGACGGAGAGAAGGAGCGACGCGATCAGTCCGCCAACCCGAATCCCACGCTCCATGGCCGCCACGGGTGAGTGAGCAACGGGCAGCAAGACAAGAGAAACCCCGAACAGGATCAACGCCGTGCGTCGAATGCCGGCGGGCACCGCGCGCCCTTCGAGGACGATGAACAAGGCTGACGCGGCGGCAATTCCCCAAACCAGGTGGGGGACCGTCAGGGTGAGATCGAGCAAGGTGAACGCCACGATCGCCAACTGGGAGAACCCGACCGCGATTCGCTGGGTGCTGCTCCCCGCTTGGTTGCCAATTTCCATGTTCAGACTATACAATGGCCCAACCATTGATACAAGCCGATATTTAGACCATGTCCGTTGGCCGAACCTTGCTGCATACACGCTCCGTCGAGTTCAGGGGATTCAGGCGCGAAGATGGTCTATGGGACATCGAAGGAACGCTGCGCGACTTGCGTGACTACGACACGCTGGTTCCAGAAAAGGAAGTGCTGCCTGCGGGCTCTCCGGTGCACCACATGGAAGTCACACTCACCGTGGACGATCAACTGGAAGTGCAAAGCGTCAGCACTCGCATGCAAGCAACACCTTTTCGCACGTGCGCAGAGATCGAAAGCAGCTTGCGGGCGATGATCGGAGCGCGGATGGGGCCGGGCTGGCGGCACGCAGTCAACGAGCGGCTGGGAGGCACGCGCAGCTGCACTCACCTGCGAGAACTGGTGGTCAACATGGCAACCGCCGCCTTGCAAACGATCCCCACCTGGCATGCCCAGGAGAACAAGCGCCGCGGGCTTGATCCGCACGCCGGCACGCGTCCCCACTATCTCGGCCAATGCCATGCCTGGCGCCTCGATGGACCTGTCGTGCGGGAACACCATCCTGGATTTCATCAACCCCTATCACTTGCTGGCGACAAACCGGCCAAGGAATGAACATGTCTGAATTCGAGCAACGCCAACCGCGTGGCATGTACTTCGAGGACTTCGAGATCGGCAAAGCGATCGTCACCTCGCGCAGAACAGTCACGCTGACCGACATAGTGAACTTTGCCTGCCTGTCGGGCGATCACAATGCGCCGCACATCGATCACGAGTTCTGCAAGACACAGCCGTACGGCGAGCCCATTGCGCATGGCCCCCTGGTTCTGGCCATCGTCGGTGGCCTGCAATGCCTCAGCGGAATCAACGACGGCACCATCATCGCCATGACCGGCCTGGACAAGTGGCGAATGCATCTCCCGGTCAAGTCGGGCGACACCATCCATGCGGTCATCACCCCGGTCGAGAAGAAGCTCACCAGCAGCGGCAAGCAGGGCATCGTGTCTTGCGAGCGCTTGGTGAAGAACCAGCGGGGCGAGACCGTCCATTCGATGGTGATCTCCAACATGTACCGTTGCCGCCCCGCCCAAGCGTAGTTATGCGACCGCAATGAGAAAAGCGGGGCCGAGGCCCCGCTTTTCGTTGTTGCTCGTGGCCGAGCGACGCCGCCAGTGATGGCGGCCGGCTCGAGTCACACTAAGTCCATCTGCTTGGCCAAAATGTTACGTTGGATCTCGTTGGTTCCGCCACCGATGGGACCCACACGCGAATCGCGGAAGAACATCTGCATGTCGTACTCCATGGAGTAGCCCGCGCCGCCCATGATTTGCAGTCCGATGTCCGCGCACTTGAAGTTGTTTTCGGTTGCGACGATCTTCGCGATCGAGGCTTCGGTGACTGCAGGGCTGCCTGAATCCAGAACGTCCGCCAGGCGGTAGACCACTTGGCGCGCGGTTTCCGACAGGATGAGCATGTCGGCCAGCTTGTGCTGAATCACCTGGAAGTCCGAGATCGGCTTGCCGAACTGGATGCGCTGTTTGGCATAGTCACGCGCGTACTCAGTGATCTTGAAGCAGTGACCTGCAGAGATCGCGGCCAGGCCGAGGCGCTCCAGCGCCAGGCAGTTCATGATGTTCTTCCAGGCTTTGCCCTCCCCGCCAAACAGATTGTTGGCCGGAACGCGGACGTTATCGAAAAAGACCTCGTTGGCATGGGTAGTGCGGCGGCCCAACATTTGAAGCGGGCGCACCGTGACGCCGGGGGCCTTGGCATCCACCAGCAAGGTGCTGATGCCCTGGTGCTTACTCGCACCGTCGCGGTCGGTACGCGTGATGACGACGAAGTAGTCGGCGACGTGACCGCAAGTGATCCAGACCTTGTTGCCGTTGAGCACATAGTCGTCGCTTTCACGCTGCGCAAAGGTCTTCAGGCCTGCAACGTCCGATCCGGTCCCCGGTTCGGACATGCACAATGCCAGCTTGGCCTTCCCGGCAATGATGCGTGGCACCAGATCCTTCTTCATTTCCGGCGTTCCGAACTTGGCGATGTGCATGCCCGCGTAGACGGCCGAGGTCGTGATGGCTTGGGCGATGCCGGTGTAGTGGTAGCCCATGGTCTCCAGGAACACCGCGATGTCGCGGTAGGAGCCGCCAGTACCACCCAGTTCTTCCGGATAGAACAACCCGATGTAGCCGGCGTCGGCAAGGGCTTCATATGCTTCGAGCGGGAACTCGCGCGCTTCGTCCATCTTGCGGATCTTGTCCAATGGCAAATGCCGCGAAAGAAGGTCCAGCACCCCTTCGCGCATCATGTTCTGGTCTTCGGTCAGACCGGTGGTATTGATCAACGACATCTTGGTACTCCTGGTTGGGTTTGGGTGACTGCGGGGTCTCCTGCCCGCATGCGAAAGATCGTCAGGAAACTGAAGCGTCATGCGCGTCGAGAGGCACGCACGTGAGCATGTTCAAGCGCAAGGCCGCGCGGCAAAGAGAGGTCCGTCCCGATACTGGAGGACCACCACCTCGACCGCCTGGCCCACGGCCAAGGGCATGTCTTCGCGCTCCACCAGCCGGCAGGCGAGTCGGATGCCGTCTTCGAGGTCGACGATGCCGCACGCGTAGGGTGCCTCCGGGGCGAAGACCGCCGGCGCTGCATGAATGCGCGTGAAGGAATAGAGCGTTCCACGGGCGCCAAGATCGCTCCACTCGACCTCTGCCGACCAGCAGTGAGGACACACCGGCTTCGGAGGGAAGGTCTGGCGCTCGCAAGCCCTGCAGCGCGTCGTTCTCCAGCGCCCCTGACCCAGGTCGGACCAGAAGGTCTTGGTGAATTCGGACTCGCGAGGCGGATAGGCGCGGTCGGCATCCAGGCGAAGTATCTCCAGCGTCATCGCTTGGCCTCCAGTACATGGATCAGGGCGGCGTTGTAGTTCCCGAGTTCACCGGTCGCAAGGCCAAGGCGCGCATTGGCGACCTGGCGGTCTCCCGCGCGGCCGCGAAGCTGCTCGGCCAACTCGACATAGTTGTAAAGAGAAGTCACGTACGCAGGATGGCCTCGTGACGTCAGGCCACCGGACGTTGAAATGGGTATGCGGCCGCCCAGTCGCGTCTCGCCGTCGAAGGCAGCCGCCGCACCGTGCCCGCGCTCGACCAGGCCCACCGCCTCGCTGACCAGCACCTCGACGATGGTGCACGGCGCATAGAGTTCCGCCAGGTCGATATCCTTCGCCGTCACGCCAGCCTGCTCGTACGCGGTGGCCGCAGCTTGACGGGCGGATTCGAACGCGATCATGTCGTTGGGCACATCGCTGATCTGGTGAGTGCCGTCATGGCAGAAGCCCCGTCCACGCACCAGGACGTAAGGTCGACCGAGCGAGCGCGCCACGTCTTCACTGGCGAGAACGAGACATGCGGCGCCGTCGCCCCGCGGCGGAACGTCGTACAGCCCCAGCGGTTCGACGATGGGTCGCTGCCGTACGACCTCGTCCAGAGTGACAGGCTTGCGATACTGGGCCAATGGATTGAGCGATGCGTGGAAGCGGTTCTTGACCGCAACCGATCCAAGATGCTCGCGCGTGGCGCCGTGCTCGTGCATATACCGCATCGCGTCCATCGCATACCAGGCGATGGGCGTGAAGCCGGCGGAGGTGTGGAAGTCCACGTCGCCCGTCGTGCGCATGCTGCTCATCATGTGCTCGGCGGCCGACACCGCACTTTCCATGTTGATCCCCAGCGCAAGCGCAACATTGGCGCGCCCCAGCAGGATGTCGTTGCAAGCCTGGTCAAAGGCCAGCGCCGCGGTCATGCCGTTGCCCATCACCTCCATCACGTTGCCGCGACAGGCCAGGCGGAGCTGACCCATCAGGAAGGTGTGGAAATACTTCTGCCGCGTGTAGGGCCTCGGGAGGGTGAACACCAGGCTCTGGATGTCCTTCTTTTCCACGCCGGCGTCGTGAACGGCCTCGATCACGAGCCGCGTCATGATCTCGTGCTCGAGCACCTGAAGTTCAGCGTCGTCTGCGGTCTGGTGCCGCCCCACCGGGATGGCACTGGTGCCGATGATGGCAACGTTGCGGGTCATCTCTTGTCCCTTGTGCGTCAGCCGCCAAATGCCCCGGCCGCCCGCAACGCATCGATGCGCGCCTCGTCGAAGTGCAGTACGTCGGCAAGAATCTCCTGCGTGTCGGCCCCCACTGCGGGAGCTGCACGTGCGGGTCGGGCGGGCGTCCGGGCCAGGCGCAATGGCGTCGCGATGTTGGGAATCCAGCCCTTGACCGGATGTTCGATGCGAGTCACCAGATCACGAGAGCGCGCCTCGTCGGACGCCAGCGCTTCGGCCAATGTGCGCACCTGCCCGCTCGGCACTCCCGCTGCACGCAGCTTCGGTTGCCAGTAGCTCCAGGGATGACGGCTGAAGGCGTCCTGCATCAGGCCGAAGAGCATGTCGCGGCTCTGCAAACGGTTCGCGCGTTTGGACAAGACCGGATCGTGGGCAATGTCGGGGCGCTCGAGAACCTGCTCGAACAGCCGCACGAAGATTCCGTCGTTACCGCAGTTGATATAGAAGGGCGTGTCCTCGCACTCGAACACGCCGGAAGGACAGGTATCCGGGCTCGTGTTTCCGTTTCGCTGCGGTTCATGGCCGGTCGTGAGGTGCTGCATGGCCGCGAAGCCGGTCATCAGGATGGCCGTATCGAACAACGCGACCTCGACGAACTGCCCTTTGCCGTCTCGTTGGCGGGCCAGCAACGCCAGCAATATGGCGTTGGTGGCCGTCATCGCCGTGCTGATGTCCATGATGGCGGAGCCGGTCCGGACGCCCTGTCGGTCCGAATAGCCGTTCATGGAGATGAAGCCGCTCTCCGCCTGCGCGATCGGATCGAAACCGAGTCGATCGGCGTAGGGACCGGTGCGGCCATATGCGGAAACCGAGCAATAGATCAGCCGGGGATTGATCTTTCGGCAAGTCTCGTAGTCCAGCCCGAAGCGCTCCATCACGCCAGTGGAGAAGTTCTCCACCAGAACGTCCGCACTTTCGATCAAGGCCTTGGCGACCTCGAGGCCCTCAGGGGATTTCATGTTCAGCGCCAGGCTGCGCTTGTTTCTGTTGGTCCAGAGATACGGAGCGCCCTGCGCGGGCAACTCCGGATCGGATGGTGGGTAATAGCGGAAGTCATCCCCCTTGTTGGGCGCTTCCACCTTGATGACGTCGGCACCGAAGTCCGCCAAGGTCATCGTGGCAAGAGGCCCCGCGACAAAGTGCGTGAAGTCGATGACCCGCACGCCCTCCAGCACCGCGGTGGCAGGAGCAGCGGGGCCTTGCTGCAGCGGCAGCTCGTTGATTCTGGATTGATCGAACATGATTTGAGGCGTGGGTACTACAGGTAGGCAGCGAGCTCGGGGATCGCGCTGAACAGGTCGGCTTCGAGGCCGTAGTCGGCCACCGAGAAGATGGGCGCTTCCGGATCCTTGTTGATCGCCACGATCACCTTCGAATCCTTCATGCCCGCGAGATGCTGGATGGCGCCCGAGATGCCCGCTGCGATGTACAACTGCGGCGCCACGATCTTGCCCGTCTGGCCCACCTGCCAGTCGTTCGGTGCGTAGCCCGCGTCCACCGCTGCGCGGCTGGCAGCCAGGCCCGCGCCCAACTTGTCGGCCAGGGGAGCCATCACTTCCTGAAACTTCTCGCTGCTGCCAAGGGCGCGTCCACCCGAGACGATGATCTTGGCGGCTGTCAGCTCGGGGCGCTCGCTCTTGGTGACTTCGCGGCCCACGAAGGTGCTCTTGCCCGTGTCGGCCACACCGGAGACGTTCTCGACCGAGGCGCTGCCGCCCTCCTTGGCCGCGGCATCGAAGCCGGTGGTGCGCACCGTGATCACCTTGGTGGCATCACTGCTTTGCACCGTGGCGATCGCGTTGCCCGCGTAAATGGAGCGCTCGAACGTGTCAGCTGACACCACCTTGGTGATGTCGCTGATCTGGGCTACATCCAGCCTGGCGGCCACGCGCGGGGCGACGTTCTTGCCGTTGGCAGTGGCGGGGAACAGGATGTGGCTGTAGTTGGGGGCGATGGCCAGCACTTGCGCCGCCACGTTCTCGGCGAGGTGGTCCGCCAGGCTGGCAGAGTCGGCCAGGATGACCTTGGCGACGCCTGCCACCTGAGCGGCCTCTTTTGCCGCCCCTTGTGCATCGGCACCCGCTACCAGTACATGCACTTCGCCGCAGGCCAGCGCGGCGGTCACCGTGTTGAGGGTCGACGCCTTCAGGCTGGCGTGGTCGTGTTCGGCAATGACGAGAGCAGCCATGTTCAGATCACCTTCGCTTCGTTCTTCAGTTTCTCGACCAGGGCGGCCACGTCCGGCACCTTGATGCCGGCGCCGCGCTTCGGGGGCTCGGCCACCTTCAGGGTCTTCAAGCGCGGCGCAACGTCCACACCCAGGTCGGCGGGGGTCACGGTGTCCAGCTGCTTCTTCTTGGCCTTCATGATGTTGGGCAGCGTCACGTAGCGCGGCTCGTTCAGGCGCAGGTCTGTGGTGATGATCGCGGGCAGCGCCATGGACACCGTCTCCAGGCCGCCATCGACCTCGCGGGTCACCAATGCACGCTCGTTTCCGTCTGTCCCCGAGATTTCGACCTTGGAGGCGAAGGTGGCCTGGGGCAAGTCCGCAAGCGCCGCCAGCATCTGGCCGGTCTGGTTGTTGTCGCCGTCGATGGCCTGCTTGCCCAGGATGACGAACTGGGGCTGCTCCTTCTCTACCAAAGCCTTGAGAAGCTTGGCCACCGCCAGGGGCTGAAGCTCCTCGGCGCTCTCCACCAGGATGCCGCGGTCGGCGCCGATGGCCATGGCGGTGCGCAGCGTTTCCTGGCACTTCGCCTCGCCGCACGACACGGCGATGATCTCGGTGACCACGCCCTTTTCCTTCAGGCGCACCGCTTCTTCGACGGCGATCTCGTCAAAGGGGTTCATGCTCATCTTGACGTTGGCGATGTCCATGCCCGTGCCATCTGCCTTGACCTGAGCCTTCACGTTGGCGTCCAACACTCGTTTGACCGCGACCAAAGCTTTCATCCGCAACTCCAATATCAATGGTTCTACCAAATTGTATGGCACAGCGCTTTGGAGGTCAACGGTCGTGGCGAAGAAGGTTTCTGTCGGGATCAATCCAGCCGAATGTTCGAGCGTTTGGCGACTTCGCCCCACTGGGCCATTTCGTCACGGATCATGCGGTCCAGCTCTTGTGGCGTACTGCTGCGCGCTTCGATCATGCGGTCCGAGAACATCTTGCGAACCTCTGGTCGTGAGGTTGCGAAGACAACTGCCTCATGCAACTTGGCCGCCACCGCATCGGGCACGCCACTCGGGGCCAGCACGCCGAACCACGCCACACTGCGAAAACCCGGCACTTCTTCGGCGATGGCCGGTAGCCCGGGAACGACATCGGTGCGCTTGGGCGTGCCGACCGCCAGGTATTTCACCCGGCCTGCCGCGACCATGGCTGCACCGTCCAGGCCAGTGACGAACGCTGCCTGCAGTTGTCCACCTGCGAACGCCGTCATCATCGGGGCGCCGCCGTTGTAGGGAACGTGCTGCAATTTCAGGCCCGAGAGGGCGTTGAAGTATTCGCCTGTCAGGTGCGACAAGGAGCCGTTGCCGACCGAACCGAAGTTCCAGTCGGTTCCGGACTTCTTCGCCAAGGCCATGAACTCCTTCAGGTTCTTCGCAGAACTCCCTGCAGACACGGCCAGGATCATCGGCGTGATCGCAACGGTGGAGATCGGTCGCAGATCCTTCAATGGGTCGTAGGGCGTCTTGCGAAGCAGAGGCAGGATGGAGTTTGGGCCCGAGTTGCCGAAGACCAGCGTGTATCCGTCGGGCGCCGACTTGACCACGCTCTCAGTGCCGATGGCGCCGCCCGCCCCCACCTTGTTGTCGATGACGACGGGCTGCTTCAGGAATTCTTGCATGGGCTGCTGGATCGCCCTTGCCAGTTGGTCCGTGCTTCCGCCTGCGGCGTACGGCACGACGATTCGAATGGGCTTGGAGGGATAGCTGTCTTGGGCAGCAGACGGGCTGGCGGCCCAGAGCAGGTACCCGACAGCAGCACCGGCTGTGAGGATAGAGCGGCGTGAAAAAGGCATTTGTGTGTCTCCAGGTCGATTGAAAACGGATCGCGCGAGACCTCTGGCGTTCTTGCTCAGTGGTGATGGGCGGCGGCGCGCTTGATCACAACGGGCTTGCCGCCGAAGCGCTGCTTCGACATCCAGGCCGCCAACGCCGAGTCCAGGTGATCGGCGTGGGCTGGAAACCAGTTCGCCAGCTCCCGGACGAAGGCACGGCCGACCGAGAGACGGCCCTGCGCCACCAACGGCAGCACCTCTTGCGCAGACTGTAGAACCGCAGCGTGTTCATCGATATGGCATTGCGCCGGCGGGAAGTCCGAATCGCGCATCCACACATCCTCCGCGGCGAAGTGATGCTTCAAGTGCTCCGTCAATTCGCCAATGCACTGCAGCAAACGATCGTCCGGACACGCGAGGGCCGTTGCAAGTTGAATCTCGAAGTGCGCGTGGACCTCGTCCATCGGGTCGAAGCCCAGGACGATCTCTCCATGTACCGGCATGTCGATGCCCCCTTCAAAGATCGAGCACGAGACTCGGTGAACGCGCGCCCGAGCAGCAAACCAGCATCGAATCATTGGCGGCGCGCTCGGCTTCGGTCAGGAAGCAGTCACGGTGATCCGGCTCGCCAGCCAGGACGCGGGTCTGGCAGCTCCCGCACACACCCTGGCCGCATGAATAGGGCACTTCCACACCGGCGTCGAGCAGCACGTCCAGCACGCTCTTTCCCTCGGGCACAGGGAGCTTGCGGCCGTCGCGCGCCAGCTCCAGCGTGAAGCCGCCGGCGATGGCTGCCTCCTGGTCGGCAGCAAATCGCTCGAAGTGCACCGTCTCCGCCGACCGATGCGATCCGGCCTGCACGAAGGCGTCGATCATTCGCGCCGGGCCACAGCAGTACAAGTGCGCCGTGTCGGCCGCCTCGCCCACCAGCGCGGCGACATTCATGCGATGCGTGGAGCCGTCGGAATAGTAGGTGTGCACCTGTCCGCCGCCGGATTCCAGGCTCTCGACAGGTCCGCTGAATGCCATCTCGGACGGCCGCGATGCGGCGTAGTGCAGTTCCCACGGGCGACCGATCTCATTGAGGCGCGTCATCATGGGCAGCAGCGGCGTGATGCCGATGCCGCCTGCAATGAAGATGCTCGACGGCGCCTCTTCCACCAGGATGAAATCGCCCTTTGGCGCGCTGATGGCCATCTGCATGCCCAACCGCGCCGCGTCGTGCAGCCACAGCGAACCGCCGCGGCCGCCCTCCTCACGCTTGACACCGATCCGGTAACCCGACCCGTCCTGACTGCGGCCCACCAGGGAATAGCTGCGCACCCTTTCGTCGGGCAGTTGCACATCGATGTACGAGCCAGGGGCGAACTCGGGCCAGCGATTGCCGTCGGCGGGGACCACGTCCAGGCACACAACAGACGCGCTTTCCAGCCACATGCCGCGGATGGTTGCTTGATGTAATGAGCGATTCATGTAGACAGCTTAGCAAAGTTTCTGCAAAATTGCTTCAATGGTTGGACCATTTTAAAGGAAATTGCAATGCTGACTCACGAAGACAACGAACTGCTGGTGCGTGTTGGGGCGGGCACCCCCATGGGCAAACTGATGCGGCTCTACTGGATTCCCTTTCTGCTGTCGCACAACGTGGCTCCCGATGGCCAGCCCTACCGCGTCCGACTGCTGGGCGAGGACCTGGTGGCCTTCCGAAATTCCGACGGAAAGGTCGGTCTGGTCGACCAGGCTTGTCCGCACCGCGGCGCACCATTGGTGTTCGGCCGCAACGAGCAGGGCGGCATTCGTTGCGTGTATCACGGCTGGAAGTTCTCGGTCGACGGCAGCTGCCAGGAAATGCCCGCCGAGGCAGAAAACACGCCGATGCTCAAGCGTGTGAAGGTCAAGGCCTACCCGGTGCAGGAGCGCAACGGCATGCTGTGGGCCTACATGGGGCCCGACAAGGAGCCACCGCCGCTGCCCAGCATGGAATGGAACATGGTGCCGCCCGAGAACGGCCACGTCTCCATGCGCATCCAGGAATGCAACTGGCTGCAAGCGCTGGAAGGCGAGATCGATTCGGCGCACGCGGCCATCCTGCATGGTCGCGTCGACGCGGGCGGTGCCATCGACGAATGGAAGCAAGCTGCCGATCTGGCGCCCAAGTTCGAAGTCACCCAGCATGACGCCGGTCTGCACATCGCCTCGCGCCGCAAGATCGGCGATGACAAGAACTACATCCGGGTCAATCAGTTCCTGATGCCGTTCTGGACGCTGGTGCCGCCGTTTTCCGACTATCCCGAACTGAGCGGTCACGCCTGGGTGCCCATCGACGACGAGCACACGCTGTGCATCATGTTCTCCTACCACCCGGCGCAGCCGTTCTACGAGAAGACGCGCCAGCTCTTCATTGACGGCCACAAGGGCCGGGAGACCGGCCACGCATCGGCGCACGCCTTCGAGACGCGGCCCATCACGGCGCCGTATCACAACTACTGGAGCAAGTACAACCGCGAGAATGCCTACGGCTACAGCGACGAGCTCGCCAGGAAGTACAACGCCGGCATGCCCGGCTTGTGGCTGCAGGACGCGGCCTGCCAGTCTGGCGTGACGCCGATCTACGACCGCACCAAAGAAAACCTGGGCGTGAGCGACAGCGGCGTCGCACGCACGCGCCGCGTACTGCTGGAGGCGGTCAAGCGACTCGACAAGGAAGAGTTCCGCCCACCGTCTGCCTCATCGGGTGACCTGTTCCTCGTACGCGCCATCTCCATCACCATTGCGGCGGGTGGCGATTGGATGGTCGGGGGCAAGGAATACATGCGTGCCGAACCCGGCAAGAGCTTCGGGTACCAACCCTGAGGCTGCAGTCCCTCGCATCGACGTCCCTCCGCCTTCGCCGCAGCCGTGCTCGGAACACCGGGGCACCCCGCTGCGGTGAGGGTTCTAATTGAAGAAGTCCGCGGCGATCAGGCGGCGGCCGCCATCTCTGTCCATCGCGCCAGGTAGTGGTCGTGCAATCGACGCAGGTGCTTGGACATTTCGGCCACCGCGGCTTCCGAGTCGCGTGCACGCAGCAACTTCATGAATCGCCTGCGCGACGGCAGTGTGTAGGGGTTCTCGCTCGGCCCGATCTTTTCGATGAATTGGCCGAACACGCCCATCACACTTTCCATGGTGATCGCGACGATCGTGTTTCGGGTGGATCGCGCGAGGATGATGTGGAACTCACGGTTCAGCCTCTGCCGCTCGTCGAAGCGACCGGCATCGTTGGCCTGGACGCCCGCCTCGATGTTGGCGTCCAGCGCCCGAAGGTCCTCGTCATTGGCGCGTTCGCAGGCCGCACGGACCACCAGATCGCTCAGCCAGATCCGCGCCTCGGTCAGTTGCTGAGGCGAGATGGCGCCGAGGTGATACAGGTCGCTCAGACCGTTCACTATGACGCCTGCGCTGCCGGGTCGTACGAACGGGCCTCCGCTCGCGCCCTTGCGCATTTCGATGAGGCCCGCATGCTCCAGCGTGCGTAGCGCCTCACGCAAGGTATTGCGGCTGACCTGCAGTCGCGCGGAGAGTTCTCGCTCGGCAGGCAGTCGATCGCCCGGCCTGAGCCGCCCATCCGCGATCATGGAACGCACCTGCGAGGCAATCTCGTCTACCGCGCGGGCGGGCGAGATGGCGGAAAAGGACATCTCAGCGCGAGCGACTCTCATAGGACTGTCGATCTGTCGGCGCAGGCTTGCAAATGGGTCGTCAATTGCCGCTGCGTCCCGCCCATGGCATTTGCAGAAGCGCTCGCATGCCGACCAATGCGGTAGCCGAAAACCATCGCAGGCCCCAGCGTTGTGCCTGGCCCGGGATACGTGCCTCGCATGATCGACGCGGCGTCGTTGCCGCATGCGTACAGGCCGGGTATCGGCTTACGTCGTGCATCGAGCACAACGCCGTTCTTGTCGGTGGCCAGCCCGGCGCTCGAAGCGGCGTCGGCTGCATGGATCTCCAGCGCACAAAAAGGCGCTGTGCCGATGCGACCCAGGCATGGATTGGGCCGCTGGCCTGGATCGCCATTGAAGCGATTGAGTTCCGTGCTGCCCTTGGCGTACTCCAGGTCCGAGCCGCTCGCGGCGTAGTCGTTGTGGCGTGCGATGGTCGCGGCGAAGGCATCGGCATCGATTCCAAGCCGGCCCGCAAGTGCCTCCAGCGTCGGCGCGCAAGTGACGTAGCCCGTCGAGACCCAACGCCGGAGGCTGCGTGTTCCAGGCGGAATCACGCCCAGGCCAAAACGCCGCACAAATTCGGCGTCACAAACCAGCCATGCCTTGCCGCCGGGAGGCACTCCGACAGAGCGCAGCATTCCTTCGACGAAATGATGGTATGACGCTGCTTCGTTCACGAAGCGCCGGCCACTCGGGTCGACCGCGATCAGCCCTGGCTTGGCGCGGTCAAGGAACAGATGCGGAAAGAGCCCTGACGACGCGCCCGGATGGGGCACGATCGACACCGGCTGCCAAAAGAAGTTGCCCTTGGAATGTTGCTCAAGCTGTGCGCCCGCGGATCTGGCGGCCTCGATCCCTTCGGCGCGCACCGTGCCACAGGCCAGCGAGAAGATCCTCTCACCGCCCGAAGTCAATTCGCCACGCAAGCGCCCGTGCCCTACCCCACCGGTTGCGAGCACCACGCCCCGCTCGGCAGACAGTCGACGATCGCCGTCCGGGGTTTCGAAGTTGGCATGAACAACCCGGCCTTCGCTGGTCTCGAGGCCTTGGAGCCGCCAGTTGAAGCGGACATCCACCCCGGCGACGCACAGGCTCTGGAAGAGCCGCGCGACCAGCGCGTTGCCCATGACAAGCCGCGTGCCGCGTGGATAGCGCAGCCGGTCTGCCGCATAGCGCAGTACCAGACGGGCGCTTTGCAAGAAGTGCGGCCAGCTTCCCCAGCGCCCAACCAGTGCCTGGATGTCCGACTTGCCGACCATCATGCCGCCCAGCAGCATGAATTCCGCGATCGGAGGTCGGATGCGCACGAAGTTGCTCCCCAGCAAGCGACCGTCGAAGGACAGCGGCGACACCGCGCGCCCGCTGACCGCCGCATCGGGGAAAGGCAGATAGTCCGGGTGCTTGCCGGCGCTGGCAAATCGGACGGCGGCGCTGCGCTGCTCCAGGTAGTCCAGCGCCTGCGGCACGGTGTCCAGAAAGGCCCGGCGCAGGCCGCGCTCATCCTCCGGTCCGATCAGGGCGTCGAGGTAGCGTGTCGCAGCTTCGGCCGAGTCGACATGGCCGGCGCGCGCGCCATGCGGATTGCCGGGCACCCACAGCGTGCCAGCGGAGGTCGACGTTGTTCCACCCACCTGGTCCGAGGCCTCGCACAGGATTACCCGCAGTCCTTCTAGGGCCGCAACCAGAGCGGCGGTCATGCCGCCGGCGCCCGCGCCCACCACCACCAGGTCGGCGTCGCCTACTTGCATTGCCAATGAAGGAGGGAAAACGCGGGCGTCGCGTCCGTGTGATGCTCGAACACCCCGGTCACTTCAGCGCCGACGCGGACGTCCTGCAACGGATCGCCCAGCAAGTTGCCAACCATGCGCACATGGCCGGCCTCTGGCAGTTCCACGAGCACGGCCAGGTAGGGCCCGCGATCCTTCAGCGCCGGATGGACCGGGTGCCAGACGCGCTCCCAACTGTAGATGCGGCCCGAAGGCTTCACCTCCACCCACGCGGGGTCGAAGGCGAGGCATTGATGGCAGATCCATTCCGGGCCGAACTGCCAACCACCACAGTGCGCGCAGCGCTGCACAAGGAGGCGACCATCACGCAAGCCGGCCCAGTACGGTGCGGACACGCCATCAGGCTCCGGTGCTGGCGAGGGCAGGCCTTCGGGGAGGTAGAAGTCGTTCATCGTGGAACTGGTCATAGCGTGGCCGCCGATCCAAGGAGCAGGTCGCTCGCCGGCGCCACCATCGGCCCTCCGATCACCAACGCCACGTCGTTTCTCGGCGCCTGGTTGCAGGATGTGCCGCGCACTTGGCGAACCGCTTCCAGCACCAGTTCGAAGCCGTGCATGTAGCACTCGGCCAGGTTGCCGCCGCTGGTGTTCAGGGGCAGGCGACCATCCGGGGCGATGAGGTTCTCCAGCGTCAGGAACTCATTGGCCTGCGCGGGCGTGAAGAAGCCGTGCTCTGCCAGCGCCATGACCACGCCGCCGGTGAAGTTTTCATAGCTTTGCACCACGCCCACATCGCTCGGCGACACCTTGGCCATGCGATAGAGCTCCGGCGCCAGTGTGGTGAAGTTTGCCGATGCGTAGGCCGGCGAATTGTGTGCGTGGGTGGCAAATCTCGAACTGGCACCGGAAGCCGCGCCAAGAAGGTAGACCGGTTTGTGAGCGAACTCACCGGCCCGCTCTGCGTCTACCAGCACGATGGCGGCGGCACCGTCGTTTTCCATACAGCAGTCATAGAGATGAAAGGGCTCGACGATCCAACGCGATGCGTCGTAGCGGGCCGCATCAAGCGGCTTCCCCTGCATCACGGCGCGCGGGTTGTTTTGAGCGTGGTGGTACGAGGCGAGCGCAATGGCGCGAAGCGCTTCCTGGCGCACGCCATGCTCCTCCATGTAGCGCCGCGCTCGCATCGCAAAGCGCTGCGGCGGAGAGATTACGCCATAGGGGACGAGGTAAGACTTCTCGCCGCTGACGGTGCCTCCGGCCGTGCTCTGCCCGAAGCGGCCGCTCTGGCCCTGCGCGAGCGAACGAAACACGACCACGCAGTCCGCCTGACCGGTCGCGATGGCGGCCGCCCCATTGGCCACCGCGGCGCAACAACCGCCGCCGCCGCCGCCCCATTGCATGGTGGCCGATCGCAAGCGTGGCAGCCCCAGTGCCGAGGCCAGATGTGTGGCTTCGCTGCGGTCGTCGCTGTAGGACGCAAAGCCATCGATCTCGTGTGCGCCGATTCCCGCGTCGGTGCAGGCCGCGAGGATCGCCTTCAGGGCAAGTTTGAATTCGGCATCTGGCGACTGACCGTGCTTGTAGTAGGACGTCTCGCCAATGCCAACCACAGCGACCCGACCTCGGAGCGTGCGCGCCGTCACCACAGGCTCCTTGGGAAGCGCTGGAAACTTGTTGGTTCAACCATTGAAGCAATCTAACACCAAGCCCCTTGTGCGTCAACTGCGGACGGCAAGGCTCGAGCGGAACGACGAGTGGAGCCTCAGCCGACGCTACATGCAGTTGGGACGCTGTGAAGCTGACCGCTCAGGACATCGATGACGCTCTCTTCGCCGATGCCGAAACATCGAAGACCTCCGCCAGCGCGGGCAACATCGGGTCGCAGACCCGCATCATGGCGCTACTGCCGAGAGCGGCAACCCTGACGGCGATCAATCCAGCCTTCCGGAGCGTGGTAGCGGGAGCAGCGACGGTCATGCTGGCCGGTGCATCTCGTCATCTGGTGGGAAGGACACCTTATCAGAGCCGGCTTCGCTGTCTGTACACCCCCTGGGGACTGGCCCCTGCCCCGATTCACCCAGCCGGCGGGACGAAATTGACCGTCAGCAGGCCATCCGGTCGTACTTCCTCAGCAGCGCCGGGTCCTGCTTCTTGAGCACGCACACCGCGGCGGACACACTGAACATCACCGTGACCCGGCATTTTGACCAATCGCCAACAGATGCCGCCATCCGCAGGCGAACTGTTGGATCGGCTTGCGGTCCACCGGCGACACGGTGAAGCCGAAGCCCGCAAGGTCCAGTGCTCCGGGGAAGTTCGCTGCATGCATCTGGGGACCTCCCGAGCACATCGAGCGACCCGTGCCTGCCTCTTCATTTATGGTCTGCCATTACTTAGGGTTAATCATTGTGGCTTGAGTCGCTTTGTTTCGATTCGACGCGAAGCACTCCCCGATGCCAACGGGGCGCACTCGGCCAAGAGACGGTTCTGTCGCGATAAGCCTGTCGAGGCGTGGCAAGGGCGACGTTGATGTCGCTCAGCGAGTGGCGAGACTGTAGAAGCGGACGGCGTCCGACAGGACCAATCCCGTGGAGCAGCTGAGCTGCCCCTTCTTGATCATGTGCATGAGTTCAATGCCCGCGATCAGGCGAGCCGCGGACCAGAACGATTTGAACCCCATCATCGGCCGCACCCGCCGTTTGATCGCGCGATGGTCCTGCTCGACGACGTTGTTGAGATACTTGGACTGACGCAACTCGATGTGCAGGCCGCTGTCAGCGATCAGGCCTCTCGCGGCGGCCGTGTTGGCACCGCTCTTGTCCATGGTGATCTTCTCTGGCATGTCGTGCTGGCCGATGGCCCGCTCAAAGAAACGGCGCGCTGCCGCCTCGTCACGCCTGGCTGTGAGCAGGAAGTCCACCGTCTGGCCGAGCCGATCGACGCCGCGGTATAAATACTTCCACTGACCGCCGACCTGGACATACGTCTCGTCGACCCGCCAAGAGCGGCCCACCGGGTGCTTTCGCCGACGAGAAACCTTGGCCAGCACGGGCAACATCTTCAGTGCCCAGCGGTGAACCGTGGCGTGGTCAACGAGGACGCCTCGCTCGGCCATCATCTCCTCCAGCTGCCGCAGGCTCAGCGGATAGGCTGCGTACCAGCGCACGCACACCACCATGATCTCCAGCGGAAAATGCAACCGCCTGATGACCCCTCGCAGGGTTGAATTCTCAAGTTGCACGTGCAGCGGGACCATCGCTTGGATTGTGGCCGACCGGCTTATCGCGACAGAACCGATCAATTCGCTCCCGCATCCCAAGGGCAGTCGACGCGTCCCCATCTGCCGCTTGGCCCTGCAGGTCGTCATCGAGGTGGAAACCAAGGCAATCCTGGGCTACAGCGTATGCCTGTTGGGTCGCATTTCTGCGCAAGACGCGTTGCTTGCGGTCCAACACGCATTGAGCAAGTGGAAGCCGCTCGAGTTGGATGCACCTTTGATCTCATATCCAGACGGCGAGGGATTCCCATCCGGAGTCATTCCAGAACTTGCCGGTTCGGCCTGGGCCACCCACTACCTGGACAACGACAGCGCATATACCAGCGGCCAGTCTTGTGAAATCGAACGGCATTCTTTGCTTGTGCTTTCAGTTGGGCCCGACGCGTGGGCGACTTGCTGGTGCTCACGGTGTTCGTTATCGCACGCAACGACACCGCGCAGACCGACACGACATGGCCACTTGACAGTGCCAGGTCACGCGGCGACTTGTAGTGGCTGACCGCCTCTATCTCACCTTGACGACAACCTTGCCCTTTGCGCGACCGGTTTCTACATAGGCCAAGGCTTCATTGGTGGACTCGAACGGGAACACGCGGTCCATCACGGGGCGGATGACGCCAGCATCGAAGAGACGGGTGATCTCGCCCAGTTGGTGCCCGCTGGCCTTCATGAAGAGGAACGAGTAGCCGACCCCGCGGCTCTTGGCCCTCCGTCTGATTCCAGAGCTCAGCAGCCGTATGACCAGCTTCACGAACCCGGGTGCCCCACTTTCCTTGCCGAACTCGGGATCCGGTAGCCCGGAGATGGAAATGAGCTTCCCGCCGCGCTTGAGCACGCGGAGGGACTTCTCGAGCGTCTTGCCGTCCTGGCTGTTCAGGACCACGTCGTAGTCGCGCAAGACATCCTCAAAGTCCTGCTTCTTGTAGTCGATGACGACGTCTGCGCCCAGACTCTTTGCGAGTGCGACATTGGTCGTGCTCGTCGTCGTCGCAACGGTTGCGCCCAGATGCTTGGCCAACTGGATGGCAAACGTGCCTACACCGCCCGAGCCAGCCTGAATGAAGACCTTCTGCCCCTTCTTCAATTTGGCTTTCTCGACCAGCGCCTGCCAAGCCGTCAACGCCACCAGAGGAATGGAAGCGGCTTCTTCCATCGTGAGCCCCTTGGGCTTGAGCGCCAGCGAAGTTTCCTTGACGGGGATGAATTCAGCGAAGGTACCGATCCGAAAATCGTCCGGTCGCGCATAGACCTCATCGCCCGGCTTGAAATGCCGCACGCGCGGGCCTACCTTGACGACGATCCCTGCGACGTCGTGGCCCGGGATGATGGGCAGGCGATAGGGAAGGATGAGCTTGAACTCTCCATTCCGGATCTTGGAGTCCAGCAGGTTCACGCCGGCGGCATGGACCTCAACCAAGACTTCGTCGTCGCGCAGCTCCGGATTCGGCATGTCTGCCAACCGCAGCGTGCGCTTCTTTCCATACTGCTCGAGAATGAATGCTTTCATGGTTCTTCCTTATTCCTGGCGTGCCCAGACCTGTGAACGGCCCAATATTGGTACACCGATGTCGCCGCTGACCGCCATCGCGTCCTTGTAGTTCACCGTCGAATAGTCAATCGCAATGGAGACGTCGCCCAGCATCAGGTCGGCCACGTCGAAGTCGACCACGGCGGTGGAAATCACATCGCCTGTCCTGGTGGTCAGCAGTGCCTTGAATGTCACGGTCATTTCTCCTTTGGGGTCACGGGTTTCACAGGTCCAGGGAAAAAAAATGGACGGATGAAATCGCAATCCGCCGCTGGAGCGAGACGCTTCCGCACCCGCACCACCGCTCCAGTCCACCGTGATGATGGTCGCCTAAGCAGGCTCGAGCATGGCCTGCCTGGCTCGGTTTGCGAGTCGTTTGACATAGCGCTTCATCAGTGATGAGGTTCTCAATCGCGAGCCTTCCGCGCTCAATTGCGCGCCCGCAGGCGCCGCGTGCGAAAGGTGCCCCAACCGCTGTTGAGAGCCGCCTTCAAGAACGCTGACAGCCCTTTCTCGTCGGGACGAGGCTCGCTGCCTCTTGCAATGCGCTTGAGCTGGCGCGTGTACCAAAGCACTTCCATGATCCCCATGCGATCGACAGCCTTGAAGCCGGTATGGATGGGACGCACCTGCTGCAGGCTGTCGCGCCCTTGCAGCAAGGCAGCGGGCGCGTCCGGATCGATCGCCAGCAGTCGCGCCAGGCCTATCAGATCCAGCGCGCCGGAGCGCAGGGCAGCATTCATGCCGGCCGCCGTGCGGAAACCGCCGGTGACCATCAGCGGCACCTTCACTGCGGCGCGCACCTTCTCGGCGAATTCGAGGAAGTACGCCTCGCGGGCCGCGGTGGAAGCTTGCTTCGCTTCCTGCATCGCACCGCTCATGGCGGGTGCCTCATAGGTGCCGCCGGAGATTTCGATCAGGTCGATGCCCACATCGGCCAGCGCGCGGATCGTCTCGATCGATTCTTCTTCGGTGAAGCCTCCACGCTGAAAGTCGGCCGAGTTGAGCTTGATTCCCACCGGGAAGTCGGCGCCTACATGGCGGCGGATTTCCGCGTAGACGGCCAGCACGAAGCGCCGCCGCTTCTCGGGACTGCCGCCCCATTCGTCGCTGCGGCGGTTGTGATGCGGAGACAGGAACTGGTTAACCAGATAACCGTGCGCCCCGTGGATTTCCACGCCGCTGAACCCGGCCTTCTTGCAGATGGCCGCACTGCGCCCGAAGCGCTCGATGATGTCCTGGATCTCGGACGTGGTGGCTTCGCGCGGGGTCTCGAAGAATGTCGCCATGTCCTCGCGGAAAGGAACGGCCGAGGGAGCGAGGTTGTAGGCATTCAACCCCTTGCTCGATTGTTTGCCTGGATGGTTGAGCTGTGCCCAGATCGCCGTCCCTTGCCCGGTCACCGCTTGGGCCCACTGCCGCAGGACAGGCAAGTCCGCCTCGTCCTCGATCACCACGTTGCCGGGCTCGCCCAGTGCGCGGCGGTCGATCATCACGTTGCCCGTCATGATCAGTCCCAGGCCCGACGCAGCCCACCGTCGGTACAGCCGAATCAACTCCGGCGTGGGACGATTGTCATAGGTGCCCAAGGTCTCGCTCATGGCAGCTTTGCCAAGGCGATTTCTAAAGACAGCACCATTGGGCAGCAGCAAGGGCTGATTGAGCAAGTTGGAATCAGATGTGGACGCATTGCGCATGTGGAGTGCCCTGCAGATGGGGTGAAGTGGATGGCGAATTCGCCGGGATGTGGGCCATGGCGTGTTCGGTCAGCGCGGCGATGGTCAGGCTCGGGTTCACGCCAAGATTGGCACTGAGCATGGAGCCGTCGCAGACCAGCATGTTCTGATAGCCGAAGACACGGCTTTGGAAGTTCATCACGCCGCGCTCTGGGGCGTCCGCCATTGCGCAGCCGCCCATGCAGTGCGCAGTCGTCGGAATATTGAACAGAATTTCGGTCAGCAAGGTCACGGGGATGCCACCCAGTGCTTTCGCGCCTTTCTCCAAGAACGCATTGGCTTCGGGTATGAAGGTGGGAATCGGGTCGCCATTGCTGCACAACCGCTTGCCAATGGGCCAGTACCACCGGCGCTTGAACTGCATATCGATGAAGGAATCCACCGTTTGCATCACTACGAACAGGACGGTCTGACGGGCAAATCCTATCGGGTTGTGCACCCGCATCGCACGGATGGGATGTGTCAGAAGCGTGAGCAGCCACGCGAGAATCCGATGCCATCCGGCACGACCGCCGCTCAGGAGGGTCATCATCAGGCCTGTCGCGTCCGATCCCTCCGGGTACCGCACCGCCCCGATGTGGGTGCGCGCGTCGATGTAGACGCCTGCGCCGCCGGCTACGCCGGCCGACATGCTCTTGTCCTTGGAGGGGAAGCGAACACCGACGAGCGACTCGGCGTTGGTACGTACACGTTTCCCGAGGTCGTCACTGATGCGAGGCAAGGAGCCGCTGTTCTTGAGCTGAAACAGCAATTCCATCGTGCCCAATGAAGAAGCGGCAAACACCACGCTGCGACAGCGGAAGCTGCGTCTTTGTTTGTCGAACCACGCCGTCGAGCGCTCTGTGAAGACTTCGTAGCCGTCGCTGCCGTCTTCTTTGCCGTTGAGTGGGCGCACATCCACCACCTTGGTTTCGGCAAATACTTGTGCCCCCCGCTTTTCGGCCAAGTAGAGATAGTTCTTGTCGAGCGTGTTCTTGGCATTGTGCTTGCAGCCGACCATGCAGCCACCGCAACCGATGCATGTCCCGCGCTCCGGGCCCTCGCCACCGAAGTAAGGGTCGGCGTAGGTCCGTCCACCCGGCTCGCCATTGGGAGCAAAAAAGGTCGCAACACGGCCGTTGTGGAATGCGTGTCCCACGTCTTGCTGCTCGGCCATCTTCTTGAGTCGAAGATCCGCTTCTCCCAGCATCTTGTTTTCGGTGACTCCCAGCATCTTTTCCGCGATCGCATAGTAGCGGGGCATGACGCGTTTCCAGTCCTGAAGTCTCGCCCAAGAGCCCTCTTCCCACACCGTTTCTGGTGGAACCAGCAAGGCATTGGCATAGGTGATGGAACCGCCACCGACCGCGTTGCCGCTGAGAACCATGACGTGACGAAACAAACGCATGCTGTAGAAGCCGTGCATCTTCAGCGCTGGCAGCCACAGCCAGCGCCGGGCATCCCAGTTGGTCGTGGGAAAGTCATGCGCAGTCCATCGTTTGCCCATCTCGATGACGCCCACCGAATAACCCTTCTCGACCAGACGCAAGGCCGACACGCTGCCGCCGAAACCCGACCCGATCACGATGTAGTCGAAGTCATAGGGCTCGCTCGTCTTTTCCTGACCTGAGGTGCGCATGTCTTGTCTCCATTCATCTGTGCAATTTTTCTGACGCTGACGTACGGGAACTCCTCCGGGCGATCCCGGAGTTAGCGCAGCCGGGTCCGGGAACTCAGAATGCGGTGCGGTCGTAGGGGGAGACGACCTTCGGCGGCTGCAGGAAGGCAGTCAGGCCCTGGAACCACATCACCTCCTGGAAATCGCCGCTGATGGACAAGTCCCTGCTGCCCAGGCCCCTCAGGAACGCCGCCTGGCTGTCCTTGGCGGAGAGGATCGCGAAGCCCTTTGCGGCATCCTTGAAGTTCAAGGTGAACTGCGGATTCAGCGCGAGGCCGGGCGAGGATCGGATCGCGCCATCGCGGATGGCGTAGTGACGGCCGATGCCGGATGCAGTGCGGATCTGAAACACTAAACTCTTGCCGGCGACGTAGCGCGCACAGTCGGGGTTGTTCTTGATCTGTCGTTTCAGGAGCTGCGTGAACCCCCACAGCAGGAACTTGAACTTGAGCATGGGGAGGGTCTTCTGGATGCTGGATCGTGGATGGGGGTCGATGCGTGCCAGGGCCGTCACTCGCTCAGAAACCGCACCGCGTGATGCAGAAAGCGCTGCGGGCACTGGAACTGCGCACCGTGGCCGCAGTCGGGGTAGATGAACAACTGCGCGTTCGGCAGGTTGCGCGCCATGTAGAACGAGTTGATGGTCGGAATCATCACGTCGTTCACGCCGTTGAGGATGAAGGTCGGCTGCTGGATGCCGCGCAGGTAGGCAAAGGGGTCGTCTTCCGACAGCCTGGGCAGGTACAGCATGTTGGCCTCGATCTGCGCCTTGGCGACCTCTTGTGACGACGGCGGGTCCTGGTCAACGCGCTGATGCCGCCGCTGCCAGAATTCGCGCGCGGCCTGCTCGGCTTGCGCCGATCGACCAAAGAACAGGTACACGAAGTCTTCGAAGGTTGGAACCGGTCGTGGCGCCGTGGTCAGCACCTGCGGCTCCATGTCCGGGTTGCCGCCGCGCGGGCCGGTACCCAGCAGCATCAGCTTGCGCACCAGCCCGGGATGACGCCAGGTCAGGTCCAGCGCCTGGAAGCCACCCAGCGAGAAGCCCAGCACGTCGATTTTCTGCAAACCCAGCGCGCGAACGAAGGCGGCTGCGTCATCGGCCATGTCCTCGATGCGGGTGCGCGGCTGGCCGCTGGACGAAGCGACGCCACGGCCGTTGTAGAGGATGACTTCGCGGCCTTCGGCAAGACCATCGGTCATCAACGGGTCCCAGTGGTCCATGCCGCCGCGAAAGTGCTGCAGGAGCAACAGGGGCGGCTGCGCGGAATCAGGGTTGCCCCAGCGGCGGTAAGCGAATCGCGTACCGTCGATATCCGCGAAGCGCGTGGGCGTGGTGATATGGGTGTCGGTCATGTGCTTGACTGTTGAGGGGTCGGTTCAGGAGGCGGGTCTGGTTGCAGGGACTTCGCGGAGTCACTGGGCGAGAAATGCCAGCGCTTTGGGCACGAAGTCTTCGTGGTACTGAAACACCCCTCCATGACCGGCATTGGGGTAGATGACCAACTGGCTGTTCGGCAGGCGCTTGGCGAGGTCATAGGAATTGCTGGTCGGGACCATCCGATCGTCATCGCCATTGGCCACGAGAACAGGTTGCTTGATCACCGAGAGATCGGCCGGACGCTTCTTCCCCCACGCACTGAGCGCTTGAAGCTGCGCCACGTAGGCACTGATGCTGATTTCCTTGTCGCGGTTCTCGGTGCGCTCTTGCAAGCGCTTCAAGAAGACCTTCCCAGCGTCGATGCCATTCGGCGTGCGCGTGAAGAAGAGATACTGCTTCGGATCTTGGCCGGTGAAGGTCGCGCGGAGCAGGTCGTAGTTCGCCACGCCCGCCACCGTGCTGATACCCGGGCCACCCGCGGGCCCTGTGCCAGCCAGGATCAGTTTGCGCACCAACTCGGGTTCTTTCAGCGCAACCTCCTGCGAAATCATTCCTCCCATCGAAAAGCCAAAGAGATCGACCTGTTTGAATCCCTTGGCCTTGATGAAGGCGATGGCGTCGTCTGCCATCTGTTCGATGGTGTTCGCCGGCGTGCCCGTGGATGCACCGACGCCGCGGTTGTCGAGTACGACCACGTGATGCTTGGCGGCCAACCCATCGACGACTCGGGGGTCCCAGTTGTCGAGGACCGCGGCCAAGTGGCCGAGAAGCACCACAGGGGTGGCGCCGTTGTGTTGCCCGAGTTCACGGTACGAGAAGTCCGCGCCAGCGGCGGACACGCTCTGCGTCGGCACGCCCACCCACGTTGACCCCTGCGCCATGGTCGCAACGGGCGAGCTGCCGGCAACTGCAGCCGCGTCGCTGGCGGCGGCCCAAGGCGAAAGAAGCGCCGCGGACAGCAAACCGAAGCAAAGACTGGTTTTCAGCAGATGAGGCATGGCGTGACTTCTCGCATAGGGCAAGGTCGGTACGGTCAGGCCTGCGGCCGATACCGCTCGGCCGCGTGTGCCTGTCGAATGTCCGACAACAGCCCTTGACGCGCGCCATCCAGCGCATCCCAGCGCGCGGCCACGTGCAGCGGCGGGATCGTCACCAGTTCGCGGCGGTCGAATCCGACCAGCGCCGCATCGACCAGTTCATCCACGTCCATCAAGTCGGAAAGCGTGTTGACGTCGATGCCAGCACGCTCCCAGATCTCGGTTCGCGTTCCAGCAGGCAACACTGCCTGCACGTAGACGCCTTTGGGCGACAACTCGAGGCTCATGCCTTGCGACAGAAACAGCACGAAAGCCTTGGTGGCGCCATAGACCGTCATGGCGAACTCGGGCGCCAAACCCACGACCGAGCCGATGTTGACAATCGCGCCCGTGCCGGACTGCACGAAGCGCGGCGCCACCGCGGCTGCGAGCCGCGTCAGCGCGGTGGTGTTGAGCGTGATCAGGCGTTCGATGCTCTCGGCCGTCTGTTGCGCGAAGCCGCCCGACTGGGCCATGCCCGCGTTGTTGATCAGGACGCCGATGCGAGGGTCGTCACGCAGGCGGGTTTCGAGCGCGGCCAGGTCGGCGGACTGTGTCAGGTCGGCTTGCAGCACTTCCACGGCCACCCCGCTGGCCTCGCGCAGGCGCGAGGCCAGCGTGTCCAGCCGCGCTTTGTCGCGCGCGACCAGCACGAGGTCGTGGCCACGGCGCGCGAAGCGCTCGGCGTAGGTGGCACCGATGCCGCTGGAGGCGCCGGTGATGAGGACGGTTGGAAGGTTGGGAGGGGTGGTCATGGGTAAATGCCTTTGCAAAAGTCGTTCTGTCGGGGGTGTGAAGCAGGGGCTGGCTTCAGCCGGCGATGGTTGGGTAGTCGATGTAGCCCGCAGCGCCGCCGCCGTAGAGCGTGGCCGGGTTGATCTGCGCCAGCGGTGCGCCGGTCTTCAGACGTTCGACCAGATCGGGGTTGCTGATGAACGGCCGGCCGAAGGCGAATAGATCTGCCTTGCCTTCGTTGCGCCCGGCGGTGGCCAATTGCAGGCTGTAGCCGTTGTTGGCCAGGTAGGTCTGCTTGAAGCGACTGCGCAGCGCGTCGTAGTCGAACGGGGCCACGTCGCGCGGGCCACCCGTCGCACCTTCGACCACATGCAGGTAGACGACGCCCAGCGTGCTCAGTTGCTCGGCAACGTAGTCGTACTGCGGCTGCGGATCGCTGCTGGAGATACCCCCCGCGGGCGACACGGGCGAGATGCGCACGCCGGTGCGTTCGGCACCGATTTCCTTCACCACGGCCGCGACGACTTCCAGCAGCAGGCGCGCGCGGTTCTCGATCGAGCCGCCGTAGGCATCGGTGCGCTGGTTGGCCCCGTCCTTGATGAACTGCTCCAGCAGATAGCCATTGGCACCATGGATCTCCACGCCATCGAAGCCAGCGACGATGGCATTGGCCGCGGCGTGGCGGAAGTCATCCACGATGCGCGGCAGTTCGTCGAGTTCCAGGGCGCGGGGCTCGGACACGTCGGCAAATCCGTTGTTGACAAAGACCTTCGTCGCCGCCCGGATCGCCGAAGGCGCGACCGGTGCCGCGCCGCCAGGCTGAACGTCGACATGCGAGACGCGCCCCACATGCCAGAGCTGCACGAAGATGCGCCCACCCTTGGCATGCACGGCGTCGGTGACCTTGCGCCAGCCGGCAATTTGCTCGGGCGTGTACAGGCCGGGGGTGTCCTGGTAGCCCTGCGCCTGGGCCGACACCTGGGTGGCCTCGGTGATGATCAGGCCCGCCGACGCGCGCTGGGCGTAATAGGTCGCGGTCAGTTCGCTGGGGACCAGTCCGGCGCCCGCACGGTTGCGGGTCAGCGGCGCCATGACGATGCGGTTGGCGAGCGTAAGCCCGCCCAGGTTATGCGGTTCGAAAAGGGTTTTCTCGGTCATGTTGATTCAGTTTCCCGTGTGGATGATCCTTAATGATGACGGTCATCATCTTAACTGTCAAGACTTTGATTACGATTGACATCAATGTATAGTGAAGTCCCTTATGCGGCATCAACCTACCGTGGAAGCGAAATGAAGGTCACCAAGGCACAGGCGCAAGCCAACCGGGCACACGTTGTCGAGACGGCGTCCACGCTGTTTCGCGAGCGCGGCTACGATGGGGTGGGGGTTGCCGATCTGATGGCCGCCGCTGGCTTCACTCACGGCGGCTTCTACAAGCACTTCCGCTCCAAGACTGACCTGATGGCGGAATCAGCAGCCTGCGGCATCGCGCAGACCATAGCGCTCACGGCTAGCGTGGACCCCTCGGAGTTCGTGCAGCATTACCTCTCGCGCGAACACCGCGACAACCGCGCGACTGGCTGCACCATGGCCGCGCTGGGCGGAGATGCCGCGCGTCAGCCGGAAGCGGTCCGGGCGACGTTTGCGGCCGGCATCGATAGCCTGCTGGCGGCACTGCGGCCCACAGGCGCTTCTCCGGACGATGCAGAGGCGGTCCAGGCGCGAGCCAAGTCCCTCGACATACTGGCGCACGTGGTCGGCGCCATCGTCATGTCGCGCGCCTGCCCTGACGATTCGCCCTTGGCCGACGAATTTCTGGCGGCTTGCCGCGATTCGATTCTTGCGTCGCTGACTCCGCCCGTGAGCCCCTGTGCGACGGCGTGCACACCTGTGCGCAAGCGCGGCACGGATTGACCTCTCGCGTTCAGCGGACAACCGATCCCCAAAACGCCAGCAGCGCCAGCGCCAAGCTCACCGCCAGGACGATGCAGAAGGCCAAGTAGGCAGGCACCGCCGCGGGGCGCTGGCATCAAGGTGCCTGACGTGGGGTCCCCTCGTTTTCCGTGCACTAAGTGACGGTTCGCAAGGCCAGCAACGGCGCGGGAGCTGGGTCGCAAGTCATTGATTTTCTTGATGTTGCTGTTCACTTTTCAGCGGCGTATCGTCCCCTGCCCCACGGACGGAGGCGCGCGATGCAAGGCTGGCAGACGACATACTTGGGCATGCGCGAACTTCCGCGCGACATCAGCGGCTTCGAGCTGCAGGCGTTCTTCACCTTCAGCCAGGCCGAACGTGAACTGATCGGCGCGCGCCGCGGCGAGTCTCTCAAGCTCGGCCTGGCATTGCACATCGGATTCCTGCGCATGAGCGGCCGTGTGCTCGACGCCTTTCGGATCGTTCCGCCAGCACTTTGGCGCCATCTGGGCAGTGAGTTGGGTATCGATGCTCCCGAGATCGCGTCGCTACGCGCCTTGTACGGGCGAGGCCGCACCCTGTTCGACCACCAGCAAGTGGCCTGTGAAGCCCTTGGATTCCGGTGGATGACCGAGCATCAGCGCCGCGCTCTCGTTCGGTCGATGAGTGACGAGGTCGCCCGGTGCGCCGATCGCGAGCAACTGGTTGTCTTTGCCCGACGTTGGCTGTACGAGCATCGACTGCTGATCGTCCACGATCGGGCCATCCGCGCCGTGATTGCCACCGCCCTCGCCCGTTTCGAGGCCGAGACGTCGGCGTCCATTCGCAGCGAGGTTCCACCTGACATCCTGGAGCAATGGAGCCGAATGATCGCGCAGCCACACGCCAGCGGCGTGACCCATCAAAGCTGGCTGTGGGCGGCGCCGGCGCGGCACTCGACGCGCCAGATCAGCGAGGTGCTCGAACGGATCAATTGGCTTCAGAGCCTTGACGTGTATAAATACCTGGGCGCCCTGCCCGACCTCATCGTGCGGCGCTACGCACGTCGCTTGGCCTCCAGGCCTCCGTCGGCCGGCGCCAAAATCAAGGAACCAGCGCGCACCGTAGAGGTCGCCTGCTTCCTGCGCTACTGCCTGCTGACCGCCACCGACCAACTGATTCTGATGGTTCAGCGTCGCGTGGCCGACCTTTGGCGTCAGGCCGCAGGTAGTGTCGGTGACACCGTCAACTGGGCTGATCTTTATCGATCGCTACTCAACGAACTTACGAGCATGAGCGCCGAGGGTGGCATTCCAGACTCGGAATTGAGGGCTGGTTTGGCGGCCTTGGTCGCGAGCCACCAACAGCGACGCCCGCCAGAACGGGCATCGCTCGTGCGGGAGCGCCTGATCGAGGCCATCCGCCCAGTGCGATCCCTGCTGTCGGTAATCGCCAAGTTGCCATGGCAGGCGAGCGGCGACCATCCGGTCATTGAATCACTGGCCAAGCTGCGCGATCTGTACGCTAAAAGCGCCAGGAGCCTGCCAGACATCGTTTCACCCCAGCTCGGATCGGTCTGGCGCGACGCCATCTCGGGCTACGACCGGGAGCGGGCCTTTCGAGCGCTAGAAGTGGCCACGCTTTTTGCCCTGCGTCGATCTGTGCGGAACGGCTCGGTGTGGATCGAACACAGCCTGACATTTCGTGGCCGAGAACGCCTGTTCCTACCCGCCGAGCGCTGGCAGGCCGAAGCCAAGCGGCACTATGCTCGGCTGTCGCTGCCGGCCAACCCGGAGGAATTCCTTGTTCCGCTCCTGATGCGCGTGCATGCTGGCGTCCATGCGGTGGCCGTCGCCGCCCGTTCCGGCGAGCTGCGCATCGACGATGAATTGCACGTCTCGGCGCTCCCAGCGGACGATGAGGATCCTCAGGTCGGCAAGCTGCGCGCCAGGCTTGACCAGCGCATCGGCGAGGTGCAATTGCCCGAGGTGATCCTGGCCGTTGATGCACAGGTTCGTTTCAGCTGGATCATGCTCGGGCGCGAGCCGCGCTCGGCCGACGAACTGCTGATGGCCTACGCCGGCATCCTCGCCCACGGAACCAGCCTCACGGCCGCCGATTGCGCACGCATGATGCCGCAGCTGTCGGCCACAAGCATCCGCCAAAGCATGCGCTGGGCTGGCGACGAACGCCGACTTGGGCAAGCCTGCCAAGCGGTGCTGGAGTTCATGCAAGGCCATCCCATTGCAACGACTTGGGGACGCTCCGATCTCGCCTCCTCGGACATGATGAGCATGGAGACCACCAAGCGTGTGTGGCAGGCTCGCCTGGATCCGCGGCGCAACACTCCCTCGATCGGCATCTACTCCCATGTGGGCGATCGCTGGGGCATCTTTCACGCGCAACCCTTTGTGCTGAACGAGCGGCAGGCTGGCGTGGCGATCGAAGGAGTCGTGCGACAGGAGCGGATCGAGACTTCTCAGCTGGCCGTAGATTCCCACGGTTACACCGACTTCGCGATGGGGTTGTCTCGCCTATTGGGTTTCGATCTATGTCCGCGGCTGAAGGATCTGAAGCAACGGCAGCTCTATGTCCCCCGAGGCATGCCGATACCAGCTGATGTGGCATCCGTGTGCGTAGCGAACGTCGACGCTTCGCTCATTGTGTCGCACTGGGACGCTCTCGTTCGCCTCACGGCGTCCGTGATGTCCGGGCACGCCAGCGCGGTGGCCGTGATGGCGCGCTTCGGATCGGCAGCCAGGTCTGACCCGATCTACGAGGCCGGTGTGCAGCTTGGCAGGCTGTTGCGCACGGCATTCCTGGCGGACTACTTCGTCAACGCGGCGTTCCGCCGCGAACTGCATCGGGTGCTCAACCGCGGCGAGGCGGTCAACGCCTTGAAGCGCGCCATCTACACCGGGCGGGTCAGTCCGGTGCAGGCCAGGCGTGTCGAGGAGATGCAGGCCGTGGCCGACGCGTTGAGCTTGTTGGCCAACATCGTGATGGCATGGAACACGGCGCAGATGCAGGCAGCGCTTGATCGCTGGGCCAACCGGCGTCAGGTTGTCCCAGCCGAGCTGATCGGACGCATTGCACCCACGCGACTGGAGGGCATCAACCTTCGCGGAGTCTTTCGGTTTCCCATCGAACGCTACGCCGACAAGCTTCTACCGTCACAAACCGCAGCGAAAAAGAGCGCCAAAGCCTGAAATCGACCACGGAGCGGGCCTTATCGCGAGGTGGTTGAGAGGCAACAGAAACTCAAGCTGGGACAAGGACTTAGGAATGATGACACGCGGGAAGCCGCATTTGTTGCGGCGCCCTTACCGTCACTTAGTGCACTGAAAACGAGTCGACCCCGTCCACCTTGCCGAATCGCCTTGCCCTCGTGCAGCAGGTCGAATCCCTCATTGATCTCGTCCAGGCGCAATCGACCGGTCAGCAGCCTGTCGACGGGCAGGCGGCCCTGCTTATAGAGCTCGATGTAGCGGGGAATGTCGCGCGAAGTGCCTCGCGATCGTCGGTCTCGCCGTAGAACTCGCTCATGCCCATGCAGCCGAGTCCCTGGCAACCCACCAGCGGACCGCCTCGGCCCAGTTGCACACGGGCCAGTGCGTCTGACGACACGTTCATTCCATTCCTCGCTTTCGTTGAAGATTCGATGAAAGGGTTTAAAAGTGTGGACCTTGCTCCAGGGTCAAGCCCATTCCCAATGCTGATCTCCGACTTCTCCAAAGCCGCCGGGCTGCCGGTGGACACCATCCGCTTCTACATCACCAAGGGGTTGCTGCGCCCGAAGCGCGGCCTCAAGGGCGGTTCGAACCCCTACCAGGTGTTCTCCGACGGCGACCTCACCGCAGCGCGCATGGTCCGGCTGCAGCAATCGCTGGGCTACTCGCTGGCCGAGATCGCAGCGCTGAACAAGCAGTACCGTGCGGGCGCCCGCTCGCCGGAGCGGACAGCGACAGTGCTGCGCCGCCAGATCGACAAGTTGGAGGAGAAGGAGGCCGGACTCGACGCGGCGCTGGCCTTCCTGCGTGGCAAGCTCGCCTGGGTCGAGGCGGGGCAGCCCGGCGACGGGCCGGCATTCAATTACTATCTCTGCTGATCCGAGGCCAGGTAGCGCCCCGGCCTGTGATTCAGCGCCAGCAACAGGTTCAGCATCACCGCACCGGCGGCCGACCAAGCCACGTTGCGCGGATCGACCACCGCCAGCGCGACCACGAAGATCGCGACGTCGATGGTCATCAGCACACGGCCGGCGCGCCAGCCATGGCGTTGCTGAAGATACAGCGCCAGGCTGCTGGTGCCGCCCACGCTGGCGCCATGGCGGAACAGCGCCAGCAGGCCGATGCCAATCAGCACGCCGCCGGCCAGCCCGGCGAACGCAGCGTGTACCTGGCTGATGGTCAGCAACGCGGCGGCATGATCCACGATGGAAGAGATCAGCGCCACTACGGCCAGCGACTTCAGCGTGAACACCGGTCCCAACGTGCGCCAGGCCAACGCGTAGAACGGCAGGTTCAGCACGAACAGCGCAACGCCCAGATTCCAGCCGGTGGCGTAGTGCACCAGCACCGCCACGCCGGACAGGCCACTGGTCAGCAGACCCGCGCTGCGCAGGACATGCAGGCCAAGGCCGATCAGCAAGGCACCGATCGCCAGGGCCATGGCATCTTCCCAGCGCGAATGGGCCACGCCCTGCGCACTAACCATGGCGTTGTTGCAGCGCATCCTGAAGCGATCGGGCCAGTGCGGCCACGGCGCGCTCGATCTGCTCTACGCTGGCCGTCACGAAGGACAGGCGCAGCGTGCGCGCATCGCCTGCCGCGGGATAGAACGGTGCCCCCGGTACGAAGGCTACGCCGCGTGCGACCGCCTGCGCCAGCAGCGCCCCCGCATCGATGCCGGGCGGCAGCCGCAGCCACAGGAACATGCCGCCGGACGGGCGGCCGAATTCGACGCCCAGCCCCGCCATCTCGCGTTCCAGCGCGGCCAGCATGGCGTCGCGTCGGCTGCGATACAGCGCGCGGATCGTCGGCACATGGCGGTCCAGGAAGCCGTCGCGCAGCACCTCGACCACCACGCGCTGGTTGAAGCCCGGCGTGTGCAGGTCGGCAGCCTGCTTGGCCTGCAGCAGCTTGGGGTAGACGGCTTTGGGAGCCACCAGAAAGCCCAGCCGCAGGCCCGGCGCCAGCACCTTGGAGAACGAACCCAGGTAGATGCAGCCTTCAGGGTGGCGGGCGCTCAGGGGCGCCGGCGGCGGCGCGTCGAACCACAGGTCGCCATAGGGGTTGTCCTCGACCAGCGGCAGGCCGGTGCGCACGGCCACCTCCACCACGGCGCGGCGCCGCTCCTCGCCCATCGTGCGGCCGGTCGGGTTCTGGAAGTTCGGCAGCAGGTAGGCGAAGCGCGCGGCAGCCGCCTGTGCCGCCAGGTCGTCGGGCACTGCACCCTCGTCATCGCAGCGCAGGCCGGCGACCTGAGGCTGCATCGGCGTGAAGGCCTGCAGCGCGCCCAGGTAGGTCGGCGTTTCCACCAACACCGGGCTGCCGGCGTCGATCAGGATCTTGGCGATCAGGTCCAGGCCTTGCTGCGAACCGGTGGTGATCAGCACCTGCGCGGGGTCGGCGTCCCAGGGCAGCATCGCCGCCACCGCCTCGCGCAGCGGCCCGTACCCCTCGCTCGCCGCGTACTGCAGCGCGGCACGGCCATCGGTCTGCAGCACCCGTGCACAGGCCTGTTCGAAGGCCTCCACCGGAAAGGTCTCGGGCGAAGGCAGGCCGCCCGCCAGGCTGATGACCTCCGGCCGCTCCGTGACTTTGAGGATCTCTCGGATCACCGAAGGATTCATCTGCGCCGCGCGCGCGGCCATCCGCCAGCGGGCCGTCACAGCCGGAACCCCTTCGCCTGGCGGATCACCGCCGCCTTGTCGAAGGCGTTGACCTCGTCGATCAACTCGTTCGTGAACACCCGGGCCGGGTCGCCCAATTCGGCCGCCAACCGCGGGTTCTTGCTGGTCTCGGCAGCCGACGCGATGTTCGCCTGCCACTCGGCCAGGCTGGAGGCGCCGATTCGAGCGTCGGCCTCACCGTCGCGGCGCATCCAGTTGTTGCGGCGGTCCTTGAGGATGAACTGCAGTTCCTTGCGCGCCTCGTCCTCCGACTTGGACTTCGGCTTGCTCTCGGGGTACAGCGCCCAGTGGATGTTGATGGCCTCGTCCAGGTTGTGGTGTGCGAACAGCGTGGACTTGGCGATGCCGCGGAACAGGCCGACCAGGTGCTTGCGCTCCTGCTGCAAGCTCTTCTTCTGCACGCAAATCCAGCCCGATCCGACCTCAGCGAACTTCGGGGGCAGCGGCAGATAACGCACCGGCACCCCCACCATCTCGATCCGCGCTGCACCGGTGTCGTAGGCCACGATGGCATCGACGCGGCCTTGAGTCAGCGCCTGCCCAGCAGGTCCACCGTCGCCCACCGCGATGTACTGGTTGGCGCCGTCGTCCAGGCCCAGTTCCAGCAGCATGGTCCTGGCTACCACGATGCCGGGATCGCCCTGGTTACGCACCCCGATGCGCTTGCCCTGCAGATCAGCCACGCTGCGGATCGGGCTGTCAGGTCGCACGATCACGACATTGGCGTTGCGCGGCAGCCACTTGTAGGCGGCGATCAGATCCAGTGCAGGGTCCTTGGCCAGCGCCGGCAGGTACAGGCCCGGCGACACCGGGCCGAACGCAACCTGACCGGTCATCAGCGCCTGCATGGCCTGCGTGATGCTGCTCATGTTGACGTATTCCACGTCCACGCCTTCGGCGGCGTAGTAGCCCAGCCGTGGATGGCGGCCGGCCGTGATGAATGCCTGTTGCGCGTCGTTCACGCCGGCCGAGTTGGCCACCTTCATGACCTTGAGGGGCTGGGCCGAAGCCGGTACCACTGCAAGCCCTGCGCCGACAGCGCCGAGGGCCAAGTTGAAATTCCGTCTGGTGATCATTGGAGAAACCTTTCGAGTGACAGGAGGGGAAGCCGGGCGTGCAGTGCCTCAGGCGGTGACGGTGCGCCGACTCTCCACCGGCATCCAATGCAGCACGCGCTGCTGGACCCGGCGCAACAGGGCCGTCAGCACGATGCCAATCAACGACAGCACGATGAACACGGAGAAGCTGCCGCCGGTGTCCATCTGCGCGTCCATCTGCAGAATCAGCACGCCGAGGCCAGCCTGGGCGCCGACGAACTCGCCGACGATGGCGCCTACCACGGCGAACGAGGCCGCCATGTCCAGACCCGCGAAGATGTAAGGCAGCGCGCTCGGGAACTTGGCCTTGCGGAAGATCTGCCAGGGCGTGGCCGACAGCGTGCGCAGCAGATCGATTCGGTCGGGGTCGATGGCCTTGAAGCCGGCGATGCTGGTCACCAGCACCGGGAAGAAAGTCAGCATGCAGACGATGGCCACCTTGGAGCTGATGCCGAAGCCCAGCCACATGATGATGATGGGAGCCACCGCGACCTTGGGCAGGCTCTGGAACGCTGCCACATAGGGTTGCAGAACCGCTTCGATGCGCGGCATCTGCGCGATGGCCACGCCCAGCGCCAACCCGATGCCACTGCCGATGAAGAAGCCCAGCAGGATCTCCGCCAGCGTGATGGCGGTGTGGAACCACAGGCCATCCTTGGCCATCGGCGCGGCCGCCAGTCCGCGCCACAACGCCGCGACGACATCGCTGAACGGCGGGACCAGGAACTTCGGCACATTGAACACGCGCACGCCGAACTCCCAGACGGCGAGCAGCGCGAGCAACAGCAGCAGCGACTGCGCGGCCCTGGAGCTAAGCCAGCGACCGGGACGGGTCGCGGGTTGGGGTAGCGGCGCAGTGGCCGGGGCGGAGAACGACAGGTTGGACATGGGGTGGTTCCTGCGGGGCTTGAGTTCTGGAGAGGGCGGGGGTTCAGTCGAACGAACCGGTGTGGTCGAACAATTCACGGATCTGGTCTGCGACCTCGGCGAACGCGGGGGTGCCCATGGCCTCCATGCGGCGCGGCCGCGGCACGCGCACCGGGATCACGCGCTCCAGCGTTCCCGGCCGCGGTGTCATCACGAACACCACGTCGCCGAGGAAGATGGCTTCGGGGATGGAGTGCGTGATCAGGATTACGGTCTTGCCGCTTTCGGCCCAGATGCGCTGGAGTTCCAGGTTCATCTGCTCGCGCGTCATCGCGTCGAGCGCGCCGAAGGGCTCGTCCATCAGCAGGATCTTGGGGTCGTGGAGCAGCGCGCGGGCGATCGAGGCACGCTGCTGCATGCCGCCGCTGAGCTGGCGCGGCAGCTTGTGCTCGAAGCCCTCGAGCCGCACCAGGCGCAGCAGATCCATGGCGCGTTCGCGGGCCGCCTTGAGGTCCAGGCCCAGCACCTCTGCCGGCAGCATCACGTTCTCCAGGATGGTGCGCCAGGGCAGCAGGATGGAGGACTGGAACACCACGCCCACGTCGCGCCGCGTGCCGCGGATCGGCTGGCCGTCCATGACCACGCTGCCCTCCGAGTAGTCGAGCAGCCCGGCGATGATGCGCATCAGCGTGCTCTTGCCGCAGCCGCTGGGGCCGACGACGGACACGAAGCTGCCCTCGGCGATGGAGCAGTGGATGTTGTCCAGGGCCAGCACGCCGCCCGCACGACGGTCGCCGAAGGTCTTGAACAGTCCCTTTATCTCGATGTAGCTCATGATGGATCCTCTATGCGGCCGGTGCGTCGATGAAGTGGATGAGCGCCTGCGCGACCTCGGCCGGCGCCTGGATGCAGGTGGCATGGCCCACGCCGGCCAGCAAGGCGGTGCGGCTGTGCGGAATCAGGCCGGCGAGCGCGAAGGTCAGCCGCGCCGGCACGACTTGGTCGCTGTCGCCGGCGATCAGCAAGGTCGGCGCCTGGATCGCCGACGGCGGGATGTCCGGCCTGTCGGCCACGGTCGCGGCCCGGCGGGTGGAGCGCTCCGATTCCGGTTGCACGGCGGCGAACCAGTCGCGCAGTGCAGGCCGCTCGGCCAGGCAGGCCGGCGGAAAGAACATGCCGGCCAGTTCATGTGCACTGTGCGGCAGCCCTGCGCGCAGCGCGGCGATGCGCCGGCTGCCCTCGGGGTAGGCCGTCGCCAGCGCCTGCGGCAGCGCCCAGGTGCTGCCCAGGACCAGGCGGTCGACGCAGTGCGGATGCCGGACCGCCAGCACCTGCGCGACGCGGCCGCCGAACGAACTACCGAACACATGGGCCCGCGCATGGCCCAGTGCCGCCAGCAGGTCGCGGGCATCGTCCGCCAGTTGCTCCAGCGTGGCCGGCACCGGCGGCGCCTCGGTCTCGCCGCAATCGCGCTGGTCGTAGGCGATCACGGTGAAGCGCCGCGCCAGCAGCGGCGCGATGGCGTCGAACATGTGGCGCGAAGCTTCGGCGCCGTGCACCAGCAACAGCGGCGGACCTTCCCCCTGGATGGTGCAGGCCGTGGCGGCGTCGCCCGTGGCCACGGTGGTGATCATGGTGGGTGTCACGCGGGCCCCTCCTCGTCGAGCCAGAAGGTCAGCTCGATCTTCAGGCCCTTGGGATCGCGCACGAACAGCTGGTGCAGCGGCCAACCCGGCACCGGCGCCTCGTCGCAGGCGATGTCATGGGCGGCGAAGTGCGCGCGCGTGGCGGCGAGACCGTGCGCGCGGAACGAGACATGGTCCAGCGGACCAGTCAGCGGCACGCCTGCCGGCGGCGCCGGATCGGGCACCTCCGCGATGGCGTAGAGGTGTACGATCGGCTGGCCGCCCGCATACAGCCAGTAGCCGGGGGCCGGGATGTCGGCGCGCGCGCCAACCGTGAGGCCGATGTGCTGCGTGTAGAAGTCGCGCAGCGGATCCAGTTCGGCCGTGGTGCAGCGGATGGTGTAGTGGTGCAAGGCGCTGACGGGCATGGGGCGCTCCTCGAGGAAATGGCGGGGTCGGAAGATTCAGACTCAGACGGCACCGAGCAGCCGCTCCAGCACCCCGGCAAGTTCGGCAGCGGGGTCGGTCGGCGTCCAGGGCATGCGCCAGGCGACGTGGCCATCGGGGCGCACCAGCACCGCACCGTGTAGGCCCAGCAGCAGGCCCTCGGACACGCACTCGCCCTCCATCTGGCGGACCTCGATCGGCAGCCCGCGCCGTGCCGCGACCGCGGCGGCAGCCTCCTTCCAGGCGTCGGCCTTCAGGCCCACGACCAGCACGAAGTTCCGGTCGAACCAGTCCAGCGTCGAGCGGCGCCGCGCCAGGTCGAGCCAGATGTGCGGGAAGCGGCCGCCCGGCCGGTCGCTCGGCTCGTAGGTGCTGGTGCGCAGCGCCGGCTTGGCCGTGCCGTCGGGGAGCACCGCGCCCTCGTCGTAGCTGAAGCCCAGGCTCTGGCCCACGCTGTGCACGTGGTTGTTGGTGTCCTTGATCCAGAAGTTGATGCGGTCGATGTTGCCGCTGCGAAAGGCCTTGTCGGTCTCCCGAAATCGCATGGTGTTGGCGTAGCTGAAGTCGGCGTTGGACTCGGCCACGGGCCTGCGCTCCTGGTCGTAGCTGTCGAGCAGCCCCATGCCGGCCTTGCCGCGCAGCACCAGGTCCAGCTTCCAGGCCAGGTTGTGCGCGTCCTGGATGCCGGAATTCATGCCGTAGCCGCCACTCGGTGGAAAGCGGTGCGCGGCGTCGCCGACCAGCAGCACACGCGACTGGCGGAAGCTGCTGGCCACCTGGCGGCTCAAGCGCCAGATCGAGCGGTTGATGACCTCGACCTCCAGGTTCGGCAGGCCGGTATGGATGCGCGCCAGCCGCACGACTTCCTCGTCGGTGCGCGGGCCGGACCGTTCGTCTGATTCGGTGCCGATCTGGATCAGGCTCAGCCAGCGGTCCCGGCCATTGGTGTTGAGCACCGAGGCCATCGGCAGCGCGGGGTCCTTGGGCACGACGCGGAAGGCAGCCGTGTTGGCGGCGCCGCGGATGCCCGACAGATCGGCCTTCCAATACTCGTTGGCCATGACAGCCATCGTGGCCGGGCCGCGCATCTCGATGTCGGTCAGGCGGCGCACGCTGCTGCCGGCGCCATCGGCGGCGATCAGGAACTTGCTGTGCCAGACGGCGGTCTCGCCGTTCTTGAGGTTGCGCACGGTGACCTGCACGCCACCGGGTTCCTCGCTGTGCTCGACGAACTCTGTCGAGAAGTGGATCTGGGCGGTCTGCGACTGGCGCGCCAGCGCCAGCAGTTCCTGCTCGACCACGTCCTGCGACAGGATGCACTTCCAGGCCGGCGTCTGGCCGAGGTTGGCCTCCGGCATGGTGCGGCCGTACTCGTGGCCTGCCATGGCCTCGACGAAGGTGAAGAAATCCGACTGGTCTGGCAGGCCATGGGCGCGCATGCGATCTTCGATGCCCCACTGGCGGAAGATCTCCATCGTGCGGCTCCAGCAGCCGCGAGCCTTGGGGTGGTCCGTGGTGCTCGATGCGCGTTCGACCAGCACATGGTCGATGCCGAAGCGCGACAGCAGGATGGACATGGACAGGCCGACCGGGCCGCCGCCGACGATGAAGACAGCAGTGCGCTGGGGTGTGGAGGTGGATGACATGGTTGCTCCAAGGAAATGAGCGTGGGGAGGAATCAGGCCGGCTCGGCGTCCAGCGTGTAGTGCAGGCCAGGCGCCGGCGTCACCCAGCGCGCAGCCGCGGTGGCCAGCAGGCGTGCAGCCAGGATCTCCTGGTCCTGCCAGCACCCGCGCGTGCCGAAGACGTTGAATGTCGCAACGCAGTGCTTGCCTTGCAACAACGGCACGTTGATCGCGGCGTTCAGACCGAGCGGCGCCATGTGTTCGTAGTCGTCGAACAGTTCGGCCAGCATCGGCGCGCCTTCGGCGACGAACACGCGTCCTTCGCCGAACAGCGTGCGTGTCCAGCGGTTCAGGAGCTTGCGCTTGCGGCCTGCCACGGGGAACTGGCCGCCATTGGACGAGTAAATGCGGCGCAATTGCACCTCGTTCGGGGGGTCGTCCGCCGTCGTCACGTTGAGGTTGATGCTGAACTCGCCGGGGCCGACGAGCAGGCGGCGGTAGGCGTCGACCTGACGCATGGCGCTGTCGAGGTCCTGCGCCTGCGACAGTTCGTCGAGCAGGTTTAGGCAGACGGTGACGGGAAGCATGGGTAAAGTTCTCCGTAGAGTGAATTCAGCAGCCGCGGCGTAGCCCGGCGCCTGTTCGAAGCCGCGTTGCGCGAACGCGACTGGCGTGGCCGGCGCCGACGCCCAGGCCTGGACGTCGACGCAACGCGCTGGCTGGTCGATCGCGCGCCACTGAAGGATGGGCACCACGTCGCCGGGGCCGTTGAACTGAGGCTCGACCACCTGCAGCATGAGGCCGCCGGCGACCGTGGCGCGGCGGGAGGCGTTGCCGGCGCGCTCCACGCCCGTCGCCGCCCGCGAGGCCGGCCGGTGAGTGGAAGAAGCGACGCCGAAGACGTCGATGATGCCGGGGCGTGTCGTGAACATGCCCGAAGTCTAGAAGTCTAGATTTCTTGTTTTAGCCTATATTTTGATTGATCCATAACCGAGAAGTTATACAACTTCATGACAGCCCCGATCTCCAACGACCGCAGCGACAGGCTGCTCCACGCGCTGCAGTCGCGCCTCAAGCTGCGGCACCTGGCCCTGCTGCAGTCCATCCAGCGCAACCAGACGCTCAGCCGCGTGGCACTGGAGCTGCGGCTGAGCCAGCCCGCCATCACCAAGAGCCTGCACGAGATCGAAGACATCTTCATGGCGCCGCTGTTCACGCGCACGCGGCGCGGCCTGGTGCCCACGCCATCCGGCGAAGCCGCGCTGCACTACGCGTTGGTATCGCTGGCCGAGCTGGAGGCGGCCAGCAAGATCCTGACGGCCATCGACACCGGCCTGAGCGGCCGGGTCCGCATCGGCATGACGCCGCATGTGCCGGAAGCCCTGCTGTCGGCCAGCGTCACCCATCTGCTGGGCCAGAGTCCGCGCGTGGCGGTGATGACCAAGGAAGGCACCACGGACGAACTGGTGGCAGCGCTGGGCGCGCGCGAACTCGACTGCGTGATTGGCCGTTCGCTGCACGCCCACACCGACATTCAGATCCTGCAGGAGGCGATCTATCAACAGGTGCCCTGCCTGCTGGTACCCACACACAGCCGGGCCAGGCTGTCCCGTGGGCCGTTGGACTGGCGCCGCCTGGCCGCGCTGGACTGGATCATGCCGCCGCCCAACACGCCCATGCGCCGCACCTTCAATGCGATCTTCCTGGGCGCGGGCGTGGCACCGCCCGCGCCGATGGTCGAGACCTCGTCGTTGCGGACCATCGAGGCGGTGCTGCGCAGCGAACGCAACGCGATCACCATCCTGGCGCGCGACGTGGCGGGGGAGATCGGGCAGGATGGCACGTGTGCGCCCCTGTCCTACGCGCTGTCGTGGAACCTGCCGCCGATCAGCTTCTTCGTCACGCAGGGCATGGCTCGCCAGCCCGTCGTGCGCCAGCTGGCCGTGGCGATCCGCGAAGCCGCGCGGCTGCTGCCGGCTTCGTGAGCCGCGGCCCGCAGATGCGCAGCCCGCAGCCCCCTCGGGCTGGGGCTGGCACCGGACGCCGGCCACGGCACGAAGCGCGAGCGCTTAAGCTCGCCCCCTACCACTCAGCATCTCGAACCCATGTCATCGACCTTTTCCCATCGACCGCGGGCCGACGCGCGCAAACCAGTCCGCAAGGGCGCGCAAGAGCGATACGAACTGCTGCTGGACGCCACCGACCGTGTACTGGCGGATGGGCTCAATGAAGACGTGAGCCTGGCCCAGATCGCGGCGGTCGCCGAAGTGCCGCTGGCCTCGGTCTACCACTTCTTCCCGAACCGCAATGCGGCCTTCGTCGCGCTGGCACAGCGCTTCCATGCCGAACTGCGCTACCTTGCCAGCCAGCCCCACCAACCCCCACCCACCAGCTGGCAGGACATGGTGGCCATGAACCAGCGGCGCGCTGCCGCCTACCTCAACGCGCGCCCTGCGGCTTTTCATGGGCGCCGGAGTCAGCGTGCAGGTGCGCAACACCGACATGCTGGGCAACGCGGCGCTCACGCGCATGCGGGTCGACCAGTTCAACCAGCTGTTTGACATGCCGCGCGTGCCGGATCTCGAGTTGCGCCTGGCCATCGCGCTGGCCGTGTCCGAAGGCGTCTGGACGCTCTCGGACAGCTCGCACAAGCGCATCACCGACGCCTTCATCGAAGAGTCCGCTTCGAACCCGAACCCGTTCACTATGTGACCCGGTTCAAGTTCGTTCATGCCGGCTCAACGAACCCGCACGATGACCTTGCCCACGTTGCGCCCTGCAAACAGTTGCTGCAATGCATCCGGAAAGTTCTCGATGCCATCCACGCAATGATGTTGGCAGTCGAGCCGGCTCTGCGCCATCCAACGGCTCATGGCGGCTATGGCGACGGGAAACTTCGCCTCGAAGTCCCCGACCAGCATGCCCCGAAGAGAAGCCCGTTGCATCAACAGGTTCAGATAGTTGCCAGGTCCTTGCACAGCCCCCAGGTTGTCGTACTGGGAAACTGCGCCGCACACCACGATCCGCGCGCCCAGCCCGATCTGGGCTAGCGCGTCATTGAGGATGTCGCCGCCGACATTGTCGAAGTAGACGTCGATGCCGTAGGGGCACGCGGCGCGCATTTGTGCCGCCACGTTATCGGCCTTGTAGTCGATGCAGGCCGTCGCGCCAAGTCGCCGCTGCACAAAATCGCACTTGCTCGCTCCGCCAGCAATGCCGATCACACGGCAACCCATGATCAGGGCAATCTGAACCACCATCTGCCCGACCGCACCGGCCGCGGCCGACACCACGACTGTTTCCCCGGGCCGGCAGCCGCCCACCTCCAGCAGCCCGAAGTAGGCAGTCATCCCCGGCGCGCCCAGTGCCGACAGCTGGTAGATCAGCGGCACCGCAGAGGCATCGACCACGCGGACTTGGTCGCGCCTGGCCAGGGCATGGCTCTGCACGCCCAGGAAACCGACGACCGAGGTGCCTTCGGGCAGGCTCGGGTCGCGACTGGCGACCACGCGTCCTGCGGCCCTCGCACGCATGACATCGCCGACTTCGACCGGGCTCGTGTACGTCGGGGTGGCGCCGATCCAGCCACGCATGGCCGGATCGACCGAGATGTACTCGTTGCGCACGAGCACCTGACCCTCGCCGGGTGTGGGCGGCGACGCCTGCGTCAATTGCCAGGTCCGCGCGTCAGGTGTCCCCGTCGGGCGTGCAGCAAGGCGAACCTGGGTGCTAGCTTCCTCGCGCATGCGATCAACTCCAGTCCCACTCGTATGTTCCACCGGCCCGTTCGCACATCTTGCGAAGTATGGCGTCGTAGAAGGCCATACTGTCCATTCCGGCTCGGGGCGAAGCTTCCAGCACAGCCTGCATGAGCTCCGGCGGCACGTACTCCGCGGGCAGGCCCTGCGCAAGTGCGAAGCGCTGCAAATGGTTCACGAACTTCGGTGATGCACGTGGCATGGCGCGGTGAGCGACGTCCTTCATGGCGTGGTCCAGGCTCACGAACCGGATCCCCAGATCTTTGAACGCCGTGAGGATGTCATCCAGCGTATCCATCGCGATCGCAGAACCGTGGATCAGCCAGATGTAGGGGATGTCACGGCCGAATATCTGGCGGGCCACCTTTGCGTGGTTGCGCAACTGCACCACGGCGGTGTTCACAAAGCTCGTTCGCAACGCTTCCACACTGGGCATGTCCTTGTTGAGCAGGGCCCGGGTGTAGGGGACGATCCATGCGAAGTCGCCGAACCAGGCGGTGATGGGCGCATTCGTGTAGCCCTTGAGCGCGAGAAAGTCTTCCACTTCGCCACGCTTGGCTTCGGACTGGCCGCTCATGTCCATCGTATAGCGGAAGTACCGGCCGGGCGCCTTCTCGATCAGATCACCGATGACGTCTTCCGACCGCTGGATGTCCTCGCAATAGTTCTTGGCAGACAACCAGTTTAGGCAGGCATGGCAGTGCGTGTGGTTGCCTAGGTGGTGACCGCTGGCTACCCAATGCGTCAAGACTTCTTTCAGCCCGTGGTCCTTGTCCAGTGGCGAGGTGTGCGCGAAACCGTAGACGCCGCCGATCTGATGTTTTGCCAAGGTCTGAACCATGGCGGCCACAATGCCCTCCCGCGCGTACCCAGGCGGCAGCGGCGCTTCCTCCCAGATTAGCAATTCGTCGACCGTAACAGCCACCTCGATCGGCAGCAGCTCGTTTGATAGGACGCTCATGAAAGTTGTCTCCTGCATTGAAGTTGTTCGTGTAATGTAGGGTCGGCGCTAGTGGAAGATTTGCGTCTACGCGTACACTTTCTTGTTCTCTGGCGAACCGTGCATTCGAGGAACGTCATGACTTGTCAGGAGAAGAGCCGTGCTCAATGTCAGTCAGGCTACCGAGGCGCCCGTACTGTCTTTCTCCACCGAGAGAGTGGCAACCACACGGCAACTCGACGCATGGAAGCAGGTCGTTGTCGACCTCCACGGGCAGATGTGTTTCGAGGGCGCGACGACCAACGGCTATCGCGGCACGCTGGCTGCGAGGCGCAGCGATGCCATCCAGCTCGTGGAGTTCAATGCGGCGCCCACGGCCAGTTCAAGGAGCAAGAAGCAAGCTGGCTCCGATGCCATCTGCCGGTACGAACTCGTGCTGGTGACGAGCGGAGAGTTCGAACTGCAGCATTGCGGTCATCGCATCCGGCTCCAACGCGGTGACGGCGCACTGATCGACATGTCGCGGCCGCACCAGATGCTCTACGGGCAGCCTCTGTCGGCCACGTTGATCGCTTGCGACCGGACGCTTCTGGATGCGAAGCTGCCGGGCGTGACGCATGCCTGCGGTGTCGGATTTCCGCGAGACAGCGCCACCCTGGCGGCCCTCCTCGGCTACGCCGACACCGTGCGGGCCAATCTGGACCGGTGGCAGGCTCACGAATTCCAGTGTGTGATGGCGCATCTGGTCGATCTCGCCGCGCTCATGCTCGACGGGCAGAACGACCTCGGCGGAGCGTATCCGGCGACGCAGGCGGCGCTGCTTCATCGCCTGAAGCAGTTCATTCACGCCCACCTGTCCGACGACGATCTCACACTCCCCCACGTCGCGGCAGCCAATGGCATATCGACGCGTTACATGCAGAAGATTTTTCAGGTCGCGGGCACTTCGCCGCGGGAGTATCTGCTAGAAGCGCGGCTCCTGCTTGCGCGCACGCTGCTGCGCCAGCGGCCCTTGAGGCATTCGGTCTCCAGCATCGCCTACATGGCCGGCTTTGGCAGCGCCAGTTATTTCAGTGCGGCCTACAAGCGCCGGTTTGGATTGGCTGCCCGGGACGATGCCAAGGAAAGGTGTCAGATCAACTCGAAGTCATGAAGCATGCGGCCAGTGTCACTTTATGACTTCTTCCGGCGTGCGGTTGGAGCGTCGCCCGGAATGAGTCAAGGCCAAAGGTAAGGGGACAGCGAGCACACGTTGATGCTGAGTCGGCGATGTAGGAGGCGCCCAGGAGCGCCGACTGCTCGCCGATGTCGATCGCGAGCGGGTGGCCGCGCGCCAGGCCGCCGCAGAGCTCGCTAAGGAGCGGAAGGCCCGCGCAGCGGACCTCGACGCAGCCCGCACAGCGCAGGCAGCGGCAGAGCAGGCGTTACTGGCCGAAAAGTCGGCGCACCGCGAGGCGGCCGCCGCCTGGTCCCGCCAGGAGCAGGAAGGCCTCGTCGAACGCGCGACCCTTCGAGAGCGTGCCGCCGGGGCGGAGCAGCGCGCCAGCGACCTTGCCGCCCAGTTGCACGCCAGCAGGAGCAGGCCGAGCGGGAGATTGGGCAGCTGCGCGACAGCCAGGCGGCGACGGCTGCTGCCTTGCGCCAACTGGAGGCGCACCGCGTCGGTGTCGGAACCGAGACGTATGTTTTCTCATACGGTATGGTTTTTCATGCGGCACTCGGCCTGGGCAGCATGCAGCCCAACGGACCGGGGACGGACTCAGGACATAGCCTCCTAGTGCTTGGTTCGAGGGGAGAGGACCTATTGGACCCTGAGATGAAAAATGAGCTCTTGAGGCCCCACAGAGCGACAGCGGGGAGCCCTCCCCTCTCGAAAGCAGAGGCCTTCCGCTCGCGCCCCCCTCCTCTGTGGCGACAAGTTGCGAGCGACAGAGCGTCGATCGCCTTGATGCCGGATGAGCAGAGAGGAGATTAGAGGCGAATCGCTTTGCATTATCCCTTGCACATCGCGCCTCTGGCCGAACTGCAGGCAGAGCCCAGTGGCAAGGTGCGACTGAGCTGCCCGGTGGTCATGGCACAAAGCCTCCTGGCCCCCATCCTGCCGGCTTACTTGGCACAACATCCCAAGGTCAGCCTGTTCGTGGAGGCCACCGACAGGTCGGTCGCCCAGATTGAGGAGCGATTCGACCTGGTGTTGCGGGCCCGGCCACAGATGGACGGTGATGCCGGCATGGTTGTGAAGACGCTGGGAACGGCCCGACGAATCCTGGTCGCCAGCCCGGCCTACCTTGACCGCAACGGCAGGCCTGCCAACCCATCAGAGATTTCCAACTTCGACGTGGTGAGCCAACTGGGCGACCAGCAGGACGGCGCGGCGGTCTGGTCGGTCACGAGCAGCGCCGGCGAGCAGGCCCGCGTCCGTCTCAGCCCACGCCTCGTTTCCAGCGACCTGCGGGTGCAGCACCAGGCTACGCTACATGGCATCGGCATCGCGCTGATGCCCGAACCCATCGTCGCCGAGGCGCTACGCAGCCGCGCGCTCGAACAGGTGCTTCCGGAGTGGTCTGCCGGCGAGAACCTGATTCACCTCGTGTATCCGCCGCCACGCGGCATGCTGCCGTCCGTGCGCAGCCTCATCGACCACCTGGTGGAGCATCTGCCCAAGGCCATTCACGATACGCCGGGTTAGCCGCGTTCAAGCCTGCGCCGACGTGTCGCGCTGGCCCAGGCGCTCCTGCAGGAACTCGATGAAGCGCTGCACTTTGGCGGGCAGTAGTCGCGTTTCCGTCAGCGCGTAGACCGGCGTCGACTTGCCCTCCCAGTCCGTCAGTATCCGCTGCAGGCGGCCTGCGGCCACATCCTCCGCCACGATTTCCACGGGCAGCAGCACGACGCCCAAGTCCAGCGTGGCCAAGCGACGGAACATGCCGACGCTGTTGACCAGAAAGCGCCCGCCGACCTCGACCTGGACGGATTCGGTGCCACGGTGCAGTTCCCAGGTCGCGGCCTTCGCAAAGCCAAGGCACTCGTGCTGCGAGCGGTCTGACGGATGGGTTGGCTCGCCCGCGACCGTCAGGCAGCCAGGCGAGGCATAGGCCTGCACCGACAGCCGCGCCAGCAACCGGGCAATCAGGTTCGAGTCGGGCAGTTCGCCCATGCGGATGGCCACGTCGAACGGCTCGGAGACCAGATCCACACGCCTTGGCGTCAGGTCGAAGTCGAAGGCGATGCCGGGATATCGGCGCGCAAATTCCGCCACCAGGGGGCGCCATGTAGATGGTCGCGAAGTCCACCGGTAGCGATGCGCGCAGAACGCCGCTGGGCTGAGCCAGCATTTCTCCCAACTGCTCGTGCGCGATGCGGGCCTCGTCCACGATGCGCCGGCAGCGCTGGTAGTAGACCTGACCGGCCTCGGTCAGCTCGACCTTGCGCGTCGTGCGATGCAGCAGTCGCAAGCCGATGGCCTTCTCCAGCGCGCTGATGCGGCGCGACAGCGTCGAGTTGGGCGCCCCGGTCACATCGGCAGCCCCGCGAAAGCTGCGGGCGTGGGCCACTTCCACGAACAGCGCCATGTCGTTCAGCAATTCCAAATAGATTGCGCCAAATTTGAACCAATGTTTGCCAATTTACCGTATTTATCTCTCAGTGGGAATAAACGAACATTAGCCACCAAATTGAAGGATTGACCATGAAGCAACTTCTCACCCCCGTCCGCATCGGCCGCCTCGTCGCCCCGAACCGTGTCGTCATGGCGCCGATGACCCGCTCCCGCGCGAGCGACGGCGGCGTCGTCGGCGATATGACCGTCGCCTACTACGCGCAGCGCGCCAGCGCCGGCCTCATCATCACGGAGGGCGTGTTCCCCTCCGCCATGGGCAGGGGCTACGTGCACACGCCGGGTATCGAGACCGACGCGCAAGTTGCCGCCTGGAAGAAGGTGACCGAGGCCGTGCACGCCCGCGGCGGGCGCATCTTCATGCAGGTCATGCACTGCGGCCGGGTCTCGCACCCCTCGCTGCTGAACGGCGCCGCCCCCGTGGCCCCTTCTGCCATGAAGCCCGAAGGACAGGCCTGGACCCCCGTCGGTCAGGTCGACTTCGTCACGCCACGCGAGCTGAGCCTGGAAGAGATTGCCGGTGTCATCGACGACTACCGGCAAGCAACCCTGCGCGCCATCGACGCGGGCTTCGACGGTGTCGAACTGCACGCGGCATCGGGCTACCTGCCGGAGCAGTTCCTGTCCTCCGGCAGCAACCAGCGGCAGGACCTGTACGGTGGCTCGGTCGAGAACCGGGCGCGCTTCGTCCTGGATGTGCTCGACGCCATGGCGGCCGAAGCCGGTGCCGACCGCGTCGGCATCAAGATTTCTCCGGAGATGAACTACAACAGCATCTCCGATGCGGCTCCGCAAGAGACCTACACCTACCTGGTCGACAAGCTGAAGGGTTGGGGCCTGGCCTACCTGCACGTGGCCCTGTTCGGCACGACAAAGGTCGACTATCACGCGCTGCTGCGTCCACAGTTCGAAGGCGCGTACCTCATTGGCAGTGGTTTGACGCAGGAGAGCGCAGAGACGCTGCTGCAGGAAAACAAGGCCGATGCCACCGTGTTCGGCGCGCCGTTCCTCGCCAATCCGGACCTGCCGGAACGCTTCCGTCTGGGCGCAGAGCTCAATGCGCCGGACCGCACCACCTTCTTCGCACCGCCGAACGCCAAGGGCTACATTGATTACCCCGCGCTAGTCCCTGCCGAGGTCGATTGAAGTGGCTTGATGCCACGGGAGCCTATGCCATGACCGCCACCATCGCCCGCATGCAGCGCGCCAATCGGGGAACGCAGTTCCGCGCCTACCGCCTGCACGGCGCTGACCCCGCGCAGCTCGACCCCTTCATGGGCATCGACGCCTGGATGAGCGCACCCACGTTCCCGCCACATCCTCATGCGGGATTCTCTGCAGTGACCTACCTGTTTCTCGATTCGGAGACGGGCATTGCGAACCGCGATTCGCAGGGCAACAGGACCCTGATCGAACCCGGTGGCCTGCACTGGACGGCCGCAGGGCGCGGCGTGGTGCATGAAGAGAACCCTGCGGTGCTGGGGAGCACGACGCACCTGCTGCAAATCTTCGTGAACCTGCCTGAAGACCGCCAGACGGAGGCGCCGTTCGCGTTGACCTTGCGGCCACAGGATGTGCCCGTCGTGCAGCGCCCCGGTGCGCGTGTGCGCGTGCCCTTGGGCAGCTTCGGTGGCGTTCGCTCGCCACTGACACCGCCGACCGACGTCACCTTGCTGGACGTCACGCTGGAGGAAAACGCCGAACTCGAGGTGACCGTCCCAGCGGGGCAGCGCGCCTTCTTCATGCCGGTCTTCGGCAGCGCCGAAATCGATGGCCAGAGCTTCGGCCTGGACGACCTGGGGGCGCCCATCACGCCGACCGGCGCCGATGCGACGGCCCACAGGCTCGTGGCCAAGGCGGGCAGCGCCAAGGTCGCCGTCTTCATCGGCAAACCGCTGGAGCAACCTGTCCTGTCGAATGGCCCGATGGCCTTCGCAAGCCGGGACAACCTGGCCGCAGCGGCGGCCGCCTATCACCGTGGCGATATGGGAAGCCTGTAAGGGGCAGCCACACACTCCGGGGCAGGTGGCCCATCCGCCCCATTCACATCCAAGGAGCTACATCATGAAGTCTGAACAATTCACCGCCGAGAACTCTGCTTTGCTGCTCATCGACCACCAGGTCGGCACCATGCAACTCATCAAGAACATCGACAAGGAACTCGCTGCCAAGCAGTCGATTGCCTTGGCCAAGATGGCGAAGATTCTGAACATGCCGGTCGTCATCACGTCCAGCCAGGAAGACCGGGCGCAGGGCCCCATCCTTCCGGAGATTGCGCAAATCCTCCCGGAAGCACATGCGGCACGCGTCAAGCGTCCGGGCGTCGTCAACGCCTGGGCCTACCCTGACTTCAAGAAGGCCGTGCTCGCGACTGGGCGCAAGAACCTCATCATGGCCGGCGTGACCACCGACGTCTGTCTCATCTTCCCTGCCATCGACGCAGCGAAGGAAGGTTTCGGCGTGCAGGCCGTGATGGATGCATCGGGCTCCCCGAGCGATTTGAGCGAAGAGTTCTCGCGCCAGCGCATGCACGATGCCGGTGTCGTTCTGACCGCCACGAACACGCTTATGGCGGAAATCGCGCAGGACTGGTCCACCCCCACAGGCCAGCAGCTCATCGGGTTGCTGTTCTCCGACGTGTTCCCGGCCCTGGGCGCCAGCATCTCCTGAGCCATACCTGAGACGGCCGCATCGTGCAGGACAGCTGATGGATGCGTTAGAGCGGTACCGCCGGCTCTGCGACCGAATCGCGCAGAGGCCGGCGGCGCCGCCAAGGTTTAACCGCACTCGGAAGCGTTCGAATGCGCCCAATCCCTTGGAGTGGAACTACGATGCACTCACGACCGGATTGCCGGGCAGCCCGCGATCATTGAGGCATACGGAGACTTCATTGCCTACGCTCTGAAGCATCCCCACGCGGTCTTCATGCGAAAGGACGAGATCGCGCGTTGGGCCATGGCGCATGGCCGATACACCCACAGTGAGCCGACGAATTGGCCAAAGGAACTGAAATGACCTCCACGACAAACCTGCGCAGGACTGATGCCTACGGTACGGTCCATGGTGTCCCCCAACTACCCGATGGTTTCACCAGCGTCTTCGACAGCTACCTCGTCCAGAGCGGCATGCTGAACCTGCATGTCGTGATCGGCGGCGAGGGCCCGCCGCTGCTGCTGCTCGGCGGCTGGCCGCAGAGCTGGTACACGTGGCGGCACCTGATGATGCCCCTCTCGAAGCGTTTCACCGTGATTGCGGCGGACCCGCGCGGCGTGGGCGTCTCCGACAAGCCCGAGGGCGGTTACGACTCCACAAGCCTGGCCGGTGACATGTTCGCGCTGATGGATGCGCTGGGGAACGACAGATTCGCCATGGTCGGTCACGACATCGGCATGTGGGTGGGCTATGCCATGGCCCACGAGCAGCCCAGGCGCATCGTGCGCATCGCGCTGGGCGAGGCGAACATCCCCGGCATCTCGTCCTCCCTGCCGCTGCTTCCTGAAGCACGCGGCGTGAGCGACTTCCTCTGGCACTTCAACTTCAACCGCGCCTTGGGCGTGAACGAGGAACTGGTCGTCGGACGCGAAGCCATCTACTTCGGCCATCAGTTCGAGACCAAGGCCGCTTCGCCCGAGGCCATTCCCAAGTACGCCAAGGATTTCTACATCAGCCTGCTGGCCCGGGACCGCAACGCACTGCGCGCGAGCTTCGATTACTACCGCGCCCTCGACGAGGTGATCCCGCAGACGCGTGAGCGAATGAAGCGCAAGCTCACGCTGCCGGTGCTGGCATTCGCCGGTGAATTGGCATGCAACACGATGGTGGAGGACGAGCTGCGGACGGTGGCCGAAGACGTGAGCTCAATCATCATCCCCGGCAGCGGCCACTTTCCCGCCGAAGAAAAGCCGCAGGAACTGCTGCAGGCTCTTGAAAGGTTCCTGGAACCTTATGCGCGCAGCGGCGACTGAGGTTCGGGTGTGTCAGCGCCGGTTGAACTTTGACCGGTGGATCAATTTTCGGCCGGCGCCAACACGAGTACACCTTGATCGGCGAGAGCAGGTCCCGGCACGAGTTGGAGGATCTTCTCGACGAGGTGGAAAACGAGGAATGGGAAACCCTGCGTCACTACCAACCCCGATCGCTTCGACCGGCGCGCCGTCAACCGAAGGCTCGCCGCCTCGGCTGCGCAATCTCAGGAAAGGTAGGCCCCCATGAGAGTCACCGTTCAGGTTCGCATTAAGGGAGCAGCGTCGCGTCCCTCCACCGTGCGGCTTCACACCATCGATGGTCCATGTGACCAGGTGCAGGACGTCGGACTTGCCCTCGGCGACCCAACGTTCAAATGAACCCAAATGCGACTTCCCCGTATCTTTGGACAACTGAGTCCCTCACCTGGTCGGGGGAATCGTTCGCCGAACAAGAGGCGGCAAGACTTTGGTGGTACCTGCCGGTGGCGCTTCAAGCCATCGCAAGAAGAGAAATTGGTGCGGGCAACACCCCGAAGGCTTTGCAGCTCGACCGTAAGACGTTCGTGTCAGTCATGACGTTTTCCAAGCCGCCATCGGTGCCATTCACGCCCGAACCCGGTGTCTCCGTGCACACCACCTATGCGCCAGGGAACTACTGCTATGACGGCACCGCATGCACGTACGAGCTGACCAATTCCTCGCGGATTTCTATGCTTTGACGACCCAGCCTATGGAGATGATTCCTCGGTGGACTGAATGGCAGTAGAAGACGGTCATCGACCGGTTGAATCCGCAGCCAGCAGTAGACCTTCGAGCGTCCCTCAGAATATCTCCCCCGAGGTGACCGTACTGGCTGACGGTCAAAATGAGGCAAACAGATAAAGGGCTCGTGTGGGCGGCGAAATCCTATTCACCATTGGGGCAATGCTGGGCGGAGCAGCGCTCCTGCACCTAATGTATCGAAGCTGGCGAGCCTCGACTCGCCCTTACGCCCTGCCAACTCTTGCATGCTCGGTTGGGGCAGGTTTTTGGTTCGGCTATGACACGCCGCTTCACAACTACTGCACCTTCTTCTTGGTGGGCTTCTTGCTTGGGGCCATCGTCTTTTGTCTACACGCCGCAGCCATCAAGGCGCTCATTGAGAGAGTGCGATAAGGTCCCAGCCATCCTCATAAGATGAGGCGAGGAGCTTCGAGGCTGGAAGGACGACCAAGCCCAACGGCTGCTTCCGAGCAAGGCGTACGGCGGCTACGGGGCCCACTCCGGCTGTACAGATTTCTCCGAAGCGGCTGTTCGTTCCCTGCTCGTGGGAGTGAAATGGGTCGACTAAAGACTCCTGAGCATGGCTCTACGGACCTCACGTCGCCCTTTATTCGCCCTCCAATTTGCGGAAGACAGGGCTTCCTTGCCTTGGGCGACTGTTTGACTCTTTGCGGATCTATTTAGTTGTTTGCACATTTAATAAGTTGTTCGCGCATCTATTTACTTAGAACAAGGAGGACATCCCTCTAGAGCTTACTTGTCCAGGTCGATTTCTCCGAGTCGCTTGACCCAAAGGTTCCATGAGCGCGGAATCTGCCCATCGTTCATGTCCGACGAAAGCTGGGCCTCCTCCTTGTTCAGGAAAGTGATCTCGCCCAAGCTGCTGGCCGCAAGTTGCAACTTGGCGTTGACTTCAGCGTAGATTGCACGGTACACGGCCTGCTCGAGCGACGTGCCGACGACCGTGGAGCCATGGCCACGCATCAGTACGCAACTGTGGTTGCCAAGCGACTTCGCCAAGGCCGCACCGAGATAGGAACTGCTGATCAGCATGTCGGTGTTGCCACCCGCTTCACGGATCTCGAAGTGCGCCGATCCTTCGCTGAGGAAGCCTGACATGTGAAACACTGGCTTCAGCGCGTTCTTGGTGATCGCGAACGGGATCACGCTCTGCGAATGGCTGTGCACAACGGCCATGACATCGGGCCTGGCACGGTAGATCTCGCCATGGATAAAGCGCTCCAGATAAGGTCGCTCCTTCTGTTCCGACAGCGTAGTGCCATCGTAGTCATAGACCGTGATGTCCTGTCGGCGCACCATCCCTGGCGCGCGGTTGCACGAGAGGAGGAAGGCGCCTGGCTCGCTGTCGTGACGCACGCTGACGTGACCGAGACCATCGACGATGTTCTGGTCGTACAGGATGCGACTGGCGTACACAACGCGGTCGACGAGGTCTGAGGAAGGCGGTTGGATAGGCATTGTTTGTTCTCCTATATTAGTGCGGTGCAAGCCTGAGGAAGCGTCCGGACTAGGTTGGTACGCATTGTTCGCCTAAGCCCTTTTGCGTGCAACCGCACAAGCTGACAACAAATATCGCGTTTCTCCGTAGCGGAGAAAAGAAAATGGAGGTCCCACGGTGGCAAAGCCTGATCTTGAATGGTTTGACTGTGTTCGACGAGGTGTCTAAATCCGCGAGTGTCTCCAAAGCGGCTGAGCGACTTGGGATGCCATCCGCCGCACCATGCCGCGCTCCGTGCCTAGACCCACGCGACCAACCTGCGGCTCCTGGGCGGCTACCGGACCATCGCGCGGGAACAGCTAGCTCCACTGCTGGATCTCAGACCGCCCCATCCGGCGCGGTGGTGAAGTGATTGCGGCGGAGAGCCTGCCTTCCATCCCAACGGAGTCATGTAGACCCTCCTCGGCTGAGTGAGGCATGCTTCGACAGAAATTCCACCTGTCTGCATGCCGGATTCAGATGGGATCGGCACTGGCGAGCAGGCGACCGTAGCCTGGCACCTCGGTGGTCACACCCAGCTTGCGCATGCAGTACCAGGCCACAGCCGAATTGCTGGTAATGACAGGCCGCCCCAGGGACTGCTCCAGCGACTCGACGGCTTCGGCGGTTCGCACGGTAGTGCAACTCAGGACGTATGCGTCGGATTGGGCATGGGCATGGCTCAGAGCAAAAGCCTGCCAGGCCTCGGGTGTGACAGCCATAATTTCGCGGCCGGTGCTGCAACCCAAACCAGCGTTTCCAAGGACGTCGAACCCGCGGTGCACGAAGTAGGCTGCCTCCCGCTCATTGACTGCCGCCAAGTAGGGCGAAAGCAGAACCACACGGCGGGCTTTCAAGTCCTCCAGGGCAGGTCACCCCAAGGTTGACTTGCACGCGCGGCCAGGAAGGGCTTCCCGGCGAGTGAGGAATGGTCACCCCACTCTCGTGGGGTGGTCTTTCTTGCGTACAACGAATGTTGCAACACCGGTACAAGGTCAGAAGACGTGCCTCAGGCCAAAATCGTAGCCCGTCGAGCTGGACGCTTGAGGCGTGAATCTGACTCCATTCACGGTGATCGGGGTCGTATAGAAATTGGGCCCCCCCACGGCAAGTCCGGCACCATCGGAGTTGTTAATACGTGCGATCGTCGCATACAGGGCCGTACGCTTCGACAAATTGTGAACGTAGCCGAGAGCCCACTTGTCAGCCTTCGGTTCCGCAAACAATCCCGTCAGTTGATTGATTCTGGTCGTATTGTCGTACTTGATGGTCGAGTACGAGAAGCGAATCAGACCAGGACCGACAGGAACCGTTCCACCGAGGAGCCACCCGTTGGCGCCTGGTTCGCGAAACGCGAACGGATTGGTGACGCTGTTGACAACACTTGAGGAACTATCGTTCTTGAGCTTGTTGTTGGAGTATTCTCCGAACAGCTTTACCACACCAAAGTCCCAAGAACCGCCCAGATTCCAGATATCGAGCGTTTGGGTAGTACCGGCAAAGAAGTTGGATGCCAGGGTGCTTTGACCGTATGCCAAGGCGACGTCCACAGGGCCCTTGGCATAGCCCACGCGACCACCGATGTAGCGCCCAGCACGCGCATTGTCCCCTGCTGCGGAGGGATTTGCGATGAAACCAGCGGCGCCGGGGGGCGTTAGCGTACCTGGATCGTAGCTAGTCTTTTCGTTAAAGGCGTACAGCACCTGACCATAGAAGCCACCAAGACCGGATGGCAGAAAATAGCCGATGGAGTTGCTTGCTCGGGCGTACATTTGATTCGCGGTAAAGCCGCCTGGCGACGCAGTACTGAACCCACCATTGGCGTTATAGATGATGCTGGCGCCGACGCCAGCGGCACCCATCGGGTCGAAGATGGTGTCGTTCAGGTAGGTCGGAGTAAAGTCTCGGCCAAGGCGGACTTCGCCGAACGTACCCGAAAGACTCACTGTCGAACGACGATTGAAGAAGCCAATGACGGCAGGTCCGGAGTTGGCGACGTTTCCGCCGATAGTGCCGTCATCGTTGCCCAAGCTCGACTCCAACCAAAATCCGGCTGCGAGACCTCCGCCCAGATCTTCAACACCGCGGAAGCCGAGCCGGCTCGGCGTAAGGCTCGAGTTGGTCAGCCTGGTCGAACTCGTCGTGACGCTCGTGCCGAGGGGCGTTTCAGACTTGTTGCTGAAGCCGCTGACTGCGGCATCCACCACGCCGAACATAGTCACGGAAGATTGGGCCGAGGCAACACCGCCCACAGTCAATACGGCCAAGGCTACTAGCGATTTTCTCATTGCGATTCTTCTCCTGGTTTTAGGGGTACCGACTGAACGCCATGTCCGAGTGCAATCGGTCGATCAGGCGGACGAAGAATTATATGTAGCCCCCTAACTATTTAGGTCGACAACTAAGCATATGTGCACAGGGAAAACACCGCCTTGTGACTTCGGTGCGACGGAGTCCGGCCTGAAACCTCTCGCTAACCCGCATTGATTGGAGATTCAACATTGAAGAAAACGTGAGAGCCCCCTGAAGACGCCATCATCGCCTTCTCTTTCGCTTAGATAGCGTGGATCGAGCTGGCAATCAACGTCTTCATCGCACGACGCGACGTATGCGTCTGGCCAAGTCACCTTGCCCCCGAGCGGGCGAGCGTGTAGTCGGCGGCTGCGTTTAGGCCGACGGCATCCAGCGGTACGGCAGCAGGTCTTCAATACGGCTTGCCGGATGAGTCGGGAGCCGCTCGAGCACATCCTTGAGATACGCATAGGGCTCGTGCCCGTTGATGCGCGCTGAGTGCAGCAGGCTCATGATCGCCGCCGCCCGCTTGGAGTGTGATCGTCGCGCCTCACCGCGTCGATCACATCGGCATATCCAGCAATTGCCAAGCCTCAAGGGCCTTGACTCAGATCACGCGAATGATGCCGGCTTCTCCCAAGCGCTGCCACGGCAGGCCCAGCACCAGCGCATCGAACTGCGTTCGGCTCAAGCTTAGGGTGTGCGCGCTATCAGCCGACCAGACGAACTTGCCCGCGTTAAGTCGTCGGGCCGCCAGCCACATGCCGATGCCGTCATGCACAAGGACCTTCATGCGGTTGGCTCGGCGGTTGGCGAACATGTAGGCGTGATGCGGACGGGCTTCACCGAACACCTTCACCACGCGGCCCAATGCCGCTTCAGTGCCGGCGCGCATGTCCAACGGTTCGACCGCCAGCCAGATGGCCTCGATGCGGATCACCGCAGCAACTCGCGCAGCCACATGCTGCACTCGGTGGCAAGTGCCGCCGGCCAAGTCACCACGATGGTCGTGGAACCTCGTCTGACTTCCATGCGAATGTCGCTCGCTGGCGTGACCGGTGCAGGCAGTTGCACGGGCACGAAGGACGACGACGCAGCCTCAGTGCTGGGCAAAGCCTTGCGAGCGGTGCCTTCCGCCACTCCGCCAGGCGACACTTCCGCGTCACGCACCCAGCGGCGCAGAAGGTTTGCATTGATGCCCAGCGCCATCGCCCCGGATGCCATAGAGACACCGGGCTGCGCCGCTGAAGCGACCGCATGGGCCTTGAATTCGTCGCTATGCAACCGGCGGCGTCGCCGGTCGCCCGAAGCCTGAGGAGCGATAGTGTGTACGTGTCCACCAACAGTCGTAGTGGATACGAGCATCCTTTGCTCCTAAGCCGCATTCAAGATGGGTTTGCCGGACGCATACGACGCGACCTACTCATGTTGTCTTGCATTGCACATTGGAGAAGACATCAAGCTATGCCGTGACTGATGACCAGAACGCCCCGCTGACTTGGATGCGACGGAGCGAATCGTCGCGTGAGGGGCAAAGTGCAGCATGCCTTCGATCACAGCGGGCCGCTGCGCGGTTGCGCCTCAGATTCACCTCATCTTGTGCGTCGAAGTCTCCGCTGTTGGCTGCGGACGAAACGACCTTCGGATCATCGAGCGAATCCACCGTCGCGCGAACTTGATAGGTTGACAACGCATTCAAGATTGCCGGCTCGAACCGGTCTTCCCCCGCATGGCAAGGCTCGACTTCGCGTCGAGAAAGTCAGACGGCTTGGTGCGCGCAGGAGTCCGAGCGCGGGTCATGGCCGACCTGCGCGCCTCATCCCCCATACAAGGGTTAACCCGAGATTCATTGCAGTTGTCTCCATTATCATTATACTTAGGCGCCTATGTTTTATCCGGTAGGGCCAACTGGACGCAGCCAGATAGTGACGACAACGAGCGGGAGGCCCTGCCTGAGCGCGACCCTGGCCCTGCGGCCACCATTCGCTGGGCGAATCGGCGTCCGTACCCCGCAATCCACGGCCGGGGAGAAGCGTAGGCTTGGCAAGCCGTAGTTCTCAAGCGGGAAAGGGCTGCTCAGCATGAACCTCTATGAAGAAGACCTGAACCTGCTCCTCATCTACGAGGCGCTTCTTGAAACGCGAAGTGTCTCGAAGGCAAGTGAACGACTCAACGTCAGCCAGCCCTCCATGAGCAACGCCCTAGCTCGGCTGCGCAAAGCGTTTGACGATCCGATGTTCGTCCGCGTCAAGAACACCATGGAGCCCACGTCACGAGCACTGAGTATCGAAGCACCGATCAAGGGTATTCTGTCGCGGGCACGTGCCGAGGTTTTCCAGAAACACACATTCAGTCCAGCGCTGTCGAGCCAGACCTTCACGCTTTGTATGACCGACCTGGCTCAGGCCGCCTACCTGCCCAAGATCATCAACTCTGTCCGGGTCGAGGCGCCCAACTCCAAACTTCGCGCCATAACGCCGATAGCGGAGCGGATGGAGGAAGGGCTGGAGTCTGGTACCGTGGACCTCGCGGTCGGGTATTTCCCCGATGTCAACGAAGCTGGCGTTTTCCAGCAGCGGCTGCTGCGCAACAGCGGCTTTAGTTGCATCGTCGGCCGCGATAACGTGCACCTCGAGGACGGCTGCCTCACCGTAGAGACCTTTACACGGGCACCACATGTGGCCATTCGCACCGAGGGTCGAAGCCATGAAGTGATCGACATGAAGATGGCAGAGCTTGGCATCCTTCGCAGGCTGGTCGTCACCATTCCCAACTTTCTCGGCCTCTTGAGCATCATTCCGCAGACCGAACTGATGGCCGTCATCCCCAACGACCTGGCAACGATTTTCCAGCGCCAGGAGGCTATCGCGGTTCATCCCTTGCCTTTTGAGAGTCCGAGGGTCGCGGTGACGCAAGTCTGGCACCGCCGCTATGACAAAGACGAGGCCAACAGGTGGCTCCGCACCCTGGTCAAAGGCTGCCTCGGCGAAGTCTGACTTTGCCTTCACGCTGCCTTCTGCAGCCTCGATCCACCACCTCGGGTCTGCTCGCTGACAACCGGATCTGTGCGCGGCCGGACGCTGCGGACAAGTGACATTCATTTTTCCGATACAGCGAATAGCTTGGGACACGTTGAGCGATCAATGCTGGCCCACCAGAATCGCCTCAGCCAGTGCCCTTGATAGTGACCCGCAGGCATCAAGACCTGCCCTTCGGAGACACACCATGATGAAGATCCTCAAGCGCTTCGCAGCGTTTGCCCTATTGCTCCCCTGCGCCGCCATTTCGGTCAATGCGGTAGCAGAGGTCGCAACCGAGTTTCCGGCCCGCCCGATCAAGCTCGTTGTGCCCTTCCCAGCCGGTGGTCCTACAGACCTCTTGGCCCGCGTCGTGGGCCAGCGCATGGGCGAGCTGATGCGTCAAACGATCGTGATCGACAACAAGCCAGGCGCCAATACCATCATCGGCGCCAGTGCCGTCGCAAAAGCTGCTCCTGACGGCTATACGCTGCTGCTGGCTATCGACAACACGCTGGTGATGAATCAGCACCTCTACTCGAGACTGCCGTACGACCCAGTCAAAGATTTCGAGCCGATCGGGAAGGTGGCCACGACGCCGCTCGTCGTGATGACCAATCAGGCGGGTCCCAAGTCAATGCAGGCGCTGGTGGATCAGGCGAAGACCCATCCCTCCACGATGAGCTATGGGTTCGGAACCTTCACCTCGCAGCTTTCCGGCGAGTTGCTCAGGAAATTCCTCGGGAAGGATGTGGTCCCTGTGTCCTACAAGGGAAGCGCAGGTACGACCCAGGCACTGCTGTCCAGCGATGTCGCGTTCACGATCGACGGGATCACTACAGCCATGCCCCACTTCGAAAAGGGCACGTTGCGGCCGCTTGCCCGCCTAAGCGCGAAACCCATCCCTACCCTGCCGAAAGTGCCCTCGTTGGCTGAAGCAGGCATCAATCTGCCCGACATCGAAGTATGGATGGCGCTGCTTGCTCCCAAAGGCACGCCTTCAGACGTGGTGGCGAAGCTGAACAGGGCGCTGACACAGGCCTTGGCGGCCAAAGACGTGCAGGACACCCTTCTCGCCGCCGGTCTGCTCACAGATCCCAGTTCGCCAGAAGCCCTGCGCAGCTTCATGACGTCGGAATCCGCAAGTTGGCGCAAAGTCATTGCGGACTCCGGCATCAAGATTGATTGACCTTCACCAACCCACCTCGAGGAACCGCTCCATGAGTAGCACGGCAACCAATGTCATCGCGCCGATCGTCCACAGCGCCGCCGAATGGCGCGCCGAAATGGCCCGCCTTACCAAGACGGGGCAGCCGAGCTTTTTCCACATCCGCACTCGATTGCCCAAAGAAGGGCGAACCAATCAGGTACTGGGTGCATCTCGCTATATGAACGTGGTGCTCAAGACCTATGCAAGCGGGGGGGAGAACGAGATCCACGCTCATTCCAATGAGGACCACTTGTTCGTGGTCCTGCAAGGTGGGGCCGTATTCTATGGCCCGGGCGGAGAGAAGCGCGAGGTCGGGAAGAACGATTGCGTGCTCCTACCTGCTGGCACCTTTTACTGGTTCCATGCCAAGGAAGATGAGGGAGCGCTCGTGATGCTTCGCGTCGGAGCGCACATCGATCCCGATAGCGATGTACTGGCGCGCATTGACCTGGATGGCAAGCCTTTCGACGGCTACTCCGAGAAGAACAAGGAAGCACCGATCGTCCTCCACGAGGATCTCATCTTCGAGTAAGTCTCAACCCGTCCAGCCACGCGCGCCCCTTCATCTCAACGACCCGCAACCCTGCCCATGATCCCTCTGTGCCAGCCTCCTGATCCTTTGCCTCGTGCGCCTAGGCTGATCTGTCCGTCTGGAACGACTGACTGCCACGTGCACGTCTATGGGCCAGTCGGTAGCTACCCCGTCGCCTCGACTCGTGCGTTCGATGTGCCCGATGCCCTGCCTGCGACGCTGCGCCACCTGCATGACGCCCTGGGCGTCGACCGCTTGGTCCTGGTGCAGCCCAGTGGCTACGGGACCGACAACCGCCGCCACCTGGACGCCATTGCCGACATGGGCCGGCCGGCGCGCGTGATCGCCGCATTGCGCGCTGACGTGGCTGACATTGAGCTGGACCGCATGCACGAAGCCGGGGTGCGTGGCGTGCGCTACAACATCGGCCACGCCGGCGCCGTGCCGCTCTCCGAGATGCCGGTTCTGGCAGCTCGCATTGCACGACTGGGCTGGCACGTGCAGCTCCATGTCATGGATGATCAGGGCCGCGCCCCATTGGCCGAGATCGAGTCCACGCTACGCGAACTGCCGACGGACGTGGTGATCGACCACATGGGGTCGCTACGGCCGGGCGACGGCCTCGGCCAGGCGGGCTTTCAGGCGCTCTTGAGGCTCGTAAACACCGGACGCTGCTGGGTCAAACTCTCATGCGGCTATCGGATGTCGGCACTTTCGCCTCCCTACGAGGACATGGTGGCTTACGTTCAAGCGTTGCTCGCGGCCCGCTCTGACCGCTTGGTCTGGGCCAGCGACTGGCCGCATGTCTCATTCAAAGGATCGATGCCCAATACCACGGACCTGCTCGATCAGATGCTGACCTGGGTGCCGGACGAGCGGCAGCGTGAACAAATCTTCGTGCGCAATCCAGAGACCCTTTACGGGTTCTGAGCCGCGCTCCATCCTTCATATTCCCTTGCCTAACGGAGACTCCATGTTCACACCTCGACTGCTGCGCCGACCGGCGCAGCGCACAGTGCTGTTGCTCGCGACCATGTTGGCCCTCGCCGGTCTATCCACGTCGATCCAGGCTCAATCCTCTTCGAGCTATCCTGCCAAGCCGGTCAGGCTGATCATTCCCTTTCCCCCAGGTGGACCCGCAGACGTTTTGGGGCGCGCGATCGCTCAACGCCTCTCGCAAAAATGGGCGCAGCCAGTAGTCGTCGACAACAAGGGCGGTGCCAATACGCTGATCGCGGCACAGGAAGCAGCGCGTGCTGCACCCGACGGCTACACCCTGTTCATGCCGCTCGATTCGACGTACACCATGAATCCGGCGCTCTACTCGCGGCTGCCCTACGATCCGATCAAGGACTTCGCATCCATCTCAATCGTGGCCCGGCAGTCACTGGTGCTCACAGCCACGGATCGCACGACTTTCAAGACCGTCACCGACTTGGTTACGGCCGCGAGGGCTGACCCAGGCGGCATCAACTACGGTTCTAGCACCACCTCCACCCAATTGGCTGGCGAATTGTTCACACGGCAGACAGGGACGAAGCTGGTCCAGGTGCCATACCGCGGCGCATCAGAAGTGGTCAAGGGCATGCATTCAGGCGATGTCCAAGTGAGCTTCGACGGCATCGCAGCCAACGTCCCGCACATTCGTACAGGCAAGATTCGGGCCTTGGCGACGACAGGGCCGACCCGTTCGGCCGCTCTGCCCGATGTGCCGACGCTCGCCGAGGCTGGGCTCAAGGGGTATGAGTTGGTAATGTGGAATGCACTATCAGCCCCTGCGGGCACGCCGAAAGCCATCATTGACAAGATCAACAAGGACGTCATCGAGATCGTTCAACGCAAGGACGTCAAAGACCAATTGTTGATTTTCGGACTCGAAACCGCAGGAACCAGCCCCGAAGAAATGAACGAGACCATCCAGCGGGAGACCGCCAAGTACGCGCCTCTTATCAAGGAACTCGGCCTGAAATTGGACTAACAAGCAAACCTGACATGGCGACACAAAGGCTGCTGGACTATGGATCGGCCGGGCGGGTGGGAATCTTGCTTCCCTCTGTCAATCAGGCTGCCGAGCCGCAGTTGCGGTCAATGCTGCCTCCAACCATCGGCATCGCCGTCACGCGACTGAAGCTGGTTGACAGTTCCGAGCTGGCATTGCTTGGGATGACACGCGATATCGAGGCTGCATCTGAGTTGTTAGCAGATGCCGGTGTCGATCTCGTTGTGTTCCACTGCACAGCAGTTTCGACCTATAGCGCCGATCTGGAAGCATCCATCCTGGAAAGGATCGCCGCGGCAACGGGCCTGCCAGCGCTTGCGACCTCGCAAGCCCTGGTGGGAGCCTTGCAGGAGCTGAGCGCCCGAAGCGTAGTCATGCTGTCGCCGTATACGGCGCCTGTCAACGAAAGGGAAAGGGCCTTCTTCACCCGACGAGGGTTTGACGTACTTTCTACGGCAGGTCTGGGTTGCACTACGGGGCGCGAGATGATGTCCCTCACACCCGAGATGTGGCATTCCTTCGCCTTGCGAAATGCCGATCCTCGCGCTGACGCCTACGTGCTGAGTTGCACGACAGTGCGAACTGCCGAGGCCATCGAGGCTCTGGAGCAGGAGCTGGATCGCCCGGTCATCACGAGCAACACCGCAGTGGCGTGGGACGCCATGCGTATGCTCGGCGTTCGTGAAAAGATACTGGGTTTCGGCCGTCTACTCTCCAAGGCTGACTGACCCGCGGCGAGACCGGCCCTTGCAGCGGCCCAAGCGGTCTCAGGCAACCGTTCATCATCGACGACGACCGGGGCGGCATACCTGAGAGTGACATCGATGAGCTCGTCCTTCGCCTCCTTGGTTTTCCACCCGAGCGCGAGCCCGAGGATCCGAGGATCTCCTCACGTGCCACCCGCATCGAGAGCGTGGCGCCGCTATGGACGGTGGATTTGACGAAATGCCCCGTCTTCAGCGGTTCAGCCCCCACGCGCCGGCCACCCGTCGTAATGGTGGCGCCTTTGGCCATCGCGTATGCGATGCAGTCTAGCGACTTCTTCATCGGCAACTCGTTCACCATCGCGCCCATGGTGGTCCTCAGTCAGTGGCAAATGCCAGGCACATGCGTCGACGGTACGAGGCTGACGAGCGCGTCGAGGAACTGGTCGTGGATCTCGCCAGGATGCCTGAGAGCCCAAGCGCTTAGGCGGCGGACCGTCACTGCTCAGCGATGCCCGCGCGGTGAGCGAGCTGCGCCGCATCCTTCCCTTCTAGTCCGGCTGGCTCCAAGCCGCACTACACGAGCCTAACCTCATGCAAGCCGCGTGGAACGGACCCATCGCTTGTACGCCCTCGCCCATCGATGCACTAAGCCGACTCCTTCGGCTCGGGATCGGCAAGCCGCCTCTGCCCTAGGCGAGAAGAGCCAGTGGGCCGAGAAGGCAATGTTCGGCGACCTCGAAGATTTCATGAACTACGCATCCCGAGCGTCCACTTGTGGCTTGCCGTCGCCGGACCGATCGGCCCCGGTTCGCCCCAGCCCTTCGCACACGAATCTGCTGGATTCCTACCGCGCGGGTGGCATCGAGTGGGGCAAGCAGAGGGTGCACTTCGAATCCGAATACTCGGAGGAGAACATCTCCGGCCGCCAATGGCCGGAAAGCCTGGCACCGCTAGATAAGTTCGGGCGCTACCCGGCCAATCACGCCCCTTGCGCCGAATGAAACGCCAAGTCTCAGCGACTCACGTAACAACCAAGGGTTAATCCTAGCTTCATCCCGTCGCCAAGATTGTCCTTCGTCAATATACTTAGGCAGCGAAGTAAATAGGCGGCGCCGACGCTGTGAGCCCATCGGTCCTGCGCGGATCCATTCATTGACTTACCTACCCCCACCATGCGAATCTCCCGACGAAGCCTTCTTGCCGCCGCAGCTGCTGTGGCCTGCGCATCCTCCCTTCAACTCGCCCTGGCTGCGGGATATCCATCCCAACCTGTGCGCCTCATCGTTCCCTATTCACCCGGCGGCTTGCCAGACACGGTGGCGCGCATCGTTGGGCAACGGCTAACGGAGAGCTTGGGCCAATCATTCGTCGTGGAGAACAAGCCTGGCGCGGGCGGAGCTGTTGCCGCAAATACGTTGGCCCAGGCTCCTGCAGACGGATACACTTTCATCGTCACCGACGGCCCCATGCTGGCCATCCCCCCCTTCGTTACGACGAAGCCCCCGTTCAACGCCCAAAAGGATTTCGTGCCTGTGTCGCTCATCGGCACAGCTCCCCTCTACTTGGCAGTGAACGCCAACGTGAAGGCGAACAATCTCGACGAGCTCATCGCGTTGGCGAAGAGCAAACCCGGTGCGCTCAACTACGGCTCCTCAGGTCTCGGCAGCATCCACCACCTGACCGCCGAGGCCATGAAGGCCGGCCTCGGCATCAACATCACGCATGTGCCTTTCAAAGGTAGCGGTCAGTCGGTGCCGGCCATGATGGGCGGCCAGGTCGACATGCTCTTTGCGTCGCCGCCCACCCTCATGGGCTTTGTGAAGAACGGCCAGGCGAAATTGATCGCCATCAACACGGCCAAGCGCGCTCCCCTGACGCCGGATGTTCCCGCGCTTTCCGAGAAAATTCCCGGCTTCGACTTCGCCTTCACTGTAGTCGTTCTTGCCAAACCTGGCACTCCGCAGGATGCCATCAACAAGATCAATGCCTCCATCGCCTCAGTGGTGAAGACGCCCGCAGTCATCGAGCAACTGCAAAAGGCGGGCGTGGATCCAGTTGGCGCCTCCGTAGAGCAGACCTCTGCCGCGCTCAACGCGGAGATGCAGCGAATCACCGCAGCCGCTAAACATGCAGGGATGAAGCCTGAATAGTCCGAGCGGCACAGCAGGTTATTTGCGCATTCCGTTTGCCCATTATACTTAGGCCTCTAACTATTGTAGGCCATGCACATAGTCGAGCACGCACCCCAGCCAGCCCAATGGCATGAAGACCTAAGACTTGGGTTTGAGCCCATGGACGATATCCACGAGGAGTTCCTTGAACTCGTGAGCGCACTTCTTGGCGCGTCTGACGAAGACATGCTTGAGGTCCTTAGGGCACTGCACGCCCACTCGCGTGAACACTTCGCGGCAGAGGAACGCTGGATGGAAGAAACGACCTTCCCTGCTGCCGCATGCCATCGTGATGAGCACGCGGCCGTGCTCGCGAGCATGGCAGGCGTGACGAAGAAGGTGATGGCCTGCGACTTCGAAGCGGGTCGGCGTCTCGCCCGCGCATTGGCCGAATGGTTTCCGAACCATGCCGACTACCTCGATTCCGCCCTGGCGCATTGGATATGCAAAAAACGCCTAGGCGGCAAGCCCATCGTGCTCCGTCGCACACTTGCCTCCCGTGCAGATGTAGTGTCAATCTAAGTCTTTCGGAGAACGAATCATGTTGAACCATCAAGAAAACGAACTGCTGTGCCGTGTCGAGGGTGATGCGCCGATGGGCCAGCTCATGCGCCGCCACTGGACACCGATTTGCCTTATCGAAGAAGTGAGAGACCCTGACAGCGCACCCGTCAAGGCACGCGCCTTCGGCGAAGACGTCGTGGTCTTCCGCGACACCGATGGCCGCGTTGGCGTGCTCGAGGAATCTTGTCCGCACCGGCGCGCCTCGCTCGTATATGGCCGCAACGAGGATGGCGGGCTGCGCTGCCTGTATCACGGCTGGAAGATGGACGTCGAGGGCAACGTTCTGGAGATGGTGTCCGAGCCTGCGGCCAGCGGCATGGTCGACAAGGTCAAGCACAAGGCGTATCCGGTTAAGGAATGGGGCGGCATGGTTTGGGCCTGGTTCGGCCCGGCGGATGCCGTTCCCGAGTTCACGCCGCCGCCGTGGGCACCGACCGCAGATGTGCGCGTGAGCATTGCCAAGGCGATCCTGCCCTGCAACTGGGCCCAGGTACTGGAAGGAGCAATTGATTCGGCGCACAGTTCCAGCCTGCACTCCTCTGACATGGTGCCGGCGCGCGTCGACAGCGCCGGCGACACCGGTCAACTCTGGCTGCGTCCGTCTACTGACAAGGCGCCTCGGATGCAGGTTCAACAGGCCGCCTATGGTTTCCGATATGCAGCGCTGCGCCGTCCTATCAAGGACGCATCAACGCACGACTACGTTCGCTCGACCGTGTTCGTGGCGCCCTATTCTGTGCTGATTCCGCCGAACAACCTGTACAACGTGGCGAATGTCAACGTGCCGATGGACGACACCACGACGGCCTTCTATTTCATCGCCTGGGGCGAACCCGGGCAGACGCCCGAGACCGAAACCTGGCGCAAGTTCCTGCGTCAGACGGTGGGTATCGACCTGGACGAGTACTACCGGCCGCTGCGGAACCACGATAACCGCTTCTGGCAGGACCGCCAAGCCATGAAGGCAGGAAACTTCACCGGCATCACGGGCTTCCCGAACCAGGACGTCGCGATGTGGGTGACCATGGGCCCGATTGCAGATCGGACGCATGAACGCCTGGGCGCGAGTGACCTCGCGATTGTGGAATTCCGCAAACAGATGCTGCAAGCGGTCGACTCGTTCCAGAAGGGCGCGACCGCAATCGGCACCGCAGAGAACGCAATCTCCCGCTCTATCTGCTCGTTCCAGGCCATCGTGCCCAAGACCATTGATTGGCGCGAATTCCAGGCCCGTCCTGTACTGGCTGGCGGCGCTGACAACGCTGAAGAGTTGGAACCGTCGTACTCCGTGAACACGAACTGAGCAAACATATGGCAAAGCTGCAACTTTCAGTCGCGATGGGCGACTATGACCGCACCCGGGCGTTGTTCGATGGTCGGGTGCAGATCGATGGAGTCGATCCCGTCTACATGCTGCTCAACCCGGAAGAGATGTTCTTTCGCGCGATGCGAAGTCGTGACTTCGACATCACCGAGCTCTCGTTCTCGAGCTACCTTGTCAAGCACTCGCGCGGCGAGTGCCCCTATATTGCCATTCCGGTGTTTCTTTCGCGAGCCTTCCGCCACACGTCGTTGTACGCACGCAAAGACAAGATTCAGCGTCCTCAAGACCTGAAGGGAAAGCGCATCGGCCTGCCTGAGTATCAACTTACGGCCAATGTCTGGGCACGCGCGATTCTGCAAGACGACTATGGAGTGCGCCCAGAGGACGTGACTTGGGTGCGAGGAGGCATCGACCAACCGGGGCGCCCCGAGAAGATCAAACTGGATCTCCCTCCCGGTGTGCGCCTTGAGGCTGCTCCCGAAGGGGTCACCATTTCCGAGCTGCTGGAGCAAGGTGAGATCGACGCGTTCATGGGCCCGCGGCCTCCGAGCAGGCACATCCTGCAACGCAATGCGAACATTGCCTGGCTGTTCGACGATCCGACGACCGTCGCGAAAGACTACTACCGGCGCACCGGCGTGTTCCCGATCATGCATGTGGTCGGGATCCGCAAGGAGTTGGCCGAGAAGCATCAGTGGCTCCCTGCCGCGGTCTTCAAGGCCTTCAACGCATCCAAGACCGCTGCCCTCGAATTGCTCGCCGACACGTCGGCCACCAAGGTGACGCTGCCCTTCGTCGAGGAGCAGCTCAAGGCAGCACGCGACACGATGGGCGAAGACTACTGGTCCTACGGAGTCGCGCCCGCGCGCAAGACGCTCGAGACCTTCGTGCGCCATCATCACTCACAGGGTCTCTCCCCGCGAGAGGTTCCAGTCGAGGAGCTCTTCCATCCCTCGACCTACGAGAGCTATAGCATTTGATTTCACCAACCGCCGGCCGGTGCCGGCGCAGGGACCCCTTATGACTGCGCAAACTCACGCAGACACGCAGATGCCGCTGCGTGTCTCCGCCATCATCGACGTCGCCGGGAGCGTGCGAAGCTTCGAGCTCGTGCAGCCGGACGCTAGCGAATTGCCGCCATTCACCGCAGGCTCGCACCTCAAGGTACAGACGCCAAGCGGCCAGCTGCGAAAGTACTCGCTATGCAATGATCCTGCTGAGCGGCATCGCTATGTCATCGCTGTGAAGCGCGACGATGCTGGCCAGGGCGGTTCGATCAGCATGCACACGCAGCTCCATGAAGGAGACATCCTGCCGACGTCGGTGCCGGAGAACGCTTTCCCGCTGGTTGACAATGCGCGCTCATACACCTTCATAGCAGGTGGGATCGGGATCACACCCGTCCTCTCCATGATTCGATCATTCGGAGAGTTGCCGCCTGCTCCCTGGAAGCTCTACTACCTCACGCGTTCCCCGGAAAGCACCGCATTCTTGGCGGAACTCAAGGACCCCACGCTGAAGCGCAACGTGGTCATTCACCACAGCGAGGGGAACGGAGAATTTGACCTTTGGCCCGCACTGGAGAAGCCGGATAGCGGTCATGTTTACTGCTGTGGCCCCAAGGGCTTGATGGAATCCGTGCGCGACATGACCGGTCATTGGTCGCGCAAGAATATTCATTTCGAGAGCTTCAACGAAGGCGGAGGCGTCAAGCCTGACGACAAGCCTTTCACCGTGAAACTTGCGAAGTCCGGCCATGAGTTCGAGGTACCCGTGGGCAAGTCGATCCTTGCGGTAATTCGCGAACATGGTTGCAACTCGGCCTCTTCCTGCGAAAGTGGCACATGCGGCACGTGCCGAACGACGCTGCTTGAGGGCGAGGCCGACCACCGCGACATGGTCCTGTACCCGGAGGAGATGGAGACACAGATCATGATCTGCGTCTCCCGGGCCAAGAAAGAACGACTGGTGATCGACCTGTGAACAAAGTTGACCCCATCCGTATTGGCGTGGCAGGGCTCGGCCGAGCTTTCACGCTCATGGTCCCGACCTTCCAGGGCGATGCCCGTGTCCAGTTGGTTGCAGCATGCGATCCGAGACCCGCGGCACGCGAGCGGTTCGCGCGAGACTTCGCAGCCAATACCTACCAGGACATCGAGGGCTTGGCCACAGACGATAGCGTGGAGGTCATCTATGTTGCGAGCCCTCATCAGTTCCACGCTGAGCATGCCCGCACCGCAGCGGCTCATGGCAAGCATGTGCTCGTGGAAAAGCCCATGGCTCTCAAGCTGAGCGAGTGCGACGCCATGATCGACGCGTGTGACGGCGCGGGCGTACACCTCATCGTCGGGCACTGCCACAGCTTCGACGCGCCGTATCTGCGGGCACGTGAAATCATCCGCTCCGGCACCGCGGGTCAGGTGCGGATGATTAACGCGCTGAACTACACCGACTTCCTGTACCGCCCCCGCAGGCCCGAAGAGCTGCGAACAGAGGACGGCGGTGGCGTCGTCTTCAGTCAGGCCGCCCACCAGGTTGATATTCTTCGCCTGCTCGCGGGCAGCGACGTCACACGCGTGCGCGCTGCAACCGGTCGCTGGGATCCGGAGAGAAACACGGAAAGCGCATACAGCGCCATGCTTTGGTTCGCCAACGGTGCATTTGCATCGATGACCTACTGCGGATACGGCCACTTCGACTCGGACGAGTGGAATGGGTGGATCGGCGAAATGGGGCAGCGGAAATCACCTACAGAACACGGCGGCGCGCGCAGGAAACTCGACAGCGTCTCCAACGCAGCCGAGGAGGCCAAGCTGAAGAACGAGAGTACCTACGGAGGGCCGACGTATATGCCGCCCAAGCCCGCTCCCGGATCCTGGTACCAGCATTTCGGTCCCATCGTTGTCTCGTGCGATGGCGCAGACCTGCGCCCCGTGCCCGACGGCGTGTGGGTGTACGGGCACGACACAAAGACCCATATCGCGCTCGAGCAGCCTCACGTGCCACGCTCGGAGGTGATTGACGAGCTGTACGCCGCGGTGCGGGAAGGCCACCCTCCCCTGCATGATGGGCCTTGGGCCCGCGCCACCCTTGAGGTCTGCCTTGCACTCCTGCAGTCAGCGAGCGAAGACCGCGAAGTCGATCTCTATCCCCGATGAACTTTGAACAGAATGAGACCCTTGAGCTGGCTCGTGCACGCAATGTGCGCGACGCGCTCATGGAAGATATTGGCCGCGGCGACTGGACGGCACAGCTGGTGCCTCCCGCCCAGCGAGTGCAGGCCCAGGTCTTGGCAAAGGAACCGTCCATTCTGTGCGGGCAACGGTGGTTCGAGGAGTGCCTCCATGCGCTCGACCCCAGAGCAAGCATCTCCTGGAACTATGGCGACGGAGACCACGTAGCCGGCGGCACGATCATCTGTACGGTGGAAGCCCATGCGCGCTCGCTCCTTAGCGCCGAGCGGACAGCGCTCAACTTCCTGCAGATGCTGTCTGCCGTGGCGACGCAGACTCGCGCTTACGTGCAAGCCACCGTCGGCCGCACTTTCAATCCCTACGGGGTTCTGGTGATCGACACACGCAAGACCCTTCCAGGACTGAGACAGGCCCAGAAGTATGCGGTACGTGTAGGTGGCGGAAGCAACCACCGGATGGCGCTGTGGGACGGGATCCTGATCAAGGAAAACCATATTGCAGCTGCCGGTGGAATCGCCGAAGTGCTGGCGCAAGCACGGGCGTTGGAGTCAGGCGTCGACATCCAGATCGAAGTGGAGAACCTGGAAGAGCTGCGCATCGCGCTCGCAAATGGAGCGACAAACGTGCTCTTGGACGACTTCAGCCTCGAAGATGTGCATCGCGCAGTCGAATACACCGCTCGGCGCGCTGTCCTGGAAGTTTCAGGCGGAGTTGACCTTGCATCGATAGGTGAGATCTCGAGTACTGGCGTTGACAGAATCTCGATCGGCAGGCTCACCAAGGACTTGAAGGCGATCGACCTCTCTATGCGCGTAATCGGGTGATCTTTGTTCTCGACGCACCGCCCAGCAACCTTCAAGTGCGCGGGCCTGATTCGGACGTGTCCTATGCAATCAGTGATCCGTATCCTTGTTCCGGGTCAAGGCGCGATCAGCCAGGGAAGATCGTGCCGCAACTTCCCTTCGTTAAATCGTGCAAAAATGGAGTTCATGCCGTCATCTACCCCTGAGCGCGAATCAGACGTTTCCAAACGCCTTCTGAAGCATTGGCACGAGGCCGTGCCGAACGACCGCTTGGCCCACCTCGTGAAGGACGCCACCAGGAGCTTCCTGCGATCGCTCCAGGCAAGGCTCACGCCACACGGTGTCTCGCTCGGTCACTGGACGTTCCTGCGTATCCTGTGGGAACAAGATGGGATCACTCAGCGTGTGCTGAGCCACGAAGCTGGTGTGATGGAGCCGACGACGGTGGTCGCGCTTCGCGCGATGGAAGAGCTGGGCTACATCACACGCGAGCGGCTGCCAGACAACCGGAAGAATATCTATGTGTTCCTCACTCCTAAGGGGAAGGCTCTGAAGAAGAAGCTCGTTCCCCTGGCCGAAGAAGTCAATGCGGTGGCGGTCCGCAGGATGAGCGCCGCCGACGTAGCGCACACTCGTCGATGCCTGCTGCTGATGCTGGACAATTTGGCGCACGATCAGGTTCTCGGACCCGAGAGCACCATCGGCTGAATTCAACGTGCCTTGCGGATGGTTCTGAAACCTGAAAGGCCTTGAAGTGTTATAGCCTTGTCACGAAATGCACAGGTCGTGGCGCTTTAGCTTGGAACGAATGGTGCAGTAAGCGACCTCCGTATCCGCCAGCAGACCTCTCCTTGGCGGCGAGCAGAAGGCTTCGCACATTTCAATGGCGTCCGGATAGCTCCGGCGTGGGTCCAGTGTGAACGGCAGTTGCACCGTTCCGAATCCCTCGACCCTGTGCACATGCAACCCGCTGGCCTGACAGCGCACGGAGGGCGCCCTCACCGGTACAACCAAACGCGGGCAGCACGCCACCCGGCGCGCGATGACTACAGCGCTACAGAACCTGAGCCTCCAGCAGATCGAGCGGATCTCCATATCGCTGTGCCAGCCGCACAACTTCAGGGTCTCGAAGGGCGCACAGGAAACCGCTTTCGACTAGCATGTTGTCGCCTGCGGTGACTGTGGCATCGAGCGTCACCAGATCGACATGGACTGGCGGCTCTTCCCAGTCTGGCATGGTGCGGCGGATGTAGTCTGCAGGCTTGACCAGGTCGATCCCGAAATGCAGCGCACCCGGCGAGTTGGACCCCGCAGGATAGATCGTGTGGCGCGGTGCCTTTGGGTTGAAGCCGCAGCCTCCCCCCTCGATCATCCGACCGCCAACCAGCATCTCGCGGAGCAGCGCTGCATCGCTCGATTCGCCCTCTACCCGACTGACGTACTCACCATCGAAATGAACGCCGATTCGCTCGGCAAACGGGGCGCGGAAGCCCACAGCCCATTGTGGATACAACACACCCGACATTTGCGTTGTCTGGGTGAGATCGTTCTTTACCGCGTTGTGATCCCACAGGTTCGGTCCGTGCGAAGCCAAGTAGTGGACATAGCAGCCGTCTTCGTCAGCGGTCGTCTTCCCACGCCAACGGTTGGTTGCCAGCATGTTGTCGCGCATGGTAGGCGTGAAGGAGATCTTGAAGTCACTGCCTCGTTGGTCGGTGAAGCGCAGATCGAAGGGAACGCCCTGTGGATATCGACGAGCGGTCGCTCGTGTAATCTCACCGATCAGCTCGATCGGGAAGCGTGCCTGTTCTGTGTGCAGCAGATCCAAATTGCGGAAGTAGGTGATCTTGACCCAGCGCTGGCCCCGCTTGCGCATTGCGATGAAGTAGGGGTCAATGATCGAGCAGAACCAAGTTGACACGACAAAGGTCGCAGCCTCAACCATCGCCTTGCATTCCTGCGGCACCTCAGTCACGCGGGAGTTCGGCTCCATGTACACGCGCACAGTGGCGCCCCGTGCCCTGGCATGCCCTTGGACGGCGTCCATGACGCGGGGGTCCAGCAGCGGGTCCGCCAGCATCAGGACGCGATCACCAGGCCTAAATGCAAAAGTTCGCGTGAAGTTGTCTAAGGCCTGAAAAAAATGCTTTGTCTCAGTGATGGCACTCGGCAATGCGGACGGAAGGCCGATGTAGTCGCCGGTAGAGGGTGCGGTGCTCATGCATTGCTCCTTTCCTTGCTGATGCGATTCATTCGATCGTGGCGCCAGAACCCTTGACGGCCTGGCCCCACCGGATCAGTTCGCTCTTGACGAATTGCGTCAAGGCCTCAGGGCCTGCTGCCGCGGGCTCGGCGCCACGCTCCGCCAGTTGCTGCCTGATTTGGGGATCATCAAGTGCCTTGCGGACGGCTGCCTGCAGTCGTTGTACAACTTGAGAGGGCGTTCCCTTGGGAACGAAAATCGCATCCCAGGCACTCACGTCGAACCCAGGAACGCCGGACTCGGCAACGGTCGGAGTACTTGGGAGCGAGCCGACGCGGCTTGCAGTCGTGACGGCGAGCGCCTTGATTCTTCCGCCTTGCACCGCTCCAGCTACGTTGGGGATCACGTCGATCAGAATGTCGATCTGCCCGCCGAGTAGATCAGTCAATGCGGGCGCGCCACCGCGGTAGGGCACGTGGACGATCGAGACACCCGCTGCCGCCTTGAGCAGTTCGGTCGCCAGGTGCGATGTGGTGCCATTGCCAGCCGAACCATAGGTAAGCTTGCCGGGCGAAGAGCGGATCAGTTTAAGTAGGTCGGGGAAATTGTCAACCGGCAGACCGGCCCGCACGGTCACCAGCGCAGCGATCCGGGTGAGTTGGGACACAGGCATGAAGTCCCGCATTGGATCGAACCCGGCATTCTTGTAGAGCGTGTGGTTGATGCCGAATGTGCCATTGGTGCCGTAAAGAACGGTGTAGCCGTCGGCCGGCTCCCTGGCCGCCTTCTGGGAGCCAATGTTGCCGCCGGCTCCAGGCAGGTTTTCCACCACCATGGGCTGGCCCAATTCCTTGCCCACGCGCGTCATGACGAGGCGCGCTAGGGTATCGCCGCCACCGCCTGCGGGGAACGGGACGATCAGGCGAATGGGCTTGGTTGGATAAGCGTCCGTGTCTTGTGCTGCGGCTGAGACGACACAGACGCCGAGCATTATCAAGGCAAGCAGATTAGGTATCGCACGGCAGGTGAAAAGCGGGGTGATTCTGTACATTCGCTCGTCTCTCGGTGGTTGTCGCACTGTGGCCGCTACGCGGCGTCTAGGTGTATGCCAGCTGAACATCGCAGCCTCAGAACGCTGGCTCGCCAGGAACACTTTCAGCGTGGAGCCAGGCTGTTGGTGGGCGTTGGGCAAAACACTAACGTCATGGGTTGCCCCATTATGATTAGATCTCTAAGTATAATGAATTGCTTCGAGCAGACAATGTTAGGCAAATAAGGAAAAACCCTTGCTACATTGCCCAATTGCCGGTTCGGACGCAAAGTGGCAGACTGTGCGGAACTTCGCCGATTCGCCTCCATTGCGGCGCTCGGGGCGACAAAGTCGCTGATCCAAGTGCCGCTCGAGCATCAGCCGGAGAATGGCAGGATTGCCTGCGTCTCACTGATGCCCTGGGGCAGGTGCTTGAAGAAGATCCTGTTCCCGGTGGCGGAAAGAGGTGAACGGCTGCTCTCCCGGCTGGTGTAGTGGCGGTGAGATGCGCGCTACTGGTCGTGATCGACAATCTGGCTGGCGTCGGCGTCGGCCGGACCAGAGAACTGTGCGGCTTGCGGGCTTGGTGACGTTTATGCGTTGTTGGTGGATCATCAGAGCGCCGAGTACTCGGCACGGCACACACGTCCTGGGAGCAGTCGACAAGCCACCACTGAACGTCGTCGGTCGAGCGGGATGGCAGAGCGCTTCGTTGGGGCGCGATGTCCGGTCCAGGTTGGAGTCGCGACCCCATGTCGCGACAAGCGCATATTTGTCAGCCATTCGTCAGCCTGCTCGAAGTAAGCGTGCAGCCACCTCGGCTGGTGCGCCAGGCGGACGCTTCAGTCCCCGGCGCCTGCCTTTAAAGAGAAGCCCCCGGTGAATGCCTCGCGCAGCCAGTTCACGAAAGCAGTGACCCTCTTGGGCACATAGGGCGCATAGGGCCGGATCGCATACAACCGCTCAGCAAAGGCGCCGACCGGCTCCCAGCGCGGCAGGACCTCCACCAGTCGTCCAGCGCGCACGACGGCCTGCGCGGAAAAGTCAGGCAACAGCGCAACACCCAGTCCGCTCAACGCGGCATCACGCAACGCCTCGCTGTTGTTGGCTGCCAAGACGCCCTTTACCGGGATCGTCACGCGCGGCGCCTGCGTCCCCGCACCTCTGCGCGAAGCCGCGCGCTCCACGAAGTGCCAGGCCGGCGTATCGCCCTCGCGGGGGTAGTGCAGACACTCGTGTGCCAACAAGTCTTGCGGGTGCGCGGGTGATCCCGCGCGCCGCAGATACGCGCGGCTGGCCACGAGCACCGAGCGCGTCTCGCACAGCGCCCAGGCGACATGGGTGTCGGGGGGCGTGGCGGTATGCCGGATCGCAAGGTGAAAGCCCTCCGTGGCAATCGACACCAACCGGTCCGACAACTCCAGTTCCAGTCGAACGCCCGGATAAGCGCGCAGGAACTCGTGCAAGCGCGGCACGAGATGCTGCCGCGCCAGCGCTACCGGCGCGCTCACGCGCAGTAAACCACTTGGCGCCTCGCTCATGTCACGGATGCCTTCGAAGCTGTGGGCGATCGCATCAAACGACGAGCGTGTCTCGTTCACCAGGCGTTGCCCGGCTTCAGTGAGACGCACGCTTCGGGTCGTACGCTGCACCAGTTGCATGCCGGCTTGGCGCTCCAGCTCCGCAATCCGTTGGCTTACACCGGCTTTGCTCACACCCAGGCGCCGCGCAGCGGCGGTGAAGCTTCCTTGCTGCGCCAGGACGTTGAGCCAATACACATGGCCCCATAGGCCTTCCAAACTTGTTCTTTCCATCACCTATTGTTCACCAAAGCGAACAATGAATTCAATCGGTGACCTCTAGTGCCAAGGCAGCGGCACTCCTAGACTGCTCTTCCAAGACTCCCCCATCTGAACTTATTCAACCGAGCATGACCGTTTCCCACCTTGAACACTTCATCAGTGGCCGCCGCGCGGCCAACACCTCCGGCTGCACCCGGGACGTGACCAACCCGGCCAGTGGGCGCGTCACGGCCAAGGTTGCCCTGGGCGCCAAGGCGGACGTCGATGCCGCGGTGGCCGCCGCCCAGGCCGCCTTCCCGGCCTGGGCCGACACGCCGCCGATCCGCCGCGCCCGCGTGATGTTCAAGTTCCTCGAGCTGCTCAACAAGCACAAGGACGAGCTGGCCCACCTGATCACGGCCGAGCACGGCAAGGTCTTCACCGACGCCCAGGGCGAGGTCACCCGCGGCATCGACATCGTCGAGTTCGCCTGCGGCATCCCGCAGCTGCTCAAGGGCGACTTCACCGACCAGGTCTCCACCGGCATCGACAACTGGACCCTGCGCCAGCCGCTCGGCGTGGTGGCCGGCATCACGCCCTTCAACTTCCCGGTGATGGTGCCGATGTGGATGTTCCCGGTGGCGATCGCGGCCGGCAACACCTTCGTGCTGAAGCCCAGCCCGACCGACCCGAGCCCCTCGCTGCGCATGGCCGAACTGCTCAAGGAGGCCGGCCTGCCCGACGGCGTCTTCAACGTCGTGCAAGGCGACAAGGAGGCGGTCGACGCGCTGCTGGAGCACCCCGACGTGAAGGCCATCAGCTTCGTCGGCTCGACCCCGATCGCCAACTACATCTACGAAACGGGCGCCCGCCACGGCAAGCGCGTGCAGGCGCTCGGCGGCGCCAAGAACCACATGGTGGTGATGCCCGACGCCGACATCGAGCAGACCGTCGACGCCCTCATCGGCTCGGGCTACGGCTCGGCCGGCGAGCGCTGCATGGCGATCTCGGTGGCGGTACTGGTGGGCGACGTGGCCGACCGCGTGATGCCACTGCTGACCGAGCGGGCGAAGACGCTGAAGGTGCTCAACGGCACCAACCTGGCCGCCGAGATGGGCCCGATCGTCACCCGCGCCGCGCACGAGCGCATCACGGGCTACATCGCCCAGGGCGAGAAGGAAGGCGCCAAGCTGGTGGTGGACGGCCGCGGCTTCGACGCCAGCGCCGCCGGCGAAGGCTGCGACGAGGGCTTCTGGATGGGCGGCACGCTGTTCGACCACGTCACGCCCGAGATGCGGATCTATAAGGAAGAGATCTTCGGCCCGGTGCTGTCCTGCGTGCGGGTGCACGACCTCAAGGAGGCGGTGGACCTGATCAACGCCCACGAGTTCGGCAACGGCGTCTCCTGCTTCACGCGCGACGGCAACGTGGCGCGCGAGTTCAGCCGGCGCATCCAGGTCGGCATGGTGGGCATCAACGTGCCGATCCCGGTGCCAATGGCCTGGCACGGCTTCGGCGGCTGGAAGAAGAGCCTGTTCGGCGACATGCACGCCTACGGCGAGGAAGGCGTGCGCTTCTACACCAAGCAGAAGTCGATCATGCAGCGCTGGCCGGAGAGCATCGGCAAGGGCGCCGAGTTCGCCATGCCGGTGGCAAGATAGTGCCCAGCCCTACCGCAGATAGCGACATAAAACAGGGATTGCCGGCATTCAAAGTCGAAGACTAGTTGGTCGGCGCGCGAAAGACCAGGCGTCCTCAACCTCGGCCCGAATCTGAAGTCGCCCCGAAAGCCTGCTTTCGCAAGGTTCGGCCAAGGGTCGTCCAACTTGGGGCGACATGTGTCTGAGCCTACGCAGCCTGCCAGCGCTGAGTTCGCGATGCGGCACTTTCGTCGCCGCGAACATCATCGCCGCCCCCGACTCGACGAAGAGCCAGCGCAAGGCGCGTGACCCGGAGATGCATCAGATCAAGAAGGGAAATGCCTGGCGCTTTGGGATGAAGAGTCATCTCGGCGTCCACACCGAGTCGGGCCTGGTGCACTCGGTGAAGGTGATACTGCAACGAGCCAGACCCATGCGATTGCGCATTTGATGGAATCAACCGAAGCGGGTGCTGATGTCATGGTGCGAGGCTTGCGTTATGACGATAAATGGCGGCGCGTCGGTGGCACCTCAGAAGCGCCCGTGTGGCAGATCGAAGAGCGAATTCACCTTCCCTTGTGGCAATACCTGACGGTGACCACCGCACCGGGCCTGCCGGCAAAGAAGTGAAACGGCGAGAGCCTTGTCTCCGGTCGAGATATCAGCGTACGCTCAAGGGCGTTCGATTGAGGAACCCCATTCGGAGACGAGGTTGACAACGAAGCGCGTCGTAGGTCAATAGCCCGGACACCCACGGTCCCCTCGCGCGCTCGGCGCATGCCTCGCCGGGCGCGAGTGGAGGCGCAACTAGGCAGTCGAGCGCTCCTCGCCAGCGTTTTGAAGCAATCGCGGCGCGCATTCATCGCGCGACAGATTGCTAAGTATCGGGTGAGCGCCTCACCGGCCCGATCAGCACCAATCCTCTGCTCGACCACCCCTCGTCGCTGTGCACTACCGCGACTGCACGAGGCAACGCGCTTGCTCGTGGTCCCACGCGCCTCCCCGGTCCAAGCACTTGTCTATCGACACCTCGCGAGCAAGCCAGATGCCGGCGGCCGCGACGGCGGTCACAACGAGCAACAAGGCGATTCCGAGGGGAAGCCGAGTGGTCATGGGGGTCTGCTCCTGGGCCGGAAGCGGCTGGGTCTCTATTGGACAAGACCATGGCCAACAACAACAGAGAACCCGACAGGTCGGTCCTTGGCAAATCTGTGCGGCAAGGTCATCGCCCTCCTCCTTTGACGCAGAACCTGAAGCGATCGGGGAGGACGCTTGGACGTTCCAGCGACGTGCGTGGCAGAGCGAAGTGCTTACTAACCGAAGGCGACAACCGAACGTGAGCCGAAATCCCTGAGCGCACTGTCCGGATAGACTCTCACACAAGGCGCGACGCATGAGATGTCATGACGTCCGAAGGGTCATCGGGACCGATACGCCCATCTCGGGAATTCTTTTTATGAATCAGGCACTTACGCTCATCGTCGTCAAAATAACGCCATTAATTTGATGGAATTCCGGTCTAACTTTGAACGAACTCAGCAAACGCTATTCCGGCTTGATGTTCAGCTTGTCTAGAACTCCTTGCCAAGTCCTTCGATCGTCATCGATGTACTTCGCGAGCTGCTCCGGGGTTCCGGGACGAGGATACGTGCCGAGCTCACGCGACTTGGCGGTCACATCCGGCAGCAGCAAAGCCTCACCGATGTCCCTGTTGAGCTTGGCGAGAATGGCGGCGTCGACCCCTTTCTTCGCAATCACAGCAAACCAGCCAAACGCGACGGCGCCCGGCACTGTGTCTTTCGCAAGCGGAAACTTCTCCAGACCAGGTTCTGCCCGGTCGCTCATCGAGGCCAGCACGCGCATCTTGCCGCCCTGGACATTTCCGGCCACAACGTTGTAGGTCTCGACCATCATCTTGGTTTGACCGCCAAGCGTCGCCTGCATGGCTTGGGCACCGCCTGGGTAGTGCACCTCCAGGAATTGGGCACCCGACTGGAGACCGAGCAGTGCGGAGGCGAGATGCGGTGCAGTACCACGGCCGTTGTCAGCGACTTCGATCCCTTGCGGCTTGGTCTTCGCGGCGGAAATCAAATCCCCAAGCGTCTTGTAGGGCGAGTCGCTTGGAACAGCCAGGATGAATGGCGCGACTGCCGCCAGCGTCACCGGCACGAAGTCGCGATTGAAATCGTAGCTGACTCCCTTGATCGTGCTCGGAGCCACTGAGATTGCAGAGCCTTGCACGAAACCGAAGGTAGTTCCATCCGTGGGGCCGGTGAGGAGGGTATTCATGCCGATCACACCGCTGCCGCCAGGCCTGTTGTCGATGACGACCGCTTGGCCCCACTTCTCGGTGAGCTTGACCCCCACAAAGCGGATCAACACATCGGGCGCCGATCCGGCAGGAAATGGCACCACGAAGCGCACCGGCTGGCTGGGCCACTTCGAGCCCCCGGACTGCGCCTGCGCCGCGGAGACCGCGGCAACCATCGAGATCGCCAGGGCCAGAAGCGATCGGCGAACGATCATTCGATTCATCAAAGTCTCCTTGTCATTCTCTGTAGTCACATGCAGCTCTGGATGCGCGCACATCTTGCGTGTCCAGCTACAAGACACCTACTTATTCGCCGGCCACGGACACGCTTTCCACTGCGCTTGGAGGCATGTCGGTGCGTCCGCGCAAAACGCGGCGTCAGCCAGCCTCACTCATCACCGGTGGCTGATGCATGCGCTCATGCTCGACGCTCTTCAGCAAATCGAGCGCCACGTCAACGATCATGTCCTCCTGCCCGCCAACCATGCGGCGCCGTCCTAGCTCGACAAGGATGTCGACGGTCTTCAGGCCATACTTTTTGGCAGCCACTTCCGAATGCCGCAAGAAGCTCGAATACACGCCTGCATAGCCCAGCGCCAGCGTCTCTCGGTCTACACGCACGGGCCGATCCTGCAGCGGTCGGACAATGTCGTCGGCCGCGTCCATCAGCTTGTACAGGTCCGTTCCGTGGTTCCAACCCAGGCGAGCAGCTGCGGCAACGAACACTTCCAGGGGAGCATTACCTGCGCCAGCGCCCATGCCTGCAAGACTGGCATCCACGCGGTCGCAGCCCTCTTCGACCGCGACGATGCTGTTTGCTACGCCGAGGCTCAGGTTGTGATGCGCGTGCATTCCCGTCTGCGTCTCGGGCTTCAGCACGTCCTTGAAAGCGCGAAACCGGTCGCGCACATCGCTCATGCTCAACGCGCCGCCCGAATCCACCACATAGCAACAGGTAGCGCCGTAGCCTTCCATCAGCTCGGCCTGCTGCGCCAACGCTTGCGGCGAGGTCATGTGGCTCATCATGAGAAAGCCCACGGCTTCCATCCCGAGGTGCCGCGCATATTCGATGTGCTGTCTAGAAATGTCGGCCTCGGTACAGTGCGTGGCGACACGAACGATGCGCGCGCCAGCGTCATAGGCAGCCTTGAGGTCGTGCACCGTCCCAATCCCCGGCAGTAGCAGCGTCGCGATCCTGGCGTGCTTGATCACGCTGGCCACCGCCTCGATCCACTCCACGTCGCTGTGGGCGCCGAATCCGTAGTTGAAGCTGCCTCCCTGCAGGCCATCGCCGTGCGCAACCTCGATGGAATCGACCTTGGCTTCGTCGAGCGCCTTGGCGATCTGCTTGGCCTGCTCGATGCTGTACTGGTGGCGAATGGCATGGCTGCCGTCGCGCAGCGTCACGTCGGAGATATAGATCTTCTTACTCACGTCCTGACTCATTGCATTTTCCTCAGGCAGAGACGGCGTCGAGCATCCGCTCGGCCATCGATTCGGCGGTACGCAGGGCCGCGCTGGTCATGATGTCCAGGTTGCCCGCGTAGGCGGGCAGGTAGTGCGCAGCGCCTTCCACCTCCAGGAAGATGGAAGTCTTGAGCCCGTGCATGCGCGCACCCACGCCTGGGATTCGGATCGGCCGGTCAGTCTCGATCCGGTCGAACTGGACCTTCTGTTTGAGGCGATAGCCCGGAACGTAGGCCTGCACATCGGCAGCCATACGCTCCACCGATTCGGCGATCTTTTCCTCGTCCGCGAATTCGCTGAGCGTGTAGACCGTGTCGCGCATCATCAATGGCGGCTCCGCCGGATTCAAAACGATGATGGCCTTGCCTTTGGCGGCGCCACCCACCACTTCGATCGCCTTCGATGTGGTCTCCGTGAACTCGTCGATGTTGGCGCGTGTCCCAGGACCGGCGCTCTTGCTCGAAATGCTGGCGACGATCTCGCCATAGTAAACCTCTGCCACGCGGGAAACGGCTGCGACCATCGGAATGGTGGCCTGACCACCGCAGGTGACCATGTTGACGTTGAGCGCGTCGAGATGCGCCAGGCCGTTGACCACGGGAATGCAGTAGGGCCCGAGCGCCGCAGGCGTGAGGTCGACCAGGCGAATCTCTGGCTTGAGTTCGCGCAGGAAGGCATCGTTCTTGACATGCGCGCCGGCGGACGTTGCGTCGAACACGATGTCGATGTCCGCGAACACGGGCAGACGTGCGAGGCCCTCCACACCTTCGTGGGTGGTGGAGACACCCATTCGCGACGCGCGCGCCAAGCCATCCGACGCGGCGTCGATGCCGACCATCGCGCCCATTTCGATGCGGTGGCCGTGGCGCAGGATCTTGATCATCAAGTCCGTTCCGATGTTGCCGCTGCCGATGATGGCCGCCTTCAATTTTCGATCAGCCACAGTGCGCCTCCTCGGCCGGGGTGCCGCCCTTGGGAACACCACCCACACCCCAATGCGCGGCTGGCACTTCCTGGATAATCACGCGCACTGAGTCGCGCGGTGCAGCGATGGCTTCGACTGCAGCATCGGTGAGACCTTGGATCAAGGCAGTCTTGGCTTCGGCGCCACGGCCTTCTATAAGGGTGACCTGGATCAACGGCATGTTCGCCTCATTCGGTAGTGTTGAATTCAACGCGGCCGAGTCCTTGCATCTCGAGCGCAACGTGCTGGTGGGGCCCCAAAGCTTCGGCAGCGGTGGCGCCGCCGGCCATTACCAGCCACCCTGCCTCCAAGGGCTCCCCCGCGCCAGCACTCAGCCGCGCGGCGGCGACCAGGGAACGCAAGGGATTGCCCAGGATTCCCGCCGTGCTTCCGACTTGGCGCGGCACACCGTCGATCGACAAAATGAGCCCCAGGTTGCTGAAGTCCTGCCGCGGATCGCACCACGGTCCAATCACGTAGCCCGACGACGACGCGTTGTCGGCAATGACGTCCTCCAGCGAGAAGCGGAAGTTCTCAAAGCGAGAATCTATGATTTCAAGCGCCGGAGCGATTGCGACCACGGCGTCGAGCGCCTGCGCGAGGCTGGCGCCCGCGGGCAGCGGTTTGCCGAGGAGGAAGGCCAGTTCGGGCTCGACACGCGGATGGACAAACCTGCTCAGTGCCACCTGCCCACCATCCTGTTCGGCCATCGCATCGGTGAGCCGGCCCCAGATCATGTCGTGCACACCCATCTGGACCATCTTTGCGCGGCTGGTGAAGCCCATCTTGACGCCTGTGCGCCGTTCGCCACGCTCGACGCGCTGGGCGATCGAGCCACGCTGGATCTCATAGGCATCGTCGACACCAACTGCTTCATTCTGGGCGAACTGCGCGATGGGCTTCGCGTGAAGCGCCGCTGCGTCGACGCGCTGCGCCAGGGTTGCCATGCGTTGCTGGTTCACTTGTTTTGCTCCTCGAACACTGCGCGTACCGAACCGAGGCCCTGGATCCGGGCTTCGAAAACATCTCCAGGGTTGACCGGCACCATCGGCCCCAGCGCACCGGTGAGTACGACGTCGCCGGCCTTCAGTCCGCGACCCAATCCGGCCATCTTGTTGGCTAGCCACAAGGCCGCATTGAGCGGATGGCCCAGACACGCAGCCCCTGCACCCAGGCTCACCTGCTCCCCTTTTCGCTCCATGACCATACCCGCGAGACGCAGGTCCAGGCCATCCAGTCGAACCGGTGTATTTCCGAGCACGAAGGACCCGCTCGAGGCGTTGTCCGCCACGGTGTCAACGAAACGGATGTTCCAGTCAGCGATGCGGCTGCCCACGATCTCGATGGCGGGCAGCGCGAAGGCAACGCTTCGCAGCAGTTGCGCCATCGAGATGCCGGGGTCGAGCAAGTCGTGCTCCATGACCAGCGCCACCTCTGCCTCGACCTTGGGCTGCATCAGCGCGGACCAGGGGACGGCTTCGCCGTCCGCGACCGCCATGTCGGCGAACAGCATCCCGTAGTCGGGCTGATCGACGCCGAGTTGCCTTTGTACCGCCTTCGCCGTGAGGCCAATCTTCCGGCCGATCAACCGGCTGCCCTCTCGCAACTTGCGCTGCGTATTGATCTCCTGGACGGCATAGGCTTCCTCGGTTCCGAACCCGGGGAATGTCTCCCTCAATGGAGCGATCGCCTTGCCGCTCGCTGCCGCGCTCCACAGCGACTCCGCTGCCGCTTCGATGTCTTTTACACTCATTGCGCCGCCCCATTGAACTTGATGCAAACGTTGGATAGCTCGGTATAGAACTCGAGCGAGTGAACGCCTCCCTCGCGGCCGATGCCGGATGCACCGGAGCCACCGAAGGCGGTACGCAGGTCCCGAAGGAACCAGGTGTTGACCCACACGACGCCGACCTTCAAGGCGGCAGAGAACCGGTGCGCCCTGTCGACATCCTGCGTGTAAACCGAAGCGGCAAGGCCGTAGCGGGTGTCATTCGCCATCTGCAGCACTTCCGGTTCATGGTCGAACGGGATTACGCAGCAACACGGGCCAAAGATCTCTTCGCTGGCCACACGCGACCCATGCGGCAGACCTGTCCACACCGTCGGTTCGATCCATGCGCCACCCTTGAGCGCGGCCGGAACCTTCGGCACGCCCCCGCCGTAGACCACCGTCGCGCCCTCATCCCTCGCCAAGGCGTAGTAGCCCAGCACCTTGGCCTGATGTTCGGCCGAAACAAGGGGGCCGAAGTTGGCTTCGGCGTCGTCAGGCCTGCCCGGCTTCAAGCGCGCGGCCGCAGCGGCCAATCGCTCCACGACGGCATCGAAAACCGGTCGCTGCACGTACACCCGCTCCGTGCCAAGACACACCTGGCCCGAGTTCTCGAAGACCGAGCGGGTCAGCCCCGCGATGGTGACGTCCAGGTCGGCATCCGCGAACACCACTGCAGCGTTCTTGCCACCGAGTTCCATCGACACGGGCTTGATGCCTTCAGAAGCGGCTCGCATGATCGCGGCACCCGTGCGCGTCTCACCGGTGAAGGTGATCGCATCGATGTCCGGATGCGTCGTGAGGTATTCGCCAGCAGAGTCCGGCCCAAACCCGTGGACCACGTTGTAGACACCCTTGGGAATGCCCACGGTGTTCATGACTTCACCCAGCAGCGCCGCCGTGGCGGGTGTTTCCTCCGACGGCTTGACCACGACGGTATTGCCGCAAGCAAGTGCGGGGCCGACCTTCCATGTCATCAGAAGCAGCGGCAGATTCCACGGGCACACCACTGCGACCACGCCTTTGGGCCGCCGCGAAGCATAGTTCAGCGCGGGCTTGCCGTCCGGCGCATGGCTGGCAAAGGCTTCCGTCGGCACATTGCGAACCACATCCGCGAACACACGGAAATTCGCTGCGCCGCGCGGAATGTCGAGATGCGATGCCAGCGAGCGGGGCTTGCCTGTGTCCGCCACCTCCGCTGCAATGAAGTCCTCCGCCCGCCGATCGATCTCTGCAGCGAGCGCGTACAGCAGGTCGGCGCGTTGGGCCAGCTTGAGGGAGCCCCAGGGGCCTTCGAGCGCCTCGCGCGCCGCGCGTACCGCGTCGTCCACGTCCTCGCGAGCGGCCTCGCTGACCTTGTCGATGAGTGTGCCGTCAACCGGGTTGATGTCGTCGAAAGCTCGCCCACCGCGGCCCTCGCGATATTCGCCATTGATGAAGTTGAGAATCACGCTGATTCCTCCTGGATATTGATTTCTGGGTCCCCTGCGGCAAGGTACTGCCACATGCGCTCGAAGATGCCGCCGGCATCCGTGGCTCGCTGCCGGCGCTCATTCGCATCAAGCACGACGGATTCGTCCTGCAGGCCGGCAGCCAATACGGCAAGCTCGATGCGTGCTGCGTCCTCGAGATACCACGTCAGCACCACGGCCTTGGCCAGCTTGTCGCTCGTGACCAGGACGCCATTGCCCCGCATCACGATGGCGTTGGCGCTTCCCATTGCATCGATCACCGCGGCGGCGCGGTCGTCATCCCGCACGAGTTGGGGGTCGTCCCACAAGGCCGCGCCACTACCGAAGTAGGCGCCCATCCCGTGACGAGGCCGGGGTGTACGCCGCGCCGTACCAAGCGTCATCAGTGAAGGCGGCATCGTTCGGGTCACGGCGTTGACGTGGGCTTGCCGCTGGTATATCTGCTGGTGCAATCGGACCTCGCCCAAAACACCGGCCGGCAACGCGCCAAAGATCGGCACCACGGTGCCGGGATCGCCCGGGGCGATCAGACCCATCGGCTGCGACGCGCAGACCAGGAAGTGGCCATCGTCGAGCCGAAGGCTGCAGTGGCCGTACGCGTGCGCCAAGCCATGGCGCGCCAGCGCGCGGGCAGCGATGCGCAAAGCGCGCTGATCGGATGGAGCGGCGTTCAAGGTGACGCCCCTCATGCGGGGTCACGAAACTCTGCGATGTCGGGCACGGCCCCCCACATGCAGAACGATTCGTTTCCGCGAGGAAACTGCCGCGGCTGGTAAGTCAACTCGTCTTCCGCGGTGATCAAGCGCACGCCGGTGGAGTACTCGAAGATCATCCCGTCAGGCCCGTAGAAGTAGAGGAAGCGCGCACCGGAAGTCGGGTGGCGACCCGGACCGAAGGCGATCTTGATCCCCTTCTCCTGGAGCACGTACCACGCGCGCATGATGTCGTCCACGCTCTCGACTTGGTGGTTGACGTGCTGCACGCCCGAGCGGGTCGTCGGGAACATGGCCACCTTGTGATGTACCTCGTCGATCCGCAGCAGTGGCGCATCGCCGATGCGGTCGCTCACCCGTGCTCCGAGCATCTGAGTCCAGAACCGCTCGTCGCGCTGGGCGTCGGTCGTACACAGCCCGACATGGCTGAAGCCCGTGATGCCGGCATCCCGCGACGGAAAATAGCGGCGCCCGCTGTGGTGGGGGCCTAGCACGAGATCGATCTTATTGCCGGTGGGGTCCTTGAAGTGGATGAAGCTGCGTACGTGACGTTGCTCGCATTGGTCCACGGAACCGTGACGAACCTCGATACCCGCGTTGCTGAGTTCAGCAGCGGCCATATCCAGTTCGTCGGCAGTGCGCAACTCGAAGCCCACCGTGTGGTCCGCCGGGTCACCATCGAAGTACACCAGGGTGTGGTCGCGATTGTCGCTGCGGAAGTACGAGCCGCCCGCCTCCTGCCGTGCGCGCTCGAGCCCAAGCACTTCGCGCGCAAACCGGTCCGCCTGGTCGCGCTTCTGCGTACCGAGTCGCACATATCGAATGTCGAGCAAATTGATCACCGGAGGTCTCCTTGTTCTGGCAGCCCCAACTTTAAGAAGGCCCATGACATTCCGGAAATGAAAAATTAGAATTCGTGATATGTCATCCATACATGTCAAGCAAGGCCACCCCTCCCGGCTCCTTTCGCGGCAGGTCGATCTCAATCTGCTCGAACTCTTCGAGACGGTCTATCGCACGCGCAATCTGACGGCGGCCGGTGCACAACTCGGCCTGACCCAGCCCGCGGTCAGCCGAGGGCTCGGGCGGTTGCGGGAGATGTATGGCGACGCGTTGTTCGTACGGCAACAACGTGGCGTGGTACCGACCCCGTTTGCTGATGCGCTGGTATCTCCCGTAAGCTCGGCGCTCGAGATCCTGCGGGCAACCGTCAACCGACCCACCTTCAGTCAAGGCGACGAGGCCCGCACCTTCAGGGTCGCGATGAGCGATATCGGCGAGCGGCTATTTCTGCCTCGTTTGATGTTGCATCTCGCTGACGTGGCACCCCAGGTCGTCATCGAAGTGGTTTCGCCGAGCCACGGCGAGCTGTTCGACGGACTGGCGTCCGGCCAAATCGATCTCGCTGTGGGCTATCTCAGCGACCTGGGCAAACAGATGCACCAGCGCCGCTTGTTTCGCGAAAGATTCGTATACGTCGCCCGCAAGGATCACCCCAACGTCAAGGGCACCCTGCGCCGCGACCAGCTTCGCGAACTGGCGCATGTGGTGGCCGGCCCTGAAGGAATGCAGCACGCCGCCGCTGTGGAGAAGGTGCTCTCTGGGGTCCGTATCAAGGCAAGAGTGGCGTTGAGAGTGCACAGCTTTCTCTGTGTGGGCCCCATAGTCGCGAGCACAAACTTGATTGGCGCAGTGCCCAGCAATCTCGGGGCGATGGTCGCTTCCCATATGCAGTTGCAGCTCGTAGAGCCGCCAGTGCAGTTCCCGGCTTTCGATGTTTCGATGACGTGGCATCAAAGATTCCATCGCGACCCCGGCAGCGAGTGGCTGCGCAGCGTATTCGTCACTCTTTTCGACTCCCTGAGGGTGCCCTTCGAGACCGGTGAGTAGACGCCTTCGAGGTCGAGGGCGCAACAGACCGACGAGGCAGTCCCTCCGTGTTTGACGGATCAAGGATCAACCACCGTGTCGCGGGGGCTCGGATCGAGTGCCGCATGCCCCGATGATCCCATTCCGAGGCCCGCCAGAGCGACGTTAGTACCCACGGCCCCCGCGCTGGCTGACAGTGCAAGATTGCCGTCGTATGAGATGTTCGCGGGCGTTGCGCAGATCTACCGGGCGGCTGGTGGCCATCAATGGAACTGATAGGCAGGAATCATTCCAACGCCATAGCCCATCGGATGCATCGATCCAACAATGGCTGGGAAAACGAACGACCGGAGACAAGAATGAGCCATCCCGCCCCCACCGCCCTCTCGACAGCCTCACCCCAAGGATCCCTGCGCCGCCGCCTCCTGTTGACCAGCGCTGCGGCGTTTGTACCGAGCTTCTCCGCATTTGCTCAAACTCCTGCAGCCGCAGTGCAGTCCCGCGCCACTCTGCGAGTGCTTGTTTTTCCGGGTGGCTTCAACTGGCCGCTGTGGGTGGCTCAAGACCTTGGGTTCTTTGCCGCCGCGGGTATCACCGTACACATCTCCGATACCCCCAGTTCGGTCGCGCAGATGTCTTCGCTCATTGACGGCGCGACCGACATTGCAATGACTGCTGCGGACAACGTGATTGCTTATCGCGAAGGCCAGGGCGAAGGAAGGCCCGGCCATGCTGCCGATGTCGTCGCGACGATGGGAAGCGACGGCGGGTTCCTCCGGCTGGTTTCCGCGCCGGGCATCACTTCGATCGCACAGCTTCGCGGCTGTCGTCTCGGGGTCGACGCACTGACCACCGGCTATGCCTTCGTGCTGCGGGAGATCATTGCGCGACATGGGCTGGGTGACGACGATATCGAATGGGTGAAGGCGGGCGGCGTTCTGCAGCGCTTCGAGGCAATTCAGCGGGGCCACATTGATGCGACCTTGCTGATTACTCCCTTCGACCGCCTTGCAGGCGCCAAGGGCTTCAATCTGCTGGCGAAGGCCTGGGATGTCGTGGGGCGCTACCAAGGCGTTGTTGCATCCGCGCGCCGACCTTGGGCGCAGCAGCATGGAGCCGAGTTGGTCGGCTTCATCAAGGCCTCCGTGCTGGCCATGCGATGGATGCGCAGTCCCAAAAACCGGGCGAAAGCGGAATCCATTCTTGCCCTTCGCATGCCACAGATGGATGAGCGTGACGTCGGCGCGTTGGCCGCCGCTCTGCTCGAAGCCCCGGATGGGTTCCAAACCGATGCAGGCATCGATCTGGAAGGCGTGAAGACGGTCATCGCTCTTCGCCAGCGCCATGGTTCGGCACCGGCGGCCCTCGGGGACACCAACCGGTATGTCGATGCGAGCTACTACCAGGCCGCCATCAGTCAGGTGTAAACATTGCTCTCGGCCAGAAGGTACCGACGGCTGAGTGAACCGCCAGTCGGTGTCGCGGCCTCACTCGACCATGCAATTGCAACTGAGCGACCAGTTCCCGGAGTCGTCTTGAATCCAGTTGTGCACATGCGAGACACAATACCGTTCGCGGCCGGCATGGAGGTGACCTGCTCGACACGCTGGCCCCGTTAGCGGCTATGCCAGAACAAGCCTTTCGCGATTTCTGGCAATTGGGCCGGCTGCCGGACGTGCGTGGACGACATTGGGAGCGCCACGCGTTTCTTGCATCCCGATTATTCGGCCTCAGAGTACTGGGTGCCGATCCGCGTGACCTGGCTTGGCATTCGCCAAGCCACGCGCGGACAGTCTCGAACGCGTCGCCAAAGAACTCGAGATCGGTCCCAACGATTGATCGCCACTCATCGAGAGCGCCGTGACTTCGAAAGGGGCTCGCGGCAACTCCGTCGCGACCCCTGAACTCAGAACGAATGTCGCATGCCCACCATAACCCCGTTCTGAGACCCGCCGGGGCCAGGACTGATACCCACGGCGGACCCCGCGCTGACTGACAGGGCAAGATTGCCGTCGTTGGAGATGTGCCCGGCCGTTGCGTAGACCGCGGTGCGCTTGGACAGGTAGTAGGTTCCACGCACTGCGGCGAGGTTTGCTGCGTTCTTGCTGTTCTCGTACGCGAGCCGGAAGACCTCCGCATCCAGTGTAAATGCGGGCAACACAGGATAGGTTGCACCGATGTACCACAAGTTGCTGCGGGGCGTGGTGAGGCTGCCCTCGTTGTCACGCCGAATGACCCCCGCGGACACTTGCCCTTCTCCAAGCTTCACATAGCCGTTCGCCACGACGCGACGATCCGTGAGTTGGCTGCTCACCAAGCCGGCAAAAGCACCGGGACCACCCCTGAGCTCGTCGACAGCCATTGCTACCCCCCACCTGGAGCCGTCGTATTTCATCAGGATCGACCACTCGCGACAAGCCTTGCTGTCTGTAGCGCTCTCGCCCGGGCAGTTCGTTCCGGCCGGGCTGGGACCTGCATTGATGACGTCCCGGCCAAGACTATAGGATGCACCGACTGTCAAGCCACCGAAGGTGCCCCGATAGACGATGGAGTTGTCGGCTCGTGCGTTTGGAATGTAGTTGTCAAGCGATCCACTGCCGTAAATGTTCGGCCCCAGGACGTCGGTATCCAATAGCGACCAGAACAGCATGGTGTACTGTCTGCCCAGCGTGAAGGTCCCCCATCCCCCGGAAAAGCCGACAAAAGATTGTCGCCCGAAGAATCGCCCGCCTTGATTCAATGTTCCCGTGTCGAGACCGAAACCGGACTCAAGCAGGAAGATGCCACGCAAACCAGCTCCGAGGTCTTCGACACCACGGACGCCCCACCGCGTCGGAAGGCTCCCAGTGAGTGACGGCATGCGCGTCACATGGCCAGTGGAACCCGTCACGTATTCCACACCTGAATCGACCAGTCCGTACATGGTGAGTGTCGACGCTGCCGCTTCCCGCGCACGCGATTGCTCTTCCGACTCCACTCGACGCAGGTCTTGCGCCGGCGCGGTTGAGGGTCCGCTGACGCTGGGCGACTGCCCCCAGGCGGCGGCCGCCACGACATACATCGCACTTGCCGCTATCGATCTTGTCCGCATTTGATTTTGTCTCCTCGTTTTCTGTTAAAAAGATCAAGCAAAACTCTTCTCGCACCGACGCCGGGTGACCTCGGTGCGAGGAAAGGAAGGTGGATGTCCGCCGCGCCTGGCCGCCGGCGCACCAGGTCACTTGGCGTGGGAACGAGCCACGTAGGCGTCTGCATCCACGAGCGGATCCGGACCACCGCCTTGGCGGATGAACTCCACGCAGTTCTCCGCGCGGGTGAGCAGCGCGCAGGCAGCCGCTCCGGCTTGGAGGAACAGGTTGCGGCGCATGTCAGGCTGCCGCCGCGGCGATGCGCCGCGTCATCCTCACCACCGCCAATCCACTGATGACGAGCATGTCGCCAGGCTTGCACAACGTATCGTTGCCGATGAAATTGAGGGTCTGGTTTCTTCTCATGGAACCTCGATCAAGAGAGGTGCGTTCAGACGCCCAGGTAGCGGTGCCACAACGCATGGTCGGCGTTGAGTTGCCCCGAGGTCCCGGTCCAAGCGACCGTGCCGCCTTCCACGATGTAGTGGCGGTCGGCGATCGGAATCAGCCGTTCGACGTACTTGTCGATCACGAGAATGGCTTGCCCTTCGTCTCGCAACGACTTCAGGCAGTGCCATATCTCGTCGCGTATCAGCGGGGCCAGACCCTCAGTGGCCTCGTCGATGATCAGGAGCTGCGCATTCGTCATCAGCGCGCGCGATATCGCGAGCATCTGTTGCTCGCCTCCCGAGAGCTGATTGCCCATGTTGGCGCGCCGCTCCTGCAGGCGAGGGAAAAGACGGTAGATGCGCGGCAGTGTCCATGGCGACGTCGCACCGTTGCGATTGGCGGCGAAGGCGACCAGGTTCTCTTCCACAGTGAGGTTGGGAAAGATCTGTCGTCCTTCGGGAACCAGGCCGATTCCCATGCGGGCAATTCGGTCGGGCGCGGCGCGCTCGATGGCCTGGCCGCGAAATCGAACGCTTCCGCATCTGCAAGGGACCAGACCCATGATCGACTTGACTGTCGTGGTCTTGCCCATGCCGTTGCGGCCGAGCAAAGTCACCACTTCGCCTGCGTCGATCGCCAGTTCCATGCCGAACAGTATCTGGCTCGGCCCGTAGCATGTCTCGATGCCATCGACCTCGAGGAGCCTGGTCATGCGGCCACCTCATCACCCAGGTAGGCTCGTTTCACCTCGGGATCCGCCTTGATCTCGTCGGGCGTGCCGGTGGCGATGACCTTGCCATACACCAGCACCGAAATGCGGTCGGCGAGAGCAAACACCGCCTCCATGTCATGCTCCACGAGAACGATCGTCATCTGACCCTTCAGTCCCTGGATCAGACGGGTCATCGCGCGCGATTCGTCGCCGCTGACGCCAGCCATCGGCTCGTCCAAGAGCAATAGCCGGGCGCCGGTGGCCAGCGCGAGCCCGATTTCGACATGGCGCTGCTGTCCGTGCGCAAGCGCCGCTGCCGGGCGGTATTCCAGACCGGCGAGCCCGATCGCGCGCACGATGCGGCGGGCTTCCTCCTCGATCGCAGCCTCACTCGCCACCGGTTTCCAGAAGCGGTAGCTCGAGCCACTGCGGCGCTGCACTGCCAGCGCAATGTTGTCCAATACGGTGAAGTTGCCCCTGAAGATGCTGGTGATCTGGTACGAACGCGCCAACCCCAGTCCTACGCGCTCATGCAAAGGAAGCGCCACGATGTCGGTGCCGTCGAACAGAATCCGGCCATCGTCGGACCGCAGCGCGCCCGCCAATTGCGCCATCAGCGTGGTCTTTCCTGCTCCGTTCGGGCCGATCAGCGCATGAATCTCGCCGCGGAACACCTTCAGGTTGGCGTGGTCGGTGGCAATGATCCCGCCGAAGCGCTTGACGAGCTGGTGCACCTCGAGCAGTGCCATCTCAGCCTCCCCTGCGCTTGAACGCGCCAACGATGCCGCGCGGCGCGAACAGCACGATTCCGATCAGCGCCGTGCCCATCACGAACTGCCAGCGTTGCGTGTAGCCGGACAGGACCTCCTCGAGGACCAGGAAAACCAGCGCCCCGATTGGCCCGCCCCACAGACGGCCAACACCGCCGACGATGAGCATCATCAAAAGCGATCCGGACTGGAACCAAGACATCATGTTCGGGCTGACGAACAGGTTCTGGTTCGCAAGGAGCGCGCCACCCAAGCCCGCCAGCGCGCCCGCGATCGCGAAGCACACCAGTTTGTAGCGCGTGGTAGCGTAGCCAATGGCCTGCATGCGCGCCTCGTTCTCGCGGATGCCTTCGATCACACGGCCGAAGCGAGAGTGAACGAGTCGGTGCATGCCGAACAGGGTCGCGGCGCACAGCGCCAGAACCACGTAGTAGAAGTGGCGGTCATCGTCTAGATCGATGCCAAGTCCGAACTGTGAGCGGCTCGTCAGGTTCAGCCCGTCGTCGCCACCGTACATCTTCAGTGACACGAAGATGTAGTAAAGCATCTGCGCAAAGGCCAGCGTGATCATGATGAAGTAGATGCCGCGGGTACGCAGCGAGAACGCTCCAACGACAAGCGCGAGCAGGCCGCCTGTGAACGCGGCGGCGGGCCAAGCGATCCAGGCACTCTCGGTGCCCGGGAGCAGGCCGATCTGCTTGGTCGCCTCGAGCGACAGAATACCGACCGTGTAGGCGCCGCTTCCGAGGAACGCCGCGTGGCCGAAACTGACCATCCCGCCGTAGCCCAGGATGAGGTTCAGACTGGAGACAACGATGGCGAAGATGAAGATGCGCGTGGCCAGACCGGTGTAGAAGGGCTGGTCGATCGCCTGCATCAACAACGGAAACAGCAGGGTCAGCAGTGCGCTAGCGGTCGTGATCACGGCGGGCCAGCGGGCCACAGCGGGTACGGTCCGGGCAGCGGAAACGGGCGTGGTGCTCATGATGTGGTTCCGTCCGCCCTCACCCGCGCCCTGGAAACAGTCCCGCAGGTCGCCACACCAGCACCAGCGCCATCAGTACGTAGATGCTGACCGAAGCCGCCGCCGCCGCCATGCTGTCGGCCAGCTCGGGACGCAACAGCGCACGCAGCGCACCGGGCAGGATGGCGCGTCCCAGCGTGTCCACCATGCCGACGAGGATGGCTCCGACAAGCGCGCCGCGCACCGAACCGATGCCGCCGATCACCACTACGACGAACGTCAGAATGATGATGCTCTCCCCCATGCCGACCGAGATCGACAGCAGCGGGCCAAGCACGGCACCTGCCAGCGCACAAAGCGCGGCGCCGAGGCCGAAGACCAGTGTGAAGAGCAAGCGGATGTCGACGCCCAGGGCCGTCGCCATCTCCCGGTTGGACGCACCGGCGCGAATCAGCATTCCCACGCGGGTGCAGTTGACCAACCAGAACAGACCGGCCGCGACAGCCGCGCCAAGTACGATGATGGCTAAGCGGTACGCCGGATAGCTCAGCCCGGGAAGCACCGGCAATGACCCAGCCAGCGCCGCGGGCACTTCCATTGAAAGCTGGTGCGGCCCCCAGAGCATGCGCACGCCCTCATTCAGGCACAGGATGAGGCCGAATGTGGCCAGCACCTGCGCCAGGTGGTCGCGCCGGTACAGCCGCCGCACGATCAGCACTTCGAGCAGCATCGCCACAGCTGCGGTGCCCAGCAGTGCCAGCGGCAGCGCTAGCCAGAAGCTGCCAGTCACCGCGAAGCAGGTGACCATCATGTAGGCGCCCAGCATGTACAGGGAGCCGTGCGCCAAGTTGATGAGGTCCATGATGCCGAAGACCAGCGTCAGACCTGCCGCCAGGAGGAACAGCATCAGGCCGAACTGCAGGCCGTTGAGCGCCTGTTCCAGGAGGAAGAGCGTGTTCATCGCGCTTTGGCTGCCTCAGCCATCCGACAGGCGCCAGCGTACGCATCCGCATGGTTTGGCAGCAGCGGCGCGATGGTCTTGTTGGTGATGTTGCCCTGCGGGTCCTTGACGACCTGGCGCAGGTAGTACGTCATCACTGGGTTCTGGTTCGAGCCGAACTTGAAGTCACCGCGCACCGACTTGAACGGTGCCGTGGCAAAGGCCCTGCGCAGCGCGTCCTTGTCGCCGAGCTTGCCGCCGGCGGCGTGTACTGCAGCGTGGATCAGCATCGCCGCGTCATAGCCCTGCGCGGCATACAGCGACGGAGGCCGCTTGTACTCGGCCTGGTAGTCGGCCACGAACTTGCGGTTCTGCGGATTGTCCAGGTCGCGGTTCCACCACCAGGCGTTCAGGCTGCCGACCAGTGCATCGCCGACTCCGCGGATGGTGTCGTCGTCGAAGCCGAAGCCGGGGCCGATGAGCTGCGTCTCCTTGGTCAATCCGGCCTGGTGGAACTGCTTGAGGAAGTTCACCGCCATGCCGCCGAAGAGATAGACGTAAACCGCGTCGGGCTTGGCGCTACGGATCTGGCCGATCTCGACGCTGAAATCCAACTGACCCAGCTTGACAAAGGTTTCCCCGGCGATGCCCCCCTTGTAGAAGCGCCTGAAGCCTGCCACGTTGGCCTGGCCAGCAGGAAAGTTGGGGGCGACGAGATAGACGTTCTTCAGCGCCTTGTCACTCGCGTATTTGCCCATCGCCTCGGCCGGCGTCTCGCCCTGCCACGCGACGTTGAAGTAGAACGGGTTGCACTGCTCGCCGGCAAACGGCGCAGGGCCGTTGTTGGCGTTGACGAAGAATACCTTCTCGCGGAAGGCGATCGGCCCAATGGCGTTCATCACGTTGGTGAACAGCGTGCCGGTGACTATCTGCACGCGGTCCTTCTTCACCAGCTTGTCGAACACCTGCTTGCCCGTGTCGGGGTTCTGTTGGTCGTCGGCGACGATGAGTTCGGTCTCCAGGCCGCCCAGCCGGCCGCCGGCCTGCTTGATGCCGAGGTTGAACCCGTCCTGCATGTCCACGGCAAGGCCGCTGATCGGGCCGGTCAGCGTACTGAGGAAGCCGATGCGCAGCTTTTCCTGCGCCTGCGCGACAGGGAGCGCGACGACCGCCGGCAAGGCTATGGCAAGGGCGCGCAAAGCGCCGCGCAGCGTGTGTGTCACCGGTTGTCTCCTAGTGTTGTGTGCCATGGAATTCTTACGAGTCGCGTGCTCGGCGACCAATTGCGAATCGGAATTCGCGGGATTCGCAACCGTGATAGCGCGCCAATGGGATCCACCTGGACCCTGGGCCAATACCGATTCCCTCTCGTCGAGGAGAACCATAGAGTTGCGCAAGCACAGCAACATCCTCGTCCCCTCGCTCATGACTACCCCCCGAGTCGATCTCAACCTTCTTCTGGTATTCGAAGCCGTTCTCGAGACAAAGAGCACGACGCTTGCGGGTGCGCACCTCGGCCTCACGCAATCAGCCGTCAGCAACGCCCTGAACAGGCTTCGCTCGGCATTGGGCGACCCGCTGTTCGTGCGCACCTCCGAGGGCATGATGCCGACACCGCGGGCCGCCGAGATCAGCCTGCCGATAAAGGACTCGATCGAACGAATCCGCGCAGCGCTGGGATATGCCGCGGAATTCGATGCCGCGCATTCGGACCGGACATTCCGGATTTACATGACCGACGTCGGCCAGATGGTTCTGCTGCCGCCTGTGCTCGAACACATCGTGGCAGAAGCGCCGCAGGTGAAAATCGAGACGGTCCAGGCCACCACGCTTCGGCAACGCGAGGCGGATATGAGCAGCGGCGAAGTCGATCTTGCCGTCGGATACTTCGAGGACTTCGAAGGGCCGTTTCACGGTCAGTCGCTCTTTCGGGAGCACTACGTCTGCGTGGTCCGGGCCGATCACCCGCTGGCCGGCGACGAACTGACGCTGCAGCAGTTCGCGACACTGCGGCACGCGGTCTACAACCCCTCGGGCGGAGGACATTCGTACCAGGAGCAGGCCATTGATACGGCGATCAGGGCACAGGGAGTGCGGCGCCATGTGGCGCTGAGTGCCACGCACTTCCTTGGATTCACCCGCATGCTGCGCTCAACCGACCTCATCACCACGCTGCCCAGCCGCCTCGCCGCGGCGTGTGCTGCAATGACGCCGGTGCGCATATTCATGCCACCGCTGGAGATTCCGACCTTCGAGGTTGCGCAGTTCTGGCACAAGCGTTTCCATCAGGACCCGGGCAATCGCTGGTTGCGCCGTCTGTTCGCCCGTCATCACGCCGTGCTGGGGCCGAATGACCAGCCGCCAGCCGAGCTCGATCTGAGCCCGGAGGAGGTTCCCTGATACGCAGTATCCAGAGCAGGCCGCAGAGCGATCAGCGCTGGGCCGACGCAATCCTGCGCATGGCGGCGACCGCCGAAGCCACCGTCTTGAAGTAGTCCAGTTCCATGCTGGAACGGAATTCGTACGCCTCCAGGCTGTCCGACGCGACGTCTGCCAGTTGCAGAGCAAAGCTGGCGCGGACCACCAGGTCGTCGTCCGGCCCCGTGATCTCTTCCACGATGAGGCCCTCAACTCGTCCCGACAAGCGCAGGAACGTGATGCGCTCAGGTGCGCGGAAGGTCACCCGTTCTCGAGCCCGCTGGCCCCTGAACTCGATATCACGAACGAGGCCTGCGCCTGACTGCTCGAGCACCTCGCAATACGAGACTCCAGGCACATACTGCAACGTATTCCTGGCCTTCATCACAAGACCCTGCCACACCTCGCCTCGACCCAAGCGCGGGTCGTGCCGGGCTCGGCCCTCGTTGACCTTGATCTGTCGGGAAACGTAGATCATCGGTCGCGGAAATGGCTACAGGTCGGCTTCATCAGGCCGAATGCCGGTGCGCTTCGACCATTCCTAGTGCCTTGCCCACGGCATGGGGGACTTCGGTGAAGACATCTGCGGTGTCCGTATCGCTCCAACGACTGGCCGCCCATCCCCCGATGCGTCTCCACCACTCGGCGCTGCCGCCATGCTGCGTGAAGCTCGTCGCCGAGCTCACTGATCAAAGTGGATGCAAGTGCCATGCCGTCACACGCGAAGGTTGAACGTTCAGAGTGTGTGGCGGACGATGCCGGTTGTCGAAGGCATTCGGTAAATTGCCTCCATTTTCTCCGCGAATGGGGAGCCCAAGAGCTACCCACATTCACGCCTTGAATTGGCCAAATTTACGTAAGGCGTTGGCCCCAACTCGGAACCCTCGCTAACCTTGCTGCAAGCGGCGCGGAGACAAGGCATGCCGCATGGATCTGAGGAATCCTTCGTTCATGAAACACACTATCACATTGCAGCCCAGCGGTCGATCGTTCGCCTGCGACAGTCACGCTGAGGTCCTGCGCGCAGGACTTGCTGCGGGTCTTTTCATGCCCTACAGCTGTCGCTCCGGCGTCTGCAACACTTGCCGAGGACGTGTGCTGGACGGACGTGTCGACTGGGGCGGTGTACACCCCAAGTATCTGTCTGAAGAGGACAAGGCGAGAGGCTTCGCTCTGCTTTGCCAGGCACGGCCTCTGTCTGACCTGACCGTCGAGGTCGACGAGATCGATGCCGGCGACGCGATCCGCTCGAAGTTCATGCCGGCGCGCGTGCTGAAGATGGAGCGTGCCGCCCCAGACGTGATGATTGCGACCCTGGGCCTGCCGATGAATGAGCCGACGCTGTTCCGAGCCGGGCAGTACGTGGAAATCATCAGCGGCGGCGGCTTGCGCCGAAGCTACTCCATCGCGTCGGCGCCCAGCAACGATGGCGTGCGCCAGATCGAGCTACACATCCGCCATTTGCCCGGAGGCGCTTTCACCGATCGCCTTTTCGGTGCGATCCAACCGCGTGACGTGCTCAAGATCGAGTTCCCGCTCGGTTCGTTCTTCCTGCGCGAGAAATGCGACAAGCCGATCATCATGCTGGCCTCCGGCACCGGCTTTGCGCCGATCAAGTCGATCGTGCTTGACAGCCTTCGCCGCGGCTTGACACGCCCTATCACGCTGTACTGGGGCGGCCGCCGCCGCGAAGACCTGTACATGATGGATCTGTGCGAGCAGTGGGCGCGCGAGTACCGTCACATCCAGTTCGTGCCGGTGCTGAGCGAACCGACGCCGGGATGCGCATGGCGCGGCAGGATAGGCTTCGTTCACCGCGCGGTGATCGAGGATCACCCAGACCTTTCGGGCTACCAGGTGTATTCCTGCGGCGCCCCAGTCGTCATCGACTCAGCACGCCACGACTACACCGCGCACTGCGGACTGCCGGCCGCCGAGTTCTTCGCAGATTCCTTTCTCACGGCCAAGGAAAAGGCCGCCGCCTGACCCAGGAGACTTCAACCATGCTGCCAGCCAACACCCAGGTGCCCGTGCGCACCGAACGGTCCATCGTCAAACCCTTCTGCATGAGCCACGGCACGCTGGAGTGCTACGACCTCGTTGCCTCGCGCCGCTTCTACGAAGAGTTCCTCGGCCTCGAGTGCGTGCGCCATGGCAAACCAGCGATGGCGGTGCGCATGGGTATGCGTTTCCACATCATCTGCGTGGAGGTTGGCGACGAACTCAAGCCGGTGAATCTCCTGAACCATTGGGGGGTGGATGTGGCCACACGCGCCGAGGTCGACGAAGCCTACGCCAACGCGCTAAAGTATCAGCAAACCTATGGCATCCGCAAGGTGATGAAGCCGATGGACTCGCACGGCGTCTACTCGTTCTATGTGGTCGACCTCGACCACAACTGGTGGGAGATCCAGTGGTACGAGAACGGCTTCCAGCACGATGATCTGTTCGACTTCGGCGACCGCTTCGCGATGTCTGACGCCCGCTCCTTCGAGGCCGAATCTGAAGTTCAGTTGCGCGCGGAGGTGGCATGGTGATCCAGCTCGTCAGCTTCGACAGCGCCGAGGGCCGCAAGACCGGCATGCTGCACGATGGCAAGGTCTATGCGTCAGGCCGATTCACCAACATGCTGGACGTGCTGGACCATTGGGACAGCGCCAACGCGAAGCTCGCCGATCTCGGCGGCGAGCTGCCGCAGCGGATCCCGGAGCCGGCCACCACGCTCGCAGCGCCGCTGGTACCACGCAACATCTACTTCGCCGGCGCCAACTACAAGGACCACGTGGCAGAGATGAAGAAGCGACTCGGGCTCCCACTGGAGGCCAATCCCAAGGACCTGGGCCAGAAGCCCTGGTTCTGCATGAAGGCGACAGGTGCCACCGTTGTCGGCCCGGGGGCCACGGTCGCACGACCACAGGGCTCGCCGATGCTCGACTGGGAGCTCGAGCTCGCCGTGGTCATCGGGCAGCGTTGCAGCGACGTGCCGCTGGGTCGGGCCTACGAGGTGATTGCCGGCTACACCGTCGCCAACGATCTCTCGGCACGCGAGAACGTCGGCCGCGATGGGGTGGCCAACGACTCGCCGTTCAAATGGGACTGGATCGGTCAGAAGACTTTCGACGGCAGCTGCCCTCTCGGGCCGGCGATCACCCCGCACCGATTTGTCGGCGACCCGATGAACCTGGACATGAAGTTGTGGGTCAACGGTGAACTGATGCAAGATTCAAACACGAGCCAGATGATCTTCGATATCGCCGACCAGGTGTCCCACCTCTCTTCGCGCGTCACGCTATTGCCCGGTGACGTGATCCTTACCGGGACGCCCGCCGGCGTGGGGATGGCGCGCGACCGCTTTCTCCGGCCCGGCGACACCGTGAGGCACTGGATCGAGAACATTGGCGAGTTCGAGATCTCGATCCGGTGATCGGGCTCGGCAGCGCTGCAGCGCCCATGCCGCAGCGCGTAGCGCAGAGGCGCGTCCAATGAGTGCCCCCCCCGACTTTCATCAGCGCATAGTGTGGCTGGCTGCGCGCGCTGGTCCTCACTGGTCTAGGGAGGGCCGCTTCATGAGCGCACGTGGGACGTATTTTTACCAACGAACCGACGATAAGCACCAAAGGAAGCACACGCCCATGACGATCAGCACCCGCCCCTACCTGACTGAGGCACAGGCACAGGACATTCTCGACGCGGCCGCCGTCGAGGCACGTAGGATGAAATGGCCCGTGACCGTGGCTGTCGTGGATGACGGCGGCCACCTGCTAGCGCTGAAACGGCTCGATGGTGCCAGCCCTGCGTCAGCGCACATAGCAGTTGGCAAGGCGCGTACCGCTGCACTTGGCAGGCACGACAGCAAGTTCTACGAGGACATGCTGGCCAACCGCCCCGCCTTCATCAGCGCACCTGGTCTCGAATGCCTGCTGGAGGGTGGAGTAGCCATCTTGCTGGCCGGTAGTTGCGTAGGTGGAGTGGGCGTCAGCGGGGTGAAGTCGCACGAAGACGCTCGAGTGGCGCTCTCCGGACTCGAGGCGTTGCATGTCGGTTGAGCTGCATCGGCAAGGTCCGGGAGATCGAGCATGCGCGTAGGCGCCAATCGAGACAACGGCAAGCGAATCTCGTGTAGTAGTTACGCCCGAGAACATGGGCAGACGGTTGAGTGAATCGATTTCCGATCTCATGCAACTCCGAGACTGAATTTGACCATTCAAGCGACAGCTTGAGGGAGCCTCTCTGGAGCGACGATGGTATCGATCGGCTCGTAGACCGGGCCGATGTCAATGTAGATCCTAAGGGAGCGAACGAGTTCACCTTCGCGCATGAGCATGGTCACACAGGGGATGGTGACCAGGCGGCCATCGGCGCGAACGTAGTCGACAGTCGCTTCCAATGCGCTGCAAGCACCGCTCTCGACGACATTGACGAAGTGGTGCGTCAGGCCGCGGATGGACTTCCAGAAAGCACCAACGCCGTCTTCAACGGCCGCCTTGCCCTTCATTGAAGGACAGTTGCCGAATGTGACTTCGACGTCGTCGGTCAGGCCGTCGAGGAGGCCGTCCATCGCCATCCCATCGATCGCGCGATACATGGCGCTGAACCAGTACTCCAAGGGTCAGACCTCACCCTGGGCGACCATCTGACGGATTACTCGCACCGTTGCTTCGACAGCCTTGAGGTAATCGCGCTCCATCACATCGCCCATATCCCGTTCCGCAGGGCTGCCGGAAGCGTCATCCAGTAGTTGCATCGCAAAGCTGAACTTCAGCCTCAGATCATCATCGGTGCCGAGAATCTCGTTGACGATAAAGCCATCTGCATTACCTGAGAGCCTGACGAAGGTGACCTTCTCTTCGGATCGAAAGGTGATCTTCTCGCGCGCGCCTTCGCCGCGAAAGTCGATGTCTCGCACCAGCCCGCCTTCGAAACGTTCGACAACCGTGCAGGCCAGCATTCCGGGCACGAACGGCAGAGCGTTCTCGGCCTTCATGACCAGGCCCTTCCAAACCTGACTTCGCGTGAGATGTGGCTCTCCCTGGGAAAGTCCCTTGTTAACTTCGATCTCTCTGGCTACGTAAATCATGATATTTTCTCCAATACGTTCTCGACAACGCTTGATCCTATGATGCCAAGCGCCGGTCGTCCAATCAGCCCCTGTGATACGGTCAATGCAAGCTCTGAATGGCGGCGAGACCATGACGGGCAAGTAGGACGTATCACACAAATTTGTTCGCCCGCCCTGCACTTCGCCCCTGAAGTGCTAGGCGCAGGCGTGCGTGCTTCCACACCCGGCGATCGGGAATGGCGGCTACGCCTCGCTCGTGCCTCCTCTCGTCGTCCAACTTTCATCGCCTCGCCCGCGCCAATTCGCTAAGACACAGCCGCCCCTTCTGCATAGCGAAGATAGTCCACGCTGATGCGATTCGAATGGTCAACCAACCCGCGAACGAAGGGCAGACGTGCCGCCTCATAGCGAGCCAGCGCGGTGGAAATCGGTTCGTCTTCGCTTCGGCGTGCGAGTGTCTTGGCCAGCACAGCGGCATCTTCCACCCCGGTAGCGAATCCGCGCCCTGTCATGGGTGAAACTCCGTGGGCAGCGTCGCCCACGATCGCCAGTGCGCCACGTGCCAAGCGCTTCGGCTTGTATTCGGCGATCGGGGCGCCGCTCAGCGCGTCTGTCGAGCGCACCCCCACAGCGACCGCCTCCGCCCATGCCGTAGGCCAAAGCCGTGGGATGAGCGCGAGCAATTCTGTTCTGACATCCTCATCGATTGTCCTGCGCCCGAGCGTTCCGACTATGTGGCCATCTGCCGTGAGGCAGTGGGTGCGCCGCAGCAGTTCCTCTCGATGCACATCGAACCATGCGAACGTAACTTGACGCCGTCCGACTTCCACAGATCCGTCGCGACCGGGAAGCACCGCGGCAACCAATCGATAGCCGCTTGCAAGGTCGATCCATAGTCCACCGTTCGACGGCCAGGCAATGGGGCGCTCCAGCGCTTCCTCGTCGACCAGACCGCGCCAGACGACATAACCAGCATAGCGGGCCAGCGGGGCGTCTGGCGCAATCGTTCTGCGAACAGTGCTGTGGTATCCGTCTGCACCGATGACTGCGTCCGCATCTCTCTGCGTTCCGTCCGAGAAATGAAGTTGCACTCGATCGTCGAGCTCGGTGATGGACGTGACAGACTTGCCTTCCTCGAGGACAATGCCGGGCGATGCAGCAGCCCGCTCGTGTAACCAGGCGTACAACGCCGGCCAGGTTGTCAAGTCACGATCGCGGTACGCGGGCACAGTGGACAGTATCGGACGCAAACGCGGATCGTGACCCACAGTCGCTGCAAGCGCCGCAAGATCGATGCTCAGGCTGTCGCCACCTTGCACCCGCCGTGCAGAGCGCTCCACAACACGAACCGGCACGCCCCTCGTTGCGCAAGCGAGCGCAAGCGTGAGGCCGGCGAGGGATCCGCCAACTACGACAATCTGGGGGGGAGTGGTACTCATGGAGTTCGGAGCCATAGATAAGATGCAAATGCCTTCTGCAGGAAGCGCCTTCGAGAAGAGACACCAGACGGAGGAAACCCCCTCTTCACCGGAAGATCCGTTGCAGCACGGAAACCACCACCGCGAGCGCAGCGACCCAAATCACAATCCAGAAGTACTCGATACCTGCCATCAGTGAAGCCTGCTGGCTGATCTGCTGCGCTTGCACAACCAGTGCCATTTGAGTGGCTTGACTGGGTTCATGCGACAACGAGAACAGTTGGCTTAGCTGTTGCGAATGTTGTGCAAAGATCGGGTCGTGATTGGTGAGTCGAATGTTCAGAGATCCGTATTGGACGGTGCTTCTCCACTGCATGAATACGGTTGCGATGCTGGTACCCATCGCCATGGCGACTTGACCCAACATGTTCTTGACCTGCTGGGCGTTGGCAAGAAGCGTGTCCTCACCGGCAACATCGCGGAAGGTCTGCATCGCTGTCGTCGCCAATACCAGCATGACAAAGCACCCGTTCAAGGCCAGCGCCGGAAGAATGTGCAGCCATATATCCGCAATCGGCGCGACCGAGGACAGCAGCCAGCCAAAGGCTGCCAGCGACAGAAATCCTGCGACGAAAAACTTCTTCGGTGCCGGATACTTGGGCAACAGTCGAAGCATCACCAGCCACGTAAGCAACGAAGCGACGAGCCCCATGGACTGGAACTTCCCGATGCTTTCCCAGGAATAGCCCAATCCCGCTTGGAGGAATAGCGGCACGATGTAGCTGTTGGCTCCCAAGATTACGTAGCTGAACGAGAACAAGGCCACGCCTGCCACGTATCGAGAGGTCATGAGCTCCCGGACTCTCAGCAAGGGTCGCTCGTGACTGTGCTCAATATGGAAATATGTGTAGAGGGAAAATGCGGCCAAGGCTGCGAATACCAGCATGATGCCGGTGTCGCTATAGAACTCGTAGTACGAGCGTTGCAGGATATAGAGAACGAAGAACGATGCAAACGCCAGGAGAAGCACGCGAGCGGGGCTGGTTCTTGTGCGCTCATGCTCAGGGTACGGGTCCTTGGGAAGAAACCTTAAGGAGAGCGCCGCAGCAGCAACTGAGCCGGCAATGAGCACCCAGAAGATCGCCTGCCAGGAGTCATGGGTGACTGCCATGGATGAGATCAGCGGTGCCGCTGCAGTGCCGCTGGCCAAACCCACGGCGAAGGCCTTGATCCCCACAAATCGCTCAGGTCCGGGCGGAATGAGATTGACCATGATGCGTGATGTCGTCATGAACGACGCGCCGCCCAATGCCATCACGACTCTTCCTGCTGCAAATGTCGTCAGGTCGTGGCTCACGCTGCACAGCAGCGCACCTGCAATGAAGACGCCGATCGAACCGATCATGTAGCTGCGCCACCCCAGTCGTTCTGTCAACCAGCGCTGTTTGGAGATCACAACCACCGCAACACAGGCATAGAGGGCGGCGACGAGACTGTACTCTTCGGGACTCGCCTCAATCTCGCCTCGGATCGGGACAGAGGCAAACGCGAGCATGCCGGTCTGGAGGAATTCGAGACCACAGAGCAAGCAGACCGTCGTCAGCAGTGCGCCATGCTTTCTGTATACGAGCGGGATCATTATTTCTCCGCCATCGGCGTTTGCCCTTCGTTGGCCCGTATGACCGCCTCCACGATGGCGTCCGCGTCTCTCAACTCTTGGTCATAGACTTGCGTCTTGTAGACGAAGTTCGGTGCAACGTCCTTACGAATCATCTCTCCGCTGCGGTCGGTGGTTCTCACGGAAACCCGCATCGATAGTCCGACACGCAGAGGTTGCTTGGCAATCTCCTTTGAATCCAGCGCGATCCTGATCGGAACGCGCTGCGTCACCTTGATCCAGTTCCCCGTTGCGTTCTGGGCCGGCAGGAGAGCGAAGGCGCTGCCGGTTCCGGCATCCATGCCAACGATCTTTCCGTGATAGACCACATTGCGGCCATACACATCCGTCGTCACCTCAGCGGGCTGCCCGATACGAAGATGCTCAAGCTGGGACTCCTTGAAGTTGGCATTGACCCACAGTTCGTCCATCGGAACCACAGACATCAAGGCCACACCTGGGTTGATGCGCTGGCCTAGTTGCACACTGCGCTTCGTGACGGTGCCATCTACGGGAGAGAGAATGGATGTGCGTGAACGTGCGATGTAGGCATCTCTCAAATTGGTGGCGGCGGTCAACACATCAGGATGCGTTCTCAGGTTGGTGCCGTCGACCATGGCGAGGCGTTGTTCAAGCGACTGGTTCACTGCAGACAGCATGGCCTCAGCATTTTTCAGCACATCTTCCGCGTGGCTGACCTCTTCTCGGGAAACCGCTCCGCTGGAGGCGAGCGTGGAACGACGCGCCAGATCAGCCCTGGTCTTCAGCACATCGTTCTTCCGCTGCACGACTTCGGCCCGCAGTTGTTGAACTTGCGAATACTGCGTTCTTGCCACTCGAGTGGCCTTGGCCAGTTCTGCCTTTGCGCGCTCGAATCGGACTTCCTGGTCAACGGGATTCAGCGTGACAAGCAACGTCCCCGCCTTTACGTGGTCGGTGTTGTCCGCCGCAAACGCCGTGACGGTGCCACCGATTTGAGAAGTCACTTGCACGACGTTGCCATCGACGTAGGCGTCCTCGGTGCGTTCGGTGTCACGCTGCAAGCTGTACCACGCGATCCCTCCGACCAAGAGGACCAGGACAGCTGCTGTGGCCAGTTGCCCGCGCGCCTGAAACGGCAAGGGCTTCTTCTCGCTGCCAACGTCTCCCCTGGTCTCGGATGGGGGCCGTATCTGATTGGGTGGGATGCTCTGACTCATATAAGTGGACTCCTTAGTCGTTGGCGCTAATGCGGGACAGGTCAGGGGCATAGCCGCCGCCCAGAGCGCGACTGAGATTGGCCTCCAAAGCAAGGCCGCGAGATTGCAGTTGGACAAGCTGGCGCTGTTGAATGCGTGCGTCCGTTAGCGAGATGAGGACCTGGATGTAGGTGGCCAGACCTGCGGCGTAGCGCTTGTTGATCAGCTCCGCAGCTTCGTTCGCAGTCTGAACTGCGTCTTGCTGTTGCTCGATTCGCTCACGCAACCAGCGAATCGAGGAAAGCTGATCAGAGATGTCGTGCAGGGCGGCTACCAACGTCTGGTTGTAGTCTTCCACCGCGATGTCATAGGCGGCGTCTTGCGAAGCAAGATTGGCGCGCAGGCGTCCACCTTCAAAGATTGGCAGACTGATGGCTGGTCCTGCACCCAGGATGCGACTACCTCCTTCCGTGAACAAGTCAAACCCGAGACTTTGGAGGCCCACGAAGGCAGACAGGTTGACGTTCGGATAGAAGCGCGCTTTTGCACCCTCGATCTCATGGCTTGCTGCCTCCACGCGCCAACGCTGCGCAACGACATCGGGGCGATGGCCGAGAAGTTCTGCTGGCAAATCACTGGGAATGGTCACCGTGTCGGGTCGCTTGAGGTGAGGGGCGGCGATCACGCGGCCTCGATCCGGCCCTTTGCCGAGCAATGCTGCGAGCTTGTTCCGGCTCAGCTCCATGGATTCGCCCAATGCAGCGATCCTGGCGCGGGTAGCGGGAATGGATGCCTGAGCCTGTTTGATATCGATCTTGGAGTCCAGCTCGGCTTCAAAGCGCCGCTGAGTGAGTGAAAGAATCTCCTGCTGTTGCTTGAGCAGTTTTTGTTCAATCTCAAGCTGCTCGTAGCCTTGCTGTAGTTCGATATAGGCTTGAACGATGGCCGAGGACAGCACAAGTTGTGTCGCGTAGCGATCGACTTCTGTCGCTTTCAGACGACCCAACGCCGCTTCAACGGTAGCGCGGTTCTTCCCCCAGAAGTCCAGCTCATAGCCAATGTTGAGCGTACCCTGATTGAACGTCTGCCAAGTACCGGCGACCGGGTGTGGCGTCGTACCGTTTTCGCTGAACCTCTCGCGCGTACTGGACAGATTGCCGTCAACGTGGGGCATCAGTTGTGACTGGGCCAGACCTTGGAGCGCTTCAGCCTGGCGAACACGTGCAGCCGCACCGCGCAGACTTGGGCTATCAGCCAGAGCTTCTTCAACCATTAGATTCAACTGGTCGTCACCGAATGATCTCCACCACTCTTGCTGTGGCCAGTGAGCGTCGGAGAGCTGGATACCGCTGAGCGCCTCTTTCGCCGCCAGACCGGCGGGATTGGTTAGGGTGGACGACGGTTTGATGTTTCCAAACGAGCATCCGGACAGCACCAAGGCGCCGACCATGGCAAGCACCGCCGAGTGCAGACCGTGCGATGGGCGGTGCATGTCGCGCTTGGGAGACGAGGATGCTGTTCTCATAGATACCATTCGTGTCTGTCTGAGTTATAGGAGTGAGATGCCGCTTGGACCTCTCGTTGGTGCACGGCCATTCGCTAGATCGAACGAAGCTCTCTCACCGACTAATGAAGTGGAGCTTCAGCGGCTTGCGTTTGCTTCACCGGAACGTGAAGGCCAGACTGTCGGAAATGATCTGCGGCGGCCCCCGTTTGCAAGGGCACGAGCTTTCGCGCATGTGATTTCAGCGTTTCAATACGACGAGTTGCCGAATCCGGCATGCGAGTACCAGCCGGACCGAGTGGCCTGGGCAGCGAAGATCAGACTCGCCACGAAGCCGCATCAGCTGGCCGCAGGGGAGCTCAGTTCCACCTGCGGCCAGTTCACCTTATGGGTGACCCCGGTCAGCCCTGCAGGGCATCGATCAGCACTTCGTGCACAATGCAGCCGCCTTCACGCTTGGCTCAAGCAATGCCGGCGCCAAGGGCCGGGAAGACGTCGCTGAACAAAAGACCGATCAGTTGCTGTCCGGCAGGGGTAGACCAGTCTTGCGCGATCTCCGCCATGAGGGTGTTGGTGGCGGTCAGCACAACGCCCGCATCGTGCATGCGTTGACGCGAGAACTCTTCGGAAAGGTCGCTGGGTGATCCCGAGGCGTCCATCACGGCCTGAACATTGAAGCCTTCGAGCGCAGCGTCGATCGACGGGAAGATGAGGCAAACGTCGGTGGTCACGCCAGCCATGATCAGGTTCTTGCGGCCGGTGGCGAGCACCGCATTGCGAAAGTCGGGGTAGGCCCATGCGTTGACGACGCCGGGGCGCTTGACCCGCGCCGCGTGCGCGTCAGGCAGGATCGTGGCGATCTCTGGAAGAATTGGGCCTTGGGCGCGGTCCTCCTGGCTGGACGTGATGACGACCGGCAGATTGAGAATCTTTGCCATCTTGGCAAGGGCAATAGACTGCTTGGCGGCCAAGTCCATGTCGATGTTCTTGATCAGTTGCATCGTACCGACCTGATGGTCGATAAGCAGCAGGGCCGAGTTCTCGGCGGTGAATCGTTCAACTTTCATGATGTAGCTCCTGGTAGTAAATGGGGCTCACGCCCCGGGGTGTGGCGCCCTGCTACAGCTGTCCCAAGTCGCCACGCTGGTAAGCGGCGGTTGCCGCAATCAGACTTTCCTGGCTTGCAAAAGCCATGGGGCCGTTCGAAAGCACGGGTTGGTGCAGAGGTTCGCCGATGAACACCGCGACCTTGGCTCCGCCAGGGTCGGCGACGAGCTTGTGCATCATTGCTTTGCTCGCGAGAGGAAGGATCGGGACACGGAGGTTGTCGAGGCTGAAGCTCTCGCCATTGAGTTCCGCGCTGCCGAAGATCGGCATGGCGAAGGCTCGCTGTCCCGCGGCCAAGGGCAACTCCAGTTCAGCGCCGGCTTCCAGCGAAATATCGAGCAATGTGACGTCGGTCGGGGGCGTCAGCGGCGAGCGCGCGCCGCCAAAGCTGCCGAAGGGGACGCGGACCCGTACGCCTGGGCGCTGAACCACCGGAACGTCCTGCGGTGCCAGGCTCAGAGCGAACGGTGCCGCGCTCTGCCGTTCCCGAGGGAGATTGACGAAGATCTGCAGTAGGTGCACGGTGCTTCCCAGCACCGCTGGGTTCTCTTCATGGACCACACCGCGTCCGGCGGCAGTCCAGTGCAGCCCCCCCGGCTGGATCAGCGTCCTGTTCCCTTGCGAGTCGCGATTGGCAATGCCAGTCTCGGAGTCGAGGAACAGATAAGTCACCGCAGAGAACCCGGCGTGCGGGTGCGGGGGGAACGTGGGCGCACTCATCCAGGCATGGTCGATGCCCATGAAGGGATCGAACTGCGCTGGATCGGAGCCATGCAGGCCATAGGCCCGGAAATGGCTTCCTCGGTTCGCGCGATGCATGCGGGCGGTGGTGATCATGACAACCTGCCTCAGTCGACTTCGGCCACAGCCAGCGTCGGATAGTCGATGTATCCCTTGGCGGTGGGGGGCGCGAAGAAGGTGTTGCGGTCGACTTCGTTGAGCGAGGCGCCCACACGGAAGCGCTCTGGCAAGTCCGGATTCGCAAGGAAAGCACTGCCGAAAACGGTAGCGTCGGCCTTGCCCTCGGCCAGCACCCCTTCTGCGCTGTCCTGGGTCAGCCCGCCGCCGATCAGGTAGGCGCCGTTAAAGCGCGAGCGCAGCAGCGCGTGGTAGTCGAATTTCGCACCGAACAGGGCGACATGCAGATAGGCCAGGCCCCAGCCGCGCAGATGATCGACCAGATAGGCGTAGGTCTTCTGAGGCGTGGCATCCGTGATGCTGTTGTAGTTCATCTCCGGCGAAATCTTGATGCCAACGCGATCGGCACCCGCCTCTGCAACCATCGCATCCAACACGTCCAGCACAAACCGGGCGCGCCCCTCAATCGAACCGCCGTACAGGTCTTGACGCTGGTTGCTTCCCGATGAGAGGAACTGTTCTGGCAGGTAGCCTGAGGCCGCATGCAGTTCCACACCGTCGAAGCCCGCTTCGATCGCACGACGGGTGGCCTGACGGTAATCTTCAATGACGCTGGCAATCTCGGCGATGCTCAACTCTCGGGGCGTGACGAAGTCGACCTGGCCGGCCGGGGTCCATGCCTGGCCTTCAGGCTTGATGGCCGAGGGCGCCACCGGAGTTGCGCCATTCAGCAAGGAGGGATGCGAGACCCGCCCGCAATGCATGACCTGCATGAAGATGCGACCGCCACGGGCGTGCACGGCCTCGGTAACCTTCTTCCAGGCCGTGACCTGGGCCTCGGTTTCGATGCCGGGCGTATGGACATAGCCCTTGCCCATGGCGGACGGAAACACGCCTTCGGAAATGATGAGGCCGGCGCTGGCGCGCTGGGCGTAATACGTGACTGTCAGGTCGCTGGGAACACCGTGGCCGTCCGCGCGGGAGCGGGTCATCGGAGCCATCACGAGACGGTTCGGCGCGATGTAGCGACCGATACGAATGGGGGTGAGAATTTTGCTCATGTCTATTCCTTGGATGTGAGAAGAGTAGGGAACGGGTAGCGGCCTTAGGCCCGCACTTGCCCGCCATCGGCGGCGATGGTCTGGCCGGTGACGAAGGCCGAGTCGGGGGAGCACAGGAACGAGACCACGCCCGCCAAATCCTGGGGCTCGATCGTTCGAGGGATGGCCTGTTGTTTCGGCAGGTACTCGTAGATAGCTTCGTTAATGCCGCGCATCGTCTTGGTGTTGGTCAGCCCCGGAGCGATGACATTGGCGGTCACGCCGGAGGCGCCCACTTCGCTGGCCAGCGCACGAGTGAATCCGATCACCCCCCCCTTGCTGGCGATGTAAGCCGTCATGTCCGGCACGTTCAACCAGAACGTTGTGCTGGCCACGTTGACGATACGGCCGAGCTTGCGTTCGGTCATGCCCGGAACAAAGGCCTTGCACATCAAGAAGGCGCCGTCAAGATTGACGCTGACCACCTTGCGCCACAAGTCAAAGTCGGTGTCCGCGAACGACTTCCACGGGTAGATGCCGGCGTTGTTCACCAGCGCGACCACAGGCGGCATATTGGCGCTGACGTCGGCGGCGAACTGCAGCGTGGAGTCCGGCGAGGTCACATCAACGATGGCCGAGAAAAACTTGCGCCCGACGGCCTCGACGAGCACCCGCGTCGCCGCTGCATCGACAACGTCGGCAACGGCAATATCGAAGCCATCAGCGGCGAGCCTCTGGGCATAGGCCTGACCGATGCCATTGGCGGCTCCGGTCACGACAGCAGTTCCTTTTGACATGGACATATTTACGTTCCTACAAATGCGATGGACGTATCTTCAATTAATCTACCCAGGAGATAAAGACGGTAAAATGGCAAACATTGATCCAAAAATGGCGCAATCCCCATGGAACTGCTGAACGACATGGCCCTGTTTGTTGAGGTCGCTCATTTGAGGAGCTTCCGTCGTGCGGCCGATGTCACGGGGGTTCCGAACTCGACACTGTCCCGACGAATCAGCGCCCTGGAGAAGGCCATTGGCCTGCGTCTCTTGCATCGAACGACTCGCAAGGTCGAGTTGACTGAGGCCGGGCAGCTCTATTTCGAGCGCTGCAGACGCATCGTCGAAGAGGCGCGCATCGCACACGAGCAGCTCGGTGAGATGCTGGCGCAGCCAAGCGGCCTGTTGCGCGCTTCACTGCCAGTGGATTTCGCGACGATCTACATGGCACCTCTGATTGCGGAATTTGCTCGCCGCTACCCAGGCATCACCTTTGATTTCGACCTCACGCCGCGACGAGTGGATCTGGTCACCGAACCCTTCGATGTGGCAATTCGCATGGGCGAATCAGCGAGTTCGAACTTGGTTGCTCGCCTGCTTGCCCGCCTGTCGGTGCATGTTTATGCCTCGCCGCACTATCTCGAACTCTCGGGCGAGCCCACACATCCCGCCGACCTGGCGCAACACGAGTGCCTGGGCTTTCCCAAGGCAGGCAAGTGGACACTGCATCGCGAAGCAGAAACGGTCGAGGTCGAAGTTGGAGGGCGCTTTCATGTCAATAGCGTCGGCATGTTCCGCCGCCTGGCCACCCTGAACCTCGGCGTGATACTGCTTCCTGTGGAGATTGCCGCCGAGGACGTGGCGGCCGGTCGGCTGCACCGGATACTGCCTGACTGGGAGGGAAAGCCGACGCCAGTCTATGCCCTGACCGAAACTCGCCTGCTCCCGGCGAAAACGCAGCGCTTTATTGAGTTCTTGCAGGAGCGTTTGGGCAAGTAGTAGCGCCGGCTTCGGCACGAACGGAGGAAGGTCGAGACCAGGCGCTCGACCAACGCGCATCCGCTAGGCGTTGCCTGACGCGGAACGCTCAGGGCGCCGCGCCGCTATCCACGGCGAACTGGTGGACAATGAAATCGCGCAGCCATTTGTTCGCAGGGTCGCGGTGGTAGCGGTCGTGCCAGTACAGCGCGACCTCAAATTCGGGCAAGGACAGCGGGTGCGGCTTGATCACGAGACGGTAGTGCGCCTGGAGCGTCTCGGCGAGCATCGCGGGCACGGACCACAAGAGGTCGGAGCCGATCACGAAGTGCGGCGCAGCCAGATACTGCGGCAGCCGGACAGTGATGCGGTGCCGCGCCCCGGCATCGACCAGCGCGCGCTCGAGCACCGCGTGCCCGCTGCCCGAATACTCGACGAGGAGATGCTCACTCTCGGCGAAGCGCTTGGACGTGAGCTTCACACCGGCGAGCGGATGGCCCTCGCGCATCACGCACACGTAGTGCTGCCTGAACAGCAATCGACTGTGGATGCCGGTTTCGAGCGTGGGCAGGAATCCGAGAGCAAAGTCGATCTGCCCCGCAGCCATGCCGCTCATGGTCTCCGGGATCGGGCGAAACAACGTGCGCAGGCGCAGGCCGGGTGCCGATTGGCCTAGCGCGGCAAGGATGCGGGGAAGGCACACCACCTCGCCGATGTCGCGAGTTCTGACCGTGAACATCCGACGCGCGATAGCCGGGTCGAAGCGTCCGCGCTCGACCCGCGTCTTGCGCACCAGGGCCAGCGCATCGAGCAGTTGCGGCGCCAGCTCCACGGCCAAGGGCGTCGGCTCCATGCGTCGACCCACAAGCGTGAACATCTTGTCGTCATACTCCTCGCGAATGCGCTTCAGCGAGCCGCTGACGGCCGCCTGCGTAAGTCCGAGCCGCTCAGCAGACACCGTCACCGATCGGTCGCGCCACATGGCCTCGAACACGTAGAGCAGGTTCAGATCCTTCATTTCCAAAGTATAAGTTCCATCTATACCCATGAATTATCCAATCGGTATGGATGGATGAATCGACGCGTCTCAGAATCGCGAGAAACCGGTACTCCTTGCGGCTGTACCCTCGCCTGGGTCGCGCGCGCAGGATCGCAGAGGTGTCGCCGCGCTTGGACGCCCGGAACTTGCTTGCAGCGACCTTTCGCGGGACGTTCAGTGGCTACCCGTTGGCGGAGCAGATTGTTCTGCGCTGAAATCGCCGCAAGGGAAGGCATCACGAACCGGTCTGAACCTGCGCTTGCTGAACGACCGTTGGCAATACAAGGAAGATGCAACGATGACGAGGAAGCTTCTGTGGACCCTCCCAGGCATCGCCGTACTTGTCATCATCGTAGCGCTCGTTCTTGCGCTTTGGCCCACAACCACGCGGACCATCGCGGTCACGACCGACAGCAATTCGCCGCCCCTCGTCGACAAAGGCCGCTACCTAGCCCAGGCCGGCGATTGCGTCGCCTGCCACACGTCACCAGGCGGGATTCCGTTCACCGGTGGGCTGCCGCTGGCTTCGCCGATCGGCTTGATCTACAGCACCAATATCACGCCCGATCACAACAGCGGTATCGGCACGTACACGCTCGCCGACTTCGATCGCGCAGTGCGCCATGGCATCCGGAAAGACAGCGCTTCGTTGTACCCTGCAATGCCTTACCCGTCGTATGCGCACATGAGCGACGACGACGTCCGCGCGCTGTACGCGTTTTTCATGCACGGAGTAGCGCCGGCTCCCTCGCAACCGCATTCGCGCGGCATTCCCTGGCCGCTGTCAATGCGCTGGCCGATGACGCTTTGGCGCAAGGCGTTTGCGCCGCTACCGGAAGCCGTGGCCTTCGATCCGAGTAGCTATCCCGACATGACGATTGCGCGGGGCGCGTATCTGGTCCAGGGTCTGGGTCATTGCGGCAGCTGCCACACACCGCGGGCGACAACGATGCAGGAGAAGGCGCTGGATGCGTCCAGCCCCGACTACCTGGCCGGCGGCCCCCTCATTGACGGATGGGTAGCGGTGAACTTGCGTGGCAATTCGGCGGATGGACTGGGCGCATGGTCGGTGGCCGACATCGTCGCAACCTTGCGCAGCGCGCGCAACATGTCTCGCGCGGTGGTGGGCGGTGCGATGAACGAGGCCGTCGTACACAGTACACAGCACCTGAGCGAAGATGACCTAAATGCAATCGCCGCTTTCCTGAAGACGCTGTCGCCTTCCGCTCATTCGCCGTCGTCATTCAATGCCGATCCTGCGACCGCAAAGGCCCTGTGGCAGGGAGTGAACGCGACGCGCGGGGCTGAGTTGTACGTCGACAACTGTGCGGCCTGCCATCGCAGCGACGGGATGGGGTACGCGCAAGCTTTTCCGCGCCTCGCCGGCAATTCCAGCGTGCTGGCAAGCGACCCGAGCTCGGTGATCCGCCTGATCCTAGACGGCAGCCGACTGCCCGCCACGCGCGTCGCGCCATCGGAGCTTGCCATGCCCGGCTTCGGCTGGCGCCTGTCGGACGACGAAGTAGCGCAGCTAGCGACGTTCACCCGCCAGAGTTGGGGCAACCAGGCCTCGAGAGTACAAGCTGCGCAAGTCGGAACGATTCGCGGCGCCATCCAGAGGGAGCGGGCCGCTCAGGCTATGCCCGTGCGTTGACCTCCACATGGACCCAGAAAGGAGCACACCCGTGAAAGATTCAGAATCAGTCAAGACGCGATCGAGGCGCCAGTTGTTCAAGGGAATGGGCGCGGCGACCCTCGCAGTCGCAGTCTTTCCTGGGTGCGACACCCGGCAAGCAACAACCACACACGGCGAGACCGCGGACAACCTGGCACAGAGAATCTATGAGCCGCGGTTCTTCACTGGCGACGAATGGGCCTTCGTCAACGCTGCCAGCGCATGCCTGATCCCGAAGGACGCGTTGGGCCCCAGCGCCGTGGAGGTCGGCGTGCCTGAGTACATCGATCGGCAGATGGGCACCCCCTGGGCCGCCGGCGCGCTCTGGTACATGCAGGGGCCATTCAACGCCGACGCTCCGGCAGAACTGGGCTTTCAATCTCAGCTCACCCCGCAGCAGATCTATCGACTGGGCATCGCCGCCGCCGACGGCTTCGTGCAGAAGGCGCAAGGCAAATCTTTCGCGCAACTCGCGGCGGACAAGCAGGATGCGGCGCTGCACGCGATCGAATCGGGCCAGGCTGTGTTCGAAACCGTGCCGGCCAAGCTCTTCTTCTCGATGCTGCTGCAAAACGTGCGCGAGGGATTCTTTGCCGATCCGGTGCATGGCGGAAACCGCGGTCTCGCGGGCTGGAAGTTGATCGGATTCCCCGGGGCGCGGGCCGACTTCATGGATTGGGTTGAGCGCGACGTGAAATACCCGCTGCCGCCGGTAGCGTTGAACGGGCAACGGGGCTGAGCATGGCGGGAAACACGATGAAGAAGGCTGACGCGGTGATCGTCGGTTTCGGCTGGACCGGCGCGATCATGGCCAAGGAGTTGACCGAGGCCGGCTTGGAGGTGGTCGCGCTCGAGCGCGGCCCTATGCAGGACACCGCCACCGATGGCATCTACCCCAGAGTGCTGGACGAACTCACCTACAACATCCGCCGCAAGCTGTTCCAGGACGTGTCGCGCGAGACCGTGACAATCCGCCACGGCCTGAACGACACGGCGCTTCCCTATCGGCAGTTGGGTGCCTTCCTGCCTGGTACCGGTGTCGGCGGTGCAGGGCTGCACTGGTCGGGTGTTCACTTGCGCGTCGATCCAATCGAGCTGCGCCTGCGAAGCCATTACGAGGAACGCTACGGCAGGAAGTTCATCCCCGAGGGCATGACGATCCAGGACTTCGGCGTCAGCTATGAAGAGTTGGAACCGCACTTCGACTTTGCCGAGAAAGTGTTCGGCACGTCCGGCACAGCATGGACCGTGGCCGCGAAGCCGGTGGGTGAAAGCAGGGGCGGCAACCCGTTCGCAGCCGACCGCTCGCATGACTTCCCATTGCCCGCGCAGAAGCGCACGGTCTCCGCGCAGCGCTTCGGCGACGCCGCAGCCATGCTCGGCTATCACCCCTACGATCTGCCGTCGGCAAACGCATCTGGACCGTACACCAACCCCTACGGCTGCCAGATGGGGCCGTGCAACTTCTGCGGCTTTTGCAGCGGCTATGTCTGCTACAACTACTCGAAGGCCTCACCCAACGTCAACGTTCTGCCCGCGCTTCGCCAGGCACCGAACTTCGAGTTGCGCACGCATGCGCACGTGCTGAAGGTGAATCTTTCGCCCGACCGACGCACGGCAACCGGCGTGACCTACCGCGATGCGCAGGGGCGCGAGGTCGAGCAGCCAGCGGACATCGTCATCATCGCCGCGTTTCAATTCCACAACGTGCGGCTGATGCTGCTGTCGGGCATCGGTACGCCCTACGATCCGGTGACCGGCAAAGGCACCGTGGGGCGCAACTTCGCCTACCAGAACATGGCGACGATCAAAGCCTTCTTCGACAAGGACGTTCATGCCAATCCCTTCATCGGCGCAGGTGGCAACGGCGTCGCGATCGATGACTTCAATGCCGACAACTTCGACCACGGCCCGCTCGGCTTCGTCGGTGGCTCGCCGATGTGGGTGAACCAGGCGGGCGTGAAGCCGATCAGCGGTATCTCGTTGCCCGACGGGTCGCCTGCGTGGGGCAGCGCTTGGAAACAGGCCGTCGCTGACTACTACACGCACACAATGTCAATGGACGCGCACGGCGCGCACATGAGCTACCGCGACAACTACCTGAGCCTGGATCCGACCTACAAGGATGCGTGGGGCATGCCTCTGCTGCGAATGACCTTCGACTGGAAGGAAAACGACATCCGCATGACGCGCTTCATGGCCGAGAAGATGCGCGGCATCGCTGAAACGATGGGCCCGAAGTCACTGCACGTCGCCGTCAAGAACTTTGGTGAGCATTTCGACACGACGAGCTACCAGACCACCCACCTCAACGGCGGTGCGATCATGGGGACCGATCCGCGCACCAGCGCGGTCAACCGCTACCTGCAGAGCTGGGACGTACACAACGTGTTCGTGCCTGGTGCATCGGCCTTCCCGCAAGGCTTGGGCTACAACCCGACCGGTCTGGTTGCGGCCCTGACATACTGGTCGGCCAAGGCCATACGCGAGCGCTATATTGCACGGCCTGCGGCACTGATCTGACTCCGAAGCAACTTCCCGCGAGCGAGATCGAAGGGATCTCTCCATCCGCTGCGCGAACCGCTCATCAGGAACGGCCGCACACCGGGTGCTTCAAGAGGGATCAGCCCGCCGCGACCTTGGGTCGTCCCATCTCGAACACATCGCCCACGGCAAGGTAGGTAAAGCCACCCAGCCGAGCCAGGGGACGCGCCTTGAGCATGTTGAAGCGCCCCGCCTCGTCGAGATACGCGTCGTCGATGTGCAGCGCGAGAACTCGGCCGAACACCACGCTGCTTCGGCGCTCGCCGGCGGCCTCCGGCTCGAAATCGATCACGCGAAGCAGGCGGCACTCCATTGCCACAGGCGACGCAGCCACGCGAGGCGCTTTGACACAGCGCGAAGCGCCCTTTGCCAATCCCACCAGTTCGAACTCATCGACTCCATGCGGCACGGTCGCCGAGCTGCCGTTCATTTCCTCGCGCAATGCGTAGGTGGCGAGGTTTGCGACAAACTCGCCGGTTCGTCGCACGTTGTTCAGCGTATCCTTCTCATCGCGGTCAGCCGGCTGGTTGCACGCGAACATCACCATCGGCGGCGTGGCTGACATGCCGTTGAAGTAGGAGAACGGCGCAAGATTGGGAGCGCCGGTCTCATCCAAGGTGCTGATCCAGCCAATCGGGCGCGGGGCCACGATCGCATTGAACAGACTGGTCTTGTACGTGGGGTCTGAGGTCTCAATGTACATCGGCGCCTTTCGCTGGTCTGTCAGATCAGCCCGGCCTTCTGCAGCACGCCGTCAAGTCGCTTCTCGAGTTCGGGCGAGGCGCTCAGCATTGGAAGCCGGTGCTCATTGGTCGAGAGCAGTCCCAACCGCTTCATCATGTACTTCATCGGGATGGGGTTGGTGTCGTAGAAGACCGCCTGGTTGAGTTCGAACAGCTCGTAGTGCAGCCGGCGGGCCAGTTCCAAGTTGCCGGCGGCTGTGGCGTTCGCCAGGTCGGCAACCTTGCGAGGCGCAATGTTCGCCACCGCGTTCATGAGACCACAGGCACCCACCGCCATCATCGGGAAAGAGAACTCCTCCAGTCCAACGAACACGCGGAACTGCGGCCCCATGGCTGCGAGCATCTGGGTCACGAAGCCGAGGTCGTTGACCGCATGCTTCATGCCCACCAGCGTGGGCACGCGCTCGCAGATCTGCTGGAGCGTGGACAGTTCCACGTTGACCGCCGCGCGGCCAGGGATGTGGTAGATCATCATCGGCAAGTCGGTGCGCTTGCCCAAGTCGGCGTAGTACTCCACCAACCCGCGCTGCGGCGGGCGAATGTAATAGGGCGTGACGATCAACAACGCGTCGGCGCCAGCCTTGGTCGCAAACTCGGTCAGTGCGACCGTTTCGGCGTGCGACTGCGAGCCGGTTGCAGCCACGACCGGCACCCGACCCTTGACTGTCTCGACTGCCAGCTCCACCAGCTGGTTGCGCTCATCGACCGTCAGCGTGGACGGCTCGGAGGTCGTGCCGTTTACCAGGATTCCGTGGGTTCCGTTGGCGATCTGGAACTCCAGCAGGCTTGCATATTTGTCGTAGTCGACCTCGCCATTCTTGAACGGTGTGACGATGGGTGGAATGGAACCGACCAGGAAGTCGGGTTTGAGCGTCATCATGCGGCGGCCTTGTCGCGATTGGTGGTGAAACCGGCCTGCGAACCGAGCAGTGCGGCCGGGTGATGCATGTCCTCCTGCCACAGCAGCGACTCCATGTAAATGTTCAACGGCTGATCCTGCACGGTCAACTCGTAGACCTGGTCGACGTCGTGCGAAGCGTGGTTGTGCACCGCCCAGCCCGGTGCCGACAGCATCAGGTCGCCAGCCTTCCACTCATAGCGATTGCCGGCCACGTTGGAAAAGCCGGTCCCGTGGAAGTAGTAGTTGATGGCAGCTGAGACATGGCGGTGCGGCCGATCGACGATCTTGGGCGGCCTGATCGTCATCGTCGCGAAGAAGTTGGGCGTAATGCCATTGAAGCGCCCAGTCATCGGGTTGTACATCATGTAGAGACGCCGTCCGATGTAGTCCTTGCCCAAGGCGTAGAGCTTGTCCAGTTCGGCCTTGACATCGACCCAGGGAAAGTGCAAGGACTTGGACTCCACCGCGGTCGGGTTGATCAGCGTCTCGTAGGGCATGAGCATGCCACCCTCGTCGCCCAGCGGAATCATCCCGAATGGGCTTTTGCGGCGCGGATCCGCCTGGGCCTCCGCACTCTCGCCATACACCGAAGCCGGCCCTGGGTTGTCTTCGGGCAGGTAGATCTGCATGTTCTTCAGCAAGGGCGCGTTTGAGTACGTGAAGCGCACCTGCAGGTCGTCGCCGTCGTTGATGTGCACGTAGCTCGAGAAAGACGGGTGGTTCCACACGTCATACTGTCGGAACGCGACCGACCGGCCAGCCACTTCCGTGCGGCCACTGCCACGAATGCAGAAGTTGACCTCCGTGGCGTTGTGGCGGAATGCCACGGTTCGCTCGCCGGGTTTCAGCACCTGCAGCTTGACCTCGATGCCGGGCGCCAGCCCGGGGGCGTTGGCCGGTGCACTGGGATGCACGATCAGCGACTCGCGTCGGCCATTGGCCGGTCGTGGCAACGAGGCCAGGCGCTCGACTTCGGCCTCGATCTGCTCTTTTGTGATGACGATGGGCGCCCAGTAGTTGTTTCGGTCCTCGGCGTGCAAGCCGGTGCGATCGATAAACACGCCTTCCGCGTGACTGAAGTCTTTTCTCAGGTTGTTCATTCTCAGGAGCTCCTTGGCCTCATGCGGTGAAGCCGTCTTCGAAAATGGACGGCACCGGCGGCGCCAAGTCCAGGGTATTCACGCCCAGCGCATGGGTCCAATAGCGGCCCACGAGCATGAGAATGGCGATGGCCGCGCCCGGGCTGAAATGGGCCGACAACGCGTCGAAAGCCAGGCGCGTGCGCGGCAGGTCACCGGCCAGCGCAGCCAGCACGTAGCGCTGCGCCGCGCATTCGCCCGGCGTCATCAGCGTCGCCGAGTCAGGCGACAGGCGCTCCACGTCGGCCACCCAGTCACGGCCGAAGCCGCTTCGCACCGACAGCCGCTCATGCTGATTCTTCTCGTAGCCGTTGTTCAGCAACGTGGCCTCGGTCAGCACGATCGCCTCGGACACCTTGAGCGGCAGCGCGTCCTTCAGCGCGTCGGTGAATTTCAGGAAGGCCAGCAGCACCTCCGGTGCATGCCCTGCGCAGCGAAACCATTCACCCAGGTAGCCCAGCCGCTTGATGCGGGGTTCCAAATACTCCGTCAGCATGGGCGCCATCGCGTCGCGCTCGAGCCGGGGAATCCAATCCATGTCCATGTCACTCCTTGTGCCGCCGGCCGACGGTTCGCCGCGCGCTTGCCGAAGCATAGGGAGGCTCATAAGATTGATCAATCTGGATTAAGTAGTCAAGCTAATGACCACCTCGAAGAAGAACCAAGTCAAGCGGGTTCCCCTGCCACCAAAGCATGGAACGGCGCAGAACTACGTCACCGCCGAACAAGCCACACAAGCCCTCGGGATCAAGACCGCCTCGCTGTACTCGTACGTGAGCCGCGGACTCATCCGGTCCATCTTGCAGCCTGGCAGTCGCGCCCGCCTGTACTACCGCGAGGACGTCGAGCGCGCCGGGCAGCGCATGGGCGGGCGCGCCGGCATGCCGGACACGGTGGAGGCGGTGCTGAGTTGGGGCCAGCCCGTGTTCCACACCGCGATCACCGATCTGACGGAGGACGGGCCGGTATACCGCGGTCGGCCCGCCCACATGTTGGCAGACAGCGGCCGCAGTTTCGAGTCGGTGGCAGAGCTGCTCTGGAGCGGCATCGACATGCCGCAGCTCAGCCACTGGGATCCTCCGACCTTGCCGCAGAACTTCGTACGCCGCTTGAGCACGGCGCTGCGCGACGCGCCGGGGCTGAACTGCCTGCGCATCATGTCGGTCGCCACGGGACTGCTGGCGGTAGACGGCCAGCAACGGCCTGACTTCGAGCGCGGCTCCACCATCCCCGACACGCGATCGCTGATGCTGGCCTTCACCGGCGCCCTGGGGCTGATGGGGCCGCCGCACCGCTTCGCCACCACAGCGCCCGAAGGTAGCCCGATGGCCGAGGTCTTCCTGTCCGCATTGGGTGCGCCAGCCAAGCCCGAGCAACTGCGCGCAGTCAACACGGCCTTCATCCTGTGCGCCGACCACGAGCTGTCGTCGTCCACCCTGGCGGGCCGGGTAGCAGCCTCCTGTGGTTGCGAGCTGCGTGCCTGCGTGCAGGCTGCTCTCGCCACGCATTCGGGCACCTTTCTGGCGGGCGGCTGCGACCGCAGCGAAGCCCTGCTGCGCAGCGCTCGGGATCCCGACGAGATGTACGCGTTGATGTCGAACATCGAGCGCAACGGTGGACGTATCCCCGGCTACAACCTCAGGGCCTACCCCAAGGGAGACCCACGCGCTCGTCGGCTGCTGGCATTGGCGGCGGCCACCGGGCCCTCGGCTGAACCCATCGTGCGCCTTGTCGAGAGCGTCGAGGAGCGTTTCGATCTCCAGCCGAGCCTGGAGGTGGGCCTGGTCGCACTGGCGATGGCACTGCGCCTGCCGGAGCGCGCGGCTTCGGCCCTTTGGGCGCTGTCGCGCGTGGCCGGATGGGTGGCGCACGTCATCGAGCAGCGACAGGCCGGTTTCATGGTACGGCCTCGGGCTCGCTATGTGGGCCCTCGCACCAACGGAAGCAATGCTTGATATCGATTACTTTATCAATCTAGATCAATGTGACAGCCCCCGCTAGCATGTCGTGTCGGCCGGATCGCAGGCCGCTTGCCATCCAGAAGAAAGCTGACATGCAAACCGCCAACGCCCTGCCCGGCCCTCTCGACCACCTGAAGGACCGCTCCGTTCTTCGCACCGCCTGTTTGATCGGCGGAGAATGGGTGGCCGATGCGGCACGAATGATCGACGTCGACGACCCAGCCACAGGGCGTGTCATTGCCCGAGTGCCCGACCTGCCGCGCGCCGCCGCCACCCAGGCCATCGACGCCGCCGAAGCCGCTCTTCCCGCCTGGCGCGCAAGACCCGCCAAGGACCGGGCGAGGCTCTTGCGCGCGTGGTACGACCTGATGGAAGTGCATGCCGACGATCTGGCATGGATCCTCACCAGCGAGCAAGGCAAGCCTCTGACCGAGGCACGCACCGAGATCCGCTATGCGGCCTCGTTCATCGAGTGGTTTGGCGAGGAAGCCAAGCGCTTGTACGGCGATGTCATCCCGGCTCCAGCCGCTGACCAGCGCATCACCGTGCTGCGCGAACCCATCGGCGTGTGCGCAGCCATCACGCCATGGAACTTCCCCGCCGCCATGATCACGCGCAAGGCAGGGGCCGCGCTGGCAGCCGGTTGCACCATGGTGCTCAAGCCGGCGTCGCAGACACCGCTCACCGCACTGGCGCTGGCCGAGTTGGGCCAGCGGGCGGGCCTGCCCGCCGGCGTCTTCAACGTGGTGACCGGCAGCTCGCGTGAGCTCGGACCCGAGCTCACCGGCAATCCCAAGGTGCGCAAGCTGACCTTCACGGGCTCCACCGAGGTCGGCCGTGAATTGCTGCGCCAGTGCGCCGACACGGTGAAGAAAACCTCGATGGAGTTGGGAGGCAACGCACCTTTCATCGTACTGGCCGATGCGAATCTGGACGATGCTGCCAAGGGCGCCATCGCCTCCAAGTTCCGCAATGCCGGACAGACCTGCGTGTGCACCAACCGGATCTTGGTCGACCGGGCGGTGCTCGAGCCTTTCGTCGCCAAACTCGGCGCGGCCATGCGCACGCTGCAAGTGGGCGACGGACACGAGGACGGCACTGTCATCGGCCCGCTGATTGATCGCGCTGCAGTCGACAAGGTTGGCGAGCTAGTGGGTAGCGCAATGCGAGGCGGAGCCCGCGTGATGCAAGGCGGCGCGCCACACGAGCTGGGAGGCAACTTCTACCAGCCCACGCTGGTCGTGGACGTGGATGAGCACATGAGCCTCTTCAAGGAAGAGATCTTTGGCCCCGTGGCGGCGGTCACTCCGTTCGTCGGCGACGATGAGGCCCTGCGATTGGCGAACGAAACCATCTTCGGTCTGGCCTCATACGTATACGGCTCGGACATCGGTCGTCTGACCCGCTTCGTCGAGCGGCTGGAGTACGGCATGGTGGGCGTCAACACGCCCGCCATCTCGACTGAAGTCGCGCCCTTCGGCGGCATCAAGCAGTCGGGCCTCGGCCGGGAAGGCTCGCACTACGGGTTGGACGACTACACGGAACTCAAGTACGTTTGCCTTGGCGGCGTCCCGACATGAACCCCGAGCAGCCTGCGCCTGTGCGATCCGACCTGTTGGACGCACGCCAGGCGCTGGCGGTGCTGGGTGTCAAGCCGCAGACCCTGTATGCCTATGTGAGCCGGGGGCTGATTCGCGCAGTCAATCCGCAGCGGCGCAGGCTCAGCCTCTACTATCGAGAGGACATCGAAGCGCTGCAACTGCGGGGCCGGGCGCACAACATGCCAGGCCAGGCTGCCCAGCGCGCACTGCGCGTGGGTGGCGACGCCGTGCTCGACTCGTCCATCACCGAGATCACCCGTGAAGGCCCGCGCTACCGGGGCCGGCTGGCCCTCACCATGGTGGAACATGGCCTGCCCTTCGAGGCCTGCGCCGAGCTGCTGTGGCAGCAGCGGCCAGACTCCGCGGGCACGCCCTGGCCTCTCGCTACCGCCGGTCCTGGTCATGCCGCTTTCGTCGCAACACTGCGTTCGGCAGCGCGCCACACCACCTCGCGCCGTCTGCTGGCGCTGGCCATCGAAGGTTGGGCCGCCTGCGCGAACGTGGAGCCCGCGGCCGAGGAGCGCGACGACCTGGCCACCGCCCGTTCCATCCTGCAAGCGGCCACGGCGGCCCTCGGCCTGCTGCGACCGCAACCGCGCTACTGCCCTCTGCACCCCGACGAGCCGATCGCGCACGGCCTGGCGCGGGCTCTCGGGGTGTCCACCCAAGTCGACGCCGTGCGCGCGTTAGACGCCGCGCTGGTACTTTGTGCCGATCACGAGCTGGCGCCGTCGACCTTCGCCGCACGCATCGCCGCTTCGGCTGGCGCGGATCTGTACTCCTGCATGACCTCCGCACTGGGTGCCTTCGAGGGTCTGTTCACGGGCTACGGCTGCGATCTGGCCGAGCGCCTACTGCGTGAGGCCGGCTCGGTGGGGGACTATGTGGACGACCTCGTCGGGCGCGCACGCCGCAAGGAGCCGCTGCCGGGCTACGACCATCCGCTGTATCCCAAGGGCGACCCGCGCGGACGCGCCCTGCTTGATCTGGCCGAGTCTCTGGCCGAACGGCGGCCCGCCGTACGTCGCGCCTGCGACGCAGTCAAGGCGGCACATGAATCGCTGGGCGCCCAGCCCAGCCTGAGCGTCGGCCTCGCAGCGCTTGGTATCGCGCTGGAGCAGCCGCCGCGCGCGCCGGCGACCATCATGGCGCTGGGCCGGTGCGCAGGATGGGTGGCGCATGTGCGTGAACAGCGCCAGGCGGGCTTCCTGGTGCGTCCGCGCGCACGCTACGTCCCTCAGTCGCCGGCTGCTCCAACGTGCTAGACCACGCCACCGCCGTGCACGACGAACCACTCACTCAAAGACGCGGCGCTCATCGAGCACCAGCGGCAGTTCCTTGTTCTTCTCGGAGTAGCCATCGAAGGGCCGCCCGTGGGCGTCGACGCGGGCCATCACGTCCTTGGCGGCATCAAGCGTCGCGCCGACACGCAGCAAGACCAATGGCTCGTCTCCGCTGGCGTGAAACCAGTAAAACGCTCCCGCCGGGATGAGGACGCAGTCATTGCGCGCTACCTCCCGCGTCTCGTCGCGCGGGCCGTAGAACACGGCGCGGCCCTGCATGATCACGAACAGATGATCTTCATTGGCGTGCGCGTGCAGCTCGTTCTCGCCGCCGCTTGCATAGGTCTTGAGCACGACATTCATGCAACTGGAAGCGCCCAACACTTGGTTCGTGCGTCCCTGCTTGGGAAGGCGCGCGCGCAGATGAAAGAAGCTGGGCACGCGCGACTGCGCAAGCCTCTGCATCTCCTTGCGCCACTCGGCTTCGCTGTTGGCAACGGGGGCAAATCCGGCGGAGGGTGTCGAATTCATGATTGTCGATGGTGAGAACGTGGAACGCGGGTCGCTGCAACCAGTCCAGCCTCATTCGCGAGGTGTGTCATCCTGCTCGGCGGCCCAACGGGCGATCTCGTCCTTGCGCATGAAGGCGACGCCGGGGTGCGACTGTGCATAGACGATGAAATCTTCAATCGCCTTGCTGATGCCTGGCTGCCCGGCAATGCGATCGTGGGTGCTGAACGACATCTGGCGGCGCCGATGCTCACCCTCGCGGTACAGCACGTCGAACTCGTCCTTCAGATCCGAGACGTAGTCACGCATCGACAACGAGTGATGGTGAAAGCGCTCAATGTCGTTGTTGCGCCGCGAGTAGGGCACCACCATGAAAGGCCGGCCGTTCAGCGTTACCGAGAATGGCTCGTCTCGGCTGATGTCGTCGATGTAGTACAGGAAGCCCATCTCCTGCAGGATGCCCAGGGTGTTGGCGCTGTTGCGCAAGGCGAAGGCGTTGAAGCCGATCGGCCGCGTACCGGTGGCCTGGACGATCGCGTCGATGTTGGCCTGGTACGAGGCGCGCTCTTCCTCGGGCGTCAGGCGCCAGTGCGGTGACCACTCGTACCCGTGCGCCGCCGCCTCGTGGCCACGCTGGACAATCTCCTTGGCCAGCGCCGGACTTCGCGCCACCGCCTTGCCGACCATGTGCGAGGTAACCTTGATCTTTCTACGGTCCCACATATCCAGCAGGCGAGGAATGCCCTCCTTCAGACCGTATTCGAACCACTTCTGAACGGCCGGATTGGAGGTCTGCGGATCCATCTCGGCAAAGGGACTGTAGGGCGCCAGCGCGGGCTGCGCGCCGGCTTCCATCTGCATCGACACCGAGATGACCAGGCGGGCACCGCCGGGCCAGAAAATCTTTTGCGTCATGGCTCTCATTGGGTGGGAGTAAGCGGCCAATTAAATCGGCGGCCAGCACAGCCAGCAATCTTGATTTGCACTCAATCCGTGAATTCCATCGAACCTACGAAAAGCCTTTGCACGATCGCGAGCTCTGGCCCAAGATGCTGGCATGGACCACAGGAGCGAGTGAGATGGATGCATTGCTACACGCCCGGGTGCCAACGGCAGCTGGCGCGACAGCTACTGCAGAGGGCACGATCGAACAGGAGGCTGGGCGCGGCGACTATGTCGATTCCAAGGAGGCAATGAAGCTGCTGGGCATCCGGCAGCAGACGCTATACGCCTACGTCAGCCGCGGCCTGATCGCCAGCATGCGCCAGGCCGATCGCAAGGACCACCTGTACCTGCGTGCCGACGTCGAGCGCATGGTGCTGCGCTCGCTGGCGCGCACCGGCCACGGCGCCCTGGCCGCCTCGGCAATGAACTGGGGCGAACCCATCGTTCCTACCACCATCACCGAAATCACGCCGCTCGGTCCGCGCTACCGCGGTCATCTCGCAGCCGACCTGGCGCGGCGTCGCTCAGGTTTCGAATCGGTGGCCGAGCTGCTGTGGAGCGGCCTGCTCGACGACCACCCGGTGACCTGGGCCGGGCCTGCGCCCGCAGCGCCGCTGATGCGCCTGACCCGCGCACTGGCCACTGCCGGCGCAGCCGATCAGTTGCACGAGATCTTTTCGCTGGTGACTCTGCAGATGGGCGTGAGCACCGGTTCCGAAAGCAGAACCTCGGCGTTCCGCGAGGAGTGCCCCGAGGAACCGAACAGCTTCGACGCTGCTCGCGCGGTCATCCGGACTCTGGCCGGCTGCATGGGTTATGCCGGGCCGGCGCAAGGCTTCGTACCGCTGCAGGCTGGGCAGAGCGTGGTGGAGGGCCTGCTGCAAGCGCTGGGCCTGTCAGCCTCGAACGAGAACGCCGAAGCGCTGGAGGCCATGCTCATCTTGCTGGCCGACCATGAGCTCTCACCCGGCACCTTGTGTGCGCGGGTCTGCGCCTCCGGCGGCAGTGCACTTCATAGCTGCCTGGCCTCGGGGCTGTGTGCCATCGGCGGAGAGGACATTGGTCGCCACTTTCTCCGTGTGGACGAATTTCTCGATGGCGCGCCCGACCTTTCGGTGCTGCTGGCGCGCGCCGCCGACTGCCAACGTCGCGGCACTGTGGTACCGGGCTTCGTGCACCCCGTCTACCCGCGCGGCGATCCGCGCGGGCGATACCTGCTGGCCTTGCTGCAGCGTCGGCCGACGCTCTCCTCCGCCTCACGAGCGCTGCTGAAGTTCGTCGACGAGATGGCTTCCCGCTTCGACACGCACCCACGCCACGAACTGGGCATGGTGGCATTGTCGCGCGAGTTGGGCCTGGCACGGCAGGTGCCTGGTGCGCTCTTCGCGCTCGCGCGCACCGCAGGCTGGGTGGCCCACGTCCAAGAACAGCGTCAGACCGGAATGCTGCTGCGCCCCCGTGCCAAGTTCGTCGGCGCGGTTCTGGACGCGACCTGACCGGGCCTCCGGCCGGAAGGGCCCCGTCGCGAAGCGCGACGGTGTGCGCGGCCTGGGACGTCGCGATTACTTAATCAATCTTGTCAATGTCGAGAGCGCTGTCTACGCTTGGCCGCGTCTATCCGTACACCCCAACTCATTCCGCCATGTCCCTTTTCCATCTCCCATCCACGGCGCCAAGTGCATCGTCAGCAACCGACCCCGGTGCCGAGCGGGAGGCACCATGACGAAGCTGCGCGTGGGCATCGTCGTTCCTGCCTTCTTCTACGTACCCTACTGGCTGGCGCTGGCGCGCGGCTGGTACGGGGAGTTCGGGTTGGACGTGGAGATTGTCGACATGGGCGGCATCGTCGAAGTGACGAAGGCGCTGAAATCCGGTGAGATCCAGATCGGCGTGGGCTCGCCCGAGCACGTCATCCATGACGCGGCTGCCGGTGGAGACCTGCGGATGTTCGGCGGCAACGTCAATCGGCTCACCCATTCGCTGATCGTGCAGCCCGAGATTGAGCGCATCGAGGACCTGCGCGGCAAGACCATCGGAGTCTCGGCCCTGAATGCCGGCACCTCCTCGCTGTTCATCGACCTGCTTGCCCGCCACGGCTTGCAGCCGGGTGACTACCGCGTGGTCGGTGGCGTCGTCGTCCCACCGCGACACGACATGCTCATGCGCCGGGAGATCGACGCCGCGATGCAGACCGATCCGCACAACTACATGGCCGAGGACGCTGGCCTGCGCAACCTCGGACTGGTGGCCGACTGGATTCCCTACTTCCAGTTCACCTCGCTCAACGCCCGCCAGTCCTGGGCCGATCGCCATCCCGAGGAGATGTTGGGCTTCCTGCGCGCGACCCTGCGCGGCTCCGCGCTGATGACCGAGGACGCGCCGTCCGCCATCGAGGTTGCCGCCGGCCACCAGCTGATGGACAGGCGCTACCTGCAGCGCGCGTGGGAAGACCACGTGAGCGGTGCCGTGCCGGTGGACCTGCACCTGGACCGGCGCTCCATCGCTACCGACGTGGAGATGATGCGACGGGATCGCGAGGCGGCGCTGGCCATCCCCGACGACGATGACGTCACCCGTTACGTCAGCCTCGAACTGCTGGCAAGGGCACAGGCCGCCGAAGGGCTGCCGATGTGCACCCTCGTATGAGCGTCATTTCTTCTCCCGCCACGCGCCGGCGCATGATTCGCGCGAGCGCGGCAGCACTTCTTACCCTGGGCGCCGCCGTCGCCGGCGCGCAATCGGCTTTCCCGTCCAAGACGGTGCGGCTGATCGTACCCTTCCCCCCTGGTGGCCCCGCCGACGTGCTGGGCCGCGCACTGGCAAAGGGGCTGGCCGATCGGTGGGGTCAGGCGGTGGTGGTGGACAACAAGCCCGGTGGCGCCACGGTCATCGCTGCGATGGAAGCCGCGCGCGCGGCGCCCGACGGCCACACGCTGTTCCTGCCCATCGACTCCACGCTGACCATGAACCCGGCGCTGTTCTCGCGCCTGCCCTACGACCCGGTGCGCGACTTCGCGCCGATCTCACTGCTTGCGATCCAGCCGCTGGTGCTGGTTGCCAACGACACCACCTCTGCACGCACCGTTGCTCAGCTGATCGAGCAGGCCAAGGCCGCACCGGAGCGGATCAACTTCGGCTCGGGCACCATCGGTACTCAGCTCGCCGGCGAGATGTTCAACCGCGCCGCCGGCGTGCGTCTGAACCACGTGCCGTACAAGGGTGGGCCCGACGTGGCCAAGGCGCTGCTGGGCGGCGAGATCCAGGTCAGCTTCGACGGCATCGCGGCCAACCTGCAGCACATCCGCTCAGGGAGGTTGCATGCCCTGGCCACCACTGGCCTGGAGCGCGCCGCAGCCCTGCCGGAGGTGCCGACACTGAACGAACTGGGCCTCAAGGACTACGAGGCGCGCGTGTGGCTCGGGCTCATGGCGCCGGCACGCACGCCGCCTGCGATCGTCGAACGGATCCAGTCCGACGCCAAAGCGGTGCTGATGCGGCCTGACGTGCGCAAGTTGATCGAGCCGCTCGGCTTCGAGCCCATCGCCTCCACGCCGGAAGGTTTGGTGCAACGCATGCGCGCCGACAGCGCGCGCCTTGTGCCACTCATCAAGGAATTGGGCTTGAAGCTCGATTGACTGCGCGCTCGCGTGGTGACGAACTCGACCTGCGCCGGCCCGCGTGAGGGCCATGGCGGCCTCACGCCGACCATCAGCCCGGCAACTGAAGCAATTGCCCGAAGCCGGCCACTTGATCCGGCACGCCGAGCCGGCGCATGGCATACCAGGCCGCGGCAGTGTTGCTGGTCACCACGGGGCGGCCCATGCGCCGCTCCAACGCGTCGACTACCTCAGCCGTGCGCACCGTGGTGCAGCTCAGAACGCCAACCTCGGCCTGCTGCGGCATGCGCCGCGAAACGAATTCGAACCATTGCGAGGGGCTCACCGCCATCATCTCGTCGGCGGTTTGACAGCCCAGACCCTCGCAGCATTCGACGGCAAAGCCGTGCGCCCGGAAAAAGTCCGCCTCGCGAGCAATGACCGACTCGCCGTAGGGAGACAGCAGTGCCAAACGACGTGCACCCAGCGCCTTCAGGCTCTCGAGCAGCGCCTGCGAGGTGGTGGCGGCCTGCAGTCCGGTGGCCTGGACAATGCGTCGCTGCAGCGCCCCCTCCAATTCGGCGCTGTAGGTCGAGACCGCGGTGCAATGGAAAAGCACCAGCGCGACGCGCGCATCGGCAACGAGCCGCGCATCCTCTTCGAGCCTGTCGGCCATGGCGAGCAGCGAGGCTTCAGTACTGTCCGTCAGCTTCAGCCGCGTGGTGCGCAGGCCCACATCCGCCGGCAGCATGGCGCGCAATTGCACCTCGGCCGCCTGATTGCCTGAAGGCAACAGCAACCCGATGGTCCCGCGCGAGCCGTAGTCGAGCGTGGGCCCCCCGGCGACGGCCGCTTCCTGATCGGCCATCGTCATCGGCGCTCAGTCGCCCCGGGTCAGGCCGGAGGCCATGGCCTTGGCGTACTCGCGCGTAATGCGCACGTCGATGACCGCCACCTTGCCGTCGCGCACCGCCTGCAACCCGTCGCGTAGCGCAGACTGCACTTCGGCCACCGTCTGCAGGCCACCCCATGCCGTCGCGCCTTGTGCCCGCGCCATGCCGGCGATGTCGACATCGGGGCCTTCGATGCGCTGGCCCACCCACTTGTTCTCCACCGGCCGTGCACGCACTTGCGCCACTTTCTCCTGGTGCACCTCGTCATTGAAGAACGAACGGTTATTGGCCACCACGACGAGCAAGGGAATGCGGTAACGCACCGCCGTCCATAGCGCGGTGACACCCATCAGGAAGTCGCCGTCGCCCAGCACACCCACGGCCAGGCGGCCGCTGTCGCGCAAGGCCAGGGCGGCGCCCACGCACATGCCCGGGCCCGAGCCGACACCGCCGCCGCCGTCATACCCCAGATAGTCCAGCGGGTGCTCGAAAGCCTTGGCATCGCCTGGCCAGCCGAGGTTGGTGCGTATCAGGCTCGCCGGCTGTGCCGCGTCCAGCGCCGCGCTCACCAGCTGGGCAAACGTGGCCAGCGGCATGTCGCCCTCGTAGCGATCGTTGATCGCCGGCGTGGCGGCGGCCGGTGGGCGTGTCGCTGGCGGCGCTGCGGCAGGCAGATGCGGCAGGAGCTGCGCCACGAGGGTGTCGGGGTCGGCGGCGAGGAAGGTGTCGGCGCAGGGCATGCCCTGGTGTTCACCACCGAAGCCGTTGTGCAGCACGTGATCGAGGGACACCTGCACCACATGCGGTGCCACTGGGTGCGTACCGAAGGCCGCCTTCAGCGCACCGGCCAGGTCGAGCCAGTCCAGGCTGAGCACCACGTCTGCCTCGCGCAGCAACGCCAGCGCCGGCTCGGTGAGGAAGTAGCCAGGTGCCGGCCCGTGCAGCGGGTGTCGCGATGGGAAGGCCGCGCCCAGCTTGAAATCGGTAAGCACCGTGGCGCCCAAGCGCTCGGCCAGCGCCACCCGGCGCTGCCACGCCTCGGGGTCGCGGTTGACTCGGCCCATGAGGATCACCGGGCGGCGCGCCTCGGCGAGACGCTGGGCCAGCCGCTGCACGCTTGGGCCACTGACGGCTGGCGGCTCCGGAGGCTCGTAGCGCCGCAGGTCAGGCATGGCAGGCAGCTCGGCCGCGGAGGCCTCCTGCAATGCGCTGTCGAAGCACACATAGGTCGGTCCGCAAGGCACCGTAGTCGCGATGCGACGCGCTCGCACCACCGCCTCGGTGGCACCTTCCAGCGAAGAGGGCTCAGCATCCCACTTGACGAAGCTGCGAACCAGTGCTCCCTGGTCTTTCGACGTGTGCAACCAATCGATCCAGGGACGGCGCTTGGCCGTGTCCACCGGCCCGGTGGCCCCGAAGACCAGCACCGGGACGCGGTCGCAGAAGGCATCGAAGATGGCCATGGACCCGTGCATCAACCCCACATTGGCATGCAGGATGGCCCCCATCGGCTTGCCAGTGACCTTGGCGTACCCGTGGGCGATCGCCACCGCATGTTCTTCGTGCAACACGGTCAGCATCTGGGGCTTCTGGTCTCCGAGGTGGTTGACCAGGCTGTCGTGCAGGCCCCGGTAGCTGGCCCCCGGGTTGAGCGCGACATATTCCAGGCCGATGTGACGCAGCAGGTTGGCCAAGTGGTCGCTGCCCCAGCTGCGCAAGTTGGTTTCTACGGCCGAAAGCGCCGATGTGTCGGAACGATTCATGATGGAACTACCTCCCCTTGCTTCAGTCGAGCTTGACCTTGAGTTCCTCGGACAGCCGCTTCCATGTCGCCAAGTCCTGAGCGATCTGCTTCTCGAACTGCGCACTGTCCAGAATGCGGGTGGAAACCAGCCGGTCGGCGAACGCCTTTTGCAGTTCCTTGTCTTGCATCACGGCCAGCACCTCGGCCTCGAGCCGTTTGGCGACTTCCGGCGGCATCGCGGCCGGCCCGATAAGGCCGAACCACACCTCGGCATCGAAGCCCGGGAAGCCTTTGGACTCGGCCACCGTCGGGAGGTCAGGCTTGAAGGGCAGGCGCTGTTGCGCGGCGACCGCGATGTAGCGAAGCTTGCCCGCCTGCACTTGCGGGTCCAGGTTGGGCACGGTGTTGAACAGCACTGGCACCTGCCCACCAATGCCGTCGATGATCGCCGGCGAGCAGCCCTTGTAAGGAACGTGGATCATGTCCACTTTGGCCACCTGCGAGAAACGCGCTCCGGTGAAGTGCTGCGCGGTACCGTTGCCGCAGGACGAGAACGTGAGCTTGCCACCTTGCTGGCGCGCGTAGGCGACGAGTTCATCCACCGTCTTCACTGGAAGCGAGGGATGCACCGCGATCGCGATCGGGGTAGACGCCATGGCGGCGATGAACTTCAGGTCTTTCTGGGTGTTGAAAGATTGGCGCATTCCCAGCGCTGTATTGATCGTCAGCGTATTGTTGTTCATCAGGAGCGTGTAGCCGTCAGGCTTCGCACGAGCGACGTACTCGGTTGCTATGTTGCCGGACGCCCCGGCCCTGTTGTCTACTATCACAGTCTGGCCGAGGCGCTGAGACAGCTTGGGTGCGATCAGACGGGCGATGACATCCGCGCCGCCCCCGGGCGGGAATGCTGCAACGATAGTGATCGGTTTGCTCGGGAAGGGAGCCTCCGCGACGGCGGTGCCGGCAGCAAGCGCGGCGAGAGTGAGGGCGCCTAGCAGGCGGGTGTGAAATTTCATGATGTTGTCTCGCGTTCGTGTATTGCGGGCAGGCAGCCGCAGAGTCGGTGGGCTAGCAGGGGGTCCCCTTCAGCCCAGCTTCAGGTTGACATTCTTTGTGTAGGTGAACTCCAGCAATTCCTCGAAGCACTCCTCGCGGCCGATGCCCGAGTTCTTGACGCCGCCGAAAGGCGCGCCTACGAAGTGCTGGCTGGTGTTGTTGATCCACACATATCCTGTGTGGATACGCTGCACCGCACGGTGTGCCGTCTCCAGGCTGCGCGTCCAGATCGAGCCGGTGAGGCCGAACTCCACGTCGTTGACGTCGTGCCACAACTGCTCTTCGTCGCGCCAGCGAAAGACGGACAGGATCGGTCCGAAAACCTCCTCGCGAGCCAGCCGCATGCCGGGTTTCATGTCCGCGAAGACGGTGGCCTCGAAGAAGAAGCCGTTGCGCAGTGCGGGATCGTCAGGCTGCTTGCCCCCGACCACCAGGCGAGCACCTTCATCCAGCGCCGAGCGCACAAAGCCCTTCACCTTGTCGAGTTGGGCCGCGCTCACGAGCGACCCCATAGTCGTGGCAGGGTCCAACGGCACGCCCGGCTTGTGGCGCTGCGGCACCAGTTCGGCAACGCGCCTCACCACCTCGTCGTGAATGTCCTCGTGCAGGAAGACGCGGCTGGTCGATCCGCAGCTCTGTCCAGACCAGGAGAAGTTCATGCCCCCGACGATCCCGTTCACCAGCTTCTCAAGGTCCGCGTCCGGGTAGGCGACCAGAGCGTTTTTGCCGCCCAGTTCCAACAGCACGGGTTTAAGTCCGTCGGCCGCGGTTTTCATCACCGCGCGGCCGGTGGGCACGCCTCCGATCAGCGTCACCTTGCGCACCAGCGGGTGGCGGGCCAGCGCCTCACCGCATTCACGCATGCCGCAAAGGAAATTCACCACGCCGGGCGGGAACAATCCGCCGATGAGTTCGCCCAGCCGGATGATGGACAAGGGCGCTTGGTCTGGTGCCTTGACCACCACCGTATTGCCCGCGGCCAATGGTGCGGCAATCCGCATGGCCGCGAACATCAAGGGGTGGTTGTAGGCCACGATGCGTGCTACTACACCCAGCGGTTCGCGCACCGTGTAATTGAGGTGACCGGGCCCCATGGGAATGGTTTCTCCCTTGATCTCAGTGGCCAGGCCGGCGAAGTACTCGATGCCATCCGCCGCAAAGTTCGCGTCATGCGCCAACATCGCCACTGGATTGCCATTGTTCAGCGCGTCCAATTGCGCCAGGGAGTAGGCATGCTCGCGCAGCACCGCTGCTGCCTGCCTCAAGAGCCGACCACGTTCAACGGGAGGCATGCACGACCAGGCGGGAAAGGCAGCCTGGGCAGCGCGCACCGCCGCATCCACATCGGCGGCTGTCGCGACAGGCGCCTGCGACAGCGGCTCATTGCAAGCCGGATTGAGGGTGTCGGCATAGCCGCCTTCCAGCGGCTCGTGCCAGGCGCCGCCGTAGAACAGCGCATTGTGCGCCGGCAGCACGCCGGCAGGAATTTCGTTCGCTCGCATGGTGACCTTCAGCTACGCCGCGCGAGGGAATCCGCACGGCAGGGCTGCACTTTCAATCAGGGCGCAGAGTTGGTCAATCTTGATTAAGCGATCCACTAGAGCATGCGACGCGGGAAAGTTCAGTCGAATGGCTTCTCCAAGCCGGCTACTCCGCCTTGATGTTCGCCTCCTTGATGACCTCGGCCCAGCGCTTCGTGTCGTCCTCGATGGTCTGCGCCATTTGCGCGATAGTGCTGCCCTTCAAGACGATGCCCTGGTCGGCCATTCGTGCTTGAACCTCGGGCTGCGCCAAAACCTTGCGCACGTCGCGGTTGAGACGCTCGATGATCGCCGGCGGCGTGCGAGGCGGCGCGGCCAGACCCACCCATACCTCGCCCTGCCAACCTGGTACGCCGGCCTCGGCGAGCGTGGGCACATCCGGCACCAGCGGAACCCTCTCGTTGCCCACGATGGCCAGCGCTTTGAGCTTGCCATCGCGAATGTGCGGCAGCAGTTGGTTGATCGCGCCAAACTGCACGTCGACCTGCCCGCCAAGAAGATCGACGATCGCTGGCGCCCCGCCCTTGTAAGGCACATGCGTCATGCGGGCACCGGTCATCGACCGGAACATCTCCGCCGCCAGATGATGAGGACTCCCGATGCCGGAAGATGCATACGACAGGCCTGCCGGCCGCGACTTCGAGAGTTCGATCAGTTCCTTGACCGAGCCCACCTTGGCGCTGCTGCCCGCGACCAACACGAAGGGGACCGTGCCCAACAGCGTGACCGGCGCCAGATCCTTGGCAGCCTCCAGCCGCGGCGACAACGAGTGATTCACCACGAACACGTTGTTTGGCGCCACCAGCAGTGTGTGGCCGCCTGCGGGGGCTCTCGCGACGGCGTCAGCGCCGATGTTACCGCTGGCGCCTGGGCGGTTTTCCACGATCACACTCTGATGCCATAGCCCGCTCAGCTTCTCTGCCAGCGTACGGGCGAGCACATCGTTGCTTCCGCCAGGTGTCAGCGGAACGACCAGCTTGATCGGCTGACTCGGAAACTCCTGCGCGTGGGCTGGCGCCAAGACACCCAACCACGCCACGGTTACGCTCGCCAGCGCGAGAGCGATGACTCGCCGACGCCTGTGGTGCACGCACAAGACGCGATTGCCAACGGCAGCTTGCTGTTCAGGACTAAAACGATCGGGCACTCAATGTCTCCTTGTCTGTCTGCTTCGGGCGCCCGGAGATGCACGACGTCCGGACGACGGCCAAACTGTGTCAGCCGCCATCGACTGTCGTTTGCACGACGCGACTCGGTCAATCTTGATAAGCAAATCAACGTCCCTCCCGAAGCTGTCTGGAGCGTCAAACCCATGCTTTCCTGTATTGAGCGGCAATCAAGCTGGACCGGACCAAGGGTGCTGCATAAATTCACGCACCGCATCAGGGCTCACCGTGAGCCACTTGCCGACGATCCACTTCTGCTTCTCACTACCATGACTCCATCCACTCGTCGTTCCTGCCTGATCCGCCTGCTTAGCAGCGTGCTAGGAATGAGTGTCTTCACGCCCTGCGCTTTCGCCGAGAACTGGCCGCGCCAACCAGTGAAGATGATCCTGCCTGTAGGCGCGGGCTCGGTACCCGATGCGATGGCGCGACTGGTCGCCGACAAGCTCACGCAGCAGTTGGGCAAGCCGGTGGTCATCGAGAATCGCCCTGGCGCCGGAGGCATCGTCGGCGTTCAGGCAATGGAAATGGCGCCGCGCGACGACCACACGGTGATGTTCATGTTCACGGGCGTGTCCGTCATCACGCCGCTGATGGTCAAGTCGGTCCGCTATGACGTGCTGCGCGACTTCACGCCGATTGCCGGACTGGCCGAAACCAGCTTCATGCTGGCGGCTTCTCCCGGAGTGCCAGCAAAGACGCTTCCCGAGATCATCCGCTACTCCAAGGAGCGACCGGGCAGTGTTGTTCTGGGTCACGTCGGGCCAGGGTCGACTGGCCACATGATGGCCGAGAACTTTGCCCGGCGCAGCCAGGGGGGGTTTTCCGTGGTGGGCTTCTCGCCATCTTCCGGTCCGATAGCACTAATGAGTGGGGATGCTTCTTACTACATCGACGGCATCGCGGCGCTCTTGCCTCTCGTCAAGGCCGGCAAGGTAACACCAGTGGCGGTCTTTTCATCGAGTCCTCTACCCGGATTGGAAGGCTACAAGCTGGCAAACGAAACTGTGCCCGGTACAGAGGGAATGGGCAGCTTTGGCATGATGGGTCCCAAGAACATGTCCACGGAAGCGCTGGCAGCGATGATCGGGGCACTCGGCAAGGTCATGTCAGATCCAGACGTCATCGCTCGCTTGAGGGAACTGGCCATCTTCCCGACCTTCACGCCCGGTCCGGCATATGCAGACGTTATTCGTAGAGAGAATGCAGCTTGGTCGCTGGTTGCGAGGACCACGGGAATGGAGCCGCAGTGACGCAGTCGGTCATCAGCGGACTTTCGTGCATGATCCTCACCATCACCCAAACTACCGTCTCGCTTCAGAAGTGGTAGCTCTGGATTTTCACAATCGCTGTGGGTGCCGACACCGGGGGCAATCTAGCCGGTGGCGATCACGGAATCAGACGATCCGGGTCTCGAGTTCACCAAGACCCTGGATCCACACCTTCGTCACGTCGCCGCGCTTCAGGAAGGTGCCAGTTTCCATCCCGACGCCCGCGGGCGTTCCCGTGAGAATCACATCGCCGGGATACAGGTCAGTTCGTTCGCTCAAGTGCGCGATCTGTTCCGCGACACTGTACAGATGGTTGCGGGTGTTCGAGTCCTGGCGCAGGACGCCATTGACCCACAGTCTGATGTCAAGGTCTTCGGGAGAACCCACGAATTCGGCAGGAGTGAAAACGGGCCCGAGTGGACAGGATCCGTTGAAGCACTTGTGCCCGATCCAGTCGTATCTGAAGGGGGAACTCGGATCCGCCTTGTCTCGCAGAAAGTTGTCTCGCGCCGACAAATCGTTCGCGCACATGTAGCCAGCCACGTGGGCGAGTGCAGAGTCGACCGCGACGCTGGAGGCCTGCCGCCCGATGACCACCGCCAACTCCGCTTCCCAGTCCAAGCGCTGCGTTCGAGCAGGGAATGGAACGTCGCCCCGATGACCCGAGAGATTGGCAACGCCTGCCTTCAGGAAATGCCACGGTGCGATGCCCTCGCTCTTGGGATCGAGCACCAGCGACATGTTGAGGGCCCGGCTCATCGCCTCGACGTGGTCGCGATAGTTCGCGCCGGCCGCATAGATGGCGCCGGGGCGTACCAGCGGCGCGAGCAACGCGAGTTGGGTTGGATCGAGCTTCGCCTCGGAGAAGGCCGATTCATCGGCAGCCACCGCGAGTGCCAGCTGCCGCAGTTCGTGCTGCGCCGCCTCCCATCGCTGAAGCAGGGCGTCAACGGAAGAGAGCGCCGCCAGTTCATCCCGCCCGATACAGCTTGCTGCAACCGAGAGGTCCAGCCAGTTGGTGTCGATCAGAATGCCACCACGCGACATGCTGCGTGTCCCATAGCTGAAGAGCTGGTACTTCAAGTGTCTACTCCTCGATCACGAAACCGGAGGCCTTCACGACGCCAGCCCACCGCTGCAGGTCTTCCTGGACCAACGCGGCCACACGTTGCCTGGGCATTGGTGCCACGACGATGCCGAACTTCGCGAACCCTTCGGCAACCGCTGAGCTCTTCAACGCCTCGTTGATGGACTTCTCCAACCTGGTGGCCGCCGCTTCCGACGTTCCTGCGGGAGCGAACACGGCGATCCAACTCTGCACCACCACGTCTCGGTAGCCGGATTCACGCAGAGTTGGTGCATCGGGAAGAAAGCGCGATCGCTCGGGGCCAGTGGTCGCAAGCACCCGAAGCTTTCCGCTTCCCATGTGCGGCAGCACCTCCGCGACCGGGTTGATGCTCGCGGGGACCTGGCCACCAAGGAGGTCCTGCATGGCCTGGGTTCCCCCCTTGTAGCCCACGTGTGTGAGATCGACCTTCGCGGCAGTTGCCAGCATCACGCCAGTGAAGTGAGGGGTCGATCCTGGAGCAGGCGATGCAAACAACGCCTTCTTCGGGTTGTCGCGGCACCATTGCAGGAACGCACCGACGGTTGTTACTTCCTTGGGCACGGCCGGACCCACGCAGAGTGCGAACTCGGACACGCCGCACATGGCTACTGGAACAAAATCCACAAGCGGGTTGTAGGTCAGCTTGCGATACAGATGGGGAAAGACCGTCAGTGGGAAGTCAGGCGTGACCACGATCGAGTCGCCGTCGTTCTTCGCCCGGATCGCGGCGTCCAGCGCCAAACGACCACCTGCTCCGGCACGGTTGTCGACGATCGCATCGAACCCACCCATCTGGCGTGTCACCAAACGGGCGATCACGTCAGTGGCACCGCCTGGCGGAAAACCGACGTACACGTGCAGGGGAGTGGCCGCGAAGGCTGGCAGCGCTCTGTACAACGATACGGCACCGGCGCCCTTCAGGAACATTCGGCGCCGAGGTTGGAATGGCTTCGACGTACGAGGTCCGCTAAATCGGGTCATGTTTGTCTCCTGATGAATCGCGATTCTTCAATAGGTGTCGCCATCAATCCATAGAGATAGCATGAATCCTCGGTATAGCTGACGTCTATACTTGTCGATTGACGGATCTCTGAGGCTGCGCCGCCATTTCGGCCGATCCCCGACACCATGAGCGCATGGCGACAGGGCAGATCGACTTCGCGCCCGGCGTTCTTTGTGTCAATGCGACCCCATTGGCCTGAAGCGCGCGCGTCGCTGTCGAGGCCGAAGAGGTGCCGGGCTAAGGTCGAGCCAGGGTCTCCGCCAACTCCCACAGCGACCCCATCTGTCCTGAATGGAACAGCAGGGGCGGCGTGTCGGTCCGAGAGAACCGTTCCACGCGCCCGAGGATGATCGTGTGGTCGCCCTCCTGATGGCGCGAATAGGTTGAGCATTCGAACGTTGCCACACTGTCGAAAAGCCTTGCGCAGCCATTCGAGCCCACCTCGAACGCGTCCGCGAACTTTTCGAACTTGTCGGCCGCGGGTTTGGCGAAATGCCATGCCAGGTCCTTCTGCCCGGCGCCCAGCACACTCAGGTTGAACGGTCGCGTCGCAAGGAAGGCGTCGGCGCTGCGCGTGTCGTCGCGAATGCTCCACAGGATGAGGGGCGGGTCCAGTGACACCGAGGAGAACGAGTTGATCGTCATGCCCTCGCGCTTGCCGTCTGGCGTCGTGGTGGTCACCAGGCACACGCCCGTCGGGAATGCACCGAGAGCCTGCCGCAGGAGGCGGGCGTCGACCGTGTCGGCTTCGTCGCCCGTGATGAGTGCCCAGGAGTACATGGCTCGTGTCTCGTTCAGTACTGACCCTTGGGCTCCAGGCCGAGCAGGTATTGCCCCACCATCGAAGAGACCGCGTCCCAGTTCAAGCTGATGTGACGCGAAATGGCATTCGCATCGCGCCACATGCGTTGAATCGGCTGGTTGAGCGACAAGCCTGCTCCCCCCACGCTGGCGAACACGGCCTCCACGGCATCGCGCGACAGGCGCGCGGCGAACGCATGGTCGCGACGATTGCGGATTCGCTGTTCGACGCTGATGATGTGGCCATCTAGCGCCATCTGTTCGACCTGCGCCGTGTCCCGGTAGAGCAGCAGCCGCGCTGCATCGACGCTGGCAGATGCTTCGGCCAAACGGGACTGCACCGGGAAGAACTCACTGAGCCTGTTACCCCCTCCGGACACCGCACCGCGCGTCACCCTCGTACCGGCCATCTGGATCATTTCGTCCACCGCACCTTGCGCCGTGCCGAGGATCGGCGACACAAGGCAGACGGGAACGGCCGACAGAAAGGGGATCCGGTAGATCGGATTCGAGTTGACTCGCGCGCCCGGAGGGTTGTTGGAGGAGGCTTCGGCGAACGTCAGCTTGCGGTGTCCCGGAATGAACGTCGGCTTGTCGATCACCACGCCCTTCGAGCCGGTCCCTGACTGGCCGGCGACATGCCAGTTGTCTTCGATCGACCAGTCCGAGCGCGGTGCCAGCAGGAACCCCGCCGTCGGCGAGGCGCCCTTTTCTTCGGGCGGAAACTGGACCCCCAGGAGAGCCCATTGGGAGTTGTCGACGTTGGAGGCGAACAGCCATTTGCCCTGCACAACATATCCGCCATCGACCTTCTCCGCCATCGTGGCCGGCGCGTATGAGCCACAGACGATCGCTTGGGGATCGCTGCCCCATACGTCGTCCTGCGCTTGCTCAGGGAAGGTTCCGACCAGCCACTGGTGAATGGCGCCCAGCGAACATCCCCAAGAAGACGAAGTGCAGCCGCGTGCGATTTCGCTGACGACGTCGATGAACGCAGTAAATCCGTACTCATAGCCACCGTATCGGGCAGGCTGCATCAGCTTGAAGAAGCCAGCGTCGTGAAAGGCCCGCGTCGTTTCGTCGGAGACACGGCGGTCCTCCTCGGTCCGTTGAGCCCTGGCGCGCAGCATGGGGACCAATTCGCTTGCAGACGCAACTAATTGCTCGATCGGGGGCGCACCTTCCACCGGTGACTTTCTTCCCGGTGCGGGAAGGTCGACCCGGTTCAGCTGCGCGAATGGGGCGAAGGGTGCTGCGACGTCGTTCATGGGAAGTCTCCAAGAGGTTGGGGTGGCATTCGTTCGAGGCCTCCATTGAAATTCATAACACTTGCAAACGCAATCAATAATTGCCTAGGGTTTTCACTACCAGGATTGCCTGCTTCGTTTGTAAGATTCGGCATGGCCAAGAGAAAACCAGTATCAGTTGCGCCGAGGAACGAGGTGTTCGCAGCGCTAGCCCCCGCAGATTCAGTTGCATTTGCAGGCAAACTAGACAACCACGACCTCGATCGCGCTATCCCGTACTTGCTTGCGCGCGCAGGGGCCCGCATGGGACAGTCGTTCAGCCGCGAGTTGAAGCAGTTCAACCTCTCCCTGACCGAATGGCGCGTCTGCGTGGCGCTCCATCACCTGCCGCAGCAGCGCCTCTCCGACCTTGCCCTGCACACGTCGACCGAGCCCTCGACGCTTTCGCGCGTGGTCGATGGCCTGCTGCAACGCGGCGTGCTCGTGCGCGATCGATCCGATGAGGACGCCCGCGCCCTCGCTCTCGAACTGACCGATGCGGGGCGCGAACTGACGCTGCGCATCATTCCCCTGGCCCAGGTCTATGAGCGCGTGTCGCTGTCGGGGCTGACTGCGGTGCAGGCGGAATCGCTTCGACAGATGCTGCGAATGGTCTACGAGAACCTCGCGGTGCTGGACAACGAGTAGAAACTCGTAGAACGGAGGCCGCCAGTGAACATCAACTCGATCGACCTGAATCTGTTCCTGGTGTTCCAGGCGATCTATTCCACCCGAAGCGTCACGCTCGCAGGCGATCGCCTCGGCATGACGCAGTCGGCGGTCAGCAATGCGCTCAAGCGCATGCGCGAGCGCTTCAACGATGCGTTGTTCGTTCGCACGGCCGACGGGATGGTGCCAACGCCGGCGGCTGAGCGCCTCATCGCTCCGATCGAGGAGGGACTCGCAAGCCTGGCGCAAGCCATCGACCAGGGGCGCACCTTCGAGCCTGCGACTTCCAGCCGCTTGTTTCGAATCGCAGTGAACGATGTCGGGCAGTTGGCCATGATGCCGGAGCTGCTTTCCGTTGCGCGGAACATAGCGCCAGGCATTCGCTTTGAAACCGTGGATGCGGCCATGGCCGAGGCCCGCCAGCGGATGCTCCACGGGCAAATCGACATCGCGCTCGGCAGTTGGGAGCCGATGGGTCCATCGTTCTATCAGCAACGGTTGTTCGACGAGTCATTCGTGGTTCTGATGTCCAAGACATCGGCGCTGGGCACGCCAGAACACATCACGCTGGATGACTACCTTGCAGCCGAACACGTCGCCTATCGACCGCAAGGCACCACTGATTCCCAGCTTCAACAAACGCTGGACCGCGCAGGCGCACTGGATCGGCGCCGGGTCGTCTTGACGGCTGCCCATTCCCTCGGCTTGTCGTCGATCGTTGCTGCGTCGGGGCTGTTGCTGACCGCACCCTCGCGGCTCGCCAAGGCGATGGTGGCATCACGCACGGATCTTCACATCGTCGACGCCCCCTTCGATGTCGTGCCCTTCGAGATCCGGCAGCAATGGCACGAGCGCTTTCACCAGGACAGCGGCAACCGCTGGTTGCGCGAGCTGCTCTTCGGCCTGTTCCATGAGCGGTCTCGCCGCGCGCCCGAGGTGAGGCCGCAGGACGTGCTCGCTGAAGATCAAGGCGCCGGCGCAGCACCCTCGAACGCTTGATCGAGCAACTTCTTCAGAGGCGCGCGCTCGAGCGGTCGTGGATTCGGATACTGGTTCGACACCGCCAGTTCCACCGCGTGGTCCAACCCGCTCTCGTCCATGCCGATCGCTTTCAGCGAAACCGGTGCGCCATGCGATTCTGCAAGTGCGAACAGCCCCATAGGCGCATTGACGACGCCGAGCGCGCGCGCGATGCGGATCATGGCCTGTGGCGCGGCCTCCGCGTTGTACTGAAGGGCGTGCGGCAGGACGACCGTATGCACGTCGGCATGCGGCAGGTCGAAGGTGCCGCCCAGCGTGTGGCACAGCTTGTGGTGCAGGCCCATCGACACGGCACCGAGAACAGTTCCGCAGAGCCAGGCGCCGGAGAGAGCAAGACCGCGCGCAGCGAGGTTCTGAGGATCGTCTCGAAGTGATTGCAGGGAAGCCGCGCAGGCACGAATGCCTTCTTCGGCCATCAATGCGGTCACCGGGTTGCCATCGTGGGCGTACAGGCCTTCCGCCGCGTGGGCGATCGCATTGATGGCGCTCGTGACGGTCAGATCCATCGGCAGCGACAGCGTGAGCTTGGGATCGTAGACCACCACTTTCGGCAGCACGCGGAGGTCGCGCCCGGTCTTCTTGACCCCTCCCTCGGTGATGCCATAGATCGGCGTCACCTCGCTGCCCGCGTAGGTCGTGGGGACCGCGATGATCGGCAGGCCGGATTCCAGAGCGATGGCCTTGCCGAGCCCGACGGTGGACCCCCCGCCGATGGCCAGTGCGCAGTCCACCTCCAGTTCGGTGGCGAGCGCGCGAGCCTTGCGTGCGACCTCAATCGGAACGTGCATGGCGGCCCCGTCGAAAATCGATGCAACGCGAGCGCCGATCCGGTCCGCCACGGCCTGCGCCTTTTCGCGCTGGTGGGGCGTGCAGAGGACCAGCGCCCGCCGGGCGCCGAGGCGATCGAGTTCCTCTGGCAGCCGGTCAATGCTGTCCGGTCCGAAGATGATGCGCGAAGGATTTGAGTTGTAGACGAAGGAGTCCATCAGAGGGCTTTCGGCAAAGGGTAGTCGACCTGGTGGCGCGCGATGCGGAGCTCTCCGAGTTCACGCTTCACGCGCACATGCTCGGGATGCGTCGCGTAGTCCTCGAGGCTCTGTGCGTCCTGGAAGCGAGTGAGGAGCACGACATCGCAGGCGTAGTCGATGCGACTCGCATCGATGCCGATCTCGAGCTCGAGCAGACCAGGCACCCGCCCGCGCAGGGATTCGAATGCATCGCGGATTGCCAGGCAGTTGGCCATGCGCTCCGACGCCGACGCCCCAGCGACGCGCCACATCACGACATGCTTCATTTCCACACGCGCTATTCCTTTGCAGCATCGTTCAGCACGAAGTCGTAGTCGAGGGTGTAGAACGGCACGTCGCACCGCGTCCCGTCGGGCGCGGGGCCCGGGTTGTGCCGCTTCCAGTCGGCGATCAGCGAGGACCGCACGCCGAACACGGCGTCCGAGTCCAGATAGGGACCTTCGGCGCGAAACACGTGGGTGATGAGCGTCTGGTACCCAGGCGCCTGGATCATGAAGTGCAGATGGGCAGGACGCCAAGGGTGGCGGCCGAGCTTTTCCAGCATCTGGCCAACTGGACCGTCGTGCGGAATCGGATACGGGACGGCAACGATGGACTTGAAGTGGTAGTGGCCGTCCGCGCCGCTGGCGAGTTGCCCCCGTCCCTCCGCATGATCGAGACCGGTCCGTTGGACATCGTAGGATCCTTCGTCGTCGGACTGCCACACATCCATGCGCGCATCCGGGATGGGCTCGCCGCGAATCCCTCGGACCGTTCCGCTCACGAAGCAGGGCTCTCCGCTGGCACCATTGGAGATGTCGTCTCCATGGCGGTACAACGGCGCGTCAGGAACGAAGAACGGCCCGAAGACCGTGGCCTCCGTGCATCCTTTCGGGCGGCGGTTGCACTGTGCCGTGACCAAGGTCGAAAGGCCCAGCGCGTCCGACAGAAGGATGAACTCCTGCCGCTTGTCATCGGTGATCTTTCCGACGCGGGTCAGAAAGTCGATGCCCATGGCCCATTCGGCCTCGGTCAGTTCGATCTCGCGCGCAAAATCGTGGAGGTGTCGCACGAGGCTGTCCATCACGGTCTTCAGGCGTGCGTCGGAGGTTCCGCCTTGCGCCTTGAGGGTGGCGCCGGTGATGGTCCATTCGTCGATGTCGATCATGTGATCCTCTTGTCTTCTGGCTTCAGACGAAGTGCCTAACCCAGCTTGAAGAGCGACAGGGCGTTGGTGCGGCCGATCTTGGTGCGGTCGGCCTCGCTGATGCTCGTATCGTCGAACCAGTTCGAGGCGTGATCGACGTTTTCGAAGGGCCAATCGGTCGAGAACAAGATGCGGTCCGACCCGATCTCCAGCATCGCATCGATCAACGTCTGAGTGCGGAAGTTGCCGGAGGTCGTGAGATAGAAGTTTTCGTTGAAATACTCACAGAGCTTGCGCTTGGCCGGGTAGGTCTTGGGTGCCTTGACCCACGCGTTGCGGTGATCGATCCGCCACATGTTGTAGGGCAAGCCCTCGCCGAGATGGCCGAGGATGATCTTCAAGCCCGGATGGCGATCGAAGAGTCCACTCGCCATGAGGCGCAACGCATGCACGGCGGTCTCCTGTGCGAACGCCCAGGTAGGGCCGAGAAGCCAGGGGTGGCCGTCATAGATCTGGGCCCAGCTCTGCAATGGATTGCGCGGATGGAGATAGAACGGCGCATCCAGGCGCTCTACCTGGTCCCAGAAATCTGCGTACTGGGGCGCATCGTAGTAGACGACGTTCTCGGGGGTTCCGACCTGTGAGAAACCATTCACCAGCGCGCCACGGAAGCCCAGTTCGGTCATGCACCGCTGGAGTTCCTGGGTGGCCTTCTCGGGGTCCTGCATAGGCAAGGCGGCGAACGCCTGAAAGCGGTCGGGCCGCTTCGCGACCTGCTCGGCCAGAAAATCGTTGGCGCGTACCGACAATTCGTAGGCCTTCTTCGGGTCGGGCACCGCCTGAACGGCGGGCGCATTCAACGACAAGATCATCATCTCCATGCCGTTCTCGTCCATCTGGCGCAGGCGCCCTTCGTGGATGTCCAGCAGTCGGCTGCTCAATTCCTTCCAATAGTCTCCAGGCACGAAGCCAGCCGAATCCTGAAGCGTTTCGGGAATCGCGAAGTGCTCCTCGAGACCAATCTTTCCTTGCATGGCTATCTCCTCTGTAGGGTTGGGCGCCGCAAATGCCCGATTGCATGGCGTTGCCACCTCGGCGCTCGCCAGACCGTCGAATCTACGAAAGCCTCGTGCAACGGTCGAACAGTTATCGGTGATAGCGCACATTCGCGGGGCGCATGGAGGAGCGGGTCGGCATCGCAGGGAACCCCGATGACCCGATGCCTGTGGGTAGACCCTACCCAACATTTCCAGGATGCATAAGGACCATCCTGAATTTGTGTTGGACCGGCCAAGGCAGACTGCCCATCATCGGTGGGACCGCCCGACCGCTCTCGCCGCGAGATGCGAGGAAGGCCATCCGTTCGGAGACAAAGACCATGCGCCAAATCAATCTTCATCAACTGGCCGACGATGCCCGCTTCAACCGCTTCCACGGCCTCGTGCTGTTCTGGTGCGCGCTGATCATCGTCTTCGACGGCTACGACCTGGCGGTGGTCGGCATCGCCCTGCCCTCGATCATGAAGAAGATGGGCGTGGATGCGACCAACGCCGGCTTCATGGTCAGCTCGGCGCTGTTCGGCATGATGTTCGGTGCCATCTTCCTGGGCACCGTCGCGGACAAGATCGGCAGGCGCTGGGCCATCGCGATCTGCATTGCTCTTTTCAGCGTCTTCACCGCCGCCGCCGGCCTGGCCAACGACCCGGTCATGTTCGGGGCCATGCGTTTCCTCGCCGGACTCGGCATCGGCGGCGTCATGCCCAACGTGGTGGCTCAGATGACCGAGTACTCACCCAAGAAGATCCGCGCCACGCTCGTCACCCTGATGTTCAGCGGCTATGCGGTCGGCGGCATCGTTGCTGCGATCCTCGGCAAGGGACTGATCGAGACCTATGGCTGGCAATCGGTGTTCTTTGCGGCCGGCCTGCCGGTGGTCCTGATTCCGTTCATGCTGAAGTCGATGCCCGAATCGATGCCATTCCTGCTTGCCAAGGGCCGGATCGAAGAATTGAAGAAGATTGTCATGCGACTCGACCCTGCCTGTCAGCTCTCGGCCGCCGACCGTTTCACGGTCCCGGCCAAAGACAGGGCCGACAGTGCTCCGATCAAGCACCTCTTCTACGAGGGTCGCGGCTTCAGCACCGTGATGTTCTGGGTCGCCTTCTTCATGTGCCTGTTCATGGTCTTCGCGCTGAGCTCATGGCTCACGAAGCTGATGGCAAGCGCAGGCTACAGCCTGGGCTCCGCTCTGACATTCGTGCTTGTGTTGAACGTGGGCGCCATGATCGGCGCGATCGCAGGTGGCTGGCTCGCAGACAGATTCCATATCAAGTACGTGCTCGCAGGGATGTATGCGTTGGCCGCGATTTCGCTCACCTTGCTCGGCTACAAGATGCCGACGCCGGTGCTCTACGTCCTCATCGCCCTGGCGGGCGCATCGACCATCGGCACGCAAATCGTGGCCAACGCGTACACCGGCCAGTTCTACCCGATGGCGGTACGCGCCACTGGCCTCGGCTGGGCATTGGGGATCGGGCGCAGCGGTGCCATCCTGGCGCCGATCCTGATCGGGGTGTTGGTCGGGATGAACCTGCCCCTGCAGCAGAACTTCATCGCCATCGCGATCCCGGCCGTGATCGGCATGATCGCGGTCCTGCTGATCAATCACGATCGATCAGCTTCTCAACGTGGCGGCGTGGAAGCCGAGTCGGCCCAGGCAGCACCGGGCGTATCGGTGGCGGCCGGAAACTGATCGCGATCCGCGGCCGCGTCTTCGCCTGACGAAGGCTGCCCAAGGGGCAAGTGCGACTCGCTCGACCGTGGAGCAGATCGGCTGGGCTACGATGCCGGGGCGCGAGAACTTGCACCAATGCCTCTTCCCCATGCAACTGACTTTCCCGCCCGCGACCCATTCCGGCCTGGACCGGGATTTCGATGCCGACCGCTGGCACGCACTGGCTTCGGGGGCGACGGACGAGCCTTGGCAGACGCTGCCGGGCCATGTCCACCGCTCGAGCTTCGGCCGGCCTTGGAGCGGCCTCACGGTGTGGCACCAGGTCGGCCCGCTGGGGGACCTCTATGTCCCGCCGGTCAGTGCCCACACCATTCTCCTGCGCCGGTCAACGCCCACGGGGCTGGTCCAGCGGCAAGGGGATGCGGTCGCGCAGACGCGTTGGCAACCAGGCGAGGCGGTGGTGGTTCCGGCGGGGCTGCCCAGCTTCTGGCGCAGCACCGCGCGGCGCGACAACATCATCATCAACCTTGCGCCCGCGTGGCTGCAGCGGGCGGCAGGTGGCGACGTCCATCTGCAGAGCTGCTTCGGCCGCAGTGACCCGGTGCTGGCCGGGTTCGCTCAAGTGCTGCTCGGCTCCCTCGACAACAACATCTCGCTGCATCCGGCTTTCGGCGAGAACCTGGCGCAGGCCCTGGCGTTGCACCTGCTGGAGAACTACGCCAGCCAATCGTTGCCGCAGAATTCGCACGGGTCGCTGTCGAGACGCCAGATGATGCGTCTCGCCGCGGCGGTGGCCGCCGCCCTGCATGAGCGCTGGCCGGTGGCCCGGCTGGCCGATCTGGTGGGACTGAGCCCGTTCCATTTTTCGCGCACTTTCAAGGTCTCCTTCGGCACGACACCGCACGCCTGGCTGAACCTGCAGCGCATGGAGGCCGCCGCCCGGCTGGTCCACGGATCGCGGATGCCGCTGGCGGACGTTGCCCAGGCGACCGGCTATCCGTCGGCTGCCCACTTCAGCCAGGCCTTCCATCGCCATTGGGGCGTCACGCCCTCCGCCTATCGGCGCTCGAACTAGGCCCCTCCCGGCGGATCGGGTCTTTCCCTAGGCTGCGCAGGATTACGCAAGCAGCCGCAAGGAGGCGACAGTGGCGCTGCGGCCATGCGGCAAAGTCGCGCCGACTCTCGGCACAGACCCTGAAAAAACCCGCAACGGAGATCCGAACATGACCACACGTCGCCAATTCGCTGCCCGACTGGGCGCCTTTGCCGCGCTGGGCGCTGCCAGCCTGCACCATGTCGCCTACGCCCAGCAGCCCGAGCTCGCTCGCCTGCTGGTGGGCTTTCCACCCGGTGGCAGCACCGACAACGTGGCGCGGCGACTGGCCGAGAAGCTTCGCGGCACCTACGCGGCCAACGTGATCGTCGAGAACAAGCCGGGCGCGGGTGCGCAGATCGCCGTGACCGCGGCCAGGGAGGCCGCAGCGGACGGCGCCACCCTCCTGCTGTCGCCACCCGCGCCGTTCACCGTCTATCCTCACACCTACCGGAAGCTTCCGTATGCGCCCGAGGACGTCCAGCCGGTGTCCATGGTCTGCACCTTTCCGTTCGCCTTCGCCGTCGGACCGGCGGTGCCCGAGAGCGTGCGCAACATCCCTGACTTCATCGCGTGGGTGAAGGCCCATCCGGGCAAGGGCTCGTTCGGGTCGCCGGCCTCGGGCTCCACGCCGCACCTGATGGGCAGCCTGCTGGGCCAGCTGGCAGGCATCGAGCTGACCCATGTTGGCTATCGCGGCGACGGCCCCGGCCTGCAGGACCTGATGGGCGGCCAGCTGCCGGCCTACTCCACCGTGCTGGGCAGTTACCTGCCGCAAATGAAATCGGGACGCCTGCGCCTACTGGCCGTCTCCGGACCGGCACGGAGCGCCTTCGCGCCCGACATCCCGACCTTCCGCGAGCAAGGCTTCGACCTGGACATGACCGAGTGGTTCGGCATGTTCGTGCCGGCGCGCACGCCCGCTGCGGTCGCGCAGCGCGCGGGCGATGCGGTGCGCGCCGCCGTGGCGCAGCCGGACTTCGTGCGCGCATTGGCCGAGTTCGGCATGACGGCCCAGGGTTCCAACGCACCGGACCTCGCCCAGCGCGTGCGCGCCGAAAGCGCGCAATGGCGAGGTATCGTGAAACGGATCGGTTTCACGGCCGAATCCTGAGAGCGGCCACATGACATCAATCACATCCATCGCCGACGTCACGCCCCTCTGGCGGCCCAGCCCGGAACGCAAGGCACAGGCCGTCATCACGGCCTTCGAAAGCTGGCTCCAATGCGAACAGGGCTTGGAGTTCGACGGCTACGAGCAGCTCTGGCGCTGGTCGGTCGACGAACCCGAAGCGTTCTGGCGCGCGATCCTCGGCTTCTTCGACTTGCCCATGGCCACGCCTCCCCTCCGCATGCTTGAGGGCGACATGCCCAAGGCGAGCTGGTTCGAGGGTGCGCGCCTCAATTTCGTCGACCAGGCGTTGCGCCATACCGGGCTCACCGTGCCGGCCATCGTGTACGAGAGCGAGGCCGGCGGCACAGGCGAAGTTTCGTGGGAGACCCTGCGTCGGCAGGTGGGTGCGCTGGCCTCCGCGCTGCAAGGGCTCGGCGTGCAGCCCGGCGACCGCGTGGCCGGCTACCTGCCCAACATTCCGCAGGCCGTAGTGGCCTTTCTCGCGGCAGCCAGCCTGGGTGCGGTTTGGTCGCTCTGTGCGCCCGACATGGGGCCGGTCAGCGTCGGCGACCGCTTCAGCCAAATCACGCCCAAGGTCCTGGTCGCGACGGACGGCTACCGCTTCGCCGGCAAGCCCTTCGACCGCCGCGCCCCGTTGGGCGAGATCCTGGACCGGCTGCCGTCGATCACCGGCGTGGTGTGGGTGCCACACCTCGACCCGCTCGCCGGGCCGCCGGCGCAGGCCGCACGGCGCACTGTCGTGTCCTGGACCGATGCGATAGCAGTCGACGCTCCACTGCGCTGCGAAGCCCTGCCGCCCGATCATCCGTTGTGGATCCTCTACTCATCGGGCACCACAGGACTGCCCAAGCCCATCGTCCACGGCCACGGCGGTGTGCTCGCGAACGGCATGGTCAACATGGTGCTGCACAACGACCTCAAGCCAGGCGTGCGCGTGCTGTGGGCAGTGAACACATCCTGGATGGTATGGAACGCACACGTGATGGGGCTGCTGGGGGGCGCCACGCTGGTGCTCTACGACGGCAGTGTCACGGGTGCGGGTCCGGAGCCTGACTGGGCGCACCTGTGGAAGCTCGCGGGTCGACACCGGGTGAATGTCTTCGGCGTCGGCGCGGCCATCCACCATGCGTTCCTCAAGGCCGACATCGTGCCGCGCGAACTGGCCGACCTCTCGGCCCTGCAAACGGTGTGCTCCACGGGCTCCCCGCTGTCGCCGGAGGCGTACCGCTGGCTCTACGCGGCGGTCAAGGAGGACCTGTGGCTCAACATCGTGTCCGGTGGTACCGACATCACGGGCGGATTCCTGGTTGGCCTGCCGACCTTGCCGGTGCGCATGGGGGAGATGCAATGCCGCGTGCTTGGCACGCACGTCGAGGCCTGGAGCGATGACGGGCGACCGCTGATGGACGAAGTCGGCGAACTGGTGTGCGTGCGGCCGATCCCTTCGATGCCGCTGTACTTCTGGGGCGACGCGGATGGCAGCCGATATCGCGAGAGCTACTTCGACAGCTTCCGCGACACGGCCGGCCGGCCGGTCTGGCGCCAGGGCGACTGGCTGCAGTTGATATCGCGGCCGGAGGCCGTGGGGGGCATCATCTACGGCCGCTCCGACGCCACGATCAATCGACAAGGGGTGCGTATGGGGACCGCGGAGTTCTATCGCGTCGTGGAGGCGCTGGAGGAAGTGGTCGACAGCCTCGTCGTAGACCTCGAATACCTGGGACGGCCTTCCTACTTGGGCCTGTTCGTCCAATTGCGACCTGGCCTCGTCCTCGACGAAGCGCTGCGGCGGCGTATGCGGCAGGGGCTGCGCAGCAGCCTGTCTGCCCGGCACGTGCCCGACGAGATCCTTCAGGTCGACGCCATTCCAAAAACCATCACCGGCAAGAAGCTCGAGTTGCCTGTCAAGAAACTGATGTTGGGGCACGCGCTGGAAAAGGTCGTAAAGCGGGACGCGCTGGCGCAGCCGGAGAGCATCGACTGGTTCGTGTCGTTCGCCGAGGAACATCTGCGGCGTGTGCAGGTTGTGCCTGGCATCGGCTCCTGACGCCGCTGCCCCCAATGGGGCGCCGCATGAAGGACTCGGGCCTGCGTTGCGTCGTTCGGGTCAGGTGCTGCCTCACCAGCGGTACGAAGGCTGACCTTCTTCGCCACTGCAGCGACAGGCGCCACGGCCTTCGCGACCGAGGATGCTGCAACGACGCCAGATTGGTCAATGAGGAACGGCTGGTTCGTCATGCTGGTACTGGCCACCACTGCGATGCTGACCTTTCGCGATGTGGCCGGCGAATGCGCTGATCTCCCATGCCCCAGCAGGTCAAGAACACGCGGGGCCAGATCGCCATGGCGATCGACACCAGCATGGCCACCGTATTCACGCAATGGAGAAGCACGGTCCAGTACGGCTCGCTGAACGTGCGCATGAGCAGCTACCGGGGATATTGATCGCCGAGCGGCGGCCGCCGGTGTTTGTCGGGCGCAGAGGCGAGGATCCGCCGCCGGAGTGATCGACCGGCGGCAACGGATTCCAATCTAACGTAGCGAGGGGCGCGCACAGCTTCTCGCTCACGTCCTCGCCCACGCGCTGCAGGTTTTCGGCAGCGCCTAGCGGCGCGGTGCGTCCTGGGCCGCCGCGGGGCCTCGGGCAAGCTCAACCAACGTGCGGAGCCCGATACCGGCGGTGGTTGCCGCGCACCGGGCCGGGCCGGGCCGGGTTAATTTGACACAACCGCCTGTCCGGCACACCGTGTAGACGGCTGGGCCCGCGGCCCCATCCGAGCGCCCGTCAAGGCCTAGGAAACGATGGATTCCTTCCAGTATGCGATGTCGATCGCCGGTCGGCTGGCTTCATCTGCGCTCAAACCGCCCGCCAAGAAGTCGGCATGGATGAGGAGCAGTTGAAACATCAGCTCGGGATCGTGCCGGGACGCGGCGATCGGCCAGTTGTGCAGTGTGGCCAACCCGTCCGTCGTGGACTTCAAGGCATGCGTGACATGCAAGGATGCCTGGTCGACTGGCGTCCTAGGGCGCACTTGCAAAACCAGGCGGATGGCGCGTGTGACCAGATCCTGCAGCGTACCCCAGTAGGTTTCGTCGATAGCCTCCGGCCGCTCGTGAAGGAACTTGGCCAGGGTCTTGAGTGCGGACTCTCCGCGCGGCTTGGACAGATAAAGTGCAAACAGGGGCGCTGCGATCGCGAGCGCTACCTCGTACATCGTGAGCATCCCGTCGGATCGAGACTCCAACTCGCTGAACAGGGCGTCGAAGCGCGGTGCGAGAAAGTCATGCAGTTCGGCCACGATTGCGTTCATCAGGCCAACTTTGCCGTGGAAGTGGTAGGCCACTGCGGAGTTGTTCTTTTGACCGGCGGCCGCGCCGATCCCGCGCAGCGACACTCCCGAAATGCCACGCTCTCCGAGCATTTGAACTGCCGTTTGGAGAAGGCGCTCGCGCGCTGCGGCAACACGCGAATCGGGGGCCGGCCTGTCTTCTTTGTCTGTCATCGCATCTGGCTTGAGACACCATTCTTAACCAGAGATTATGACCGCGTTCGATCGGCGGACGACCCCTGCGTATCGCGGCTTTCATCATGTTTCCTCTGTGTGTTTCGGTTTATGGGGGCGGCAAAATGCAGAACCAGCTCATCAGGCGCGTCGTGTTCGTCGCCGACTATGCGGTCCGCGCTTCCTGCAGCCCCAATGCGAGCTTCATGCGGCTACGGATCTCGAATTTTTTGATCTTGCCGGTTACCGTCATTGGGAATTCATCGACGAAGCGTATGTAGCGCGGCACCTTGTAGTGCGCTATTTGCCCACGACAGAACGCTTTGATGTCGTCCTCGTTCGCACGCTTTCCAGGCTTGAGCCGTATCCATGCACAAACCTCCTCCCCGAACTTCTCGTCAGGCACGCCGACAACGGACACGTCCTCAACCGCCGGATGACGATAGAGAAACTCCTCGACTTCACGCGGATAGATGTTCTCACCGCCCCGAATGAGCATGTCCTTGAGGCGACCGACGATGTTCCCGTGTGGTCTAGATCTTCCAGCTTGCTGACATCGCCTGAGTATCCGAATGCATGTTCCCCAATATCGGCGACAGCCTCTTCAACCGCACCACTTCTGGGGCTCACGATGATGACCCGAGCGCCTTCGGCCGCAAAACGCTTCGCCGAGGCGAGCCCGATCCCACTGCTGCCGCCCGCGATCAGTGCGACCTTTCCGTCCAGCTTGCCCAAGGTGTTTTCCTCCACTTTTAACTACTCCAGATTTTCCTCGCACGGCGAGCGACAGAGTTCCAAGCCGCTCGTTGACCGTTCCCATCCGTCGATGACTAGAAGTCTCGGACGGGATCTGTACCATTCCAATCGATGGCAGCTTCCCGAATGATTCGATTCATCTCCCGCAGCACCGGGGAAGATGAGTCGACCAGTTCGAGCATGGTGCCCGGCTGGTACCCAGGCTCGAAGTAGCTGTAGCGAATACCGTTGTCACTGTCTACGTGTACCTCGCCTTCGACCACCCGGGAAAAGCCCTGCTCAGAAAGCCGCATGACATCCGCGTCGAAGGTTTCGCTCCAGAATCCCAAGTGCTGCACACCGGGGCCGTATCGCTGCAGAAACTCGCGCCAATGCGTCGGCGCATCATCTAATTGCTCGATGAGTTCGATCTGCGTGTCGCCGCTGTTAGCGAGTGCGATGCGCATGCTCACCGTGACGTCTTTCCCACGAAAACGAAGGTAGTTCGTCTTAACCTCGTTGATCCGGAAGAAGGGGCCAACGCCTGCGGCAAGCCACCCCTCCATCGCCCGGTCGAGGTCAGGGACGACGTATCCAAGCTGCCGTACAGGCCTGAAAAGTCGACTCATGATTACTCTCCGATATTGAGTTTCATCCCGTGCAGTCGCTCAAATGGGCGACTGAACTTGTCAGAATGCGCACCTCCCCGGGTCAGGCGGCAGCCAGCGCGCGCGCTTCTTCGATTCGAGGCATGAGGGTTTCGCGCACTTCATCCATGGTCAGAACCTCATTCGGAGGGCACTTGCGGTAGGTGAACCCCCCCATATAGACGCGCTCACCGATCAGTCGCGCTTGTGCGTCGTAGGGCCAATGCATTGCGTACTTCGCCGTCGCAATGTAGGTCGCACCGAGGTCGTCGATTTCTGCACCCCTCGAGGCAGCGATCCAGCCCGGCAAGAAGGTGTTGAAGGTCGCTTCGGAACTGAATCCCCAGTCGTCGACCATCAAATGCTCGTCTTCCAGCATCATGACGCAGGTGCCGGTGTCCACCAGCGATTTGTAGAGCGCCTGGACCTTGTTCATGCCTTGGTAGTGGATGGTTCCACCTTGAAAGAGCCAATAGTCAGGCTCTTCGACCACCATGTCAGGAGCCAGAAGTTCTTCGTAGAGACCACTTACCTCCAGAAGCGCATGGCGGCGGTAATTGGAGATGATTGCTCTGTGGCGTGGATTCGTCAGTTTCGGCAGAAGCGCATCGGCCGCCTTGGTGAGCAGGCGAATGTCGTATTTCATTGCTATCTCCTCTTTCATGACCTTGTTGGGACACCGTGCCTTGCGGTGCGGCCGAAGCCTTGGGAACGCGACTCAAGGGTGGATAAAACCGCCCACCCGTGGCGACACCGTGAGCCCAGCTACGAGGGCAAAGCGGATTAAGTCGCTTGTCTTAACTGTAATAAGACACCTGACTTAATGCAAGGCTTGCCCGAGCCGATCGGGATAGGGACAAACCCGTAAAGTGCCACCCTTAGGGGGCAGCGCTATTGCCGTGTCGAGTTCGCTCCGAAGGTCCAGGAAAGTCGTCACGCGCGACAGAACACAGGGGCTCGAGGACCTTCAGTGGATCGAAGGAAACGCGCGGGATCACATTGGGGGCCTGGACCAGCGCCGGAGTAGCGAGCAGCATGGCCCGCCCGTCCGGCGCGGCACGCGCCACCGCCGCGGCGGCGATCAGGCCGGTGGCTCCAGGCATGTTCTCGACAATCACTTCGAGGCCGAGAATGGTTCGCATCTTCTCCGCAATCACTCGCGCGAGAACGTCCGCAGTGCCTCCAGGAGGAAACGCCACGATGATTCGGATCGGGCCCTGGCTGGATTGCGCCTGCGCCCAGCCCAGGCCGAAGGTCAGCATCACGATGGAGAACTGCGGCTTGCCGAGCACCGGGCGGATCACAGCACGCTCAATCACCATGCCGGTCAGCGCCATCGCCGCGACGGCCGCCAGCGCGGCCAGCCAGAAGGGCCAGGCCAGCGAACGCACCGAGCAACATCGGGTCGCCCTGGGCGAAGTTGACGGTCTCGGTCGCCTTGTAGATGAGCACGAAGCCCCCGGCGATGAGGCCGTAGACACAGCCCTGTGCGAGGCCCGCGACGATGATCTGCAATACCAGCAAGCTCGGTCTCCCTCGGCGGCCCCGTCGCCGGCCCCAGGGGAGCGCGCGAGACCTGTTGGTTCGGATGTCGCGCCTCTTTTCAGGGCGCAGCACGGACATTAAGGAGGGGCCTCGCGCGAGGTATCGTCGTATCCGACGATCTCCGCGGCATCTGGCTGCGGACTTTCCCGCATGCGGGTCCGCAATGAAAAAGTCCGGCGCGGTTGCACCGGGCTTCGGGGTCCGATCGGGGCCCACACACACCTCGATGCAGCGGCTTGACGCGGATTGCCGCTGTGAGGCGTCTACGCCACTCAGCGCCCCGCAAAGACAGGTTGACGCCGCTCGGCAAACGCGCGCACGCCTTCGGCAAAAGAATCACCATCGATCAGCGCCTGCTGGCGCTCGCATTCGAGGATCAGCTGTTGCTCCATGCTGTTGCGTCCGGCGGCCGACGCCAGTGCGCGTGCCTCCAGGATCGCGTGCGGCGGCAAGCACGCCAGGCGCAGCGCCAACGCCCGGGCCGACTGCTGCAGGATCGCGTCGTCCACGCACGCCCAGATCAAGCCCCATTCCGCAGCCCGTTGCGCGTCGAGCTTTTCGCCGGTGAGCGCCAGGCCCAGCGCGCGTGCGGGGCTCACGGCGCGCGGCAGCAGCCAGCTGGAGCCCATGTCCGGGACCAGCCCGAGCGCAGGCATGAACGGCAGGTAGAAGTACGCGGAGCGGGCGGCCAGCACCATGTCGCCGGACAGCGCGAGCCCCACCCCTCCGCCGGCGGCCACGCCGTTGATCGCACAGACGACCGGAACCGGGAGTGCCCGCATCTCCAGCATGATCGGTGCGGCCTGCTCGCGCAGCAGTCGGCCGACATAGTCGCCCAAGCTGCCGGTGGCCGGATCGGCGGCGCGGCGGCCGAACTCCTGCAGGTCCGCCCCGGCGCAGAAACCGCGGCCGTTGGCGGTCAGGAGCAAGGCGCGGATGCTCGTGTCTTCACGCACGCGGCGGAGCCCATCGAGCAGCCCTTGGAGAAGCGGCTGCGTCAGCGGATTGAGCCGTGCGCCCTCGTTCAGGGTCATCGTGGCGACGCCGTCCTCGACATCGAAAAGCACAGAGTCGTTCATGGTGGGGGTGTCTGGTGGAATCGGGGGAAGTAGGTCCGGACGACTTCGCCGTCCAGCCGGAGCGCATGGCAGCCGCCCAGCGGCGTCTGACGCGGCTCGCTGGCGCGCGCGCCCTGCTCGGCAAAGCTGCCGTCGGCCCAGAACACCTGGAAGGCGGTGCTCGCCATCATGGGCAGGATTTCCGTCATGTGGGTGCAGCCGGCGGTGCCTCGGAACATCCGCTTCACCTGCTGGGTGAAACCCGGTTCGATGCGCAGGCCGATCAACTGGCGATAGGTGGCCTCCACGCCCGTGCAGGTGGCATAGGGCGTGTGTTCGCTGAAAGCCGCCGCATCCACGATTTCGCGCTGCGCATCGATCACCAGGCGCACCCGCATCTGGTGGATGGGCTCCTCGGACGGGACGACCCGGCTCACCAGCTTCAACGGCATGGGCTTGGTATCGATCAACGTGGCTTCCAGTTCGAGGAGGCCATCCTCGCGCCGGAAGCCTTCGCAGTGGATGCGGCGGGAATGCAGCAGCGTTCGCGCAAAGGGAGGCGGGGCGTGGCTCATGCGACAGCACCCGCGAGATGGACGACGCCGGCCTCGTGCAGCGCGCGGACTTCGTCGGGCGGGAACCCCGCCTGGGCGAGCAGTTCCCCGGTGTGCTCCCCCACTTGGGGTGCGGGCGGCGGAAGCTCCGACGGCGTTCGATCGAATCGCGGCGCCGGCGCAGGCTGGCTGACGCCCTGCGGGGCGACGAAAGTTCCGCGCGCCCGGTTGTGCGGGTGCATGGGCGCTTCGGCCATCGACAGCACCGGCGCGAAACAGGCGTCGCTGCCTTCGAGCAGCGCGCACCACTCGTCGCGCGTGCGCTGGCGCATCACGGCGGCTAGCTTGCGGCGCAGCGCCGGCCATTCCCCCTGTTCCCATTGATGCCGGAACTGCGGGTCGTCGATACCGCACAGCGCCAGCAACTGGCTGTAGAACTGCGGCTCGATGGCGCCGATCGACACGTAGCGTCCATCCGCGCATTCATAGGTGCCGTAGAAGTGCGCCGCTCCATCCAGGAAATTGCTCTCCCGCCGGTCTTGCCAGAAGCCCTTGGCCATGAGCCCGAATTGCGCAGCCATCAGCAGCGCGGCGCCGTCGGTCATGGCGGCGTCCACCACCTGCCCCTTTCCCGAGCGTTGGGACTCGGCCAGCGCGGCCAGAACGCCCACCACCAGCAGCATGCCGCCGCCGCCGTAGTCGCCGATCAGGTTCAGCGGCGGCACGGGAGGGCGATCGCCCTCGCCCATCGCATGGAGCGCGCCCGACAGGGAGATGTAGTTGATGTCGTGTCCGGCCGCCTGTGCCAGCGGACCGGTCTGGCCCCAGCCGGTCATGCGGCCGTAGACCAGTCGCGGATTGCGCGCATGGCAGACCGCCGGGCCCAGTCCCAGTTTCTCGGCCACGCCGGGGCGAAAGCCCTCCACCAGGATGTCGGCGCGCTCCATCAGCCGGAGCACCGTCTCCACGCCGCGCGGATCCTTCATGTTCACCGACACCGAGCGACGGCCGCGATCGACGACGCTGTCGTTGCGCATCAGGTCCTCCAGGCCGCCTTTGGAAGGGGGGCCGGGCAGGCGATCGATGCGGACGACGGTGGCGCCCAGATCGGCCAGCATCATGCAGGCGAAGGGACCCGGTCCGATGCCGGCCAGTTCAATGACGGTGAGGTGGGAGAGAGGCCCGGGCATGCGGTCGCTTTCGAACAAGGGGTTGGGAGGCGGTGTCATGCGTCGGCGCGGCGGTCGCGCCACAAGGTCGGCGGGTAGTAGCCGGCCCAGTCGGCCTCGATGCGTTGCAAGGGCAGGTCCGACCAGACGCCGTGGTCGCGCAGGTATTCCATGTGCACCGATCCATCGGCCTTGAACTGCTGCAGCACCGCGTCGCGCGAGCCGTCGAACTCGGTCGGCGGCACACCCATCAGCGCGCACAGTTCGCGGTTGAACGCAGGCACTGCCTTCACCCAGCGCCCATCCAGGTAGAGAGCGGCCCAGCCGTGGTGCATGAACACCTCGCGTCCACCCATGGCCTGCTGCATCTTCGGCGTGCTGAAATGGTTGACCACGTCCGACAGGCCGATCGCGGCCGGGATGCCGGCGCAGCGGGCCGCGGCCACCAGCAGCGCCGCCTTCGGAATGCAGAAGGCCTGGCCTTCGGCGACCACGGTGCTGGCCCGCAAGCCCGCCGGCGTCAAGCGTACGTTGCCCGCGTCATAGCGGACCCGGTCGCGCACCGCATGGAACAGGCGCACGGCCTGCTGCGTCGGCGTCGTCGCGTTCCCGACGGCATCGGCCACGAACCGCGCCACCGCGGGAACGCCGAAGTCCAGGAAGTCCGTGGCCGCCAGGTAGCGCTCACCCGGCTCGGGCCATCCATAGGGGGTGAATTCGATCTCGCTCATTGCGAGCTCACATGCGCTTGGCGACTTCTTCGAGCATCACCTCGGTGGCGCCGCCACCGATGGTCAGGATGCGGGCATCGCGCGCCATGCGTTCCACCGGCGTGCCGATGATGAAGCCGGTGCCGCCGTGCAACTGCAGACAGGTGTGGACCACCTCCTGCAGCGTCTCCGCCGCGAAGGCCTTGAGCATCGACACCTCGCGCACGGTGTCCTTGCCCTCGGCGATCATCTGCGCGCATTGGTAGGTGAGCGCGCGCGCTGCCGCGGCCTTGGACGCGACCCAGGAGAGCTTGTTGCGCACCACTTGCTGGTCCCACAGCGTCTTGCCGAACGCCTGGCGCTGGCGCATGTAGTCCACCGTCAGTTCGATCGCGCGGGCACAGGTGCCCGCGACCAGCGCACCGACCACCAGACGTTCGTTCTGGAACGTGCTCATGATGTAGTAGAAGCCCTTGCCCTCCTCGCCCAGCAGCGCATCGGGGGCCAGCTTCAGCTCATCGAAGAACAGCTCTGCGGTGTCGGACGAGCGCCAGCCATGCTTGTCGAACTGGCGCGCAATCTTCAGCCCCGGGTTCCCCTTGTCGACGATGAACAGCGAAATGCCGCGACTGCCCTTGGCGTCGGGATCGGTGCGGGCCGCCACGATGAAGATGTCGCCATGCACGCCGTTGGTGATGAAGGTCTTGGAACCATTGATCACCCAGCCATCGGGGGTGCGCTGCGCACGCGTCTTGAGGCCGGCGACGTCCGAGCCCGCATTCGGCTCCGTGACGCACACGGCGCCCACCTTTTCTCCCGCGCAGGCCGCGGGCAGGTACTTCAGCTTCTGCTCGTGCGTGCCGCGGTGCGCGATGTGGCCGATGGACATGTCGCTGTGAACCGTGAGGGCCGAGGCCACGCCGCCGTAGCCGGAACGCGCCAGTTCCTCCCCGAGGACTACGGAGGCCAGCGGGCCCATGCCGCCACCGCCGTACTCGACCGGGTGCCGCATCCCCAGGAACCCGAGCTTGCCGAGCTCGCGGAACAGCTCGCGCGGAATCTCTCCCGAGGCTTCCCACGCATCGGCGCAGGGCACGATGCGCTCGCGGACGAAGCGGCGCACCTGCTCGCGCACCATGCGCAGGTCTTCGTCGAGCAGGTCGGGTTCCAGAAATTCGAATTCGGTCATGGGGATGGATGCGTTGAAGGATTCAGGTCGAAGAATGGCCAGGCCGAGCCATTTAATAGACCGGCGCGTCGGTCTATATTAGTCCGGCAGCGGGACGAATGCAAGCAGCGCTTGCTACACTTTGCGCCCCAAGGAGGACCGCATGACCCGAGTACGTTCGGACGACTATGAATCCAAGAGCCAGGCCATCATGGACTGTGCTGCCGCGCTTTTCGCCAAGGAAGGCTACCCCGCAGCCAAGATGCAGGATGTGGCCAAGGCATGCGGGGCGACGAAGTCGATGCTCTACCACTACTTCCCGGCCAAGGACGACCTGCTGTTCGCGATGCTGCAAGAGCATCTGCAGCGGCTGATCGCGGCCCTGGAGGAAGCCCTGACGGGCAAGGGCAAGCCGGGCGAACGGATGCAGCGGCTGGTCCAGGCCTACATGCAGAAGTCGGTCCAGTCGCGCCGACGCCACATGGTCGCGATGAGCGATGTGAAGTTCCTCCCCAAGGCCAAGCAGGCGCCGCTCATCACACTGCAGCGCCAGCTGGCCGAGCTCATCGCGGGGCTGTTGCGGGAGCTGAACCCCCATCTTTCCGATGCCCTGTACAAGCCCTACACCATGATGCTGGTGGGCATGCTCAACTGGACCGACTTCTGGTATTCATCGAGTGGGGCGGTGAAGCCTCAGGAACTGTGCGACCGCATGGCGCGCCTGTTTCTCAACGGCTTCCTGGCCGAGAAGGGCTGAGATCAGGGGGGCGCGCCATGCGCCCCTCGCTCTCACTCCACCAGCTTGTAGGTCGAGCTGGCCGGGTCGGCCTTGAGCAGGAACAGCTTGGGCGCCGCCAGATGGTTCGTCGCCGAGAAGCTGATCGGCGTCATGGCGCCTGTTTCCAGCTTGCTGACCTTCGCCAGTTCCGCGTTGGTGCAGTCCCAGGTCAGTCCCTTGCCGCAGCGCTCCATCGCCGTGAACAGAGCGCGCGCCGCAGCGTAGCCGGTGAACGAGTAGCGGTTCACGCGCGTGCGCTCTTCCGCGGAAAGATGCCGGTCCAGCTTCTCCATGAAGCCCTTCGCCTCCGGGGCGCTCTCCAGGAAGACGTAGTCCACCGTGTACACGTTCTCACCGGCCGAGCCCATCATCTTGGCACTGGCGGGCACGCGTGAAACGTAGGTCACGCCCACCGGGATCTTGTGGCCGATGCGCTCGAGTTCCTTGACCATGGTGACGTTTTCGCCGAGCACGCCGCCCGCCATCAACGCTTCGGCGCCGGCCTGCTTGACCTTGAGGATTTCCGAGGAGAAGTCCGACTGGCCCTTCTTGAAGACCTGGCTGGAGACCAGTTCCAGCTTCTTCTCCTTGGCGGCACGCTCGAAGCCGTCGCGCACGTTCTCGCCGTAGTCGTCGTCCTGCGAGATCAGCGCCCACTTCTTGCCGGGGTAGCGTTCCGCCATCTGGATCACCAGGCCGTAGACCGCTTCGCGCATGTCGTAGCCCACTGCGAACACGTTCTTGATGGTCGGCTTGTAGAGCCCTTCGTAGGTGGTGATCGGCGCCATGGCGGGAACACCGGCCTGCTTGAACAGGGACATCGCAGCCTGGGCCTGCGCCGTCCCCGAAATCGAGGTGAACGCGAAGACCTTGTCGCTGTTGAGCAGCTTTCGAACGCCCTGGATCGTGCGCGACGGCACATAGCCGTCGTCTTCGGAGACCAGGCGCAGCTTGCGGCCGTTGATGCCGCCGTTCGCGTTGGCCTCGGCGACCGCGACCTTCACGCCCAGGTTGTGCGCCACGCCCAGCATGGCGGGAGGTCCGGTCAGCGGCAGGATGTCGCCGATCACGATCTCGGTGTCGGTCACGCCCTGCTGCTGCGCCGACGCGGGCGTGGCGGCAGCGGCGGCCAGCAGGCCGGCGGCGGCAAGCCGCCAGAATTCTTGCTTCATGGATGTCTCCTGGTAGTGATGGCCATCAGCCGTTGGAAAAAGCTCGCGAGATTCAGTAGCGCAGCGGCCAGAACACCCAGGCCTGGCGCAGGTCGTGCCACATGCCGCGCAGGCCGCGCGGGTCGAAGCGCAGGAAGGCGACGATGGCCAGGCCGTAGAGAATGGTCTTGATCTCGTGCGCGCTGGTCGTCATCAGTTCGGCCAGGCGGCCGCCGAGGCCGGCCATCAGCGCCGAGAACAGCTCGGGCATGCTGACGATGAACACGGCGCCCAGCACCGCACCGAGCACGGAGCCGATGCCGCCGACGATGATCACGGCCAGCGCCTCGATGCTCAGCAGGAAGGGATAGCCCTCCACCGAGACGATGCTCATGTACATGCCCATCAACGCCCCGGCCACGCCGGTGAGCGCCGCGCTCACGAGAAAGGCCAGCAGCTTGTAGCGCACCAGGCTGATGCCCATGGTGCGGGCCGCGATGTCGTTGTCGCGGATCGCCACCAGCGCCCGCCCCACATAGGAACGCCGCAGGTTCAGCACCACCAGCACCGCCAGCACGCACATCGCCACGCAGAACCAGTAGAAGGCCCTGTCGCTGGACAGGTCCATGCCGAAGAGGACCGGGCGCTCGACCGCGATCCCGCTGCCCGCCCCGGTGAACTTGCCGCCCGCCAGGATGCCGGCGCTCACGATGTGGGCGAACGCCAGCGTGGTGATCGCCAGGTAGAGGCCGTGCAGGCGCAAGGAAGGAATGCCCACGATCAGGCCGAAGGCCGCCGGTACGACCGCCGACAGCACCAGCGCCAGTTCGGGCGGCAGGCCCAGTCGCGTGACGCCGATCGCATAGGCATAGCCGCCGAGCATGAGAAAGCCGACGTGGCCCAGAGAGATCAGTCCGGTGAACCCGGTGAGCACCATCAGGCCCAGCGCACCCACGATCGTGAACAGAATCACGGTCATGTGCGACAGCACATAGCTGCTCATGACGAAGGGGGCCCCGACCAGCGCGATCAGCAAGGCCGCCACCCAGAATTTCACCGCCGCCGAGTCCGTCAGGACCACCAGGTCGCCATATCTTTGTTTGAAGAAGCCGCTGCGCATCAGACCCTCTCGATTCTCTTTTCACCGAACAGACCGAAGGGCCGCACCATCAGGACCACCAGGATCAGGACGAAGCCGGCGATCTCCTTGAGCGTGCTGGGCAGGTAGCCGCCCACCAGGTTCTCCAGCACGCCGATCACCAGGCCGCTGACCCCCGAGCCCAGGATCGAGTCGAAGCCGCCCAGCACCGTGGCGGGAAAGGCTTTCAGGCCGAGCTCGAAGATGGTGGGCGCGAGGCCGTAGATGACCGCGAAGAAGGCACCCGCGAGACCGGCGAGGCCGGACGCCGCCGCCCACGCCACCGCCTGCACGCGTGCCGTGGACACGCCCATCAGGCGCGCCGTCTTCTCATCGGCCGCCACCGCCCGCATCGCCACGCCGAAGCGGCTTCGGCTCAGGAAGAACCAGAAACCCGCCAGTGCCAGCAGGAGCACCGCGATCACGGCGATCTGGCTCACGCGCATGCCGATCCCGCCCAGCTGCACGATGGTGTCCGCCCCCGCCACCGCGAACTTCTGCGGCGCCGCACCCCAGATCAGCGTCACCAGGGATCGCAGCATGACGGACAGGCCCACCGTCACCAGCACCACGGACAGCACCGACTCGCCGAGCATGGGGCGCATGATGAGCCGCTCGCAGATCAGTCCCAGCAGGGCGCCCACCACCACCGCCACGAGCACCGTCAGCACGGCGCCCGTGCCCAGGGTGACGGCGATCGACCAGGAGGTGTAGGCCGCGAGCATGCCCATCTCGCCCTGGGCGAAGTTGACGATGCCGGTGGCCTTGTAGATCACCGCGAAGCCCATCGCGACCAGGCCGTAGATGGCACCGATCGCCAGGCCCGAGACGACCAGTTCGATGAAATAGCTCATGACGCTTGTCCGTAGATCTGCTCGAGCTCGCGCGCGAACTTCTTGTTGATGAGGCCGCGGCGGACCTTCTGCGTGGCGGTGATCTCGCCGTCGTCGTGGTCCAGCTCTTTCTCGAGCAGCACGAACCTGCGGACGTTCTCGACCCGCGCAAAGCGAGAATTCACCTCGTCGACCACACCCTGGATGAGCGCCACCACATCGGGCAGGAGCGTCACCGACTTGAAGGTGGTGTATTGCAGGTCGCGCTCGGCGGCCCACCGGCCCACGCTGTCGAAGTCGATCTGGATCAGGCCGCCCAGGAACTTCCTGCCCTCCCCCACCACGATCGCCTCGCGGATGTACGGGCTGTCCTTCAACGCGTTCTCGATCTCCGAGGGCGCGATGTTCTTGCCGCCGCTGGTGATGATGATGGCCTTCTTGCGGTCCACCACCGCGACCTCGTCCTCGCCGCGCAGCTCCACGATGTCGCCGGAGGCGAGCCAGCCGTCGGCTTGCAGGATCTCGGCCGTGCCCTTGTCGTCGAACAGGTAGCCCTTGAAGACGCCGGGCGAGCGCAGGAAGACCTCGCCATCCGCACCGAGCTTCCATTCGGTGCCCGGCATCGCGGGTCCGCAGCTGGCATTCAGGAAGGGGCGCCCGGGTACCTGCACGAAGCCCAGTCCGCACGACTCGGTGAGTCCGTAGCCCTGGCCCACCGGCACGCCGATGATGTCGAAGAAGCGCAGCGTCTCGGGCGACACCGATGCGCCGCCGCACATGCGGGTGTGGGTGCGGTTCAATCCCATGTGGCGCTGCATGTTGCGAAACAGCGCGAGGTACCAGAAGCCGAACTCCAGCCGATCGCCCGGCGCCGTGAGCCGGCCCTTGGCCGCGCGGCGATCGGACAGCACGCGCCCGCGCTTCATGCCGATGCGGTAGACCCAGCGCGACAGGCGGGTGCTGTCCTTCATCTTGAACTCGAAGCCCTGCTGCAGCTTCTCCCAGATGCGCGGCACGCCGAGGAAGAAGGTCGGGGCGATCTCGCGGATGTTGGTGGCCACCGTGTCGACCGACTCGGCGAAGTTCACGCAGCCGCCCGAGACCAGGTGCTGCACCGTGGAGTAGGCGCGCTCCGCCACGTGGCACAAGGGCAGGTAGCAGACCGACTCGAACGGCTGGTCGTGCATCTGCCGCGCCGCGCGGTAGGCATAGGTGCCATAGATGAAGTTGCGGTGCGTGAGCATCGCGCCCTTCGGTGGCCCGGTGGTCCCGGAGGTGTAGACCAGGATGTTGACGTCGTCCGGCACCAGGCTCTCGATGCTGGCGTCGAGTCGCTCTTGCGCCGCGGCGTCCTCGGCAGCGAGCTGGTCGCCCAGTTCCATCAGGTGCATAAAACTGTGCGGCCGGCCCGGCTCGTAGCGGCGCAGGCCTTTCATGTCGACGCAAAAGAGATGCTGCAGATGCGGCAGGCCCGCTTCGCTGGCCATCGCATCGAGCACCTTGTCGGTCTGCTCCTGGTCGCCGGTGATCGCCACCTTCGCCTGGCAGTGACCGGCGATGTAGAGCACCTCGGCCCAGGGATTGGTGGGATAGATGCCCACCACCTGCACCCCGATCATCTGGGCACCCAGGTCGGCATAGAACCACTCGGGAAGTCCCTCGGCGGCGATGACGATGCGGTCGCCGCGCTGCAGGCCGAGCTTCATCAGGCCCAGCGCCGTGCGGCGCGCGTCGCGGTAGTAGTCGGCCCAGGTGCGCGTGCGCCAGATGCCGTTGACCTTCTCGCGCAGCGCCACCTGGGCGCCGCGCTCCCGGGCACGGGCCCGCAGCAGGGCCGGCAGCGTGCCTTCGCCGCGGATCAATCGCTCGTGCTCAAACATGGCTGCCCTCCGCGCCGAGGTAGGCCGCCAGCACGACCGGGTTCGCGGCCACCTCCACCGGCGTTCCCTGGGCGATCAGGCAACCGAAATCCAGCACGTACACACGGTCCGAAAGGTCCATCACCACTTGCATGTCATGTTCGATCATCAGCACCGCGGCGCCGAACTCGTCGCGGATGTCCAGGGTGAAGCGGGCGATGTCCTCTTTCTCTTCACGGTTCATGCCCGCCACAATTTCGTCGAGTAGCAAGAGGCTCGGCTCGCAGGCCAGCGCCCGGCCCAGTTCAACGCGTTTTTGCTGGCCGTAGGCCAGTTGGCTCACCGGCTTGTCGCGCAGCTCTTCGATCTCCAGGAATTCGATGATCCGCTCGACCTTCTCGCGCGCGGCGATCTCCTCGCGCCGGGGACGGCCCCAGAACGCCAGCGACTCCAGCACGGTGTAATTGAAGTGGATGTGGCGCCCGACCAGCAGGTTCTCGATCACGCTGCCCTGACGGAACAGCGCCAGGTTCTGAAAGGTGCGACCGATGCCCAGTCGGGCGAATTCGGAAGACTTGAGCTTCGCCGTGTCCTGGCCCTTGAACACAATCCGCCCCTCGCTGGGCGGCAGCACGCCGCTGACGAGGTTGAAGGTGGTGGTCTTGCCGGCGCCGTTGGGGCCGATCAGGCTCACGATCTCGCCCGGCATCACCTTCAGGCTGACATCGTTGACGGCCTTGACGCCGCCGAAACGCTTGGAGATACCGATTGCCTCCAGGACCGGGGTTGGCACGGGCGTGCTCATGACAGCCACCTCTTGCGACGCTTGTAGTGCTTCACGTCTTTCATGCTGGTGCGCCCGGGCTGCGAACTCAGGCCAAGGTAGAACTCCCGCACGTCGGCATTGCGCCGCAGTTGCTCGCCTGTGCCATCCAGCACGACGCGGCCGTTCTCCATGATGTAGGCATAGTCGGCGATGGCCAGCGCCCGGTTGGCGTTCTGCTCGACCAGCAGAATCGTCAGGCCGATGGTGTCGCGCAGCTTCTGGATGCTCTGGAAGATCTCGCTGACGATCAGCGGCGCCAGGCCCAACGAAGGCTCGTCGAGCGCCAGCACGCGCGGCCGGCTCATGAGCGCGCGCCCGATGGCCACCATCTGCTGCTCACCGCCGGAAAGGTAGCCCGCGACCGTACCGCGCAGGGCGGCCAGCCGCGGAAACAACGCGAACACGTCCTCGCGCCCACGCACCAGGGTGGCGGCGTCCTGCAGGTGCGCGCCGACGATCAGGTTCTCTTCCACCGTCAACGAGGCGAACAGGCGGCGCCCTTCGGGCACCTGCACCATGCCCAGGCGCACGATGGCGGGCGCCGGGGCCTTCTCTATGGCCTGGCCGTTCAGCAGGATCGAGCCCTTCTCGATCTCGCCGTCTTCGGCATCCAGCACGCCCGACACGGCCTTGAGCACCGTGGACTTGCCCGCGCCGTTGGATCCCAGCAAGGCCACGATCTGCCCCGGACGGACTTCCAGCGACACGTCGCGCACGGCTTCGATGGCACCGCCGTAGACAACCTGGATGTTGTGGATGGCGAGCGCGGGCTTCGGCGGGTCGGTGGAGGCTTGAGTGGTGACCATACGGCGGGAAAATGGGGGGCCGGCGGCGCCGATCCCGTCAAGATGAATATGCCCTTTTATAGACCGTCTCGTCGGTCTGTCAATTCGCGGATTATGAGAGGCTTCAGCAGCCTTGAGGCTGGGGATTACCCTTGATGAGCCCGTGTTCGCGCGAATCGGAATGTCGGGCACGACCTCCTGGCGCGCGTGTCAAGCACTCAGTCGCCGTAGGCCAGCAGGCAGTCCTGGCTGGCCGTCGCCACGTGCCGCCCCTCGAGGTCGTGGTAGTGCGCAATGGAGAGTCCACGTCCATGCGCCGCATGCAGGCTCTCCGACGCCACGTGCAGCCAGCGGTCGCAGCGCGGTACCCGGTGCAGCCACACGCCGTGGTTGAGGCTGGTGATGTAGATCGGCCGCTCGCCCGCCCGCTTCAGATGCGGGGCCATGCTGCAGAAGTTGAGCCACCAATCCGATAGATAGGCAAAGCACGCGGCCTGCAGCCGCGGCACATCGGGCAAGCCGTGCGGCACCCGGATCCAGTAGCGGAATCGATGATCCGCCGTGGCCCCGGCCAGTTGGCGTTCCGCATCCGGGATGCGGAACTCGATGCAGTCGTTGACATCGCGGCCATAGCCGCCCATCAGCGCCAGCTGGTCGCGCAGCTGCGAGGACACCTGCGCCAGGCCAGGCAGGCGCTCGGGATCTTCATCGGCAAGTACCGGGCTCGGACGCGCATGCGCCGGCCCGTCCAGAGGCAACGCGCAACTCACCTGGGCCTGGAGCACTGTGCGCTCTCCCTGCGTTCCGCGCACACCCGCCGAATCGAAGCGCTTGCCGCTTTGCAGTCCCGACACCGTGTAGTCGACCGGCCTGTCAGGCATCGCGCCCTGCAGGAACAGGAACTGCATCATCGTGGGCTCGCGCTCCGGCGGCGCCTCGAGCAGCGCCGCATGGAAGGCCTGCCCCAGCAGCTGGCCGCCGTAGGAGCGGCCGTTCTGGTTCGAGTCGCCATGACGACTGCGCCAGGTCTGCGGCGCGATCCGGTCCAGCGCCATCCGCTCTGCCAGCGTGATGGCGTGGTCCCCAGCCACGCCGCTCACGGCGCGGACGGCCCGGGCCGGCGATGGCCATTCGTACGCGGCTCAATGCCCGGCTTCAGTCGCCAGTCCGCACCGAACTCGTCGAGCCGGTGCAAGGGCATGGGTGCCTCCTGGCCGATGCCGCGCAGACGCCGGGTGAACGAGTCGATGTAGTCGGCCCGCGTCTGCGGCGTGGTGTAGTGGATGGACCACGACGCATGCGGCGCAAGCACCTCGAATCCCGCATAGGCCAGCGTGCCATGGAGCAGGTGCCACAAGTTCACGTCCAGATGGGCCAGCAGGCCGTCGGGCTCCACCATGCCGGGCAGGCACGCGGTACTGGTGCACACCAGCGCGCGCCGCCCCTTCAGGCCGCCGGTGTCGAAGCGCCGGCCCTTGCCGTACACCACGCCATTGACGAACACGCGGTCGAACCAGCCCTTCATGATGGCCGGCACCGAGAACCACCACAGCGGGAACTGCAGAATCAACAGGTCGCAGGCGAGCAACTTGTCGATCTCTGTCTGGATGTCCGGCGCGAAGGCCTGGTGCTCGTGGGCGTGCTTCTGCTCGCGGTCGTATTGCAGCGCATCCGGAAATCGCCTTTCGACGAAGTCCTCGGCACTGGCGACCGGATTGAAGCCCATGGCATAGAGATCGGACAGCACGACCTGGTGACCCTCTTCCTGCAGCACCTGCATCGATCGGTCCAGCAAGGCGCGGTTGAAGGATTTCGGTTCCGGATGGGCGTAGACGATCAGTATGTTCATTGGCAAAGGGCTTGAGCGACAGTCGAAGGGCCCACCGGCGATGCGGGCAGACATTCCTTGAGCGGCACGGACTCGTCGCCCAGCACGAAGGCATCCACCTTCGCACCCGCGGCGACCAGCCGCTTGGCGAGCATGAAGTCGGCCGGCCGGTTCACCGCATCGGCGGCGATCACGACCCCCTCCTTCAGGTAGAAGGCGACGAAGCGCCGCGATGCGACATCGCCGCGCAACACGCAGGCCTCGTGGCCTTGCGACAGGCCGACCATCTGCAGCTTGAGGTCGTACTGGTCGGACCAGAACCACGGCACGGCACAGTTCGGCTTGGGCTTGCCGCACAACATCGACGCGGCGGCCCTGGCCTGCTCCAGCGCGTTCGGTACCGACTCGAGGCGAATGCGCCGGTTGTAGAGCGCGCTGTGATGCACGGTGCAATCGCCCGCCGCGAACACGTCAGGGTCGGAGGTCTGCGAGAACTCGTCGACGATGATCCCGCCGTCGATGGCGAGTCCGGCCGCCAGCGCCAGTTCCACGTTGGGGAGCATGCCGATGCCGGCCACCACGATGTCGGCGGCAATCCGCTCGCCCGAGGCACACACCAGCGCCGTGATGACGCCGTCGCCCGCCAGTTCCACGCGCTCGACGGACGACCCGGTGCGCAGGTGCACGCCCGCCTCGCGATGCACGGCTTCATAGAAGGCCGCCACCTCCGAGCCGGTGACCCGCGCGAGCACGCGCGGCAGGGCCTCGATCACCGTCACCTCGGCGCCGAACTTGCGCGCGGACGCCGCCAGTTCGAGCCCGACATAGCCACCGCCCACGACGACCAGGCGCGTGCCCTCCTTCAGTCCCGCGCGGATCGCATCGGCATCCGATAGCGTGCGCAGGCAGTGGAGGTTGCGCGGCGTGGCACCCGCATTCAGCCCGGGCAGCTCGAGGGTCCGCGGGCGCCCGCCCATGCACAAGGCGAGCTTCGTGTAGGGCATGACCCGCCCGTCCTGAAGATGGACCCAATGACCCGCCCGATCGATACGGGCGACATGCGCGCCAGGATGCCTCTCGACCCCTGCCGCCTCGTAGGCCGACGCCGGCCGCAGGGCGAGCGCGTCGAAGGTCGCGGCGCCATGCAGGTATGCTTTGGACAGTGGCGGTCGCTGGTACGGCAGCACGGCCTCGTCGCCGATCAGGTCGATGCGGCCGAGCCAGCCTTGCTGCCGCGCCGCTACCGCCAGTTCGGCGCCGGCATGGCCGGCGCCCACGATCAGAAGAACTTCGTTTTCAAGCATGCGGTCCCCAGAGAATTTCGACAATCCCTATCCGAACAAGTCGCACATAGACCGTCTTGTCGGTCTAATAATAGACCTGCTGCGGCATGTTGACAAGCGGTGCCCATGCCGCTTCGGAGGACTCCCGGCAAGCATCGTCGCCGCACCAACACACCACAGGACCAAGCCATGACACGGGTACGCGCAGAAGACTACGACGAGAAACGACAGTCGATCCTGGACCAGGCCGCGGCGCTGTTCGCGCGCAAGGGCTTCGAGGGCTCGACCATGATCGAGGTGGCGCAAGCCTGTCGCGCCTCGAAATCGCACCTCTATCACTACTTCGCCCGCAAGGAGGATCTGTTGTTCGAGATCGTGCGCGTGCACATCACGGCGCAACTCGACGAACTCGAGACGGTCGTGAACCAGGCCTTGCCGGCCGAAGAACGCTTCGACCGCTATGTCGAGACCTTCGTGGCGCGCGGGGCCAACTCGCGCAACGAGCACCTGGTGCTGATGAACGACATCAAGTTCCTGCCCGACGTGCAGCGGCGTGAGGTGCGCAAGCTCGAGAAGCGCATCGTGGACCTGCTGGTCGGCGTGCTGCACGAGATCAATCCCGAACTGATGCCAGCACGCTCGCCGCGCGGTCCCTACGCAATGCTGCTGTTCGGCATGATCATCTGGACCTTCACCTGGTACGAGAAGAGCGGCGCGATACCGCCGCGCGAACTGGCCGCGCGCATCTCGCAGCTGTTCGTGCACGGCTTCAAGGGACAGCGTTTCGTTCCGCCGGCCATGGGCAAGCGCTGAGGGGCCGCATCAATCACCCGCGGCGTCGTCTTCACCGACCCACACCACGCAGTCACCGGTCGGCGCGCGCGCAGTGCGAAAGCCATTCGCGGGATGCGAAGCGTCGGCCGTCCCGAACGAGATGCCGCACACGATCCGGCGGTCCTGCGGAATGTCGAGGTGCGCACGAAGCACGGCCGGATGTGCGGCGACCGCCGCCTGCGGAATCGCGGCGATGCCCAATGCTTGTGCGGCAGTGAGAAAGTTGGCGACGTACGCGCCGCAATCGACGGCGCCATAGGTCCCGAGCGCCTCGTCGGCGGTCACGATGGCCAGGTGCGGAGCGCCGAACAACCTGAAGTTCTCGCTCGCCTGCCGTGCCGATGCCGCACGGTCGCCCTCGGCGATGCCGACCGCCGCATAGAGATCCATGGCGCAAGCACGCCGGCGTTCGCGGTAGACGCCGTTGTAGGCTCGCGGCCAGGGCAGGTCAGGTGCCGGGGCGTCGGTTGCGGCGGCCTGCAGCGCCTTGCGCAGCCGCTCCAGACGCGGGCCACTGGCGATGTAGACCTGCCAGGGTTGCGCGTTGCACCATGAGGCGGTGCGCTGCGCCGCGTCGAGCACGCGCAGGATCTCCTGTCGAGCCAGCGGCGCAGGCAGGAACGCACGGCAACTGTGGCGTTCGACCAGAAGCGAGCGCAGCGTGTCGAACGCGAACGATGCTTCAGCCATGCACCAACCCCGCTTGCGGGCGCCGCCGCGACGAGTCCTGTTGAAGAGTCTTATTCATGAGGGTCAGCCGCCGACAACACCCCGGTCGTGCAGACGGCCGAACTCGGCGCTGTCGACGCCGAGCACCGAACACAGGACCTGCTCCGTATCGGCCCCGAGCCGGGGCGCCGGCTGCACCGCACGCCGCGGCACCGCGGAGAAATCGAGCGGCAGGCCTGGTGCCAGCAAGCGGCCCACGCCAGGCTGATCGATCTCACCGAACATCGGGTTGGCCAACGAACAGGCGGAGTCCTCTTTCACGAGCTGGGTCACCGTCTGGTATTTGCCCCAGCAGACGCCGTGACGATCGAGATGCGCGGCCACTTCCGCGAACGACCTGGCTCCGATCCAGCGTGCGACCACGGCTGCGATCTCCTCGCGCGCGAGGAAGCGGCCGCCCTCGCGCGCAAGGTCGAGCCCGGTGCGCTGGCCGAGCGTGGCTATCTCCGGGCCCATCGCGAGCGCATCGCACAGCGAACGCCATTGCTTTCCCGTGAGGCCGACCACCATTACGCGCATGCCGTCGGCGGTCGAGAAGTCACGGCCGAAGGCCCCGAACAGGTGATTGCCGTGCCGGCTCCGTTCCTGCCCCAGTTGGGCCTCGGCCAGCAAGCCCAGGTTGCCCGCCGCGGCGAGCGCCACGTCTTCCAGCGCCAGCTTCACATGCTGCCCCGCACCCCGCCGCCGCCGATGCCGCTCCGCCGCCAACAAGCCAGCGGCAGCCATCTGGCCGGTGATGAGGTCCCAGGCCGGCAGCACATGATTGACCACGGTTTCGGCTTCGCCGTCACCAGTGAGGTAAGGCAGGCCCATCCGGGGATTGATCGTGTAGTCCACGGCCGAGCCGCCATGCCGGTCGCCCTGCACGGTCAGCTGGATCAGGTCACCGCGCCGCTGCCGAAGGCTCTCGTGGTCGAGCCAGCCACGCGGCGGGAAGTTGGTCAGCAGCAGGCCCGCATCCTCGCCGGGCGCGGCGATCAGCGCCATCGCGAACTCCCTGCCCTCGGCCGAGCCGAGGTCGAGCGCGACGGATTTCTTGCCCTTGTTGAGCCCGGCCCAGAACAAGCTGGTGCCGTCCTCGGTGATCGGCCAGCGCCGGTAGTCCAGGCCACCGCCCAGCGCATCGATGCGGATCACCTCCGCCCCCATCTGGGCCAGCGTCATGCCGCCGAGCGGTGCCGCAACGAAGGCGGCGGCCTCGACCACGCGCATGCCTTCGAGCAAGTTGCCGTTTTCCATTTCCCAGCTCCTCAATGTGTGTGGGCCGCCGACCGGGAGGGCCTGGCATCAGCCAGCGCCTGTTCGAGCAGGCTGCGTGCAATGACCTTGAGCGCCAGCGTCTCTTCGGCACCTTCGAAGATCGACAGCACGCGCGCGTCGACGAAGTAGCGGCTCACCGGACTCTCCTCCGCATAGCCGTTGCCGCCGTGCAATTGCAGTGCCTCCCGGGTCACCCATTCGGCCGAGTGACAGGCCAGTAGCTTGACCAGGCTGGCCTCCATGCGACCCCCGCCTTCGTCGAGCGTTCGCGCCACGGCGTAGGCGAGCCGCTGGCAGGCAGCGTAGCGCGCGCCCATGCGCGCCAGCTTGGCGAGCGTCAGCGGGCAGTCGAGCAACGGTGCACCGAAGACCTTGCGATCCTCGGCGTAGCGCACGGCCGCGCGAATCGCGGCACGCATGACGCCCGAAGCCCGCCCCGCGGTCTGCATGCGGCCGCCCATCATGCCGGCCATCGTGAAATAGAAGCCCTTCCCCAGACCCGCTGCGCCGCCGACCACGTGGCTGTCGGGAACGAACAGATCGTCGAACGACAGCTCGAACGAGTGCATTCCGCGATAGCCGATGGTGGCTATCGCCTTGCCCGCGAGCCCACCGCCGCCTTCCGCTTCGCTCTGGCGATAGGCGAATGCGTGGCCTTCGTCCGAGGGCTTTTCCACCAGCATCAGGCTCAGCCCGCGATGGCCTGCCGAGCGATCGGGATCGGTGCGTACCACCACCATCAGCAGCCCCGCCTTGCCGGCAAAGGTGCACCAGGTCTTGGCCCCGTTCAGACGCCAGCCGCCTTCGACACGCGTGCCGCGCAGCATCAGGCTGGCGACATCCGAGCCGTAGTCCGGCTCGGTGATCGCGATCGCGCACAGTGGATCACCGGCCGCGATGCGCGGCAGCCAATGGGCTTTCTGTTCCTCGCTACCACCGGCCATCAGCGCGCGGCTGAGGATCTCCGGCCGCGTGATCAGGCTGCCGGCGCCCGCCAGCGACGCCTCGGACAGAGCCTCGGTGACCAGCACCATCAGCAGCGTATCGTCGCGGTCGTTCGGCGCGCTGCCGCCGAAGCGTTCGGGCACCGACAGGCCGAACACGCCCATTTCGCGAAGCGGCTGCAACAGGCTCTCCGGCACCGTGAGGTCATGGCGGTGCAATGCCTCCGCCTGCGGCGCCACCACATCGGCGGCAAACCGACGAAAAGCATCCTGCGCCATGGCATGCGCCTCGCCGAGTACCACGCCGCCCACATCGCCGCCGGCATCCGCCAACGCCCGGCCGGTCGCCTGCAGCGCAGCCGCATTGCCGGCCGAACGGCGCAACGCGACCCACGCGGGATCCGACGCCAAGGCCTGGACCGGCGCGATGCCGAGCCCGAGTTCGAGACAGAGCATTTCGGTGCGCGCCAGCACCGCGCCGATGGCGTCGATGCCGAAGACCAGCGCCAGGCCGCTCTCGAGCGCATTCGCGCCGCTGGCAACGCCCTGGATGGCCGTCTCGGCCGCGAGCAGATCGGCGCTGGCCCATGCCAGCTCGTAGCTGGCGACCTGCAGCGCATCGAAACGCGGTGCACTGAAGACGCCGGCTTCAGTGCAGGACTGCGCCAGCGCCTGCGTCGCCTGCTCGAAGAGCGGGCGCAAGCGCGCCAGCAGCGAAGCGCAGACCTGGATGTCCTTGTTGGCGACCATGGCAGCGCGCCTCAAGCCGCGGCCAGCGCGTCGAGCGCCAGCCCGGCAACGGAACGGCCCGTGTCGGCGCAGGCCTGCGTGCCGCCGTCGCCGTAGGCCTTGACCGCATCGCCCACGTGCCAGAGATTCGGCAGCGGCGTGGTCTGCGGAAGATCGTAGCCACCGCAGGAACGCTGCGCCGGCCAGACGTCGCGCATGACCCGCACCGACAGCATCTTCGCGTTCGCGAAGCCGGGAAAGAGATCGCGCAGATCCTGTAGCGAGGCCTCGACCTCGGGCTCGTTGTCGAAGTCGCCGAGCGCGGGGTGCGGCACCGCGTAGGCCACGTACTGATGCCAGCCTTCGGGCGCGAGTTCGGGGCAGGTTGCGGTCAGCTCGCCAATATTGCAGAGGCGGCGCGTGCGCCCGAAAGTGACCAGGCCCGGCGCATCGTAGAGGCGCTCGCGCGTGGCGAAGTTGATGACGATGTTGGCGGCCGGCCTCGGTCCGGTCGTCGACAGCGCGACGTACTCGGAACCCAGGGCTTCGGCCCCCGGCAGCATGGCGGTCGCATGCGGCCCGATGTTGCTGATCACGGTGCGTGCATGGACGCGCAAGGTCACGCCGTCCTTGACCAGGTCGACGCCTGTGGCGCGGCCGTTCTCGATGTTCAGTGCCGCCACCGGCGCGTCGAGCCAGACTTCGCCTCCACGGCGGCGGATCGCATCGGTCAGGTCGTTCCACAGCCCGACCGTGCCACGCGGACAGAAGCCGAAACGCTTGAACGCGCCCTTGACCGCGAAGTAGGTCAGGAAGGCCCGTGCGGGCAGCTCGTCCGAGTTGGCCGCGAAGATGGCCGCGCAGAGATTGCGGAAGATCGCATGGACGGTCTCGTTCTTGGTGTACTGCGACAGCCACTCCTTGGTCGTGAGCTTGGCCTCGGGCAGGTCGCCGCCGCGCGCATCCGCGAACTTGGCGCCGATCTTCGCCGCCTGCTTGGTGAAGCCGCCCAGCAGCATGCCCCAGCCGCCCTTGGCGACGTTGATGATCTTGCCGTCGATCAGGAAGACGGTCGCGGGGTTGGGCTCCCGCAGATCGAGCTCGACGTCGAGCAAGGCGAAGGTCTCTTCGAAGGTAGACCCTTTCTCGATCGCGATGGCGCCGATGTTGACGGTGAAGCCGTCGATCTGCTCGCTCGATGCGCGGCCGCCGACACGGCCGAGGCTCTCGGCCACCAGCACCTTCTTGCCTGCGGCCACCAGGCGTGCGGCCACGCTGAGGCCTCCGGCGCCGGCGCCGATCACGACGGCGTCGTAGCGGATGGGATGAATCACGGTCTCGCTCATGATGATTTTTCTCCTGGGGATAGATTCGTTGCGTTCAGAATGGCGGCAGCACGGCGCAGCGTTTCGCGCGCGCGCAGCACCACCGGTAGATCGACCATCTTTCCGGCGAACTCGATGGCGCCCCGGCCCTCGCGCTGCGCGGTCTCGAAGGCAGTGACGACGCCTTCGGCGTGCGCCAGTTCGCGGGCCGAAGGCGAGAAGCCCTGGTTGAGCACGGGAACCTGCGCCGGATGGATGCAGAAGGCGCCCACGAAGCCCAGGTCGCGCGCCAGGCCTACCTGCAGCGCGCAGGCCTGGAGATCCGAGAACTCCGCGATGGACGAAGGAAAGCCCAGCGGCAGAATGCCGGCGCGGCGGCATGCAAAAACCACCATCTGGTTGGGCGTGAACAAGGTGGCTGGCGTCGGCACCATGCCCGCGCTGGCACAGAAGTCTTCCGACCCGAGGATCATGCCGAGCAGGCGCGGCGAGCTGGTGGCAATGGCGTCGAGCTGCGGCAGCGCCGACACGTCTTCGATCTGCGCGATCAGCCAGGTATGGCCTGCCTGCAGGCCCAGCTTCCGCTCGCAAGCCGCAACCTGCCGGTCTGCCGCGATCACCTGCTGCGGCGTATCGACCTTGGGCAGCACGATGGCGCGCACGGCAGCCCCGACCGCGGCGTCGATGTCCTGCGTCGCCATCCCGGCCTCCGCATTCACGCGCACCAGCACCGCCGTGCCGTGGCCGGCCACGGCGGCCGCGCGGACGGCTAGCGCTTCGCGCGCCTGCGCCTTGCGCGCCAGCGGCACGCTGTCTTCCAGGTCGAGGATCACGGCATCGGCGCCGCGTTCATGGGCGCGTGCGACGAACTTGTCGACATGCGCGGGCACGAAGAGCATCGAGCGCCAGATCGGCCGCGCGAGCTCATCGGGACCTCGGGACGTTCCCATGTCAGGCCCAGCTCACGTTGGCGCGCATGCCGAGCGCGCCGTGGCTGTCAGCCGTCCACAGGCTCGCGCCCTTCCCCTCTGCGGCCGGCGCGCCGTTCAAGGTCAGCGCATCCGTGTCGAAGGCGGGGCGCAGCGCGCGGAAGTCGAAATGGGCGATGCGCGACGCTGATGCTTCGCGCTGGACCAGGTCGAGCAGCAGCGTCGCCAGCAGAGGACCATGCACCACCAGCGCCGGGTAGTGCTCCTGCTGCGTCGCATGGTCGCGGTCGTAGTGGATGCGGTGCCCGTTGTACGTCAGCGCCGAGTAGCGGAACAGCGTCGCCGGATCGGCCTTCCAGTCGCTTCGCCATGCCGCCGGGTCTTTGGCCGGCGCGCCCGGCGGCAGCGGCGCGGCACCGGTCGGCGCCTCGCGGTAGACGATGTGCTGCAGTTCCCGCAGGCAAGTGCGGCCCTGCTGGGACAGCAGGTGCTCCACGGTGACGAACACCAGCGGACCGCTCTGCCCCTGCTTCTGCTCCACCGACCGCACGGTCGACACCTTGCGAGCGTCGTCGCCGATCCGGAGTGGGGCCTCGACGTCGATCTCGCCCGCGGCCCACATGCGCCGGGGCAGAGGCACCGGGGGCAGGAAGCCGCCACGCTCCGGATGGCCGTCGACGCCGACAGCCGCGCGCGCAGGCGTTTCCAGGAAATAGAGCCAGTGCCAAGGCAAGGGCAGCGCATCGCCGACGGCCGGCGCCTCCGCGTGATCGAGCAGACCGGCCAGGGCGCGCGCGGGGAACGGGTCGATGCGCTGCTCGGCTTCCTGCCGCCGACCGACCCATTCGCGCAGGTGGGCGATGTCGATTTCCGGCACGGCGGTCATCAGCGTGCCGCCTCCGCCGTGCAAAGGGACAGGCCCAGCGCCACGCGCCGCTCGAGCCAGGGGCTGGGCCGGTAGCGCGGATCGCCGGTGACCGCCTGCATGCGCCGCAGGATCGCGAGCACCCGCGCACCGCCGATGCGGTCGCCCCAGGACAGCGGACCTTGCGGATAGCCGAGCCCCAGCTTCACGGCGTCTTCGATGTCTTCCACCGACGCGATGCCGCGTTGTGCGATCTGCGCCGCGATGTTGACGATCGTGGCCAGCACCCGTTGCACGATGAAGCCGGAACTGTCGTTGATCACCGTGACGCCCACGCCGTCATGTGCGCACAGTGCGTGCGCGGCGTCGCGCATGGCCGGCGCGGTGGCCACGGTGAGCATCAGGGTGCGATGACGCGCCAGTCCGGGTAGCGGGTCGAGCGCGACGCAACGCGTGGCATCGAGTCCGAGCGCCACCGCCTCGCCGGTGGCGTCCCCGCCCCAGGGCTGGACGATCAGAAGCGCCTCGGGCGTCGGGCGTTTGACCCATTGCGCCCCGGCGGCCTGCACCAGCGCTTTCAACGCCTCGCGCTCCGCCGCCTCCGGTGCCACCCAGACCTGGAGTCCGGCCGGCAGCGCCGGCACGGGCCGTGCTGCCGCCAGCTGGGGCAGATCGCCCTCGTAGGCATACCAGCCCCGACCCGCCTTGCGTCCGAACAACCCTGCCGCCACCCGCGGCGGCACCAGGGACGAGGGGCGAAAGCGCGGCTCCTGCTGGAACTGCTCGTAGATCGAACTCATGACCTTGCTCGACACGTCCAGTCCCGTGAGATCGAGCAGCTCGAACGGCCCCATGCGGAAGCCGGCCGCCTCGCGCAGCACCCGGTCGATCTGGTCCACGCTGGCCGACTGCTCTTCGAGCAGGCGAAGCCCTTCCGTGTACAGGCCGCGACCCCCGTGATTCACGAGGAATCCCGGCTGGTCCGCCGCGACCACCGCGCGATGGCCCGCCCCCGCGACCAGGTCACGCAAGGTGGCCACCACCGCCGGCGCGGTGCGCACCGCTGCAATCACTTCGGCCACCTTCATGAGCGGCACCGGATTGAAGAAGTGCAGTCCCGCCACCCGCTGCGGATGCGCGCACGCGGCGGCGATCTCGGCCACCACAAGCGACGAGGTGTTGCTCGCCAGGATCGCCTGGGGCGAAACCACCGCTTCGAGGCTGCGGAACAGCGCGCGCTTGGCCTCGAGGTCTTCCACGATGGCTTCGATCAGGACGTCGCAATCCGCGAGCTCCTGCATCGTCGCCGCGGCATGAATCTGACCGCGGATGCGCTCGAACGCATCGGCATCGATGCGGCCCTTAGCGACACCGCGACCGATCATGCCGACGACGAACTCCACCGCCTTGTCCGCGGCGCCTTCGAAGCTGTCGAAGCAATGCACGCGGTGCCCGGCCTGGGCGAAGAGCTGGACGATGCCGCGGCCCATGGTCCCGGCGCCGATGACGGCTATCTTGAGTGTGTCTGTCATGGTCATTTCCCGGTGAATTCCGGACGTCGCTTGACGAGGAAGGACCGCATGCCCTCGGTCTTGTCGGGGGTGTCGAAGAGCAGAAGGAACTCGCGGTTCTCCAACGCGAGCGCCGCATCGAGCGGCAGGTCCGGGCCCTGGCGCAGCATCCGGCGCGTTGCCGCGACCGCCTTGGGCGGCATGCGCGCCGCCTTGCGGGCCAGCGCCGTCGCACGTTCCAGCGCCTGGCCCTCGTCGGCCAGTTCAGCCACCAGCCCGAGCTGGAAGGCGCGTTCGGCCGTGAGTTGCTCGCCGGTCAGCAGCAGCATCGCGGCCACCGGCCGACCTACGGCGCGCAGCAGGCGCTGGGTGCCGCCGGCGCCGGGCATGATGCCCACCGCCAGTTCCGGCTGGCCGAAACGCGCCGTCGGGTCGGCCACGATGAAATCGCACATCATGGCCAGCTCGCAACCCGCGCCGAGCGCGAAACCGGCGACAGCGGCAATGGTCGGCTTGCCGCACTGCGCGACCGGCGCCCAGTACTGGCCCAGATCGATGCCGGCGACCTGCTGCGCACCCTTGTCGACCAGCAGGTTCAGGTCGGCGCCGGCCGCGAACACGGTGCCGCCGGTGATGACGATGGCCCGGATCGCCTCGTCATGGTCCAGCGCCATGACCGCCTCGGCGATCGCCCGGCGCATGGCGATGTCGAGCGCATTGCGCTTCTCCGGCCGATTCAGCATGACGATGCCGACGGCGCCGTCGCGCTCGACCCGCACGCCCTCCGGTGCCGGCCCGGTGGCGCCGCCCGTCATGCCTTCGCTCCCGGCAGCGCGATGAAATCGGCGGCTCGCCTGTTCTTGAATGCATCGTAGCCTTCGCGGAACTCGTCGCCGGTCAGGCTCACCGCCTGGTCGTCCTCCTCGCGTTGCAACTCGAAGTCGAGCGAGGACGACACACGCGTGAGCCGACCCTTCATTCGCGCGAAGGCGCCCATCGGAAGCCGCGCGAGTTCGCTCGCCTTCGCGATGGCGCTGGCCATCACCTGGTCGTCGGCCACCAGGACGTCGGCCAGGCCGATGTGCAGCGCTTCCTCGCCGCGCACCGGCTCGCCCGCCGTGATGATGCGCCTGGCTTCGCGCACGCCGACACGGCGCGGCAGCGTCAGCATCTGGCCCCAGTCCGGCACCAATCCGAGCTGGAGGAAGGGAAACAGGATGCGGGCCCCCGTACCCACGACGATGTGATCGCCGAGCAGCGCCAGACCCACAGCCGCACCGGCACCGATGCCTTCGACGGCACTCACCACCGGGATGGGCAAGCCCGCGACCATACGGCACAACACCGCGACGTGCTGCATGCGTGCCCGTGCGCCAGCCTCGTCCAGGCCCAACATGCTCGGCACATCGCCGCCGGCCGAGAACACGCCCGCGACCCCGCCGAACACCAGCGCACGCACGCTGGCGTCGTCCCGGATGCCGGCGATCGCGGCGGTGAGCGCCTGCCGCACATCGTGGTCGATCGCGTTGCGCTTGTCGGGGCGGTTGATCAGGAGACGGGCCACGTGTGGGGCCGGCCGGTCCAGCAACACCACGGGATTCGGATTCGCAGGGACAGTCATGGGCCTTGGCATTCGAGTGAAGGGATCGGTGCGCCCGGTCAGGCGACCTGGCGGCCGCGGCCGGCCCAGTGCGACTCGCGCAGCTTGTTCTTCTGGATCTTTCCGGCGCCGGACAGCGGAAGCTCGGCGCGCTCCTCGACGCTGCGCGGGCACTTGTAGCCCGCGATCAGCGTCTTGCAATGGGCGATCAGCTCCGCTTCCGAGACGCTCTGGCCCGGCTTGAACACCACGACCGCATGCACGCTCTCGCCCCATTTCTCGCTCGGGACGCCGATCACGGCGCAGGCCGCGATGGCCGGGTGCTTGAGGACGGCGTTCTCGACCTCGGCCGAATAGACGTTCTCGCCGCCGCTGACCACCATGTCCTTCATGCGGTCGACGATGAAGATGAAACCTTCTTCGTCCATGTAGGCGCCGTCGCCGGAATGCACCCAGCCGTCGCGCAAGGTGCTGGCGTCGTCGGCCGGCCGATTCCAGTAGCCCGTCATGGCGGACATGCCGCGGGCGGCGATCTCGCCCACCGTGCCGCGTGGCAGTTCCTTGCCCTCGGCGTCCACGATCCTGATCTCGGCCAATGCCGCCGCACGCCCGGCCGAGCGCAGCTTGCCCAGGGCGCGGCCCTCGGCCGTGTGGTAGTAGGGCGGCAGGTAGCTCACGCAGCCGGAGAGCTCGGTCATGCCGTAGCCCTGCATCAGCGCCAGCTGCGGGAAGGCGACGGTCAGGCGATCGAGCAGCGTCTCGGCGATGGGCGAGGCGCCGTACACCAGGAACTTCAGGCTCGTCAGGTCGAACTGGCTGAACTCGGGGTGGTCCAGCACCATCTGGATCATGGTCGGCACGAGCAAGGTGTCGGTCACGCGCTCGTTCTGGACCGTCTCCATGAACTGCAGCGCGTTGAAGCTCGGCAGCAGGACGTGCGTGCCGCCGGCGATGAACTGCCACCAGACGCCCATGGCGCCCGCGAGATGGAAGACCGGCGCCGCGTGCAGGTACACCGGGCCCACGGGGTAGCCCATGGCCAGCCGGTTCAGGGCCGCGCCGAGCAGGCTGTCGTGGGAGGCCATCACGCCCTTGGGGAAGCCGGTGGTGCCGCCGGTGTAGAACACGGCCGCCAGATCGGCGCCGCCGGCGCCCACGTCGTCCACCGGGTCGGACTGCGCGATCAGCTGCTCGTAGCCGATCATGCCCGCTGGGCAGGCGCCGTCGCCCAGATGGATGACTTCGCGCAGCGTGCGGGATTCGGCCCGCACCTCTGCCATCAACGGCAGATGGGCATCGTCCACCAGGAGCTGCGCGGTCCCGCAGTCGTTGAATGAGAAGGCGAGCTCCTTCGCGCTCCAGCGGGTGTTGGCCGGATTGATCGCCGCGCCGAGCCAGAACACCGCCATGAAGACTTCCAGGTAGCGGTCCGAATTGAGCGACAGGATACCGACCCGGTCGCCCTTCTTGACGCCGAGGCCGCGCAGGCCGCCGGCCAGGCGCTGGACGCGGCCGACGAACTCGGCATAGGTCTGGCGGCGCCCGCAGGCGATCGTCGCGATGCGCTGCGGGTTCTGCTGCAGCGCGCGGTGGATGGATTGGGTGATGCTGACCATGACCTGCTCTTCAGGCGCCTTCGAGGCCGACGATGGAAACCGAACAGACGTTCTGGGAAGGCTGTCCACCCAGGTTGTGGGTCAGGCCCACGGAAGGATGGCCCAGCTGGCGCGGCCCCGCCCTGCCTTGCAGCTGCAGGTACATCTCGTAGAGCATGCGGATGCCGCTGGCGCCGATCGGGTGGCCGAAGCACTTGAGGCCACCGTCGATCTGGCAGGGGATCTTGCCGTCGGCATCGAACTTGCCATCGAGCACGTCCTTCACGCCGGCGCCGACGTCGGACAGGCCCAGGTCTTCCATCGTCACCAGCTCGGTGATCGAGAAGCAGTCGTGCACCTCGGTCATGCTGATCTGCTCGCGCGGCCGCGTGATGCCCGCCTCGGCATAGGCGCGCTGCGCCGCGATGCGCGCCGTGTGGACGTAGCTGCCGTCCCACTCGTTGGACTGCAGCTCCCAGCCGTTGGAGGTCACGATCTGCAGCGCCTTGAAGGTCACGAGATCGCGCTTGCCCAGGCTGCGTGCAATGTCTGGTCGGGTGACGATCACAGCGGCGGCTCCATCGGACACGCCCGCGCAGTCGAACAGGCCCAGCGGCTCGGCGATGATCGGCGCCTTCAACACCGTCTCCTCGCTGACTGCCTTCTGGAAGTGCGCCTTGGGATTCTTCGCGCCGTTGGCATGGCTCTTGACCGAGACATGCGCGATCGCCCGCTTGAGCAGCGCCGCATCGACGCCATGCTTGCTCCGGTAGGCCGAGGCCAGCTGTGCGAAATTGGCCGGCGCCACCGCATTGGGATACCACTGCGGAATGTAGGTGCCGACCGTGGCCACCGGCAGGCCGCCGTAGCCGGTGTCCTTGAGCTTTTCCACGCCCAGCGCGATCGCGATGTCGCAGGCCCCGGCCGCGACCGCATACACCGCGGCGCGGATGGCCTCGGAGCCGCCGGCGCAGAAGTTCTCGACGCGCGTCACGCCAATGTTGGGCAGGCGCAGCGCAATGCCCATCGGGGTGCCGCCGCGGCCGGTACCGACGTCGTCCATGTGGGTCGAGAACCACGCGGCGTCGAGCTGCTCGGGTGAAATGCCGGCATCGGCCATGGCCTCGTTGTAGGCCTCGACCATGAGATCCTCGGGACTCGCGTCCCAGCGCTCGCCGAACTTGCTGCACCCCATCCCGAGGATGGCGACCTTGTCCTTGATACCTGCGGCCATGATTTACTCCGATCCTTTTTCCGTTGCGGCGGTGCGCACCGGGGTGGCTTTCCAGAAATAGCGGGTGTAGCCGCGGCGGTCGTCGATGTCCTTGATGCGGAAGGTCATCTCGACCGCGCTGCCGGCGTCGATCTCGCCCTCGCCGGTGTCGGTGAACTCCATGAGCACGCGGCCGCCGCCGTCGAAGTCGACCTGGCCGTAGCGGTGCGGCGGCGAGCGGTGGAACGAAAGAAACTCGGCCGACCAGCTCAGCACGGTGCCGCGGCGCTCGGCCAGCTTGTGCGGCTTCTGCGTGTCCTGCAGCGGCTTGCCCTGGTCGTACGAGATGCGCGACGGCGGGAAGTGCACGCTGCCGGTCACCTCGCAACGCCCGGCGACCAGACCCAGGATCGCGCTGCGATGGCGGTAGGCGGTGGACAGTGCGGTCTTGCGGTCCTGCTCACCGCGCATGCCGCGCTCGAGGTCAAGTTGTTCCTTGAAGGACAGGAAGCGCGTGTACGCCGTTTCCTCGACACCGCGGCGAATCCATTCGCTCACCCCCTTGGCCGGGCGGAAACGGCGGACCTCGTCGGTGACGCGGAACACCATCGCCTGCGCCCCGCTGCCGAACTGGGCCAGCAGAATGTGCTGGCCGGGCACCGCGCGCTCGAGCACATGGGCCAGCAGCAGCATGCCGTGCGCCAGGCCGGTGTCGCCCACGCGCGCGGCCAGCGAATCGACCACCGCCTCGGCGCGCACGCCGCAGGCCTTGGCCAGCTGCTGGTCCATCTTCTGGAAGGTGGTCGGGAAGATGAAGTGGTCGATCTGCGCGGCCTCGATCTTCGCCTCGGCCAGCGCGGCCTTCACGGCCCGCGGCACCAGCTTGGTGATGCCCTCGTCGCGCACCCAGCGCTCCTCCCAGGCGTAGTCGATGTCCTCCCCCGCGGCGCGGAAATGGTCGACGAAATCGACCGTGACCGTACCGGCGCCCAGGTACTCGGCCAGCACCTTGTCGCGGCCCACCTGGAGTGCGGCGGCGCCGTCGCCGAAGTCCAGTTCCTGCGAACTGGCTGCGCGCGTCTTGCGGTTGTCGGAGGCCAGGACCAGCACATCACCGCCGCCGCTGCGCACCTGCGCCACGGCCTGGGCCAGCGCCGACAGGCCCGCACGCTGCGAGCCGGTGACATCGGCCGCCTGCACGTCGTCGCGCAGGGTCAGCGCTTCGCAGACCACGCCGGCGTTGAGTCGCTCGGCGAAGGGCAGTGTGCCTGACGCCAGCAGCACGCTGGCGATGCGGGAGCGGTCATCCGCCGCGCCGAGGCAGTCGCGCGCCGCGGCCACCGCCATCGTGATGCTGTCTTCGTCCCAGTTGGCGAAGGAACGCGTGCCCTTGGCGGCGTGGACGAACTGGGGGGCGTACCAGGCGTTGGCCTCGGCCGCCGCGCGGCGCAGCAGCCGCAGGCGGGGCACATAGCCACCGTATCCAACGATTCCGAACATGGTCAGGACTTTCTCGTGAAGGAAGGGGTTGGGAAAAGGCTTCGAACGAAGGCGCCGATGGCGCGCCGGGCGGCGCGCGCCTCGGGCAGGTCGTCCGGGAACTGCTGGAAGACGTGGATCATTCGGTCCCACACCTCCAGACGCACATCGACGCCGGCCGCCTTTGCCTTCGCGGCAAAGTCGACCGAGTCGCTGAGCACGGTCTCGCGGTCACCGACCTGGATCAGCAGCGGCGGCAGGCCATGCAGTTCGGCGAACAGCGGCGACACCCACGGATGCCGGGCATCGCCCTCGGCACCGAGCGCGTTGCGCGCCATGGCGAGGATCATCGGGCGCTGATGGATCGGGTCGCTCTGCGCGCGCGACACATAGCTCTCGCCCGCAGCCGTCATGTCGGTCCAGGCGGACATCAGCACCGCGCCCGCGGGCAGCGCGCGGCCCGCATCGCGCAGCTTGATCAGTACAGCCAGCACGAGGCTGCCGCCGGCCGAGTCGCCCACGAGGACGATGTCGGAGGGCCGCGTGCCCTGCGCGATCAGCCAGTCGTAGGCGGCGCAGGCGTCTTCGAGCGCCGCCGGATGGCGATGCTCGGGGGCGAGCCGATAGTCCAAGCCCAGCACGCGGCAAGCTGCCGCCGCGGAAATTCCGGCCATCAGTTCGCGGTGCGAACGCACCGACCCGACCTGGAAGCCTCCGCCATGAAAATACAGCACCACGCGTTGCGGGTCCGCCCCCGGTGCGGTGATCCACTCGGCGCCCAGGCTGCCGATGGTCAGGGGCTGCACCTCGGCGGCCACCGCCTGCCCGCCGAAGAGCGCATCCCAATCCGCGCGCATCTGCGCCACCGTGGTGTTGCGGCCCCAGCTTCGGTAGACCGACAGTACGCGCCCGATGACGCCGTCGAGCTGTTCGTCGGAAGCGGTGGTCTGGGGCGCGCTCATTGGCCGCACCCCATGCCGCCGGAAACGCCCAGGGTCTCGCCGGTGATGAATGCCGCGGCATCGGACGCCAGGAAGGCGACTGCCGCGGCCACTTCTTCGGGCGTGCCCAGCCGGCCCGCCAGCGTGGCGCCCTTCATGGCGTCCAGCAGCTTGTCGCCGCCGGCGGCCACGGCTTCGCGCAGCAGCGGCGTGTCGATCGGACCCGGTGCGATCACGTTGGCCGTGATGCCCTTGCGGCCGTTCTCGCGTGCGATCGAGCGCGTGAAGGCGATCACGCCGCCCTTGGCGGCCGCATACACCGCCGCGCCGCGCGAGCCCATCCGACCGGCCTCGGAGGCGATGTTGATGATGCGGCCGAAGCCGGCCGCCTGCATCGCGGGCAAGGCCGCGTGCGTGGTGGCGAACACCGACTCGAGATTGACCGCCAGCAGCCGGCGCCAGTCGGCGATCCGGGTCTGCGTGAAATAGGCGTGCTGGTCGATGCCGGCGTTGTTCACCAGGATCTGGTGCGGCCCGGTCTCCAGCACCGTGCGCTGCGCGCGCTCGAGGTCCGCCACGTCGAGTTCCACGGCGGTGGCGCCGATCTCCTCAGCCAGCGCCTGCGCGCTCGCGATGTCGAGGTCGGCAATGGTCACGCGTGCGCCATCGGCCGCCAGCCGGCGCGCGATGGCGGCTCCGATGCCCTTGGCACCGCCCGTGAGGAACACGCTGTGCATCGCGCTCATTGCCCGGTGAAGCGCGGCGCGCGCTTCTCGATCACCGCAGCCAGGCCCTCCAGCGCATCCTTCATGCCGGCCAGCTGGGCCTGGGTACGGTTCTCTTCGGGCATCGCGGCTTCGGCGCCGAGGCCGAGCCCGTTCCACAGCAACCGCTTGGTGGCCGCCAGTGCCGCCGGAGCACCGGCCGCCAGCTGGCGTGCCAACGACAGTGCTTCGTCGGCCAATGCGGCGTCGGGCACCACGCGCGAGATCAGCCCCATGCGCAGTGCCTCGGCGGCGTCGATCACCGGGTTGAACAACAGGATGTCCATGGCCTTGCGAAAGCCCACCAGCTGCGTGAGCGTCACCGAGACACCGGCATCGGGCACCATCGCCACGCGCGTCGCACCGGCCAGGAAGCGGCTCGATTCGCCCGCCACGACCACGTCGGACGAGCACACCAGACCCATGCCGCCGCCGCCGGCCGCAAAACCCTGAACCGCACAGACGACGGGCGCATTGAGCCGCATCAGCAGCGCCACCACCAGCTGCAGGTAGGAGGTCGCCATGCGGATGTAGTCGGGCAGTGCCTCGCCCTTCGACAGGAAGGTGTGGACATCCCCGCCAGCGCAGAAGTGCTTGCCCTCGCCCGTGAGCAGCACGGCGCGCACCCGGCCATCACCGTGCACCTGCATCAGCACCTCGTGCAGTGCCTTGAGCAATTCCATGTTGAGGCCGTTCGAGGCTTCGGGTCGGTTCAGGCGCACATGGGCCACGCCGTCGGCATGCAGCTCCAGCCGTGCCGGTCCCTCGGCGACCAGCACCTCGATCGAGGGGCCGTCGCTTCGCTTGTCTCCAGTCATCTTTCTTCTCCTGCCTCGCGGCGTGGGGTGCAATTCGGAGCTAGATCAGGAAAGCCATCGAGTAGAGGGCTCTCTCGTTGTTGGTCAGCACCACTTTCTTGCCAGCCATGCGCAGCGTGTTGCCTTCGCGGCGCAGCTTGTATTCGTTGCGCGAACCCCAGATCGTGTCGCCGCGCGCATGCGCCTCGAACACGATCGCATTCGCGCTGACGACCAGATCGGTGCCGTCGTTCTCGAGAATCTCGACGTTCGAGATCACCCTGCGCAGCGGCGATCTCGGCGACTGGCTGTAGCGCTTGCCGGTGTAGAACTGGCGCACGCGCAATGCGATGCGCGAGCGGTTGTCATAGATGATGGACATCTCCTGCTCCGGGTCGCCGGCCTCGCCGTTGGCAGGAATCCAGTAGACGCCGTCGTCGGTCCACAAGGCCTCCCAGGCGTCGTACTCGTGGTTGTCCTGGTGACGCGCTTCGCGGTAGATGAACTGCGACACCTCGTGGTGAAGCAACAGGTCCTCGATTTTGATGTTCACGACGCCTCCATGAGCGACCGGTAGTGCCGCCAGATGCCGCGCGTCGGCGTCTCGTCCGTGGCGTCGCCGATCAGGTAACCGTTCTCGTCCGTGCGCTCGCGATGCTTGCCGCGCCCCAGATAGAGCCATTCCGGACTCTTGGCCTGGACGCCGAGCTGGGTTCGTTCATACATCTCTGCGTCGTCGGCCAGCAGGAAGCCGGCCGGGCCGACCGAGCCCATGGTCTGCTGACGCAGACGGCGATTCAGGTCGGGTGCGCCCTTGAATTGCAGCGCCGTGACGTGCTGCACGGACTCGTTGAACGCCAGCGGCTGGATCACGAAGAGCTGGATCTCCGCGATGAAGAGATTCGGGTAGATCATGATGTGCGGCGTGCCGTCGATCATGATCTTGCGGGCCTGTTCCACGCCGTAGGCAGCCTCCATGCGCTGCGTGTATTCGGGCAGGCGGTCGGCGGTGGTGTTGAACCAGCTCATCGGGATGTCGCGCTTGCGAAACTCGGGCCGTAGGTCGTTCTCGGAATGTCCCTGGCCGAAGTAGCGCGAGACCGCCGTCGAGTCGCTGCTGTAGAGCGAGCCGATGCCGCTTTTCGCGACCTCGAAGATCGAGGCATGCACGAACGACGGGTGATAGCCGTCTGTCTCGTTCTCGACTAGGAATTTCCAGTTCGACTTGACCTTGTGCTTCAAGAAGCCCGCCGTGACCTGGACCTCGCCCTCGGGCGAAGTCAGGCAGAGCGCATCGATGGCCGCCATCGCCGCGCCGAGGTGCTCTTCCAGTGAGGGGCCCTCCGCCGCCATAGAGCCAAAGACAAACCCCTTGTACGAGGCAACGCGCGCCACTTTTCCGAGCCCGAGTTCCGAGCGATCGACGCCCTCATAACCTGAGGGAAAGGGATAGCCGCGCAACGCGCCGTCGTTGGTGAAGGTCCAGCCATGGTACGGGCATGTGAAGGACCGCGCGGACCCTTTCTCGGTCATGCACACCCGATTGCCTCGGTGCGGGCAGCGGTTGTGCAGGAGATGGATCCGGCCTTCGCGGTCCCGCGTCATCAGGATCGGCTCGGGCCCGATCGACTTCATCACATACTCGTTGGGCTGGGGCACTTCGCTTTCGTGGCCGACGTAGACCCAAGTGCGAAACCAGATCTTGTGCAGCTCTTCCTCGAAGATCGTCGGATCGGTGTAGAGCGAGCCGTGCACCTCGTTCTCTCGGACCAGGTCACCCCACGCACGGGGCTCGGCTTTGGCGCGGGCAATCGGAATCACCGGGGCACAGGTACTCATGTTGTCACCTTCACAAAGAGTGTTGCTGCAAGGCGCAAAAGCATTGCGATGCGCTGTCGTTGATTCGATAATAGTCCGACTGGACGGTCTATGTCAACAACACTGAACGGCCTGGTCCACCAACATTTCCCGCCTTTGAGGGATCTGACAAACCTATGAGATGCAGAGAAAACCCATGCTTCAAGTAACCTTCATAGAGCACGACGGCACCCCGCACCTGGTGTCCGCCCCACCCGAACGCACGCTGATGCAGATTGCCTTGGACAACGGAGTGCCAGGCATCCTCGGCGACTGCGGCGGCTCCTGCAGTTGTGCCACCTGCCACGCCTACGTCGATGCGCGATGGGCCGACAAGCTGCCTCCGACATCGGAGACGGAGACCTTCATGCTCGAGGGCGTGCCGGACCCGCGCGAGAACAGCCGTCTGTGTTGCCAGATCAAGATGCAAGCCGCTCTGGACGGCATCGTCGTGCAGTTGCCGGAGGTGCAGGTCTGAGCCGACGCGGCTCAGTTGCCGTGAGCCGCTCGATCCTCTGGCTTCCTCGGTGACGGATTTCTTTGCCTGTAGTCGTGGGTCCGCTCCAAGTAGGCGTCTCCGCAAAGTTGCCCGAGCGGTGTGACTCGACCCGGCAAGCAATGCAGACAAATCGCGGCCCAATCGTCCAACGGCAGGGAGCGGCGTCATGCTGCATTTGCGGGAGCGCCAACATAGTCTGCAGCGTTGCCCCTAACAGTTCCGATACCGCGAGCGGCATCGCCTCGTCGCGCAGACCCGCGTTGACCAGTGTGGGTGACGTGATCGACAGCTTGCTTTCGCGACAGTCGAATCGATCGCGCTCAACGGGTTGCAGCATGCAATGCGGCCCTTCCCTCCAGTGGAGGCTTGAGTGTCTCGGAAGAGGCGCGCGACCGCGCTTCCCTTCCGACTCTTCACGAAATCAAGCGATAAACAGGCGCGCAGCGGCAACACCGCGTGAACGAACGCGAGAGCACAAGCGATCGTTGCAGGTATACGCGCGGTTCGTATCGCGATCGCGTAGGGGTCGGCGGCGGCAGAGTGGCCGACGACCGACAGCTCATGCCGGTGAGCCCGAGCGGCCCGAAGATCCGCGCGGCCAGCACGTCACCCAGCAGTTGGCCGGTCAACGCTTCGATCTCCATACTGACTAGCACCACGTTGGTGTTGCTGAGCTGGTATTGCTCGCCGGGGAGAAAGGCCGGTTTCACGGCGCGAACGAGAAGGCTACGAGCTCCTGCGGCGTCCAAACGAGCAGCGTTTCCTTGGCGACGACCTGGAGAAACCCCCTGTTGGTAGTCGGACAGTTCGATCTGGTTGCCGGCGAGATCGGCCAAGTCGACCAGGTTGCCGTACGACCCGCCCGCTATCTGGCACCCGATCCGGTGGTCCATCGCAAGCTGACCGGCTGCCAGCCGAGGGAGAAGCGTCACCGCGAAAGCGCCATCGGCGTGGCGTAGGCAACGTCGGACTGCCCGCAGGCGCGCGTCCACTGCGCGTGGCGGGCCACGCGTCATCCATGGCGCTTGCTCCTGTCGGCGCTTGTCTGAGGGTCTCGGGCCAGTATCGGCACCCCCAGAGCGGCCGTTCTTTTTTGGCCACTGCGGCCGTACCCAGCCAATTGCTTGCTCAGCTTGCGGATGCAGATGGCTCCGGCGCCGCGGAGGTCAACAGCGCCGTGGCGCTCGTGGACGCGCGCAGGCTGCGGGCCTTGGCCGCCTTCTTGGGAGCCTTTGCTGCAGCCTTGCGAGCCTTGGTGCGGCAGCCGCCTTCTTCGCCGGAGCGGCCTTCTTCGAAGGCACGCCCTTCTTTGGTGCAGCTTTCTTTGCGCCCGATTTTCAGCCTTGGCTTCGAGAGCCGCGACAGGAGCAGCAGTGACCTTTGGGGCGCGAATCGACTTCTTCGCCGGTGCTGCAACCGCGCGGGCCTTGCGGGTGGCCTTCTTCGCCACTGCAGCAACAGGCGCGACCGCCTTTTCGACCGAAGGCGCTGCCACGACGCCAGACTGGTCAATGAGGAACTTGTCGCAGTTGCGAACGCTTGCAATCCAACCGGGAGCTTTGCCGAAGCCGGTCCAGGTCTTGCCCGTCTTCGGGTGCCGGTACTTGAGAATGCCTGCGCCCTTTCGCTCTGCCTTGCCACCGCCCAAGGCCTTGCCAGTGGCTGCCTTCAACGCCTTGGCGCCACGGCCAAATAGGTGCTCGGCGGTCAGGCCGAATGTCGCAATCGACTCCTTGATTTGCGCAACCACCTTTGTCATCTCAGCTTCACGGAGGGCATCCGCTTCTCTCTCGAGTTTGGCGATGGCGAATTTGGCGCGGCCGCTGCGCTGGGCAGGTATGCCAGCTTCTTGAGGCCGGAATCGGCCTCGCGGGCGCTCCCGGCGGCACGGTTTGGTGCAAAGCGCACCATTTCCGCACCAGCCACGTCGGCCGGGCCAGAGGGCTCACCCGCTCCGGCTGAAGAAATGCGCAGCCTCGTCAGTCCTCGACATATGGCTATCTACCGACTGCGCGAAACGAGGCTGCGCGACGCGGAGGCCTCATGCCTACTACGCGCCGTATGACGACGCGCGAGGCGCCGAGCGGGAGGAGCGAGCAGGTCCTTCGTCGGTTTCTTGCCACGGATTCATCTCCGGGGCGACAAATGGATGCCAGCGATCATGCAGCGGACCGATCCGCCCGCCATCTCGATGGTGGGTACCGCCAGCGGCGACAGGCGCGCCGAGCGCTCTATGCGAGACTTCTGCGCCGGCGTCAGGCTGTCGCAGGCCCGCTGCGAGAGCGCGAGGAGTCGGCCATCGCGGCCGGTGAGTTCTATGGCATTGCCCGCGAACTCGCCGATCTGGGCATGGCTCAGGTCGATGACCTCGCGGCCCGATTCTTCCAGCCGAGCACGCACCTCGGCGGCGCGCCGCGCGTCTGTGATCGTGTCCAGTCCGATCAATGCGAACTCCGTGGCCACGCACATCAGCACGTTGGTATGGTAGATGGGCTGCCCGGCCGCGTCGGCCGTGTCGAAGACCATGGGCTCGAAGTTGAAATGCGTGCTGAAGCGTTCCAAGGCCACCGGGTTGGCGCGATTGGAACGGGCGGCATAAGCCACGCGGGCCAGGTGGTCGAACACCATGGCGCCCGTGCCTTCGAGGAACAGGTTGTCCTGCTCAAGACCCGAGTAGTCGATCACGTCCTGCACGCGATACTCGGCCTTGAGCATCTCGATCACGTCAGAGCGGCGCTCGCGCCGACGGCTCGGCGAGTACATCGAATAGATCGCTACATGTCCACCCGGGTGGGTGGAGAACCAGTTGTTCGGAAAAACCGAGTCGGGGGTATCACGCTCCCCCTCATCCTCGAAGAGGTGGACGCGCACTCCCTGAGCTTCGAGGCATTCGGCAGCGGCCGTCACCTCGCGATGACCCGCGCATGCCAAGGCCTCGGCTTGGCCCTGCTCGGCCGCGCTCTGGAAGGCATTGTCGACAGCAGTTTCAGGATTCGGCGTGAACCGATGAGGACGGATCATCACGACGGCTGCAGGGGCCTGGATGGAGCGAATAGCGGACATGAGTGGCGCGACTCCCTTGCTCTTTCCTGGACTCTCAAGCGGCCCGGCGCATGACCGCGCGGGATGCACCCGAACGGGTATGTCGAAACAGATCCTTCGGATCGTCGGCCCAGGGCACCAGTTCGACTTCGATGCCGAGATTGCGCTTGACGGCCTGTTCATTCACGTAGCGCAGCGTCGAATAGTCTTCCAGCGCGAAGCCCACGGAATCGAACACCGTGACCTGCTGGACACTCTCGCGCCCGGGCAGCGTCCCGGCCAGCACGCGCCATAGGTCGACCACAGGGAAGTCGCGCGGCAGTTGCTGGATGTCGCCCTCGATCCGGGTCTGCGGTTCGTATTCGACAAACACGCGCGCACCGCGCAGGACATCCGCATGCAGTTCGGTCTTCCCGGGACAGTCACCACCCACGCCGTTGATGTGCATGCCGGGCTCGATCATGTCCGGCGTGAGGATGGTGGCGTAAGCCTTGTCGGCGGTGACAGTGGTCACGATGTCGGCGCCGCGCATAGCCTCGGCTGCGGAGCTGGCGCGGATGATCCTCAGCGAGGGATAGACCGAGAGATTGCGGACCAGTTTGTCCGTGGCGCGCGGGTCCACGTCATAGACCGCAATCTCGTCGATCCCAAGGTGGGCGTGGAAGGCCAGCGCCTGGAACTCACTTTGAGCGCCGTTGCCAATCAACGCCATGCGGCGCGCATCAGGTCGCGCCAAGGCGCGTGCTGCCATCAGCGAAGTGGCGCAGGTGCGCAGCGCGGTAGCCACGGTGAGTTCCGACAGGAGCACGGGATATCCGGTTTCGACTTCGGCCAGCACGCCGAACGCCATCACGGTGTACAGCCCGCGTTGCGTGTTGCTCGGATGCCCGTTGACGTACTTGAACGCATAGCTCTTGGCATCGGACACGGGCATGAGTTCGATCACGCCGATGTCGGAATGGTTGGCGACGCGAGCAGACTTGTCGAAATCGCGCCAGCGAACAAAGTCTTCCTGGATGGTGTCGGCCAGATCGCCGATGAACTTGGCCACGCCGATAGCCTGCACGAGGCGGGACATGGTGGGAACGTCTACGAAACGGGTCATATGAACTCTCTTCAAGGTTCGGCCGCAGGGTGCAACCGTGTCGAAGATTGTTCTTTGAAAGGGAGCCAATGTGAACAGCTCAAGTTGTCACTTTATTCCGATTTCAATACAATTTGCTCGATTGATTTTCCAATCTGCCAAATGGACGACACGGACCGCCAACTCATTTCCCTGCTTCGTGCCGAGGCAAGGACGCCCGTCGTCGCGCTTGCAAAGAAGCTGCGCGTGGCGCGCGCAACGGTGCAGAACCGCATCGCGAAGCTGGAAAGCGACGGGACCATCGTCGGCTATACAGTGCGCCTCAAGCCCGAGGTGGAATCCCATCACATCCGCGCGATGATGAGCATCGAGATCGAGGGGCACCACGGGGAGGCGGTACGCCGCGCACTTCGCGGGAATCCCAATGTGTCCACCTTGCATACGACCAACGGGCGGTGGGACCTCATCGCTGAACTTCGGGCCGATACCCTGGAAGCATTTGACAGTGTTCTCACCGCAATCCGCTCGACTCAAGGCATCTCAAACACGGAGACGAGCATTTTGCTGTCCACCCACAAGCTGTGAACGCCAGCCGCCGGCTGAATGCGCAACGATTGATCGCTACGCGATGCGCAGACTAGAAATCAGGGCGCAGAGCCCGTGGCTGTGTCGAGATGGATTGACTCGTTGAACAGAAGAGACGGCGGGTCGTCCCCACGAGCCCGCGAGCGTTGCCCGACGAAGGGCATGTCGCCTCCCGCAGACGCGAGTGGATCGCCGAGCCGCCGCCCTCGGCCAAATAGATCTGCGAGTGCGGCTCATCCTGAACGCACTGCGTTCGACCTCCATTCCAGGCGAGGCCGGTCCTCCTAGAGTCCTCCGCGAGCCTCGGTGCACCGCATGGCCTTGATGAAGCCGTCGCTTAGGTCGGGGTCTCCATGTAGACCTACATGGCTGAGCGCCAACCCCCGTGTGGCCCGCATCCTGACATCTCGCTCGGTCGTGAGGTACGTCGACGTCGTTCCGATCGATGCATGCCCGAGGTTGTTCTGCACCACCTAAAGGGGCACCGGTATCTGCCCTGCCCTGCAGAACATGCGAGTGCGGCACAGTGCGTGCTGGCCTTTTGAGTCGCTGGCCCTCATCCCCTTCGAGGATGCCGGCTGCCTGCGCTAGAAAGGTTTTGATCGCCCGGTCGACCCGCGAAGCCGACCAGGCGACTGGCCGCACCAACTCGATGTCGAAACCCGCTATCAAGTGGATGCCCCGATTGCCCGGTGCACTGACCCCGCGCTCGAGCCCATGATGGGCCAGCTCATCACCCAGTTCGTGCGGCACTGGTCCCTTTCGGGTTCGCCCGCCCTTGCCCAGCAGGCAACAAGCGCGCCACCCGAGAAATCGGAAGGCAAGGGCACTTGCTTTTTGTCGCGTGTCCGCTGGGCGACGGAAGTCCTCGCTCCCCGCCATACTTGGAAGCTGCAAGGAAAAGGGCCGCAAAGCGGCCCGTTCTTGTGCTCTCTTCGGCCGTACCCGGCCAGTGGCGCTATCAGCTTGGCGATGCGCAACCCGAAGTCCGTCCACAACGAGCAGCCCAGGAAGCCGACGCCGGCGATCAGCACCTCGTCGCAGTCGAGGAAGTGAACGCCCTGCTCTTTCGCTTGGGGGCGTCCATCCCATTGCTTACAGATCAACAACCACTTGCTTCTTCGGTGGCGCTGGAGGTTGCGCGCCAATCAATACCAGAGCACGAGCTCGAAGCGTGCTAGGCGGTGTTCGTCTTGAAGATGCTCGTCGAACACGAATCCGTTCAACTCAACAATGCGGCAGCGCTTTTGAGCATGACTAGCGCTGTCATGACAGATTTATCTATGACCAATCTCCCCTACTCCAAGATCCGCCTCGCCAATGGCATTGCTTTCATGTCTGGCGACATCGCTTATGCCGACGACGGCACCATTCCTGAAGGCATTGAGGCGCAGACCGCGCTGGTGTTGATGCGGATCGGCGCTACGCTTGCGACCGCCCGACTGGATCTAGATGACGTCGTGCAGGTGGCGATCCACTTGGTCGAAGGCGTCGACTTTGCGGCCTTCAACGCGGAGTACCGCAAGCATTTCCGCGATCCGCTCCCGATTCGCACGACAGTGGTCGCCAGCCTCCTGGCACCCCGCGCACGTATCGAAGTCACCGTCACCGCGACGCAGCGCGACTGATCCGTGCGAGCGTACTGAGGTCGGTCAGCGGCGGCGCGGCGCGGAGCTTTCCGCCTTCCGACCTGTCGCTGCGCTGGTACGCGGTGGCGCTGGGCATCGCGACAAGCGTCGCGTTACCGGAATTGACTTCTCATACCCCGACGGTGCTCGTCATCTCTGCGCGAAGATACCGGGCAGGCATCTCATCGATGCCGAAGGTGCTGCAGGGGATGACACTTTGATTGATCAGGTTCCGAAGTGGATGCTGGGCAACGCTGCCTCAGGGAGTGGCGGCCCAGCCGAGGCTGGCGCCTTGCAGGCCCGGCGTGCCGCTGTTGCCGCCTCGGCCGTTCTTGGTACCGGCCTGCCGTGATTCCCCGCTGAGCCCGCCACGTGGGCCGTACAACGAACCTTGCGGTGGATCGCCCAGTTGGGCATCGGAAGCCCAACGCGTTCTCCGCACCTATTCGACGCACCCCGTCGCCCTGACGCTCGCCGGCGTCCTGCGTCGGTGCAGGCAGACTGGTGGCGAACCCGCCCCAACAAGGGTTGCTTGGGCCAATGGCCTTAACTACTTCAAGTGTTCAGTAGACACCTGATGTGCATGGAGTGCCTCAAGTATCGGGGAGTCGCTGAAGCGAAACAGGTCTAGCGGCGCATTGCCCGTGGTATCGCACCGTGCCGCAAAAGGCATCCACGAGGGAACGACGAACATGTCGCCGCGCCCGACAGCCCATTGCTTGTCGCCCACTGTCACGCTGCCAGTGCCTTCGAAGACCTGGTACACCGATGAACCAACCTCGCGCCGCGTCAGTGTCCTCGCGCCGGGTTTGATGCGGTGCATCTCGCAGCGGATGGTCGGCAGCACGTCGCGCCCGTTGCTCGGATTCGTGAAGCGAACGGCTGCGTGCCCCGGGCTCAGCGTTGCGCCATGCCCCTCCTCTTCGAGCGCCAACTGGTCGGCCAAGGCCCCGTCAGTATCGACCCAGCGATAAGCCAGCAATGGCGTGGCCGACGGCGCGTCCGGCTGCGACAGCGGGTGCAAGCCTGGGTGGCCCCACAGTCGCTCGGATCGCGAGAACTCCGGCGTGCTCATCTCGACCGTCCCAACGCGCTCGCGCCCGAACTCGAAGAACTGCGATTCCGTGTAGTGCGAGAAAGGAATGTCCAGTCCATCGATCCAAGCCATGGGCGCGCTGGCCGCGTTGTGATGGGCATGCCAGTTCCAGCCGGCTTGCGGCAAGAAGTCGCCCCGAGACATCCGCACCGGATCGCCATTGACGACGGTCCATACGCCTTCCCCCTCGACCACGAAGCGGAAGGCATGCTGCGTGTGCCGGTGCTCTGGCGCGTTCTCGCCCGGCATGAGGTACTGGATGGCCGCCCACAGCGTGGGCGTGGCGAAGGGCCTGCCGCCCAATCCCGGATTCGCGAGCGCAATGGCGCGACGCTCACCGCCGCGGCCAACGGGCACGATGCGGCCCGCCTCGCCGGCCAGTTGCACGAGCCGGTCCCACCGCCAGAGGTGTGGCAGGGACTTGCTGCGCGGGTTCTGCGGCATCAGGTCGCCGATCTCCGTCCAGAGCGGGACGAGCAACTCGCTCTCGAAACCACGGTAGAGCTGTTCCAGCCCAGGACTGGGATCGGGCTGGCCCTTGGCGGCAACCGCCTTCAGGCGCACGGGGGACGGCATGGTTTCGACGGTCATGGGTGTACTCCTGCGCCTATTCGGCCGGGTCGATGTTGAGCGCGATCTCGCCCACGCCCGCGACGCTTCCCTTGATGCGGTCACCCGGTTGCAGCGGACCAACGCCTTCCGGCGTGCCGGTGAAGATCAGGTCGCCCGGTTGCAGATGATAGAAAAGCGAGAGATCTGCAATGATCTCGCGGATGTTCCAGATGAGCTTGTCGAGGTCGGACCTCTGGCGCGGCTGGCCGTTCACCGTCATCTCGAGTGCTCCCTGTTCGAGCACCGTGCCTGCCATGGGCACGACTTCGGAGACGACCGAGGACTCCTCGACGTCCTTGCCCAGATCCCACGGGCGACCCTTGTCGCGCGCCACCAGTTGCAGGTCGCGACGTGTCATGTCCAGGCCGCAGGCATAGCCGTAGACCAGCTTGTGCGCGTCTTCCTGCGACACGCGGAAGCCCGGCGCGCCGATGACCAGCACCAGTTCCATCTCGTGGTGATAGTTCTTCGTCTCCGGCGGATAGGCCACGGTCGCGCCCGACTCGACTAGCGTCTGCGGCGCCTTGGTGAAGTAGAACGGCCGCTCGACGCTCTTGTCGACAGGCTTTCCCATCTCGACCGCATGCGCGTGGTAGTTGCGCCCCACGAAGAACAGGCGGTTGATGGGAAGGCGCTCCGTCTTGCCGCGAACGGGCAGTGATTGAACGGCAGGAGGAGTCCAGAGATAGGTGGTAATGGTCATGGGATCCTGAGAAGGAATTGCTGGTTATGCCCAGCCCGGGCGAACGTCACGGCGCCCCAAGACCCATTCACTGCTCGCATCAAACGCAGTCAGTCTCCTCGGGTTCCACGTGCATTCAGCAAAGACCGCGACGGCCAACGTTTGCCTCCGAGCCCGGGCTTGAGATGGGCGATCGCAGAGTACGCCCTCCCAAGACAGTAGCGTGGGTCAGACCTCGGCCAGTGCGGGCCGAGCGGGCGCCACGGCGACGACAGTCTCCGGAAGAGGTGGCCGAGGTGGCAATGCCGCGATGGCCGCGTCGTCGATGATCGAAAGGCCAGCCCCGCGCAGCAGTCGCACCAGCGCTGCGATCTCTTCGGGCTTTGGAGCCGGCATCGGACGGCGCATGTAGGGGTGCGGCACGAGCCCGCGCAGCCAGCAGGCGACCTTGTAGCGAAGGTGCAGGCGCGACAGGTCGCTGTACATCCACTCTTGCAGTTCGCATAGCCCGCCATCCCACAACGCCAGCGCCTCCTTCGCGCGGCCCTCGCGCGAAAGCTTCATGTGCTGAAGCATGGGCTCCATCGCATAGTTGAACGAGCCAGTGACCGTGCCATCGAACAAGTCGCATGCGATTGCTTCGTGGAACACCGCGGCGCATGCGCCGAGTACGGTGACGGGATTTTTCCGTGCATGCAACGCGCGACCCACACGCTTCCAACCTTCCCAGTTGTAGGTCATCTTCCAGCCGATCATGTTTGTCACCGCGTCGCAAATGGCCATCGTAGTTTCTGTCGGGATGCCGATGCCGTATGCCATCGTCGCCGAGCCCACAGGGTGGGCGATCATCGGGAGATCACAGGCTTCATCGATTGCCTTGATGTCGTCGAGCCAGACTTCCGGGTAGAGGGTCGGATTCCAGGAGGTGGTGACGTCGATGGCGCCGATGGGCGGCATCACGAACAACCCATCGACCTTGAGTTCCTTCATGTCCTTGGCAACGCGCACGGTGCCTTCGGTGGTGACATCGAGCACGCCTGCGAGCACCGGCACACGTCCGGCCACTTCGTCCATCACGATACGCGTGACAGTCTGCTTTTCCTGCCGCGACATGTAGAACAGTTCCCCAGCCTCAGGATTGACGATGAGACCGATGTTGTGCTCCTCGCCTTGCTTGAGAAAATATTGCACCAACCTCCGGAGCGCCGGCTCATCCAGTTGATAGCTGTTGGACAGCCATGGGTTGACCATCGCGATGTAGTTGCGGTGAGCGAGTTCTTTTTTGCTAAAGCGCGTCATGGGTATTTCCTTTGGAGAGAGCGAGAGGGTGGAGGGGAAAGGGTTGGGCTACGGAGAGATTTCTTCGAGTGCTCGGCCTTTTGTCTCGACACCGAGCACGGCGGTCACGATGCTTCCCAGAAGTGCAAGCACAGCAAACACACCGAACACCACGTTGAGTCCGCCGTCGGCGACGATCGCACCTACGATGACCGGACCTGCGGCGGACGCCAGACGCAACCAAGCGCTGGCTACGCTGACGCCGAATGCCCGCACGCGTGTCGGGTAGAGCTCCGGCGTGTACAGGTAGAGCGCAGTGGCGCAGGAAGCAATGAAAAAGTAGCTGACCGAGGCACCGATCACACTGCCGTGGCGTCACCGGCGCCTTGGAGATAGAGCAATGCCATGCCAATCGCGCCGAGCAGGAAGCCCCACATGAACCAGGGCTTGCGTCCGACGCGATCGATCAGAAACGCACAGAAGACCGAGCCCAGAAAACCCGCGAAGGTGGTGATCAGGCCATATTGCAGCGACGTTTCCAGCGACAGCTTGAACACCGTCCGATAGATTGTCGGCAGCCATGTGGTGACGCCATAGGTCAGTACGTAGGCGCAGATCCAAAGCGCCCAGATCGCAAGCGTGCGCCGCAGGTAGATACCCGCAAAGAGTTCTCGCCACAGACGCGGTCGTTCCTCAGTTGCCGAAGTCAGGGCCATCGGCGGGATGTCTTCACCCGGGTAGAGCCGGGTGAGCACGGCCTTCGCCTCTTCAATGCGCCCCTTGGAGACCAGCCAGCGCGGTGATTCAGGCAGGAGCCTTCGCATGAAAAGGACCATCACCGCTGGCAATCCGCCGATGACAAACATGGCCTGCCACCCAAATGTGGGAACCACCCAGGTACCGAGAAAGGCCGCAGCCAACAGGCCCGCGGGAAAGAGCAATTCGTAGAGCATGAAAAAGCGACCTCTGCCCTTGCTCGGGGCCAGCTCGTTCACGTAGGCCGCCGCCGCAGGTACTTCTCCGCCCAAGCCGAGGCCCTGGATGACTCGAAGTGCCACCAGGACGCCGAAGCTTGGCGCCGCGGCACACGCCAAGCTCGCGACCGCAAAGATTCCAACCGTGATGCTGGCTACTCGCACCCGGCCAATGCGCTCGGCGAACCAACCAAACAGGAGTGCTCCCACCAGCTGACCGGCAAACCCAGCGCCGATGAGGGCCCCGATCTCGCCTGGGCTCAACTTCCATGCGCCGACAAGCACTGGCAGCACGAAAGCAATGGCCAAGGCATCGAATGCGTCGAAGAAGGTGGCTGTACCCATGATCACCCTGGCGCGTACGAGAACGCCTTTCGCCGGCTTTCGATCCAGCGCTGCCGAAATCAATGGCTTGGGGTCTGTTCCGAGTAAGCGGTCAGCAGGCTCGTTCATGGTGATCTGCACGGCGATGCCTTTGTTGATGGAAGGTGTGTATATTCCATTTAGGCCAACTGATTATCCATAGTGGAAACCCTGAGATCTAAACTTGGTTACCAACGGAGAAGAAATGAGCGACATCGAAGAGGCAGCCAATGAGAAGCGCGGCATCCAGTCTGTGGACGCAGCATTGGCTATCCTGCAAGCTGTGTCCGCGGCCGGTGGACCCAGAGCCTTGGGCGCAATTGCCAAAGCCACGGGGAACGCAGCGAGCACGACGCACCGCTACTTGGTGAGCCTGATGCGCGGAGACTTGGTTCGCCAGGATCCAAACACAGGCTGGTACGACCTTGGCCCCGGTGCTTTGACGCTGGGCAGCGCTGCACTTCAGCGCATGGACGCGGTGGGAGTCGCGCAATTGCAAGGCTCTCGACTTGCGGCAAACGCTGGGGAGACTTGTTTCGTTTCCATCTGGACCGGCGATGGACCGCTGGTGGTTCGTTGGTTCCACGGGCGCAAGCCGCTGTTCACCTCGGCAGGCGTTGGAACAGTGTTGCCGTTGATGCTGTCTTCGGCCGGGCAAGTATTCGCGGCGCACCTGCCCCCGCACATGATTCAAGCGTGCCTGGACAAGGAAGACCCACCGCTCGCGTTCAAGAAGATTGCTGAGTCCCTGGAAGCGATTCGCACACGTGGATTTGCATGGATCGATGGATTGATCATCAGCGGACTGCGAGGAGTGTCAGTGCCGGTGCTTGACGTCCAAGGACAGATTCAATGCGCCCTGACTTTGCTCAGCACGGACTTCGCCTTGGTCAAGTTCCCCAACGACGCGCACCGCCAACTCATCGATGCTGGGCGCGAAGCATCACGTCAGCTAGGCTTTCAGTCCACCGGGATTTGACCAGGCCTGCGATGCCCAGGAATCAGCCTTCAGACGCGCCGCAGTTCCTCATACGTCGCATCGAAGCGCGTGTGAATGTGAATTGAAGTGCGGCCGTTGCGCTCCGTAACTTTTCGCAAGGAAGCGAGGGGGCCAGTTCACGATCCAAGCTTAGAAGCGCAAGATCTCGCGGAGCGAAATACGAATGGCAGGCGGCCGCGCAAGCCGCGGTAACCAGCGTTCTGTCAGATCTGCAGTGGAACCGGCGTGACGCCGTGAACCAAACGCTCGAACAGGTCATCGCCCCCATCCGTCCCCCTTTGAGCAGGATCTCCATGCCATCGAGTTGTGGCACGTCGCTTCGAAGGGTTCTGGTGCAAACAGGGCATGCGTTCGCTGGTACCTGCGCTTCAAGCTGAGCCTGCGCGACCTGGTGGAGATGATGGCCGAGCGCGGCCTGTCGATGGCCCATACGACCATCATGCGCTGGGTACAGCGCTTCGCGCCTGAGTTCGAGAAGCGCTGGAACCGATTCGCCCGCAAGGCCGGCCGATCGTGGCGCGTGGACGAGACCTATGTGAAGATCCGCGGCAGGTGGACCTACCTGTACCGAGCTGTCGATCGAGAAGGCCAGACAGTCGACTTTCGCTTGAGCGCCAACCGTGATGTGAAGGCGGCCAAGGCATTCTTTCGCAAGGCGTTGAAGACCCAGGGCCGCGCGCCGGTGAGCGTCACGCTGGACGGCTACGCCGCCTCGCATCGCGCGGTGCGAGAACTGCCCGCGCAGAACCCTCGGTGGAAAGACACTCGGCTGCGATCGTCGCGCTATCTGAACAACATGGTCGAGCAGGACCATCGAGGCGTGAAGTCGCGCATCAAGCCCATGCTCGGCTTCAAGGCCTTCGATTGCGCGGCCGTGACTATCGCTGGCGTCGAGCTGCTGCAGCGCATTCGCAAGGGTCAGTTCAATCTCGGCCGGCTGCGCCTGAAAGGCCAAGCCGCGCCCGCGATCTGGAACGCAGTGCTTTCAGCCTGATCGACACAACGCACGCTGGAAGGTGTTCGGCTGCGCGGAAAGTTAGCACCAGAGCCGTCACAAAGACTTGAATTCTTCCGCCGTGATACCGAGTTTGCGCAGCTTGTCGTGCAGCGTTTGCCGCGCGATCGCCAGCGCGCTGGCAGTGGCCGGCTGGTCGCCCTGGTGTTTGCGCAGTGCCTCGACGATCACCGCCCGCTCGAAGGACTCGACTTGCTGCGGCAGTCCGCGCGGCAAGGCGGTCGTGCCTTCTGCGTTGCCGCGCGCCTGCGTCAAGCGCTCGCCCAGCAGGCCAAGCACGAAGCGGTCGGCCACGTTGCGCAGTTCGCGCACGTTGCCGGGCCAGGCGTAGGCCATCAGGTCGGCCAGCTGCGCGCCGCTCAGGATCGGCGCGACGCGCTCGTAGCGCGCGGCCGCCAGCAGCGTGAAATGCTCGAACAGCAAAGGGATGTCCTCGCGCCGTTCGCGCAGCGGCGGCAGCTCGATGAAGGCGACGCCGAGCCGGTAGTACAGATCGGCCCTGAACTTCTGCCGGTCGCTCATTTCCTTGAGGTCGTCCTTGCTCGCGGCCACCACGCGACAGTCGAAGGGAATGGCCTTGTTGGAGCCGATGCGCTCGATGCAGCGCTCCTGCAGCGCACGCAGCAGCTTGATCTGCACCGCCATCGGCATGCTCTCGATCTCGTCGAGAAAAAGCGTGCCGCCGTTGGCGTATTCGAACTTGCCCACTCGCATTCGATTGGCGCTGGTGAAGGCGCCAGCCTCGTGACCGAACAGCTCGCTCTCGGCAAGCGCCTCGGGCAGGCCACCGCAGTTGAGCGGCACGAAATGCTGCCGGCGGCGTTCGCTGTGGTCGTGCAAACAGCGGGCGATGAGTTCCTTGCCGGTGCCGGTCTCGCCGTAGATCAGCACGTCGGCCGAGGTTTCGGCCAGCGTCATCACGGTGCGTCGCACCAGTTGCATCTGCGCCGAGCGGCCGATCAGCACCGACTGGATGCCGTGCCAGTTCTCCAGCGCGTCGCGCAGCGCGCGCACCTGCAGCGAGAGCTGCCGGCGCTCGATGGCGTGGCGCACGATGGCCACCAGCCGCTCGGAGCTGAAGGGCTTCTCGATGAAGTCGTAGGCGCCCTCGCGCATGGCCTGCACTGCCATGGCGATGTGGCCGTGGCCCGTGACCAGGATCACGGGCAGCTCGGCGTCGGCGTTGTGGAGCTCGAGCAGCCATTCGGTGCCACTCAGGCCCGGCAGGCGCACGTCGCAGACCACGACGGCCGGCACGCCGAAACTGATCTGCGCGCGTGCGCGTTCGGCGCTCGCGAAGGATTCGACCTCGAAACCGGCCAGGGTCAGCACCTGGGCCGTGCTGATCCGGACGTCTTCATCGTCCTCGACCAGCAACACCCGGATGACAGGGGCTTCGTTCACTTGTTGATCACTCCTGTGGCTAGGCGGTAAGAATGGTGTGGATGGCGGCCGGCAGATCGACGACGAAGCAGGCGCCGCCGTCCGGCAAGTTGGCGGCACCCAGCGTGCCGTCCATGGCCCGCAGCAATTGTGCCGAGATCACGAGGCCCAGGCCCAGCCCGGTGCCCGCCGGCTTGCTGGTGACGAAAGGCTCGAACAGGCGCGGCAAGATGTCGGACGGGATGCCCGGCCCGGTATCGCTCACGCGCAGGATCACGCGGCCATCCTGCGGCCTCGCCTCGAGACGCAGCGTGCGCCGCGGCGATGCCTGCATGGCGTCGATGGCGTTGCGCATCAGGTTGACCAGCACGCTGCCCAGCGCGGCTTCCTCAGCCATCACGCTCAGGGTCGCGGGCTGCACGTCGACCTCGACGGCGACGCCGTTGTTCTTCGAGGCCTCGGCGACGATGACCTGCGCGTCGGCCACGGCCTTCACCATCGGCACCGGCGCGAGCGGCAGCTCGCTCTTGTGCGCGAAGTTCTTGAGCTGCGAGGTCAGGCGCGCCAGGCGGTCGACCATGCCGCGGATGCGCCGCAGGTTGCCGCGCACATCGTCGAAGCGGCTCTTGTCGAGCAGGATGCCGGCGCTCTCCGAGAGCGTGCGCATCGCCGTGAGTGGCTGGTTGAGTTCGTGCACCACGCCGGCCGACATCTGGCCCAGCGCCGCCATCTTGCCGGCATGCACCAGCTCGCCCTGGGCGGCGCGCAGCTGCGCGGTGCGCGCGACCACGGTCGATTCGAGGGTGTCGTACGCCGCCTGCAGCGCGGCCTGGTTGGCCAGCTTCTGCCGCACGGCCCGGCGGCGCTGCCACAGCGTGACGACGATCAGCAGCAGCACCGCCATCGCCAGGCTCGCGGTGATGGCCGCGTTGCGCGCGCCCACGCGCACCGGCGCCAGGTCGTCGAGCACCACCAGCTGCCACGGCGCGCCGCGCAGCGAGCGCGTCGAGGCGAGCTGGTCCACGCCGTCGAGTGCGACGACCTGCACGTCGCGCCCCATCGCCTCCTTCTGCTTCCATTGCAGCGGCTGCAGGCCGGCCTCGCCGTAGGGGCGCGAACGCTGCACCTCGGCCAGCTGCGATGCGTCGAGCGGCGACAGCGGCCGGAACTTCAGGTCCTCGCGCGTGGCGAGGATCACCACGCCGCGCTGGTCGATCAGGGCCACGTCGCCCGGCAGCTTGCGCCAGGCGCGCTCCGCCCCCTCGAGGTTGACCTTGACAGCCACCACGCCGCGCGTGGGCTGGTCGTGGCGCAGGGCATACGAGAGGTAGTAGCCGGGCTTGCGGCTGGTGATTCCGACGCCGTAGAAGCGGCCCCTGCCCTGCCCCAGCGCATCGATCACGTAGGGCCGGAACGACAGGTCCTGGCCCACGGTGGTGCCGGGCCGGTCCCAGTCGGAGGCCGCCAGCGAGGTGCCGGCGGCGTCGAGCACATAAAGCATCTCGGCGCCGGCGGTGGCGTTGACACCGTCGAGGTAGCGGTTGACCGCATCGCGCAGCGACGCATTCGAGGGGGTGCCGAGCAGCGCCGGGACAATGGGCGTCATCTCCAGCAGCGCGGGCAAATATTCGAAACGGGCCAGGTCGGCATCGAGGCCGGTCGCGAGCATGTCGAGCCGGTGGTCGGCCGCGTCGCGCAGCCGCGCCAGGCCATTCTGCATGGCGAGGTGGTGGCCGGTGAAGGCGGCCACGGCCACCAGCGCCAGCGCGCCGCACCAGCGCGGCAGGCCGCGCCAGCGTTTGGCGGTGCGAGAAGGCAAATCGAAGCGCCGGACCGGCTCCCGTGAAGTCATGAAGCCGTTATTGCACAAGGCCGGGCAAGCCGCATCAGTGGCTGCCCGGTGGCGAGTGTCACTCATTGCATGTGCTGGCCGCCGTTGATGGCGATGTTGGCGCCGGTCACGAACGCCGCCTCTTCCGAGGCGAGGTAAATGATCAGTCCCGCCACTTCCTCGGGCTTGCCGAGGCGGCCCACCGGGATGTGCGGCAGGATCTTGCTGTCGAGCACTTCCTTCGGTATGGCCGTGACCATCTTCGTGCCGATGTAGCCCGGCGAGATGGTGTTCACGGTGACGCCCTTCTTCGCCACCTCGAGCGCCAGCGCCTTGGTGAAGCCGTGCACGCCGGCCTTGGCGGCCGAGTAGTTGGTCTGGCCGAACGCGCCCTTCGAGCCGTTCACCGACGACACATTGATGATGCGGCCCCAGCCCCGGTCCACCATGCCGTCGGCCACCTGCTTGCTCATGTTGAACAGGCTGTCGAGGTTGGTGCGCAGCACCGCGTCCCAGTTGATGCGGTCCATCTTCTTGAAGGTCATGTCGCGCGTGATGCCGGCGTTGTTGACCAGCACGTCGACCGGGCCCAGCCGCTCTTGCACTTCCGACACGGCGCGCGCGCACGAATCGAAGTCCGCCACGTCGCAGGGCACGGCCAGCATTTCATAGCCGCGCGACGCCATCTGCGCCACCCAGTCGGCATGCGACTTGTTGCCCGGCGAATAGGTCACCGCGAGCCGGTAGCCCGCATCGACCATCTTGGTGGAGATCGTCTCGCCCAGGCCGCCCATGCCGCCGGTGACCAGGACCACGTGTTGCTTCTGCTTCTCGCTCATCTGCTTTCTCCTCGGTGCGTTGAGTGACAGGGAAATTCGTTCAGGCGCGCTCGACGGCCAGCGCCACGCCCATGCCGCCACCGATGCACAGCGAGGCCAGGCCCTTGTTCGCGCCGCGGCGGCGCATCTCGTGCAGCAGGGTCACCAGCACCCGGCAGCCCGAGGCGCCGATCGGGTGGCCGATGGCGATGGCGCCGCCGTTGACGTTGATGCGGCTGGTGTCCCAGTCCATCTCGCGGTTGACCGCGCAGGCCTGCGCCGCGAAGGCTTCGTTGATCTCCATCAGGTCGAGGTCCTGCGCCTTCCAGCCGGCCTTCCTGAGCGCCAGTTGCGAGGCCGGCACCGGGCCCATGCCCATGAGCGACGGGTCCAGCCCCGCGCTCGCATAGGCGCGGATCACGGCCAGCGGCTGCAGGCCGAGCGCGGCGGCACGCGAGGCCGACATCACCAGCACCGCGGCCGCGCCGTCGTTCAGGCCCGAGGCATTGCCGGCCGTCACCGAGCCGGTCTTGTCGAAGGCCGGTCGCAGGCCCGCGAGCGCGTCGGCGTTGGTCTTGCGGTTGACGAACTCGTCGGCCGCGAACACGAGGGGCTCGCCCTTCTTCTGCGCGATGCTGAAGGGCAGGATCTCGTCGTCGAAGCGCCCCGCATCCTGCGCGGCCGCGGCCTTCTGCTGCGACGCGAGTGCCAGCGCGTCCTGCATCTCGCGGGTGATGCCGTACTTCTTCGCCACGTTCTCGGCCGTGGTGCCCATGTGGTACTGGTTGTAGACGTCCCACAGGCCATCCACGATCATGGTGTCGACCAGCTTCCAGTCGCCCATGCGCTGGCCGTTGCGCGAGTTGGGCAGTACGTGCGGCGCGGCGCTCATGTTCTCCTGGCCGCCGGCCACCACGATCTCGGCGTCGCCGCACTTCACGGCCTGTGCTGCCAGCATCACGGCCTTCAGGCCCGAGCCGCAGACCTTGTTGATGGTGAGGCCGGGCACGCCGATCGGCAACCCCGCCTTGATGACCGTCTGGCGCGCCGGATTCTGGCCCGCGCCGGCCGCGAGCACCTGGCCCATGATCACCTCGGACACCGCATCGCCCGGAACGCCGGCCTTGGCGAGCAGGCCCTTCACCACATGCGCGCCCAACTCGGGCGCGGCCGAGCCGGCGAGCGCGCCGCCGAACTTGCCGACCGCCGTGCGTTGCGCGGCCACGATCACGATATCGTCTGACATGAGAGTCTCCTTGGGTTGATGCGAATGGAATGGGGTGGGGTCATGGGCCTTGCCTGCTCAATGCAGCTTGACGTGGGGTTCGGTGCGCCGCGTGATGAGGCGGGCCAGCGTGTCGAGCGAAACCTTGACCACGCCGTGCAGCGCCAGCTCGTGCATCTTGTAGAGCGACATGTACATGAGCCGGGCGAACAGGCCTTCGACCATCAGGCTACCGCCGATCAGGCCGCCCATCATGTTGCCCACGGTGCTGAACTCGCCGAGCGACACCAGGGAGCCGAAGTCGCGGTAGCGGTAGGGCTTGAGCGCCCTGCCCGCCAGGCGCCGGCGGATCTGCGCCGCGACGTGCGAGGCCTGCTGGTGCGCGGCCTGCGCGCGCGGCGGCACGAGGCCGCCCTTGCCACCGTTGGCCTCGGGCCAGGCGCAGGCCGCGCAGTCGCCGATGGCGAAGATGTCGGCGTCGCGCGTGGTCTGCAGCGTCGGCAGCACCGCGAGCTGGTTGATGCGGTTGGTTTCGAGTCCCGCGATATCCTTCATGAAATCGGCCGCCTTCACGCCCGCGGCCCACACCACCAGCTCGGCCGGCAGCGTGCGGCCGTCGGCCAGCCGCACGCCCTCGGGCAACACCTCGGCCACCTTGGCCGAGGTGTGCACGTCCACGCCCAGCTTGCGCAGCAGCGCCTCGGTGGCGGCCGACAAGCGCGGCGGCAGCGCGGGCAGGACGCGGTCGGCGGCCTCGATCACGCTGACCTGGATGTCCTTCTCGGCGTCCACGCGGTCCAGCCCGTAGGCCACGACCTCGCGCGTGGTGCGGTGCAGCTCGGCCGCCAGCTCCACGCCGGTGGCGCCTGCGCCGATGATCGCCACATGCAGCTGCTCGGACCGCAGCGGCGTGGTCTGCGCATGCGCGCGGATGCAGGCGTTGACCATGCGCTGGTGAAAGCGCTGCGCGTCGGCCTTCGACTCGAGCCGCAGCGCATGCTCGCGCACGCCGGGCGTGCCGAAGTCGTTGCTGAGGCTGCCGATGGCGACCACCAGCGTGTCATAGGCGAAGGCGCGCGCGGGCGTGACCAGCCGGCCTTCGTCGTCCATGTAGGGCGCGACGTGCACCTCGCGCCGCTCGCGGTCGATGCCGGTCAGCTCGCCCAGCCGGAAGCGGAAGCGGTGCCAGTGCGCCTGTGCGAGGTAGTCGACCTCGTGCGCGCTCATGTCCATGCTGCCCGAGGCGATCTCGTGCAGCTTGGGCTTCCACACATGGGTGCGGTGCTTGTCGACCAGCGTGATCTCCGCCTGGCCGCGCTTGCCCAGCGTATCGCCCAGGCGCGTCGCCAGCTCCAACCCGCCGGCACCGCCGCCGACGATGACGACGCGGTGCCTGGAATCAGGAGTGCTCATGGGGTACGGCCTTGAAAGGAAGGTGCGCGGTGTGCTCAGTGCGTCGAGCCCGCGGACATGCGCGCCACGACCGTGTCGAGCACTTGCTCGGGCTCGTCCGCATCGGCAGCGCTTTCCTGGTTCAGTTGCCGCGTCATGCGGCCGGTGTCGAGGTCGCCGGTCCACTTGGCGACCACCAGCGTGGCCACGCCGTTGCCGATCAGATTGGTGAGCGCGCGCGCTTCCGACATGAAGCGGTCGATGCCCAGGATCAGCGCCAGGCCCGCCACCGGCACATGGCCCACCGCCGAGAGCGTTGCGGCCAGCACGATGAAGCCGCTGCCCGTAACACCCGCCGCGCCTTTCGACGTGAGCAGCAGCACCAGCAGCAGCGTGATCTGCTGGGTCAGCGACATCGGCGTGTTGGTGGCCTGTGCGATGAACACCGCCGCCATCGTCAGGTAGATCGAGGTGCCGTCGAGGTTGAACGAGTAGCCCGTGGGAATGACCAGGCCCACCACCGATTTCTTGGCGCCCAGGTTCTCCATCTTGGCCATCATTCGCGGCAGCGCGGCCTCGCTCGACGAGGTGCCCAGCACGATCAGCAGCTCTTCCTTGATGTACTTGATGAACTTCCAGATGCTGAAGCCGTGGAAGCGTGCGATGCCCCCGAGGATCACGAAGATGAAGAACAGGCAGGTGGCATAGAAGGTCGCCATCAGCTGGCCCAGCGACACCAGCGAACCCACGCCGTACTTGCCGATGGTGAAGGCCATGGCGCCGAAGGCGCCGATCGGGGCGACCTTCATGATGTAGCCTACGATGCCGAAGAGCACGTGCGAGCCCTTCTCGATCACATCGAACACCAGCGTGCCGCGCCCGCCGAACTTGTGCAGCGCAAAGCCGAACATCACCGCGATCAGCAGCACCTGCAGGATCTCGCCCTTGGCGAAGGCATCGACCACGGTGTTGGGAATGACGTTGAGCAGGAACTCGGTGGTCGAGGCCATCTTGCCCGGCCCGGTGTAGGCGGCGATGGCCTTGGTGTCGAGCGTGCTCGCGTCGATGTTCATGCCGCGGCCGGGCTGCACGACGTTGATGATCACCAGCCCCACCACGAGCGCGACGCTGCTGACGATCTCGAAGTACAGCAGCGCCAGGCCGCCGGTCTTGCCGACCTTCTTCATGTCCTCCATGCCGGCGATGCCGACCACCACCGTACAGAAGATGATCGGCGCGATGATCATCTTGATGAGCTTGATGAAGCCGTCGCCCAGCGGCTTCATCGATTCGCCGAGCGCGGGATAGAAATGGCCCAGCAGCACGCCGAGCACGATGGCCGTGATGACCTGGAAGTACAGGGACTTGTAGAAGGGCTTGGGTACGGGTTGGTGGTCCACGGATGTCTCCTTGAAAATTTCAGACGCCGGCGGCGAGCATGTCGAAGCCGTGGCGGTGGGCGTTGGCATCGACCGCCGCCAGGGCCGTCATGTTGACGATGCGGCGTACAGTGGACGACGGCGTGAGGATGTGCGCCGAGCGCGCCGCGCCCAGCAGGATGCCGCCCACCGTGATGCCGCTGCCAGCCGCCATGCGCAGCAGGTTGTACGAGATGTTGGCCGCGTCGACGTTGGGCATGATGAGCAGGTTGGCTTCGGTGCTCAGCGCCGAGTCCGGAAACTCGTGGTCGAGGATCGACTTGGACAGCGCCGCGTCGCCGCGCATCTCGCCTTCCACCGCGAGCTGGGGATCGCTCGCCTTGATGAGCGCGAGCGCCTCGCGCATCTTCACGGCCGAGGCCGCGTCGGAGCCGCCGAAGTTCGAGTGCGACAGCAGCGCCACGCTCGGCGTCACGCCGAAGCGGCGCACCTCTTCGGCGGCCAGCAGCGCGATCTCGGCGATCTGCGCCGCGTCGGGGTCGCGGTTGACGTGCGTGTCGCAGATGAAGAGCTGGCGACCCGGCAGCATCAGCATCTGCATGGCGGCCATGGTCTTCGTGCCGGGGCGCAAGCCGATCACGTCGCGCACATGGCGCAGGTGATCGCCGTAGTCGCCCAGCGTGCCGCACAGCATGGCGTCGGCACGGCCCTGGCGCACCAGCATTGCCGCGAGCAGCGTGCCGCGGCTGCGCATCTCGGTCTGCGCCACGAGGCGCGAGACGCCGTCGCGGCGCTTGAGTTGGTAGTAGGCCTCGGCGGCATCACCGTGCACGGCGGAGTCGAGCAGGTCGACAGCCTCGCAGTCGTTGCCCAGCACAAGGCGCAGGCCGTACTGCGTGATGCGCTCGGCGATCACCTCGGGCCGGCCCAGCAGCAGCGGCCGCGCCAGGCCTTCGTCGACCACCACCTGTGCGGCGCGCAGCACGCGCTCGTCCTCGCCCTCGGCGTAGACCACGCGCTTGGGTGATTGCTTGGCGGCCGCGAACAGCGGCTGCATGCTGCTGCCCGACTGGTAGACGAACTGCGACAGGCGCTGGCGGTAGGCCTTCATGTCGGCGATCGGCCGCATCGCCACGCCGCTGTCGACCGCAGCCTGCGCCACCGCGGGCGCGACCGCCTCGATCAGGCGCGGATCGAAGGGCTTCGGAATCAGGTAGTCGCGGCCGAAGCGCAGGCCGACCGCGCCGTAGGCTTGCGCCACCACCTCGGGAATCTCGGCATGCGCGAGCTCGGCGATGGCGCGCACCGCAGCGAGCTTCATCTCTTCGTTGATCGTGGTCGCACCGACGTCGAGCGCACCGCGGAAGATGAACGGAAAACACAGGACGTTGTTGACCTGGTTCGGGTAGTCCGACCGGCCGGTACCAAGAATGGCGTCGGGGCGCGCGGCCAGCGCGTCTTCCGGCAGGATCTCCGGCGTCGGGTTGGCCATGGCGAGGATGATCGGGTCGCGCGCCATCTCCATCACCATCTCGGGCTTGAGCACGCCGCCGGCCGACAGGCCGAGGAAGATGTCGGCGCCGCCGATCACGTCGGCCAGCTTGCGCGCCGAGGTGTCCTGCGCATAGCGGGCCTTGTTCGGATCCATCTGCTCCTTGCGGCCGGTGTAGACCACGCCCGCGCTGTCGGACACGTGGATGTTGCGCATCGGCAGGCCCAGGCTCACGATCAGGTCGAGGCAGGCCAGCGCCGCCGCGCCTGCGCCCGAGGCCACCAGCTTCACCTCGCCGATGTCCTTCCTCACATGCCGCAGCGCATTGAGGATGGCCGCGGCCGCGACGATGGCGGTGCCGTGCTGGTCGTCGTGGAAGACCGGGATCTTCATGCGCTCGCGCAGCTTCTTCTCGATGTAGAAGCACTCGGGCGCCTTGATGTCCTCGAGGTTGATGCCGCCGAAGGTGGGCTCCATGCGGGCGATGGTGTCGATCAGCGCGTCGGGGTCGGTCTCGTCGAGTTCGATGTCGAACACGTCGATGCCCGCGAACTTCTTGAAGAGACAGCCCTTGCCCTCCATCACCGGCTTGCCGGCCAGCGGGCCGATGTTGCCGAGCCCCAGCACCGCCGTGCCGTTGGTGATGACCGCCACCAGGTTGGCCCGCGAGGTGAGGTTCATGGCCTCGGCCGGGTCGCGCACGATCTCCATGCAGGCATCGGCCACGCCGGGCGAATAGGCGAGCGCGAGGTCGCGTTGGGTGGCCATCGGCTTGGTCGGGTTCACCGAGATCTTGCCGGGCGTGGGATGGCGGTGGTAGTCGAGGGCGGCTTCGCGCAGGTTGTCGGACATGGTGTCTCCGTGGGGATGTCAATGAGGGGTGGCCGCGCAGGCGTCGGCCAGCCAGCCGCGCAGTCCGCGCAGCAGCGCCGCGGGCTGGTCGGCATGGACCCAGTGGCCGGCATCGGCAATGCGCTCGGTCTCCGCACGCGGGAACAGTGCACGGATGCCGGCGAGCGACGAAGGCGGCACGTAGTCGGACTCGGCGCCGTGGATGAAAAGCGCCGGTCCGCCGTAGCGCGCGTCGCGCAGCGCTTCGGGAAAGCCGCAGAGCTCGGGCATGCACAACGCGGTGGCGAGCAGGTTGAGCCGCCAGTCGAAGCGGTCGTGCTGCCGGCGCAGGCTCTGCATCAGGAAGTCGACCGGGGCTTCGACGCTGAGGCTGTCGGCCAGGGCCTGGTGAATCTCGCGGCGGCCGGCCGCGCCGGCCACGTCGAGGCTGCGCATGGCCGACACGTACGAGGAGAACTGGTGGGTGTAGCTCTCGGGCGCGATGTCGATCACGGCGATGCCGCCGATGGCTTGCGGGTGCGAGAGCGCGAGGGCCATCGCCGTCTTGCCGCCCATGCTGTGGCCGATCACGAAGGGCCGCTGCAGATGCTCGCGCTCGATCAGCGCGCGCACGTCGCCCGCCATCTCGGCGTACGACATGGACCCGGCCCACGGCGAGGCGCCGTGGTTGCGGGCGTCGGGCAGGTAGACGCGATGGCCTGACGCCAGCGCCTGCGCGACCTGCGTCCAGTTGCGTCCCGCGCCGAACAGGCCGTGCAGGATCACCACCGGAGGCCCCGATCCCAGAGCCTCGAAAGCCAGTGTGAGCGGCATGGCGGGCGGCCTACTTCTTCTTCACCGGGGGCAGGTCGGTGCAATGCCCTTCGAACAGTTCGGCCGCCATGCCGATGGATTCACCGAGTGTCGGATGCGGGTGGATGGTCTTGCCGATGTCGCTGGGCTCGCAGCCCATCTCGATGGCCAGGCACACCTCGCTGATCAGGTCGCCCGCATGCGTGCCGACAATGCCGCCGCCGACGATGCGGTGCGTGGCCTCGTCGAACAGCAGCTTGGTGAAGCCCTCGTCGCGCCCGTTGGCGATGGCGCGGCCCGATGCGGCCCACGGGAACACGGCCTTGCCGACCTTCAGGCCTTCGGCCTTGCACTCCTCCTCGGTCTTGCCGGCCCATGCCACTTCGGGGTCGGTGTAGGCGACCGAGGGAATCTGCCTCGCATCGAAGAACGAAGCCTCGCCATGGGCCGCCTCGGCCGCCACATGCGCCTCGTGCACAGCCTTGTGCGCGAGCATGGGCTGACCAACGATGTCGCCGATCGCGAAGATATGCGGCACGTTGGTGCGCATCTGCTTGTCGACGTCGATGAAGCCGCGCTCGGTGACGGCCACGCCGGCCTTGTCGGCGCCGATCTTCTTGCCGTTGGGACTGCGGCCCACGGCCACGAGCACGAGGTCGTAGACCTGCGGCTCCTTCGGTGCCTTCGCGCCTTCGAAACTGACCTCGATGCCGGCCTTCGTCACCTTGGCACCCACGGTCTTGGTCTGGAGCATCACCTTGTCGAAGCGCGTCGCGTTGACCTTCTCCCACACCTTGACGAGGTCGCGGTCGGCGCCCTGCATCAGGCCGTCGAGCATCTCGACCACATCGATGCGCGTGCCCAGCGTCGAATACACCGTGGCCATCTCGAGGCCGATGATGCCGCCGCCGACCACCAGCATGCGCTTCGGAATTGCCTTGAGCAGCAGCGAGCCGGTGGAGTCGACGACCCGTTCGTCCTCGGGCATGAAGGGCAGCTTCACGGCCTGCGAGCCCGCGGCGATGATGGCCTGGGCGAACTTCACCACCTTCTTTGCGCCGCCCTCGGCCACCACCTCGACGTGGTATGCGTCGAGGAAGCTGCCGATGCCCGTGACGACCTCGACCTTGCGCGCCTTCGCCATGCCGGCGAGGCCGCCGGTGAGCTTCCTGACGACGCCGTCCTTGAAGTCGCGCAACGCGTCGATGTCGACTTCGGGTGCGGCGTACTTGATGCCGTGTCTGGCAAGCAGCTTCACCTCGTCCATCACGCCGGCCGTGTGCAGCAGCGCCTTCGACGGGATGCAGCCGACGTTGAGGCACACGCCGCCGAGCGTGGCGTAGCGTTCGACCAGCACGGTCTTCATGCCGAGATCGGCGCTGCGGAAAGCGGCCGAATAGCCGCCGGGACCGGCGCCGAGCACGAGCACCTGGCACTCGATGTCGGCCTTGCCGGCGTAGCTGTCCGCGGTGGGTGCGGGCGCGGCGGCAATGGGTGCAGCGGCAGCTGCCGGTGCAGGCGCCGGGGCCGGCACCGCGGCGGGCGCTGCCGCCGACGTCTCGATCACCAGGATCACCGAGCCTTCGCTGACCTTGTCGCCGAGCGCGACCTTGAGCTCCTTGACCGTGCCCGCATGGCTCGACGGAATTTCCATCGAGGCCTTGTCGGACTCCACCATGACGAGGCCGGTATCGACCGCGATGACTTCGCCGGGCTTGACCAGCAGCTCGATGATCGCGACATCCTTGAAGTCGCCGATGTCGGGGACCTTGACTTCCACCATGTGTGCCATTTGGGAGCTTCCTTCAGAACAGCACGCGCCGCAGGTCGGCGAGCACGTTGGCGAAATAGACGTTGAAGCGCGCGGCGGCGGCGCCGTCGATCACGCGGTGGTCCCAGGACAGGGACAGCGGCAGCGTGAGGCGCGAGGCGTAGGTCTTGCCGTCGGTCGAGTGCTGCTTCCAGTAGCTCTTGCAGACGCCCATGATGGCGACCTCGGGGGCGTTGATGATCGGCGTGAAGTAGATGCCGCCGATGCCGCCGAGCGAGCTGATGGTGAAGGTGCCGCCCGACATCTGGTCGGGCTTGAGCTTGCCTTCGCGCGCGAGCTTGGCGAGCTCGCCCATCTCCTTGGCGATCTCGGGCACGGTCTTCTGGTCGACGTCGCGGATCACCGGCACCATGAGGCCGTTGGGCGTGTCGGCCGCGAAGCCGATGTGCCAGTAGTTCTTGAGCACCAGCGCATCGCCGTCGAGGCTCGCGTTGAACTCCGGAAACTTCTTCAGCGCCGCCACGGCCGCCTTCATCATGAAGGGCAGCATGCTGATCTTCACACCCGACTTTTCCAGCTCCCTGTTCATCTGCACGCGGAAGGGCTCGAGCTCGGTGATGTCGGCCTCGTCGTGCGTCGTGACATGCGGAATGACGACCCAGTTGCGGTGCAGGTTGGCTGCGCTGATCTTCTTGATGCGCGACAGTTCCTTTCGCTCGGTCGGGCCGAACTTGGCGAAGTCGACCTTGGGCCAGGGCAGCAGGTCGATGCCGCCGACGCCACCGCCGGGCGCCGCAGTGGCCTTGCCGGCAGCCGGTGCAGCGGTTGCGCCACCGCTCGTCGCGAAGGCCTCGACGTCGGCGCGCACGATGCGGCCGTGGTCGCCCGTGCCCTTGAGCTTGCCGAGGTCGACACCGAGTTCGCGCGCCAGCTTGCGCACCGCCGGGCCGGCGTAGGCGAGCGCGAAGGCGGCCTCGTCGATGCCGCCGGAGGATGCGGCGGCCTGCGCGGGTTCGGCGGCCGCGGGTGCGGCCGGCGCGGGTGTGGCTACGGTCGCCGCAGGCGCATCGCCGGTCGCCAGCGACAGGATCACCGATCCCTCGCTGACCTTGTCGCCGATCTTGATGGCGATGGCCGTCACCACGCCCGAGAGCGGCGCGGGCACGTCCATCGTCGCCTTGTCCGATTCGAGCGAGGCCAGCGGGTCTTCGGCCTTCACCGTGTCGCCGACCTTCACGAAGATCTCGATGACCGGCACGTCGCTGAAGTCGCCGATGTCGGGAACCTTGATATCGATTGCGTTGCTCATGTTCTGTCGTGCCTCAGACGGTCCAGGGGGCGGCGCGGTCGGCTTGGAGCCCGTACTTCTCGATGGCCTCCGCCACCACGGTGTGCTGGATGACGCCGTCGTCGGCCAGCGCCTTGAGCGCGGCTACGACCACGTGCCAGCGGTCGACCTCGAAGAAGCGGCGCAGCTTGCGCCGGTAGTCGCTGCGGCCGAAGCCGTCGGTGCCGAGCACCGTGTAGCGCCGGCCCGCGGCCTGCACGTACTCGCGCACCTGATCGGCGTAGTTGCGCATGTAGTCGGTGGCCGCGATGACCGGGCCGTCGTGGCCGTCGAGGCATTGCTCGACATGGCTCCTGCGCGCGGGCTGGGTCGGGTGCAGCCGGCTCCAGCGCTCGGCGGCCATGCCGTCGCGGCGCAGCTCGTTGTAGCTGGTGGCGCTCCACACGTCGGCGACGATGCCGAAGTCGCTCTTGAGCAACTCGGCCGCGAACATCACCTCGCGCAGGATGGTGCCGCTGCCCATGAGCTGCACGCGGTGGCCCTTCTTCGGCGTCTTGCCGCCGTCGCTGAGCTGATAGAGACCCTTGAGGATGCCCGCCTCGCTGCCCTCGGGCATGCCGGGGTGCGGGTAGTTCTCGTTCATGAGGGTGATGTAGTAGTACACGTCCTCCTGCTCGGCGTACATGCGGCGCATGCCGTCGCGCACGATGGCCACCACCTCGTAGGCGAAGGTCGGGTCGTACGAGATGCAGTTCGGAATGGTGCCGGCCAGGATGTGGCTGTGGCCGTCCTCGTGCTGCAGGCCTTCGCCGTTGAGCGTGGTGCGTCCCGCGGTGCCGCCGAGCAGGAAGCCGCGCGCGCGCATGTCGCCGGCCAGCCAGGCCAGGTCGCCCACGCGCTGCAGGCCGAACATCGAGTAGTAGATGTAGAACGGAATCATCGGCACGTTGTTCGTGCTGTACGAGGTGGCCGCGACGATCCAGCTGGACATCGCGCCGCCCTCGTTGATGCCTTCCTGCAGCACCTGCCCGTCCTTCGACTCGCGGTAGTACATGAGCTGGTCGGCGTCCTGCGGCTTGTACAGCTGGCCGAGCGAGGACCAGATGCCCAGCTGGCGGAACATGCCTTCCATGCCGAAGGTGCGCGACTCGTCGGGCACGATGGGCACCACGTGCTTGCCGATGGCCTTGTCGCGCACCAGCGTGCCGAGCATCTGCACGAAGGCCATGGTGGTGGAGATCTCGCGCTCGCCGGTGTCCTTGAGCAGGCGCTCGAAGGTGACCAGCGGCGGAATCTCGAGCGCGACCGACTTGCGCCGGCGCTGCGGCAGGTAGCCGCCGAGCGCGGCGCGGCGCTCACGCAGGTACTTCATCTCGGGGCTGTCCTCGGCGAGCTGGATGAAGGGCACGTTGGGCAGCTCTGCATCAGACACCGGGATCTGGAAGCGGTCGCGGAAGCCGCGCAGTGCGTCCTGCGTCATCTTCTTCGCCTGGTGGGCGATCATCTGGCCCTCGCCCGATTCGCCCATGCCGTAGCCCTTCACCGTCTTGGGCAGGATCAGCGTGGGCTGGCCCTTGTGCCTGACGGCGGCAGCGTAGGCGGCGAACACTTTCTCGGGGTCGTGGCCGCCGCGGGTCAGCGCCCAGATCTGCTCGTCGCTCATGTCGGCGACCAGGGCCTTGGTTTCTTCGTACTTGCCGAAGAAATGCTCTCGCACGTAGGCGCCGCTCTTGCTCTTGAAGTCCTGGTACTCGCCGTCGACGCACTCTTCCATGCGCTGCAGCAGCTTGCCGCTCTTGTCCCTGGCCAGCAGCGCGTCCCAGCCGCTGCCCCAGAGCACCTTGATGACGTTCCAGCCGGCGCCGCGGAACACGCTCTCGAGCTCCTGCACGATCTTGCCGTTGCCGCGCACCGGGCCGTCCAGGCGCTGCAGGTTGCAGTTGATGACGAACACGAGGTTGTCCAGGCTCTCGCGGCCCGCCAGCGAGATGGCGCCGAGCGATTCGGGCTCGTCCATCTCGCCGTCGCCCATGAAGGCCCAGACCTTGCGCGGCGCGGTGTCGGCAAGGCCGCGGCCGTGCAGGTACTTGAGGAAGCGCGCCTGGTAGATCGCCATCAGCGGGCCGAGCCCCATCGACACGGTGGGGAACTGCCAGAAGTCGGGCATCAGCCAGGGGTGCGGGTACGACGGAATGCCCTTGCCCTCGGACTCCTGGCGGTAGTTGAGCAGCTGCTGCTCGCTCAGGCGGCCTTCGAGGAAGGCGCGCGCGTAGATGCCCGGCGAGCTGTGGCCCTGGATGAACAGCAGGTCGCCGCCGTGCGTATCGGTGGCGGCGTGCCAGAAGTGGCCGAAGCCGATGTCGTAGAGCGTGGCCGCCGACTGGAAGCTCGCGATGTGGCCGCCGAGTTCGGACGAGTCCTTGTTGGCGCGCAAGATGATCGCCATCGCGTTCCAGCGGATGATCGAGCGCAGGCGGTGCTCGATCTCGCGGTTGCCGGGCGACTTGTCTTCCTTCTCGGGCGGGATCGTGTTCTTGTAGGCCGTGTTCAGCGAGCGGGGCACGTACACGCCCTCGCGGCGGCCCTCGTCGACGAGGCGATTCAGCAGAAAATTCGCTCGCTCGCTACCGCGGTGTTGCTGAACCGCGCCGAGCGCGTCGATCCACTCGCCGGTTTCCGTGGGGTCAAGGTCACCCATGGTGCTCATCGGTTTGTCTCCTGTGTCATGGCCAGGGTCCGCATCGGGCGACGCGGTCGGCCTTGGTACAGAGCAATCGATGTGCCACGCGCGGCACGGGCGCCAAAGCGCGCTAAGTCATTGATTTCACGATGCTTGATGCTTCGGAAGGCAGGATGCTCTGACGCCGATCCGGATGGGAGATCGAGGCGTCGTCCGAATCACCGGACGAGCGACCGAGTGCAAACCCTAAGTGACTGACGCTGGGCAAAGCGGCCAGAGCGGTTCGCATCTAGGCGGATATACCTACGACGATCCGAGTACTCTCAAACCGACAGGTGACGCAAGTTTTTTCGGCTGCGCGAGTCATCAAGTGAGCTGACCCGGCCCCTTGAATGACAGGACACGGTCTATCGCTTGCTACTTTTATGCCGACGTCCGTTCGTACGCATGGTGCTGCGATGGCATGCCCAAATTCTGACGCTCGCTGAGAAAGCAAGATTTCGCAAGTCTCATTGATGCGAATCCGCCGTCCGCGAGCGCCAAAACCCCCGCATGGCCCGCAGCCCCTCGTCGCGTTCCGTCGTCAGGTAAAGAGATGTCGTCCCGACGGACGCATGCCCTAGGTTGTTCTGCACCACCTGGATCGGGACCGGGTGCTGCCCTCCCCTGCCCTGCAGCGCATGAGAAGCATGGCTGTGTCGAAGCCAATGCGTGCTGGCCTTTCGGAGCCGCTCGCCGTCATCCCCTTCGACGGTGTCGGCCGCCTGCGCCAGAAATGCCTTGATCGCCTGGTAGAGCCCCGAAGCCGACCACGCGGTGGGTCGAGCCAATTCGTCGTCGAAGCGGGCCAACACAGGGACGTTCCGATTGCCCGGTGCACTGACCTTACGCTCGAACCCGTGACGCACCAGCTCGTCACCCAGTTCGTCGACCAGTTCATGCGGCACCGGAACCTCGCGGCTTCGCCCGCCCTTCCCCGCCACCGCCAGCATCCAATCGGTCGCCATTGATCCGCCGGTCGTCCGGTACTCGACCTGCTGGAGGTCCTCGCACTTCACACGAGTGATCTCGGCCAAGCGCAGCCCGGTCGCGTACAGCCAGCGCATGCCCCGGCGCAGTCGACGGCGAGGCTCCGTGTCGACATGGTCTTCCACCAGCGCATCGATGAGGTCCCACTGGGCGAAGGTCAAGCTTCGGCTAGACCCCAGAGGTCGCTGCGGCAGGTTCGGCAGCGCTACCGCCGTGAACGGGTTCCCCGTCACGTAGCCCTGGCTCATCCAGAAGGTAAACAGGCTTCTCAGGATGCCGAGCGAATGCCGAATTGCCGCCGGTGACAGCGGACCTTCAAATGGTCGCCACAGCGGCGACCAGCGCTGGCGGTGCCGGGGCCCGCACCAGGCCGCCGGCGCATGGGCAATGAATCGCTCAAACACGGCGATGTCCTCCACCCCCAACGACGACAGCGCTTTGTTCCTCTCCAGCACCGCCCACAACAGGAGCCGCTCAGCCTCTTTGCGATAGGCGCGCTGCGTTGCCGACGGTTCGCCATCCTCAGCCCCTTTTCCCTTGGACGCCAACCAGGCGCCGATCGCCGCGTAGTCGTCGCGGGCCACGAGAAGGCATTTGTCGACGGGGGCACGGTACCTTCCTGCTCTGCCATCGAGTTCTGCCGGCACCAGGAATTTCTCGAACGGTCGAAGGGCCGTCGCCGCCGGCATCACTTTGGTCAAGGAATCCAGGGTCAATTCCGAGCGCCGCTGCGCCGCGTGCGTGCCGACCCTCAGACCCAGAACCGCTTCGTGGGCGTGAAGCCATTCGACGATGCGAGCCGCCTTGAGTTCGCCCACGCCAGGGACTTGAACCCACCAGCGCGCACCGGTGCCATTGATGCGTTCCACCAGGTCGAACAGCGTCGACAAACCGGCCCGCTCGAGTCGCGCGGCGACGAGCGGATTCAACCAAGCGCTGACACGATCTCCCGGCCGTGGATCCTGCGCGACGAGACCTTGGAGCCACCGCAGCGCTTCCAACTGCCGCTCGATGACACGGCCCCGGCGCGTCGCCGACAAGGCGCCCTGCCCTCCCCCGGGTTCGCTTGCGCCCCCGCCTTTCCTGGCGCGGGGCGGGTAGGCGTCTTCATAGGCCTCGAGCTGTTCGGCTTCCGAGAACTCTTCCATGCCCTGCGCGAGCGCGAACTCGGCCACGGTCGGCTGCTTGGGCGCCGCCGTGAAGCGTTCGGGGTCCAGCAGGATCAGCCGGGCGGTGCCCGGCTTGTTCTCACGCTTGGCGGCGGCGGCAAACTCGTCGCGGATCCAGGCGATCGTCCGGCGCACGGTCCGCAGGTCCGAATGCTCGCTTTCTGATCTGAGGTACCGATCCCAACTCGCGCGCTCATCGAGGCCCTGGGCCAGGGCCCGCATGAAGGCGAAATGGCCGCTGTGGAGCTTTCGGGGCGTGGGAGACTTTTTCAACGGGCGCGCCTTCAGTTGGCCTCAGGCCGGCGGGGCGCCCAGAAGTTCCACCAAGGGGGTGGGGGCGCCAGGGGTTCCGGCGGCAGCGGCGCGAGCCGGCTTGCGCGCAAGCGCCGGCGGAGCTCGACCTCCAGCGCATGGGCGACCCCCTTGGCATCTCCATCGCCCCGCAAGGCCTGGGCACGCCACGAGACTGCCAGGCGCTCGAGTTCCTCATCCTCAAGGTGACCGAGGTCTGCAGCGGTTGGAAGCGCTCTCTTAGCCATCACGGTTGCCGATTAAAAGTTGGACATTTCAAAGATGAGTCGGGCGACGCGGCCGCCCTTCTCCGGGAACCCCATGTGCGACAGACTGCTGCAGCGATCATGATAAAACTAATTATCATCAATGCGATTTTTCGATGCTCTCCACGAGGATTTAGGAGAAGATCTTTCCAACTTGTTGATATTGCTGGAGTTTTCCGGGTGCGCGCCGTGCGCCTCGCCAGCACTCACCAGGTAACCCGCCGACGCTCGGCGAGCTACACACGCCACGGATCGAGCACTTGCAGACCCATGGCCGTGAACGGCCTGGTGTCGCGCGTCGCCACCGTCTCAATGCCGTTGGCGTGCGCGACGGCCGCAATCTGGGCATCGCGCGTTGAAATGGCATGCCCTGCCCGACGCGCCCTTTCCGCCATTGGCGCATAGGACCGAGCGGCGAACTCGTCGAATGGCAAGCACCTGAATCGCGCAATCAGGCTGTTGATGGCTTCTTCGAGACGCAACCTCCTGGCGTCGACGTCAAGACGGGCTGCACCGTCCAGCATCTCCATGACAGTGACCGCGCTGATGCACAACTGGTCGACGGCCTGGTCGTTCAACCAAGCGATCACGGCAGCCGCAGGTTCCGGCTTCAGGGGTTCTGACAGGACGTTCGTGTCAAGCAGGATCATTCCAAGGACGCCGGTTCGCCGTGCTCAGGCGACCGCTTGAACAGGGCGTCAATGTCCTCGTTCGCTATGCACTCGTGCGCGGCGTCAATACCAGTATGAAACTGACGACCAATGGACAGGAGCTGGCTACCCAGTCCGGGCCCCCTTCTGCGAGCTGCTTCCACCAGCAAGGTACGCGCGAAGCCTTCCACGCTGCGGCGACCGCCCCTCTGAGCGTCCGCCGCCATCACCTTGAGGGCCGCATGGGCCTCTTCGGGGAAATCGCGAATAGTGATTGTGGGCATTTGCTAGCACTCATTAGATTTGATAGCAATTGTGCGCACGTCGAATGGGTATTGCAAGGCCGCGCCGCCGACACTTCGGGGGTGTTTCACCGTCAAACACTGAAGCCGGCGCATGCTGTCCTTGAGTTCGCCGTCGAAAACGGCACCGGATTCAGCCGACGGTTCGTCGTCGTTCTCCGACTTAGAGGAGATCTTGTCGAGGGGGTTGTACCGTACAACCCCTTCCACCCCCGGTCGGTCGACCCATGCCTGGCATTCACGAGGGAGGCCGAAGGTGGCGGCCGAAAACACCCCTGGTGGATCGGCTTGCTGGGGCGTTCACGGGGAACCAGTGTGGCTGGATGGCCCTGCTAGGCCAACGAACCGCGCTGGGTCGGGCGCCGGCCCAGGGGTCGTACCGTACAACCCCCCTCCCAAGAGGGAGCCGACCCAGTAGCCACCCCGGTCGAATCGGTCGTACCGAGCATTCACGGGGAGCGGCCGGAGATGGGCAAGAGGGAGCTGGAAGGGTCCTTCCGCCGACGTACACCTGGTTCGCCACTGCCGGAATCAGCGATAAAACTGATCACCTCCCTCCCCCATCATGGGTGGGGGTTGTACCGTACAACCCCCTACCGGGCGGGCGTTTCTCCGTCATCCAGGCATCGAGGATCCGATTCCTTCGTCTCGGCCAACCTCTTGGCGCGGAACCCTGAGCGGTCGATACGCGTCCTGGGTTCGGCACTGTGGATACCAGGCGCTACCCCAGGCCCTTTGCCGCGCATGCTGGGTGCGGCCCGACCGCATGCAGCGAGTTCTTGACCCGACGCAGAAGTCAGGCGCTTCGGCGATTTCCTTATGCCTTGCGTCCCAGGAATGCGTCAACTGCCTTCGCGAGCTTCCGACGCTGGCCCTCATCCATGGGTTGGTCGAACGACACGGTCGCCCTGCCCTTTCGATCGATCGCCAACATCGCGATTCGCTTGCCGTCGTCGTCCTTCCATTCAGTCGACGCGGACTCGTTCGCGCGGCTCCCCTTCCCCGTAAGCGCGGCAAACACCTCCGCAGGCGCGGGAGGCGGCACCTTCGCAGCCAGTTCACGCGCAGCGGCTAGCAACCCTTCCGGATCACGCTGGTGAGCATCCTTGAGCGCCGTCGCCCACCTGAACTGGAGATTCAGAGGAGAGCCAAACGCGCGCACGACCTGGCTTGGCAATTTGGCCAAGGCCATGGCCTTGCCGATGTTGCCCAGGTCGCGATCGATGGCTGCGGCGAGTTGCTTGGCCGATGGAAAAAGCCCCTGCTCCAGCGCTCGCATGTACATCACGCCTTGCTCCCATGCCGAGAGGTCTTCGCGCTCACGGTTCTCCCGCTCCATTTCGACAAACAGGTCGACATCCTTCATGTCCGACTCGATCAAGGCTTGCACCGGGATGCCCAATTCGAGGCAGGCCCGGTGCCGACGATGACCGAACACGACTTCGAACTGTGGCGATCCTGGACGAGCCCCCTCGATGGCTCGCACCTTGATCGGCTGCACATTGCCGCCGGCACTGGCGATCTCCTCTTTGAGACGTGTGAACGCCTCCGTCTGGAAATGCGACGCGTCGCGGTTGGCCCACTTGGATGCCGTGATCAGTTTTGGATCGAGCTTACGCATCGCTTGAGCGCCGTCGAATTCGGTGAGCCGCTCGCGCAGGCGGACCACCTCCCGGTGGACCTCCGATTGCTCGGTCATGAACGCGAGCATGGAGCCCGGCCCCGTCTTGGGTGCCGCCGACGGTGCCGCCAGCACCGGGGTGGAAGGTGGGAGCGCCGGCTCCACCAGTTTCGTGGTCGCTGGGCTTTCTTCTGCCGCATCCGCCGCGTCGGCCCGCTGCGCTGTCGGCAGATTGAGGGTCACGCTGAACGCTCGCTTCACCAAGTCTTTGTTTGCCATTGCTTGTTCCTATTCGGTTCCATGGGGCGCTGCCTGCGCTCTTGTCACTACGCGTGCCTGTGCGAAGCGCGGTCGTGGTGTTCCGTTGAACGACAGATCACAGCTCACCGTGATCAGGGGGTTGTACGGTACAACCCCCCCGTCTCCAGGCGATTCAGATCGCCAAACTTGCATCATCAAGCCTCCATTCGCAGGGGGGTTGTACCGTACAACCCCCCTGCCGGCGGAGGCAGTTGCCTCGCCCACGCATTGCGGACCGAAACCTCGATGTGCTGCACAAATAGGTCGTACGCATCCCGAGCGCGCTTGTAAGTCTTGTCCTTGGCATCGCCCGCCTCGCTGTCGTACACGGTTCCGAAGCCCGACGACTTCTGGGACGCGATCGAGGTCCGGGGGATCTCCAACGGAAGCACTTTTTCCTTGTAGGTGGCACCAATCCACTCGCGGACCGCGTCAGCAGTCGTCGATGCACCGCGGCCGGCCTTCGGCGGTACCCGCGACAGCAGGATGTTGATGAAATCGAAGCTCTTGGTCTGTCCGCGACCTTCCAGCATCGTCTCCGTCAAATCAGAGAACAAGGACCAGAACTGGGTCGACGAGGCAAAGTCCAGGGTCTCCGGCGGCAACGGCATGATGATTCCATTCGCTGCCATCAACGCGTTGATCGTCAGATAGGACAGGGCAGGGGGGCTGTCGATGATGATCACGTCGTAGTCCGCGCGCACATCGTCGATCCCCAGATCCAGCACCTTGTAGAACTCGAATCCCGACAGACCTTCCTTCCCCTGGCGGGAGGGAAGCATGAATTCCGCATCGAACAACGAACTCGCCGCGGGGACCAGGTCGAGACCGTCCCAATATGTCGAGCGGATCATTGGGCGGACTGTGGTCGAGGAGCCGTCCGCCAGGGACATGATGGTGTCCTGGGCATTGATCTCCACATCGGGCAGGATGCCGAAGAGGGTGGTCAGGGAGGCCTGGGGATCCGTGTCGATGACCAACACTTTGTGGCCCATCAATGTGAGGCCCTGAGCCAGAGTCATGGCGGTCGTGGTCTTCGTCGTGCCGCCTTTGAAATTGGCGATGGAGATCGTGATTGCCTCCGCGCCCTCGGGCCTCAGCATGTCCTTGCGGTAGTCCCGAACCCATTGGCGGGTCTCGGCCAAGGTGAAGATCCGCTTGCGTCCATTGGACACGAGGGTTCCCGACGGCATATCCTTGCGACTGGCAACGCGGTGAGCGAACGACCCCCGCGACGAAGCTTCGCATAGGGTAGCGACCTGGTCTGCGCTGAACGACGGCGCAGCCTTGCGAACCATTGGCGCCAACATGGCTGAGCGGATGCTCGACAACATGGCCGCCGCATCTGCTGCCTGCTGATGCACGCCAGCCAGGGTAATCTGAGGTCTGATTTCCATCATTGAACGAGTTAGTGACTGATGCGCGGATTGTGCGTGTTGGACGTGATTTGCGCAAACAGTCGAAGTTTCGTCCAAGTCTCAGGTGCTCTCTCCTGAAAAAGCTCCAGAAAGAACCCGTCAGGTATTTTTTGAAGTCCAACTCCTTGAACTCCTTCAATACTTTGGGTTGATTTTCTTCAATGAAATCAATTACTTAGGTTGATTTTCGGAGAATTTTCGGTGAGAAATGGAGTCTTTTCGGTTGACACCAGAGTGGATACGGTGGCATCCGGAGCCTCTACAGGCCCAGGGCGGAGGGGATACGGTTGCCCCAGGTTTTCGCTCCGTTCGCTCTCGATATCAGCCGATCGCTCACTGTGAAGGCCTCGAGATGGAGCTTTTTCAGTGACCTCCAGGCGCCCTTGGCTACTCCTCTGTGCCAGTAAAGTGGAGCTTTTACAGTGAAGCTTTCGTGGAAAGGCGCCGCCGCGACAGGTGAATTCGCGTTTCACCTGAAGCGCGGCCTGCGCTACAGTCGGCCATGGTCACCCCTGTACCCCGAGACATGTCCGCGCCTCCCCGCGGCGCCGTTCCTTTGCTCAAGCCAGTGTTCTCCCTGGCGCTTGTGCCGCAGAACAGCAAGATCACCGCATTGGGGCGCCGAACCTGGAACGTCCTGCTCCATATAGCGCAGAACCAGGGCCTGGAGCGCGAGACCTTTCGCGCGGCCCTGACGGACATCGTCAAGGGCCTCGACTACAACAGCGGGGACATGAAGATCATCAAGACGCACCTGCGCTCGATGATCACGACGCTGGTGGAGTGGCAGTCGCCGACGGCAGGGGAGTGGCAAACCTGGGATGTCTGCGGGATGCTGTCCCACGCGCGTCTCGTGAAGGAGCGCGGGCAGATCTGGGTCGAGTGGTCGTACGCCGTGAACATGCGCAACGAGCTCCTCGATCCGGAGATCTTTGCGAAGCTGTCGCTCGAAGTCATCTCGCAACTGGGCTCGCATCCCGCGGTCGCGCTCTACGAGATCTGTTCGCGCTACCTCGGCGTTGGCCAGACGGCTCGAAAGTCATGGGCTTGGTGGCGCCCCGTGCTGCTCGGCCGCCCTGACGACGAGCGGCTGCAGCGCCTGGAGTACCGAATCTTCAAGCGCGACACCCTTCGACCCGCCCTGGCTGAAATCAACGCACTGGCGGACATCGAGATCGAGATGCTCGAGTTCAAGTCGGGCCGGTTCGTGTCGGATCTCCAATTCACCGTGCGCAAGAAACCGCAACGGGTCCTGGCGCTCCAGCAGCGCACGGCAGCGGAGCCGGTGGACGTGGCCGTTCTGGCCAGCGCAGAGCGCCTGGGCATCGATCACACGCGCATAGAGCGACTGATCGAGGAATTTGGCGATTCCGCTGTTGCCACTGCCATCGAAGCTGTCGAGAAGCGCGCCGCCAATGCGTTCCCCGAACCCTTGCGCGATCCCTTGCGATACCTCAAGAGTGTGCTCCCCGGCCATCTGGCCGCCCACGAAGAGTCGCTTGAGAAGGCTGCCCCGGACCCCGAGCCTGAGGTTGTGGCCGTGCCCCCCAGCGAGCGGTTGGCGCAATGGGAAAAGAAATGGTTGGCAGAACGCATCGAGATGCTAGCGGCTGAACTGTCGGCGCTGCCCTCCGATCGCCAGGCCGATCTGGTGCAGGGACTTCAAGAGGATCTCGTTCGTCGCAATGCGCATCCGGCGGTCATCCAGAGATTGGTGGGCAAGGGATGGACGCACCCCATGGTGCGCCACGAGATGGTCAGCTACTACGCGGCCGGCGCGTACGGCCCGAACTGGAACAAGCCCACGGATGCGCAGTTGCTCGTGGTGGCCGCGGCGCCGGGTGCGTGATTGGAGGCGCTGGCATCGCTGCCGCAGCCCCAAAGGGGTAATGTTGGTGCTTACTCCCAATCGATCTGGTTCGTGGGGCGAATCCAGAACCGCTGAGCCTGCCCGCCGGGTGGCGCAGGCCCGGGGGAGGGCAGGGGTCAGCTGGTCCGTCTGCGGTTTTTCTGACGAACTTGACGAATACTAGCCTCGGGATACTATCGGCTCATGTCGAATACAACTCCGTACGTGGTCCACTACAACCCCCTGCTGAAGGGGCTCGTCGAGGAGCGCGGGGGTGCGAAGCGCACTTGGATCTCGGGTGAAAGTAAGGTCCGGTGGGGAGCTGTCAGCGTTGAGCACGTTGTTGGACATTTCGAGCTCGACCCCAAGTTGTCCCCGCTTTTCGACGCTCGCGACTCGATTCGAGAGTTTGTCGGAGCGATTGAAGAACGGGTTGGACATGTATCGCCCGCGACCCCTTTCGTTGCCAAGAAGAGCGCCGATAGGGCAGTCAGCTTCCTTCGGGAGGCCATCGAAAGTCTGATTGCCCAGAAGATTGATCTCGACGTTCTGGTATCCAGGGCGGCGGAAGCTGCCCAGGAGCGGATAGCAGCGCACGAGATACCCGCCGTGGCCTTGAATCCATCTCCGGGCTATCAAGCGGCAGTGGATGCTGGAGCCGCCGCCAGGACGAGGATGTTCAAGGGGGCAGACATGCTCTCGTCGGATCGCATCGCAGAAATCCTGGGAGTGACCCGGGAAACCATCAACACCCGTCGAAAGGGCGGAGAGTTGCTTGGCCTGACGCACGGCGGACGCATCGTTCGGTATCCCTCATGGCAACTGGAGGGACCCGTCGCGTCGGCAATGCCTGCGTTGATGGACATCTTCAAGGATTTCGATCCGTGGGCGATGTACCTCTTTCTCACCCGGAGCAATCCGAATCTCGATGGCGTCATTCCGCTGGACTTGCTTCGGGCAGGAGACATGCAGAGCGTTGTAGACGCTGCCAGCATCTACGCCGCTGAAATGGCCTGACGGTGGCGGTAGTGCTGCCACCCAAACTCTCTTGGGCTCACCCAAGAGAAGCAGTTCTCCTTCGTGTTTGCTCCACGGCATTCAAGGGCCTCGAGCCCAGCTTTCGAGCCACGAGGGGGAATCGGTACGACGACCCTCAGAACAAGTTCACAACGCTGTATTGCGCTCCCAATTTTGAAACCTGCTACGCCGAGACCATGCTTCGAGATGGCACGTATAACGCCAGCGCGGGACAGTACGAGATCTCTCAGGCTCAGCACGATGGCCGCAGCCTAACCGTTGTCGTGGCGGATCTTCTAAAACTGAAGCTGGTCGATCTTCACGGCGCTGGAGCACGTGAGATGGGCTTGGATCATGGGATGGGTGGCGCTCCCTATTCGACGACTCAAGCGCTCGCCCGTGCCTTTTACGAACACACCGATGCGCCAGACGGCATCGTTTACACGTCTCGCCTAGGCGTTGAACTCGGTCCGGCCATCGTGTTCTTTGACCGCGCCGAGCTGCATCTTCGGCTTTTTCCTGGTCTGACTCCGACCCCGTTGCCAGAGCTACGAGAAGCGTTTGACGCGATCACGATAGCTCTCAAGATCGCGCTCATTTGACCGATGGTCGAGATCTACGACGACCGCATCGAGGTGACAAGCCCGGGCACCTTGCTGCTTGGCAAGAAGCCCGACCGACTGATCGGGACCACACCCGAATCCCGAAACGAGAAGCGGGCGTCGTCATTTCGGCGCTACCGCATCTGCGAAGACGGGGGCACGGAACTCCAGAAAATCGTCACCACCATCGCGTCGCGCCGTTTCCCTGCGGGCGCACCGCCCCATCATGTTCGCGCCCCCACGCATGAGCAACCTCTACGACGCCTTGTTTGCAGCCTATGACCCGGCTCGAGAATCGACCCAGACTGCCGCGACCCATGTAGCGACCGCGTATCTCGACGGCAGACCGAAAATGCAGGGCCGACGCAAGGTCAGCGCGGCGCAGCGCAACCGGGATCTCTGGTCCTGCGCCGCTTGGCAAGAGGTGCCGGCAGCAGCGTGGCGCTCGGAGATCATGGTCCTCGCACTGGCCAGGTACTTCGCCCAGGAGCAGAGCGCCAATCCGACATTGCTCCATCGAATCGCCCTGGCGTGTCCGGAATCGCTCTGCGTGGCCGTGCGTCGCTCCCGCCTGGTGTTGAAGCCGACCTCGGCGAGGCGCCAGGAACTCGATGCAATTGCGGCGTCGCAGCCAGACATCGCTGAGCTCTGCCGCGTCCTCGACATCTTCGCGCAGGCGCACCGCGACCGCCTCGACGAGGTAGAGGAGTTGCAGAGGAAACTGGCGCATGTCACGCCCTTCGAACTCCTGATCCTCGCCAGCCTTCACGCCTTCGAGGAATTCGTGCCGGAGAGCCTGTCGACGCCGCAGCGCAGCGACGGCTCCATGTCGACCGAGCAAGTTGCCTGGCATGCGATCAACGACATTCTTCTGTGGAAGCTGGGATCCGTCGACCCACGCGAGGTGTCGCTCGACGACACCGCGATCGAGGCGTCGTTTGGCAAATACCTTGCGCCCGCGCTCCGCCGAGGCGGCATCGAACCATCGACGCTGCATGCCGACCGAGTGGCATTCCGGGCCCTGATCGGTGCACGGATCGAACTCAACGAGTTCATGTCGCGCTCGGTGGATGCGTTCTGCTTCGACGATGCGATCCGCTTCGTTCGTCGAGGCAACGTGCTTGAGATCGAGCAAATCGACCAAGCGTCGCGGCTCGCTTGGGAGCGCGACGGCCGCAAGCTCGCCCGGCTGCACGAATACTGGTTCTATCGCGCCATGGCCGAGTTCCGCGACTCGTCCCTTGCCACGCAGACGATCGGGCGCCCTGAAAACCACGAGGCTAACCGGCTCGCCTACCTGCGCGCAACACGCACGCGGCTTCGACTCGGCGAGGTGTACGGCGTGGCCGAGCAGGTGACCACGGAAGAGGGCGAGCGCCTCGACCTGTTCCAGGCGCTGCTTGCGCTGGAGCTTACCTCTTCGTTCTTCCAGCGCGACTTCCTCGAGGTCTTCACCTCGCACCTTCGCGACACGGGCGACTGGGTCACCGCATTGCGGCTGTTGGCCGCGGACGGACTCCAGGCCGGCTTCCAGAACCGCTTCCCGTTGACCTGGTCCGACCGAGCGGCCAAGATCACCAACATCGTCGGCTGGACCGTAACCCCGGCGTCGCCCAATGGCTGTGCACTGATGGCAGCGCGAATCCTCGATTTCTGGACCAGTGACTGGACTTCCCTGGTCAAGCGCGTCGCCTCGCCCTCGGAACAGGACCACGCCCCGGAACTGTTCGAGCGACCCTACCTCAAGCTCGGTTCCTGCCTGGTGCAGCTTCCCTGGCTGGTGGGCCTGCAGAACAACAGCACTGCGGCCATCAACAACCTGCGCCGCCTGGGTCAGCGCCGCGGCGAGTTCCGCGCTGAGACCCAGCAGATCGAGGCGAACCTGGCGCGGGCCCTGCAAGCGCGCGGCTTTGCAGTGGCTTTGAACTGGATGCCCGACCGGGAAAGCTTCGGTGATGCCGGTGAAGTGGACGTCGTGTGCGCCCTGGATGGCGTGGTCATCGTGATGGAGGTCAAGTCGACCTTCATCCGGATGTCGCAGCGAGACGCCTGGGCGCACGCCACCTCGACATTGCGCAAGGCCGGCGGGCAGGTCCTGCGCAAAGTCGCCGCCGTGCAGTCCGCGCTTCGCACCGACTCAGCGTTCTGCGCCGCCCTGGGGCTGCACCCTTCCTCGGTCCCGCGTGGAATTCACGGCTGGATCGTCGACACCTCTATCGAATGCGACCATCAGTTCTTCTCAGGATGTCTGAAGGTCTCGCTGGAAGAAATCCTGATCGCCTTGCGTGACGATGTCGAGCTGACCCACGACCCGGAACGCCTCTTCGGTGCTCAAGGTCGCACCGACTCGGTTCCTCCCATGGAGACCCTCTATCCAGACGGATTTTCCGGGCCGCGGTTTTGCGAGGTGATCACGAGCGCGGCGGTTTGGGCGGGGGTCTGAGTGCCGCGCTGAAGCGAGCGTGACGGGACTCGACTGTTGGTGCGCTCGCGGGGGGTGTGCGACGTAGGGCCGTCTGTGGCGAAGAGAGCAGGGGAGGGCGGAGCTTTCCCTTTCGTCTCTCCCTGTTTGGGCTTCCATCGTTCCCTCTCTTCGGTCGGCTGACGCCTCCGCGCCTGATGGCGCTGCGCCCTTCGGTTGCCCTCCAGGGAGAAGGCTGGCCAGCCCTCTCCCGCCGCGCTGCGCTTGGCGCCCTCTGGGGTCCGCGAACAGGCTGCGCCTGATCGCTGCTGCGCGCTGCGCGCTGCGCGATCGGCTATTGGCACCGCTCTTTCGACCGCTACTCGTGCAGGTGCACTTAGATGTCGTCGCCAATGGTGTGCTCGTCGTGCTCTGGGTTTAGGAAGCGGTCCGCGACCGCGGCTCCGGCATCGATGGCTGACATCCAGAAGTCCACGAGCATCTGATCGGGCTTGTCGCCCTCGCGAATGAGTCCAACGCGCACAGCTTCCCGCGCCAGGAGCTCTAGCGGATCTCGCGTCGCAGGCTCCGGTGAAGTGGGTTCGCCTTCGTCGCGGTCTACCTTTGCAAGAAATCCCATGCCCATATTCGCTGCAGGTTGGTTTGCAGACGCAGCGCCGAGCATATCGCCGCCCCGAGGGCTCATCCATCGCTGGTCGAGCGGGGGGCCATGGCGTCTCCCGTTCCGGGACCGGGCTGTCGTGCTTCGCATCGAGCCCAGAGGTCTCGCCCCTTCGGGCGTCCATCCTTGACGCCTCCGCGCCTTTGGCGCTGCGCCCTTCGGTTGCGCTGCGCCGCTTCGCTCTGCTGACCAGGCGGCCCAGGGCCGCATAGGCGCTCGGCGCGCGCCGGCTCCGAGGGCGCGTGGCGGTTCTGCCGTGCTCTCCGTTTCCCTGGGTTCGTCGCTTCTTCCGGGGACTGTGCGTCCGCTCGGCCAGGCGATCGGGCTTGCGCCCTGCAAGGGGGTGTTCATAACGCTTGCGCGTTACGAAGGCTTCCCCCTTGCTCCCCTGTCCGATCCGCCGCTCCGTTCCCCGGGCGACGAACTCAGGGAAACGGCGGCGAGATCCGGGAGCCAGCCACTCGCCCTCGAACCCATCAACCGATGGGCTCGGAATCTAGGGACCCGGTAGCTTTTTAAACACACCGAAAGGAATTTCACATGACCAATATTGCAATGACCGTGGACGCACCCGCAGACATCCATGAAGCGACTTCCGCACCGGCTCCAGGCCGCGATGTGGCCATCCCGCTGAACGCTCTTTTCCTCTCGCCTGCAAACGTGCGCAAGCAACGCAGCGACCAGGGCATCCCGGAACTTGCGGCCCTCATCAAATCGCAAGGTCTGCTGCAGCGCCTGTCTGTCACTGACGCAGGCGAGGATCGCTTCGCAGTCGAGGCGGGAGGTCGACGGCTCGCCGCATGCCAATGGCTCGTGGTGGACGGATTCTTTGCCGAGGACCAGCCGATCGATTGCAGGCTCTACGGATCGGCACGCGCGGTGGCGATCTCAATGGCAGAGAACTCGGGCCGGTTGAACATGCATCCCGCCGACGAGTTCGAAGCCTTCGCACGGCTGATCGCTGAGGGGCGTACCGAGCAACAGGTGGCAGGTCAGTTCGGCGTGTCGGTGCTGACGGTGCAGCGGCGGATGAAGCTCGCGAACCTCGCACCGCGTTTCATCCAGTTGTTCCGCGACGGCAAGGCGGACATGGATCAGTTGAAAGTCTTGTGCCTGGTGGACGACCATGCGCAGCAGATCGCCGCGTGGGATTCGTTGCACGAGTACAACCGCTCGGCGTACATGCTCCGGCAAGCCCTTGTGAACGACGACGAGGTTCAAGGGGACAGCGCGCTCGCCAAGTTCGTCGGAATCGCGGCCTACGAGGCGGCAGGCGGGATCGTCCGCCGCGACCTGTTCTCCGTGTCGACCGATGAATGCTGGTTGCAGGACGGTGCTTTGGTCCACAAGCTGGCAATGGATCGTCTGGAAGGGGCGGCGGAGGTAGAGCGCGCGGCCGGTTGGTCCTGGGTCGAGGCCCACCTTCGTGTGGACTACGCGACGATGAACAGCTTTGATCGCGGGCGGCCCAAGGCACGCAAGATGACCGACGAGCAGGCGCAGGGGATGGAGGTCTGGAAGGCCCTGGCCGAGGAAGCACGCGCGGCGATCGCTGCCTTGAACTTTGAATGGGACGCCGTCGAGGACGACAGCGAGGAAGGGGAGGCACTCGCGGCCCGAATCGAACAGGCCGAGGCCGACGCCGAGCAGATTCGCGAGAGCATCTCGCTGCTGCACGCCTCGCTGGCCGAGTGGAGTGCCAAGCAGCTGGCTTCCTGCGGTGTCATCGTCACGATGTCCCATGACGGCCGTATCGAAGTCACGCGTGGCCTGATGCGGGCGCAGGACAAGAAGGCGGTCGTGGCCGAGTTGAAGAAGGCAGGCAAGCCGGTGCCGGCGCACCTGCAAGGTCACACGCCGGCGAAGGGCGAGCGCGCGGAATTCTCCGAACGATTGGTGCACGACCTGACCGCCCATCGCACGGCAGCGCTCCAAGCCGCGTTGACGGAAAACGCCCACGTGGCCTTGGCGCTGGTGGTTCACAAGCTGGCAGGTCCGATCTTCGCCAATGGCTATTTCCATTCCTCCAGCCCGCTGAAGGTCAGCGCTCAGCTGACGTCCAACACGCATCTGAGCACGCGTGCCACCGAATACGGGGAATCGCAGGCCGCCAGCGTGATCGACCAGGCGCAGTCCCGATGGGGCGATCGCTTGCCAGGTGGCGATGGCGCAGCCTCGACGTTGGGATGGTTCATCAAGCAGGACGACGCCACGCTGCTGGAATTGCTCGCGTTCTGCTCGGCCAGCGCGTTGGACGCAATGCATGGCCGGGAGCGTAGCGGCTACGACGATTCCGATGCGCTCGCCGAGGCCTTGGGCATCGACATGGCCGACTGGTGGGCGCCGACGCCGGCCAAGTACCTGGAGAGTGTCTCGAAGGCGCAGCTGATCGAGGCAGTGACGGAGGCCTGCGGTGCCGATGTCGCCAAGCCGGTCGCTGGCATGAAGAAGGGGGAGGCGGTCACCTACTGCGCCGCCAAGTTGGAGGGCACGCGCTGGCTGCCGACGCCGCTCAGGGCCAAGCCTGCGCAAGCCGCGCAGTGATATGGCGCCGGGACGGTAGCGCGTCCCGGCTCCTTTCAGCTCGCGGCTTCGCGAGAGCCACCGTTCCCTTCTTCAGAGACCAACCATGAATCAACAGATCATTCTTCAAGCCCCTTCGGCAGTCGGCGGCACCGTGTGGTGTGCCAGTTACTCGCGGGCCTTCCCGACCACTCTGCATCGGTGGTGCGCCGTTCCGCCTTACCAGGTCGAGGAGGCCCGGCTGCGCGAGCAGCTGCTCGCCATCGCGCCGCGCATTCGCGCAGAGCACTGGATTCCGTTGATGCCGCCTTCGGCGGCGGGGAGGGCGTGACATGGGCAACGTAAGCTCGCTTGGCCATGGGTGTGGAGCGGCCGCGAGGAGTCTTCGCCTGATCTTCCCGGACGAGGAGACTGGCATTGCCTACTGGTCCACCCGCGAGTGGAAGAAGTGGGCCGTCCACGTGGTGGCCGGCCCGGCCAAGAAGCCCAGCTACAAGAGGACGGCCTACGTCCGCGCTCGAACGCGGGAGGCGGCGATCGCGGTCGCCAAGCGCGACCTGTATCCACCGGCGCCGCGCTCAGCGCGCTTCGATGCGCGCCTAGCGGGCCCGCACGAGCTCGGCTGCGTTCCCACGGCGGCGTATCCGCGCCGGGATGAGACCGCTGCACGGTCCCCCGCGTCGAGCAGCTTCTCGTCGGGAGCCCGCCGATGAATTTGCATCTCTTCATCTCGTCGGCAATGCTCGAGTGGTCGGGTTCGCTCTTCGGGCTCACCGGGGCACTGCTCCTGGCGACGAACTCCAGACTGTCCCGCTATGGCTGGATCGCGTTTCTCATCGCCAACTTCTGCATGCTCGGCTTCGCCATCGACGACCGGCATTGGGGCTTGCTGACGCAGCAAGCGGGGTTCACAGCGACGAGCCTTCTGGGCATCGTTCGTAGCGGACTGCTCAACCGCGTCCTCGGTCGACAGCGTTGCGGCGGAGGCTGACACGAGTAAGTGCAGCGCAAAGGAAACGCCGCTGGCTCATCGGCTGGCACTGAACGGCCGCTACGGAGAAGAGGGGAAGACTCGAATGGGCCCGAAGCGGAAGTAGCGCGTCAGCGAAAGCGGACGCTCATGACGGCCTGGCGCCCGTTGCGAATGGTGCCTCCTTGTTCGAAGTCCTAAAGTTGGTTGAGCGCCACGTTTTCCTCGGTTTCCAAGGTCGCACGACCCGGAACGTCACCAACACCAACTTTGAGGAGAGCTTGGCAGATGGCAGAAATCGCCTCCTGCCGCGAAAGCCCTCGCGACTGCAACCTGAACATCGCTTTGGTCGTGGGGCCGTGTCCCCTCGCAATCCGAGTTTCGACGTTCGAGTGGAGCAACACGTGCACCTTGCCGACACCTCCATCGCGGGCCTGAGCGTAAAAATTTCGCACGAGCCGAAGCTGCTGCTGAGAGGAAGTAGAAAGCCAGACCTGGGGGTCAGGCGCAGCAGATGAATCGTAGAACGTGCTCACTCGTCGTGTCCGCGTCTTGCCGTCATTGGCCTTGCTGTTCGCTCAACGCCGCTTTCCAGTTCAGCAGGTGTCTGGCTATCGCGCGGTCGTGGTCCGGCCTAGCCGACAGCCCCATGCGGTTGGTCGCGACGCCACTCAAGTACTCGGCAAGTTCATCCTCGACGCTCCCGTTCTTGAGCATCCCAAAGATGTGGGGGAGATAGCCGTGGTATTCGTCTCGTGCTCCAGGGATGCTCGCGACCCCGATGGGGTCCCACAGGTAGTGAAGTACTTCGTCCACTGCGCGATAGAGTGCGAGGTCGGGTGGGCTGAGTTGACTCATGTTCTGATGTGCGGCGCTTTGCGCCGAATTGTGCCCCCAATGCCTGCCACTACCACCCAGCAGCCACTGAGGCTGAACTTCAAAGACGACACGCTGACTACCGTGTCGAGAGACGCGCTCCGGGCGCTGGCCAAGAAACTGGGCTTCAACGAAACCCAGACCGCCCTGTACGCGCTCGCTAGACTGCGGGACGAGGTCTTCGTCGAACAGGACGGGGAGAAATTGATGCCACTCTCCAAGACTCAGCACCAAGCCATCGCGAAGGCGGAACCAAAGGAAAAAGGCAAGGTTCTCGGCTCGCTGTTGTGAGCAGGAACTACTGGACACCGAGGCCCACGGGCAGCGAGATTGAACGGATACGGTGAAGGTCGGCTTGTGGCCGGTTCAAGCCGGTGGGGTGTGCACCTGGCTGCAACGTGCTTCTTTCAAGCATTGGCTCGGAAGACAACATTGAAGCGCTCGCACGCAACATCCATGGTCATGCTCGGTTCTCGGCCCAGACGCGCGCACTCGCGGCCGAAGTACGCCCAATGCACCCGGCGCCAGTACTCCAACGACCCATCACCTTCACCCTCGACTGCCGCGAACTCCGCTGTGACTTGCTCGAACGGCAACACCTTGACCTCCAGCGTTTCGATGACACAGGCGGGCCTTCCATCCCAGTAAGTTACGACACTGAGGGCGCCTGGCTTTGGCGGTGAACCGCGAGCGCTCTCAAATGACCAGAGGAGCCCGGCGGTGGCCCGCTTGACGCCTGCAAGCACGAGGTTGGCAAGTTCGTCGGCAGTGGCCTCGTTGTCATCGAAGTGGAACGCCTCAAAGAACCGGTCGGAGCAATCCACTCCGACTTCGGCGCAGAAGGCGTCCCAGAACACTGCGATGTTTGAAGGAATGCTCATGCTCGTCCTGGGCAGCTATGACGCTCGGTTTGAAGGTCGGCGCCGATGTTCGGTCCTGGCCTAATCTTGTCAGATGACAAGATTAGGGCTGAATCTTGTCATGGTGACAAGAATGCGGGCCCATCGCTCGACCAGCGCGAGGGGGCGCGTCGACAGTCCGCTCTTGGCCGACTGTAGCCGCCCAGTCAGTCGGCGAAAAGTGCGTCAAGCGGATGTACGCGCTAGTTGGAAGCATCTCGCGATGCTCGCAGGAAGTGGACGAAACGGATGACTGCCGGGGGTAGGAGGCGTAAAAGGCGTAGTACCTGCGGTCTTTCTGAGAGCGGTCCCACCCGACCATCGTGAGTCGCAAAGGCCCAGGGGGTTCTTCTTGGGGGTACCGAAATGATTGAATGCTTTTCAGAGACCAATCAGGCGACGCGCAACTTGCCCCGCTCGATGGCAACGAAGGCCGGAGACTTCGTCTTCGTATCCGGTCAGGTCGCAAGAGATGAAGACGGCTGCATCATCGCGGGCGGCATTGAGGCACACGCGCGCCAGACGTTGAGGAACATTGCTCATGCGCTTGCGCTCGCGGGTTGCACGCTGGGGGATGTCGTGAAGACGAACGTTTGGCTCGAAGACGTCAGCGACTTCGAGGAATTCAATCGCGTCTATGGCGAATTCTTCCCTGGTCACTGGCCGGCACGCTCGACCCTACAGGCGAAGAACGTGGCCGGCAGCAAGGTCGAAATCGAGGCAGTTGCCTATAAGGCTTGAGCCCCGTACGAACCTGTCGCCCGACCAAGCATCGGACCCCCACGCCTTGCGTTCGCTTTTGGCGTGTGCCGTCTCAGCACATCGGCGCACGATTCGTCGCGGAAGCGATTGGCAGAAGAGGGAACAAGAATCGACTCCACACTGTTGCCTGACCTATCGCGCCTTCAACGGCCGAACCGCCGGAGACTTACGGCGCCACTGAGGGCGTTCGCTTGGCAATTTCGTTTCCAACATAGCCACCACCCAGGGCTCCGGCGATGGTCGCCAGGGTCTTGCCGTTGCCGTTGCCGACCTGGTTCCCCAGCAAACCTCCGACCACTGCGCCGACGCCGATGCCAACGGGGCTGTATTGCGTCGCCGGCGCAGGCTGAGGGGCTGCGGGCGGGACCTGCGAATATGCGGCTTGCGTGGTTGGGGGCTGCTGCGGATATGTGGATGCCTGGGCGTACGACGGAGAGGCCGATGGCGGTTGTGCGTGTGTGGTCGGGGAGTGATGCACGACCGTTCTGTGCACGGCGTTTTCACCGCGGTCTTGTGGAGCCACCACAACGGGGGGCGTGATCTGCTGCGCGAATGCGGATGGAGGCGCAACCACCGGCGCCTGCGCGGCAACCGGTGCCGCAGGCGTCGCGGAGGCATGCACGTTCGGCAGGACGCCGGTCAAAGCGGCAGCGCCTAGCAGGCTCACAAGGATGACGGAGATGGCCGCGCCTGCCATCAAAGGATGAATGCGATTTGCGGGTTGTGTCATTTCCATTTGAAGCACTTGTTGGTCTGCAGGGTTGCCGACCTGCCGCTTACAACGCGCAGCGCAATCTGCCGGGTGACGCGGACGACAACCCAGATGTAACGAAGTCCGAGGCGTGTCAAGTCTGTCGCCGAGACCCGACATCGCGGGTGAAGGTCTACAACACCTCTCCGCGCGAGGCGTGGGCGCAACCGTACTGAGCCGGTTGTCCGGGCCCCGCGAACGGCTGCTACGCGAATTCTGCGGTGGAGCTGACCAGCCGGTTCTGGCCGCTTTCTGACCCACGGCAACGCAGCTCAGCGCAGGACCAAAGTGCCATCGACCAGGTCGAACGCTTCGCCGTTCATCGCTGTAATCGTCCCCTCAAAGAGCAGGTCGAGCTTGTGCTCTGGGTCCCAGTGCGGGTTGACGTACACGCTTGCGATGAGTTCGGGGTCCACCACGAGGGCGACTGAATCCACCTCGCCCATGACCTGGTCTCTAGTCAAACCCGCAGGAACATCCAAGAAGTCGAGCCATTCAGCTGCTGCGAGCAGAACAACATTCGATTGGATGACCTCGTAGCTCTTCCTCCCAAGCCGTCGTCGGCGGGTGGGACTGGTTCAACCAGGCGTCGCGGGAGTCTTCGTTGCGCATGCCGCTTAAATGTCCGCCATCGGCGAGCGCACGGATGTCCCACGAATTCGTGAGCTTCTTCACGAGGATTGGTCAAGGGCATCGGGGGAACGTTCAAGTGCATGCCCGCGGGCTATCAGGCACTCAGGGATTGACGCGTATCCCAAATAACAAAAGCCCCGAGTGTCGGGGCTCTTGTTTTTCTCCAGCGCGAGTTCCCCGTGTTCAATTCACGTCGGACACGGAAAAGCCCCCTCATGAGGGGGCTTCGCGCTGGGAGGTCGGTAGTCCTGGGTATCAGGCAGCGGCAGGCGTCTTCGGTGCAGCCTTGTTGGCAACACCGAGGCTCGACTTCTTGTGAGCCTTGCCGTGCTTGGTGTGCTTGACCGGCTTCTCAGCAGCCTTGGCAGCCGGCTTCACGGTTTCGACTGCCGGTGCGGCGACCACAGGGGCGACTGCGGGCGCGGCGGCCTTGTTGACAGCAGGAGCGGGCACTGCGACAGCTGCCGGAGCCTTGACCGCAGCCGCCGGCGCGACCGCGACAGCGGGGGCGGGGGTAGGCGCAACGGCTGCGGCGGGCGCTTGCGCGAACGAGGTGCCAGCGGCGAGTGCGAAGGTGACGGCTGCGAACGAGAGGAGGGTGCGCTTCATGGGTGTGTGACGGTAGGAGTTGAAGAGGTTTTTGGCCAGCCTCAAATTTCGGCCTGGTCACACCTACAACGCGGCGTTCCGTCGTCGGATGACAGAACGCCGTGACATCCTTCTGTTTTTCGCACCCGCCAAACGTGAAGTCTTGTAGAGCGGCAGACCACAATGGGGCAATAACAGAGGATGACGAATTCAGGTTGAGCTACTCACGGACAGCAAGCACGCGACGAAGACCCTCGTCGACCTGACCACTAACTGCGAACTGGCCGCGTGGGCCGTCGCATGGGCTACGGATAACGAGGTGCTCGAAGCTGCGTACACGCCTCGTGCGAAATTCAGGAACTTGGTCATTGGTACCCATGGCTACGTGACGTCGCCGTCTGTCATCGAGCGCTTCCAGGCCGAACCGAAGTTCAAGGTGATGCTGCCGGATGGTCTGCTCTTTCACCCGAAGGTCTATCACCGCATTCTTGAGCACATCGGCGCGCTAGAACCTGGCCCCCAGTGATGAGCCATCGCCGGCCAACGGAGCGCGATTCTCTGCCGCAGCGAAACGACCACACCCGCGCAAAATCCAGAAGCGCTGTCGAATGGCGGGTGGCATGTCGACGAGATAGGACATTCTTGTCTTCCTTACGTCATCAACGGATTCAAAAGATCGATGCCGGCGCCTTTGCACTTGATCCATGGTCCGCTCGGGTGATCTTCGCCGTCCCAGGTGGCCAGCGCTGCTCGAGCGTCACTCTCCAATTCGTAGCAGTAGCGACGCCCGTAGCCTGACCACCCGATATCGACCACCAAGCCATAGGTGAAGTTGAAGCGGGACAGGCCGCAGACAAGGCCGTTTACGCGGCGGATGTCGGAATAGCGGTTGGCATGCAGGAAATCGAGGAAGGGCGAGTCCACGTCACCAGCGCCGCTACGCCGAGCTTTGGAAGCGTTCCTGACGCAGCGTTCGGAAAGAGCGGAAGTCACCCCTGTGGTTCCATGGATGGTCAGTTCGATCCCCGTGCCTTGTTCAGCGAATGGCTATTTGGCGAAATCCTGCAGCGTCTTGCCGCTGTCCAGCGCAGCCTTCAGCCAACGGGGCCTCGGACCGCGGCCGGTCCACGAATTGCCGGCGTCATCGCTGTAGTTGACCTTTGAAGGCGCGCGCTTGGCCTTCTTCGCCTTGGCTGCCGGCATTGCAGCTTCCAAGCTGTCGATCGCGGAAGCCAGCTTGGACTTCGTGTTCGAGCCTGCTCGGAATTCGTCGATCGACCGGCCCGCGGCCAGTGCATCACGGAGCCAACGCGGACGTGGGCCACGGCCCGACCAGACATTGCCCGCGCCATCGCTGAACTGAGCCAAGGACCTTGATGAAGCCTTCTTCCTGGCGCCTTTGCTCGACACGGAGTCAAGGCCCAAATGAGCGGCGGTCAGCCCGTAGTGAGCAATCGCGACCTTGATGCGGTCAACCACGCCTTTGATCTCGCTGTCACGCAACGCGTCGGCTTGGCGCTGGAGTTGTTGGATCTGCTTCTGTATCTGCTGGTAGCTTTTTGCCATTGCTTGCTTTCGTAGTCAGGTGCGAAGTATTTCCTTCGCTACGAGTGATTCTGCCACTCCAAGCTCGAAACACGGCAATTCGCGTTGACTTGAGTACTTAAGAGAGCCACTGAGTTGACGACCTCAACAGGCATTGTGCGGATGTAGTCGTGCGCCAATGCGATTGAATCGCACCGATCCAATCGGCTCAGAGGACATGGATTGCATCTTGTCTCTGGCTCGTCGACTACCTCGCTGCGGGTTCGGAATCGCGCCCGGAATCCCTCAGCGCATACCTGAGATAAATGCGCCGCACAGATATGTTGTCTTTATGCGTAAGAGGAATATACTGCAGATATCTGTCAAACGAATATTCGCCATGGAACGGTTCCTCTCCAATCCAACCCAGCTCGGTCATCTTCTGGCGAGCGCGCGCAAAGCCAAGCGGCTGACACAGGCCGAGGCTGGTGCGCGTATCGGCATCAGCCAGAGCCGGCTGTCCGTGCTGGAAACGGACCCTTCCTCCTTGACGGTCGAGCAACTGCTCGCGCTGACCGGCCTGTACGAGCTTCGCATCAAGGTGCTGGACCGTGCGGGCCCGTCTGCGGCCTCGGAGTGGTAGGCCATGGGAAGAAAGACGCACGCGCAGGCGCTGTCTGTGTGGGCCAACGGGGTCAGGGTGGGCACCTGGCGCATCCCCACGCGCGGTCCCGTGGAGCTCCAGTACGACCAGGGCTGGATGGACTCGCCAGTCGGCCGCCCGCTGTCCTTGTCCCTTCCTTTCGGGGTCGACGGGAACACCCTTCTCAGGGGCGACCGCGTGGAGAACTACTTCGACAACCTGCTGCCGGACAGCGATGCCATCCGCAAGCGCATCGCGTCCCGATTCAAGATCGCTTCCCTGGAGCCCTTCGACCTCCTGAAGGCCATCGGGCGGGATTGCGTGGGTGCGGTGCAGCTTCTCCCTGAGGATGAAGGCCCAGAAGGCGTCCATCGCATCCAGGGCACCCCCCTGGACGACGAGGACATCGAGCTGTTGCTGACGAAATCGGTTACTGCCAATGCATTCGGCGCCGACGATGACGAGGACGACTTCCGCATCTCGCTGGCGGGTGCCCAGGAGAAAACCGCGCTGCTGTGGCACGACGGCCAGTGGTTGCGCCCGCACGGGTCCACCCCGACCACGCACATCCTCAAGCTCCCGCTCGGCCTGGTCGGGAACAGGAAGGTCGACCTCCAGACGTCCGTCGAGAACGAATGGCTGTGCCTGGCGATCCTTCGAGCCTATGGCCTGCCGGTGGCGGAGACGGAAATCAAGACCTTCGGCGAGCAGCGCGTGCTGAGCGTGAAGCGCTTCGACCGCCAATTGCACGCCAGCGGCACCTGGTACCTGCGGCTGCCCCAGGAAGACTTCTGCCAGGCCCTTGGCGTATCGCCTCATCTCAAGTACGAGGCCGACGGCGGGCCGGGGGTGCAGAGTCTCGCCCAGGTGCTGAGGAACTCGGAGTCCGCCCAGGAGGACCTGCGCACGCTGCTGACCGCCCAGATCCTCTTCTGGATGCTGGCCGCGCCAGACGGGCACGCCAAGAACTTCAGTCTCCACCTGCTCGCCGGTGGCCTGTACCGAATGACGCCGCTATACGACGTCATGTCCATCTGGCCCGCGGCCGGAAAAGGCCCTAACCAGTTCAACTGGCACAGGGTCAAGCTGGCCATGGCTGTTTCGGGTAAAAACCGCCACTACCTCATGAAGGACGTGCAGCGTCGGCACTTCAATGCGATGGCGGCCCAATGCTTCTACGCTCCCACGGCCGAGGCGATCATCGAAGACATCCTCGATCGCACGCTGGACGTGATCGAAGAGGTGACTGCGAGCTTGCCAAGCGATTTCCCCGCCCGGGTTGCGGACGGCATCCTGGAAGGCTTGGCCGATTCGGCCATGCGCCTGGACGCGATGCCGGCGAATTGATAGCCGGTCAGCAGCGAAATCCTGTGCGTAAACGCACATCGCCGCCGACAGTCACTCGGCAAAGTCTGCCCGGGGTCCAAGACGCCGCAGGAGAGATGCCATGGTGACGAAGATTCGGCTCAACGACGAACAGTGGCGGACACTCGAGGTGCTGCTCGAGGCCGACACCCGGCGGGCGGCCACCAACCAAATCAGAGTTCCCGACCGCCTGAAGTCGAACGGATTGGTTGCGGCCGATCCGCGAGGCGGCCAGTTCTTGACACTCCAAGGACGGGAGAGGCTGAACCAGGGCCGCTGAAGCGCGAGCACGGTGGGCTGGCGCCACCCTCCTGCGTCCTCGGTTCAGACCACATCGATAGGCGCTGCCACCACGCGCCGGTACCGCCCCATGACCTCGGGCTCGACGCCCAGCCAGGTCGCCACCGTCTCGGGCTCGAAGCCCCGGCGCAGCTGCCGCAAGGCGAAGGTGTGGCGCAGGCGGAACGAGCCGCCCTCGCGGCTGTCGATCCCGGCATCCTCCAGCACTGTCTTGGCGCATTTGTAATGCGACTCCTTGTGCCACTGCTTGCCCGTACGCGTCGACGGAAAAAGGAAGTCGCCTTCGATGCTGGCTTCCGCGCGAACCTGCAGCCAGTGCTGCAGCAGTTCCCCGGCCCAGGGAGCAATAGGGGTTTCGCGCGCGGCGGAATTCCCGTCGCCCGGCACGGAGACCTTCCAGGGACGATCGCGCACGCGGCCGCCGCGCGAGATCGGTGACGACAGGGTGAGGGCACGGACGTCGCCCGGCGTCAAGCCACCCCCCAACTGCAAGGCGACCGCACACCGGTTGCGAAGCTCTTGCCAGGTGAAGGCGGCATGGCTGTCGCGCCGTGCGCCTGTGAGCCCGGGCCGGGGCCGCGCATCCGACAGGAACGTGATCAGGTGCTTCGCCTCGGCCACCGAAAGGAACTCGGGCAGGGGATCCGCATGGGCCGCTTCCGCATACCGAACCTCGGGATGGGCGGCTAGCCAGTCGGAAGCCGCCATGTTCGGCGCCTCGCCGGTCTGGGCCGCATGGTGGCGCAAGACCCGATCGACGAGGCGCATCAGACGAAGCGCATGGCGGGGAGAGAGCGACATGTCAGAGCTCTTGCGCCCGAAGCGCGCCGCCTGGAAGGCCTGCAGATCGCGCAAGTCGAGCGACGCCAGGGTGACCGCCGGTGACTGGCCCAGGCACCAAGCGGTGAAGGCGCCCCACATGTCGCGGTAGACCTCGACGGAGGCGGGCTGCCGCAGGGAACCGGAGGCCCGCTGGCCATCCAGCCATCGCTCGAATGCGAGGCGATGGCCCTCGGAGGGGATTTCGTCGAAGAGGGAATAGGAGGGCATGAATACGCTAACGGCGAACGAGCATTCTGCCAGCGTGCGAGCAAGTGCATTGGAGTGCGGGTGTTCGGATTTCGGTTAGAAATCTTCGGTGCGCCGTTAGCGTAATTGCTCGCCGCGACGAAGACACGTCACCACCTCTGCTCTTGATCAGGAGGGGGAAGAGGCCCAAGCAGCCTCCTTGCGGGGAGGGCGGGGCAGGCGTAATATGTCCAATATTTTGGACAATCTTCGATCCTATCTGTCATGAACCTTGTCGACATCGGCCATGCAGTGCGAGCGCGGCGCGCTGAGTTGGGCCTGTCCCAAGCGCAGCTGGCGCATCTGACCGGCCTGTCTCGTCAAACCTTGGTTGGCCTGGAAAACGGCGCACTCAGCGACCTGGGCGTCAACCGCGTGGGGCAGGTCATGGCGGTGTTGGGTCTGGACAGTCCAACACCGGATACGCAGGCGCGGCGCAAGAAGCGCGGCCTGTGGATGGCGGCCAAGACGGCCAGCGTCAGCTATGCCCGCGAACTGGCCCCCGAGGCGCTCGAGCAGGCCCTGGCGAGCGGTGACGTGCCACCCTCCTTTGCCCCGCACTTGACCCATTTGCTCGATGAAGCGCCCGTGCCCATCGTCGTGATGGCGGTGGAAGAGACGGCCTCACGCGCGCATCTGCCTCCTCGACAGGTCTGGCGAAACGTGGCAAAGCTCGCCGAATCCTTGTCCGTGCACCGGCGGGCGCTGTGGGCGTGAAGTCCGGGTCGCTGCCAGGCGGACCCTGGGAGAAACTGTTCCCGCGGGCCCTGGCGCTGATCGACGAGATCAGCCAGTACGGCGGCATCGCGGATCCGTTCTGGACCTTCGGCGGTGGGACTGTGCTGATGTTCCGTCACCGCCATCGGTTGAGTAAGGACATCGACATTTTTGTGCCTGATCCGCAGTACCTCGGCTTTGTCACGCCTCGATTGAGCGACACGGCAGCAGATCTGACGCAGGACTACACCGAGCAGCCCGGCGCCTTCGTCAAGCTGGTGTTCGAGGAGGGGGAGGTCGACTTCGTGGCCGCTCCCAACTTGCTGGCCGATGCTTGGGAGACTTGGGACATCGGCGGCCGCTCCGTGAGAGTGGAGACGGCCGCTGAAATCATTGCCAAGAAGATGTACCACCGCGGCGATCGCGTCACGGCGCGCGATCTGTTCGACTTTGCGCTCGTGATCGAGCGGGAGCCCGAGCCACTTCTGGCTGCGACACCGTTCCTGCTGCGCCATCGGGCTGCTTTCCTGGCCCAGATTCGGGAGCCGCATGCCGGCTTGCGCGCCGCGTTCAATGCCATCGCTACGCTGGACTACACGCCGGGATTCGACCATTGCACGGCTACGGTCGGAGAGTTTCTAGACAGTCTGTAGTGGTCAACGCCTCATTCCATGCCGCCGCGCTGATGCCGAAGGCCCGCACAAAATGCACGCAGGCGTTGCGCAGGAGTCGGTTATGGTTCGCTCGACTGCCATGCAACCCACAGGCCTTTCGAGCGATGGGGCGCGTGCCAGGCCCACGAAGCTCCTGCCAACTTTACTGTCATGCCCGCTCCAGACACAGTCTCCGCTTCGCTGAACCCGGAAGCCCCGCGTTCGATGCATGACGCGACCCGAGACGATCGCGCCTCATCAGATGAGCATCCCGAACCGGCCAACCGCTTCGGTGCGGCAGCCAGCATTGTCGACAGCCTCGACCTTCGACCACTGCACATGCGTACGCGTCGACCCTGGTGGAGGCTCTGGTAGCCGCGACTGCCGTCGCTGCCGGCCTCTAGCGGTAGTTCGAGCGTTGACAAACGGCAGCACGGCTGCGTCGCCGCCGAAAGTCTCGACAGCGCTGAGACTGATGCCTGCAATTCAACCCGTCAGGTTGGGCGCCATGAACAAGTGCCTCGCTCGCGCAAATCGCGCAGCGACAGTCCAGCGCTTTTGACCTTCAGAGTTCAGCTTCAGTTCAGGAGCGCCTTCCATCATGAGTCCTCCTCCGACCACTTTGGTCTTGCCCGCTTCGGCGGGCTTTTTCTTGGCCGCGCAGGCTCACGGGAGGGCCACCATCAGCGACATCTTGAACGAGCACGACTCGGAGTTTGAGAACAGAGGATTGGTGGGGCGCGTCGAGATTGAGAGCCCGAGCGAAGCGTTCTCCGGGCACGCAGATCTTCATTGGAAGGGCCAGCAGAGGTGCCGAGTGGCGCTGGCCACGCCGCGCCTCGCCCCCGTTAGCGCGCGACTCGCGATGTGCACGAAAGCTCGAGACTTCATCGACAACTGGAATGGTCAATGGATCGTGGTACTCGCATTTTCTCGACAGATTGACACGGTCATGGTTGTCGCCGATCGCGCCCGCTTGCTTTTGGGCCCCGGAGCCAAAGCGCGCGCCGAAGGGGGTGGGAGAGCATCCAGAAGTTGGGGGTGTGCGGTTCAGCAAAGTTCCGGTCAGGGTCGGCTGCCTGATTGGTCAGAGGGAGCTGTGCTTGTTTTGATGGCCTGGTTGTATGACAACCCAAAAAGCGGCCTCACGGGAGCACGGGAGCGAGGCGCATAATTTCCTATCCTCACCCTCCGCGGGCACTGACATGGAAAAGCTCGATCAAGCAAAGGTCGTCTCCGTGCTCAACCGGCTGCTCGAAGCCGAGCTGGCCGGCGTGGTGCGCTACACCCACTACTCCTTCCTGGTGTTCGGCTTCGGCCGGATTCCCATCGTCTCGTGGCTGCGCGAACAGGCCAACGAATCGCTGCTGCATGCGCAGCAGGTTGGCGAATGGATCACCACGCTCGGCGAGTACCCCTCGCTCGCTATCGGGTCGCTGCTCGATTCGCACCAGCATGACATCGCCGCCATGCTGCGCGAATCGCTCGACAACGAGGCGCGTGCGCTGGCCCTGTATCGCGAACTGCTGTCGCTGGTGGAAGGCCGCTCCGTGGCACTGGAGGAGTTCGCGCGCCAGATGATCCACGCCGAGGAGTTGCACGCCGCGGACGTCGACAAGATGCTGCGCAAACCTGGAGATGTCGCAGCGTTCTCGGCGAAGCCGGTGCCGTGAGCCTTCGACCGCCCACGGTCGGCGGTGTGAATCGCGTCGCAACAGGATGACTGCCTCTCATCTCGGCGCAGCGCCTAGTGGGTCACGGCGTCAGCCGGCGGCGCGGCGCCAGCCGGAGGAACGATGACCGCGCGGCCGTCCGGCGAGGTGTAGAGGGTGCTGGAGTCGGTGCCTTCCCTCGACGCGCCGCTGAGTGAGATCACGGTGGACCTGTTATCTGTCTGGAGGTCTGCCGAGTACCCCCCGCGCGCTCACACGCATTGCGTGGCGGGGTTCGCAGCGAACCATCATTGCAGCGCGCGATGAGGTCGTTGTAACGCTGCAGGTCCGTTTGCGCACCCGTGAGCGTCACGCATCCGATCAGCATCGCTGCCGCAGCCGCACGAAATGGAATCCGGACTGAAACCTGGCATCTGCCGCGACGTGCGTTCTTGCAAGTACTCCTCGGACATCAGCGGTCATGGTTGGGAACTGCTTGGCGAGGGTCAACTGTTGTCCGTCCGCACACCGTTGGCTGCCTCGAAGAGGTGCGCCGAGCTCGGCTTCTGCCGCAGGTTCAGCACATCATCCGGCGCCACGGCGAGGCGCTCGTGGAACAGGGCGAACACCTGCGCGACACCCACGCGTAGGTGGTCGTCCCCGAATTCCGGACTTATTAAAACTAGAGGTACGGTGGCTTTTCGGCCGGCCCTGAAGGCAGGAAGGAGAAGCGATAAAGAGGTCAAGATTCAGTGAAGAGCAGAACGCCTAGGCGCACGCCGGCGCCGTCCACACACGCCAGCATCCGGTACCCGTCGCTCTGATTCGCCTGGCTATCGGTGGGCGTGATGAGGGAAGCGGTTCCGGATGAAATGTGGGCGTGGCAGGCGGGGAATCGTGCCACAGCGCACGCTACCGATCGGGCCTCAGCCGCGCAATCAGGCGCCGAATCGCACCCGCGACCCCGAATTTGGCCTCAACGATCGGGTCAGCATCAAAGATCGCACGCTGCTCGGCCAGCGCGACATGCAGCGCTGCAAGATTCGCTTCGTTGTAGACCCAGGTGCCGGACACCACGTGCGCGCCCGACGTGTAGGGGGTGATGCGAACGTCTTCGACCCCAATCCGACCCAGCGCGGCCGCGCGCGAAGCCGCTTGCTGCGCGGGTCCTCCTTGACAGTCGATCGGGCGGGGAAAGACAAAGCTGATGGCCTGTACCTGGGGGAAGTGTTCCGAGACGAATGCGCAAATCTCAAAGAAGATCAAGCGTCCAAAGTGCCTTCGTTCATCCACCATCACTTTCGTTGGGGCAAGGCTTTCAACGTGAATCTGTGTCCCTCCGTTCAATACCAGGACGGGGTCCAATGTCGCCAACAGGACGCCCCCCTCGTACACAGACATGGGCTGCCCAAGTTGATAGAAGGCTTCGTGTGGCCCGGTGATTCGAATGCTCTGGTAGGTCATGTGGCGCGAATGAGATGGGTCTTCCCATTTCCCTGCGCTCCTCCTCGGTCGCCGATGGTGCTTGAAGCTCTACTTTAGTGTGGGGCGCGCTATAAACATGAGAGCTTGCGGCATAAAGGCGACGGGATTCCCATGGAAGTCACGCAAAGCCAAGAGAATCCGCCGAGGGCGACTGGCAACCGTGATTTATTTCGCGGCATCCTTGACGAACGGCGAGCCACTGGGGTGGTCGTACTTATCTTGTAATTCGGTGCGCTTTGGGACGAAACGTCGTTTTGCGACAGGGACTTACGAACTTGGAATTTCTGCGCGCAAGCTGTGTTCGTAAGTCGCTCAAAGGAAGTATCCGGGACCACCGTTTCATTCCGCACCGAGAGTACGATCACCCCACTCATGAGTTCGGCTATGGGGTGCGGATTCCTTGGGCAAGGTTAGCAGCCCAAATAGCCTTGGCCAACGGAACAATCGATCTTCGACAGATCGCTTCAATGGAGCGATCGGGCAGCCTCACAGGTCAGGAAGTCAATCGGCTGTACATGCTGGTCACTTTGTCCATTACAAGCAGAATGTTTTCGCTGGACGCGAACACGTTCGCGCAGCGCTCCGGTGAGGCGATCTCAACACCCCGTTGCGCAAGCGCAGCCGCATAGAACACCCATTGATTCCGCGCGAGCTCGATCTCCTGCTTGATGGCCGTCGTCGCCTCCGG